>NZ_CP113502.1:0-6464 GCF_026692625.1 Methanothermobacter sp. DP | reverse complement strand
GATTATTTTTTTCAAATATTTTTTTTAAAATTACTGAGCATTATGAGTAGATTATATCCTTTTTCAGTAATCATATAATCTCCACGTTCATGACGCTGCAATATCAAGTCACTTTCAAGTAATTTTTTGTATGTGGAAAAGTAAATTACCACCACGAAGCCCTGTAAGTTCTGAAAGAGCAGTGAATGTCATGGTTTCAGAGGCCATAGATTTAAGAATTTGAAGTCTCTGTTTATTAGAAATAGGTTCAAGAACACTCTTAACCATAATTTCTTCAGGAATAGAAGATATCTCAGTTTTATCCTCTTTATTATTGTCATATATTTGTAGAGAGCCAATTAGATTTATTTGCTTATCAAATAGTGAGTCTACTTCCTTAAAACAAATATCACATTTATCAAAAGGAGCACTTTTCCTTATTTCATCTAATTCCTCTCTTTTCTCTTCTATAATTTCTTTGGAAACATGTTTTCCTGTTTTATAAGTTTAGAATTATTTTGTAGAAATCCGTTAAATTTCTCTTTACAGGTTTCCCGCATCTTACAGGGATTAACCATATTTTGTTCTAAATCATTTTCAATATCATCAGAAATATAAACAGATACTGAATTCAAAATATCCTTTTTTAAGTTGCTTAGCATTAAATCAAGGTATTCTTGATTAGATTTTTCCATCAAACGCTTGATATCCTGATGTATAGCTTCTAATTTCATTCGGGCATCATAGAATTCAGGATTATCCATTTTATTTAGATTTTCCATAAATTATTTTATTGATTTAGATAGTATTAAAGGTTTCTTTCTTGACCTTTTAAGTCATATTTGTGTATAAAACTGTACTTAGTACATTTTAATGACGGTTTAGTATATATTTCTAATAAACATAGTTATATTTGAAATTAAAAACTTAATGGAGATGTGAAAATGGGAGTTAAAGAAGATATTCGTGGACAAATTATAGAAGCATTAGCAGGAGCCGATTTCCCAATAAATTCACCAGAAGAACTAATGGCAGCGCTTCCAAACGGTCCAGATACTACTTGTAAATCTGGAGATGTAGAATTAAAAGCATCTGATGCTGGACAAGTACTTACTGCTGATGATTTTCCATTTAAAAGTGCTGAAGAAGTTGCAGATACTATAGTGAACAAAGCAGGATTATAAGCCAAAATCGACTTCCTACTTTTTCTTTCTTTTCTTTTTTAAGGATAATTAATTATTATCTTATAATAGGTTTTAATGGAGAAATTAAAATGGATAAGCCCAATAGTAAAGAAAATAAGCATAAGTCCGTTGTACTGAATGTCCGTCATATAATGATATACCGAAGTAAAGTGTCACTACAGCCACAGGAACACACACAAAACACCCAGAAAAACACACCCCATATACATGTAGACCCTGAAAAATTGTAAAAATAGGTGTAATATACGATCCCTGCAATGTAGGTTGCAGGAGACAAAACAGCACAACACAACTAAACAAGACTACAGTTTTACTACACTTTACTCCACCATGGAACACGCCACATCAGGTGCCCCTTGGCCTGCAGGGGGCCTGTGATGGTGGGGGATGACACTCCAGGTGGATGGAATCACTATCAAAACACTATCAAAATACTCCACCTCTACTCCACCCTGCCACCCCAAATTTTATTTGCATTTTTTTTGCTTTTATTTGCATTTTTTTGTATTCTCAGGTTACAGGACTTGATGGGGGAACCCACTCCCCCGGAGAATGGAATTTTATTTTGATTTTTTTAGATTTTTTTAGATTTTTTTATCCAGTGTTCTGGGGCCAATCCCCAGATCAACCAGTCATATTAGCATGGCCCCTGCAGGTCGGCTCCCTCGACCTGTACCACCGGAGGAGGTTGGACACCACTGTAATCACAAGTTTCTCATCAACACCATACTCCTTGAAGACACTATACCTGTCCAGTGGGAGGTTCCTCCCATCCTCCCTGCACATGTAATAGACAATTAATAATCGCCTCGTAACCCGCATTCCCATGCAGATCCTTCAAATTAACATTGTTTATCAGCCACTCCACCCTACGGGCTATTGAATCGTTGAGTGGTGGCTTATCCTTCACCTTGTCGAGGAAGGCCTTGTACTCGCCCCGCCTCCACTCAGATTTACTCCCGTTACGGTACCTCCCCTCAAGGCGCCGTATCCTCTCACTATACGAACCCATAAAGGCCACCATCACAGCCTATTACTTGTTATCTTTGTCCATCCACCTACTTACACCTTACTCACACAGTACTATCACCCTGAAGGGGAACAGAACCCTGCAGTGGATTGATGGGGCTCCTCCCGGCCACTGCAGGGGATGTGATTGCCGGGCAACTACTCACATAATACTCGCACAGTACTGTCACCACCACCCAGACCATCACAACCTGAGACCCCCATCTCAGGTTGTTACATTGTTACATTGTTACAGCGGGTAAACCTATATTATACGAAAACGCATCATATAAGATCATTAATGTACAGATATGTGCATTCAAACGAATATAGAGAAAAGTACATGTAACAATGTAACAATGTAACATGAATATAAAGGCTTTTTTTTTGAAAATAAGGCTTTATATCGATTTTTTTGTTACAAACCATTTGTAACACTATGTAACAAATCGTTGTTTGTTACAAACAATGTAACAGTTTTGAACAGTCATGTACAGTCATGTAACAGTCATGTAACAGTCATGTAACAGTCATGTAACAGTGCTGGGGTTTGTGAACCAACCCCACAGGTGATTAAAAAAAAAAGGGGTGTGAAAAAGGGCTATGTTGATGTTGGTTGTGGTCTCGGTTATCATTCAGTTTTTGTCTGTGATCCTCTGTAACACCCAATCCAGGAACGCCTCCTCAGGTATCCTCACAACCCTCATTAGTTTCCCACTGATTCTTGCACTCGTATACTCAACATCAGCGTCTGTGATTGCCTTATCCAGTCTCCTGCTGAGTTCTGTGAGTGTCATTGAAACCCAAGTTCATCCCTGATGTCCCTGAGGATGTCCCTTGTGATGAGGTACATCCCCTCATCCTTTATCCTCATCCACTTCAACCATGAGATCAGCTCGTGTCCGGCCACCTCCCTGAAGCGATCCTCTGGTCTGTCCATGTACTCATCATTGTAGACCCCATCATTAACCTTCTTGATGCGGACTTTGGATTCCCTGTTCACCCTTTCATGGATCAGGAGCCTCACCCTGTCCACTTCATCCATAGCAACATCCTCAGTGGTCAAAGGCTCATATAATCTGATATCTGAGAGTATGCTGTCATCATAGTCGAGGTCTACGGTGAGGTAGGCCCTCCTGAGCAGTTCCTCCGTGACTCTGATCCTATCCTCTAATAGGAGGTTGGGGTCATCTATTATGGCCCCTATGATCCATCCTCCGAGGTGTCTGAGGCTCCAGAGCCGACTATCCATCCTGACCCGGCCCCTCTCACTAACACCCCATTTCTTCATGAAGTTCTCCGCCCTGACCCCGTCATGCTGATCCTCCTCAGTGAATTCTATCAGTTTCAGTCTCCTGATGAGTCCCTGGTGGCTTGTTAAACCCTTTGGTGGTTCGTTCATGGTTAATATGGGTGTGCTGAGTGCATGGTACTCTTTGCTCTCCAGGTTGTCCTGTGACATTGTCTTTCGTGCTGTTGGACTATCCACTATCCCCTTGAGGATGTTGAGGAGAGCCCTGTCCTCGAGTAAGGGTTCTGCTTCATCTATCAGGGTTGGTAGTGTCCATTTCCCTATCTCACCTGCGAGGCGTGGGACTGTATCAGCATGCTCACCCTTCCTATAGTAGCCTGTCCTCTCATCGAATCCGCTGATCTGACTGTAACCATCCTTTAACCTCCATAGGCATCCGATGAGCGTGGCGAGGCTGGTTTTACCAGTCCTCGGGGGCCCGTAGAGGAGTGTGATGTGTGTGGGTTCACCCCACTCCCTCCTAATGTAATCGAAGGGACTTGTGAGGTGGATAGAGGAGCAGGTAGTATGCTTTACCCCTCTGGGGTTTCGGGAGATCAGCAATATACTCCTCAAGGGTTAGGAGGGCCTCCCTGAGGCCCTCATCATCATATGAGGTGTTTAAGGTGCACCTGATGATCCTCCCATCATCCCAGTACAATCCGGGCTTGTCATACCCGTATCTGACTGTTAGGATCCGCCTCTGCTTCATATGGTTCAGGAGGGTCTCAGGGCGTTCGCTGACCGCAAACCCCTCAGAGACTATGAGTCCTTTCTCCTTGAACTTCTCATAGACCCGGCCCCCTCTCACTCAGAACCCATATCGGCCGTGCATGATGGGAGAGGACTCGTAGGGTGTAATGGAACGCACCGCTCGGATCCTGTAACAGGTAACTCTCATCGATGTCGATGCACACCCATCCACTATAACCTCGTATTCCCTGAGCGCATCCTCCAGGTGCCCCTCATTACTCACACCTATAACCCGCCTCCCATCATCCATGAAGACCAGGCCACCATGGTAGGGGTAGGAGATGATGTTACCATCATCAGGTTCTTGTGGGTGGTGTGCGGTGTCAGGGTAGGTGAGGATCTCGAGGATCTCCTCGACCAGTCCATCCTCCTCCTCTGCTTCACTGAAACCTGACCCGAGGATGCCCTCCAGGTCGGGGCCGATCACGGCGTGGATGATCTTCCTCGCCCTCTCAGGGTCATCGGTTTCCAGGGCGTCATGGAGGTTCATCCGTTTCCCCTTCATCCTGTACACTTCCCTCCCATCACGGTGGAGGGTGTAAGTGTAGCCCTGGTCATCCTGGTAGGCCCTGATCACCCTACCAGCCTGCTCATATTCGAAGAATAAGTCATTATCCACCCATCATCCCATGGCCTGGGCCTTTAGCCTTATCGGTGGGAACATATTTATCTGTACTCTCACCATAATTATCCATGCAGTTCACCTCCTTTGTGGGTGTTCACACCACTGTTGTTGTTTGTTGTCACCTCGGATGGTGTCATACCCTGTGGTGTTTGGAGGTGGGTCTTGTGGGGTGGGTGGTTGTGGTTGCCACCCCTCGAATCCTTCTTACTCCTGAGGTATTCCCTGAGGAGGTATTCGACTATCCAGGACATTGGCTTCCCGGACTCCTCAGAGTGCCTCTGGAATTCCTCGGCTATACTCAGATCCAGAGAGAAAACCTTCCTAACCTTAACCATACACTCTCACCTCTCTTTTATTCTGCAGAATGAGTATGAGTGGATAGTGTGGATTATAGAGGCTATGGTTAACTTGTGGGAATAGAGGCAGTGATAGAAAGAATTATATCTTGTGGGTTGCATACTAAAATTCAAAGCCAACACCTCCTTGGGGGCCAACACTCCATGGGAGACCAGGACTCCATGGGAGGCCAACACACCATGGGCTCTCTTGTGTGTGAGGTCAACACCCCAAGGGGTTGGTGGTTCAATACTCCCTGTAGGCGGTGGTGGTGGGTTTCCTTGGCATTGCACACCCCACCCAAACTCATTCTACAAACTCCCATATGTACATATCTGATTCTTTTGAATATAAAACATTTACCGTCCTGAAATAGTCATCTTTATCCTTTGTAAGGGATAATAAGAGACAATATGATGATATAGGGTAAATGCGATTTTCTGCAAAACCATAAAAGCATAAAAAGAGTTAAAAGGCTTCCCCCACATGTACCCACCATAGGGGTACATGAGGGTACATGGGGATTTGTTCATAGTATCCCCCATGGCAGATACAACCGCAAACCAGCACTATACGGGTACAGGGCTGATAAAACAACCCCACAACCCTGACAATAAATGTAATAATTCTTCCTGTCGAACCGGAATCTTTTAGATCCACAATCAGGGCAAACATCAAACAAAATCTCTTTGAGCACCCGCCGATCCTCCAACTGCAGAGTGTTCAACTGGTGCTCCCTGAACTTAACCCGTTCACTGTACTCCACCAGGAAACCCCCAGATTCCCCCTGCAAAACCGTAAAAGCATAAAAAGAGTTAAAAAAGGCCTCGCCAATGGGGGTGAGTGTCACTATGACCTGTCAACTTTTTTGATCTCCACCACCAGGAGGTCACCAGGCTTCAACTTCAAAGCATCCCTCAAGTCAGCAGGCACCTTAATGTTCCCCTGCCTGGTTAACCTGTTACTGAATGGCACGCCAACATCCTCCATCGCCATACAATCCACCTCCTATGATCATATCATATAACTATGGTGTGTCACAGTATAAACAATTAACCCCATAACATCGGCACAGTACCATGATTTGACTTCGTAATATAATGAATGTATGTGCGTTTGGTTAGATTATTTTGCTGGAAAAATAGAATAATTTGCAGTAATATTAAGTCCTACTGCTTTCACTACAGATTAAATATTAAACAATCAATAATTTTCAATTGATTTTAAGAATGCCCCCCCTCCAGTTTTCAATAGTTCAACCGGAGGG
>NZ_CP113501.1:235000-1686821 GCF_026692625.1 Methanothermobacter sp. DP | reverse complement strand
GGGCTTGAGAACACGGAATATGAACCTGAACAGTTCCCTGGCCTTGTTTACAGGCTGGATGAACCCAAGGTTGTCCTGCTGCTTTTTGGTTCAGGGAAGGTTGTGTGCACAGGTGCCAAGAGCGCTGAGGACGCTAAGCTTGGAGTTGAAAAGACCAAGGCAAGGCTTGCCGAGTTAGATCTGATTTAATGGTGATATTTTTGATTAAACTTGTAGTTTTCGATCTCGACAATGTCATTATTGATGGGGAAGCCATAGACGAGATAGGGAAAATCGCTGGAGTCCAGGAGGAGGTAATGGAGATCACCGAAAAGGCCATGCAGGGCGATATTGATTTCGAATCCTCCATAAGGGAGAGGGTGAAGCTCCTCAAGGGAACAGCGGTTGAGGATATAAAGGCGGTTGCAGATGAATTGCCCCTCATGGAGGGTGCCGAGGAGACCATCAGGGCCCTGAAGGAGAAGGGTTACCGTGTTGCGGTTATAAGTGGAAGCTTTGACCTGGTGGCCGAGCCCATCAGAGACAGGCTTGGTATTGACTATCTGTTCTGCAACACGCTCCATGAGGAGGACGGTGTGCTGACCGGTGAAGTGAGCGGACCTCTTGTGGAAAACTCAAAGTATGATGTTCTCTGTAAGATCCTCGATAGTGAGGGTATAAGTACCCGGGAATGTGTTGCTGTTGGCGATGGTGCCAACGATATATCCATGATACAGGCGGCCAGGCTGGGTATAGCATTCAATGCAAAGCCAGCCCTCAGGAAGAAGGCTGACGCCGTGGTTGAGGGAAGGGATCTGAGGAAAATATTGCCAATCATCGAGGAAATCTCTGAGGTGGATGATAAGCTGGATAAACTCGGCTACGATGAGGTAATGGACCTTAAAAATGAATACGAGGAGAAACTCTCAGGCGTGGCATCTGAAAGGGATGAGCTGAATAAAAAGGCCCGTGAAATGAAGGAACTCAGGGATAAACTGAACACTGAACTTCGTGAAACCCTCAACAGGGCTGTGGAACTCAGGGACAGACGTAATGAGATAAATGCAAAGGTTGAAGAGAACAAGAAGCTCAGGGATGAGATAAACCAGGAGATAAAGAAGCTTGAGTGGTCCTCAGGTGGGCGTGACAGGATAAAGATAGAGAATGAGATCAGGCGTATAGATAAGATCATAGAAACAAGGGTCCTTGACATTAACAAGGAGAATGAGCTGGTAAAAACTGCCAATGAACTACGTAAGAAGCTCATGAAGATCCAGGAGGATGAGGAGACCAAGCAGAAGGCCCTTGAGCTCAGGAAGAAGTCAGAGGAATACCATGAGATGGTGGTCTCACTTTCAGATGAGGCTCAGAAGTATCATGAGGAGATGCTTGAGTACTTCAGAAAGACTGATGAGATACGTAAGAAGGCTGATGAAGCCCATGAGAAATTTCTTGAATTCCGCAGGATGGCCTCAGAGAAACATGAGGAATTCAAGTCAACTCTTGGCAAAATTAAGAGGATAAACGAACGGATAAACGCCCTCAGATCAGAAAATAGAAATGTCAGAAGAAGGGCCACCCGTGAAAGGGATCTTGAGGAAAAGGAGAGGGCCCGTGAAATATATGAGAAATTCAAAGAGGGTAAAAAGCTTACAAAGGATGAAATCCTTCTTCTTCAGAAGCACAGGATCGTTTAGGGGATCATATATGTGTGAAGGGAAGTCCTCGGACGAAGAGAAAATAGAAGTGTGCTTCATATGCCATAAGAAGTTCAACATAAACGCCGATGACTCAAGCCATTATCATTACGGTAAGTATCCAATGTGCAGTTACTGCAGTGACTTCTATGGATTCTACAGGTGACGATTCTGAGTGGTAAGATGCACGAAGTTATAATATGTGAGAAGCCCAAATCCTCAGAGAAGATCGCAGGAGCACTCTTTCCAGATGCAGAGAGAAAGAAGTACAGGAAGGTTTCCTACTGGGAATACAGGGAAGGCAATAAAAGGGTGACCATTGTATCGGCGGTTGGACACCTCTATTCACTTCGCCCGAGAAAACCGGGGGATGAGCACTTTTTTGACCTTGAATGGGCACCCCTTCCTGAGATTGATAAGAAGAAAAACTACGTCAAGGACTACCTCAATGTAATAAAAAAGTTCGCTGCCGGCGCTGACCGCTACATACATGCATGTGATTACGACATAGAGGGTACACTCATAGGTTTCAACGCCATCAGGTATGGCTGCGGCCGGGATGCTCTCCAGAAAACCGTCAGGATGAAGTTCTCAACCCTCACAGGTGAGGAGATACGTAGTGCCTATGAGAACCCCATAGAACTTGACTGCGGGCAGGTGGACAGTGGCGCTGCAAGGCACATCCTTGACTTCATATTCGGTGTGAACATCTCCAGGTCCCTCATGAAATCCGTGAAAGAAACAACCAGCCGCTTCATTAAATTATCTGCAGGGAGGGTTCAGACACCAACCCTTGCGATACTCGTTGAAAGGGAGAAGGAGATACGGGAATTCGAGCCGGTCCCCTACTGGATAATCCAGGCAGAACTTGAATCAGGGATCGTGGCAGAGAGCAGGAGGGGTAAGATATTCCAGCGCCCCCTTGTTGATGAGGTCCTTGAGAGGTGTGGTGGCAGCGATGCCTCGGTCAGGAGCGTGAAGGTAAGGGACACCGTAAGGAAACCGCCTGTGCCCTTTGACCTCGGATCACTCCAGTCAGAGGCATACCGTGTATTTGGATTCAGCCCCAAGAAGACCCAGACCATCGCACAGAACCTCTACACCGAGGGTTACACCTCCTATCCCCGGACATCATCCCAGAAACTCCCTGAAAGCATAGGTTACCGTAAGATACTGGACAGGCTTTCAGAGGACCCCAGGTTCGGTGAGCACATTGAAGGGCTCAGTGAACCCCTCAAACCCCACGAGGGTAAAAAGGTGGATGATGCACACCCCGCAATACACCCAACAGGTCTTCTCCCATCAGATCTTTCCGGTGATGAAAGAAAGATCTATGACCTCATCGTCCATCGTTTCATAAGTGTATTTGGTGAGGATGCGGTTCTGCAGACAATGAGGGTCGACCTTGAAATAGGAGGAGAGGAGTTCAGTTTCTCAAGAAAGAGGGTGAGCAAGAGGGGATGGATGGATAGCTACCCCTACACCCGCATTGAAGATGAGGTTTTCCCTGATATATCCAGGGGCGATGTTATGGGCGTTGTGGAGGTATCCGCCATAGAGAAGGAGACGAAGCCCCCGGCCAGGTACAATGAGGCTTCACTCATAAGGGAACTGGAGAAGAGGGGTCTTGGAACCAAGTCAACCCGTGCCGATATAATAGCCAAACTTTATGACAGGAAGTACATTGAGGGTAAGAAGATACGTGTGAGCCCCCTGGGTGAGAACATAATTGACACCCTCACAAAATACTGTGAGAAGATAACCAGTGAGGAGCTCACAAGACAGTTTGAGAGGGAACTCGAGGAGATCATGGAAGGGAAGATAAGCCGGGATAGGGTGGTTGATGAGGCCATAGAGGAGGTTAAATCCATCCTCAGTGATATTGAGAGGAACATGAAGGACATAGGCAGGGACCTCTACAGGGCCTATCAGGACAGCAGGGTTGTGGGTGAATGCCCCGAATGTGGCAGGAACCTTGTCATAAAATATTCCTCCAGAAATAAAAGCACCTTTGTGGGGTGTTCAGGCTACCCTGATTGTAGAACAGTGTATTCGCTCCCCAGGGGGGCAAGTGTACTTAAAAGTCGCTGCGAACGATGCGGCCTTCCCATGATATCATATGGCAGACCACGTCAGAGGGCCTGCCTCGACCCTGCATGTGGAAAGAAAAAGTCCGAAGGTGAAGAAATCGTTGGTAAGTGTCCTGAGTGTGGATCTGATCTTATAAAACGTTCAGGGCGTTATGGTGAGTTCGTGGGCTGCAAGGGATTTCCCAGGTGTCGATTCACCTGCTCGGTTGACGATGTTCCAGGTGCGTAGTACATTTTCACCGGAATACTGCCTCAACCTGGAGACGGATCAAAGTTTATAAGTTAACTGAACTAAATGGTATATATCATCCATAAGTTCCTGAATTTATTACCAAGTTAAGGTAAAGAGGCGGTTAAATGGATATCAGAAATTTGATTGAGAAATTGAAGCCCTTAATAATAATTATACTGCTGTTCGCAGCGGTATTCTATATAAGGGCCGAGGCCAGTAAAATCGGAGGCGTCCCTGCTGATGCAAAGGACTTCTATAAGGACTCTGATGGACTGCCATACTTCAGTGAGATGGACTCATACTATAACTACAGGCTCACAATGGATTACCTCACCAGGGGCATAATGGGGGATACCCTTGTCGATGGCAAACCCTACGACCTGCACTCCTACTATCCCCCTGGAAGACCCGTTGATTACCCTCCCCTCATAGTTTACGTAACATCCGCTGCCTACAGGGTGGCCAACGTCTTTGGTGACTTCAGCCTCAAGGAGGTGGCTTTCTGGATGGGGGCCCTAATAGGTTCCCTCTGCGTAATCCCGGCCTACCTCTTTGTCAGGAGAATCACCAACGACTATGGGGGCATAGCAGCGGCCCTGGTGGTTGGGCTGGTCCCCACCTACGTTGCCCACACCTACGCAGGTTTCTTTGACACTGATATGTTCAACTTCGTGCTCCCACTGCTGGTGTTCTGGTTCTTCACAGAGAGCATGCTTGCAGTGGATCTGAAAAGGAAAACAGCCTATGCGCTTGCAGCTGCAGTTTCAATACTTGTATTCTCGGCTGCATGGGTTGGTTACATATTCTATCTGGCCGTTCTGGTGGCCTTCATCATAGTTTACTCCCTGATCTCAAGGTACGTTCTGGGTGAGAAACCCGAGAGGGAGTTCGAAGGTAAGGTTGACTGGCTGCTGCATCAGCGCGAGGTATTCCCCCTCCTGATTCTCCTCCTGGGTGGCGGGATTCTCATAGGCATATTCGGAGGATTTTCCAGCCTGGCTGGTGCTGTGACGGGTCTTGTGAGCACCACCCAGATACAGGCAACGGCCCAGACAACAGCCTACCCCAACGTGTATGTTTCAGTTTCAGAGCTCCAGGTGCCTGAATTCATAACCACAGGTGCCGGGGCAAAGAACCTATTCATGCCGGGGCAGGGATCAGTTGTTGGTGGTGTTGGTGGCCTTCTGGTATTCATTCTGGGCATACTCGGTGTCGCTGCCCTCCTGTGGAAGTACCGGGAGCCTGAGGTCAGGGTTAAGGAAACTGACAGAAAACTCAAGGCCGGCAAGAAGAGCAAATTCATTAAAAGGCAGAAGACCAGGCCCTCCGACAGTGAAATGAGGCACCGGTATATCCTATACGCTGTCCTCATGGCCGTGTGGCTGGTGATGAGTGGATACGCTGTCACAAAGGGTTCAAGGTTCATACCAACCTTTGCAATACCCCTGGGACTTTCTGCAGGGATATTCACGGGATTCCTGGTTGAATACCTCAGGGAAAACATAAAGACAACCTCATCCATTGCACTGGTTGCCTTTGTGGCTGCTATTGCCATTACAATGCCCTTCGGTGTCTCGGTTGCCGTTAAACTCCTTGCAGGGGTGATTGCAGCCGGATTCATATACGTGGTCAGGAAGCCGGAGGTGAGGGCACCCTTCATGATGGCCCTTGTTGTCCTGGCAGTGGTGGCCCCATCTGTGAGCGGAGCATATTCACTGACATCAAGTGTTGTCCCTGGCACAGATGACGGGATGTGGAAGTCAATGGAGTGGATCAAGAAGAACACCAGCAAGGACACCGTGGTCATGTCCTGGTGGGACTTCGGTCACCTCTTTGCTGTTGCAGCCGACAGGCCAGTTACATTCGATGGTGGTTCACAGAACACTCCAAGGGCTTACTGGATCGGTAAGGCGCTTACAACCAGTAACGATACACTCTCAAGGGGTATACTCACAATGCTATCATCCAGCGGGGACCTTGCCTACGAAACCCTCGACAACTATACACACGACAGTGGTAAAACCGCCGAGATACTGACATCAACCCTGGGACTTTCAAGGGATGATGCCAGGGCAGTTATGACGGGACGCTACGGCCTCACAGAGAAGGAGGCTGACAGTGTGCTCAGATACTCACATCCATCAAAACCAAAACCCTTCGTGCTTGTACTCAGCTCTGACATGCTCGGGAAGGCCCCATGGTGGACATATTTCGGTACCTGGGACTTCAAGAAGAAAACAGGGTCAAGGTACGGCTACTATCCATCGATGGGAAGTTCAAAACCCCAGGTCGTGAACAACACAACAGTGATCCAGACCGTCAACACCATGGTGGAGGACAACCTGGTTGGAACAATCATAGAGAAGAGGGACAATACAACAAATGCAACGATAGCCATCGGCAACAGCAGGGCCGTTCAGAGGATTAACCCCCATAAACTCATAATAATCGAGGGTAATCTCCTTGTCAGGAATGAGATTGTGGACAGCAATGCCCAGCTCAGCCTCATTGTCATTGGAAGCGGAAATCAGTACACGACGGTGATAATGAACAGGGAGCTGGAAGACGCGGTATTCACGAAACTGTTCCTCCTGGGCGGATTCAACCAGACGTCCTTTAAGTTCCTCCATCAGGAACCGGGTGTGCTGCTGTGGACAGCAGCATAACCCTATTTTTTATTTATAAAATCAGCAAGTAGAAAAATTCCGTCAGGTAGATTGAAGAGAAAAATCAATTTTTCAGTAGCGTTTGGCCATTTTGGCCCTGAGTATGTCTGTTGCACTGACCACGCCGATTATCTCGTCATCATCCTCAACCAGGAGGCGCCAGACAACGTTCTTGACCATCCTCTCAGCAGCCTCCTTCAGGGTTGCCCTGGATGGGACTGTGACAAGGTCCCTCTCCATGACCTCCCATACCTTGACCTCTCCAAGATCATCCCCCTCGGCAATTGCCTCAAGCACGTCCCATGTGGTTACAATTCCCACCTTGACACCATCCTTGACAACAACCGAGCTCCCCTTACCTTTCTCAACATAGTTTCTGAGAACATCCTCAAGGCTGGCCGATATGTCAATGGTGTCAACATCTGTAACCATAACGTCCGCAACCCTCATAAAATCACCGTGGTATATTATGAATCTTATGATATAAAATTATAAGGGAAAATATTTAATAATGTGGATTAGAGAACATTGAATGATTACACTGATTCTGCCCAGCTTCAACAATGTTCATGTGAGTATTATGGATATCGAGGAGAAGATCAAAAAGATAGAAGAGGAGATACAGAGGACCCCCTACAACAAGGCCACAGCACACCACATAGGGAAACTGAAGGCAAAGATCTCCCGCCTGAAGGAGGAGGCACTCCAGCGAAGGTCGTCCTCAGGGAAGGGGAAGGGATTCCATATAAAAAAGTCAGGGGACTCCACCGTTGTCCTCATAGGTTTCCCCTCTGTCGGTAAATCCACCCTCCTCAACGAACTCACCAATGCGGAGTCAAAGGTGGGAGAGTACCAGTTCACAACCCTTGAGATAGTGCCTGGTGTGATGGAGTACCAGGGGGCCCAGATACAGATCTTCGACATACCCGGGATAATCACAGGTGCCTCACGAGGTAAGGGCCGTGGAAGGGAGATACTTTCGGTTGCAAGGAGCGCTGACCTCATAGTCATAGTCCTTGATGTCTTCAACACAGACCACATGGACGTGATTCTACGTGAACTTCGTGATGTTGGCATAAGGCCCAACGAGACGCCCCCTGATGTGACCGTGAAGAGGAAAAAGCTTGGTGGGGTGAAGCTATCATCAACAGTTGACCTGACCCACCTGGATGAGAGGATCATACGCTCTGTCCTCAATGAGTACGGCATCCACAATGCCGATGTACTCATAAGGGAGGATATAACCGTTGACCAGTTCATAGATGTTATGGAGGCAAACCGCGCCTACATACCGGCCATCACCGTTATAAACAAGATAGACCTTGTGGATGAATCCTATCTAAACCATATAAAGCACGAATTCCCTGACGCCCTGCTGATATCTGCAGACAGGAACCTGAACATTGATGAGCTCAGGGAGGAAATATTTAACCGCCTTGGGCTTATAAGGATATACATGAAGCCACAGGGACAGAAGGCAGACTACACTGAGCCCTTAATAATTAAAGAGGGTTCAACCGTTGGTGATGTGTGCCGGAAACTCCACAGAGACTTTGTCCGTAAATTCAGGCACGCCAGGGTCTGGGGTAGCTCGGTTAAATTTGACGGTCAGAAGGTGGGTATCGACCATGTCCTCAACGATGAGGATGTGCTGAGGATCATCATAAAGAAGTGAACGCCCGTTAGGGAACAATTAAAATGTGTATCACAAACACATATCATTTGAAGGTGTGAAGATGAAACTTGATGATATAAAAATTTCAAGAGCCATTGTTGAAGGATGCATGGAGGAACTCCTGGACTACATGGACATGGATGTTGCAATTGGTGGAGGGGGACCCTCCGGACTTACAGCAGGTTACTACCTTGCAAGGGCGGGCCTGAAGGTTGCCCTGTTTGAGAGAAAGCTCTCCATAGGTGGGGGTATGTGGGGCGGCGGTATGATGTTCAACAAGATCGTTGTCCAGGATGAGGGTAAGGAGATCCTGGATGAGTTCGGTGTAAGGTCAAGGCCCTATGATGAAGGATACCACGTTGCAGACTCTGTTGAGGCAACATCAACCCTCTGCTCAAGGGCATGCCAGGCAGGACTCAAGATATTCAACCTCATGAGCATAGAGGATGTTATGATCCGTGATGAGGGCATAACAGGTCTTGTGCTTAACTGGAGCTCGGTTGAGATGGCCGGACTCCACGTTGACCCCCTCACCGTGAGGGCAGGGGCGGTTATAGATGCAACCGGCCATGACTGTGAGATAGTGAAGGTGGTGGAGAGGAAAATAGGCCCTGAACTCAACACCCCCGATGGCAGGATACAGGGTGAGAGGTCAATGTGGGCCGATGTGGGTGAGGCCGCCCTCATAGAGAACACCCGTGAGGTCTACCCCAACCTCTATGTGGCCGGTATGGCCAGCAATGCGGTCTACGGCGCCCCACGTATGGGCCCCATATTCGGGGGTATGCTGGTCTCAGGTCGAAGGGTTGCAGAGATGATAATTGAAAAGCTGAAATAATGAGGCCCATCTGCATAACAGGCACCCCCGGTGTTGGTAAGAGTACCGTGGCTGAAATTCTCAGGGATTCCGGTTTCAGAGTCCTTTCTGTGGGTGAAATTGCGCTGGAGGAGGGTTTCATCCTTGGAAGGGACCCTGAACGTGGTTACCTTGAGGTGGACATTGAATCCCTCTGCAGCCACGTTGAGGGACTTGAGGGTGATGATGCCATCCTTGAGGGTCACCTCTCCCACCTCTGCGGCTGCTGCAGTAGGGTGATAGTGCTGAGGCTCCACCCCCGAATCCTTGAGGGACGCCTTAAGGCAAGGGGTTACCCTGAGGAGAAGATCGCTGAGAACCTTGAGGCCGAGGCCCTGGACGTCTGCCTGGTGGAGGCGATTGAGATCCATGGTGATAAGGTCCATGAGGTTGATACAACCGGCAGATCAGCCAGCGCAGTTACAGAGATCATCATGGATATTATAAGTGGTTCCAGGGTGTGCCCGTCAGGTGGGGTTGACTTCTCAGGATGGCTCCTGGAGTAATGGAAAAGCTTTTTAAATATGGAAACACAAACCACTTATAATATTCTTCTTGTGCTTAAGTTACAACACCATCTTAATGTGCAAGATCAGGGATGTTCTATTCCGTTGTGAGAGGTTAAACCTTGAGGAGAGGAAAGAGACCCAGATGGATGCTGAAGATTGCCCGTGAGAGAATAGACATCCTCTTCAGAATGGCTGACCGTGAATTTGCAGCCAACCCGGGGAGATCGCACAGGTACACCGAACTTGCAAGAAACATATCCATGAAGTACCGTGTAAGAATTCCCAGAGAGTGGAGAAGGCGGTTCTGCAGGAGGTGTTACAGCTTCCTCAAACCAGGTTCAAACTGCACCGTCAGGATATCCGGTGGGAAGGTTAATTTTAGGTGTCATGAGTGCGGTCACATCATGAGATTCCCCTACATCCGGGAAAAAAAGGAGAAAAGGAGAAATAAAATTGAGTCTCACACCATCAAAAAAGGAACTGATGAGCCGGTCACTGTCGGCGCTCACAATAAACGTGGGAAAGGCCGGGGTGACTGAAAGTCTCATTGAAGAGGTCAGGAGGCAGTTAAAGGCAAATGAACTTATAAAGGTAAGATTTACCAGGACAGTGGCCTCAGAAAAAGAAAGCTATATTACCGAGATAGTTGAAAAAACAAATTCTAAGCTCATAGATTTAAGAGGAAATGTGGCAATAATTTTCAAAAAAAGATCTTAGGAGGATAAATATGACTACAGTTTATGATGTGCCAGCAGATCTGCTTATAAATAAGGTTGCCGAGGACCTTAAGAAGGATGGTAAGGTTAAATCCCCTGAGTGGGTTAACTTTGTCAAGACAGGTGTCCACAAGGAAAGAAGGCCCGAGAATCCTGACTGGTGGTATGTGAGGGCAGCTGCCCTTCTGAGGAGGGTCTATATCGACGGGCCCGTGGGTGTTAACAGCCTCAGAACCCACTACGGTGGTAAAAAGGATAGGGGTTCACGTCCAGAAAGGTTCAGAAGGGGAAGCGGTGCGATAATAAGGAGAGCCCTTCAGCAGCTTGAGGAATCAGGCCTCATAACAAAGGAGGATGGTGGGAGAGTCATAACACCTGAAGGCCGTTCATTCCTGGATAAGGCTGCTGCTGAAGTAAAAAAAGAAGTTGAAGGCCTTGAAAATTACTGAAAAACCTGAAGGGGCCTGGGAGGTTTTCTAATTGACAGACCTCGAAGAAATACGTCGCAAAAAGATGCTGGAACTTCAGCAGAGGGCACAGCAGCAGGCAATGGAAACTGAAGCCCAGGAGCAGATGCGTCAGCAGCTTGAAATGCAGAAGAAACAGATAATGATGCAGATACTCACCCCTGAAGCCCGCAGCCGTCTTGCGAATCTGAGGCTTACAAGGCCAGAATTCGTTGATCAGATAGAACTCCAGCTGATACAGCTGGCCCAGATGGGTCGTGTGAGGTCAAAGATAACAGACGAACAGCTCAAGGAGTTGCTCAAGAGAGTTTCTGGCAAAAAAAGGGAGATAAAGATCAGTAGAAAATGAATGCATGCGTACTCTACAGTGGCGGTAAGGACAGCTCACTGATGGCTGTGATGCTCCAGAGGATGGGGATCCAGGCTGAACTTGTAACTGTGAACTTTGGTGTCTATGATTCCTGGAGGCCCGCATCCATGGCGGCAGATGCCCTGGGCTTTAAACACAGGGTCCTTGAACTCAGTGGGGATGTGCTCAGGGAAGCCACTGAAATGATAATAAATGATGGGTTCCCCAATAACGGTATAAGGTATATACACAGAAGCGCCGTTGAGGCCGCTGCAGGTGAGTACGATCTGGTTGCTGATGGAACGCGACGTGATGACAGGACCCCCAAGCTTACAAGGAATGAAATACAGAGCCTTGAAGACCGCATGGATGTTGAATATGTGAACCTTGATGGTTTTGGTCACAGGACCATCAACAGATTCGCTTCAGAGTTATTCACGCTTAAAAGGGAGAAGAGTAATCCTGAAAACAGCTCCGACTATGAGGTTGAGGTTCGCCTCCTCATGGAGAAGATGGGCTGCAGATCAGAGACATTCTTCCCCGTTCACTTCCAGACCAGGGTGACTGGCTGGAAAGATTCACAGCAAGGAGGATGCTGAATGAGTAGAAACAAACATGTTGCCAGGAAACTTAGAATGGCAAAGGCTAACAGACAGAACAGAAGGGTGCCCGCATGGGTGATGGTTAAAACCAATTACAGGGTCAGAAGCCATCCAAAGATGAGGCACTGGAGAAGGACCAAACTCAAGGTGTAGGAGGGATCTTAACATGGAAAGAATTTACGTTATACCCCTTAGGAAGGCAAAGGAAGTTCCAAGAACCATAAGAGCACCGAAGGCTGTTAAGATTGTCAGGGAATTTCTCATGAAACACATGAAGACCGACACTGTTAAGATTGATGAATCCATCAACGAAAAAATCTGGGAGAGGGGTATCCAGAAGATTCCCCCCAGGATAAAGGTCAGAGCCGTCAAGGATGAGGACGGCGTGGTGGAAGCCATTCTCGAAGAATAAAAAAATGGTGAATTATGATCAGAAGGATCAACCTCGGCGGAAACCCCAACCTTGGAGTCTACATCTCTGTAACTGACAGTGTGGCCCTCATACCTGTGAATGCATCCCCAAAATTTGAGGATGCGCTGAGGGAGGCCCTTGAAGTTGAAGTCCTGAGGACATCCCTCAGTGGCAGCAGCCTCAACGGGGCGCTTTCAGCCGGAAATTCAAACGGTTTCGTGGTTTCAAACCAGGCCATGGACCGTGAAGTTGAGGCGCTCATGGCTGCAGGTCTTGAGGTTACCCGCATCCCCGACAGGTTCACAGCAGTTGGCAACCTTGTTCTGGCCAATGATAATGGTGCTGTCGCAAGTCCACTGCTATCAGAGGATGCCCTGAATGTTATAGGGGATGTTCTTGAGGTTGATGTTAAGGTATCCACAGTTGCAGGCCTCAACATCATAGGATCCCTGGGGGCTGTGACCAACCGCGGAGCACTCCTGCACCCTCACACCTCAGAGGATGAAATGAGGGTTATTGAGGGGGCTTTGGGAGTGGAGGCGGATGTTGGCACCGTCAACCACGGGGTAGCACTGGTAGGTGCCTGCTCAGCAGCCAACTCAAATGGTGTCCTTGTGGGTGAAGAAACCACAGGACCTGAACTTGCAAGGATAGAAGAAGCTTTAGGTTTTCTTGAGGGATGAAAAATGAAAACGAAGATATTTAGGGTTAAAGGAAAGTTCCAGATGGGTGATAAACTTCAGCCATTCACAAAGGAACTCAAAGCAATAAAGGAAGAGGAGATCTACGAAAGACTCTACTCAGAATTCGGAAGTAAACACAGGGTTCCAAGAAGCAAGGTTATGATTGAGGAGATAGAGGAGATATCACCCGAGGAGGTAGAGGACCCGGTGGTCAGGGCGCTGGTCCAGAGGTGATCCCATGGAAGACCAGCAGAAACTTGAGGAGATAGTGAACCAGCTCAACATTTACCAGAGCCAGGCAGAACTCATCCAGCAGCAGATGGAGGCTGTCCGGGCAACGATCAGTGAACTGGAGATACTTGAAAACACACTGAAGGACATCCAGGGAAAGGACGGCTCTGAAACCCTTGTGCCTGTTGGTGCCGGTTCCTTCATAAAGGCAGAACTCAAGGAGACAAGCGAGGTCATAATGAGTGTCGGTGCTGGTGTTGCCATAAAGAAGAACTTTGAGGAGGCCATGAAAACCATCGACTCGCAGAAGAAGGAACTTGAGGCAACGCTCCAGAAGATGGGTGAAAACCTCCGCAAGATAACCGACATCATCCTCAAGCTATCTCCTCAGGCAGAGGAACTCCTTAAAAGGGTAAGGGGAAGTGAGGAGTAAGTGTTTGAATCTCTGAAGAAAAAATTCACTGAAACAGTTGGGAAGATCACCGAAAAGGTCTCAGGTGCTGAAGCCCCATCTGAGGATGAGAAGGTTTCCCCAGAAGATAGCCGCCCTGAGCCTGTGGCAGCTGACGAAACCGAGAGGACAGAATCTGAGACTCCCATTCCAGAATCAGAGGATGATAAAACCGATGACCGGAGCGATGAAGAGGGCTCAGGTTTCCTTTCATTTTTCAGGGAAAAGAAGATATCAGAGAAGGACGTTGAGGACGTCCTCTGGGAACTGGAAATGGCCCTCCTTGAAAGTGACGTGGCCCTTGAAGTGGCTGAAAGAATCGTTGAGGAACTCAGGGAGGAGCTGGTTGGTAAGAAGGTTAAGAGGAGTACTGAGATCTCAGACTACACAAGGGAAGCCCTTAAAAAGGCCGTCATGGATGTTCTGAGTGTTGATGGCGTTAAAATCAGAGAGCTTGCAGAAAAAAGGAAGCCCCTTGTTATAATGTTTGTGGGTATAAACGGTACAGGTAAGACAACCACCATCGCCAAGGTGGCCAGGTACTTCATGAGGATGGGTCTTGAACCTGTTATGGCTGCAGCAGATACATTCCGTGCAGGGGCGATAGAGCAGATACATGAACACGCAGATAAACTTGGTGTTAAAATTATAAGTCACCGCAAGGGGGCTGACCCTGCTGCAGTGGCCTTCGATGCCGTATCCCATGCGAAGGCCCAGGGTAAGGATGTTGTCCTCATAGACACGGCGGGGCGAATGCAGACAAACGTCAATCTCATGGATGAGATGGCCAAGATAAAGAGGGTTGTGAAGCCTGACCTCATAGTATTTGTTGGTGATGCCCTTACAGGTAACGATGCCATTGAACAGGCAACAAAATTTGATGAAGCCGTGGGCATAGATGCCGTCATCCTCACCAAGGCCGATGCCGATGCACGTGGCGGTGCAGCATTATCCATTGGTTACATGATCCGTAAGCCCATAATATTCCTTGGTACGGGGCAGGGCTACGATGACATTATGGAATTCCAGCCCGAATGGATGGTCGATCAGCTGTTTACCTGACTGGTTCTCAGTTTATCAGCATCGTCCCTTCACATTATCCAAAAATTTTTATACAATGCGATCTATTTTTATACAATGCGATCTCCATTTCCCATGGAGGGGGTTTCCATATGACTGCAAGGATACTGCTGGTTGAGGATGAGGCAATAACTGCAATGGACCTCCAGAGGAAACTGGAATTCCAGGGCTACGATGTAATCGGAATTGCCCACAGCGGGGAGGCTGCAGTTGAACTTGCAGAGAAACACCACCCAGACCTTATTCTAATGGACATAATCCTCAGGGGCCCCATGAGTGGAGTTGATGCTGCAGAGAGGATAAAGGATCTTGATATACCTGTTGTTTTTCTATCGGCACACTCTGAGGAATCCACCATGGAGAGTGCCAGGGAGGTTGAGCCATACGGTTACCTCATAAAGCCATTTGATGAGAAGGAACTCTTTTTCACAATAGAACTGGCCATTCAGAGGCACAGAAGCGAAAGGAAGATAAGAAAACTCAACCGTTCCCTCAGGATGCTCAGTGACTGCAACCAGGCCATAGTCAGGATCAAGGATACTGAAGAACTCTTAAGGGAAATATGCAGAATCATGGTTGATGTGGGTGGCTACAGGATGGCCTGGATAGGATTTAAGGAGAATGATGAATTCAGATCCGTCCGTCCGGTTGCAGAGTACGGTTTCCATGAGGGATACCTTGACTCCATAAGGGTGAGCTGGGGTGAGGGCAGGTACAGTGAGGGACCCACAGGAAGGTCCATAAAGGAGGGGAAACCCGTAATTATAAGGGATACAGAGAATGATCCATCCTTCACCCCATGGAGGGATGAGGCCATTGACAGGGGGTACATGTCTGTTATGGGACTTCCCATCAGTGTTCGGGACGAGAACATAGGGGCCCTCACCGTTTACTCCTCAGAGAAGGGTTCATTCGACCCTGAGGAGGTGGAACTCCTGGCTGAACTTGCAGGTGACATATCATTCCGCCTTGAATCTGAAATTGTCCTTGGTGAAATGGAGAAAAGGATAACTGAACTTGAAAGAAGGGAGGAATTATTCAGGAAAATTTTTGAATCAACCCCACTGGCCATACTCAACTTCAGGGTTGGGGATGGTATCCATCTTGCTGAACTAAATAGAACAGCCTCAGTCTTAACCGGCCTGGAAGGTGGAGGTGGTGAGCGTATTGATGATGTGCTCGGCGGTCTCCATGAGGATGATTTAAAAGAGGTAATCAGGGCAGCTGAGAGGGGTGATGATTCCCGATGGGAAAGTCTTCAGTACCGTAACGGGGATTCTGTGAAGTTTCTGGAATTGAGAACCGTTAAAACCTCAGGGGACACTCTAACGGTATTTTTAATTGATCGTTCTCCAGCTGAAAATTAAAAAAAATCTGAATTTCTTATCTATCCCCTCATCTGAGAATTAAAAATCTGTCAATCCCTGTCACAGAGGAGTATCCCCCCAACACCAACATCCTCAGGGGGGACCTCCCTTATGAGTACTGTTATTGTTGACTCTGGAAGGCCCATCACCTCACTTGAGACCTCCGTTATGCGTTTTACAAGTTCCCTCTTCTTTTCCCTTGTCAGCTTGTTGCAGCTTATCTGAATAACAGGCATGGTACCACCAGATATAACTATGGAGTCACATCTAATAAGTCTTAAACTGGATGATCTTATATAACCAGTATCAACAGAGAGGAATGAGATATGATCGGAGAAAAGGAGTTAATAAGACTTTTTCCGGATTTCAAGGAACTGGTACAGCCGGCTGGGATTGACCTCCGTGTTGATGAGGTTTACCGGCAGGCAGGTCCAGGTTCACTGATTGACGATGAAAAGAATCTGCCACCCCTTGAAAGGCTGGATCCCCCTGTATACACACTGGAACCAGGGAAATCCTATCTTGTGAGTGTGGATAGAAGAATAGAGATACCTGAGGGTTATGCCATGCTTTACCTTCCAAGGTCAACTCTTCTGCGATCCTTTGTATCGGTCCACACCGCGGTTGGGGACCCTGGATTCAGGGGGACGCTCCAGTTCCTTGTCCAGAACTGTGGTGAATATGAGTACAGGATCAAGAGGGGTGAAAGGATAGCGCAGGGAGTTGTATTCCCTGTTAAGGGTTCTGGGAGGTACAACGGGAGCTACCAGGAGGACTGACCGGATTAAATTGTCTGAAGCCTCTCCTCAAGCATCTTCACAGACTCGGGGTTTGAGAGTGTGCTCAGGTCACCGGTGTCTTCACCCCTTATAAGGGCCTTTATAACCCTCCTCATTATCTTACCTGAACGTGTTTTTGGCAGATCCTCAACGAATTCAATGTAACTCGGACTTGCTATTGGCCCTATTTCCCTCCTGACGTGCTCCCTCAGAACGCCCTTGAGGCGTGGTGCCGGCTTCACGGTGTCCCTGAGTGTCACGAATGCCGCTATCTCCTCACCCTTCAGTATATCAGGTTTTCCGACCACCGCTGCCTCAACAACGTCAGGGTGGCTTACAAGGGCCGATTCAACCTCTGCGGTGCTTATCCTGTGACCTGCGACATTGAGGACATCATCCTCCCTTCCCTGTATCCAGAAGTAGCCATCCTCGTCTATCCTTGCAACATCCCCGCTGAGGTAAACCCCCGGGAAGGTGCTCCAGTACGCCTCCACATACCTATCAGGTTCCCTGAACAGTGTCCTGAACATCGCAGGCCAGGGCGTCCTTATAACCAGGTGCCCCCCGCTTCCACGTATGCTCTCACCGTTATCATCAACCACATCAGCCACCACTGTGGGGAAGGGCTTCCCTGCAGACCCGGGCTTGAGTGGTGTTACAGGAAGGGGTGTTATCATGTGCATCCCGGTCTCTGTCTGCCACCAGGTATCCATGATGGGGCATCTGCCACCACCAATCGTCCTGTAGTACCACATCCATGCCTCAGGGTTTATGGGTTCACCCACAGATCCAAGGAGCCTGAGGGTGCTGAGGTCATACTTTTCAGGCCACTTGTTCCCGTACTTCATGAAGAGCCGGACTGTTGTGGGGGCAGTGTAGAAGATGGTCACACCGTACCTTTCAATCATGCTCCATATCCTTCCAGGGTCAGGGTAATCAGGGGCACCCTCATACATAACCGATGTTGAACCCTCAATGAGGGGGGCGTAGACTATGTAGCTGTGACCTGTTATCCACCCTATATCCGCTGCACACCACCAGATGTCCCTTTCCTTCACATCAAATACAAACCGGTAGGTGGAACTCACACCAACTGCGTAGCCCCCATGTGTGTGCACCACCCCCTTGGGTTTTCCTGTGGTGCCCGAGGTGTAGAGTATGAAGAGGGGGTCCTCAGGGTCGAGCTCCTCACAGGGACATTCATCACTCATCCCATCAAGCGCATCCTCCCAGCGTAGATCCCGCCCCTCAACCATGTTCACGTCCTCCCCGAGCCTGTCAACGACTATTACCCTCTCAAGTGATGGAATGTCATCTGCTACCATGTCAAGGGTCTCCTTGAGCCTTATTACCTTACCCCTCCGGTAGAATGCATCTGCAGTTATTGCAACCTTTGCCTCTGCATCTGCAGCCCTCTCACGGAACGCCTTGGCCCAGAAACCGCTGAATACGACGCTGTGAACGGCCCCTATCCTTGCGCATGCCAGCATCGCGACCGGAAGCTCCGGTATCATGGGAAGGTAGATGCTCACACGGTCCCCCTTCCTGACACCCATACCCTTCAGTGCATTGGCAAGACGGTTAACCTCACGGTAGAGGTCATAGTAGGTGAGCTTTCTGACGCTACCATCCTCACCCTCCCATATATAGGCGACCCTGTTCTTTTCAGGGCCAGCCACGTGCCTGTCAAGTGCATTGTAGGTTATATTGAACCTTCCGCCTGTGAACCATCTGGCATGGGGTGGTTCCCATTCAAGGACCCTCTCGTATGGACTGAACCATTCAAGTTCAGATGCCATTTCATCCCAGAACCATTCAGGATCTGACCTTGCCCTTTCAAGGAGCTCATCATAATCCCCTATGCCGTGTTGATCCATCCAGATCCTTATATTGCTGTTTCTAACTGTTTCGTCATCTGGATTGAAAATTCGTTCCTCCTTAAGGAGAGAATCTAGCTGCCCGCTCATAATAAACCCCCACTTACAGTAATTTTTCTATTTCATGATTTAAATAGTTGGCAGAATATACTTGAATTCATGAAGGTGTGCGCAGAGATCCTCACAGAGATGCTTGAGGAGGCAGGTTTCACCCACATATTCGGGCATCCCGGTGAACAGATACTCCCCCTCTACGAGGCCCTCAGAAAATCGGAGATCCAGCATGTTCTCATGAGGCACGAACAGGGGGCTGTCCATGCTGCAGATGGCTATGCCCGGGCCTCTGGAAGGCCAGGTTTATGCGTGGCCACCGGTGGCCCCGGGGCCCTGAACCTTGTGATGGGCGTGGCTGCTGCAAACACCGATTCTGTGCCCCTCATAGCCCTAACAGGGGACCTGTCCCGGGGTGAAGGTGGGGGCAGGTTCCAGGAGGCAGACATAGAGGGTGTCTTCAGTCCAGTTGTGAAGAAAAGTAGAACCGCCCGTAATGGGGAGGATGCTGCCCTTGCACTCCTTGATGCCCTCGATGCATTTGATAGGGGAGTCACCGGAGTGATGCACATCAACCTCCCCAAGGATGTGCTTGAGGAGGGGGTGGGGACCATTGAAAAACCCCCCAGCACACCCTTTAAAACACCAGACCTTAGTGATGCCATTGAAGTTCTGAGGTCAGCGGAAAAGCCCCTGGTCCTGGCAGGTGCGGGTATAATCTGGGCCGGGGCCGTTGAGGAGTTCAGGAAGTTTATCACTGAAAACCAGCTCCCGGTTGTGACGACCTACAGTGGGAGGGGCGTTCTCCCGGAGGACCACCCCCTCTGCCTTGGAATGACAGGGACAAGGGGGACTCCCACAGGAAACTATGCTGCAAGGGAATGTGATGTCCTCCTCGTGCTCGGCTCAAGGCTCTCGGACAGGACCTCTGCGGCGATTGGTAACCCCCGGATTATACACGTGAATACAGACCCCAATGTCCTGAGGGGAGATTTCAGGTTAAATATGAATGTAAGGGACTTCCTGATGCATGGTATTCATGTTAAACATCCTGTGAGATGGTTAAGGGAACTTCATGACTTCAGGAAAAAAAATCCTCCCCTCTATGATTTACCTCTCGGTGAAGAGAAAACCCTTAAAACCTCCTCAGCCGTCCGCAGCATCCTAGATGCGGCCCCAGATGCGGTTGTGGTAAGTGATGCAGGAAGCCACACAACCTGGGTCACCCTCCACCGGAGGGTTCTCAGGGAACGCAGCCTCCTCTTCTCCGGGGGGTTCGGCCCCATGGGGTATGGCCTGCCCGCTGCAGTGGGTGCGAAACTTGCAAGGCCAGACGACGATGTTCTGCTGGTGGCAGGGGACGGGGGTTTCCAGATGACCATGCAGGAACTCGGGACCGTGGCTGAACTGGACCTTGGAATCACCATGTGCATACTGAACAACGGGCAGCTTGATGTTATAAGGCAGTGGCAGGAGATGAAATACGGTGCAAGCTACTCTGTTAAGATGAGGAACCCTGATTTTGTGAAGCTTGCAGGTGCATATGGTATAGGTGCAGAGAGGGTTTATGAAATTGGTGAAGTTGCAGGGGCCGTTGAGAGGGGCCTTGATTCAGGAGAACCCTATCTCGTGGAGTTAATGGTTGAAGAGGAGAACATACCACTTCCAGATCTGTAGATCCTTAACTGGAGAAAAAAAGGAATTTTTGGCCTGAAAAAGAATTAAAGAAAAATAATCCAGTTCAGACATCCTCAGGGAGGTAGGTGTCAGCAACCGCGGCCACTGCCTCTCCCATTTCAAGTTCAAAGCCCAGCTCCCTTAGGGTCATCTCCAGGGCTGAGAATGTTGTTATAAGTTCCCTGTGGGTTATGTTACCCATGTGACCTATCCTGAATATCTTGCCCTTGAGGTGGTCCTGGCCCCCTGCGAGTTCAACGTGGTACTTGTTCCTCATTGTCCCCCTGAGTTCCCCATCGGTGACACCCTCAGGGAGATTAACGGCAGTCACTGTGGTTGATGATACCGATTCATCAGGGAATAGTTCAAGGTTGAGGGCCTTTACAGCATTCCTGGTTGCCTCAGCTGCCAGTTTATGTCTCTTTATCCTGTTACTGAGTCCCTCCTCCATTATCACCTGAAGTGCCTCGTGCATGGCGTATATCAGTGAGACTGCTGGTGTGTAGGGAGTTTCAGGTGGTTCGGCATCCCCGCTCTTCCTGTACTTCTTGAGGTTCAGGTAGTATGTCCTGGGGTTATCCACTGATTCAACAACCCTCCAGGCGTCGTCGCTGAGTGTTATGGCTGCCATGCCAGGTGGGGCTGCAAGGCACTTCTGGGAGCCGGTCACGCAGATGTCTATGCCATAGCCGTCAACATCAACCTCGTCCCCACCCAGGGATGAGACCGTGTCAACTATGTAGAGGGCGTCGTAATCCGCCATTATCTTACCTATCTCCTTTATTGGGTTTGCAACACCGGTTGATGTCTCATTGTGGACAACGGTGACCGCCTTTATATCATCATTCTCCTCAAGCATATATCCAATCTCATCGGGGTTGACGGCGCTGCCCCACTCCACATCTATCCTGATTGATTCCCCGCCAAAGGCCTCAACTATCTGTGCAAACCGCTGGCCGAATTTGCCTCCAACAACGTTCAGGATTTTGTCACCTGGTTCGATGATGTTCGCAACCGCCGCCTCCATGGCAGCCGTCCCCGACCCTGTTAGCAGGTAAGATTTATTGTTTGTCCTGAAGACATCTGACATCATCTCAGTTGTTTCAGTGAGTATTTTACCAAACAGTGCGCTCCTGTGGTTAACAATGTTCTCTGACATTGCCTTAAGGACTCTCTGGGCCACCCGTGTTGGCCCGGGGATCATAAGCAGTGTTTCATCCATTTCCAAAAAACCTCCAGATTCAAGTGGATTCTGTAACCTGTACTTATTTTTAATCCGTGCATTTAAAAAGATTTACACATGTGATGCTGCCACAAGGTTCAAGTTGGAGGACCACATGGAGGTCACCGGGCTCTGCCACTGGATGGAACCAGAAACTGATCAAAAGAATCATATACCCCTCCTGATAAATTCGTCCCATGGAAATGGAAGTCTGGCTTGAATGGTATGGGCGAATACTTGATGACTTTGGATTCAGCAGAAAGGCCGATGAGGAGTCTGCATCCTACCTGGAATCCTTCCTGAGGGAGCATGGCTGCCCGGGACCTGAAAGCCTGACGGTTCCCTCCATGGACTTCATCGTATTCGGTGCTGGGCCATCACTCAGGAAACACGTTAAAAGATTCAAAGAGGTCAGAGGGAATGTTACCATAGTGGCGGCAGATGGCGCGACAACAGCGCTTCTTGAGGAGGGCTTAATCCCCCATATAATCGTGACGGACCTTGACGGTAGAATAGAGGATATAATTGAGGCCAACAGGAGGGGGGCCTCCCTGGTGGTTCATGCCCACGGCAACAACCTTGAGGCGCTCAGGAAGTATCTTCCACGCCTCCAGAACCTTATAGGGACAACCCAGAGTGTCCCATACGGATGCATATACAATTTTGGTGGCTTCACAGATGGTGACCGGGCCGTTTTCCTTGCAGAGGCTCTCGGTGCAGAAACCGTGATACTTGCCGGGATGGACTTCGGTGAGGTTGTAACCAGGTACTCAAGGCCCGATATGGGTTCTGAAACAGGAAGGGCGGATCCAGTTAAGAGGCTCAAACTTGAATATGCTGAGAGACTGATAGAGTGGATTGAAATGAATGGAAGGATTCAGATAGAGAAATGGTAGCTGCTTTATGGAAGCCACACAAGTACCCATGTCAATTGAAATATGAAAGAAAGGGCCAGATACCATGTCTGCCAGCATTCTCGGTTATAAATCATGCGTTTATGAGGGTCTGAATTCATGCTGCTGTGAGGGCCTCCAGTTCATGTAACAACAAGTTCAATCAATAAAGGTGAGTCTATTATTGATTTTAAATGATCCAGCATATCTTCTTATAACGGGCTGATCCAGATAAAACCTTATTAGGTCGTTAACAGATAAATCATTCTGAGGATCCTGATGTGCTCCTGCAAAAAATCTACACGCCCATTTAAAATAAGCTGTGAAGGATATGAAGGATATAAGGGATATACTGCTTCATGATGAAACCATCTTCAGGGATATGAATGCCTTTGACCCGGACTATGTCCCTGAAAACTACAGGTACAGGGAATCCCAGATGGAAGCCCTTGCAGTCTGCATAAGGCCCGCCCTGAGGAATGGAAGGCCCGTGAATGCCGTCATACTGGGGTCCTGTGCAACAGGTAAGACCACCGCCATCAAGAAGATCTTTGAAATGGTTGAGTCAACATCCGAAAACGTTGTCTGCTGCTATATAAACTGTCAGCTTCACACCACAAGATTCGGTATCTTCTCACAGATCTACAGCAAAATATTCGGGCATCAACCCCCTGAAACAGGTGTGCCGTTCTCCAGAATCTACCAGGCGATAATGCAGCACCTGGCCAGTGAAAACAGAGCACTTGTGGTGGCCCTGGATGATATAAACCACCTCTTTTACAGTAAAAACGCCAACAAGGTCCTTTACGATATACTGAGGGCCCATGAGGTGTTTGAAGGTGTTAGAACCGGTGTATTCGCGGTTTTATCTGACATTGAATTCAGGTACGCCCTTGATAAAAACGTCAACTCCATATTCATACCCCAGGAGATCATATTCCCACCCTACACCCGCGAGGAGATATTCAATATCCTCAGAGATCGCGTGAGGGTGGGCTTCTATCCAGGCGTGATCTCAGATGAACTCATAGAGAGAATAACAGATCACACCGTGGATACCGGGGACCTGCGCTACGGCATAGACCTCCTGAGGGTATGCGGCAACCTTGCAGAGGCCGATGCATCGCCTGTAATAACAGAGGAACACCTTGAAAGGGCTGTGGGGAGCGCCGGGCCGGTTAACCTCATGCACACCGTGAGGACGCTCAGCAGCCAGGAAAGGGAGTTTCTCATTAGTATGATTGAGGCCAAGGATGACGACATAACCGCCGGCAGGCTCTATGAGCTCTTCCATGAGAGGACAGGGGCAAGTTACTCGTCATTCAACAGGACAATTGAGAAGCTTGAATTTCTGAGGCTCATTGACACGAGACTGACAGGTAAGGGTGTTCGTGGTAATTCGAGGATTGTGATCCCCAGATTCAGCAGAGAGGAACTTAAGAGGTGCCTGGACTGATCAGACCCCTGCAGGGCAGTTGGAGTTGGCCCCTGCCGCCACCATGAGAAGGCCCCACACTACGACAGAGATCACAACTGAAATTAAGATGAATGACCTTGGATCAACACCGGCCACCGTCAGCAGCCAGAACCTTCTCCTGATACTGTTTGGTTTCCTGAGACTGTGCATACTACCACTCCACTATCATCTTCACCAGGAATTTATTTAAAAAAAGAGATAGAGAGCATCTGAAAACTAACCAGTGGATGAAAAGAGTGGCTCCTCTGAATCAGATAAATGGAGAGTCCCCCATGAAAAGGTTTGAATTCTTTGATGTGACTGCAGATGCAGGATACTGGGCCTATGGCCGTACACCCGAGGAGGTGTTTGAAAATGCCGCCCTTGCAATGTTCGAGATAATGACAGACACATCACTTGTCAGAGCAGAGGAAAGCAGGAGGGTGGAAATAAAATCCGAGGATATGGTTTCGCTACTCTATGACTGGCTTGATGAACTCCTCTTTATACATGACACTGAATTTATTTTATTCAGTAAGTTCAAAGTTAAGATAACTGAAGATGATGATGGTCTGTGTCTTAGTGGTAAAGCCTCAGGAGAGGTGATCAAGGACCACCATGAGAGGCGTGATGAGGTTAAGGCCGTGACCTTTCACATGATGGATATCCTTGAAGAGGATGGCCGTATGAAGGCAAGAGTTATTCTGGACCTGTGATTTATAAGTAGAGAGGATGATGCGTATGGATATAAGGGAAGATCTGGTTAAGGTGAGAGAATCCGTCTGGGAAGTTCCAACATCATACAAGAAGGGAATGAGGGTTCCTGGAAGAATATTCCTGAAGGATGAGGCCCTCAGGGACCTTGAGAAGGGGGCTGTTGATCAGGTGGCAAACGTTGCATGCCTCCCCGGGATCCAGAAGTTCTCAATTGGACTCCCAGATATACACTTCGGATACGGGTTCAGCATAGGGGGTGTGGGTGCATTCAGCGCCCGCACAGGAGTCATAAGCCCGGGAGGTGTTGGATTCGACATAAACTGTGGTGTCCGCATGGTCAGGACCAATCTGGACCATGAGGATGTGAGGCCAAAGATAAAGGAACTCATAAACACCCTCTTCACCAACGTACCATCAGGTGTTGGGAGCAAGGGAAAGATAAGGCTCAGGCCCGGTGAAATCGATGAGGTTCTTGAAAACGGGGCCGAATGGGCCGTTGAAAATGGATACGGATGGGACCAGGACCTAAAATTCCTGGAGGAAAACGGGAAAATGGAGGATGCCAGTGCAGATAAGGTCAGCGATAAGGCCAAGAAGAGGGGCATCCCCCAGCTTGGATCCCTTGGATCAGGTAACCACTTCCTGGAGGTCCAGATGATAGACGAGATATTTGACGAGGAGGCTGCCGCCGCCTACGGTGTGAGGCCCGGTAAGGTCGCCGTTATGATACACTCAGGTTCAAGGGGATGCGGCCACCAGGTATGCTCAGACTACCTGAGGCTCATGGACAAGGCATACCGGAGGTACAAGATAAACATACCTGACAGGCAGCTTGCCTGCGCCCCGGTGGACTCGGATGAGGCCATGGATTACTTCCAGGCCATGGCAGCCGCAGCAAACTATGCCTGGGCCAACCGGCAGATGATAGTTCACTGGGTGAGGGAGTCCTTTGAAAGTGTCTTCGGGATGAGTGCAGAGGACATGGAGATGGAGATCGTCTATGACGTGGCACATAACATAGCAAAGAGGGAGGTCCACACTGTAAAGGGACGTGATACAGAGCTATTCGTCCACCGTAAGGGAGCCACAAGGGCCTTTGGACCAGGCAGAAAGGAAATTCCCGGTGAATACAGAAAGATCGGTCAGCCGGTCATAATTCCAGGCACCATGGGGACATCATCCTACCTGCTCCACGGAACAGAGGTTGCAATGGAGGAAACCTTCGGTTCAACCGCCCATGGTGCAGGGAGAAAGATGAGCCGTGCAGGTGCAAAGAAAACCTACCGTGGAGAGGATGTTCAGAGGAAACTTGAAAGTGAGGGCATCTATGTGAGGGCAACATCCATGCCCGTGGTTGCAGAGGAGGCCCCCGGTGCCTACAAGGATGTTGACCTGGTGGTCAGGACAGCCCATGAGACCGGCATATCCAGGCTTGTTGCAAGGATGCTTCCACTGGGAGTTGCAAAGGGATAGTCTGGCGGTGAATCAATGATAGGGCTCATCGGAGGCACAGGAGTATACGAGATAGTGGAGCATGGAAGAATAATCGGAAGGGAATCCTTGGAGACACCATACGGCAGAACACCTGAAATATCAGTTTTCAGGCTTCATGACAGGGATGTGGCATTCATGCCAAGGCACTCCAGGGGCCATGAGAGCCCACCCCACATGGTCAACTACAGGGCAAACATCTGGGGCCTGAAGAAGCTGGGTGTCAGGCAGATACTGGCAACAAACGCCGTGGGTTCCCTTGAAGAATCCATAGGGCCCGGTGAATTTGTCGTCCCGGACGACTTCCTGGACTTCACTAAAAACAGGCCCTCAACATTCTATGATGAGAGGACCGTCCATGTGGATATGACGGAGCCCTACTGCAGGGACCTTCGCTCTGCACTGGTGGAGTCCTCTGGTGCAGTTGATGGGGGCGTATACGTCTGCACCGAGGGGCCGCGGTTTGAAACAGCCGCCGAGATAAGGATGTTCCAGTCACTCGGGGGCACCGTTGTTGGGATGACCGGAATCCCCGAAGCTGTGCTTGCAAGGGAACTCGAGATGTGCTATGCAAGCATATGCCTGGTATCAAACTACGCTGCATCCATATCCCCCTCAAAGCTCACCATCACAGAGGTATTTGAGGTTATGGAGGAGAGGAGGGAGGATCTCATCGACACACTTGAGGGGGCAATTTTGAAGCTTCCCAGCGACCCTGCCTGTAGCTGTCAGAGTGCCTTGAGCGGTGCTGATGTTAATGAAAATATGGAGGAATGTCCTTGAAGGTTTTAATGATATCTGCAAGTCCAAGGAAAGAAAGCAACACCATGATGGTCCTTGAGCACTGCAGGGATGCGGTGGAGAGTCGTGGTGTTGAATGTGAGATAGTATCCCTCAGGGGGATGAATATAGAGTCCTGCCGTGCCTGCCTCAGCTGTGCAAAGAAGCACCGCTGCAAGATCGATGATGGCCTCAACGGGATAATCGACAGGATAAGGGATGCTGAGGGGTTGATAGTTGCAACCCCAGTCTACTTTGGCACAGCCAGGGGCGACCTCATGTCAGCCCTCCAGCGTATCGGAATGGTTTCAAGGGTCTCAGACGGATTCCTGAGCTGGAAGGTTGGGGGCCCCATTGCTGTTGCAAGGCGGGGAGGCCACACAGCAAAGATACAGGAACTCCTCATGTTCTACTTCATAAATGATATGATAGTCCCCGGTTCAACCTACTGGAACATGGTATTTGGATGGGCCCCAGGTGAGGTTGAGGATGATGAGGAGGGAATGGAAACCATAAGGCGCTTTGGGGAGAACGTGGCCGAACTCATAAAGAGGATTCACAGCGGGGAGTAATATGAGGGTAGCAGTCGCCTCCTCAAACGGGGAGGAGGTGGACCTCCACTTTGGAAGGGCATCAAAACTTTTAATATATGACTACAGCGATGGAAAAATGGAATTCGTAGAGGAAAGAACTGTTGATATCGCTGAAAGTGATAAGCATCAGTGGAGAAAGGTTCTTGATTCCATAATGGACTGTGATGTTGTAATAGCCGTCCAGGTGGGCTTGAAAGGGAAGATGGGAATCGAGGATGCTGGTTTAAAATTTGTGGCCGAGGAGGGGTCGGTTGATGAGGTCCTGGAAAGGTGGGTGAGGCACTTCGAATTCATGAACTCTGCCATCTGAAGATCCCGGACGCACCCCACAAAAGTGGACCCCGCACAGCAGTGAATCCCTGCTTAAGGTGAACCATATACCCCCATGATGTCAAGGTTTAAATACTGCCTCATCATAATTATAGACTATTCATAACTGGCGGTGTAGAAACTTCCTATCATGGTTTAACCAGTTAAGATGAATTTTTTGAATTATATTAAACCAGCTGTTTTTACGGTGTTAAATTTAAGGTGATATAATGGCAAAGGCTCGAAGAAGGAGAGTACGTGATACATGGAAAGAGAAGAAATGGTATGTGATAAAGAGTCCTAAAATGTTTGGAGAAAACGATATAGGAACAACACCATCAAGGGACCCTGATTTCCTCCTCAAGAGGAGGGTTGAGGCAACAATGAGGGAACTGACAGGCGACTTTTCAAAGCAGTACGTCAAACTGAAGTTCCAGATAAACAACGTTGCCGGAAGTGAGGCGACCACCAAATTCATAGGTCATCAGGTCACAACAGACTACGTCAGGAGCATGATAAGGAGGGGTACAAGCAGGGTCGATGCCCCGGTTATAGTTGAAACAAAGGATGGTTACAAGCTTAAGGTCCATCCACTGGCCATAACAATCAGGAGGGCCAAGTCCTCACAGCAGAAATACATGAGGCAGAGCATAGAGGAACACGTGAAGGAGATAGCCTCTGAAAAGACCTTCGAGGAATTCGTTGAGGGCATTGTAACAGGAAAGATCGCCTCAGAGATATACCACCAGGCAAAGAAGATATACCCCCTCAAGAGGGTTGAGATAATAAAAACAAGGGTTCTAGAGGAACCAGCCTGAAACATGGACCGGGACCCCCATGACAGACCTTAACATTGGATACGTGCTTCTGTGCGTATTCATTGGATTTTTAACATATCAGAGAGGTGCGCTTGATGTATGGGGATCCCTCTTCATGGTCCTTATGGGTTTGCTCATAATATTATCTGCCGGTTTTAACTGGTTGATCCTCATTTTTATTTTTCTGATCCTTGGCCTTCTTTCAACAAAGTACAGGCATGAATACAAGAAATCCATTGGAGTTTTTGAGGGAACAAGAAGTGCCAAGAATGTTATATCCAACGGAATAGTGCCCTTTGTAATGGCTGCCTTTGGATACTATGATGGATTCTTCGGAGGTTTCATAGGATCCGTTGCAACAGCGACCGCTGATACCATGGCAAGTGAAATCGGTGTTCTGCAGACACCACGCCTCATAACAACACTCCAAAGGGTGGAACCCGGAACAGATGGGGGTATATCCATTGTTGGAACCGCCGCAGGGATAGCAGGGGCCGGTATAATTGGTTTATCAGCGTTTCTGCTTGGTGTCTGTCCCGATCCATTTAAATCAATGAAAATAGCCGTGATTGCAGGTACTGTGGGCTGCTTCATGGACAGCCTCCTGGGGGCCGTCCTTGAGAGAAGGAAGTACCTCAACAATGAGCATGTTAACCTCCTTGCAACGGTAACAGGGGCAGTTATAGGAATTTTATTAGCATAGAGATCCATAAATCTAGGAAGGTGGGTGAATCATGAAAGGGGTAATAATGATAATAGATGGAATGGCCGACCGCCCCATTGAAAGCCTTGGAGGTAAAACACCTCTTGAGGCCGCAGAAACCCCTAATATGGACAGGCTGGCCAGTTCAGGTATCAATGGTATAATGGATCCCATAAGACCAGGGGTCCGTGCAGGAAGCGACACATCACACCTCTCCATACTGGGATATGACCCCTACAGTGTATACACCGGAAGGGGTCCATTCGAGGCCGCAGGTGTGGGGCTGGATGTGAGGCCAGGGGACATTGCATTCAGATGCAACTTTGCAACCGCAGACGATGACCTTGTGATAACCGACAGAAGGGCAGGGCGAATAAGGTCAGGGACATCCCAGATAGCAGAGGCCATCAACTCAATGACCCTGGATGGATTTGAGGACGTTGAAATAATCTTCAGGGAGTCAACAGGCCACAGGGCCGTCCTGGTCCTCAGGGGCCCCGGGCTGGGTGATAATGTATCAGATGCAGATCCCAAGACTGAAGGAAAACCCCCTAAGAAGGTGAAAGCCCTTGATGGATCCCCTGAATCACAGAAAACCGCCGATATACTTAACAATTTGGTGAGGGAATCCTATGAAATCCTCAGGGACCATCCCGTGAACACCGAAAGAATCAGAAATGGAGAGGCGCCTGCAAATATAATACTGCCAAGGGGTGCGGGTGCTGTTCCTGACGTTGAAAAATTTGAGAAACGCTACGGTCTTAGGGCGGCCTGTATCGCTGAGACAGGCCTCATAAGGGGTATAGGGCACATCACAGGAATGGATGTGATTGATGTTGAAGGGGCCACCGGTGGTACAGACACCGACCTGGAGAGTATAAAGAATGCGATAGAGGCTGCCCTTGATGATGAATACGAATTTCTGCTCATAAACATAGATGGTGCAGACGAGGCTGGTCATGATGGGGACCTTGAGGGTAAGGTTGAGTTCATAGAGAGGGTTGACTCCATCCTCGGTGACCTTATACGCGATGACATCTACTTCATACTCACTGCGGATCATTCAACACCGGTATCTGTCATGGACCACACAGGGGACCCTGTCCCCATCACAATAAACGGGCCAGAGGTCAGGGTTGATGATGTGAGTGTATTCGGTGAGAGGGCCGCGGCTGCTGGTGGCCTCTGCAGGATAAGGGGATCTCATGTCATGGACATACTCCTTGACCTCATGAACAGAAAGGAAAAATTCGGGGCTTAAAATGAAGAAGGAAAAGCGATTATTCGGGACATCTGGCATAAGGGGCCGTTTCGGGGAGAAGGTGACGCTTGAACTTGCGGTGGATGTTGGAAGGGCCCTTGCAACCCACCTGGGGGGAGGTAAGGTCGTTGTTGGCTACGACACGAGAACATCCAGCCAGCTCCTTGAAAGTGCCCTGATTGCAGGGATAATCGAGTGTGGCTGTGACGTCATCAGACTCGGAATGGTGCCGACGCCCCTTGTTGGTTACGCGACTTCAAGGCTGGGTGCTGACGCCGGTGTAATGATAACGGCATCCCACAACCCCGCCCCCTACAATGGCATAAAGCTCTGGAACCCTGATGGAATGGCCTACAGCCCATCTCAGGAGCGCATCATAGAATCAATAATTCATTCTAGAGAATTTAATAGGAGGGGGTGGGATGGCCTCGGCTCAGTGAGGGAAGTTGACCTCAGGGATGACTATGCTGATGCCGTCGCTGGAATGGTCAGCATTGAAAGACCCCTAAAGGTGGTAATTGACTGTGGGTGCGGTGCAGCCTCCCACCTATCACCACTCATATTCAGGATGGCTGGCTGCAGTGTTGTGACCCTTAATTCCCAGCCTGATGGGTTTTTCCCTGGTCGTGACCCTGAACCTGTCCCTGAGAACCTCTCTGAGCTCATGGAGACTGTCAGATCAACCGGGGCTGATCTGGGGATAGCCCATGATGGCGACGCCGACAGGATGGTCGCGGTGGATGACAGGGGAAGGTTTGCAAGTTTCGATAAACTCCTGGCCCTCATGGCAAGGGAGATAGGGGGCAAGATCATCACAACCGTGGATGCATCCCTCTGTGTGGATGAATGCCTTGGAGACTGCGGCCAGGTCATAAGGACACGGGTGGGTGATGTCCATGTGGCAAACTCCATCGCAGAGGAGGGTGCTGATTTCGGAGGAGAACCCTCAGGGACCTGGCTGCACCCTGACTTCTGCATGTGCCCCGATGGAATACTCTCAGCCCTCAGGGTGGCCGAGCTCATCTCACGGAAGGGCCCCCTTTCGGTGCTACTGGATGAGGTGCCATCCTACCCCAATATAAGAGATAAGGTTCCCTGCCCAGATGATAGGAAGGGAGCCGTCATGGAGAGGGTGGCCTCTGAACTCAGCCGTGAGTTCACCGACTCTGCAGAGATCAACACGATAGATGGAGTCCGTATATCAATGGAGGATGGAAGCTGGGTTCTTGTGAGGCCCTCAGGGACAGAACCCTATATAAGGATAACCCTTGAGGGTAAGACCGACGAGGAGGCCCGTCAGATACATGAGAAGACCCGTGCTTACCTTGAAAATATGATAGGGTGATGATATGGAGGCTGTCGTCCTGACTGCTGGTGAGGGTACAAGAATGCGGCCGCTCACACTTACAAGGCCCAAGACCATGCTGCCGGTTGCAGGCAAACCAATGGTGGAGTACAGTGTGGATGCCCTCAGGGATAACGGTGTCAGTGAGATAATCATGATAACCGGTTACCGTGAGGATGTGGTGAGGTCCCACTTCGGTGACGGATCCGAATTTGGGGTCAACATAAGCTACGTGAAACAGGATGAACGCCTTGGAACAGCCCATGCAATAGGCCAGGCCACGGGTATGGTGAGTGACGAGTTCATAGTCCTGAACGGTGACATAATAACCGACCCACAGCTTGTGGGTGATCTGATATCCGCCTACAGTGATATGAAACCCGAAACCCTGATGGTTCTCCGTGAGGTTCCCGACCCGAGTTCATTTGGGGCTGTCAGGCTCGAGGGTGACTGTGTACGGGAGATAATCGAAAAACCGTCCCCTGATGTCGATGCCGGGAACCTCATAAATACCGGTATATATGTGTTCAGTCCAGCTGTCTTTGATTACATAGAGCAGACCCCCCTATCCCGGAGGGGAGAGTACGAGATAACAGATACCATAATGATGCAGGTGAGGGATGACCTCCCAGTAAGGGCCATAGTATCAGAGAGGGAGTGGATAGATGTTGGAAGGCCATGGGAGCTCCTGGATGCCAGTGAAAAGCTCATGAAGGGCCTTGAGAGGTCCATCCATGGGGAAGTGGAGGATGGTGTGACCATCCACGGTCCGGTGGTGGTGGGTGCTGGAAGCATTATAAGGTCAGGTACCTACATTCAGGGTCCTGTTTACATAGGTAGAGACTGCGACATTGGACCCAACTGTTACCTCCGTGCCCATACATGTATAGGGAATAACGTGAGCATCGGTAATGCTGTTGAGATCAAGAATTCCATCATAATGGATGGTACCAACGTTAACCACCTCAGCTATGTGGGTGACTCTGTCATAGGGGCAGACTGCAACATAGCCGCCGGTACCAATATAGCCAATCTGCGTTTTGATGATGGACCGGTACGTATGAGGGTTAAGGAGGAGTCTGTGGACACGGGCCGCAGAAAGCTTGGAGCCGTTTTCGGGGATGGTGTGAAGACCGGTATAAACTCAAGCTTCAACCCCGGTGTCAAGGTTGGGAAGGGTTCCCGTATTGGTGCAGGCTGCGTCATATACGAGGATGTGCCCTCTGATAAACTTGTGATACTCAAACAGGAGTACATTATAAGGGACTGATGGTGGTTTTACTGTGTCTTACCGTGTATTTGAAGGCGCCAGAATAATCGGGGACGTGGAGATAGGTGATGGCTCATCTGTATGGTACAACGCTGTTTTGAGGGGTGACATAGAACCCATAAGGATAGGATACCGTTCCAATATTCAGGATAACTGTGTTGTCCATGCAAGCAGCGGCTACCCTGTGAAGGTGGGTGATTACGTCTCTGTGGGTCACGCTGCGGTTCTCCATGGCTGCACCATACAGGATAATGTGCTGGTGGGCATGAATTCAACCATCCTCAACGGGGCCCTTGTGGCTGAAAATTCAATTGTCGGTGCAGGTGCGGTTGTTACCTCAGGCAAAAGTTTCCCGCCTGGAAGTCTCATCATGGGTGTTCCTGCAAGGGCTGTCAGGGAACTCAATGAGGAGGAGATAGAGTCCATAAGGGAGAATGCCGAGAGATACTTCCACCTGACGCAGGAATATGAAGACTGAAAACCAACAGGGTCTATAACTGCAAATATAAACTGAAGAGTGATTCTATGGTCAGAGTTCGTCCAGTAATTCATAAAATGGAGCCATATGTACCTGGAAGATCCATAAAGGAGATAGCAGAGAATTATGGTCTCAAAGAGAGTGATATAATCAAGCTGGGGTCCAATGAGAACCCCCTGGGTCCATCGCCAGCTGCGGTTAAGGCAATGGCAGGGGAACTCAAATCCACCCACAGGTACCCTGAATCAAACCTTGAAGACCTCCATGAGGCCATAGCAGATTATGCGGGCGTCGATGGAGATCAGGTCATAGTGGGTGGTGACGGTGCAGATGAGATCATTGATGTCCTGGGTAGAACATTCATTGACCCTGGAGACACCTTCGCTGTGCCGATGCCCTCATATATGTACTATGAATACACCCTCCAGGCGCATGATGCAAGGCCAGTCCATGCGCGGTGGGATGTTGAGGAGAACCGCCTTGACCTTGAATCGGTCCTTGATGCGATTGATGACTCAACCCGCCTGGTCTTTCTATGCACACCCAACAACCCCACAGGCGGTCTTATAGATAAGAAGGATATAAAGGCTGTTGCAGAGTCCACAGAAGCCCTTGTGGTTGTTGACGAAGCCTACTTTGAATTTTCAGGTGTCAGCAACGTGGACCTATTATCTGACCATGAGAACATCTTTATAATGAGGACCTTCTCGAAGGTCATGGGTCTTGCAGGCATGAGGATAGGTTACGGCCTTGGAAGCCCCGAGGTTATAGAGTACATGCACCGGGTTAAACCTGTATTCAGCCTCACAAGGCTATCCCATGCAGCGGCTCTTGCAACCCTCCAGGACAGGGAATACCTGGAAAAATCCGCAGAGTACTCCATAAGGAGCAGGGAATACCTGTATGGGGAACTTAAGAATTTTGAAAGCCTCAGGGTATTTGAATCATATGCAAACTACATCCTCCTTGATGTGAGGGGTACAGGTAAAACCGCCGCTGAACTCTCAGAGGAGCTCCTAAGGAGGGGGATCATCGTGAGGGACTGTACCTCATTTTCAGGTCTCGATGAGTACTGGATAAGGGTGAGTGTTGGAACCCTTGAGGAGGATAAACGGTTCCTTGAGGTTCTCGCCGAGATCATTTCGTGATTTCAATGAAAATAGGTTCAATGGCAGTTTCAACCCTTGAATATCCAGGTAAACTCTCCCTTGTGATATTCACAGCAGGGTGTAACTTCAGGTGCCCCTACTGCCATAACCCTGAACTCATAGATGGCGGGGTGGAGGCTGATCTCTCAGATATCATGGAGGAGATGGAAAAATACGCCGACTTTGTTGATGCCGTCGTGGTGAGTGGTGGTGAGCCTCTCCTCCAGGTGGACGATGTTGAGGTAGTACTAAGGCACGCACGTTCCCTGGGGCTCCATACAAAACTTGACACCAACGGTTACTCCCCAGGGGCCCTCAGGAGGTTGCTGCCCTTACTTGATTATGTTGCAGTGGATGTGAAGGCCCCCTTCCACCGTTACATGGAACTTGCCGGTGCGAGATGTGATGGTGTTAGGGAGAGCCTCCGTCTTCTTGCAGGCTCAGATGTTACGGTTGAATGCCGGACAACCTTTGTGCCTGGTCTCATGGACGAGGAGGACCTTAAGATTATCGCAGAATCCATAGACTGTGACATCTACGTTATCCAGCAGTTCAGGAACAGGGTGGTCCTGGATGAAAAACTGAAGGACCTTGAGCCCCCATCACCACGCATGCTCAGGGAACTTGCCCTCAAGATTAAAAAATATTTCAGGAAGGTTAAGATACGTACCGAGGAGTTCGGAGAGGAAGAAATTCAATAATCGGGGGAAATACCAAATTGCCCATACTATCATTCAGCAGCAGGGACATTGACCTTGTAACAGGAAAAAGGACCATGACCATACGCAGAAAATGGAAGAGACCCCTCAGGGTGGGTGATCGCCTTCACTGTTACTGGAACCTTGTCTCCAAGGACCGAGAGAAGGTATTCGAGGCTGTGGTCACAGACGTTGAAACCGTCAGGTTCGGTGAGCTCAGGAAAAACGATGAACTGGCAAGGGAGGATGGTTTCAGGGATGCCAGGGAACTGGAGGAAGAATTCAAAAGGATGTATCAGGGTGAGGTGGATGATGAAACCGAATTCCAGGTTATAAGGTTCAGGAAGCTTCCAGTGGAGGAATGGGAGGGTAAAAAGATCGATGAAAAGGCCATGATAACCAGGAGGGCTGACATACTCTTTGATTCGGGAAAATTCAATAAATCCCACCTGTGTTATACTGCAGCCCTACGCATTGACCCTGACGATGTTTACGTGCTCAACAGACTGGCAGACAATCTCACAAGGCTTGGGAGATTCGATGAAGCACTTGAAAACTACAGGAGAGCCATAAGAATAGATCCCGAAAATCCATATATATGGAACAACATGGCCATAACCCTCCTTAATGCGGGTGAAGTGGATGAGGCACTTGAGACCAGTTCAAGGGCCCTGAAGATAAGGCCCCATGACCCTGCCCTGCTTTACTGGAGGGGTGTTATGCTCGAGGTGGCTGAAAAACCGGTTGAAGCCCTTGAATTCTATGAGAAGGCGATTGAAAGGGACCCCCGGAATGCTGAATTATGGACAGCAAGGGGAAACCTGCTCTCAGAACTTGGAAGGATGGAGGATGCCCTAGAATCCTATAACAATGCCCTTGAACTGGCCCTTGAAGATGAACAGGACCCAAATCTCTGGAACCGTAAGGGCAACGCCCTTCTTGAACTTGAAAGATTTGAAGAGGCCATTGAATGCTACAGAAGGGCCATTGAAATGGATCCAGAGAATGATGTCTACTGGACCAACCTAGGTGTTGCACTGCTGGAACTTGAAAGATTTGAGGAGGCCCTGGATTCATTCAGCAGGGCCCTCCAGTTAAACCCTGAAAATGAGGATGCAGAGATACTGCTGGAGGAATGCCTTGAAAACCTCTAGACCTTCCCGAGTTTCTCAATAGCCTCTTCCACCAATGATATTCCCCATTCAGCCATTTCAGTGGCATTTTCCTGGGTGTCTGACTCTGCAAAGCATCTGAATATTGGTTCTGTACCTGACGGCCTTATTATAACCCAACCATTGTCCCTGAAGATTTTAACGCCATCGGTTGTATCTATATCCCTCACACCAGGTTCACTGGCCACCATTTCAGCCACCAGTTTCATGACATCCCCCTTGATTTCATCGGGACATTTTACCTTCTTTTTCTCGGAGTAATATGATGGCAGCTCTGATACAAGTTCAGAGAGGGGCCTTCCTTCATGTGCCATTATCTCAAGGATTTTTGCGGCTGTAAGGGCAGCGTCCCTTCCATATACAAAGTCAGGGAATATCAGGCCACCATTCTCCTCGCCTCCAAACAGGCCCCCTGTCTCTTTAAGTTTTCTGGCCACAAGGAGGTCCCCCACAGCGGTTGTTATCACATCACCATTGTTCTCCTCTGCCACGTCATATATTGCTGAGGATGTCGCAACTGTCGTAACTATTATTCCACCACCGTTCTCCTGGAGCATCCTCTTCTCAACAAGGGCAAAGGTCCTATCACCAAGGACGAATTCTCCCTTTTCATCTATACATATTGTTCTATCGGCGTCGCCATCATGGGCTATCCCCAGATCAGCCCCGGTTGATCTGACAGTCTCCATGAGCTCAGATAGATTCTCAGGGACAGGTTCAGGGTCACGACCAGGGAAAAACCCATCAGGCTGGGAATTAAGGGTCACAACACTGCAGCCCAGTTTCCTTAGGATGTATGGCATTGTGTAGGATCCGGCGCCGCACCCACAGTCCACAACCACCCTGAAGTTTCTCTTTCTGATGGCCTCTGCATCAACCCTCCTTATAACCTCCTCCTGGTACTCATCTATTATGCCCTGATTAACTTTTAGATGGCCTATCTCATTCCATGAGGCCCTCTTAAATTTTTTCTGGAAGAATATATCCTCTATTTCTTCCTCCATATCATCAGGGATCCCTATACCGTCACCGTCAACGAATTTTATGCCATTGTATTCTGGGGGGTTGTGGGAAGCGGTTACGATAACACCCCCATCATAGTAATTCCTCACCGCATACTGGACCGCTGGTGTCGGCAGTATCCCAAGGTCAACAACGTCGCATCCGCTTGATAGAAGGCCGGATATAACAGCATTTTTTATCATGATCGTGGATGTTCTTGTATCCCCCCCAACAGCAATTTTTCCATCTACAATGGAACCATATGCTGCTGCAAGTTTAGATGCGAATTCAGGAGTTAAAACCTCATTTGCAAGTCTCCTAACACCAAATGTACCGAAGAGCCTCTTCATTTTTATAACCTCATATTATTATTGATCGCAAGGAGCCTGATAGACTTCCGCCACATAAACCACAAAATATCCTAAACTTCCACCCTATAAACCACAAAGTCCATGTTTCTGTAGACCTTCCGTGAATACGGGGGCGTTTTCCTGTTTTTAGTGTCAAGAATTATATAACCTACCCTATCTATTCTGATGTCATCCTCTGTATAATCAAAGGTGATAGTATATTTCCGGGCATCAATCGTGTCCTTAGATCCCGGGGCATAGCCACCTGCAGATACCGGTTGCCCTGCAATAGAAACTATTAACGGCTGAATATGGTAATCAGACACTACAACGGTTTTATGGTCCCCATTATACTTGAACCACTGGGCAACTTCCAGTTCAGATTCAGAAACCTCCGGCTTCACGGTGCTTGCAATTCCGTAGCCGCTGCAGAGGGAGTAAACTGAGATGAAAAGGACCAGAACATAAACAGGCCACCTGCTATCAGCCACCTTCATTGAATTGAATATGCTGGCCCCCATTGCTGCTGCAGGAAAGAGTGCGAAGTACAGTATTCTATCCGATAGGACCTTCAATCCAACAGTGTAACCGGCACTCAGGGCCAGAACAAATATGAACCAGCTGGCCATAAGAATATCCCTCCTCTCTCTTCTTTTAAGTGCGCAGATTAATCCTGTCAGTGCAAGCACTGTGAGCAACGCCCCTAAATGGTTCAGGTACCCCACAATGGAAAGTGGGTCTGCCGGTGGTGGCCTGAAGAAAAACCCATATTTAATTAGAAGAGGCGCGTACCAGATAATCGCCAGCACGAAACCCGTTAGGATAATTAACAGGAGATTTAGAGGTTTTACAGCGTGCCTGCTGATTCGAAAAGCCAGCGCTGAGATTAACACCGCTGCAAGGGCCATTGCGGCGGATAAGAGATGTGTTAACATCAGCACGCCAAGGATGATGCCTGTGAAGACCGGATAAAGTTTAGAATCATTTTCCATAGAAATGCAATAACCATAAACAAAAAAGGGCAAGAATATCATGGCCAGGGCTTCTGGAATGGGCATGATTATCCTTAAGAAGAACAGGCTTGAAATTGAAAGCATTCCGGTCAAAAATCCTGCGAGAGATCCATAGAACCTTCCTGCAATATAAGAAAATGACAGAATAATCAGGAATGCCATCACAGGCTGTATGAACCTTGCCACAGTTAAAAAACCAAGACCGGTGATTTTAACAAGGAGAGTCAGCATTATATGGAAGAGGGGGGGATAACAGATGGGTCTCCCGTAAGGGGCACATGTAAGTGGATCCCAGAACACGATGCCCCTATCCATGTAAAGCATAGCGTTATGTACGTGGTAGTAGATATCCCATGTAAGTGGGGTGCTGTACTTCAGGGATGGTACGAGTGCCAGGAGGAATGCAAAGACTGGAGGTAGAAGGGTCAATATCACACTGGAGTTCCTCTTGACAATCTCTATCGGTATTCCCGCTATGCTTTTCATGGGCATAGAATGAGGTTGGTTATCATGGTTATTAAGGATATCCTCTCTGAAAACAGAAAATTTGTTAAGGAAGAAGGATCCCTTCTGAGCGCAAACCCAGCGAAGGGTCTCTGTATCATCACCTGCATGGACTCAAGGCTCACAGGATTCCTTGAGGAGGCCCTCGGCATAGGCAGGGGTGATGCAAAGATAATAAGGAATGCAGGTAACATCGTGGATGATGGTGCTGTGAGGTCAGCTGCAGTGGCCATATACGCCCTTGGTGTGCGGGAGATAATCATAGTGGGGCACACAGACTGTGGTATGACACGCCTTGAGAGGGACCGCATAGTATCAGAGATGAGGAAACTTGGTGTTGATGAGGATGTCATTGAAAATTTCAGCCTCAGCACACTGAACCCCATAGTCGATGAGGAGGAAAACGTGATTGAGGGCATCAGGAGGCTGCGTTCATCGCCACTTATACCTGAATCAGTAAAGGTCCATGGTCTTATAATTGACATAGCCACAGGTGAACTGAAACCATTGCACATCGATGAGTGAACTAACTCCCAAATGATTTTGGCATGATGGATGATGGTTTCTCAACAACGATCTCCAGTGATCCATGATACTCCTTAACCCTTCCTGTTACCTGAATCCTCATTCCACTTAAGATTTCAGGACTCAGTTCCATGCCCTCCGAGACTGATTTAAATGCAACAGCGGTTACTGTCCCTGTCCCATCATTTATTTTTAAAAGTAAAGTCCCAGATTCCAGTTCATGAACCTCCTCCACTGTACCCTCAACTGTAACCTCCCTGTCCACCATGGACCTGTCCACATCTGACACTCCAACGACGGGGGGTGTGAGGGATGCTGAGGATACTATCATTCCAATAAACCCGGCGATTCCGAGTAAAACTGAGATGATGAGTAGTGCCCTGTCATCCAGTATGAAACCCATGAGATTATGTAATACATATGGATATTTAAATATTGCTGAAGTTCCGCATCAGGCCTTGAACATTGACTCTATACGGGAAACCGTATCAATGTCCTCAGGGCTCAGATCATCCCTTATGCGTTTTACAACAGGAAAACGAAGGGAGTAACCGCTCTCATACTCAGGGCTCCGGACTATTTCACTGTAGGCCACCTCAAGTATTATATCAGGCCTAACCCTCAGTTTCCTCCCCTTCCTCTCAATGGCAAGATCCTCCATCCTCTCTGAGAGTTCCTGGAGGGTTTCATCATCCAGGCCCGTTGCAACATGCGCAACCGTCACAAGTTCCCCTGTATCATCATCCCTTGCCGCCAGAAGGTATGAACCAATGAGGTGGGCCCTTTTTCCACGGCCATAGGTGCCGCCAACCACAATGAGGTCCAGTGTTTCAGGTTCGGCCTTGAATTTAAGCATCTTTTTGCCCCTTATGCCCGGTATATATGGTGACTCTGTGTCCTTTATCATTATACCCTCATGACCCTCCCTTATTGATTCCCTGAAGAGCCACAGGGCTTCATCAACGTTATCCGGGCATACATCAACCATCCGGCTCGCCTCAATCTCCCCTGGAATCTCAGAGATGATTGATTCAAGAACCCCCCTCCTCTCCCTAAGGGGTTCGTCGATAAGGGGTCTCTCATAGTAGAGGACGTCAAAGAGGAAGAGGGAAAGGGGAACCTTCCTCCTCAATCGTTCTATATCATACTTTCTCCTGACCCTCTGGAGTATGTACTGGAAGGAAGCGGGTCTGCCCTCAATTGTAACGATTATCTCACCCTCAACTATGTAGTCTTCATCCGGGAGCGCCCTTTCAACGCCCTCAAGGATGTCAGGGACCGCTGCAGTTATGTTTTCAAGTCTACGTGTGAAAATGGATATCTCGTCTCCCTTTCTGTGTATCTGGACCCTTATCCCATCATACTTTGTCTCACAGAATGCCCTTCCAAGTTCCTCTATTGCCGACTCTATGCTTTCAGCAAGCTGTGCAAGCATTGGCTTTACAGGCCTTCCAGGTTCAAGGTTCAGCTTCTCAAGGCCTGAATTGCCATCCTCCATTGCAACGGCAGCCACCATACCCAGGTCATTGGTGAGCATGTGGGCCCTCTCGACAAGGGCGGGGTCGGCTCCTGAGGCCCTGGAGATGGCATCCCTTATAATTCCCTCTGCAACGCCAACCCTGAGTTCCTCAAGGACCGTCCTGGTGATGTAACGTGCCTCAAGGGGCTTTGCCTGGGATAGGACCTCAACAAGTATGCCTATCTTCCTTGACTGGGCCCTTTCACCTGTTACAGATGCAAGTGAGCGCAGTTTATCATAAACAAATTCAACCGTGAGTGGTTGCGAAAAGAAGGTAGTCTGGGTTTTCTTTGAGAAGAGTTTCTCGCTGGCAAGCCCTATATCCCCCTCCTCCCTTATGGCATCCTCTATTTCATCAACCGAAACCCCCACGACAGTTGATATGGCCCTCATGAGAAGTTTTATGCCAACCCCGAGTTCCTCCTCACTCCAGATTGGGAAAACCCTTCCAAGCATGAGGATGGTCACCACAGGTAAAAGGTCCCTTTCAACGCTGCTGAAGAGCCCTGCAAGGATATCTGTCTTTTCGAGGCGCTTTGTTGTTGATTCCAGTTTTCTGTAGACCTCTGCAAGTTCAATATAGAGCAATCTATCCAACTCCATCATTTGTAAAGTGTCTGAAGAGGCTCCATGCCCATTCAATTGCCTTATCATCCCTCGAAAAGAGGAACCTTGATGGATCATAGAGACCTTCTGACAGAAAAAGAGATAGGGCCATTGAACCCTCCGTTATTATGAGGCTGAACTTAAGCTTTGCCTGTATGGAATGAATACCGGTATTCTGAGGCAAATCATCTTCAACGGAGGCTATAAGATCCTCTGAAAGTATTATCTCAGTCTCCGCCCCTGACCTCAGGAGATCCTCATAGAAGGGGTGATATACCCCTGATAGGATCCAGACCCTCTCTGAATTCAGGGCGTTCTTTGCCACCACCTCATATGGTTCTGTAAGGTTCTCTGGCTTTGATTCAAGAAGAGTGGCCCCTGCAAGGGCTTCTATGCTTGAGAGGAGGTGATCTGGTATTGATGACAGGTCATGGTCAAGGAAGAATTCTGAAAGATTTCCAAGGGCAAGAAGTGACCCTATGATACCCTGCACCTTGAGGGATATTATCCTCCCTGTTGCTGAAAGTTCATACCGGCGGTTGGTCCTTGAGACCATTCTCTTCTCTTCCAGCTGGTATATTGCATGTAGAATCGTTGATGAGCTTGATCTTATAACTGACCTCATCTCAGATAGCTCCATGGGACCATCCATGAGAGCAAGCAGGACCTTCAGTCTCACCTCAGAGCCAAAAATGAACCTGAGATCCTCTTTGACTTCACTGTAGCCTTCCAGCAAGGATTCACCTCACCATCTTCTATTCAAGGAAAACATCAAATTTCCCGCTGACCCCACATATGGGGCACGGTTCAGGTGGTGCCTTCCTTGCGCAGAGATAACCGCATACACGACACCGGAGTACCGGGATCTTTAGGTCAAGTTTTCCCTCAGGGATTTTTTCCATATTTCTTCTCTCAGGGATTGATTTAAACTCCACATCATCATCCGCAACGTAAAGGCCGCAGTAGCAGGTCCCATACTCCTCAAGATCCTCGTCCCTGTAATCACAGGGGCATACTATATCACTGTCCTCCTCCGGATTGCCGGATGCGAGCCTGCAGGGGCATGAATCATATCCATACCTCTCACGGTTGGTGAGGATCCCCCGCAGGAGGTCCATGACAAATTCCCTGTCAGGGTTGATTTTATAGCCGGACCTCTCTGCAGATTCCCTGATCTCTCTGTAGAGTGCTTCAAGTTCATCAGCCATGATGATCCCCTACCTGAGGGCTGATTTTATTGAGAGTGCATCAAATCCCACAATAACATCCCCATCGTCTATCACAAGTGTGGGAAATGAGAGGGATGGGTTCCACTTCCGGAGCTCACTGAGGGCTTTTTCTCGTTCATCACCCTGGAGGAGGTCGACGTATATGTAATCATAGGCCACCCCTAGTTCCTCCAGCAGTTCACGGGTTTTTTTGCACCAGCCACACGTGCTCAGGGCAAAAAGCCGGATCTTTGCCTTTTCGGTCCCGTCGACATGTTCAAATTTCATTGGACCACCACTGTAATTTCTGTTGCTGAAGCATATTAAGTATTGGGGAATGGAAGGCACCTCTCGATGCAACTGTTCCCGTCCCCTGCCTCAGACCTGGGGTAGCACAGACATTCCAGAGGCCATGTTCAACAGTGCTTCAATCGCCTCTGAGGATCCTTAGGGCGCAGTATTCCCCGCACATGGTGCACATCTCTGAATCATCGATCGGGCACTGCATCCTGTACTCTGCAGGTTTTCTTGAGTCAAATGCCATTTCAAACTGTTTATCCCAGTCAAAGGATTTCCTTGCATTTGCCATTTCAAGTTCAGATTTCCAGGCCCCCGGCAATTTGCTTGCGGCGTCCGCGGCCTGTGCAGCTATCCTGGAAGCCACCACCCCCTCAATAACATCCTCCACGCCGGGTATGGCGAGGTGTTCCGCGGGTGTTACATAGCAGAGGAAGTCAGCCCCATTCATTGCAGCAACCGCACCACCTATGGCCGCGCTGATATGGTCATACCCAGGGGCCATATCGGTGACTATTGGACCTAGGACATAGAATGGTGCGCCGTCACAGACAGACTTCTGTATCTTCATGTTTGCTGCGATCTGGTCGAGTGGCATGTGGCCGGGACCCTCAACCATGCACTGTACATCTGCATCACGGGCCCTTGCAACGAGATCCCCCAGGATGAGGAGTTCCTGAATCTGGGGTATATCCGATGCATCTGCAAGACACCCTGGTCTCAGGCCATCCCCAAGGCTCAGTGTTACATCGTATTCATATGCCAGTTCAAGGAGGTAGTCATAGTTGCTGTAGAGGGGGTTTTCCTCCTCGTTGTGAATTATCCATGCCGCCAGGAATGCTCCGCCCCTGCTCACTATACCCATTATCCTGTCTGATCGCTGGACCTTCTCAACTGTCTCAAGGGTTATACCTGAGTGCACTGTCATGAAGTCAACGCCATCCCTGGCCTGGTTCTCTATTGCCCTGAACATGTCGTCCTCATCCATGCCCACAACCGAGCCGCTGGATCTGAAGACCTCAACGCCCGCCTCATAGATGGGTACTGTTCCAACGGGTACGTCTACGGCTTCGAGTACGGCCCTTCTGACTTCCCGGAGCATTGGACCCGTGCTGAGGTCCATGACCGCATCTGCACCATATTCCACGGCCGCCATTGCCTTTTCAACTTCAAGGTCAATGTCCTCCATCTTTGAGGATGAACCAATATTGGCATTTATCTTCGTTGAAAGGCCCTCCCCTATGCCGCATGGTGATGAACTTCTATTAACATTGGATGGTATGACAGTTCTACCATCTGCAATGCTTTTTATGAGAATCTGAATATCAATGTTCTCCTTTCGGGCTACCTCCTCCATTTCAGGGGTTATATTGCCCTTTCTTGCATCTTCCATCTGAGTCACTTTGATCCCTCAATCTTAATATATGGACATCAATAAAAATAATTTCATGATGAGAAAGCTCCGTGCAAGGGACATAATGCTGCGTGATGTTATTGTGGCTAATCCAGAAGACCTTGTGGCAGCTGCAAATCTCAAGATGGTCCGTGCAAATGTTGGCGGCGTCCCTGTTGTGGAGGACGGCAGGCTTGTTGGTCTCATAACCCACAGGGATATTCTGCTTGCCGGTGGTGAGGCCCTGAAACTGCGGGTGAAGGATATCATGAGCAAGGACCTTGTTGTTGTCCATGAGGATACTCCAATAAGCAGGATAAGCAGGATAATGGCAGATACCGGTTATCAGAGGTTGCCTGTTGTAAAAGATGATATGCTCGTGGGGCTCATAACTCAGAGCTGCATCATAAAGGCTGTTGCGGACCACCTTTAGAGTTATACAAGGGGTTCAGGTGACAGTGGATTTCTTTCTGAATTTTTCTTCCCCGAAGTCCCCATCATCTCCAATCTGAGTTCAATGAACCTCTTACCCTTTTTTGTGCACGCATATATGGGTATTGAGGAGCCCACCTTCAGCAGCGCCCTTCTATCTGCTATTCGCCTTATGTACTTTGATGCACAGGCTGTTACAACATCACATGTATTGATTATTCTCTCTGCGCCCCTGTAATCTATTCCCGTGAGGTGAACCGCAAAGAGGTATATTTCTCCATCACCGATTTCCCTTAACTGCTCTGCCTCATCTGGATCCTTGACTGTGACTGCAACCCTTCTGTAACCCATTTCAAGAGCCCTTTCAACGCCCTTAAGCTGGTCTATCGTTGCCCTTTGAGGGTCAAGGACATTTTTGGGGCCAATTTTTTCTATAACATCCTTTTCAGGAGAGGTGCTGATGAAACCTGATATCCTTCCGCCTATACCCTGTGCAAGTTCTGGTTCTGTTACAATGACAGTTCCTGCCCCATCGCAGACCATCACGGCTGCGTCCACATCCCCCCCGGCAAGGAGTGTTGAGATAATCTCTGAGATGCCAAATGATAGAAAATCCCTCATCCTTAATTCACGGTTGGCTGTGCACATGCCAAAATCCTTGATGCGAAATTCAATATTCTGGCGGACCGCCTCAGATGTGATCTTTTCAATGCCACGATACTTATGGAACAGGGGGCAGTAGTGGATCAGTGGCTCTGATACATGGACCACCTTACCGTCCCTCACTGTAACCCGGGTTTTGCCCAGGGCCTCTATTACATGTTCACCCACAGAGAACACCTCAACGCTGGGGATATGGAAATCCTTCGGCAGGATCAGGTTTCAGGATCAGTGAAGCATCTGACCTCAGAAGCGCATTTACAGTTGCACTGAATGAGCATAGCGTCCCTATACCACATGCAACCCTCTCATCACCAGATATGATATCCACAGTTATATAATCTTCCATTCTTACATTTTCCCTTACCCCCGCCCTGCCCATCCTGTGGAGGATCCTGTTGCCCAGGGCCCCCATGGACCTGTCAAGCCAGAAATGTTTGAGAGGGCAGAGGTCACAGTAATTCCTGAAGAGCCTGTTCCATTTACTGCTTCCAAATCCCGCATCGATTTCAGCCCTTATGGTAGCATATGCTATGCAGCACCCCCAGTTCCTTCCGATAACCTTTCCGTCCTCAATGAGGTATGAGTGAACCCTCCTACCCCTCCATTCAAGTCTTCCTGTGATCCCCCTCTCATACTTCTCCATTCCAGTGTTCCGGGACCTTCCTGAGGCAATTTCCTTTCTCAGGGACTCCACCCTTGAAGCCGCTATGTTGATTGCGCAGACCGGGCAGAACCCTGAGGCTGCGGATACAATTTCTTCGCCGCTTTTAGAATAGAGAACAACCTTTATACCTGCCCCTTCCCTTTTAACCTCAACGGACCCCCCTTCTGACCATATCCTGGATATGACCATGGATGCTGTGTTAACAACCCTTCCATACCCTGCCATTTCTGCAACGCGCTTCTGGTCCCTTTTATCTGTAAGAAATGGTTTCAGGGCATCTGAAAGGTCATCATCAATAAAACCCGCGTTTATCTCTGCGTCGAGAACCGCCGGGGCCCACGTTATGTCCGAGCCCTCCCCAGCCAGCTCTCCCGAGGGGTCCAGTATACGTGCCCTGACGCCCTCAGGGTACTCTGAGGTTTCAACGATGAATTCCTCCTCTGAGAGATGCCTGAGTACCAGGTGACATGCTCCACATGCACCCTCTGAAAGATCAAGACCCCTGATCTGCATGGACCTCCCACACTGCAAGTGACTGACTGTATCTATGTTGTCAACCAGTAATAATGGTTGCACCATGGGGGCTTTCATGCATCGTAGGTGTTTGACAGAAAAGTTTAAATTAGATGAAAACTGATTTTTTATAAGCTACGCCGGGGTGGCTCAGCTGGTTAGAGCGCACGGCTCATAGGGTATTAAGCAGTGCTCTGACTTTTTCCTGGGATACCGTGAGGTCGCGGGTTCGAATCCCGCCCCCGGCATCTTGAAACCACTTTTTTTATTATACACTGATGATCATCTGTTTTATGGTGGCAGTACATCAGCAGACATATCGAGTCCTGTTAATTCTGCTATTCAATTTCTTAAGGATCGCATCACCAGTCCTCAACTGGTCATTTATCGAATCAACTTAGTTCTGCTATTCTTATGCGGTAGCAAATACACTGAACACCTGTCCGATGCAGTGCCGGGTCATGAGGTGACAGTTAAAACCTGTAAAATCATTAATATAATTCAGTGACATACCTATACTGTGATAGAATTTAAAGAGGGTTGGAATGCCTAGGAGATATGAGGGTATGGCCTACTGGGAGATGGTCAGCCGGCAGATGGGCTTCATTTCAAAGACCGAACAGTTAAGGCTCAGGGATTCAACTGTTTCTGTAATTGGATGCGGTGGTATAGGTGGGGCTGCAGTTGAGATGCTTGCAAGAATGGGCATAGGCAGAATCCGGATAATAGACAGCGACGTATTTGATGTCTCAAACATCAACAGGCAGCTCATGAGCAGTTTCAGCGCCCTTAAACTCCCCAAGGTTGAAGTTGCAGCAGAACGCATCAGGACCGTGAACCCATTCGCCGATGTTGAGGTATTTCATGAGTGTTTCACAGAAAAAAATGCCTCAACCATAATTGATGGGAGTGACGCAGTGGTGGATGCCCTTGATAACATAACCTCAAGGGTCATGGCATCAAGAAGATGCAGCATCCAGGGCATACCCTTCATACACGGAGCCATACATGGATCCATGGGCCAGGTGAGCGTCTTCACATCCGATTCCCCATCCTATGAGGAACTTTTCAATCTACCATCCAGGGGCCTTGAACTTACAGGGGATGTTAAGGCTAAGCTTAAAGAGCTATCATCTGAAACTCCGCCGGTCATAGGGCCTGTGGCCAATGTTACCGGGTGTTTGCAGGCGGCTGAGGTCTTTAAACTGATAACCAGGAGGGGCGATCCAATAGTCGCGCCTAGGATGCTGAAATTTGATCTGCTCCTTGGCGAACCATTCAAAATTGTCGAACTGTAATGGCCAAAAAATATATAAACCAGTAGAAGGAAAGTTACTTCCGGTGACAGTTAAGCTCATGCCACGGAGGCATAACCCATGTCAGATAAGATTGGAAAAATAATAGCTAAAATGGATGAATGCGGAGTAAAATTCGTCCGCCTTCAGTTTGTGGACATACACGGAAAACCAAAAAACATGGCAATACCCCTGGTAAGGCCAGACCAGATAGAGGACATAATAAAGGACGGTCTCCTCTTTGATGGATCATCAATTGAGGGATTCGTAGACATAAACGAAAGTGACCTGGTCCTCAAACCAGACCCGGACACCTTCTCAACACTCCCATGGAGGCCAGAGGAAAAGGGTGTCTGCAGATTCATCTGTGACGTATACTGGCCAGAGGGAAAACCATTCGAGGGGGACCCAAGATACGTCCTTAAAAAAGCCCTTGACAAATACGCCCACCTGGGCTACGAATACAACGTCGGACCGGAACCCGAATTCTTCATCCTGGACCAGGACGAGGATGGGAACATAATACCCCACGACTGCGGCGCATACTTCGATGTGGAACCAGTGGACCAGGGTACAGACTTCAGAAGAAAACTAGTGATGGACCTTGAGGCCCTTGACTTCGATGTTGAGGTAAGTCACCACGAGGTCGCCCCAGGGCAGCATGAAATAGACTTCAAATTTGACAAGGCACTTAAAACAGCAGACGCCGTCATAACCTTCAAGCAGGCAATAAAGGCTATCGTGGACAAGATGGGTTACATGGTAACCTTCATGCCAAAACCATTCTTCGGAGAAAACGGTAGCGGTATGCACTGCCACCAGTCACTCTTCAAGGACGGTGAAAACGTATTCTATGACCCTGACACCGAGACCCAGCTATCAGAGGAAGCCATGTACTTCATAGGAGGGCTCCTCAAGCATGCCCCGGCACTATCAGCTGTATGTGCACCGACAGTCAACTCCTACAAGAGGCTCGTGCCAGGCTATGAGGCCCCTGTGTACATCGCATACGGCCTCAAAAACAGGTCAACCCTCGTGAGGATCCCTGCATCCCGTGGTAAGGGAACACGTGTGGAACTGAGGATGCCTGACCCCTCATGCAACCCTTACCTTGCATTTGCAGCCATGCTGGAAGCAGGTATGAACGGTATACAGAACAGGATTGACCCCGGCGAACCAACTGAAATCGATGTATTCGAAAAATCCATCCCTGAACTCAGGGAAATGGGAATCGAAACCCTCCCATCAAGTCTGTGGGAGGCATACCATGCCCTTGAGGAGGACGACGTCATCAAGGGAGCCCTCGGGGACCATGTCTATGAGAAGTTCATGGAGATAAAGCACAAGGAATGGGACGACTACCGGGTGAGGGTCTTCAAGTACGAACTTGAAAGATACCTGGACATCTAACCCTCCTTTTTTTATTAAACTTTAAATAACTCCCCTCCCTATTTTTTATATGGTGTTTGCTGATGGCTGAAGAGACCAACCAGAAGATGATGGAGATTCTGAGGATCCTTGCAGAGCACGACGACGTCCTTGGAGCAAAGATAATAGCATCAGAACTTAAAAAGAAGGGCTACGATCTTGGAGAGCGTGCTGTCAGATACCACATGCGCATACTTGATGAAAAGGGCCTTACAGAAAGGGTTGGTTACGCCGGAAGAAGGATAACAGAGAAGGGGCTGCAGGAGATAAACCGTGGCCTCGTCTACGACCAGGTGGACTTCATATTCTCAAAGTTCGAGAGTATGATCTACCGTACAAGTTTCAACCCTGATACCCTTGAGGGAAAGGTGGTTGTAAACACATCAAGGATATCCCCTGAATCCATTGAAACCCTGAAATATGTCATGAAAAACGGTTTCTGTTTGAGCCCCCGCGTCAGGCTCGAAGAACACGATGGGGAATTTGTAATAAGTACCATCTGCGGGACAACGGTTGATGGTCTTCTGCTAATGAATGGAATCCCTGTAATACCCCAGTTTGGGGGGCTTGTGAGGTTCGAGGGGAACAGGCCCGTGAACTTCAGGGAACTCATAGCATACAAAAAGACATCGATGACCCCCCTGGAGGCATTCACATCCGAGAACATGACCTCAGTTCTGGATGTCATTGAAAACGGAGAGGGGACCGTACCTGCAAACCTGCGCCTTATACCTGGAACCGCACGGGAGGAGGCCATTAAACTCTTCAGAAAACTTGAAGGAGTAGACATATCAGGCGTCCTCAAGGTGGGTGAACCAGGGGAGGATGTCCTGGGAGTCCCTGTGGCTGACGGCATGATTGGGGTTGCCATAATAGGCGGAATAACTCCACTCTGTGCAATACAGGAGGCAGGTTACAGCGTCGAAATTAAACTGGCAGAAAACCTCATTGACTTCAGAAACCTGGAACCCCTCGTAAAACCTGAGGGGATTTTGATGGCATCTGCACCTGAAAGGGGTGTCAGAGTCAGATTCCTGCTTTCAAAGGCCTGGAACCTCATAAACAGGGTTGATTTCAACCACAGGGATTTTTCTGGAAGGGTAATTGCAAACATATCCCTTGTTAAAAGAGAGGATCTTGATGAAGCCCTCGAGATCATACGTGACGTCCTGGGGAAGCGCCCCGAATTTTCAACCCTGCCACTTATAGGAATCACAGACGAAGGGAAAATGGCTGGAATTGCAACTGTCTGCAGCCTCACCCTGGACGGGATACTCATAAAGAACGGAATCATGTCCACACCAAAGTATGGGGGCCTCCTTGAGGTTGGAGTTAGGGATCCCCGCTTTGTTGAGCTAACAGCCTACAGCGGCTCATCCCTGGACCCCCATGAGATCTACGTTTCAAAGAATATGACAGCAGTTCTTGAAGCCCTTGATGGCCCAGGAAGGGTGCTTGCAAGTCTCCGTGAGGTGCCCTACCTTGCAAGGGATCACGCCACAGACCTCATTGAGGATCTATCAGAAGCAGGTTTCAGCATACTGAAAATCGGCAAACCCAGTGAGATAGTCTACAACGCCCGTGTGGAGAAGTACCACGCTGGGATAGTGACCCCTGGAGGCCTGAACCCCCTTGCGGCTGTCCGTGAGGCAGGTATCGATATAAGGATGAAGGCCGTTGAGGGGCTCATGGAGCTCAAGGAATTCATGTATGTTGACGAGGTGTAAACCGCCTTTTATAAAGAACTATGGCACCAGATACTCGTGTATGTTGACGGGGTGTAAAACTTATTTTTATAATGATCATAAGATTATATAATCAGAGACAAGGTGATTTATTTGAAAAAGGAAAATAGAATAGCAACCTGCGATGAACTCTGCAGGTACATAAGGGAAGAGGTTAAGCCAGGGGATACGGTGAGATTATCCCTCGGCCGCGTATACATTCCTGGAAAGGTTGTCACCAACAACTCAGGTGTCATACAGATAAAGATAGACAGTGACCTAATAAAGGGTCTTACAACGATTGACGTTGAGAAGCTGAAGGAATACCTCATCGAACTGGAGCACGAATGTGAGGGTGGGGTATGCATAATCGAGGCTGTCGATGAATGAGGTGATTGGATGTTCGCCGTGGTTGAAATAGTTTCACTCATAGTGGCTGGATTTATAATTGTGAGTCTGATGGCCCATCTGCTCAACAGAAAACCTGCATGAGATCTCCTTTTTAATTTTTGTTTTTCCGTTGAACTCTATTATTCCATGAGTTCATCCTCAATGACGCTTTTTAATTTTTATTCTGGTCTCATGGTAGGGTGTTCCATGGCCCCCCTCTGTCCTTCCATCCTCAATCACGGTATTTATACAGCCGCCCCTTGAGAGCCAGGTACCCCTGAATGACAGGGCGCATCCAGGATACACCTTATCAGAGGCCCTTACAGTTGCACATGTTCTGCCCGCACCTGATTCAAGGGTCACGGTTTCACCATCTTCCAATCCTGTTTTTAATAGGGTCTCTGGATGTATAAAGACCTCCAGTAGCTTCTCTTCATCATATGGTTCTCTGGATCCTATCCATTCCGAGTTCATTACTGTTAAAAGTCTGAGAGATTTCTCATCCGAAATTGCGACCTCTGAGGGGATTTCTGATGGTAAGATGAACCTTCCACTCTCGGTATAGAATTTGAAATCCTCAAATGGAACCTCTGGAATTCCAGGCACCCGGTATGGTCTTTTTAGAAGATCATGGATTTCTATTCCATGGTAATCAAGGACTGGTGCTGCTATGATTTCAAGCCATTCCATGAGGGATCCTTCCAGGTTATCAAGGTCCATGAACTCTGATAGTCTCTTTAAAATCCAGAATTCTGACCGGCATTCCCCTGAGGGCCTGACTGCCGCATTTACAGGAGAAATATGGGGGTGACCGTAACTGCCCACCAGATCGGTTTCCTCAAGGAAGGTTGTTGCTGGAAGAAATATGTCGGCAGCATATGACGTGTCATTGAGGAAGTGGTCGACCATGACCACAAGATCCATTTTTCTTAGGGCCCTCAGGGTTTTCATTGAATTAGGGCCCAGGTTCACCGGGTTGCCTGCAGTTATGAAGACGCATTTTGCCTCTGGTGAATCCAGATTCTCAAGGTCCCTTCCAAAAAGCGGCATGGATATTTTTCTTCTGTCTTCAAGGCATATCGATTCATCGAAACCGCCGTATTCATCAAAGCCGCTGCTAACGCCCCCTCCCCTGATCCCTATATTGCCTGATATGGCGGCGAGTGCATCTATGAACCTGCAGGTTATGTGGGAGTTGAAGTACCGCTGCAGTCCCCAGCCAATGATTATGCTGCTCGGGCCATCTGAATAGGTGAAGGCAAGGTCATACATCATCCCTTCAGGGACCCCTGTGATCCCTGATAGTTCAGAGAGGCTGAAGGCATCAAGGACGTTCAGGTAGGCATCTGAGTTCTCTGCATGGTCATCAATAAACCCCTGATCATGAAGTCCCTCATCCATGATGATCTTTGAAAGTGCAATTGCAAGGTACATGTCGGTACCGGGTCTAACCTGGCAGTGGATATCTGCTCTGGCGGCTGTCTCGGTCCTTAGAGGGTCAACTGTGACGATGGTTTTCCCCTTGCGCTGGGCCCTCCTTATTATTCTCCAGAGGTTAAGGTCGGTAACTGCCGGGTTACGTCCCCAGATGAATATGTTTCTGCTGTTGAGGTGGTCGCGTGGTTCATGGGATATCCTTTTCCCGAAATCCATTTTATGGGCCTCTATAGCTGTACCTCCACAGAGAGTTCCCTCAAGGGTTGTTGCCCCCAGAGAATTGAAAAACCTCCTGTTAAGAAGTCTCAGGGCCGTTCTTGCGCCGAATCCCTGATAGTAGACTATGGATTCTGCACCGTATTCATCCACACATCTGGTCATCACATCAGATATGATCTGGAGAGCATCATCCCATGATATGGTTCTCCACTGATTTCCATCTCTAATGAGGGGTTTTAGGATCCTTTTATCTGAGTAGAGCCTCTTCCTGTGGTAGATGGCTGTTTTTCTGCATAAAAATCCCCTGCTGTGGGGATGTCCTCTGTTTCCACCTATGGACCTGACCACTCCCCCCTCAACCCTGACTGTGAGACCGCATGAGCCTGGACAGTCCCTTGTGCAGGTTGTGAAGACTCTCATGGGAGACCCATTATACTCTGCAGGATATGTTCAGTTCCGTGAGTGATTTCAGTATTGCCGCAGCTATTCCATCATCTGATTCGAAGACTATAACACCCCTCCTTTTGGCCTCCTCAAGGGGTTTTTCCCCTATCCTTCTGCATATTACGATTTCACAGTCGTCAATAAGGTCCAGGACCCGCCTCCATCTATCATCGTGCTTCTCTATTTTCCCTCCATCCACCTTTCTTATTTCAGAAAATTTGATTTCATTATCAATCCTCTCAAAAACTATGAAAGCATCTGCATCCGCGAAGTGTCTGTTAACGTATCTACCATCATCAGATGCAACAGCTATCCTTATCACATGTATCACCATCAATCTCATATCCCTCATCATAGTGGCTCTCAAGTATCAGGTTTGTGAGGGAGTCAACAAAGGATATCCCCCCGCCGTAGCCTGCTATTCTTATTCTCTGTGACCCCACCCTATCGTAAACCGGGAATCCCATCCTCAGGAGTGGTATTCCAAGTTCCCTGGCGACCCTTGCGCAGTGGGAATTTCCTATAAGGACATCGACCTCTCTGCCAGCAAGGTTCTCCTTTAAGCCAAATATGTCCACTCCACTTTCTGCCGGGAATCGAAATCCCCATTTTCTCTGAAGCTGGCTGATTTTTTCATGGAAGTATCTGCTCCTGGAACCCGTGAAAACATATGGTTGCATTCCCATCTCAAGTACCAGTGATGTTACCGCAACAGCATAGGATGGGTCGGCAAATATGGCCACACTCCTTCCCGAGGTGTACTGATGGGAATCTATCATTGCATCCATCAGTCTCCCCCTCTCCCTCCTGATTGAGCGGGAGATATCTGAATGGAAAAGATCCAGGAGAACCCCTAAAAATTTATCCGTCCCTTCAAGGCCTGCAGGGATCTGGAGTTCAATGTTTTTAACCCCGTATTTCTTTTCGAGGAACTCGCCTCCACCGTACCCCCCAAGGTTTAGGGTGGCCATGGAGTCACCTGCCGTAGCTATGTCATGAATGGATGTTCCATGACGTGTTATAAAGTAGGGGTCACCATCGAAGGGTTCGTCGAGGGACTCTGAGTTATCGGTTATCATGAGGAAATCCACGCCGATTCCCTCAAGGATATTCTTTATCTCTGAGGTGTCCGCGGGGCTCATGATACCATTTATGATGTTTATTCTATCCACAGGTTCAGCATGCTCACTAACAAGTGATCTGAGAATGGATTTAACAGCGGCCTTATAGCCATCAATGTGTGAACCCCTGAAGCCAGGTGATGGAACCGTTATGACCTCAGATACTCCACTTTCCCTGTGTTTATTCACTATTCTATCAATGTCATCTCCTATGGTCTCTGAGAGGCAGCCTGAGATTACACCTATAACTTCAGGGCTGTACTGTTCTTCAACTGTCTTCAGGGCTCTTAAGAGGTTTTCTTCTCCGCCATACACGACTGTGGCTTCACTCAGGGAACTTGAAGCTATATTCACAGGTTCTCTGAAGTGTCTTGTGAGCTGAAACCTCATATATGTGCTGCAGCCCTGCGAGCCATGTATGAGTGGCATTGATCCCCTGATACCCAGGAATGCCATGACAGCGCCCAGTGGCTGGCAGATAATTCCAGGATTTATTATGGTGCTTCTACGCTTCACCGGACATGCCTCCTGGTCCTGATAACCTTTTTTTGCTGGCCAGGGTCCATATGGGACTTTCCAGAGTCCTTTTAACTTCCTCTGCAAAATTCAAGAATCCTCCAAAGCCTGAGAATGGTTTTATCCTATCATGGTTAAATTCACAGAAGGGTATTCCAAGCTTATAGGAGAGGTACTTTTCCTTGGCCCCTGAGACAACCAGATCAGGCCTGTATTTCCGCAGGAGTTCTGAAAGTTCAACTGGATTTGCATCATCAAAGAGTATCAGTTCCCTTCCTGACTTCTCCATTATCTTCAGGTAGTCTTCAGGAAGCCCGTTCTGGGTTCCGCTCATTATCACCTCCATTCCAAGGTCCCCGAATGCCCTTATAAGGGACCATGCCTTGTTACCACCCACATATATTGCCACCTTTTTTCCCTCAAGGACTCCTCTGTAGCCTCTGATCATTCCATGTGTTTTTTCTGCCATTGAGCTGATCCATTCCTCAGCATTGAGATCAAAGAAATCTGAAATTGATAGCAGGGAATCCATGGTCTCTTTTATGCCAAAAAAATTGACATTTATGTAGGGTATCCCGTATTTCCTCTTCATCTCCTCTGCAATGTAACCTGATGATTTGCTGCACTGTACAATGTTAAGCTGCGCTGTGTGGGCTTCTGAGATTTCAGCCACCGTTGAATCACCGGTTATGGATGAAACAACGTGAATACCCATTTTCTCAAGCAGACCCTTTATCTCCCAGAGGTCCCCTGCAACATTGAACTCGCCCACAAGGTTAACCGAGTTTTCCCTGACTTCAGCATCTCCACGTCCTATTATGTGTCTGAGAATAACATCGCAGGCTAGCTGGTGGCCGAGCGACTTGTTGAAGCTTCTGAATCCCTCAGACTGCACCGGTATTACCCATTTTCCTGTTTTGTTTTCTGCTGTTCTGCATACAGCCGCTATGTCGTCCCCTATGACGCCTGAAACACATGTTGAGTAGACGAATATGGCTGAGGGGGAGTGGATTTCATTTATCTCCAGTATACATTCAAGGAGTTTATCCTCCCCACCAAACACCACATCCTTTTCCTCAAGGCCGGTTGAGAATCCCGTCCTGTAGAGTTCAGACCTTGAGCTTCTGCTTCCCCTGATATCCCAAGTGCATGCCGCGCATCCCACGGGTCCATGCACAAGGTGGGCTGCATCTGTTATGGGCATGAGAACAACCCTCGCCCCCCCATACACGCAGGACCTCTGGGTTACCATGCCTGGAAGGGACTCCCTGTTACAGCGGGGCCCTCCCCCACTGCAGCTCCTTGTGAAGTGTTCTCTTCTGGGGGAGAGCGTGTCTATCACCGCTTCAGGGATCTCATCAACCTTTAAATCTCCTGTGGTGCCCGCTGAAAAATTCTCTTTACTGCTGCAGTTTCCAGTGCTGTGGTTCATAGTATTCCCTGAGTACCGTGTTTGTTATTCTGTTGAGGAGATTCACAGCCCCCCTGTAACCTGTGATGGGCACCCTCTGATAGCCCACCCTGTCATATACCGGGTAGCCAACCCTCACAAGGGGTATCCCGAGGTCCTGGGCTATGAGTCTGCCATCTGAGTTTCCTATCATGAGGTCAACAGGTTCCTCTGAGAGTCTCTCTTCAAGTGCCCTGAGATCTGATTTTATCATGACATTTATCCGTTCATCTGCCTCGGCTGCCACCGTCTTCATCCTCTCAATGAATAGTTCATTATCTGCGCCGGTGCAGGTGTGGAGTGGTGTTATTCCAAGTTCACAAAGGAACCTTGATATCCCCGCAACCATGTCCGGGTCCCCGTAGACCGCGGCTGTTCTTCCAAAGAGGTACCTTGAACTGAGGTCTGCCATGGAGTCAATCAGTATGCCTCTCTCATCAAGCAGTTCATCACTTACATCCTTTTCTGAAATCCTTGCTGCCCTGCGGACAAATTCATCTGTATTGCGGACCCCGATTGGCATAGAGTATTCCCCCGGAACCCTGAATCGTTTTTCAAGTGTGTTCAAAGCTTCATCCCCATACATCGTCAGGCTCAGTGTTCCCATACTGTTTGATGAGTCCTCTATTTCAGAAACCGCTGTCCCTCCCCGGGGATAGAATGGCATCTGCTCTGTTTTTGATGGTCTGAGGGGTGAATCAAAGGGGTCTGAGGTATCGGTGAGTATTATGGGAGTTATGTCCATGAGGTCAAGCATGTGCCCTATCTCCCTTATGTCGCCGGGGTTGACTATGCCGGGTATTATGTTGAGTTTATGGTTGCAGTCACCGTCCTCCCTGGCCAGGGCCTCTATGAATGATTTTATGGCGTTTCCATATCCCCTGAAGTGGTTTTCAACGAAGCTGGGTGTTGATATGTGAACCAGTTTTGTCTGGAATCTGTCTCCAAGTTCCTCGTGCAGTTCGGTTTCAGCGACCCTCATGAACCCATCCACGTCATCCCCTATTATTTCACTTGAACAGGTGGTTACAATTCCCACAAGGTCGGGCCTGAATCTCTTCACAAGGTTTTTAACACCATTTATTATGTTACTTCTACCCCCAAACACAGCAGCGTCCTCATGGAGCGATGTGACGGCTATCTCTGCGGGTTCTCTGAAGTGTCTGTTAAGCCCATATCTCACAAAGGTGCTGCAGCCCTGGGAGCCGTGAACCAGGGGCAGACCCCTCCTTATACCCAGGGTTGCGAACATTGCACCGAATGGCTGGCAGGTGACGAGGGGGTTTACCACAAGCTCCCTTCCCCTCTCCATCACGTTTATTTCTGGCATCAGTTAACATCCTCCTCGAATTCAAGCAGGTCCCATACAGGATTGTATATTGCCGCGTACATGTCCCTCGCCAGGTTAAGGAAACCCTCAAAGCCTATGTATGGCCCGTTTTCATATGAATGGATGAGTATACAGGGCACTCCAAGTTTATGGGCGAGGTATTTCTCCTTTATTCCTGACAGGATGATGTCTGGCCTGTATCTCTCGATGATCTCCTCGAGTTCCAGTGAGTTGGGGTCATCCACTATCACTGTACCCTCCCTGACCCTTTTCTTGATCTTCTCGTAGCCGTCTTCGTGTTCGAACATTGTTGAAACTGCAACCACTTCCATTCCAAGTTCATCCTCAAGTGGTCTGGGAAGATGCCAGTTTTTTGGGCCTCCTGAGAAAACCCAGACCCTCTTACCCCTTAGTTTATCCCTGAGATACTGAATCTCTGGGCCTATTTTTTCCATTCTATCCTCTATCACCCTCTCTGCCCTCTCGGGTATTCCGAAATACTCCCCTATTGCCATGAGGTTTTTTCTGCAGTATTCTATTCCAAAGAAGTCAACCTTCAGGTAGGGGACACCATATCTCTCCTCAAGGAGCTTTGCAATGTAGGTTGCTGACCTCTGACATCTGACCAGACTCAGCTTTGCCCTGTGCATCCACTTTATCTCATCATGGCAGCAGTCGCCTGTGAATGTGCTCAGGACGTTTATCCCCATCTCCTCAAAGTATTTTTTCAGGACCCACAGGTCCCCATCGATATTGTACTCCCCTATGAGGTTCACGTCGTATTCTGTGGTTCTCGGGGGCTCCGCGGTTCCCACCAGGTTCTCAAAGAGTGTGTAGTTTGCAACCTGATGACCCTTTGACTGTGTTGGACCCGCAAAGCCCGGAGCGTTTATTGCAACAACATCCTTACCAATCTCCTCTGAGACCTCCCTTGAGATTGCATCAATATCGTCCCCTATGAGACCTGTTGTACAGGTTGCGTAGGTGTAAACCGCATTTGCCTCAGGAAATTCCCTGACCGCCTCCAGGATACACCTTTTGAGTTTGTCCATACCACCAAACACCACATCAGACTCACTCAGATCCGTTCCTGTTATGTATTTGAGGTTGAAGTTTTCTATTGGGAACATGCTTCCATCAGGCATTTCCTGTGATGTGGGGTACCTCTTTGTACCGTAACCATATGCTGTGCATCCAACAGGTGAATGGATAACATGAAGCACGTCCTTTATTGCCCCGGTTATCACACCCTTTGCGCCTGCAAATGCGCATCCCCTCTCTGTCATGCAGCCAGGGATCGTTGTTGTGTTACATGCTGGTATGTCCTCCTGGGGATCCCCCTGCTTCTTTACATAGATGTGCTTTTTTCTATCTGGTATTTCAGCATCGACGTCAAACAGTTCAAATGGCATTTTGAATCATCCTTTGATTTATAAGGATAACTGAAGCCACTTTATCCATCTCGATCCAAGGATAAAGTTTTAAAGCGCTTCAGTACCTCTATCACCTGTCCTTATCCTCATCGCATCGTCGACAGGACATACAAAGATCTTCCCGTCTCCAATTTTGCCTGTGTGGTTGACCTTCATTATGGCCTCCACAACCAGCTGTACATCTGGATCCTCCACGGTTATCTGGATCATCCTCTTGGGAATGTACCTCATTGTTCCCCTCACCTCATCAATCTCAGCGGGGGGAGAGGGGATGGTGACCTCATCAATTATGGCCCTCTGCTTGCCCCTCCCAAGGACTCTGGTGGCGTTGAATGCTGGGAATCCCAAGGATTCAAGGACATCCCTGGTTTTCTTCATGCTTTTTGGTCTTATTATGGCGATTATTTCCTTCATCCAGACACCTAAAGACCTTCCTCTCTTGTTCTGACGGTGTAGGCGTTTTCCACCGGGCTTATGAATATTTTACCATCCCCGATTTTGCCTGTGTATCCGCTTTCACTGATAACCGAGACCACCTTCTCTGCATCAGCATCATCCACAACGATGAGGAGCATTGTCTTGGGTATCTCATCATAGTAGATTTCATCAAACCGTATACCCTTCTGCTTACCCCTCCCTATAACGTCCATCTTTGTGAGGGCCGGGAATCCTGCATCATCCAGAGCATCGGCCACCTCTTCAGACTTTTCTGGTCTTATTATCGCCCTTATCATCTTCATTTTTAACACCTAATCCAGAACCCCGTATTTTACAACGAGGTCCTCCATTTCATCCATCGTCATGGGTTCTGGTATTACGAAATCCTTGTTTTCAATTATTTTTCTTGCGAGTTCCCGGTATTCCTGTGACTGGTTGCATTCAGGGTCGAATTCTATGACAGACTTCTTGTTGAATTCTGCCTTCTGTACAATGTTGTCCCTTGGCACGAAGTGTATCATCTGTGTCCCTATTCTATCACAGAATTCTTCAAGGAGTTCCCTTTCGCCGTCAACGTTTCTGCTGTTGCATATTATCCCTCCAAGTCTGACTCCGCTCTGTCTGGCATATTTCACCATGCCCTTGCAGATGTTGTTGGCGGCATAGAGTGCCATCATTTCACCTGATGCCACAATGTATATTTCCTCTGCCTTTCCGTCTCTTACTGGCATTGCAAAGCCCCCGCATACCACATCCCCGAGAACGTCAAAGAATACAAAGTCCAGGTCATTTTCATAGACCCCGTGTCTCTCCATGAGGGTTATGGCGGTTATGACACCCCTGCCTGCGCATCCTACACCTGGTTCTGGGCCTCCTGATTCAACACACTTTATACCTCCAAATCCTGTTTCTATAACCTTATCTGGTGTGCATGCGCCCTCTCCAAGTTCACGCAGGGTGTCCATCATTGTTGTCTGCATTTTACCGCCCAGTATCAGGCGTGTACTGTCTGCCTTGGGGTCGCATCCATGGATCATGACGTTCTTTCCATGGAAGTAACTCATTGCCGCTGCAGTGTTCTGCTGTGTTGTGGATTTTCCGATTCCACCCTTACCATATATTGCAATTTTACGTACCATACACCAATCACCATCTCAGTCGGAAGTATGCTTCCTTCTTCCGACACTCTATTATTGGAGGATACCCTATTTAAATTTTTTGGTGCATGGGTGAAAATTATGCGCTCATCTACCTTAAACATGAACAGGAACCAAATCAAAAACAGAACCGGTGAAATATTTCAATGTGCTTTAAGTATCCATAAAAATGAACAGAAACCAGATCAAAAATTTTAAAATAAATAGAAATGGAGGGCCTGATTACTTTGAGGCCCTGTATTCCTTCACCTTTTCAAGGAGTCTCTCCAGGATCTCCCTGTCTGAGAGGAGGTCTGAGTCAACAACCTTCTTCATCCTTATGGGGACACCCTCCATACGGTAGGCTGTACCCTCAGCCTCCATACCCACAATGGCCGGTGGAATTATGATGTCGGCCAGCTCGGTTGTGGGGGTCCTGTGGGGCTCGATTGCAATGACCGGGATCTCAGCCATCCTCTCAAGTGCCCTCTGTGGGAAATGGGCACCAGGGTCAGAGGCTATGACCATCATTGCATCGGCCTCCTTATTCTGGAGAAGGTCGTTTGCCCCGGTCTCACCAGGGTTGTATCTTGGCTCCCCACCTGAGAAGTCAACACAGAATGGGTATCCGCTCTCCCATGTGCAGACCTGGTTGAAGCCTGTAACGTTGTAGTGTCCCCTCATTGGTATGAGGGTCCATTTGGCATAGTCATTGAGGTCCTGGACCAGCATAATGGCTGTGTCAATGTTCCTGTGCTTACCCCTGCTGTGGGTTATACCCATACCGAAGAAGAGTATACCGAACTGTGCCTTTTTGAGGGCCTCAACGGCCTCCTCGATCTGCTCTCTGGGTACACCTGCAACCTCATCGTAGAGGATCTCATTTCCAAGGAGGTATGCCCTCATTGCATCAAGGAGTTCATAGTCACGGTCAAAGTCCAGCTGAAGGTGTATGTCTGCAAGCTTTGCTGTGTCTGTCTTCCTGGGGTCAACAACTATGAGTGTCCTGTCTGATCTTCCCCTTTCCCTGAAGAATCCACGGGCAAATACGTTCCTTGACATGTGCCTTGGGTGGGCGTGCATTGGATTGCATCCCCAGTAGACAACAACGTCGGCCCTGTTCTTGACCTCACCGAAGGTACATATGGGGTAACCCACGTCCTGGAGCGCAAGCACTGATGGTCCGTGACAGACTGATGCTGTGTTGTCTATTACAGCACCTGCCTCCTCTGCAAGTTCCATTCCAACAGCCTGTGCTTCACACTCTGTACAGCTCCATCCGTACATTAGGGGCCTCTTTGATTCTGCAAGGACCTTTGCAGCCTTATCTATGGCCTCATCGTAGCTTACCTCGACGAATTCACCATTCTTCCTTATTAGTGGTTTGGTGTACCTCACTGCACCCTCTGCATGCACGAACTTGCTGTGACCTATCCTGCATGCGTTGATGGTTCCGACAATCTCGTTGTCCTCAACCTTACAGATGATGTCATCACAGAGGGTTCCGCAGAAGGGGCAGACCACATTTTTCACGTATTCCATGATAATTACCTCCAATTAGGGTTCTATGTGGCCGTTGCATCCGACAGCCGCATATACTATACCCTTAGCTCCCTTAATTGCGTGATCTCCTTCAAACTTGTAGTATGCTCCAGGGAAGGTTTCCCCTTTAACCTCTATGTCCTTTTCAACACCAAGGTACTTGAATCCTGGGAGGAATTCCTGTATCATTCCCTTTACGATTATTGTTCCACCGGCCATTTCGCCGCCTACCCTTGCAACAGCGTTGCCCTCGATGACTATGAGGCCGTTGTTCATGTGTATTCCTGGCATTATGTTGACGTCGCCCTTGATGATGATCTTGCCGCCGTTCATGTACTCTCCGATCTCGTTTCCGGCGTTTCCATGGACGGTTATGACACCGCCGCTCATACCTCTCCAGTCACCACGGTAGGATGATCCGACGTAGTCAGCCGCATTTCCAAGGATTTCGAGTTCTCCTCCCCTCATGTCCTGTCCGGCCCATGATGCTGCGTTGCCTTCCACTGTGATCTTGCCGCCCTTCATGCCGGCTCCGACGTACATGTTCACGTTACCCTTCACCAGGATTTCACCGGCTGTCATCTCCTGGCCTATCCTCTTGGTGTTGTATACATCACCGTCGATGATGATCTTGGTGTCTGCTGCGGACTCTGCTGATTCTCCACTGACCTCAAAGAAGTCTCCCAGCTTAACGACCTCGTTACCGTGCATTATCTGGATGTTTTTGATCTCGTCTATTGACTTTCCTGCGAATACATCGGGTTTGATGTTGGGTGCCTCGAGTGGCACTTCGGGCTGTTCCTTTGGAGTTAATATTATTTCACTCATAGCATCACCCCTTTAACTGGAGCGGATTTTGGCAGGTAATCGTCCTGCACAGGGTAGTTTGCAAAGTTAACAGAGTAGTACTGTTTGAATTTGCTCTCCACGTTGGCAAAGACCTCACTGTAGATTGACTCATCAACCTGGGTGTCAACCCAGTAGGTTCTTCCATGTGGTGAGGCCACTACTTCTCCGTCCTTAACCACTATTTCTCCATCCTTAAGGACGTATGCTGCCCTTGAGAATCCTTCCTCAATTGCCATGTAATCGACTGATGGGTCGACTGTTTCAGGGTTGATGTCGTATACTGCTATGTCTGCATCTGCACCGACTCCAAGGTGGCCCTTGGTTTCGCTGAGACCCAGGACCTTTGCAGATGTTGACCTTGTGATCTGGGCTATCTCTGAGAATGTGTATTCCCTGTCAACTGTTGCTATGGTACTCTTTCTCTGGGCCCACTTGTGGAGTTCTCCCTCGATGAGGTTCATCCTGTACTTGTTGCTCATGAGCCAGGCTATGACCCTTGGGTACCTTGTGAATGGTCCAGCGTTTGGACTGTCTGTTGTGAGACAGACCTTTCCTGGGTCGTCGATAAGCAGGAATAACTCCATACCTATTGCCCACTGGACAGCTGGGACAGGTGCCCTTGCTGAGTATATGAATGGGACGACACCTGAACCTGTTTCGAGTTCCACGTCACAGTTTGCCCATTTGAGGCCGTTGAGTGAGTGGAGGTCGTATTCCATTGGGCCGTCTGCTGTCATTGTTGTGGTCTCATCCAGGGTTATCTGACCAACGTCTATGACTATGTGGTCGTTTTTGTTGACGTAGTCTGCGATCTTTGGTGCCTCTGATACGAAGTCCCTCCAGGTGGTTCCACCGTAGCTGTGGAACTGGACGTGTGTAGCGTATAAAACTGTATCCCTTTCACCTGTTGCAGGGTTTGCCTTTATGTTCTTTGGCAGGTCGAAGGATGCGAGGGTTGTCTCATAGTTTCCTGGGTGTCCCAGGTCGTTACAGTGGAGGTGTATTGAGTGTGGTAGCTGGAGTTTCTCGTTAACCTCTGCGAGTCCCTTGATGATCTCTGCGGGTGTTATGTCGAAGTATGGGGCTGGGTCATAGATGCCGTGGACGTTTCCACCCCATCCCCAGGCCTCTGTACCTGCAGGGTTAACTATCTTTATTGCGTAACCCTTGGTTGCGTTTAGGAGCCATGAGGCATAGGCTGCGCATGCATCCACGTCTCCCTCCTTGAGGTACTCCATCACGAACCAGTTGTTACCGAAGAGTGGGTACGCTGCGTGGTCTATTATTGGTGTGTCGTGGAACTCCTCGTGGGTGTGCCTTGCAAGGAGTGGTGGCATGGCTGCCTCCATTGCGGTGGTGTAACCCATCTGGGCGTACCTGTAACCTGTCATGAAGGTTGATGGTACTGAGAAACCGCTTCCGGCTCTTCCTGCCTTGAACTTTTCAGCGTCCCTTCGGCTGTCTTCTGGCCTGTACATCCTTCCCACGTTGACCTTTGCACCGGCTATGTGGGAGTGTGGGTCGACACCTCCAGGCATCACAATTTTTCCAGATGCATCAATGACCTTGGCGGAGTCACTGACGCTCTCAACTATTTTACCATCCCTGACGCAGATGTCCATCTTCTCTCCATCGACGTTGTTAAGAGGACAGTAAACAAATCCGTTTTTGATTATGTATTCCATTTGAATCCTCCCGCTGAACTAATTAAATCTGACCTACCTTACCGTAGACCTTCATGAGGGTGGGCATGTCAGGAACCTCTTCATCGGTGGGTATGATCTCCACCGGTATGTTCTTAAAGCTGGGTGTTGCTGTTGAATCTGTATCCGGTCTTATGACCCTGTTGGCCCATGGGCCCATGGGTATGTAGACCATTCCATCAGGTAGTGGTTCCTTTGCTTCAACAGCCTTGACAACCACATCTCCATATTCTGATATGACCTTGACGTTGTCTCCTTCGTTTATTCCGAGCTGCTTCATCATGTCTGCGTTCATCTGAATTATTGCAGCTGCATCCACGTACATCTTAAGGTCCTTACCTGATTCTATGGCCTGTCCCTGCCATATTGTCCTTCCTGTATTGAGTATGACCATCATTCTAATTCCTCCAGCCTTATTGCATTCACAGGGCAGCTTTCAACACATGTACCGCATTTTCCGCACAGGTCAGGGTTTTTTATGTTTACAACCCCGTCCTCCACTATCATGATGATCTCAACATCATCTGTTGGGCCCTTTCCACCGGCGACTTCCGGGCTTCTTAGGGCGTTCACTGGACATGCGATCACACAGTTTCCGCATCCATGGCAGAGTTCAGGGTATGCCTTAAGTCCAATTGCCATCTGATTACCTCCATTTATTTGAGTAATGATTCAAAGGCGTTCTTCCATGCCTTTGATTTGATTGGAGTTGTATTTATTTTGCTCCTCTTAACCTCTATGGCGTTCACAGGACATGATCTCTCACATGCTCCACAGTATATGCAGAATCTCTCGTCCTTGTAGAGTTTGGTTGTTTTTTCACCGGGTTTCTCTGGTTTCGGGAATGAGAGAACGTTGCATGGGCATGCCATCACGCAGGTTTCACAGGCCTGGCATGTGTCCTGGTCGATTATCAGTTCTCCCTCGAATGGCTTAGTCACTGTTGCAGCATCAACCGGGCAGATCTCCTGGCACCAGCCACAGTTTACACAGAGCTCAGGGTCGATGTAGGATGTTCCTGTAACCTCAGGGACCTTTATCTCGTATTCACCGTATGGGCAGATCCTGCAGACCTGCATTATGGCGTCAACAGGGCAGATCCTCTTACATATTCCACAGTGAACACATTTGTCCTCGTCCACATTGATGTCGGTTGCAACGGTTGGGCTTGCTGAACTTGGTATCTGGTGTTCTATCTCTATGGCATCAACAGGACACATTTCCTCGCACATACCACAGTATATGCAGGTTTCCTTGTCTATTTCGATTTCTCCGGTTATTAGATCCTTCCTTTCTGGAAGTTCCCTTGTTATGGTTATGGCATCCTGTGGACATGCTGTTTCACATGCCTTGCACTGTATACATGTTTCATCATCAATTTCAGCTGATTTGAGGATTTTAGGATATTCTGCAAGTTCCTTTATGGATGTCCCATCAATCTGAAGGTCAAGAGCCTGGAATGGGCAGATTGAACTGCACATACCGCAGAGGACACATTTGTTCTCATCGATAAGTATCTTTGACTCATCCTGCTCTGTTCTGACCATTGCACCTGTTGGGTTAACCTCGATTGCACTGACCGGGCATATCTCGCCGCACAGTCCACACACAGCGCAGAGGCAATCCTGGAAGATCAACTTTCTGTTTTCTTCGCCGGTTCGCTCCACGGTAATATTCTTACCTTCAATTACTTCGGTCGTTTCCATCAATTTCTACCTCCTTTATTTCTATAGAATCAGTTGGACACATATCAACACATATGAGACACCCGCAGCACCATTCGGAATCCACATGTGCCTTGAGGTCTCGGAGGGTTATGGCCTTCATCAGGCATGTGTCCACACATAGCCCGCACCCAATACATGAGTTCCTGACGGTTCCCTGGAATTCCCTCTGCTGGCATGTATTCACTATCGTCCTTGTCATCTCTGTGTTCTGTGTAAGGGAGTGGGTGAGAAGAAGGAAATCCCTTGGACACATCTCTGTTATTATCCTTGCAATCTCTATTGACCTCCATGAGAGGTTTCTCCCGTTGAGGTAGTGAGAAACAGTTGATCTGTTTATCTTCAGAGCTTTGGCTATCTCTCTCTGTGAATGGCCCTGTTTTGTTAGGTTTACAGCTGCTATGTATTTGAGTCCAGAAACTATATGTTTCGGCATAGGGTCACCATGTGTGTTAATCACACATTTAGCCGCTATGTATATAATAATTTTCTACAAAAAACAAATAGAAAGATTTATATATGGGTGTGTTGTTAGCACACATTCCTGATCAGACACTAATAGAAAATACATAAAGGAGTGTGTTATCAGGGCCATCTCATCTGTGGCTAGCACGACAAACCCTGACCGGGGTGAACTTGAGTTCAGGCATCCCTGAAAGAGGGTCCCGGTCCCCCCCTGTGAGGACATTTGCAGGAGTATCTGCAAAGTGGAATGTCATGAAGACCACACCCTCCATCACCTCATCTGTAACCCTTGCCTTCACCCTGAGGGAGCCCCTCTCTGATGTGACCTCAACAGTATCCCCCTCTCTGACACCAATGGATGCGGCGTCAGCAGGGTTCATGAGAAGCTCCTCATGGTCTGAGAATGATTCCAGTTCCCTCACCCTTGCAGTCATGGACCTTGTATGGTACTGGTAGAGGTTCCGCCCCGTTACAAGGACCAGCGGATACTCCTCCGAGACCTCCCTGGACTCGTAACCAGGCATCAGAAACGAAGCCCTCCCTGTGGGTGTTGGGAATCCTTCCGAGTGAAGGTATCCTGTTCCAGCGTCCTCCTCTGATGTGCAGGGCCACTGTATCCCACCAGATTTCAGTCTTTCGTGGGAGATGCCAGCATATGAGGGTGCAAGTTCCCTTATCTCATCAAATATCCTGGAAGCTGATTCATAATTAAAGTCCTCCCTTCCCATCCTCTCTGCAATCATGCAGATTATCTGCCAGTCAGGCAGCGCATCCCCGGGGGCATCCAGCGCCTTTCTCAGAAGCTGAACCCTCCTCTCAGTGTTGGTGAATGTGCCTTCCTTCTCTGCAAAGGATGCTGCGGGCAGAACCACATCTGCAAGTTCAGCTGTCTCGGTGAGGAATATATCCTGTACCACAAGGAATTCAAGACCCTCAAGGGCCTCTCTGGTCTTTTCAATGTCAGGTTCGCTCAGAAGTGGGTTCTCACCCATTATGTACATGCACCTGATTTTCCCGTCTCTTGCGGCATCAAACATCTCAGGAAGTGTCATCCCTGCGGGGGGAATGGGTGAACTCCATTTCTCAGAGAATTTCCCTGCAGCCTCACCAATGTCCTGATACCCGGGGAGGAGGTCGGGGAGCGCCCCCATATCACAGGCCCCCTGAACGTTGTTCTGGCCCCTCAGCGGGTTGATGCCGCCTGATTTTATGCCGATGTTGCCTGTAAGAAGCGCCAGGTTGCTCAGTGCAAGCACATTGCCAGTCCCGTTAACGTGCTGGGTGATGCCCATTGAATATATTATGGATGCCGGGGAATTTGAGGCGTAAATTATTGCGGCTCTCCTTATGTCCTCAGCTTTAACGCCGGTTACCCTCTCCACCTCATCAATATCCAGGGCCATGACAGCGTCCCTGAATTCCTCAAATTTCTCTGTGCGGGACTCTATGAATTCACCGTCATGTAGGCCCTCCTCAAGTATGAAGCGGCACATTGCCATTAAAAGTGGGATGTCAGATCCTGGTCTGTTCTGCAGATGGATATCTGCAAGTTCAGATAACCGGGTTTTCCTTGGATCCACCACAACCAGCTTTGCACCTGACCTCAGGGCCCTGATTATACTGTAGGAGGTTACAGGGTGTGTCTCTGTTGGGTTGGTTCCCACCGCCAGTATACACCCGGCACCCTCCAGTTCAGATATGGAGTTGGTCATTGCACCGCTGCCCAGACTCATTCTGAGGGCTGTGAGTGAGGGGGCATGGCAGAGCCTTGCGCAGTGGTCAATGTTCCCTGACCCCATAACGGCCCTTGTGAACTTCTGCAGCAGATAGTTCTCCTCATTGGTGCACTTGGCAGATGCCACAGCCGCGAACTCTTCCCCAGTGTATTCAGAGAGCCTTTCGGCCACAACTGAAATGGCATCATCCCATTCTACCTCTACAAACCTTCCATCAACCTTTATAAGGGGTTTTTTGAGTCTCTCAGGACTGTTTACAAATTTGAGGGCGAACCTCCCCTTCACGCATAGCCTTCCCTGGTTAACAGGGCTATCAGGGACACCCCTTGAACTCACAACCCGGTTCCCCCTCACCCCAAGGTATATCTCGCAGCCGGCGCCGCAGTAGGGGCATACAGTCCTCACCTCGGTGGAGGGCCTCTCAGTCCTGGGTAGGAGGGCGCCCACCGGGCATGCCTCGACGCATTCACCGCATGAGACGCAGCTTGAATCAAGTATATCCCTGTCCATGAAGGTGGCTATCCTTGTGTCATGGCCCCTGTATGCAAAATCAACCGCCTCTGCACCCACCCCCCTGCAGACACGGACACATATGCCACAGAGGATGCACTTATCGTGGTCCCTCAGGAAAAACGGGTTGGATTCATCAGCCTCGAGCCCTGAAAGCTCAGGCCTCAGCCTCTCAAGGTCCCCATCAGATAGGTTGAGGTACGATGAAAGCTCCTGGAGTCTGCAGTCACCTGATGCGGGGCATGCAAGACAATCCCTGCTGTGGTCAGCTATTATCAGAGATAGAGTGGTTCTTCTGATCCTGTTTATCCTTTCAGACTCTGATATGAACTCAGAACCATCCTCTGCAAGTGTTTCACATGCCGTGACCAGACGCCCCTCGTTGTTCTCAACCAGACAGAGCCTGCAGCCCCCAAATGGTTCAATACCCTCCCTGAAACAGAGGTTCGGTATATAGATGCCGTTTGCAAGGGCTGCCTCGAGAACCGTCATCCCCCGGGCTGCCTCAACTTCCATTCCATCGATCCTGAATTTTACAGTCCCCTTCATGTTATCTTCAGCTAATTTTTTTATAGTGAAATTTATCCCCACATAAAATAAAGTTTATGAAGAGGTGAAAGTATGAGGATAGTAGAGATAACAGGCACCAAGGACACCGGCAAAACCGCCCTGGTTGAGAAAATCGTCAGGAAACTCGTGGATGGGGGTTACAGGGTTGCAACCCTCAAGCACACCCATGGGGGATTTGATTTTCCAGGTAAGGACACCGACAGGCACCGGAGGGCCGGTGCAGAGATAGTTGCAGGAACTGGAAGGGAAACCTTCTTCCTCATCCATCGGGCAATGGATCTCGATGAGGTTGTGGGTGTCCTTGAGATGCTGGATGACATCGACTTCCTTGTGGTTGAGGGCTTCAAGTCAATGGAGTATGCCAACATATCAACATCCACACCGGGAGAATTCACCCTGAAGGTTGTTGATCCATTCAAAATCGATGAAGTGGATGACCTGATTGAGCTCATAGAAAGAAGAAGCTACGGTCTCCTTCAGGACCTCAACTGCGGTAAGTGCGGCTTTGAATCATGCAGAGAGTTTGCAAAGGCAAAGGTTCAGGGCGAGGCAGATGGTACAGACTGTAAGAGCCAGCCTGATAGGGTTCTCCTCAGGATAAATGGAAAACCCGTCCCCCTGAACCCCTTCGTCCAGAACTTCATAGCAGGTACCGTTCTCGGCATGGTGGATGCCCTTGATACAGAAAGCCTTAAACATCAAAAGGTTGATCTCATCATAAAAAGACCAGAGTAATATCGGGGTAGAGAATGCAGGTCCATGATAACCACAGAAGACCGCTGGTATCACTGAGAATATCTGTAACGGGGCGCTGCAATGTCAGCTGTATCTACTGTCACCGGGACGGAATCGTGCGTTCAGAGGAGGAGATGAGCCCAGAGGATATAGAGAACATATGCAGGGTGGCCTCTGACCTTGGTGTGAAGAAAATAAGGCTTTCAGGTGGCGAGCCCCTCATAAGGGAAGATATTGTGGAGATAGTTGAGAGGATAGACAGTATCGGATTCAGGGATATCTCCATAACAACCAACGGGACCCTCCTTGAGGACCTCAGCGTCCCCCTGAGGGATGCCGGGCTTGACCGGGTCAATGTCAGCTTCGACACCCTCAAACCTGAAACCTACCGGTTCATAACCAGGAAGGACTACCTTGAGAGGGTTAAGGCGGGAATAGAAGGTGCCGTTATGGCCGGCCTCGACCCTGTCAAGATAAACATGGTGATACTGAGGGGTGTCAATCACCATGAGATATGGGACATGTTCGAGTTCTGCCGTCAGCAGGGCGCGGTGCTGCAGATAATAGAACTACTGAAAACCGACAGCTGCCCTGATAATGGGGTGGAGAGGTACCACTGCGACATAACCCCCATTGAGGCTGAACTGGCAGAGATGGCTGACCGTATAATGACAAGGAAGTTCATGCAGGACCGCAAGAAGTACTTCATCGGGGACGGGGAGGTGGAGGTTGTGAGGCCCATGGACAACACGAGGTTCTGTGCAAACTGTACAAGGCTGAGGGTAACCCCTGATGGGAAGCTTAAGCCATGCCTCCTCCGGAATGACAACCTGGTTGACACCAAGGAAGCCCTCAGCTCCGGTGACCTTGAGGGTCTCCGTGAACTCTTTCTTGAGGCCATCAGAAGAAGGTCCCCCTACTATCAGTCCTGATTGGCCGGGGAGTATGGCCCTGGAACCCTCAGAACAGCATCTCTCTTACATGTGTCGAGGCAGGACCCACACTTGAGGCAACTTTCCTGATCTATAACATGCACCTCATCCTTTGAACCCTCAATGGCGTCTGCAGGACATGTCTTCAGGCATGCCATGCATCCATCACATTTTTCCGCTTCTATGAGGTAGTGCATGAGCTGGCTGCATGATGCTGCGGTGCATTTTCCGTTTATGTGGTCATGGTATTCGTTTTCAAAGTACCTGAGTGTGGTTAGAACAGGGTTGGGGGATGTCTGGCCAAGGCCACAGAGGGAGGCTGCCCTGACGGTTTCTGCGATGTCCCTTAGAATCTCCGGGTCCTCCTCTCTTCCTGAGCCCTCAACTATATCATTGAGTATCATGAGCATCTGCCTTGTACCCACACGGCACGGGACACACTTTCCGCATGATTCCCGCTGAGTGAACTCAAGGAAGTACCTTGCAAGTTCAACCATGCATGTATGGTCAGATAAAACCACGAGGCCCCCTGAACCCATTATTGCGCCGGCAGATGTCAGTGAATCATAGTCTATGCCCGTGTCAACAAGTTCGGCCGGGAGGCATCCGCCTGATGGTCCCCCTATCTGGACGGCCTTGAGCTCACCGTCCCTTACACCCCCACCAATGTCATGGATGACCTCCCTCAGGCTTGTGCCCAGGGGGACCTCTATGAGCCCTGTTCTCCTCACATCTCCCACAAGGGAGAAGGTCTTGGTCCCGGGACTCCCCTCCGTTCCCAGGGTGTTGAAGTACTCTGGACCATGCTGCATTATCATTGAGACAGCTGCAAGTGTCTCCACATTGTTTATAACAGTTGGCTTCCCCCAAAGGCCGCTTGTTGTTGGGAATGGTGGTCTGGTACGGGGCATCCCCCTTTTACCCTCAATGGATGCTATGAGGGCTGTCTCCTCTCCACATACAAATGCCCCTGCCCCCTCCTTTATCCTTATATCAAGGCTGAAGCCCGAGTCAAGGATGTCCTCCCCTAGGAGTCCAAGATCCCGGAGGTCAGATATTGCGGTTCTGAGTCTTTCAAGGGCAAGGGGGTACTCTGCCCTGCAGTAGATGTAGGCCTCCTCTGCACCCACAGCATATGATGCTATGAGTATCCCCTCCAGGAGGGAGTGGGGGTCCCCCTCTATGAGTGAACGGTTCATGAAGGCACCCGGGTCGCCCTCGTCGGCGTTGCATACCAGGTACTTCACATCGGATTCCTCCTGGCGGCAGAGGCTCCACTTGAGCCAGGTGGGGAATCCTGCCCCCCCACGGCCCCTGAGTCCGGAATCCTTAACCTCTTCAATGATATCCTCAGGTTTCATCTCCAGTGCCCTGAGGAGCCCCCGGTATCCTCCTGTCGCCAGGTAATGATTGATGTTCTCAGGGTCTATGAGACCGCATCTTCTGAGTATCCTCCTTGACTGTTTCTCCATGAAGTCAATGCTGTAGGAGGGTTCAAATGAGTCACCATTGAAGGCCACATTAAGAGAGCCAATGGCTGAGAATTCCTCACCATCAGCAAGCTCCTGAATTATCCTCTTTGCAAGTCTCCTGTTCACTGGTCCATAGATGGCGCCACGGGTATCACCGTTGAATACGGTAACCATGGGTTCGGCGTAGCAGAGGCCCATGCATCCGGTGTGTACAATGCTGCATTCAACTGAGAGCTCAGAAGCCCTCTCAAGCAATACCCTCTCTATTTCATGAGCCCCCGCGGATCTTCCACAGGTTGCTGAACCCAGGAATATCACCGGTTCGTCCCTGAAGAGGGACATGTATTCATCCAGTGCCCTTCCTGCAGTATCTTCAAACATTTTAAACACTCTAAGACTTTTTTGGGAAAATTTTGCTTACCCTTGATGGCTTTATGCGTGATACAACCTCATCGTTCACCATGGCACATGGAGCCAGGGAGCAGCAGCCGATGCATCCCACAGATTCCAGGGAGTACTCCATATCCTCTGTGACGTCCCCCTCACCGATGCCAAGGTGCCTCTCAAGGGCATCCAGAACCTGTTCGGCCCCGCTTACATGGCACGCTGTTCCGGTGCAGACCATTATGTGTTTTCTTCCCTTTGGTTTGAACCTGAACTGGGCATAAAAGGTTGCAACCCCGTATACATGTGTTTTACTGACCCCTGTGAAACCAGCAACCTCCTCCAGGGCATGCTCCGGCAGATAGCCGTAGACATCCTGAATATCCTGGAGGATGGGTATGATCTCTGAGGCATGGCCTGTGTAGCCAGAGAATATCCTCTCCAATTCCTTATCCATCAGAAACCTCCACTTAAATGTGAGATCCATTTTAGTGTCGCATTCATATTAATTAGGATGAATGATTAAACATCTGTTTAACTGTTAAACCAGGGGGAATATATGTTTTTAGATGATAGGTGGTGGATGAATGTCACTTTACAGAGAGGTTGAGGCGTTCCGTGTGGATGACGAGATGCGGAGGGTCCCTGAAAGAATCGTGAATGACCTTGAGGTGCGTATAAGGATAAATGGGGGTCTGGAGCAGCGCTTCACTGCAAGTCCCGCTGCCCTTAAGGAATTCGCAACAGGTTACCTTCTCGGCGAGGGACTCGTGGACTCGGTGGATGATATAAGATCCATGGATATCACAGAGAACCTCATCGACGTTGAGATAGAATCAGAGGACCTTGAGATAAGGCGTGAGCTTGTTATGGGCTCTGATTGCTTCGGTGGATGGAGGCAGAGGGTTGAGATGGTGGAACCAGTTGACTCAGACTTCAGGGTGAGGGCTGAGGACATATTCGATGCATTCAGGCGTATGGTGAAGGCAGCAACCGTGTGGAGGCTGACTGGAGGTACGCATGTTGCCGCCCTTGTGACCGGGGATGAATTCAGGGTGTTTGAGGATGTTAGCAGACATGTGGCGGTTGATAAGGTCCTGGGCTCCGGGGCCATGGACGGTGTTAACTTCTCCAGGAGCTTCATGGTCTACAGTGGCAGGATGCCCGCGGATATGCTTATAAAGGTTGTGCGTGCCGGGGTTCCCATCATAGCATCGAACGCCGCCCCAACATCATCAGGGTATGAGGCTGCAAGGAAGACTGGTCTTACAATGCTGGGATTTGTAAGGGGCAGAAGGTTCAACATATACAGCCACCCTGAGAGGATAATACTTGATTAGGACATTTTCCATTGAATTCTGAGCTTTTCGGATGCTAAAAACATAATTTTATTCAAACACGCTGTGCCTCTCGTTGAGGTCCTCCTCCCTCTTATCAAGCCTGTGCATGAGTTCAGCTATGAGGCCGTCCAGAAAGACGAGGGCTGATATCTCAAATAGTGTACCCAGTGGTGTCCTTGAGTGATGGTTACCCCTTATCTGCCTCTTCATGTAGTTCTTCTCACCATCAATCTTTGTCCTGCCCCTCACGGTTACAGTGAGGTCAGCTATCCCTCCAAGTTCTGATTCTGGATGTGAGGTTACAGCAACGACCCTGGCACCCCTCTCCCTAGCTATCCTGGCAGCGTTGACTATGTAGCTTGTCCTCCCTGAACCTGATATTGCAATCAGCGCATCACCCTCATTTATTGCGGGTGTTATGGTCTCACCCACCACGAAGACGTTTATCTCAAGGTGCATGAGTCTCATGGCGAAGGCCTTTGCAACGAGTCCCGACCTCCCCAGTCCAAGCACGAAGACGTTTCCTGCGGATGTGAGGGTGTCTATGAATCTATCAACTGTTTCGGCGTTAATCTCCCTTTCCATCTTCTCCAGATTATCCACTATATCCCTGATGGCCTCTCTCATTATCATTGCAACACCTGTAATCTAATATATGGATCATGAGATATAAAAGAGTAAAAAATAATTCCAGCCTAGCTGCCCCCATGCTACTGGCGGATGATGTTAGGGGGTGGAAATTCACCCAGATTAGAGGTATCCCCATGGATATTGAACCCCTCCCTGGAATGAAGATCAACGGCCATGAACTGGATCACAGATTCCTTGAGACCCTCCGTGTAATCGGGAAAACCTTCTCCCAGAGGAAGGCCGCAAGGATACTTGGTGTGACACCACAGGTTTTAAACAGGAGGATTCTGAGGTCGGAATCTCTCCTGGGTGTTAAACTCGTAAAAAGCAGTGGTGCGGGATCAGAACTCACACCAGAGGGTATGGAGATCCTCAGAACCTACATGCATCACCTGAAAGTCCTCAGTGGTTCAGGGAGGCTCATGGTCGCGGCGGGTTATGTCTCATCAAACCTTGCCGAGGTCCTCATTGAGAGGTTCGGAGTGGAGGCATCCCTCTTTTCATGCTGTGATGATGACCTCTTCCACCTTGCGGAAAGAAGCATGCTTGATGTGATCTTCCTTGACGATCCCCTGCAGGCCTACCAGAGGGGTCTCGATTTCTTACCGGTTGCATATGATCACCTGGTGCTTGTGGGTGGCGATGCAATGACCATGGGAGAACTTGATGGCTCATTATTCGTTGGCGTTGAAGGTTCAGCCCAGAGGCTGGCCTGGGAGGTGCTCTCAGATTCCGGTGTCAGTTTTGAAATTGTGAGGGAGGTCCGGTCCCCATACCATGCACACAGGATAGTAAAGAGCGAGCAGGAACTCAGGACATTCCTCAGTGCAAGCCAGTTCAGTGGCTCTGAAATCCTCAGGAATGAGACCAGGCATGTTATAAGCGCCGTGGTCTGCCGGGAAAGTGAAAGGGTTGAGGAATTCATGGATCTCATAAGGGGGGAGGGCCAGGAGGCTGTGCTGGAGGCGGGTTTTGAACCGCTACACTGATCTGTTTAACGAATAATCAATGATGTTATAAGTCGCCGTGGCAGAGTTAATTTATATTCAGGGTGATTCCATGAATGAAGACAGAGACCTTCTTGCTGTTGGACATACCGCCTTTGACTACATAATACAGCTTGATAAATTTCCCGAACCCAACTCATCAACGGCCATAAGGAAGATGAGGAACCTTCATGGTGGAGCGGCCGCCAACGTCGCCCTTGTTGGGTCAAAGCTTGGGCTCAGAACATCACTTGTATCAGCCGTTGGAGGCGACTTTGAGGGATCAGAGTACAGGAGGCTCCTTGAGGCCAGCGGCATAGATATAAGTTCAATTATTGTGGTGAAAGCTGAAACAACACCAACCGCCTTTGTGATGACAGATGCCGAGCACAACCAGATAAGCTACTTCTACTGGGGTGCCGCGGCGCACTTCAGGGAGAGCGAGATCCCCCAGAGGGCCATAGAATCTGCCAGGGCGGTCCACCTTGCAACCGGAGACCCCTCCTTTAACTGCAGGTGCGGTGAATTCGCAAGGTCACTGGGGAAGATCATATCCTTCGATCCGGGACAGGACCTCCACATGTACTCCAGGAGCCAGCTTGAGAGGGCTGTGGGGGTATGCAACATCCTCTTCGGCAACCACCACGAGGTAGACCGCATATGCTCCAGACTGGAGGTTGATGTTGATGGCCTCATAGAGATGGGCCCGGATGTTGTGGTTAAGACCTACGGCAGGGATGGAAGTGTTATATATGCCGATGATGTGATTGAAATCGATGCAATACCCAGGGAGGCTGCCGATCCCACAGGTGCCGGTGACTCCTACAGGGCAGGGTTCATGAGGGCCTACCTTGCCGGTGCAGATCTCATGAACTGTGGCAGGTTTGCAGCGGCAGTTGCATCCTTCATAGTCGAGGAGGAGGGTACCCAGACAAACATTCCAGATCTGGAAGCTGCTGTGAGACGCTTTAAGAGGCACTGGGGCTATGAACCCCCGATATAATCTAGTAGAACAGACACCCCTTGGTTCATATAAAGTATGAATGTTACAATATTCTGGATCCCCACATGGCGGAGCTATCAAATATAATTATGACTGATAAGTATGAATGTTACAATATTCTGGATCCCCACATGGCGGAGCTATCAAATATAATTATGAGTGATAAGTATGAATGTTACAATATTCTGGATCCCCTGACATCGGAGGCCATGAATTTTTATTAAGAAAATTAAAACCCCATAGTTTTTATAACTGGATTGGACCAATATAAGATGCGCATGAATCTCATTCCAGCTGATCCCAATCATACCCGCACGGGTTAAAGGGTCAAACCAGACGGTGATTGTATGACTCAAATGGATGAAGCTAAAAAAGGTGTTATAACAGAAGAAATGAAGGCGGTGGCAGAGGCGGAGAATGTCACCCCAGAATTCATAAGAAGAGGAGTTGCCAGTGGAAGAATAGCCATCCCCAGCAACCTGAACAGGGACGATGTTGCCCCGGTAGGTATAGGTGAGGGTTTAAGGACCAAGGTCAACGCCACCATAGGGACATCCACCGACATCGTGGACTTCGAAATGGAGGAGGAGAAGGCCCGTGTTGCCATTGAAAACAAGGCCGACACCCTCATGGAGCTATCAGTGGGGGGGGACCTCAATGAGATAAGGAGGCGTATCCTGGACCTTTCACCCATACCCGTTGGAAGTGTGCCCGTGTATCAGGCAGCCATTGAGACCATAAGGAAGGAGGGCGCTGCCATCTACATGGACGAGGACGTCATGTTCAAAGCCATTGAGAAGCAGGCAAAGGATGGTATAGACTTCATGGCCATCCACTGCAGTGTCAACAGGGAAACCCTCAGGAGGCTCAAGAGGCAGGGCCGTGAGGGTGGCCTTGTGAGCAGGGGAGGAGCCTTCGTATCGGCCTGGATGGTTGAAAACGGACTGGAAAACCCCCTCTATGAGAACTTCGATTACATACTTGAGATAGCCAAGGAACACGACTTTGTCATGTCAATGGCCAACGCAATGAGGGCCGGTGCCATTGCAGACTCAACCGACCGTGCCCAGGTCCAGGAACTCATAGTGCTGGGTGAACTCATCGACAGGGCCAGGGAGGCCGGTGTCCAGACCATCGTTGAGGGCCCGGGCCACATACCCCTCAATGAGATAAAGGCCAATGTCATACTCCAGAAGAAACTCTGCCGTGGAGCCCCATTCTACATGCTGGGACCGATAGTCACCGATATAGGGGCAGGCTATGACCACATAGTCTCATCAATAGGCGCCGCTGCATCTGCGGCTGCAGGTGCGGACTTCATCTGCTATGTTACACCTGCAGAACACCTTGCACTCCCCTACCCTGATGATGTTAAGGAGGGGGTCATTGCAACAAGGATCGGGGCCTACGTGGGTGACATGGCAAAGGGAATCCACAGTGGAGAGAAGGACCTTGAAATGGCCAACGCCCGTAAGAAGCTCAACTGGGAGGCCCAGTTCGATGCAGCCATGTGCCCTGCAGAGGCAAGGCGCATAAGGGACGAGCGTCCACCTGAGGATCCAGACACCTGCACCATGTGTGGTGAGTACTGCGCTGTTAAGATTGTCAACGAGTGGCTTGACAGTGCAGATACCAGGATCTTCGACTGAACCCCACTCCTTTTTTAGAGAAGAATTAATATATTTTGAAGTTCACACACTTTTTTACTGCACTGATTCTATCACGCTTTTTACAGGTGATCTTCTTGAAGCACTGGATTGAAAGGATAGCCGATAAACTTAAGGAGAGGGATGTTGATGAGCACGTTGTTGCAAGCGGAACATCCATATCAGGCTCGATACACATAGGAAACTCCTGCGACGTTTTCATAGCAAGCTCAATATCAAATTCACTTGAAAAGGATGGGTTCAGATCAAGTACCGTCTGGATAGCAGACGACCATGACCCCCTCAGAAAGGTCCCCTATCCCCTCCCCAAAAGTTACGAGAAGTACCTGGGAGTTCCCTACTCCATGATCCCCTGCCCTGAGGGCTGCTGCGAGAGCTTCGTGGAACACTTCCAGAAACCCTTCCTGGACGCCCTTGAAAGGTTCAGGATAAGGGTCGAGCACCACTCAGGGGCCCGGATGTACACCGAAGGGGTCTACAACGACTACATAAGAACCTCCCTGAGGAGGGCCGGTGAGATAAGGGAGATATTCAACAGGTTCAGGGAAAGGCCCCTGAGGGATGACTGGCTCCCCTACAACCCCATCTGTGAGAGGTGCGGCCGTGTGAACACCACAGAGGCATATGATTTCAGCGGGGACACCGTGAGGTACCGCTGTGAATGTGGATTCGATGGGGAGATGGACATAAAGTCAGGGCTGGGTAAACTCACCTGGAGGGTTGAGTGGGCCGCGAGATGGAAGATCCTCGGTGTCACCTGCGAACCCTTCGGTAAGGACCATGCCGCAAGCGGCGGCTCATATGACGTGAGCAGCATAATCTCAGAGGAGATATTCGATTACCCGGCCCCCTACCCCGTCCCCTATGAGTGGATAACCCTCAGGGGGGAGGCCATGTCCAAGTCAAGGGGTGTATTCTTCACACCAGGCCAGTGGCTTGAGATAGGACCCCCCGAGAGTCTCAATTACTTCATATTCCGGAGTAAGCCCATGAAACACAAGGACTTCAACCCGGATATGCCATTCCTTGACCTCATGGACCAGTTCGACAGGACAGAGAGGATCTACTATGGTATGGAGGAGGCTGCCTCAGAGAAGGAGGAGCAGAAACTCAAGAGGATCTACCGGGTCTCAATGATAGATGGCCCGGATCTCCCGTTGAGGCCATCCTACCGCTTCATGACCGTGGCCTACCAGATCGCGGGGGAAGACCTTGAAAGGCTCTACGGTATCCTCAAAAGGAACTCACAGCTTCCAGATGAGTTCATGGATAAGGAACTCAGGGATTTAACAGGCAAACAGTTAACCCAGCTGAGGGAACGGGTTGAAAATGTTAAAAACTGGCTCAAACTCTATGCCCCGGACTTCGTGAAGTTCCATGTCCAGGACGAACTCCCGCCTGTTGAACTCTCAGAGCCCCAGAGGAAGTTCCTTGAGGAACTTGCAGGCGTCCTTGAGGCAGGGGATATGAGCCCGGAGGAGCTTCACGACGAAATGTACAGTATACTGAGGAAGCATGGCCTAAAACCCCAGAAGGCATTCCAGGCCATATATAAGGTCCTGATAGGTAAGAAGATGGGCCCAAGGGCCGCATCATTCCTTCTTTCACTTGAAAGGGACTTCGTGGTAAAAAGGCTCCGCTTAAAGGCTTGACAGTATGGTGGTCAGATGAAGGTGAAAATCATTGAAAGGGAGGTTATGGACCCCCTGGCAGACACCAGCATGGATGAGATCCCTGTTAACAGTATAGGTGATGCTGAAACCATATCACTCCTTGACAACACAAAGCCCGGCGCCGATATCATCCTCAGAACTGTGGAATCAGAGCTCACCGGCTTCAACTTCATCTGGTCAGAGAAACCTGCGGGTGCCCCTGCAGAGGCTGAGCAGATAGATAGGGCCGCCAGGGGTGACCTCTGCATCCTTGCCCTGGGTGACTGTGGCTCCTGCACCACATGGGTGATCCTTGACGCCATCCGTCTGGAGGGTATGGGCGTCCCCACCATCTCCATCTGCTCAGACCGCTTCAGTGGATACGCCAGGAGGCTGGCATCAGCCCACGGCATGCCCGGTCTTCGAATAGTTGAGGTGGAACATCCCATAGCAGGTCTGGAACCCGGAGCTGTAAGGAGAAAGGCTGAGAAAATAATACCATCCCTACTGGACCATCTGAGGTGATAGATTGGTTAAAATCGATAAATCATGCGGATGCCTCATAGAGGACCTCCTGGAGGATGAAAGACTGTGCAGCTCATCCCCCGAGGATATGAAGGTCATGGTCGACCCTGACCCCGATAGGATCAGCCTGGAGTTCTATGAGAAGAGGATGACCGATGGACTCCCCATCATACCGCCCACAGAGGCCCGTGTCAGGAAATTCTACAGATACACCCCCAGGAAACCAGAGGACGTTATAGCCACACTCCCCCCAAGGATGGGTATCGCCACCGTTGAGAAGGTGGCAGTGAATGCGGTGATGGCCGGCTGCATACCCCCAATGATGCCGCTCATAGAGGCATGCATAGAGGGTATCGGACGGGACGAATTCAACCTTGCAGGTATAAACGCCACAACACACCCCGTGGCGGTTGCGGTCCTGGTCAACGGCCCCGCTGCAGAGGAACTCGGCTTCAACTCAGGTGTGGGGTGCCTTGGGCCCGGCAACCTTGCCTGTGCCACCCTTGGACGTGCCCTGAGGCTATCCCTCATCAACATTGCAGGTGCGGTGCCCGGGGTGGGTGACCATGCAACAATGGGTTCACCTGCAAAGTACAGCTACTGCTTCGCAGAGAATGAAGATGAAAGCCCCTGGGAGCCCCTACACGTCGAGAGGGGTTTCGGCGCTGACGAGAGCACGGTGACCGTGATTGGAGTTGAGGCGCCGCACAATGTGAATGACCACAGGAGCAGGACCCCCGAGGACCTCCTTGACACCATCGTGCACACCGCATCGACGGCCGGCTGCAACAACAGCCACGTTCCAGGGGAGCTACTGGTTATAATGAGCCCTGAGCATGCAGAGACCGTTGCATCCCATGGATGGTCCAGGGAGGATGTTAAAAATTATATACATGAAAATACAACCGTGGAAGCCCGCCTGGCAGACCGTGGGGGAAGGAAGCTGGATGAGGACCTCATAACCGATGGTATGGTCCATATAACTAGAGGTCCCGAAGATGTAATCCTCGTGGTTGCCGGTGGACCCGGAAGACACACCATGATAGCCCACGGTTTTGGAGGATCATCAGAGTCCCAGACGGTGCCTGTGAGGTTCAGTGGGGATTAACTGGTACAATTTCAGGACAGGACCTCCATTCTACTTACTTTTCTGCATTTAAACCAGCAGTTCCTATGGGAATTGGTGTTTCCATTCTGCTCCATCAAATACTCAGAAGGGAGAACCATACTTCATCACAGATATCAGAACACTGGAAAACTCCAGTACCAGCTTCAGGAACAGCTTTTAGGTGCTTGATTAAAAAAGAGAGCCTTCAAAGTTGCAAGAAAATCAATTAAAAGAAAAAATACAGACATAGAAATACATTTCTGGATAGAGAACTGAGCAAGTTAGGCTCAGATGTTTATTCTCCTTCTATCCAGAAGTTCCTGCTGTTTACCCCTGTTCCAGCCGCCGCTTGAGGATTTGGCCCTTCCGACCTGCTGCACGTAACCTGTGATCCGGTCATACCATTCAACATCATCCCTTTCACCGCAGCGGGCGCAGGAATCCTGAAGCCCCCTCATGAGGGTCTTGCACCTGAGACAGAAACTCAGGGCGTTACTGTAGGCCCAGAATCCTATGTCACTACTCCTGCAGATTTTCCTTGTGAGGCCCTCAAGGGCAGCTGGGTCGGGTTTTGCCTCGCCGAGCCAGGCATTGAATATGTGACCTCCCGGTGTGAGGGGGTGGTACTTCTCCTCGATCTTTATCTTCTGTACAATATCCACCTCTGCATTCACGGGGGTGTGGCTTGAATTGGTGTAATAGTACGCACCACTTGTGCCCTGGAGCACCGCCTCCTCAGGGTAGTGCTCATGGTCCAGCATCGCGAATCTGTGGGCAGTGGACTCAGCAGGTGTCTGGAGCACGCTCCACCTCCAGCCTGTCTCCTTCTTGAGTTCAGCTGCGCGTTCATTTATGTGCTCCACAACCCTTAGGCCGAACCTGTTCGATTCAGGGTTCTCTATACCGGAGCCTAGGTGGTACTCCAGCATCTCATTGAGTCCTGTGAATCCAAAGCTCATTGTGGCATTCTCTATCCTGTAGTAGCGCTCACCATCTATCTCCTGGGAGAGGAATGGTAGAAGATGGTAATCATCCAGACAGTGGAGTGCCTGTTCCCTCCTTATCTTCAGAACCTCCACCGCCATGTCAATGTACTCATCAAGGTACTCGAAGAGTTCATCGTCATCCCTGGACTGGTATGCCACCCTTGGGAGGTTCAGGGTTATGTAGGCAAGGTTACCTGTCCTGAGGCAGTCCTCCTCCCAGTTACCTGTCCAGTTATCTGCAAGGCTTGTCCTGCAGCCCATGTAGTTGGCCATCTCGCCCCTGTAATCTGCTAGCATGTTTATGAAGTAGGCTGTCCCGTACTTGGATGCCAGTTCATGTACCAGTCCAAGTTCCTCATGGAATTCACCCTTCAGTGTCTCCCGCCTTATGGTGTAGATGGTATTGGGGAAGAGGTGGGGTTTGCCGTCTGCGTCCCCCTCAAGGAGGACCTCTGTGAACGCCCTTGTCAGTAGCCTCGCCTCCTCTGTGAAGTCACCGTACACACCCACGTGCTCACCCCTGGGTCCGTAGGCCGGTTCGTCCTCAAGGAACTCAGGGACCCCGAACTCAAGATTTATACTTGTGAATGGCACCTGGCTGCCCCTTGCAGCGTATGCCATGTTGAGGTTGAATATGAACATCTGGACCGCCTGTTTGATCTTCTCATAGGGAAGTCCAGAGGCGAATGGTGCCACGAAGACGTTCCAGAGGCTCATTGCCTGGCCACCTGACATGTTCTGCTGGGATGCCAGCATTATCTCCCCTGCATGGTTCATGAGTGTCTCCAGGTGCTTTGGTGGTCCTGCCACAGATGTATGGTCACCTGTACCGTCAACCCGGAGGCCGTGCCTTATGAAGAGCCTGAGGTCATGCTGTAGACAGTTAAGTGGCCTTGCAGCGAAGAATTCAAGGTCATGTATGTGTATGTCCCCTGACATGTGGGCGTCTGCAAGCCTGGATGGAAGTATGTGGAGGAGTGCGTACTGCTTGAGGGCCTCGTCAGCCACATACTTGTGCACGGTCTCTGGATTGTGGATCATGTTGGCGTTGTCCCTGGAACCATTCTCTATGAGGTTTGTTATGTTGTAGACAGGGATACCGAGACGTGTGTACCTCCTTCGGAGGGTTTCAAGGCCGTGTTCTATGAGTTTGGTGTTCACGACCTCCCTTATCATTGGGGCTGTGAGGTACTCTACGTTGAGTTTCTTGAGTTCCCTCCAGACATCAGATGCGATTTCCCTTGCAACTTCCTCAGAGGCCCCGGCCTCCCTTACAAGGTTGTCCTCAATCTTTTTCTGGTCGAATGTCTCTATCCTGTCCCTGGATGTTCTCACCCTCATTCTGTTGGCTGCAAGATACCTGTCTGCCAGTTCCTCATCAACCTTCTTGAGGGCATCATAAACCAGGATCTTTATCTCCTTTGTGGTTATTCCATTGTAGACTGACCTTGCAACCTCTGAGGCCACATTTTCGGAGGTCCATAGGCTGGCCCCCAGGTTCAGGAGGGATTTTACAAGTTTTTCATGGCTGAATTTTTCCCTTATGCCATTATTTTTCAGTACGCATGTTTCTGCCTTTGTTGGTACGGCAGCCAGAAGACGTGAATCATCAATCACAGGATCACCATATAGCTCCTTTTGAAGTAATCAGATGGTTAGTTATTATGTTTCTCATCATATAAAAAAAGAGTGTCAATTAGGGCTAAAAAAAATGGCCTTTACGGGCATCGAATACTCTAAGGTATTCAATTCAGTATTAAAGCCTTGAAACTGTTCGTATAAAAGAAAAAGAAAGGGCTGTTCCTACTCCATTCTTATCTGCACGGCCCCGATCCTGGGTGCCAGGACATTGTAGAACAGTGCTGTCAGTGCATAGGCTATGAAGGCATACAGGAATGCCCCGATGGTTACAATCACCAGTAAAATTAACCCTGTGGTGTAGTCTCCCCCTATGGCTGAAACTATGAATGTTATGATCCCTATGATGAGGCCTATAACTGCAGAAATTGACCCTGTTATGAGTCCAAGTGGTATGGCCTCTATCCTGTCTATGCTCATAAAGCCATCGCCGGTCTCTGTGAGTTTCAGTTTTATCGCTGTGATCTTCCCTGAGAGGAAGTTGTAGAGGAGGAGTACAATGGCTGTTCCTATGAAGGCAACTATGAAGGTCATTATGGGTGTTATGATGATGTTGACTACAGTGCCGAGTGCCGTTGCAGAGCCGACCGCGGCCATGCTCGCTGCTGCTGATGGTTCAACCGTCCTTGCAATGCTGACGATTACGTTGAAGAATACCCACTGAAGGGGGGCTACGAGGAGCTGGTATATGAATGCGAGGACGGCGCTGACAGCTGAGAGTATGAGGGCTGTATTCACGATGTCAAATGATTCTATCTGCTCCATGTCAATGAAGCTGAGCCTGATACCACCCAGGCGAGGTGTGAGGCCGTTGTAAATGAATGCCCTCAGGAATGACTCTACTATGCCAAGCAGAAACGCTCCAACAGGCAAAACAACCAGTCCAACAACTGATATCCCAGTGATTAACCCCTTCAGTACCTTCATTTCAGCTGGAAGTGCTGACCCTATTGCACCGGCGAAGATCAGGATCAGGAGGGCGAATATGAATGCCCACACCGCCCCTATCGATGAGTTCATAATGGTATAGGGGACAACCCTTACAGATTTTATTTCCCTTGGCTGCATATTGTATCACCTGAATTAATTATGTGGTTGAGGAACATATAAAACTTATGAAAAGTTTATTCCCCTTTATTAACCACTTTCATGGGCCTGTAGTCCCTACATGGCTCAGAACCAGTTCTCTGACTCCTCAAGGACCCTCTGGACGATCCTTGAGGCTGAACCGGTGTAGGTTTCAGGGTTCATTATCTCCTCAAGGTCATCCTCTGTAAGGTGCTCCATGATATCCTGCCTTTCAAGGACCACGTCCTTTAGGTTCATTCCCTTCCGGTTTGCCTCGATGGCACATTGGCGTACAGCGGCGTATGCTGTCTGCCTACCCATCCCCCTCCTTGTGAGCTCCGCCATGAGCCTCTCAGCCATTATAAGACCACCTGTGAGCTCAAGGTTTCTTCTTATGTTTTCAGGGTAGAACACCAGGTTATTGAGCACGTCAAGTGTCAGTTTAAGTATGTAATCGGTGAGTATGCAGGCCTCAGGGAGGATTATCCTCTCAGAGGACGAATTCGTGAGGTCCCTTTCATGCCAGAGGGGGTTGTTCTCGAGTGCAGCCACAACGTAGGATCTTATAACTCTTGCTATACCGCAGATCCTCTCAGCTGTTATGGGGTTCATCTTATGGGGCATTGTGCTGCTTCCGACCTGCTTCTCAGGGTCGAATTTTTCACCCACTTCCATTATCTCCGTCCGCTGGAGGTTCCTTATCTCCAGGGCTATCTTATCAAGGGTTGTGGCTATGTTTGCAAGGACCATCATGAACTCTGCATGGTTGTCCCTCTGGACAACCTGGTTGGATATGAGGACCGGTTCAAGTCCAAGGATCTCAGATACCCTCTCATGGACCTCGAGGCCATCCTCGCCCAGGGCGGCTGTTGTACCAACGGCACCAGTCATCATGCCCACGCAGAGCCTTTTTCTGCAGGCGTCAAGTCTCTCAATCTGTCTGTGTATCTCATCTGCCCACAGGGCGAATTTCATGCCATAGGTTGTTGGGAGGGCATGCTGGCCGTGGGTTCTCCCCATGCACACCAGTTCCCTGTTCTCATCTGCCAGTTTCAGGAGTACCCTTAAAACCTCAACCAGTTTATCCCTCAGAACATCTATGGATTCCCTCAGGAGGAGGGAGTTGGAGGTGTCAACAATGTCATTGGATGTTGCACCGAAGTGCACATATTCACCTGCATCCCCCTCGCACTGCTCTGCCAGGGCCTTCACAATGGATGCTATGTCGTGTTTTGTCTCCCTTTCGATTTCGTTAACCCTTTCAGGAGTAACAAAAGCTGTGCTGGCCTTCCTTGCGATCTCGGCTGCAGCCTCCTCTGGTATGATACCCAGTTCACCCTCTGCCCTTGCAAGGGCGGCCTCCACATCGAGCATTCGCTGGAGTTTGTTTTCGGCCTCCCAGATAGCCTTCATTTCAGGGGTCCCGTACCTGAACTCAACAGGATGAATGGCCATTTTAACACTCCTCAACCAGAGAACCTGAGCACAAGGCAGAATACCGCCAGTATTATGCTCATCACGACGACCTGTTCAGGTGTGAGTTTCGGTCCCTTCGTTTCCTCTTCAAAGTACCTTACAAGACCTGCTCCACTTGGTGGAAGTGTCTTTTTATCCTTCTTTGCCATGAAAAATCACCATGAGTATCGATAGATAATCTATTATATCTCTGACAGTACCATATAATATAAGTTTAAGTTTACAGTCGGAGAACAAGGAGGAACTGCACCCCTGTGGATGCGTGATTGACCATGATTGATTACTTCAATGAGCTTGAAAGGGAGACTGAACGCCTCTATGAAATTGCAGGAAAAGCCAGGGCTAGGGGCCTTGATGTTAGCACAAAGCCTGAGATACCCCTGGCCAAGGACCTTGCTGAACGTGTTGAGGGGCTCGTGGGTCCTGAAGGTATAGCTGAGAGGATAAAGGAACTTGAAAGGGACAGGGGACGTGAAGAGGTTGCGTTCCAGATAGCTGCAGAGATAGCATCCCAGCCCGTCCCTGATGATGACCCTGCTGAAAGGGAGAGGCTTGCAGATCAGGCCCTCAGAACCGCCCTTGCAATACTGACAGAGGGTGTGGTGGCGGCCCCCCTTGAGGGTATAGCTAAGGTCAGGATAAAGGAGAACTTCGACCGTTCAAGGTACCTCGCAGTCTACTTTGCAGGACCCATAAGGAGTGCCGGGGGTACCGCAGCAGCCCTTTCAGTCCTCATAGCCGATTACATACGCCTCGCCATAAACCTTGACAGGTACAAACCCATCGATAGGGAGATAGAGAGATACGTGGAGGAGGTTGAACTCTACGAATCAGAGGTTACAAACCTCCAGTACAGCCCCAAACCAGATGAGGTGCGCCTTGCAGCCAGCAACATCCCTGTGGAGGTTACAGGAGAGCCAACAGACAAGGTGGAGGTATCCCACAGGGATCTTGAGAGGGTTGAGACAAACAACATACGTGGCGGGGCCCTCCTCGCCATGGTTGAGGGGGTCATACAGAAGGCCCCAAAGGTACTCAAATATGCCAGGCAGTTAAAACTTGAGGGCTGGGACTGGCTTGAAAAGTTCTCAAAGGCCCCCAAGAAGGATGAAGGTGAAGATAAGGTTGTTGTGAAGGCCGACAGCAAATACGTGGAGGATATAATTGGCGGCAGGCCCGTTCTGGCTTACCCCTCAAGGAAGGGGGCATTCAGGTTAAGGTATGGGAGATCACGGAACACCGGGCTTGCAGCCATGGGGGTTCACCCCGCCACCATGGAGCTGCTGGAGTTTCTGGCGGTGGGGACCCAGATGAAAATTGAAAGGCCAGGTAAGGGAAACTGCGTTGTCCCGGTTGACACAATAGAGGGCCCCATAGTTAAACTCAGGAACGGCGACGTCATCAGGGTTGAGGATGTTGAGACCGCCAGGCGGGTGCGACCCGAGGTTGAGGAGATACTCTTCCTGGGGGACATGCTGGTTGCCTTCGGGGAGTTCCTCAGGAACAACCACGTCCTCATGCCCGCAGCCTGGTGCGAGGAGTGGTGGATCCAGACCCTGCTCTCATCAGAGGATTACCCTGAGAGCGACCCCCTGAACCTCACCCACCACAGATACAGCTGGAATGACCTCAGGGTTGGGGCTGAGGAGGCCTTCAGGATTTCAGAGGAGTACGGTGTGCCCCTCCATCCACGCTACACCTACTTCTACCATGACGTGACTGTTGAGGAACTCAACAGGCTCAGGGAATGGTTAAACACCGGCAGATTAGAGGATGAACTGGTCCTGGACCTTAAACCAGAGAAGCGAATACTGGAGATCCTTGGTGTGCCCCACAGGCAGAAGAATGCAGGGGTTATCATTGGATACGATGACGCCTTCACACTCCTCAACACCCTCAGAAGACCCCTTGAAGATTCAGATGACACTCTGGAGGCCCTTAACATGGTTTCAGGTGTCAGGATAATGAAGAAGGCCCCCACCTACATAGGTACACGTGTTGGTCGGCCAGAGAAGACCAAGGAACGCAAGATGAGGCCCGCGCCCCATGTGCTCTTCCCAATAGGAAAGTATGGTGGAAGCCGGCGTAACATACCTGATGCAGCAAAGAGGGGCTCCATTGTGGTTGAGGTGGGGAGGGCCACCTGTCCATCATGCAGGGTCAGTTCAATGCAGTCCATATGCCCCAGCTGTGGTTCAAGGACAGTGATAGGTGAACCCGGAAAGAGGAAGATAAACCTTGCATCCCTCCTTAAAAGGGCAGGTGAAAATGTATCTGTCCGTAAAATGGATGAGATAAAGGGGGTTGAGGGGATGATATCCGCCGATAAATTCCCTGAGCCCCTTGAGAAGGGCATACTGAGGGCCAAGAACGACGTATACACATTCAAGGATGCGACAATCCGCCATGACTCCACCGATCTTCCCCTCACACACTTCACCCCCAGGGAGGTTGGCGTACCTGTCGGTAAACTGCGTGAACTCGGATACACCCACGACTGCTACGGGGAGGAACTTGAGAGGGAGGACCAGATACTTGAACTCAAGGTCCAGGACGTGGTCATATCAGAGAACTGCGCTGATTACCTTGTAAGGGTCGCGGGTTTCGTTGATGACCTCCTTGAAAGGTTCTATGGCCTTGAAAGTTTCTACAACGTTAAAACAAGGGATGACCTTGTGGGGCACTTAATAGCTGGTCTCGCCCCCCATACATCTGCTGCTGTTCTTGGAAGGATTATAGGATTCACAGAGGCCTCTGCATGCTACGCCCACCCCTACTTCCACTCAGCCAAGAGGAGGAACTGTGACAGCGACGAGGACTCGGTCATGCTCCTCCTGGACGCCCTCCTCAACTTCTCAAAGTCCTACCTCCCAAGCACCCGTGGGGGTAGCATGGATGCCCCCCTCGTTCTCTCAACAAGGATAGACCCCGAGGAGATCGATGATGAATCCCACAACATAGATGCAATGGACATGATACCCCTTGAGGTCTATGAGAAAAGTTTTGAGCATGCTAAACCGACAGATGTGCTTGATGTTATAGATAACGTTGAAAAGCGCCTCGGAAAGCCTGAACAGTACAGTGGACTCATGTTCTCCCATAACACCTCCAGCATACACGCAGGTCCCAAGGTGTGCCTCTACAAGTTACTCCCCACCATGAAGGAGAAGGTGGAATCCCAGATAAGCCTAGCAGAGAAGATAAGGGCCGTGGACCAGAGGGCTGTGGTTGAGGGTGTTCTCATGTCCCACTTCCTCCCTGATATGATGGGTAACATCAGGGCATTCTCAAGGCAGAAGGTGAGGTGCACCAAGTGTAACCGCAAGTACCGCCGCATACCCCTCAGCGGGGAGTGCCGGTGCGGTGGTAACCTCGTCCTCACTGTCTCAAAGGGCTCGGTTATAAAGTACCTTGAAATATCAAAGAACCTCGCATCAAGGTACCCCATAGACCCCTACCTCATGCAGAGGATAGAGATACTGGAGTACGGTGTGAACTCCCTCTTTGAGAGTGACAGGTCAAAGCAGAGCTCCCTGGACGTATTCCTCTAATTTCTTTTAAAGCTCCCGCAACCTTCTTGCAGGTGGGGTGTACCCCCTGAGTGAAAGTGAAAGTGAAACCACGGTGACTGAGCTGAGGGCCATTGCAAGGCCGGCATACTCTGGCCTGAACACCACCCCCAGAGGGTAAAGGGCGCCGGCAGCCACAGGTATGAGTATCACGTTGTAGGCGAAGGCCCAGAAGAGGTTCTGCTTTATCCTTGAGATGACCTTACCTGCAAGCTGAAGGGCGGCTGCGGTATCAAGCGGGTCATCACCAACAAGGACCACCTCACCGGCCTCCTTTGCAACATCTGTTCCCCCTCCCAGTGCAATCCCGAGATCTGCCTCTGAGAGGGCTGGGGCATCATTTATACCATCACCCACAAAGGCAACTCCCACACCACGTGATCTGAGCTCCGAGACCCTTGATGCCTTATCCTCAGGCAGGACCTCCGCGATAACGGTGCTGATTCCCACCTCCCGTGCCACCTTCTCAGCCGTCCTCCTGTTATCCCCGGTGATCATTGCCGTTCTGATCCCCATCCTTTCAAGTTCCCCTACAGCGGCTGCTGCGCCGGGTTTTATCCTGTCAGAGACCGCTATAACCCCCCTAAATTCTCCATCAACTGCAACCATGACCACTGTCTTCCCCTCTGACTCAAATTTCTCGGCATCTGCTGGAATCTCCACCCCGAATTCATCCATGAGGGCCCTGTTACCTGCAATCACATGTTGGGAGTTGATTTTACCCTCAAGGCCCTTTCCTGGAATGGCCCTGAACTCCTCAACCTCAGGTATCTCCAGACCCTCCCTCATGGCCCTCTCTGTTACCGCAACTGCGATGGGGTGCCTTGATCTGGCCTCAAGGGCAGCTGCATACCCCAGAGCGTCCCCAATGATGTCTGTGACCTCGGGTTTACCCTCTGTAAGTGTGCCTGTCTTATCAAAGAGTACGCAGGATATTCTACCTGCAACCTCAAGTGCCTCGCCCTTCTTTATGAGTATTCCAAGTTCAGCCCCCCTTCCTATGCCAACAGTCACCGCAGTTGGTGTTGCAAGTCCAAGGGCGCAGGGACAGGCCACAACGAGTACCGAGATCAGGACCGTGACCGATATTAAAAGACCGGCCCCCTCAACAAGGTACCAGAATAGAAATGCTGCCAGTGCAACCATGAGGACAGATGGTATGAAATAGGACACTGCCCTGTCGGCGATCCTCTGAACCGGTGGCTTTGATGCCTGGGCCTCATCAACCAGCCCTATGATCCTGGAAAGGAATGTCTCATCACCTGTTCGCTCAACCCTGAATCTCAGCGCCCCATCGGTGTTTATGGTCCCTGCGATAACCTCAGATCCCCTGGTTTTAAGTACAGGGAGCGGTTCCCCTGTGATCATGGATTCATCAACATATGATTCTCCATCCAGAACCCGGCCATCCGCGGGTATCCTGTCACCTGGCCTCACAACAACCTCGTCACCTTCAACCAGCTCATCAGCCCTGACCTCAACCTCCTCTCCATCCCTTAGGATGGTGGCGGTGTCGGGCTGGAGTTCCATGAGCCTCCTTATCGCCCCTGATGTCTTTCCCTTTGCCCTTGCCTCAAGGTACCTTCCAAGTGTGAGGAAGGATGCCAGCATCAGGGCTGTCTCATAGAACATGAAACTTGATGGGAGAACCCCCACCGTGCCAAGTAAACTTGAAAGGAAAGCCACCCCTATACCCATGGAGTACATAACATCCATGTCAAGTGTTCCTGATCTCAGGGACCGCATTGCACCCCGAAATATTGGTCCTGATACATATGCAAATGGTATCACAGAGACCAGGAGCATGAAGAGGCCCTCATTTACCGGTGGATGTATGCCAAGGTACATCATGGCCATGAGTGGCAGTGAAACACCAAACCCCACAGCTATTCTTCTCAACTTTGGGCCCTGGTCCTCATGAATCTCCCCATCACCCTCGGTTCCCATGAATTCATAGCCGAGGTCCTCAATGGTTCTTTTGAAATCCTCTGCTGATGCAAGGGATGGGTTGTAGGCTATGTATGCCTTTTCAGCTGCAAGGTTGACCGTTGCATCACTTACACCCTCGAGTTCCTTCAGGGCTGATTCTATCCTCTGTGCACACATTGCACAGCTCATACCCCCTATGAGAACAGTCAGGTGTTCATTGATGACGCTGTAACCCGCTTCTTCTATGGCGGCCTCCATTGATGGGAGCCCCACAGTTTCAGGGTCATATTCAACAGAGACCCTGCCCTCCACAAGGTTAACCACGGCATCAGATACTCCCTCAAGCTTTTTAAGTGAGTCCTCTATCTTGAGGGCGCATGCTGCGCACCCCATTCCACCTATCCTTATCGTTATCCTCTTCATCCAGGACACCTTCACAGTAAGCACATATCAGTCGTCAGGGGACCTGTAGATTACACCATTCCGTATAACCCACTGAATATTCCCCGGGTCTGAAAGTTTTTCAATCTCATCCACCGGATCGACGCCGGTTATAACAATATCCGCGATCTTACCCCTATCCAAAGTTCCTATACGGTCTTTCCAACCCATGCACTCTGCTGCATGCACAGTTCCAGCCCTCAATGCTTCAAGCGGCTCCATTCCGATTTCTGTGAGATAAGAGAGTTCCATGAGATTCATTCCATGTTCAATAACCCCTGAATCGGTTCCCATGACCATCCTAACCCCCTTTTCATGGGCTGTTTCCATGTTGTCCCTGTGGGCCCTGGCGACTTCAATGGCGTCCTTTCTGCTGTATTCCGGGAGTTCACCACGCATTGCCCTTCTGCAGTTAAGGCGGGTCACAAGGAATGTTGGTACAAGATAGACACCCCTTTCAGACATCTCAGCTGCTGTTCTTCCATCGATGTATGTACCATGTTCAACAGAATGCACACCCGCCCTCAGGGAGTTCCTTATCCCCTGGAGTCCATGTGCATGGACCATCACCCTTTTTCCTCTGAATGATGCCTCCTCCACCACCGCAGCAAGTTCCTTAACCGTGAACTGTGTATCCGATGGGGAGTCGGTGCTGCTCATGACACCCCCCGTTGCCATGACCTTCACGACATCTGCACCTGCCCTGAGGACCTCCCGGGTCTTCCTCCTCACCTCAGGAACACCATCACAGATACCCGAGGGAAGACCGGGGTATGTTCGCTCAATGTTCATTCCCGAGCGGGTGTGGAAGTCAAAGTGTCCTCCAGTCACCGATAGGGGTGTGACACTTATCTGCATGCGGGGTGACTGGATCAGGTGGGATTCAGAGGCCATTCTGACGCCCAGATCAGCCATTCCTGCATCCCTTACCGTTGTAACACCCGCATGGAGTGTTTTCCTCATGTTCTCAAGTGCCCTGTAAAAGTAGAGTGAGAGGGGATCCTCAAGTTTGCTCTCCACCCTGAATCCATCCTCCATGATATGCACATGGAGGTCTATGAAGCCCGGTAGAATGAATCTGTCTGAGGCGTCAACCACATCAACGCCTTTTACATGTCTCTCAACAGACGCTATTCTTCCATTTTCAACAAGAATGTATCTTCTCTCATGATCCCCTGATTCAAGGTCTAAAAGTTCCCCCTTTACCGCGAATCTCATTGGAACACCTGTTATAATAATATGAACCTCGAGAAAATTATATATTTTGATTGGAACTTATTAATATATGACAGGGTGTGATACTATGGGTCTTATCTCATTCCTTGTTGATGAAGAAGGGCAGGGTGCAGCCGAGTACATCCTCCTCTTTGGGGGTGTGATCGTTATTTCAATTGTGGCGATACTGATTTACAGGTCATACTTCCAGAGAAGCGCCCTGAACTCTGCACAGGATATTCAGGATGTCAGAAAAAATATTAATGGCTCAGATGCAGCTAAAAATGCCAGTGCAAATAATTCAACATCTCCTGGGCCTGTTCCTGAACCCATAGAACCACCGGGCAAACCCATAAAGCCACCAGTTGTTCCGCCTGTTGAACCCAACCCAACAATATAGGTGTGTTATATTGATTGAAGATGAAGCAGGAGAGTCATCATCAGAATACATCCTGCTATTGCTATTATATCGCTGCAAATTTAATTATCTGTGGGTGATCAGTAATGGAATTGAGATTCAGCTGGAAGGCAGTTGCTGCAGGCATATTACTAACGGCAGCCCTTGGACCCGTATTCAGATTTGTGATTCCATCATTCACAGGTATACTCTCAATAATCGTGGCGGCAGTGGTATGTGGTTACATTGCAGATAGTGAGTATCCAGGAGGTGCCCTCAATGGGGCCATCATGGGGGCCGCCGTGGGATTGATAAATATCCTGATTGTTTACCTTAAAACCGGGTCAATGAATGCGGCCATCCTCTCAATACTCATCTACGCCCTTGCAGGGGATGTGAGTCTCGGGATACTCGGCGGGGCTTCAGGTAGCGTCCTGAGATCCGCCATTGAATCATGATCCTGTATGGTGGGTGTAACCCCTAGACCCTGATTTTCCCCTCAACCGCGTCCACCTCAACCTCCAATGAATCTTCTAGCATTTGAAAAAGATCGGCCTCTGGCCTGTCAACCATGGGTATCCCTGCCATTATGGCCCCAGTGGCGATTATTGGCTCTGCATTTGAGCATATTATGGCCTCTGGTGCTGTACCATTCTTTGACATCTGGAATATGACATAGGATCCAACCGTTGAACCCTTACCACCAGGTATCACAAGGACCTTTCCGCTCATGCTTCTGCCGTGCAGGGGGTGCCGGGGGTCAATAACAGTACCTGTCCCTGGGTCAACACCGCCAAGGAAACTCAGGGGCTTATCTGAAATGATCACAGGACCCTTTCCCCTTCCCCTTGAAATGATTCTGCAGCTGATCTCCAAATTAACCATCTCCATAAGATCTAACACTTCATGCAACGTCCTTCTTCATTATCTCCCTTAAAACAGAGGTTGCATAGCATCCCTTCGGTATTGAAAACTCAACTTTGATTCCCTCAGGGTTACTGCTGGCCGAAACATCCCATATTCTGAACCTTATGGCCCTCCTCATGCCGTGACTCCCAAGCTTAGGGACCTCTATGGAGTTGAAGTCAGGGAGTGAAACACCCTCCTCCTCCAGTATCCTCCTCTCGATCTCACCGGGTTTTCCATCTGCCAGTGGCACCTTGCTACCGTAGAGTGGAGCTGTTGGGTGTGCCTCAAAGTTGATGATCATCTCCTCCACCTCCCCTGGATCCGGGTCATGGATTATGTGCTGCTCATTGTCTATTATGATGTCACCCTCAAGGTAGCTGTTTATGCCAAGAGCCGCCCTCTCACTGACCACCCTGTTGAATAGGTAGGACTGGTATGCATGGACGAACATCCTCTTGAGGGGCTTGGGGAGTGCATGCACTGCATTTATATAGGATTTTTCAGAGATTTCTCCCTTTCTGAGATCCCTGATGAGGACCCTGAGCATCATCCTCTCATACCTGAGGGAGGCCGGCATGAGTTCATATGCACCCTCAAGGTCCCCCATATCATATGCCCGTCTCGCCCGGGATACAAGCTCGGATTCCCCCTCAATTGGGTTTCCAATATAGGTGTCCACCGCACCCTTCACATCACCATGCACCAGTGCCCTGCCAACCAGGTGTGTGATTGCCCTGGGGCTTCCGAACCGCTGCCATCCATAGTAATTTGGAACACCCCTCTCCTGAAGCTCAGCCAGGGTCTCCCGGGTCTTCTCAAGGGGGTCATCAGCTTCAGGGCCCCTTATGAGAATCCTGAATCTGTTACCCCTTAGCTGGCCCATCCTGAGCTTTTTTTCATTGGATGTGACCTTCAGGAACCTGACATTCCTTATTCTATCCTCTATTCTCTTAACATCCCCGGGGTCTGTGTTGCTGACGCATATCCACTGCCTGGTGACCGCGTTCCTGTCCTTCATCCCTGCGAACCCCATTCTCCTCCTGTCCAGGTGGAGTTCCCTTGCAATGTCCAGAAGGACGTCCAGGGTTGTCCTGTCCTCCTTCTCCATCCATATCCAGGTGTTGGGTCCGCTTCCGCTTGGCTCCATGAGAGGTAATTCCTCAACCTGGAAGTCCCTGTTATGCACCCGGATCCTTCCACCGATCCCCTCTGTTGATGTGACGTAGGTTTCTGCGTTAAGCATGATTGTACCCCAAAGCCTAGGCTGAAATTGACTTCTATCCAGCGTTATCTTCTATCAACTATGCGTTTTGGTCTTCCCTTGACCCTGTAGAATTCAAGCTCCCCGGGCCCTGTGAAGTTGAACAGTATCTCAAAAAGGCCCTCTGTATATGCCTCGTAGAGTTCTCTCTTATATTTGAAGAAGGCCCTTATAAAGTTCTCCCTTACTATATCCATGGCACAGTTTTCAGGGTCCTCACACTCCAGTGACACCCTCATTGTTATTGGCCCCTCATCCTCATCGCCATAGAGGAAGGCCTCGTATTCACCTGTTAGATAATCCATATTTTCCCTCTGGAACACCGCGGCCTCAACATCGACCCTGTTGAAGGGGTGTCCTGCAACCCAGAAGGTCTCGGCCTCCCTTTCAGGGTTCATTATCCTCATATGGGTCCTTCCACATTTGCACCTATCCCTCGAGATTACAACCGTGGTGTCCTCGGTGTCATAGTTGAGGAGGAGGGTCCCAGTTTTCTCACCGACGGGCAGGAGTGTTGTGAGAACTATTCTGCCGCACTCCCCATCATCAACAAAGTCCCTCATGGCTGGATCATAGACGTCAAGGTGCACCAGGTCCTCAGGGACATGCAGGCCCTCCTTGATGTGGCATTCTCCACACATTGTCCCCTCGGTGCTTCCATAGGTGTTGTAGACTTCAACGCCCCATAATTCCTCCACGTACTCCCTTGATTCGGGTGCGAAACTTTCGCCGCCTGCAACCAGTCTCCTTATACTTGACTCCCTGGGGTCAAGGCCCTGTTCCTTCATGCGCCTCGCAAGCCTCAGCAGTTTGAATATGCTTGCAACTATACCTGTGGGACGGTAGCTCTCTATTATCCTCACAGGAAATGTGCATTTGCCCTCAGGGATTATGGTCATCCCTATCTTCTGTGCTGCGAGGGTCATGGTATTTGCACCCACATTCATGCCGTAGGAGGCACATACAACCACCCGGTCACCCCTCTCAAATCCCTGGGATACGAATGACCTTGCGTACTTCTCTGCGTACCTCTGCCAGTCCCCCCATGTGAGGAAAAATGACTTCGGCCTTCCACTGGTACCGCTGGTCTCATGTATGGTGTATATATCCTCCCATGGGGCGCATCTGAATTCGAAGTCATCCCTTTCAGGGGGCTGATTTTCCCTAACGGTTTCACCAGTTATTATCGGGAGTTCCCTGAGGTCCTCATGGCTCCTTATATCTGAAGGCCTGATACCGTTTTTCCTGAACCATTTACTGTAGAATGGGGAGTTCTCGTAGGCATAGTTCACGGTATACCTTATCCTCTCCTCCACGAGGGCATCCAGGTCCTCCCGTTCCATGGTCTCTATTTCAGGGTTGAAGTAGTTCCCCATGACAAGCACACCTCCAGTTATTAGATTGGAGTGCATGGGATAAAGTTTTAATGTGTTCATGATGCTGAATCATGGGGAAGCCATACTGCAGTTAAAGTGTCAGTGGACCATCATGACATGATGAAAAATATCTGAAGGCCCCTAAATCCCTTCAAAACTGAAAATGGATGCCCTGACCGGGACTTGAACCCGGGTAATAGGATCCGCAGTCCTACGTGATATCCGCTACACTATCAGGGCAAAATGAGATCAATAAAAGATTGGGCAATCAACTATTAATATTTTTCCATGCCAGCAGTCATCTCCACACATAAAGCCTGAAGATCACAGTGCCCCTGCAGGCCACAGCGGTATCTATGTTTTCTGCATCCCCCATTGAACCGCGGGAGGCAACTGTAACCTCTCCTGAACCGTTATCCATGGTCAGATTGTAGTTCATCCCCTCAAGGGTCCCGTTGAGGAACCCTGATGCAGCTGTAGCATTGGGGGACTCTGCAAGTTCCTCAAGCAGCGGTTTATCTGCAGGGTAGGATGCCATTGCATCAAGGACATCTGAAGCTTCCGAGGAATCATCAAAGGGAGCTGTGCCGGTGTTGAGAACTGATGCCGTCAGTATGAAGACCACTGCAAGTCCAAGGACCGCGTCCAGGGTTGATATGTAGCCCCCATCATCCATATGGACACCATTCACTTCCCTATGAGTTTAACGACCATGTCCTTCTTCTCTATGGCCCTCCTTGCGGCCTCCTCAACCTTCCTCTTCATCTCATCAAAGTCCTGGGGTGTTTCGTCACCAACCATCTTCTTTATCTGTGTGTAGGCGGCCTCACGGAAGAGGGGTCTGAGCTCCTTCATCTCACCATCCCCTATGAGGAGTGGAATACCGGAATCGGTGACCCTCCCCACCTCGGCTATGGGGACACCTGCACCTTCAACTGCCCTTATGATATCCCTGGAGGCATCCTCAGGTGCTATTATCATGAGGGAGTCAATTGAAACCCCGAGGGGGTCAATTTCAAGAGCCTCAAGCATTTCAAGTACCCTTGGGTTTACCATTGACCTCACAGCCTCGGCATCGAATTCAAGGCCCACGCCGGTGGTTGATGATATCTCATGGGCATCGCCCCTGAGCCCGCCATTTGTGACGTCGGTCATTGCATGGATCACCTCAAGGAGCCCTGCCTCCATTATGGCCCCTGATGCCCTTATGAAGTTCACATCAAGTGTCTCCCATACAACATCAAAGAGTCCATGGTAAATGGCTGCTGTTGTGATGGTGCCCCCTCCTGAGCCCTCTGTGAGGAGTATAACGTCACCTGGCTCGGCCCTCTTCCTGGCCGTTGGGGGTGTCCCTGAAACCCCAATGGCGCCCACCGCACTCACGAGCCTGTCACCGAGGACCATGTCGCCACCGACCCTCAGTGTGCTTCCTGCAACCACGGGTACATCAACCAGTTCGGAGACCGCCGCGACACCTGCTGTGAAGTCAAAGAGTTTGCCAACATCCCCATCATCTGCAAGGTGGAGGTCACTTATGAGTGCAACTGGCCTGGATCCCATGACGCAGACATCCCTGAGGGCGGCCCTTGTAACATGGAAGCCCCCCAGGAAGGGGTACTCGCTGAGCCTGGAGTGGATGCCATCAACGGCGGTTGTTATGTAGACCTCCCCCTTACCTGTTTCTGTCCTTACAACACCGCCATCATCCTGGGCCTCGGGATTTATGAATGCCCCGGTTTCTGTGCTTGATACTATATCAGCGATTTTCCTGTGGACAAAGAAGTCCCCCTCCCCACGGGATCCCACACCCATCTCGCCCATTCCAACACCGGCGAGGGGATACGATATTATCTCCCTCAATCCATCGTCCAGGCCATCCGTCCCAAGTGTATTTCTCACCTCATATATCACCGCATCGGCCATCCTCAGAGACCTCTCGGTGTCGATATCCTTGAATTCCCGTATACGATCCGCCAGGATGCTTCGCAGGGATTCCTCGTCCATCTGGTCTATGTTGCGCCTTACAAATCCCTCTATGTCCATTAAAATTTACCCCCTGATTATTTCCCTGAAGTTTCTCAGGATATCCAGCCCCGCCTCACCGCTCTTTTCAGGGTGGAACTGGGTTGCATATACGTTATCTGCCTCAATGGCCGCTGTCATCTCAATACCATACTCGGTTGTTGCCGCCACGACGTCCTCTGCCGGTTCTGCATGGTATGAGTGGACGAAGTAGAAGTACTCATCCTCCACCCCCTCAAGGAGTGGGGAGTCCCTCCTGGAAACCAGCTGGTTCCATCCCATATGGGGGACCTTGTTTCCGGGGGGTATCCTCACCACCCTGCCGGGTATCACATCAAGTCCCCTGACACCCGGTGATTCCTGACTTTCAGATAGGAGGACCTGGAGTCCCAGGCATATGCCCAGGAAGGGTTTACCATCCTCTATGTTCCTGATTATTGGGTCCCTTAAATTCTCAAGTTTATCCATTGCACTTCCAAAGGCCCCCACCCCTGGAAGCACAAGGGCATCTGAGTCATTGAGGGATTCCGGACTTGATGTTACCTGAACATGGGCACCTATCTTCCTGAAGGCGTTGGATATGCTCCGGAGGTTCCCGCTCCCATAATCTATGATGGCTATCAATGGATCACCTGGTATAGTAATCCTTCACCCTGACGGTGTCATCAAGGTGCGGCGTTGATACCTCATGGAGTACCGTGTTCTCCATTGCCACAATGGAGTGCCTCTCACCGGGCTCAATTCTGATGGTGTCGTTCTTGCTGAAGTACTCCTTCCTGTCCTGGAATTCGATGTACCCTGAGCCAGATATTATGTACATGGTCTCATCCTTCTTCTCATGGTAGTGGAAGGATGTCCTGTAGCCCTCCCTTATGAATAACTCCTTTGTGAGGTACTTCTCCGTGTTTATGAGTACCTTCTCATAGCCCCAGGGCTTGTCCTCCCTGTTGCGGTACTCCTTGCGTATCTCCTCCAGCTCCTTGGATGTGTCTATTGCCATCCAGAAGAGGCCGTCCTCCCGGTAGTAGCCGAGTTTGTTTTCACTTGCCATGAGCGGGAAGAGTGTTTTCTCAATATCACCTGACTCGAAGTCCCCGAAGTCCAGCTGCCCCTTGGAGAAGTACACGCCTGCATTTATGTAATAGTCAAGGAGGGGTTTTTCCCTGAAGCTGATTATCTTGTCCCCACTGAGTTCCACTATACCGTAGGGTGACTGCATCTTGGTTATGAAGATGGTGAGGGGGTAATCGGACATCTCCCCAAGGTGTATCATCTTCCTTATGTTCAGGTCCGCCACCACATCCCCGTTACGTATTATGCACTGTCTATCTCCATCGATGGCCTCCATACCCAGCCTTATTGCGTTGAGTGTTCCCAGGGGTTTCTCCTCCCTCACATATTCCAGTTTAAGGCCCTTGTACTCATCACCATACCTCTCCTCTATCTTATCTCCAAGGAACCCTGTGAGGAGGTACGTCTTCTTTATACCTGCATTTTTAAGGTCAAAGAGCTGTTTATCCAGGATTGTGTAGCCCTCTTTTATTTCTATGAGTGGTTTGGGTATCTTCTCGGTTAGGGGTCTTAGTCTCTTTCCAAATCCTCCGCAGAGTATCATTCCAACGGTTTCAGCCAATTAAATCACCTTCTCAATGTTTCGCCTCAGGGCATCTCCAAAGTCTGATGTGACGGTGGTGCTCTGTCCCAGGGTCCTTGCATGTGCATCCAGTTCAGCCACCACATGGGTGTATCCTAGCTTTCTTAGTGGTTCCACGAGCCTCGGCCCGTCTGTAACGGCGACTGATTCCAGTTCCAGTTCCTCAACCGGCAGGGCATGGGGAACACCTGATACTACTGCGAATTCTATCTTCTCATCCCTCAGTATCTCCGCTGCCCTTTCACCTGTTACCGGGTATTCGTCGAGGCCCCCTGTTATGTAATCAACATGATTGCCTGCATCCTCTATTCCTTCAAGTATATTAGCTGCATGTCTGCGTATCCTTGGAAGACCAGTGTTCCTGTCAAGATTCGCAATTATAAGAGGAGGGTTATCAGGGTTTACTGAGTGAAATGGAAGTGTCAGGGGATCTGCGAAGAGGTATGATGTCTCCTTCTTGGCGTTAAGCACAAATGCAACTCTTTCACCGTCTTTTATGGCCTCAATAACCCTTAATGCCACCTCATCCTTATCATCACCATAGGATGGGCGTATGTACTCGCCCTGTGCCATTCCCCTTGTCTTCTCAATCTCGGTTGCAAGTTTGAGCATCTCTATCTGCCTTTCGGCCTCCTCATGGGGGATTATTCCCTGCTCTGCAGCCGCCTCAAGGACTATTATGGCCCCCTCGGTGTTGTCACCCTCACCGAATCCCCCATGGGATTCAACCGTCAGGACCCTTGCAGGTATATCGGCCCTCTGGACCGCCTCCCGGAGGTCCTCGCCTATTATCATACTGGCGCAGGTTCCAACAACACCCACAAGTTCAGGTGAAAACATCTCATGGGCCTTTCTGAGTGTCTCTGCCAGTTTATCAGAGGCCCCGAATATGAAGTCCTGTTCTGACATTGCAGTGGTCAGCACCCTGACCCCGTCGGTTTCAAGGAGCCTTCCTGTTCTGAAGCAGCACCCATGTGGGCCGTGGAGGATTATAACGTCAGCATCGAGGTCTCTGAGTGTGTAGAGTGATGCTGCTATTGGGCTGGGTCTTGGATGCAAATTCTCTCACCTCATAGTTCATATGGACTGATTGATATCCATCAACACACCGGGTTCTCACACCCCACAGTTCATATCCATGGACTGATTGATATCCATCAACACACCGGGTTCTCACACCCCACAGTTCATATCCATGGACTGATTGATATCCATCAACACACCGGGTTCTCACACCCCACAGTTCATATCCATGGACTGATTGATATTCATTTAAGTCAAATTAGTATATAAGGATGGTTACCATGATCATAGATAATCCCATTATGGGAAGATACCTTGAAAGACCCAACAGGTTCACCATGATTGTTGATGTGGGTGGTGAGAGAAGGCTGGCCCACCTTAAGGATCCAGGTAGACTCAGGGAACTTCTTATACCTGGAAATGATGTTATCGTTAGAAAAGCCACTGGAAAAGAAAGGAAAACCGAATTTGATGTCATAGCACTCAGAAGGGGGGATGAGTGGGTCCTTGTGAATTCCGGTTTCCACAGTGACATCGCAGCCAGCCTTATACAATCAGGCCTTGTTGACGAATTCCGTGGTTTCAGGGTGAAAAAAAGGGAGTACAAATTCGGAAAAAGCAGAATTGACTTCCTTCTCGCATCAGAAACTGAAGAAATGCTTGTTGAGGTTAAGGGGTGTACCCTTGTAAATGGTGAGATGGCACTCTTCCCTGATGCCCCCACAGTGAGGGGAAGGAGGCATGTTGAGGAGCTTGCATCTGCGCTCCCCATGGGCTATAAAAGCAGCGTCCTTTTTCTGGTTTTTGGTGAAAATGCACGTTATTTCTCACCAAATATTGAAATGGACCCTGAATTTTCATATGCACTGAAAGAAGCCCATGTTAAAAGTGTGAATGTGATAGCATATTCCTTCCGCACAGTTCTTGACGATTCTGTGCGTGTTGAGCCCCTGAGGCGGATCCCTGTTATATGGCCATAATTCCAGTGATTATGACCCGATGTATTCCATCAGGCGATCTATCTCATGGGTTTTCCCTATCCCCAGGATTATATCGCCCTTCTGGAATACGTAATCCCTGGGCGGGTCTATTATGAGTTCATCGCCCCGTCCCACACCAATTACTATCACACCTGTCCTCTCATGGATGTCCGCTTCAAGGACCGAAATGCCCTCAATGGGGCTTTCAGGGGGCACCGGGACCTCAACCATCCTCCTTGTGGATCCCTCTGCAAGTACATCCTGTACAAACATTGCCTCATAGCCATCGTCGATGCTCTTTGACATGAGCCTGCCCGATATAACAAATGGAGAGATTACCTGGTCGGCACCGGCCATCCGTATCTGCTCGATGTTCTCATAGCGTTCGGCCTCGGCTATTATCCTAACAGTGGAGTCGATTTTCCTTATCCCCAGTATGCAGTGTATGGTCTCTGAATCAGACCCCATGTCCACTATAACCGCCCGTGCACCCTTCACATTGGCCTTTTCAAGGTCGGATATCCTTGTTGGGTCCCCATGCACAAAGTTGGCACCATTCTTGATGACCGTCTTCCTGACACCCTCATCCTCAGCGAGCACAAAGACCTCGCTTCCGCCGAGTTCCCTCAGGCACTCGAGTGTGCTCTCACTCCACCGCATATAACCACATGTTTTGATTTAACCACGTCTATCAGCCCCATAAGCCTCATCTGCTGTCTCTTTATCAGGAATTCAAGGAGTGTCTCAACTGCAATGGCAAATGTCCCTATACCCAGGACTATGAGGGTCACGGTGAAGTACATCCCCAGTGGTGTTGATGGGCTGTAGTCCCCATAACCCACGGTCCCTATGGTTACAAAGGTCCAGTAGAATGAGACCGTCCATGATTCGCCCTCAATGAAGTGGAAACCTAGGGTTCCGTAGGCGATGACAGCTGCTGCAAGAAGGAATATCCGCGCAGCCGGGACCCTCATAACCCGTGGGAGGTGTTTCCTTATTATCTCAACTATGAGCACCATTTACATTACCCTGCCCCTTATGGGGTTCCACGCCTTGTGAAGAATATGTATGCCAGAACCACCACAACAATCAGAACAATCACAATAGCTGCAAGCAGCCACCAGCCACCGGAGCCCCCATCATCGTCATCATCGTCAAGATCGGTTTTGAGTTTCTTTGATGAACCCTTAAATCCGCTGAATCCACCCCTCTTGATTGTGGGTTTCATGGAATCTGAGTCGTGTGCAGCGCATGCTTCAAGGGCGCCGGCAAGAAATACCATCAAAAGCATAAGTGCAATCCATCTCATTCAGGCACCTCCTCTGCAATACGTTTCTAATTTGCATTATTAAAAAATTTCTGAAAGAGTCCGGATAGGCCAGATTATGATTAAGTTCCCAGTCTCATCTCTGAGAAAATGTCTGATCAACCAAACCTCCTCTGAATTAACTTCCTTGCCTCATCTGTAAGAAAAACCAGTGGCGCAAAGAGGATTATCATCAGCCATTCAACCGGTTTCAGTGGCTGTGTCCCGAAAACCGGCTGCAGTGGGGGCAGGTATATGACCATCAGCATCACAATGACCGCAAATATCATGCCAGCGGGTATCCACCTGTTCCTCAGAAGCCCCACCTTCAGTGCTGAGGAGCGGGTGGTCTGTGATGAGAGGAGATTGCCCATCTGGGCCATCACTATACCCGCAAAGACCACAGTTGTGGCCCTCATGTAGAGGGGGTCATCTGCTGGGAGGCTCTGGCCTGGCACCCATCCCCCTCCTGAGAGCACAAGGAAGTATGCCATCATCACAAGGAATGCCTCGATGGATCCAGTGAACAGGTACCCCCTGAGGAGGACCTCAAGGTTAAGTAGTCTCTCCCTAACCGGTCTTGGTGGCCTCTGCATCACATCAGATTCAGGTGGGGATCTTCCCAGGGCAAGGGCAGGTAGTGTATCGGTACCGAGGTCTATTGCAAGTATCTGCATTATTGTTATGGGTAGGGGTATTCCAAAGAGCACCATAAGGACAAACGGGACTATCTCCGCGGTTTCATGTGAAAATATGTAGGTTATGAATTTCCTTATGTTCTCATATACCGTTCTGCCCTCCCTCACCGCAGTTACAATGCTTGCAAAGTTGTCATCGGCGAGTACTATGTCAGCGGCCTCCTTTGCAACGTCGGTGCCGCTACCCATTGCAACGCCAATATCCGCCTTTCTGAGGGCAGGGGCGTCGTTTACCCCATCCCCTGTCATTGCAACTATCTCCTCGGCGCCCTCAAGGACCGATGCTATCCTCATCTTGTGTTCAGGGACTGCCCGGGCAAATATTATGTTCTCCTCCTCAGAAAGTATCCTTAAAAGTTCAGGGTCTTCCATTTCATCAAGTTCCCTTCCCTTTATCACCCTGTAACTGTCGCCCTCTATGATTCCAAGCTCCCTTGCTATGGCTGCTGCTGTTAACCCATAATCCCCGGTTATCATTATTATCCTTATACCTGCAGTTCTGCACTGCCTCACAGCCTCCTTCACACCCTCCCTGGGCGGGTCATGCATTGCAGCCATTCCAACCAGTGTCAGTTCCCTTTCAACATTCTCTGGCGTGTAATCCTCAAGATCCTCCGGGAGTTCCCTGTAAGCGAATGCAAGTACCCTGAGACCCTCAGAGGCCATTCTGTCATGTATCTCTATGATCTTCCTTTTTTCATCATCGTCCAGTGGTCTGGGTCTCCCATCCACTGATATCCTCTCTGATAAATCTATTATCTTTTTCGGGGCCCCCTTGACGTAGGCCACCCTTTTACCTGATTTTTGATGGATGGAGGTCATCGACTTTCGCTTTGAATCAAAGGGGAGCTCCATTACCCTGGGCATCCTTTCAAGTTCACCCTCAAGGTCAAAGCCTATCTTCTCTGCGGCCACGAGGAGTGCGCCCTCTGTTGTGTCCCCAATCACGTGCCAGCCCTTTTCGTCTCTAACAAGTTTTGCATCGTTGCAGAATGACGCCGCCCTCATGAGGAGCCTTATCTCCCTTACCTCCCGGTGGGTTACGGGTTTTCCATTGCAGAGAAATTCCCCCTCTGGAGTGTAGCCTGAACCTGTGACCTCAACGACCCTGTAGGGTATCCAGATCTTCCTTACTGTCATCTCACCCCTTGTCAGGGTCCCTGTCTTATCTGTGCAGATTATTGTTGTGGATCCCAGGGTCTCTACACTGGAGAGTCTCTTCACAAGGGCGTTCTCCCTAGCCATCTTCCTTGCTGATGCTGCAAGCGCCAGGGTTACGCTTGGTAGAAGACCTTCAGGTACATTTGCAACCATGAGCCCTATTGCAAAGATCAGCGCAGTCTCGAGGGGGAGTTTAACAATGTAGAGGTTGACTGCAAAAAGAACGATGCCCATTGAAACTGCGAGAATGCTTATGATACTGGCAGCCCGGGATATCTGCCTCTGGAGTGGACTTGGCTCCTCCCTTACCTCCTGTGTCAGGGATGCTATCCTGCTGAATTCTGTATCCCCTCCTGTTGCAAATACTATGGCCCTTCCTGTCCCTGATACCACCTGTGTACCTGCAAATACGATGTTATCGATGTCTATGTAATTATCGAATTTTTCAACTGGATGGGATACCTTTCTGACAGGCTTTGATTCGCCTGTGAGGGTGGATGCGTCAATCTTAAGCTGGCTGGATTCAACAAGCCTTGCATCTGCAGGGACCGTGTCACCCTCCTCCAGAAGGATGAGGTCACCGGGGACCACCTCAGCCGCCGGGATCACAGTTTCATCTGAACCCCTCAGAACCTTAACCATAACCGGCAGAATATCCCTTAGGGCCTCTGCAGCCTTCTCGGCCTCATATTCCTGCCAGAAACTGAAGACCGCGTTTATGATTATTACAAGTACAATCGCAGCTGCAAGCTGGGTGTTGCCTGTGATGAGTGACAGGGCAGCTGATACCCATAGAAGGATGGCCAGGACATTGTAAAGGTTGGAGAGAAAGAGAAGTATGTGTGGTTTACCCCTGACCTCCTCAAGTTCGTTGGGGCCATATTCCTTAAGGCGTCTTTCAGCCTCCGGGGGGTCAAGGCCAGAGGGTGACGTCTCAAGTCTCCTGAAAACCTCTTCCTCATGAAGCTCGTGTATACCCCCCATCGTCCTCACCATCAATTACACTTGAAACTGACCACTCAATTTAATAACTTTCAGTAATACCATGATTTCCTGCAGCATACTATTCATGGCAGTAAATACCACACCACTTACACTTGAAACTAACCACCCATGTTATTAACTTTATGTAATACTATCTGCTGCATATTATGCTTATTATGTCACCATCCTCAAGTTCATGGTCCGCAGCAACCCTCATCCCCTTCCTTGCATCCACCGCGTGCATGAAGGAATCCCCTATCTCGGTGTGTATCAGGTAGGCGAGGTCCCTAGGACCTGAACCACGGGGCACCAGGAGTGCATCAGGGAGAACGTTGCCCCTCTGATCCGTGAAGTGGTGTTCATCCTCAACAGGGAAGACAACTATCATGTCCAGGAGATCAAATACCGCCCGGTTGATTGCCTCCTGAACACCGGTGCTTCCATAGACCTCGAGGACGTTTTCACGGATATAATCAAGGGCCGCCCTCTGCCTGTCGGTGAGACCTGATGCATCGATGATCTCAAATTCCCCTGCACCTGGAGTGTAATTAATAAGTCCGGCCTCTGCTGCCCTCCTAAGGGCAAGTTCAGCCTCTGCAGATGCCGGCACCACATGGGGGTAAGAATCCATGAGGCGTTCAATGTTTTTCCGCGCCACGGGAATATCGGCCTTGTTTGCAACTATCAGCATTGGCTTCGCTATCCTGAGGAGCTCATCGAGAAATTCCAGGAGTTCATCCTTACCCCATGAGTAGATATCTGCCTCCACCTTCCTTGATGCCTCAATGATATCCTCAGGAGTTATCCCTGTACCTGAGAGCTGTTCATGGATTATACGATTCATATCAAGCTTCTCTGATGCTGCCTTCCTTAAAAGTCGGTCCCAGTTCTTCTCAAGGATGCCGTAGAGCCACATGGTTATTTCTTCCTCAAGGAACTGCACATCCTCCAGAGGGTCATGGCTCCCTGGCTCAACAGGCCTTCCCTCCTCGTCTGTTGAACCTGATGCGTCTATTACATGCAGGAATGCCCTGGCCTGTCTGAGATCATCCAGGAACTTATTTCCAAGGCCCCTGCCCTCATGGGCCCCCGGGACAAGACCCGCCACATCGATGAGTTCCACCGGGATCAGTCTGGTGCCATCAATGCATCGTGAGTTTTTGGGGTTGCACTGAACTCCAAGCTCCTGGCAGGGGCACCTGCAGGATGCATAGGCAACTGCATGATTGGCGTCGATTGTGGTGAATGGGTATGATGCCACCTCTGCCTCGGAGAGTGTGGCTGCATTGAAGAAGGATGATTTTCCAACGTTGGGTTTTCCTGTGACTGCAATCTGAATCATTGTTACCACATTAATAAATGGTCATGGAACAATTATATATGTTGGTCCTGAATAAGATCCAGTTGAACTGAATGCGCTGGTTGTGGATAGTCATGGTGCTCTATATAGTGGGGATAGGTCCCGGTTCATCTGATTACATCACACCTGCCGCGGCTACCGCTGTGGGGAATTCTGAGACTGTATTTGGGAGTAAAAGGGCCCTTGAACTGTTTCCTGATGTGAATGAAGCTGTCGTGCTGGGTGCTGGGGATATGGATGAAAAGCTTGAAATGGCAGCCGATCTTGCAGTTTCAGGTAAGGTTTCGGTGCTCTCAACAGGTGACCCCGGGTTTTCAGGTGTTCTGAAACCAATTAAGAGGATAATATCAGAAAAGAAGCTTGATGTTGAAGTCCAAGTTATTCCCGGTGTGAGTTCCGTCCAGCTCTGCGCTGCAAGGCTCCTTATCCCCTGGGATGAAGCTGACATAGTCACATTTCACGGCCGCAGTGAGGAGAATATAGTGGATATAATTGATAACGGGAGGCCAACAATAATTCTCCCATCAAGGACTCCCTCTGAGACCGCCCGGTTTCTTATTGAAAATGGTGTGGATCCAGAAAGGTGTGCTGCTGTCTGTGAAAGGCTCAGCTATCCCGATGAAAGGGTTGTTAAACTGAAGCTCAGGGAAGTGGCGGTCTCTGAATTCAGTTACATGTCAGTCATTGTTGTATTCTAATAATAGCTTTCTTCTGATATTGAACCTTCTACCAACCGAATCTTTTAAAATTAGCTATAATGGACAGACACTACACTGATATTGGTGTAGAATGGCCGCAACTTTTCTGCGCTTACTGATCACAGATAACCGTACCCCCACCACAGTTCAAACACCTATCCATTGAGACCAGAGTACTCCAGTAAGTCAGAGCGCGCCCTAACTCTATTTTATTCAGATTTCAGTCAGAAAGTTATTTAATAGCTGATAAGATGACTTAAATTCTTGAAAAAATCAAATAAGTTCGCTTTTATCATGATAATAAGCATATAATATACATGAGTATTCTTTTAACAAAAATTCGCGCTTTAAACTTATATTTCAATGTTTAATAGATTCTAACAGTTCTAAATAAATATATTTCATTATAGATCTCTTTTTTCAGTTTTAAAATTAAATAGTAAACTATATTCATTGTAAGTAGAATATAAACTGTAATGTTTTCGGGAGGTGATAATCATTGATCCATATAAAAAGTTTTCTGCTCTGATCTGCGGGCTCCTTCTCATGCTCGTCCTTCAGGGCTCAGCCTTTGCTGAATCAAATTACACCGTGGACTACTCAACCTACCTCGGTGGTGATGTGGTTGATGAGGCCCGTGACGTTTACGTTGATGAATCAGGCTATATCTATGTAACCGGTTCAACGCACGTCAATGGATCCAAGGACGTCTTCGTGGCCAGATTCAACACATTAAGAAAGATCATATACTACACGACCTTCGGCGGAGCTGGAGACGACTGGGGACACAGGATAATCGCAGATGCAGATGGATACGCCTATGTTGCAGGCGAAATAAGTAGTGCAGGCGTTGAGGCTAAGGATGCATTCGTGGCACGGATAGACCCCCTTGGAAAAATCGAAATGATCAGACACATTGGTGGATCCAAGTATGACGTTGCAAAGGGGATTGCAATGGACGGGTCGGGGACCCTCTATGTGAGCGGATACACCATCTCAGAGGACCTTCAGGCGACAGATGACGCCTACCAGAAAATCAATAAGGGTGGTTATGATGCATTCATCGCCAAACTTGACCGGAACCTCACCGTTACGTACCTTAGCTACCTTGGAGGGTCCTGGGACGACTACTGCCAGGGACTTGCCCTTGACAACAACGGGAACATCTACATTGCAGGGTACACCTACTCTGATGATTTTCCGGTAACCTTCGATGCGGTTTCACAGTATAAGAGGGGTACGAATGATATCTTCATATCAAGATTCACCCCACAGATGAGCTTTGACTACTCAACCTACCTTGGAGGCTCAGGACAGGACATGTGCCACGCCATTACCTCCTACGGTGGCCTTATCTACATTGCAGGTAAAACCAACTCCACGGACTTCCCCGTAACCCCGGTGACTGCATACCAGAGGACAAAGAAGGGCCTTTCTGATGGATTCGTCGTGGCATTCGATGGAGAGGACGTAACATACTCAACCTACTTCGGTGGAAGCGGTGATGACGCAATATATGGAATCACAGCAGACAAGTATGGGAACCTCTACCTGACAGGTACAACATCCTCATCTGACTTCCCCCTCACAGAGGGAGCATTTGACAGGTCACTGAACGGTGTGGATGCCTTCATCACAAAATTCAGCATCCCACGAAGCGTCCTCTACAGTTCCTATCTCGGTGGGATCGAAGCAGATCATGGCTATGCTGTTGCTGTTGACCCCTACCAGAACGTCTATGTTGCCGGGAAGACCTGGTCAAACAATTTCCCTGTGACATCAGATGCCATCAAAATGAAACTCACAGGACTATCAGATGGTTTCCTAACAAGGTTCACACCCTTCTTCATAAGTAACCTCAGTGTAACACCGGTGAATGGAACAGCACCCCTATCAATTACAGTTAACGGTAAAATCACCAACTACGGGGATGCCAGCGGATGGTACCGCCTCGGGCTCTACGTTAACGGATACGAGGTCTTATGGCAGTGGATAGAGGTGGCCTCAAAAGCAACAAGGGACTTTAGCTTCGAATACCTTCTCAGGAACAGCAGAACATATTCTGTTACCGTGAACAACTTCCAGCCATTCACTGTGAGGGCATTCAGCGGCCCGCTCATAATCCCTGAAAATCTCACAGTACTACCGCGTGCCGGCACAGAACCCCTCAGGGTTAACGTGACTGCTGATATTGTGAACTACGGTGATCTGCCTGACACATACACCGCTGGCCTCTACGTCGATGGGATTCTCGTTGATAGCAAGAGTGTGACTGTTGATGCAAAATCAAGGGTCAGGGTATCCTTCAACAGCACCCTTGCCGCCGGTGTGCATGAAATAACCATCAATGACCTTGAACCCCTCACCGTCAATGTGATGGAGGGTGAAAAGTTCCTTGTGGACGGTTTCAGGCTGACACCTGAAAGTGGTCTTGCACCACTGAATGTCATGGTCACCGCGAATATCACCAACATAGACTCAAAGACAAGGAGTTACACAGCCATAATCTATGTCAATGGAGTGGATGTCCATGAACAGACATTTGATGTTCCCGCAGGAAGCACGGTACCGTTCTCTGCCATGATAACACTCCCCGAAAGTGGAATTTACACCATAGCACTCAATAACGCCACTTCAGGCACAGTCAGGGCCCTCAGTGCAGCCAGCTTCACTCTCACCAATGTAACAGTAACGCCACTGGAGGGTAAGTCACCCCTCAATGTCACTGTGAACGCCACAGTCAGGAACCAGGGAGACCTTCCAGGGGATTTCACCGTCACCGTCTACCTTGACGGTGTTGCATGGGACAGCCGGACGGTTACCGTCCCTGGAAGGTCAAGTGTTAAGGTTTCAATTAAGAACCAGATCATTGTTCCCGGGGAGTACAATCTCCGTGTTAACTCCGGTGAAGAGGTTAAAATCAGGGTGCTTGACCCTGACCCCGTTTTCGGGGGCTTCGCGGTTACCCCTGGAACCGGCGTGGGTACACTGAATGTCACAGCACTCCTAAACGTGACAAACCCCTATGATATGGTCATAGGGTTCACAGCAAGGCTCCACATCAACAACCAGACCGTACAGGAGAACACGGTCAGCCTAAACCCTGGTGAAACAAAGGAAATATCAATGAAAACAACACTCTTACCCGGGAACTACAGTGTTGGAATCAATGGATTCACAGGGAATGTCAGGGTCCTTAAACCGGCAAATATAACCGCCTCAGATTTAACCGTCACCCCAACATCAGGATTCAGTCCCCTTGACCTTGCAGCATCCGCTAAACTCAGAAATACAGGGGAAGTTGATGGAGAGTACACCGCAACCCTCTACATAAATGGTGCAGCTGTTGATACAAGAACGGTGACAGTTCCTGCAGGCGGAACATCTCAGGTCAGGTTCAACCACACCCTTAATGCTCCAGGAACCTACCTTGCCAGCATAGGGGCACTTGCACCCATAACCGTGAGGGTACTCAATGAACCATTAGTCTCAAACCTCAACGTAACTCCAGCTTCAGGTGTTTCACCACTCATATTCAACGTTACAGCAAGAATCAGCACTGCTGAGACTGGAAGCGGCAACTACACCGCAAGGCTCTACATAGACGGAGTGAATGTTCAGAATAAGACCGTGCAGCTTACCGGACCCGGTGCCTCCACGGTACTCTTCAGGGTGGAGCTCAGTGATCCTGGAATCCATGATGTCACGGTTAATGACCTTGCACCTGTGACTGTGAGGGTCCTGAGGCCTGCCACATTCGTAGTGGACAACCTGCTGGTTTCACCACACGAGGGGGTTCTTCCCCTGACCATTGAGGCATCTGCAAGGATCTCCAATGTTGGTGACGTTCCAGGTAACTACACCGCAAGGCTTTACATAGACGGGGTACCTGTTGCATCAAGGACCGTGAACGTGGCTGCCGGTGGAGAGACCACCGTAACATTCAGATACCCCATAACACAGCGGGGCAACCATACCGTTACCGTTGACACGCTACCGGCTGCAAACGTCAATGCACTGAAACCGGCCACACTTGAAATAGGGTTCATCAATGTGACACCATCCAGTGCCGTGGGATCAGCCACCGTCGAGGTTGAAGCAGAAATCCAGAACACCGGTGATGTTGAGGGTGACTTCACAGTTCCAGTCTACCTCAACGGCAATCTCATCGGTACCTACACGGTGAAAGTGGGGCCCCATGAGGGTGCAGTCCTGAGATTCCAGAGGTACATCTCATCCCCAGGTACGTACACATTCAGCATCAACAACCTGAAAACCGCAACGGTTTACGTGAACCCCCCCAAAAGGACCTACAGATTCACATTCAAAAACACCGGAAGTTACACTGCAACGGTGACCTACTATGTCACAGTTTACTCATCAGGCGGTTCGAAACTGGCATACAAGACCTACAGATTTACACTGAAACCCAGAGGCTCCTACACTGCAACCATCGGATACTACCCGTACAATGCAAGAATCGTTACAACAAGGAAGATCTACAACCCAAGCAGGTACACAAGGACCATAAGGTTATCTGAGACCTTCAGGGCGGATACACTGTCAGCAACCCTCAGCCACACAAAGACAATCAGGGGTTACAGTTACGTGTACATAAGCAGAACATTCAGGGCGGTTGATACGCGAATAACCGTGACCTGATTTTTATTTATTTTTTTATTTGAAAAGCAATCACTTCTTAAATATGTGTAACTTTAAAACCGATTTTAGTCCATCTAAAAAGCAATCACTTCTTAATAATGCGAATAACCTTTAAAACCGATTTTAGTCCATCTAAAAAGCAATCACTTCTTAATAATGCGAATAACCTTTAAAACTGATTTTAGTCCATCTAAAAAGCAATCACTTCTTAATTTCTCTTAAAATAGTTAAAAATAAAGGTTTTATTCGAACATCTTCCTCATGCACCTTCTTATGGTACCCTCTGCTGCCTTTCCACCCATGAGGTTCTTGAGTTCCTTTGCAAGGGCCTGGGCTGCAACGAGATCCGTGTGCCTGATCTCACCCTTATTTATCCACTGGATAACCTCATCATCGAGGTCAGAGAGTGTGTTGATTGCAGCATCCAGTTCCTCCTGCTCCTCAAGGAGGTGCATTGACCTTGCACTTCTCACAAGGAGCTCAGGGTTCATGGCCTTGAGCATTCCATTAACACCTGATGTTTCAACAAGGGATGCTATTGTCTGGAGTGTCATGAGGATCTGCTTCTCAACCATCTCCACAGGTGCCTTGATTATCTGGGTACCAACGTAGTAGTAGTCAAGGACACCTGAAAGTGTTACGGCAGTTACAAGGGACCCCATATCAGCAACTGCACTTGATACGTCTGCAGGTACAACGTATGCTGTCTTACCACAGCTTTCTGCAAGTTCAACACACCTTGAAATCTGTTCATCGGTGGCTATGTCCAGTTCACTGCTTGAGTGTCCACCTATGACGTAGTGGCCGTGCTGTGGTGTTCCAGGGACAGCTGCAGGGTGCATTGATGCTATACCCAGGTCCTGACGGTCCCTTCGAAGTTCCCTTTCAAGGACGTAGTAGAGAACCACCGGAGATACAGTACAGGTGTTGGCTATCACAGCACCCTCTGGAAGGTGCTTTGTTATGTCCTTGGCTATATCAAAGGTCTTTTTACCGAATGGTGTGAAGAGAACTGCCACCTCTGCCTCGCTGGCTGCCTCAGCATCGCTGTCTGTTACGGTTACACCTGCATCCTCAACCACCTTCCAGTGTGCATCATCCAGCATTTCCCTTGCTGGCTCTGCTAGCACAACATCATGACCTGCCTCTGCAAATTCAATTGCCATCCTGCTTCCACCGTAGGGTGCCTCACCCCCGTATTTTTCAGGCAAGTTCAGCTGGTCCACATAAAGTTTCTGATTACCCGCGCCATAAACTGCAACTTTCATAGTGCTCACCTAACGTTAATATATTGTTAAGTAATTTGAAGGAATATTATAAATTTTGGCATTTGATTCTTTAAAAAAAATAAGACCTGGCATAACTTTAAAATGAAATTAATGTATCAATATAACCTGGAAATCTGATAAATCATGGATTAAAAATTTTATGGATTTTTAAAGCCTTCAGACATGTTTTATCTAAAAATAATGGTGTTTGAGGTTAATTATTTTTTAATATTATAAGCCCCAAACATATTATATTCCAATCAGGCTGGCTCAGGTTCACCATAGAGCTGCCTGGCGATCTTCTCAAGGGTGTCGATACCCTTGGCCTCCTCCTTGAGGAGTGGAACCTCTGCAACCACCTGGTCGCTGAACTTCTCACGTATCTGCTTCAGCCTCTCCTGCTGCAGTTTCCTCCTGGCATTGCAGAACTCACAGTCACTGTCCTCTGGCAGCACCTGGTTGACAATGACACCATCTGCATGTATGCTGTACTTCTCAAGGGCCTTCATGGCCCTCTCGGACTCGTATATGGACATCTCCTCAGGGATCACAACCATCTTGAAGGAGGTCCTCTCAGGGTCTGACATGACCTCCCTTGCAGCGTTTATCTGCTTCTTGGTGGCCTCCATGTCCTGGAGGGCCCTGTCCTCCTCTTCCTCGTCACCCATGAATGGGAGTATATTCTTGAAGGCCTTTGCCATGCTGCCGATCTGCCTCCTTATCTTGATCATCTTCCCAACCCATGAGTCCATGAGTTCAGGGAATGAGAGCAGACGGAGTGTGTGGCCTGTGGGTGCAGTGTCAAATATCACAATATCGTACTCATCGGTTGTCATGTACCGCAGGAACTGGTCGAAGGCCGCGGCCTCATCGATACCCGGGGACATTGAAGCCATGTCCATCTGGTCCTGGAGCATGTCAAGTCCCATTCCAGGGTTCATTGACGCCTGTTCCCTCAGCTTCGCCTGATACTCCTCCATTGCAACCTCAGGGTCTATTTCAACCGCGTAGAGGTTATCTGTTATCAGGGTTGGTGTGTGACCTATTTCCCTCTCAAGGGAATCTGAAAGTGAGTGTGCAGGGTCGGTTGAGATAACCAGTGTCTTCTTACCTGATCTGGCCATCCAGAGTGCTGTTGCAGCTGATATGGTTGTTTTGCCAACCCCTCCCTTTCCGCCTATGAACACGAATGTTGTTTTGCCCTTATTGAACTTGAAAAGATCCTTAAATGCCATTGTACTCCTCCTGTAAGAATCCGTGATGCTGATGAACACCTTCACATGTTACCTTACATTGATTTATATGGTTATATAAAATATACCCTACTTACTTTTAACCATTGCTACTTTGGAAAGGGTGATTCCATGAGACATGTTCCAGGGCTTGGTCCCCACGTGAGGGAGAGGATAGAGGAGTTCATAAAGGCCAGGGTGGATGATAGCAGGACAGATGGTGTTGTACTGGGTCTCAGTGGGGGTGTGGACTCTTCAACTGTCGCCTACCTTGCAGCAGATGCCCTTGGCCCGGATAGGGTCCTTGGCATAATCATGCCGTCTGCCACAACACCCCCCGAGGACCTCAAACATGCGGAGCTGGTTGCAGAGGAAACCGGTATAGAATATGAGACCGTGGACATTGAACCCATTCTGGAGTCATTCAGTGGTATATGCGGTCACCGGGCCAGCAAAATCGCTCTGGCAAACCTCAAGCCAAGGGCAAGGATGATGGTCCTCTACTACCATGCAAACTCCATGAACCGGCTTGTGGCAGGTACCGGTAACCGTACAGAGCTCCTTGTGGGTTACTTCACAAAATACGGTGATGGGGGAGTCGACATACTTCCAATTGGGGGCCTCTACAAGAAACAGGTCCGTATGCTTGCAGAGGAGCTTGGTGTTCCATCCGAGATAATATCCAAGGCTCCTTCAGCCGGCCTCTGGCCCGGCCAGACCGATGAGGAGGAACTGGGGATAAGTTACGATGTCCTGGATGAGATCCTCTTTCTGCTGGTTGATAAAAAAATGGGGGTTCCTGAGGTCGCATCTGAACTTGGAGTGCCTGTTGAAGAGGTTAAGAGGATACAGGGTATGATAAATGCGGCAGGGCACAAGCTCAGGCCCCCTGAAATAGCCGATCCCTGGGTGATCTGATGTTCACGCTGATATACATAACGACCTCCGGCCAGGAGGAATCGGCAAGGATCGGGCGTAGACTTGTTGAGGAGATGCTCGCAGCATGTGTGAACATCATACCCTCCATAAAATCATTCTACCACTGGGAGGGCTCCCTTGAGGAGGATGAGGAGTCGGTCCTTATTGTTAAAACAACCAGTGAACTAACCCAGCAAATAATTAAAAGAGTTAGGGAACTACATAGTTATGATAATCCATGCATAATTTCAATTCCCATAACAGCAGGGGGATCCCGTGATTACCTTGAATGGTTAAATAATGAAGTCAAAAAGCCATGATGGCGGTGATTCAGTGGATATTGAGAGTAAATGGCGCGATAAGTGGAGAGATGCAGGAATATTTCATGCTGACCCCGATGACAGAGAGAAGATCTTCCTGACAGTTGCCTATCCATACCCCAGCGGTGCCATGCACATAGGACACGGAAGGACCTACACGGTCCCGGATGTCTATGCACGTTTCAAGAGGATGCAGGGATACAACGTCCTATTTCCAATGGCCTGGCACGTCACAGGGGCCCCGGTAATAGGGATAGCCAGGAGGATACAGAGACAGGACCCCTGGACCCTCAAGATTTACAGGGAGGTCCACAAGGTACCCGAGGAGGAACTTGAACTCTTCAGTGACCCTGAATACATCGTTGAATACTTCAGCAGGGAGTACCGTTCTGTGATGGAGGATATGGGTTACTCCATAGACTGGAGGCGTGAATTCAAGACCACGGACCCCACCTACAGCAGGTTCATACAGTGGCAGATAGGAAAGCTCCGTGACATGGGCCTTGTGAGGAAGGGTGCCCATCCAGTGAAGTACTGCCCTGACTGTGAAAACCCTGTGGGTGACCATGACCTCCTTGAGGGGGAGGGTGTGGCCATAAACCAGCTCACACTCCTCAAGTTCAGAATGGATGATTCATACCTTGTTGCGGCCACCTTCAGGCCCGAAACAATCTACGGTGCAACCAACCTCTGGTTGAACCCGGAGGAGGAGTATGTGAGGGTGCGGACAGGCGGTGAAGAGTGGATAGTAAGCCGTGCATCCCTTGATAACCTCTCCCATCAGAAGCTTGACCTTGAGGTTGAGGGTGAAGTGGACCCTGAGGAACTCATTGGAAGGGAAGTTGAAAACCCCGTAACAGGCAAAATGCACCCCATACTTCCAGCCTCATTCGTTGACCCTGAATACGCCACTGGAGTGGTATTCTCTGTACCTGCCCATGCCCCTGCAGACTTCATAGCCCTTGAGGACCTCAGGAAGAACTCTGAACTGCTGGAGAGGTATGGTCTCGGTGATGTGATTAAGGGCCTCGAACCCATCAATGTTATCACCGTTGAGGGTTACGGAATGTTCCCTGCCACAGAGGCAATCCAGAAATTCGGGGTTGAGAGTCAGGAGGATGAACGCCTGGAGGACGCCACAGGGGAACTCTACAAGATTGAACATGCCAAGGGTGTGATGAGCAGCCACATCCCTGTTTACGGTGGGATGAAGGTTTCAGAGGCCCGTGAGGTCATAGCAGATGAACTGAAGTCTGAGGGCCTGGCCGATGAGATGTACGAGTTTGCAGAGCGCCCTGTGATATGCCGCTGCGGTGGAAGGTGCGTTGTGAGGCTCATGGAGGACCAGTGGTTCATGAAGTACTCCGATGAGGAGTGGAAGGAACTGGCCCACAGGTGCCTTTCCAGCATGAAGATAATACCCGAGGAGGTGAGGGCCAACTTCCAGTACTACATTGACTGGCTGAATGACTGGGCATGCTCCAGGAGGATCGGTCTCGGTACAAGGCTCCCCTGGGATGAGAGGTGGATAATAGAGCCCCTCACCGATTCAACCATCTACATGGCCTACTACACCATCGCCCATAAACTGAGGGAGATGGACCCTGAGAAACTGGATGATGAGTTCTTTGACAATGTCTTCCTTGGTGAATCCATAGCGGGGGATGAACTCAGGGAGGAATTCAGCTACTGGTACCCCCTTGACTGGAGGCTGTCTGCCAAGGACCTCATAGGCAACCACCTCACATTCCATATATTCCATCACTCCGCCATATTCCCTGAATCCCGCTGGCCCCGTGGTGTTGTTGTATTTGGAATGGGCCTCCTTGAGGGTAACAAGATGTCCTCATCCAAGGGTAACGTGATACTGCTGCGGGATGCAATAGAGAGGCACGGAGCAGATGTTGTGCGCCTGTTCCTCATGTCATCTGCAGAGCCCTGGCAGGACTTTGACTGGAGGGAGAAGGAGGTTATAGGAACCAGGAGGCGCATCGAGTGGTTCAGGGAATTCGGTGAAAGGGTCTCTGAGATCTGGGATGGCAAACTGGCCCTGTCTGAGCTTCCTGAATTTGAGCCTGAAAGTTTCGCTGGTAAGTGGATGATCTGCCAGCTTAACCACAGGATACGCGAGGCCACAGATGCCCTTGAGTCATTCCAGACCCGTAAGGCAGTGCAGGAGGCACTATATCTCCTCAAAAAGGATGTGGACCACTACATGGCCCGTGTTGATGGCCGTGCCGACATGGAGGTTAAAATGGTGCTTGCACATGTTCTGAGCGCCTGGATAAGGCTCATGGCACCATTCACTCCCTACACAGCCGAGGAGATGTGGGAGAGATACGGTGGTGAGGGTTTCGTATCGGAGGCTCCCTGGCCCAGGTTCAGGGAGGACGCCATAAGCAGGGAGGTCCAGGTTGCAGAGGAGATGGTCCAGAACACCGTCAGGGATATTCAGGAGATCATGAAGATACTGGACGCCCGGCCTGAGAGGGTGCACCTCTACATATCGCCACCCTGGAAGTGGGATGTCCTGAGAATAGCATCTGAGGTTGGAAAACCAGATATGGGTGCCATAATGGGGCGGGTTTCAGCCTCCAAAGTCCACAGCAACATGAAGGAGGTCTCAGAATTCGTGAGGAGGATCCACCGGGATGCAGGTAAATCTGAGGTTGTTGAGGTGGACGAGTACAGTGTACTGGTTGATGCCAGTGACTACATAAAATCAGAGGTGGGGGCCGATGTGGTGATCCACCGTGATGCGGACTACGACCCTGAAAACAAGGCCAAAAATGCTGTTCCCCTTAAACCCGCAATATATCTTGAGACATGAGGTTAAAGGGGACATTTTAATTTTTTTGTTTATTCAATACCTGACCCTTTTATTGAAAAAATTAATATACTGGCTTGGGGATTATAACGCTTATTTTATCAGATGCTGGCTTTCACTGGATGTTATCTGAAGATTCAACCCTGTTTTCAAGTGTCCCCACGCCCTCAACGGTGGCCCTTACGGTGTCTCCTGGTTTCATCTCTCCAACGCCGGGTGGTGTGCCGGTTGCAATGATATCGCCGGGCTCCAGTGTCATGATCTCTGATATGAACTCAACCAGTTCCTGGACGGTGAATATCATGTTGGATGTGCTGGATGACTGCCTGAGTACCCCATTGAGTTCAAGGGATATATCAAGGTTGCTGGGTCTGATATCAGTTTCTATGAATGGCCCCACTGGACAGAAGGTGTCAAAGCTTTTTGCACGGGTCCACTGGCCGTCACGCCTCTGGAGGTCCCTTGCAGTTACATCATTGAGGACCGTGTAACCTGCTATGAATTCATCCGCCTCCCCTGCATCAACGCACCTCACCCTTTCTGATATAACCGCTGCAAGTTCAACCTCATGGTCAACCTCCGAGGACATTGCAGGGTAGACTATTGCATCTCCATGGCCTATGACCGCTGTTGGTGGCTTGAGGAATATAACGGGTTCATCAGGTATGTCCATTCCAAGTTCAGCTGCGTGGTCCCTGTAGTTAAGACCCACACATATAACCTTTGAGGGTGAAACCGGTGGGAGGATCCTAACGTCCCCCATATGATATTCCGAGATGACCTCAGGGTCTTCAAGGAGGTAGCGATCACTTTCAACCTGAAACACCTTCTCTCCATCTGTAAAGCCGCAGAGAACCCTTCCGCCATCTGAAAACCGGAGGAACTTCATTGATAACACCTCAGGGGATTATCCTCTCAATTGGCACAACCAGTATGTCCCTTGCCCCCACGGACTTGAGCCTGTTCACCAGGTTGAAGACCTCCTTCTCATCCACAACCGCATGGACAGCCACAACACCGTTATCCGAGAGCACCTCAGAGACCGTGGGTCCCGTCATCCCTGGCATGAGTGCCCTCACACGATCCAGGTTTTCCCGGTCTATGTTCAGCATTACGAGCCTACGGCCCTCTGCATCTATAACTCCCCGTATACCTGTTCTGAGCTCCTCTATCAGCTGCCCCTTGCGTCTGTAACTTTCAGGGTTTGCTATGAGTTTCACTGAACTCTCAAGGAGTGTGTCAATGACCTTGAGGTGGTTCATCCGGAGTGTGGTGCCGGTGCTGCTGAGGTCAGTTATGAGGTCCGCCACCCCTATGAAGGGTGCTATCTCTGTGGAACCTGTGAGTTCAACTATCTCGGCCCCTATGTTCCTTTTCCTGACGTAGTCCTCTGTTATTCTGGGAAACTCTGTTGCTATGACCGCACCGTCGGGTATGTCCTCTGGTTTATCGATGGGGGAGTCCTCAGGTGCTGCCAGGACCAGGCTGGCCCTCCCATAGTTGAGGTCCTCAAGGATTTCAACCTCACTCCCCCTCTCCACTATGAGGTCGTACCCTGTGATACCAAGGTCAGCCGCCCCATCTGCAACGAATTCGGGTATATCGGCTGCCCTGCTGAACATGACATCGATCTGGGGGTGCTGCGTCTTTGAAAATAGCTTCCTGTTAATTGTATCCTTCAGCCCCACACCTGCATTTTCAAGTAGCCTTATTGCAGGTTCGCTTATCCTTCCCTTTGAGGGAACCGCTATTCTTATCTTCATTCAATCCCTCGATGACTCAAATATTTACTGTGAATGCCGTACACATCAGTATCTCATCTGCAGAATCACATCACTTATATCTCTTTTAAAGGAACCTATATAATAGCTTTAGATTCATCTGGATTATAAGTTAAAACTTATAAGTTATAAGGTGATCCTATGGAGAATGAGAGCATACTGGTACATGGCGCCCAGATCCTTGATGCGGCGGGCCTTCGCAGAGGATCCGTTCTGATGGAGGGTAACACCATAGAGGAGGTTTCAGACAGCCTGAGTCCCGGTGACGCTGACACCGTCATTGATGGCCACGGGAAACTCCTCATCCCGGGTCTTGTGAATACCCACACCCACCTCTCAATGACACTATTCAGGGGGATGGCGGATGACCTCCCCCTTGACAGGTGGCTGAACGATCACATCTGGCCAGCCGAAGCCCACCTCAACGGTGAATACTGCTATGCAGGGGCCCTGCTTGGATGCTTGGAGATGATAAGGTCAGGTACAACCACCTTCAATGACATGTACTTCTACATGGATGAAGTGGCCTGTGCAGTGGATGATACGGGACTGAGATGCGTTCTAAGTCACGGGATGATAGACCTGGGGGATGATGATAGGAGGCGGGCTGAGATGAGGGAGAGCCTCAGGATAATCCGTGAATGCCATGGAATGGCAGATGGACGCATAAAGGTTGCCCTTGGGCCCCACAGCCCATACACCTGTTCAGAGGAACTCCTCAGAGAAACTGCCCGCCTGGCAGCTGAACACGGTGTTGGTATCCATATCCATGTATCTGAAACAGAAGATGAGGTGAGGGAGGTCTCAGAGGCCCGTGGAATGTCTCCTGTTGAGTACCTGGATGCCACAGGTGTACTTGGTCCGGGGACCGTGGCCGCCCACTGCGTCTGGCTGAAAGAAAATGAAATGGAGATCCTCTCAGAGAGGGGGGTGAAGGTCTCACACAACCCCTCAAGCAATATGAAACTGGCATCAGGCATCTCACCTGTACCTGAACTCATGGGGCGGGGCGTCAACGTCTCCATCGGGACAGACGGGGCCGCCTCAAACAATAACCTGGATATGTTTGAGGAGATGAAGACCGCCTCACTGCTCCAGAAGGTCAGCCTCCATGACCCGACAGCACTCCCGGCAATGGATGTATTCCGGATGGCAACAGTGAACGGTGCTGAGGCCCTGGGAGTTAATTCTGGCCTCATAGAGGAGGGCAGGCTGGCGGATCTCGTGGTCTTAAACACCCGCAGGCCCCACCTCACACCCTGGAGGAACCCGGCCTCACACCTCGTCTACTCTGCCGGTGGCGCTGATGTTGATGCTGTGATATGTGACGGGAGGATCCTGCTACTTGAAGGTGAACTGAAGGTGCTGGATGAGGAATACGTCATGGAACTTGCAGAGTGTGCTGCAGAGGAGCTTGCCTCAAAACAGTAGGATCTGGGAAGATGATTGCACTATTCGACATAGACAAAACCCTCATACACCGCTCAGAGGTCCATGAGGAGGCATTCAGCTATGCTTTCAGGGAGGTCTACGGTGTTGATGCCACCGTTGACCTCATAGATTACCACGGAAAAACAGACCCCGCAATAGCCAGGGAGGTCCTCGGCCTCCTGGGCCTGGAATCAGAGGATATAAATGAGGGCATGGATGACTTCCTCCATGAACTGGCAGTTTATGTGGAGAAAAACATCCAGTACGATGATATCAGGCTCATAGATGGTGTTATGGGGTTTCTTGAGGCGCTCAGATCCATCAATGCCTGGATGGGAATTGTCACAGGGAACCTTGAGGAGATAGCCTTCATGAAGCTTGAAAGGGCTGGAATTGCAGGTTACTTCTCATTTGGGGGCTTTGGGAGTGACAGCCCCATAAGGGAGGAACTCACAGAAATCGCGGTTAAAAGGGGAACTGAAAGGGGCGCCTCAGGAAGAATCGTCCTCTTTGGTGACACCCCCCACGATATGATGGCTGGAGCCCACGTGGGTGCCCTTAAGATTGGAATAGCAGCCGGGAGGTACGGGGAGGCAGAGCTCAGACGGGCGGGGGCTGACCATGTCTTCAGGGACTACCTCAACCCCGAGATAATGAGTATAGTGACTTCTGAACAGTTTTAGCTTTACCTGATTATCTCTTCAAATATATGGTGACCTTTGAGTGGTTTTAACTTAACTGCTCACCTCTTTATGAACTGCGGCTCTCCCTTCCTGTTCAGTAATATGCTCCTTTTCCATTCTGGGCGTGTTTCAGGGAAATCCTCCCTGTAATGAGATCCCCTGCTCTCCTCCCGTATAAGAGCTGATCGGGTCACCAGTGAAGCTGTTATGAGCATGTTCTCAAGTTCAAGGGCCTCCAGGAGGTTGCTGTTAAATCCTCCTCTTTCAGGGACATCAAGGTCCCCCAGTTTATCCATCAGGGTGGAAATCCTGGACATTGCAGATTCAAGTGACCTCCGGCTCCTTACAATTGCAACATCACTCCACATGGCCTCATGGAGTTCATCCCTTATCTCAGCCGGCCTTATGGATCCATCACGGACCATGCCCTTTATCCGCTGTTCCTCATCCTCAATGAGTGACCTGACATTTTTATTGGATGAATTCATGGCGTTTTTTGCAGCCGATATACCTGCCCTCCTCCCGAATACCTGGGTATCAGCTAGGGCATTTCCTCCGAGCCTGTTGGCACCATGTACGCCTCCTGAAACCTCACCTGCTGCGAAGAGGTTCCTGAGGCTGGTCCTGCCCCACTCATCTATCCTTACACCCCCCATGAAGTGGTGTGCTGTGGGTGCAACCTCCATTGGCTCGGACCTTATATCCACACCCACATCCAGGAACTGGAGTAGCATGGTCTCAAGTTTCTCCTCTATAACCTCATCAGGGAGGTGGCTCACATCGAGGTAGACGCCGCCGTTCTCTGTCCCCCGACCCTCCATTATCTCGGTGTAGATGGCCCTTGCAACCACGTCCCTTGTTGCAAGTTCCCCGCGGGGGTCATAGCGGCCCATGAACCGTTCACCCTCACTGTTGAGGAGTATGCCGCCCTCACCCCTCACGGCCTCCGTCACAAGGACCCCCCTCCGTGACTCAGGGTAGACCATGCCTGTGGGGTGGAACTGGACCTGTTCCATGTCTATGAGGTCAGCCCCCGCCTTCCAGGCGATTGCAAAGCCATCACCACCCTTCTGCATGGTGTTGGAGGTCACAGGGTATATGTGGCCTGCCCCCCCGGATGCCAGTATGGTGGAGGAGGCCCTGAAGGCCACAGGCTCTGAATTCCTGATGGATACGCCCATGGCGCCAAGGACGCTGCCATCCTCAACAAGGAGTGAGGTTATCATCACCTCATCGATGGTCTCTATGTCCCTCCTTATAACCTCCTCCTTGAGGGCCGTGATCATCTCATGGCCTGTCCTGTCCCCATGGTAGCAGGTTCTCCTGTAGGTCTGGCCTCCGAAGGGCCTCTGATCCAGGAGGCCTGACTCCTGGCGGTCAAAGAGTGCGCCATATTCTTCAAGGTCCCTCAGCCTGTCAGGGGCCTCGTCCACAAGTATACGGACAAGTCTGGGGTCGTTGATGAATCCCCCGCCCCTCATTGTATCCTCAAAGTGGACATCGGGACTGTCCTCTGGATCAACACATGCGAATGCGGCGTTGTATCCGCCCTCAGCCATTCCTGTGCATCCTGATTTGAATGATAAACCCTTTGAAACTATGATTGGTGTCAGTTTGTGTTCAGAAACCTCAATTGCTGCCCTGCAGCCGGCTCCGCCTGAGCCTATTATGAGAACATCACATTCGTAAAGCTCGCTTTCCATGGAGATTATTTTCAACATTCATTATTATAAGGTTTGGCAGTCAATATGTTAAGGTGATGAATATGGGAAGTGAAAGATCACCCTTCCTGTTGAAGGTGATGATGGGAAAACTGAGGCCCTTTAACTGGCTAAGTTAATAGAACCGAAGTATCTCCTGAGGGGTGATAACCCGGCTCATCACACTGATGATCCCGATTACATATACCATAAAGATCACGGGGGTTCCATTTGAAGAAGAAGGATATTGTTAAACTATCAAGGAGGGACTTTGAGAGGGCATGGCTTGAGAGCGGGAAGCTCCTTAAAAAGCCCCACCATGACCTGCAGTATCCACGCCTGAGGTTTGGTGTGGGAAAATCCCACGTCCTCTATGACACCATCTGGATGATAAGGGAGGCCTACCTCCGGCTGGGTTTCAGTGAGATGGTGAACCCGGTATTCATAGACGAGGAACACATATACAGGCAGTTCGGCCCCGAGGCCCCGGCGGTCCTCGACAGGTGCTTCTACCTGGGGGGGCTTCCAAGGCCAGACATAGGCCTTGGCCTTGATAAGATCCGGATGATAGAGGAAATGGGAGTTGAGGTGACAGAGGACAGGATCCAGGGCCTCAAGGAGGTCTTCAGGTCCTACAAGAAGGGTGACATCTCAGGGGACGACCTCGTCCTTGAGGTATCCGGGGCCCTTGAGGTTGAAAGCCATGACGCCCTGAGGATCATCGAGAGGGTGTTCCCTGAGATAAGGGACCTCAAACCAGTTGCAGGTAGGACAACCCTGAGGTCCCATATGACCTCCGGGTGGTTCATATCCCTGCAGAACATACATGACAGGTACCCCCTCCCCCTGAAACTATTCTCAATTGACCGCTGCTTCAGGAGGGAACAGAGGGAGGATTCAAGTCACCTCATGACCTATCACTCAGCCTCATGCGTCGTTGTGGATGATGAGGTTCCCCTCGACGTTGGGAAGGCAGTGGCCGAGGGCCTGCTTGAGCACTTCGGCTTCTCAAGGTTCAAGTTTCTGCCTGATGAGAAGAAATCCAAGTACTACATTCCCGGGACCCAGACAGAGGTCTACGCCTACCACCCGGGCCTCAGGGACTGGGTTGAGATTGCAACCTTCGGGTTATACTCCCCCATAGCACTCTCAATGTACGGTATAGACGAGGAGGTCATGAACCTTGGGGTGGGTGTTGAGCGTGTGGCCATGATACTCAACCAGGTGGATGACGTCCGGGAGATGGTCTACCCCCAGATCCATGGACCCTGGAGGCTCACCGACAGGGACATCGCCGGCATGCTCAGGATAAACCTCCACCCTGTAACCTCAGATGGCAGGATGCTCATGGAGAGGATAATTGAAACCTGGAGGGCCCATGCGGATGCAGAGTCACCCTGCAGCTTTGAGGTTTACAGTGGGGAATTCCTTGGCAGGAGGATCAGGGTGGAGGCAGTTGAGGATGAGGAGAACACACGGCTCCTCGGACCTGCGGTCTGGAACACCATCTACATCCACGATGGCAACATACTGGGTGTTCCGCCCGGGACGGAACTGGACAACGAACTCATAGCCAGCGCCCGGCGGGATGGCCTCAACACAGGGATAACCTACATGGATGCCCTTGCAGCCGAGGCCGCCTACAGGGTGGAGGAGATGGCTGTGAGTGGCGCCGATGAGGTTGAGGTGAGGAGCACGATAGCAAGGTCCCTCTCTGACCTGAACCTCATCCTGGATGATGTGGCCATGAGGTACATAACGAGCAGAAACCGTGAGATAGACCTGAGGGGCCCCCTCTTCTCAACTGTAAGGGGCATGCTGGAGTGAGAGGATGATAATAACCGGAAGGGTCAGTTCAGGTTTCGGTGAGGGCGCATACTTCATGACAAGGGACGTCTACCTTGAACAGTTCAGGGAGAAACTGGGTTTCGAGCCATTCCCAGGCACCCTTAACATAGAAACCGGTAACCCTGAAATCGTCAGAGAACTGCGGCTTAAGGCTGATAAAATACATGGTGGTGGCGGTTTCGGGGATGTGCTCTATGTGAGGGCCGTGCTGAACAATGAGGTTGATGGCGCCCTTCTGTTCCCTGTTAAAACCCATCACAGGGATGTGTGCCTTGAATTTGTTGCCCCTGTAAACCTCAGAAAAACCCTTAAATTAAGAGATGGAGATACTGTTAGCCTAAAGATAATGGATGATGAATCATCAGATTAATTGAGTGATACAACAGAGTCGTGATCATATGATTCAGGAAGCCCTTAAAGCACTCAGAAAGGGAGAAATGGTCCTTGTATTCGACGCGGACAACCGTGAACGGGAAACAGATATGATTGTTGCTGCTGAAAAAACAACCCCTGACCATATCAGGGTCATGAGGAACGATGCAGGTGGCCTCATCTGTGTACCTGTATCCTGGGAGAATTCAGAAAGTCTCGGGATACCCTACATGACCGATATAATGAATGAGGCCTCAGGCCGCTACCCGGTACTCAGCAGGCTCTCACCCCACGATATACCCTACGATGAAAAGTCGGCGTTCTCCATAACAGTGAACCACCGGAGGACATTTACAGGAATAACTGACAATGACAGGGCCCTTACCATAAGGGAGCTTGCAGAGCTCTGTAAAAACAAAAAACACCATGAGTTCGGGGATCTTTTCAGGTCACCGGGCCATGTCACCCTCCTGAGGGCCGCTGATGGCCATGTGACCAGGAGGAGGGGCCACACCGAGATGAGCATAGCACTCATGGAGATGGCTGGACTTGAGGGAGTTGCGGTCTGCTGTGAGATGATGGATGACAGGACCGGTAATGCGCTTTCAACGGATGATGCCATGAAATATGCGGAGGAACACGACCTCATATTCATGAGCGGAGCAGACCTCATTGACTCATACATGGAATTCAGATCTTAGAGGTGTTTCTTATGGATAGGCTGAAGATAGGAATCAGTGGACTTGATGACACAATAGGCGGCTTCCCCATGGGTAGATCCGTCCTCATAACCGGGGAACCCGGATGCGGGAAGACAATCTTTGGATTGCGTTTTGCAATAAGCAGCTGCATGGAGGGATACAACACGGTCTATATCACAGCCGAGGAGGACGCCAACGACCTCCACATCCAGGCAAACTCCTTTGGCTGGAACACCCAGGAACTTGAGGAGAGGGGACTCCTCAACTTCATTGAACTGACCGGCATAAGGGCCAGGATAACAGAGGCCGAGCTCAGCATGGACATGGACCCCATGAAGGGTAACTTCACCAAGATAATACATGACATCCCCCCTGAGGCTGAGGTAGTTGTGATAGACAGTCTGGGGGGCTACACAGCCAAGTTAACAGCATATGAGTTCAGGAACCAGTTTGACCTCCTGGTATATGAGCTCAAGCAGAGGGGTATAACATCTGTTATCATACTTGACAGCGCAACCTCCAAGGAATTCAATGAACTTGCCCTCTTCTCGGTCTATGGTGCCATAAAGCTCGGCAGGAGGGAGAACCCCTACACAGGTCGAAGGGAGCGTATAATGGACATAGTTAAGATGAGAAGCACCAAGACACCCCTCCAGTTCCTCACCTATGAGATAGGCGGAGAGGAGGGTATAACCATAACAGAGGGGGAGGAGATCCCTGAGGAGGATCTTGAAATTTAACCCCACCACCACTATTTTTTATCACCTGAAAAAATAACCTAATTTTTTGAGGAGGATCTTGAAATTTAACCCCACCACCACTATTTTTTATCACCTGAAAAAATAACCTAATTTTTTGAGGAGGATCTTGAAATTTAACCCCACCACCACTATTTTTTATCACCTGAAAAAATAACCTAATTTTTCCTGAATCTTCTCATTATCTCCTCAAGGTCAGTGTATCCCCTGAATTCTGGTTCTGCTGCTTCAGATATGAGAAGATCCACGTCAAGGTTCTCCTCAACGGCCTCCATGGCCCTCATGCAGAAGTCCTCAAGTTTTATCTCAACCTCAGGGGTGCCGCCCCTCATGCTCATCTTAACCCGGGGCAGAGCCAGGTACCTCCCCCCTGAGGCCCTCTCAAATATATCCATGTCATAGACCCTGTTGAGGATGGCGTGGGGGACCTCAACCCCAAGCCTCTCAAGGACACTTATATGGGCGTCCAGGTCAACGGCCGCTGACTCCACCCCTCCCCTGCTGCAGCCGGCCACCATTATAACAGGTATCCCAGCTGCAAGTGCGATTTCGGCCCCTGAGTAGGGTACGGTTTCATTGAGGAGTCCTGTTAATATGCTCATAACACCCTCGATCAGTATTATATCATACCTTCCCCTCACCGATTCCAGGGCATCCTCAAGGTCCATCCAGCCCAGGTGCCCTATTCTTATGGAGGAGTGCTCCTCCATTGGCTCCTTTATGAGGTAGAGGGCCGGTACTATGTCCCTGACATCAGGGCCCACCTTCATGACCCCCACCCTCAGACCTCTCTTCCTGAGGGCGCCTGCAAGGCCGGTGACTATGAAGGTCTTCCCTGCATCCGAGCCCGTGGATGCTATCATGATTGCCGGCGGGGTATTCCTGGTCTCGCTTCCTCTTTCCTCAACGTTTATACCTGTTTCCACACCTATCTCTGACCTCAGGGTTTTTCTGAGTTCCCGGTTCTTCTCCATTATCCTCTCCCTTGAATCCTCACCGGCGCCCAGAAACTCCAGTATGTTCTCCACAAGGGCGGGGTTCTCATCCAGTGCCCCGTGGACCATGGTACCTGCGACGTTTCCATCGTCACTGCAGACACCCGAGGTTACCTCAAGCCTCCTGTCCCTGTAATCGGCCCTCCTTATTATGGAGCGCATTATCTCAGGAGCGTCCCCCCTTATCTCACCGTAGGTGTGGCAGTGAAAACCGGTTACCCTCTCACCGGTTAAACCTGCGGTGAGGAATGACTCCCCTGTGACAAGGGCCTCCACACGGTCGTTGCTTATCATGGGGTGGAATGATACATTCAGGAGCCCCAGACCCTCCCTGTATATGGGGCAGGGCGATTTTCTCCCTATATCCGTCCTCTCTGCCAGTGCCTGGAACCCTGAGCAGATGCCAAGGACAAATTTTCCCTCAGCAGCCATCCTCCTTATCTCTGATCCAAGGTCCGCTGATAGACTCCCTGACTCAACTATGCTCCCACCGGGTATTATGATGCCATCCAGGACCCTGTGGGCCCTCTCACCATTCACTAGGCCATTCTCCTTAACCAGGTCGGTGGGTAGAAATCCAAAATCCTCAAAGGCCGGTACAGAGCCCCTCAGGTATGCGAGTCCAATCCTCATGTAAACTCACTCTAAAGGGAGGCTATACCCCTCATTGCAGAGAGTATCATTCCATCGTCCCCTGGCTTTGCCTGGAGCTGCAGGCCCACAGGAACCCCATCCACGTCACCTGCAGGCATGCTTGCAGCGGGTATACCTGCAAGGTTGGCTATGACCGTGAGGACATCGTATGCATACATCTCCATTGGTTCAAGTTCCTCTCCAAGCCTGTGGGGGAGTTTAGGGACTGTGGGGCCCAGTATGATGTCCACGTCCTTCAGGAGCCCCTCTATCTCCCTCCTTATGAGTGACCTTGCCTGGAGGGCCCTCCTGTAGTATTTACCAGATAGTTCCTTCTGGCTGATGTAGGAGCCCATGTGTATCCTCCGGAGCACCTCAGGGCCGCACACGTCCTCTATCCTGTGGCCATACTTCCTGCCATCGTACTTTCTTGTGGCTGAGAAGAACTCAACATAGTTTATGAGGTAATAGGTTGGGAGGCAGAGGTCGATGTAGCCAAAATCAAGTTCCACTATCTCAGCCCCCTCATCCTCTATCAGGTCAAGTTTCCTCTGGATGGCAGCATCTATTGAGTCATCGGTGACCTCAAGGAACTCCTTCACGACACCGAAGCGAATATCCTTCAGTTCCCGATCCACGCCGAGTTCCCGGTCCTCTGCAATGGTTGTTGGGTCGGTGGGGTCATGGCCTGATATCACCTCAAGGGTCAGCTGAAGGCCGGATACGTCAGCTGCAAGGGGCCCTATCTGGTCGAAGCTCATGGCAAGGTCAAGGAGCCCCTGCCTTGAAACCAGCCCATAGGTTGGCTTGAACCCCATGACACCACAGTGGGAGGCCGGGTTCCTTATGGATCCCCCGGTATCTGATCCCAGTGCAATGTCGCACATCCCGGCTGCAACGGCAGCGGCGCTTCCCCCACTGGAACCTCCGGGTATCCTTCCAGGTGCAGATGGGTTGTCGGTGGGGCCGAAGAATGAGGTCTCCGTTGAACTTCCAGCTGCGAATTCGTCCATATTGGTCATGCCGACTATTATCCCATCCTCTTCCTTTATCCGCCTTATGACGGTTGCATCGTAGCTTCCAGTGTAGTTCTCAAGTGTCCTGGATGCCGCGGATACCGTGAATCCCTCCACGTTGATGTTGCTCTTAACACCTATAACCAGACCCGCGAGTCTACCTGTCCTCTCCCCCGAGGCTATCCTTGAGTCTATCTCCTCAGCCCTCTGGAAGGCCTCCTCCTCCCTGACCTCTATAAATGCGTTTATATCATCATTTTTCGCCCTTATTGTCCTGATGAACCTTTCAAGGTTCTCTGATGCGGTCATGCCATGATCCTTAATCATTTCAACCTTATCCATGATTTCCATTTCCAAACACCCGTATCCTATCATTGAGTAAACCGATTATCCTGAAGAGCTGCATTTGAGGGTCCCTGGCTTTCCATGATGGTCATCCTGGGGTATCTGCAGGTGCCCGGTCACCCTCCTATTGGGTTTAATTTCATTTTCAACATTAATAAATGTGAAGATGACCAAGATCTAGGATATGGAATGGATGGAAAGGGTGAAGTGATGGAGAAAACCATTATACTCAAAAAAAGTGATGTTGAGGGTCTTCTGACCATGGATGACTGTCTGAAGGCTGTTGAGAACGCCTTTGTCCAGGATGCCCTTGGCCGTGTCCAGATGCCCCCCAAGATGTACCTATTCTTCAGGAAACACGATGGGGACCTCAGGGTGATGCCCTCCTACCTTGAGGAACTTGAAATGGCGGGTGTTAAGTGCGTGAATGTCCACCCCTCAAATCCCCGTGAACATTCCCTGCCGACGGTCATGGCTGTCATAGAGCTTGTCGACCCAAGGACCGGGTTCCCCCTTGCACTCATGGATGGAACATATATAACCGATATGAGGACCGGGGCAGCCGGCGGGGTCTCCGTGAAGTACCTTGCAGATCGGGAGGCCTCAACACTGGGGATGGTGGGTGCCGGGAGACAGGCCTGGACACAGCTCATGGCCATCAGCAGGGTTGCTGACCTTGAGGAGGCCTGCGTTTACTGCAGGACACCATCCCAGCGAGAGAAATTCGCAAGGAAAGCCTCTGAAGTCTATGGGTTCAGGGTCAAACCTGCCCGGGATATCAGGGAGGCTGTGGAGGGGAGGGACATAGTTGTAACGGCCACCCCCTCAAGGAAGCCCCTGGTGAAGGCTGACTGGATAACACCTGGAACCCACATATGTGCCATGGGGGCAGATGCCCCTGGAAAGCAGGAACTGGACCCCCTCATACTCAAAAGGGGGAGGGTCTTCTATGACAGCTGGGAACAGGCATCCCACAGTGGAGAGATAAACGTACCCCTCAGTGAGGGCCTTATCACAGAAGAGGACCTTCAGGGAACAATAGGGGATGTGATAACAGGTAAAATTGAGGGTAGAAGATCAGGTGAGGATATAACAGTATTCGATTCAACCGGACTCTCACTGCAGGACGTTACAACAGCCTGGATGGTCTATGAAAGGGCCGCTGAGTCAGGTAAGGGCCTGGAGGTTGACCTGCAGGGCTGAGAAAAGATGGTGTAAAACCCTGATCCCCGGGGTTTGGTCCCATTCACTGCCCCCAAGAAAAGATGCTATATAGGATGGTGAACACAGTTAGTTACCGGAGCTGTGATATCATGTACCCCACCAGGACATCAATGCATGAACTCCTCGTAAGGATGGACCATGTGTTTGAGAGGATAAGGATACTCGGGAGGACCCGGGCCCTCAGGAAGGATGAGATAGAGGAAATTGACCGTCACCTCACTGAGATCATGAAGATACTTAACAGGTACAATTAGGCTGGAAGAATGCTCAGTGTCATACTATTTACCGTAACATCCTTCATCATAGGCCTCTCAGGGGCAATGGCCCCTGGCCCCCTTCTCACTGTCACGGTCTCAGACTCCATTCAGGGGGGTTTCAGGGCGGGGCCCCTCCTTGTTACCGGCCACATCCTGGGTGAGGCCCTCCTGGTTGTCCTGATATTCATGGGTATGGGCTACCTCCTCTCATCAGAGTCCGCATCCTCATTCATTGGGATTGCAGGTGGCTCCGTCCTCATCTGGACCGGCATCAAGGGTCTGAGGTCCGGGGACGAATCATCAGGGGATATTCCAGCAGGGGGATCTGTCCTCAGGGGAGCAGTGATAAGTTTTTCCAACCCCTACTTCTTTATATGGTGGGGTGCTGTTGGGGCCGCCCTCATGTACAGTGGACTTGAACTTGCAGGTGCTGCTGGACTTGCAGGTTTCCTTGTGGGTCACTGGTCATCCGACCTGGCCTGGTACAGCCTGGTATCCTTTCTATCATCCAGGGGATCCTTTGATACAGGTGGAAGGATTTACAGGGCAGTTATGGTGGCATGTAACGGTTTTATTTTGCTTGCAGGACTCTACTTCCTCACTGGAGGACTTGCAGTCATTTTCTGATGACAGCTAATTTAATAGTTATGCCCTCCAATATGTATCATGCCCAGAATAAACCAGGATGAACTGTTGTTAATGCGATCATCCAGTTCTGCGGAACCATGTGGAGGATTATTTTATGGATGAGAGGTTTATTGAGAGGACTTTTCCTGTTGCGAGGGTGAGTGAGAATTCTGCCCGTGAGAAGAATATAAGGCATGGTCATATTTCCACGCTTCATATCTGGTGGTCAAGAAAGCCCTTGGGTAGCAGTCGGGCCACCATCTACGCCAGTCTGATCTCCACTGCAGGTGATGAACTGGAGGAGGTCCGGGTTAAGAGGTTCATTGAGGAGTTGAGTGAGTGGGAGAACAGTTTGAATCAGGGGATGATTGAGAGGGCCCGGAGGGATATAAGGGAGTATAATGGTCGGCCGCCCCGTGTGCTGGATCCCTTTGGTGGTGGTGGCAGCATACCCCTTGAGGCCCTCCGTTTGGGGTGTGAGACCTACAGTATGGATCTCAACCCGGTGGCTGTCCTGATCCAGAAGTGCACACTTGAGTACCCCCAGAGGTACGGGGCCAGTGATTCCTGGTCTGACAGTGAACCCCGACTTCTGAGGGATGTTAAGAGGTGGGGTGAATGGGTCCTCAGGGAGGCCAGTGAGGAGCTTTCACGTTTCTACCCGGAGGATGATGATGGTTCAATCCCCGCGGCTTACATCTGGGCCAGGACACTACCCTGCCAGAACCCTGACTGCGGGGCAGAGATACCTTTAAAGCCAGGGTTCTGGCTTGCCAGGAAGAAGAACAGGAGCATAGCCCTTAAACCTGTGGTATCCGGTGGTGGGGTTGAATTTGAGATCGTGGAGGACCCTGACTTTGACCTTTCTAAGGGGACCATTTCAAGGGCCATTGTGACCTGTCCGGTCTGCGGTTCAACCATACCCGCCAATGACACCAGACGACTGTTCCAGGAGGGTGAGGCCGGTGAGAGGCTCATCGCCGTGGCACTCACACACCCCCAGCGGAGGGGTAAAACCTACCGCCTCGCAACAGAAAAGGATCTGCAAGCCTACATGGAAGCCCAGGAATACCTGGAAAAGAAAAGAGATGAACTCATGGACCAGTGGGGAATAGACCCGGTCCCTGATGAGCCAACACCCCTGGGGAAGGGTAGTGGGGCTGAAAGAGCATTTTCTGTTAGAAATTATGGCCTTGACACCTGGGGTGATCTTTTCAATGCCCGGCAGAAACTTGCCCTCATCACCTTCACCGAGAAAATCCGCCAGGCCCACCAGGAAATGCTAAAAGAAGGATGCGGGGAAGACTACGCAAAGGCTGTGGTAAGTTATCTGGCTTTTTTACTGGGAAAACTGGCTGATTGGAATGTTTCACTTGGGGTATGGCGCCCTGATCAGGAGCGAAATGAGCATCTGTTCTCGAGACAGGCCTTGCCTATGGTTTGGGATTATGGTGAGCGTAACCCGCTACATGGTAAACTTGTTTCAACTGGTGCTATTGGGCGTGTGATTGAGAATTGTTCCCGTATTCCAGGGGTTGATTGGGTTAAACCTGTCCCTGAGGTTGTTCAGGGTTCTGCGGTTTCTCTTCCTTTTGATGATGAATATTTTGATGCTGTTTTCACTGACCCACCATATTATGATAATGTGCCTTATTCGTATCTTTCGGATTTCTTTTATGTGTGGTTGAAGAGGGCCCTGGGTGATCTTTACCCGGATCTTTTCATGACACCCCTCACGCCTAAGAGGGGTGAGATGGTGGCCTACACCAATGATAAGAGTATGGATGAGGCCCGGGAGGAGTTCGAGTCCATGCTCAGGGACTCATTCAGGGAGATACACCGTGTCCTCAGGCCAGGTGGCATAGCCAATATCGTCTATGCCCATAAGACCACCCATGGCTGGGAGACCGTTATAAACTCCCTTCTTGACTCTGGTCTGGTGGTGACCGCGTCGTGGCCCATATTCACTGAGATGAGGGCGCGTATGCGTGCCCAGGGTTCAGCGGCCCTTGCCTCCTCTATTTATATTGTGGCCCGTAAGCCTGATTTTGAGAAGAGCACTGGTTATTATGAGGAGGTTCTGGGTGAGTTGAAGGAGGTCTTGGGTGAGAAGCTGGATTACCTGTGGGATGAGGGTATAAGTGGCCCGGACTTTTTCATCGCGGCCATAGGGGCTGGCCTGGAGGTTATAGGGAAGTACAGTGAGATTCTCAAGTACAATGGCGAGGTGGTCCGGGGTTCCCGGTTACTGGATGATATACGCGCGGTTGCAGCGGATTTCGCCATAAGGAGGATACTGGATAACGGATTCGCCGAGGGCCTCTCATCCCTCACAAGGTTCTACCTCTTCTACCGGTGGAACTTCGGGAACTCCAGCGTGGACTTCGACGAAGCCAGGAAACTCGCCGGCAGCCTCGGCATAGACCTCCAGAACACCAGATCCGGATTCATAAGGATACAGAGGGGTAAGGTCACAGTCCTCGGCCCCGACAAGAGGGAAGATGACCATGACACCACAGAACTCATAGACGCACTCCACCTCGCAGCCAGACTCTGGAGCCAGGGCAGAAGAGAAGAACTCCAAGACTTGCTCCTTGAAACCGGCTACGGAACCGATGAAAAATTCTACCGGGTAGCCCAGGCCATAATAGAATTCCTGCCAGACTGCAAGGAAAAACAGTGGCTCGAAGGCCTGATTGTGAACAGAGACACCATGATAAAAACCCTCAAAGAAAAAACCAGCCAGAAAACACTCAAAGACTACTAATCCATGGTGAAAACCTTCCAAGAGCAAATCGGGAAAACACTTAAAAACTCAATTTTCTTTTTCAATCCATACTCCTCCCAATAATTAATTAATACCGTGAAAAACATAATATCACTGATGAAGGCAGCTGTTTTTGATAACTCAGGGACACTCATAAGAAGGTACAGGGCCCTCAAGAACCTTAAAACAGGTAAGATATGTGACAGGATGAATTCACTTGATATAGTGGATTACAGGGACAGAAGGGCCCTTGTTGTGCTTCAGACCGACCCCGCAACCTGTATTGTAAACGCAAAACCCGACCAGACCATATATGAGTTCATAAAGAGGAACCGCATAGACTTCGATGTCAGCTACGCCAACACCGCGGTTACCTCTGATGAGATCCTGGATATCCTCAGGGATGACCCTGCAACTGTCAGGGACATACAGGACACCATAGATGCCGTTTCCAGTAAGAACTACAACATACAGATATGCAGCGGATCCGGCTTCATAGTCAACATTGACAGAAAGATGGTTGACTTCACAATAACTGCAGGTGGAAAGCTCTTCCCTGAGGTCCTGGAGGTTGTGGAGGAACTCAGGAAGAGAAACATCCACATATACATTGCATCAGGAGACCGGAGGGGGTCACTGAGGGAACTTGCAAGGATCATCAGGATACCCCAGGAAAACGTCTTTGACACCGCCGACACCGAGAGGAAGGCAGAGATAATCCAGGACCTGAAGCGAATGTACAGCAGGGTCATGATGGTGGGTAACGGCCTCAACGATATCCTTGCATTGAGGGAGGCTGATGTGGGGGTTTTAACACTCCAGCAGAGGGAACCTGTTCCTCAGAGGCTGATTGATGCTGCTGACTACGTTGTTGATAACATAAGGGAGGTTCTGAATATAGAATTCTAAATTTCTAGGTTCTGGATATAAAATTCTGAGATATGGGGGGCTGATATTGAGTGAACTTTGCATCGTGCAGGTGAATGACACCCATGGATACCTCAAATCCCACCCGGAACTCTTCTGGGAGGGCAGAAATATAAGGTATGAGACCCTGGGGGGTTACCACCACATAGCAGGCCTTGTGGATGGGATAAGTGAAGAGGGACCCACATTACTACTTGACTGTGGTGACACCATCCACGGCACATACCATGCCGTGAAGAGTGAGGGCGCCGCCCTTATCCCCATACTCAATGAAATGCGCTTTGATGCAATGACAGCCCACTGGGAGTTCGCCTATGGACCCAGAAGATTCATGGAAGTAGCGGGAAAACTGAATCACCCGGTTCTTGCAATAAACTGCTACCATGAGGGTACAGAACGCCTTGCTTTTAGACCATATGAGATAGTGGAGAGGGGTGACCTCCAGGTGGGTGTTGTGGGGATAGCATCCAATATAGTGGATAAGGTGATGCCCCCACGGTTCAGTGAGGGCCTTGAGTTCACCCTTGGACGTGATGAACTCCCCTACTGGATAGAGGTGCTCCGTGATGAGGAGAGGGTCGACCTGGTGGTGGTCATATCACATCTGGGTTTCCCCCAGGAGTGCCAGCTGGCAGCGGATGTTGATGGCATAGACGTGCTTCTGAGCGCCCACACCCACAACAGGCTCGAGAGACCCTTCATTGTCAATGACGCCATCATAATACAGTCAGGGTGCCACGGCTCATTCATTGGACGCCTTGACCTTGAGGTTGATGGTGGTGTCCGGAAATTCAAACACGAACTTGTAAGGGTCAGGGGGCCGTCAAATGAGGATGTTGAGGAGATGGTCATGAGGGCGGCTGAGGTGGACAGGGACTACCTTGAGGCCACCGTGGGTTCAACCCGGACGCACCTCAACAGGTACACAATACTGGAGTCAACCATGGACAACCTTCTCCTCAGGGCAATAATGGATGTGGATGACTCTGAACTTGCATTCTCCAATGGATGGCGCTACGGTGCCCCGGTACCCCCTGGGGATATCCAGGTTGAGGACCTCTGGAACATGATCCCTGTTAATCCCCCGGTATCCCGTGTTGAACTTCTGGGGAGGGAGATTCTGGAGATGATGGAGGAGAACATTGAGCTCACATTCTCCAGGGACCCCTACAGGCAGATGGGGGGCTACCTCAAGAGGTGCATGGGCCTGGAGATCTACTTCAAGATAGAGAACCCTCCCGGTAGCCGGATACAGAAGATATTCGTGAATGGAAAGCCCCTTGAGCCTGATAGAACCTACAGTGCAGTCTATGTAACCAGTCAGGGTGTGCCATCACGGTACGGTGATAACCACGAGGAGATGGACATAAGGGCGGTTGATGCCCTGAGAGAGTACGTTGAGAAGAACAGCCCGGTTGATGCCGAACTCGATGGGAGGATAACGCCAGTATGACTGTCCTCACGCGATGAATACACTGTGATACTGAAGCCATTAGGGATAACACCTGTATGACTGTCTTCAACTGTAATTGTGAACCGGGTGATCATGATGGGTGATGAGAGGATTTACCGTGTGGTCTTCCACCTTGATGAGGACGACGATGAGAGGGTTTTGCTGCTTTTTGCCAATGTGAGGAACCTGATGGCCGACATTCAGAATGTTGAGATTGAGGTTGTGGCGTACTCAAAGGGTGTCAGCGCCTTCCTGAGGGACTCAGAGTACTCAGATAGGATCTGTAAGCTCATTGATGATGGTGTCAGATTCGCTGCCTGTTCCAACACCCTGAATGCATGGGGTATAACCTCAGGGGAACTTGTTGATGGTGTTGATACCGTATCCTCGGGTGTGGGTGAGATTGTCAGAAAACAGTGCGATGGATGGGCCTATATAAGGCCCTGATATCCTGGATGAACCCGAATATCCCCGTGGTGCGCCTCACCGATTTCATGCCTATATAAGGCCCTGATATCTAGAGGAACCTCTTGAGGACCATGATTGCATAGGCAATGGAGCTGTACCCGGGCGTGAATTGTGTTAGCAGGAGCGCCACGATTGCTGCAAATGGCATCAGAAGTTCCTCTTAAGTGCCCTCAGGTACTGGTCCCTTTCAGCATCCATGAGTCCATTTCTATATGCATAGAACCAGCTTGCAGATAGTAGGGGGCCTATCATCAGCATGTTAACATGGAATATGACATTGGATGTCACAAGTCCGCCATAGTCTCCTGTGAGTTCCGTTGAGAAGGGTACCATGGCCACGAACATCAGCAGAATATGTTTATCCACAGGAAACCCGTGTCAACCTCCTTCAGGTTTTTCAAATTGCATGTGGTTAACCCGCCAGAAAAATCCCTAGGAGGAGGAAGCTGAGGCAGTAGATGTGGATCCTGGGGGCTGGGAGTGTGAGGTATGAAGCCATTGAGGACTCTGTTATGATCCCCTCCGGCACTTCAATGCCGAGAACAAGGAGCGTCATTGCAATGGCAAATATTCCATCCAAAAGGCCTCAATTCTGTTCTTATTCATGCTTCACCCTCAATAAAAGGATTCCAGGATTCTCCTGCTCTTTATGACCCCCTCATAGTTATTCAGTTCTATCACCCCACGGTCTATCCCCCTGAGGAGTTCAAGGTCAACCGTGCCCTCCCCCAGGGGGAGGTGCTGGTCCCTTTCACCGTTGTTGTCGCTCAGGTGGTGGTGGGCTATTCTTTCCATGCTGAGGAAATCCTCAAGGAAACCAGTGGTGTTTGCATGGCCCACATCCACAGTCACATATGATCCGCATTCCTCTGAGAATTCTTCAAGCTCACTGGGGCTGTTGCAGAGGTATGAGAACCTGCCCGGCATGTTCTCAACTGAGAACCTTACCGATGAATCCTCTGCATGGGCCACGCAGTTTTTAAGTGTTTCTGCTGCGAATTTAAGGGCCGCGTTCCTTATCCTCTCCTCCCTCCTGTGCACAAGACCCGGGTGGGTTGTTACGGTTGTTGCCCCTATCCTTGATGCGAGTTCCACCGTCTCAATCATCTGTCTTTCTGTTTCCTCCCTTACGCCCTGGTTCATGCTGCCAGGGTTCAGGTCTATGGTGGGGGCGTGGAGGAGTATCTCAAGGTCAAAGGATTCAAAGACATCCAGTGCTGCCCCATCTTCAAGGAGCCTCCGGGGCCAGTAGGGTCCCTCGCAGAGTATCTCAATGAGCTGGAAGCCGTCCTCCTCTGCTTTCTCCAGGATGTTCTCCATTGGTTCCATGAACAGTGCCAGGGTTGAAAATCCGAGCCTCATATAGATCCCGGTTGGTTTTCTATTCAGCCGGCCTTATGAGTGTTTCCATTCCCTCTGAAAATGAAAGATACCTATAGGTGCCTGATCTGCATGGTCCCTGCGGTTTTAAGACGTCTACAGTGACCCTGATCATGGCCCGGATGTGAAGGGCCTTCTGTTCACCGGATAATGTGTGGTGATCAGAACCGTTTCAGTGCTACCTCGACCTTACCTTCATCGTACCACCAAAAAGTATATATAAAACAGGATATATCAGAAAATTGATATATCACTTTCTGGAGATGTCCTGATGTGTGCAGAAAATGACCCCCATGGAGAGGGGGGACAGTTCGATGAGAAGATAATAAAGAGTTTCATGAGGGGATTCGGAAAAACAATGATCCTCTGGATGATAAGCAGGGAAAAGATCCATGGATACGAGATAATGCGACGACTTGAGAAGTTCTACTCAATCAAGGGGATGCACTGCCAGGAAATCAAACCGCCCGGTCCAAGCGTCATCTACCCAGTACTCCACGACCTGGAAAAGAAGGGACTCATAAGGGGTTCATGGGAGATGCACGGGGAGAAGAGGGTCAAGTACTACGAGATAACCCCACTGGGCAGTGAAACAATAGAGAGGATCCGTGATATAATGAAAAACCACATCTCAAGGATATGGGAGGACTTCTGGAACGACATGTTCCCATGCGACAGGGAGGAGGAAGAATGAAATACGCCATAGAGACCTACGACCTCACAAAGGTCTACGGGGACTTCAAAGCAGTTGACAGCCTCAACATGAAGATAGAGAAGAACTCCATCTTCGGGTTCCTTGGACCCAACGGGGCAGGTAAGACCACAACCATAAAGATGCTCACCTGCCTCATACCACCAACTTCAGGTACAGCCCGTGTCGCCGGATACGATATACTGGAGAACCCCGACGAGGTGAGACAGCAGATAGGTATGGTCCCCCAGAAGGTCAGCCTCTACGAGGACCTCACAGCAAGGGAGAACGTGGAGATGTGCGCAGACTTCTACGGGATGCCAGAGGACCTGAAGGAAACAAGGATCGATGAACTCATGGAGCTGGTTGACATAAAGTACGCGGCAGATAAACCCGTTGGACAGATGTCGGGGGGACAGCAGCAGAAGGTTTCACTGGTTGCAAGCCTGATACACCAGCCAGACATACTCTTTCTCGACGAACCAACCATAGGGCTGGACCCGACAACAAAGAGGGTGCTGTGGGACCTCATCGAGGAACTGAACAGCAGCGGCCACACAATCATACTCTGCTCCCACGACATGTACGAGGTTGAACTCCTCTGCGACTACGTGGGTATAATAAATCAGGGCTTGCTAGCAGCCTTTGACACGCCCCAGGGCCTCAAGGACACCGTTATAAGGGAGGAGGAATCCCTCAGGGCACGGGAGATTGGCACCATACTTGAAAGAATTCAGGAGGAGACCCCTGAATCCGAAAAAAGGGTCATTGAGGAAATGAAAAAATCCGGGACCTGCGCCGGTAAGGAACTCAGCATGCTGATCACCGACCTCAGCGACGAACTCATAGCTGAACTTGAATCCCTCCCGGTTACCCTGGAGGTTAAAAGGCACCACACCGGCAGGATAATACTTGAACTGGATGAGAGCTGTGACACTGCCATAAATGACGTCCTCGGGGCAGTTATAAGGAACAATGCCAGGATCAGCTCAATTTCAACCAGGGACCCCTCACTTGAGGATGTATTTATGAAGGTTACAGGGAGGTAACCGTTATGGAAATGAAGAAGGTAATGTGGATGCTCAAGAAGGACCTCATAGTCCTCTGGAGGCACAAACCCCGCCTCATATCAATCATACTGTTCCCCATACTCATGATAACCCTCTTCGGTTACGGTATGGGCGGTACACTGGAGAACATACCGGTGGTTATAGTTGAGCAGAGCAGTGGCCCCCTCACAGACCAGACCGTCGCTGCAATGAGAAACATGAGCCTCTACGATATTAAGGATATCATGAAGGACCCTGAAACCGCAAGGGACATGGTGGATGCGGGGGAGGTCAAGGCAGCCATAATACTGCCCCCCAACTATGACAATCTCACAGACGAGCCAACAGTGGTCATGTACCTTGACTCCTCTGACCAGCTGGCAAGTCAGGCCCTGGTACCTGCAACCCAGGCACTGTTCAGCAGGCTTTCAGGTGAAATTGCGGTTCAGAAGATGCAGAGCCCCGCTGTGAATATTCAGAACCAGAATTCAACCCCCGGGGAGACGGGCTTTCAGAGCATCGTGAACACAATAAACTTCCAGGTTGACAGAATCTACGGGGACGTCAAGTACATGGATTTCCTGGTGCCCGCGGTACTTGCAATGACCATAATGTTCTCCTGCATGTTCGGTATGGGACAGTCAATTGCAGGTGAAAGGGAGAGGGGAGAACTCGCACGTCTCTTCATGACCCCAACAAGCGTATCAACAGTGGTTGGGGGCAAAATAATCTCAAAACTGGTTATAGAAAGTGGAAGAGCATTCCTGCTGCTCTGTGTCGCCATACTGCTCTTCGGAATAAAGATCAACGGCAGCATGCTCCTTACTGTCCTTCTACTTGTACTCACAGCACTGTGCTTCGTGGGATTCGGAATAATGATATCAGCGAGGGTGGGGACCCAGGAGGACTACATGCAGATGGTTATGCCCTTTGCAATGCCCATGATGTTCGTATCAGGGGTCTTCTACCCCATCGAGACCATGCCATGGGTGTTCCAGAAGCTGGCCTACGTGGTGCCCCTCACCTATGCCAACGACGCTCTGAGGTCAGTGATGCTGAAGGGTGCAGGTGTCGGGGACATCTGGCTTGACCTGGCCGTGCTTGTGGGATTCACACTCCTGTTCTTTGCAATGGGGGTTACCAGGTTTAACAGGGACATTTAGGTTGTAATACTAAATTTCAGGTGGTAATATGATGAGGAAAGGTTTAACTGCGGCACTTATAATCATTGGGATGGTTTTAAGCCCTGTATCAGCTGCAGACTGGCCCCTCTTCCATGGGGACCAGCAGCGCACAGGTTTCTCTGAGGAGCCAAGTGACTTCTCAGCAAGGACATGGTATCTCTCCATCGGCGGGATAAAGTCATCACCCGCAATATTCAACAAGGTTGCCTACATCGGCTCAGTCGATGGAAAGGTATATGCGGTGAACCTCGAGACCGGTTCAGTTGTCTGGAGCTACCGGACAGGAGGCGCGGTTGTATCATCCCCTGCAGTGGTCAATGGCACCCTTTATGTGGGTTCAGGGGACGGATACCTCTACGCCATAGACACAGACACCGGTGACCTCGAATGGAAATTTAAAACAGGCAACAGGATAGAATCATCCCCTGCAGTGAGCGGAGGCACCGTATATGTGGGGTCAGACGACTGCAGGCTCTACGCAGTTGATGCAGATGACGGTTCAAAAAAGTGGGAGTTCTATGCCGGGGAGGCTGTTAAATCATCACCACTTGTGGTGAACGGAACCGTCTACTTTGGATCATGCAACGGCAATGTCTATGCCCTATCAGAGTCCGACGGAAAGGAGAAGTGGAGCTACACAACCGGTGACCAGGTCATCTCATCACCGGCCTTCTGGAACGGAACCATCTACGTGGGGTCAGATGACGGGAACATGTATGCCCTATCAGAGTCCGATGGAAGCGCGGTCTGGAGGTACAGCCTCGGTGACAGGGTCAGGTCAACACCAGCCATTGACACAGAGGAGAACAGCCTCTTTGCTGGATGCGATGACGGCAACGTGACCTCCCTTGACACAAGGACAGGCACCCTGAAATGGTCATTCAAAACAGGCGGGGCCGTGAGATCATCACCAGCCCTCTTTGAGAACATGGTGGCTGTGGGCTCAGATGACGGGACACTCCACATCCTCAACAAGTACACAGGGAAGGAGGAGTGGAGCTACTCACCAGGTTACTACCTTTTCAGCTCACCGGCAAGCTCATCACCCGTAGTCTACGGCAAGACCATCTACTTTGCAACCGAAAACGGCTATATCTACGCCCTTGACTCCAAAAAGAAGGAGGGCCCAACCTCACCATTCGCATACTATGTGGCGGTGATAATAATAGCCATAATAGGGGCTGGAGCTGTGATAAGAAGGGTTGCAAGGAAATAGAATCTTCTTTTTTATTTAAAAACTGAAGGTGAAGGTATGTTCAGGACACTCATAATCTATGAGAGCACCTACGGCTCCACAGAGGAGGCCGCATCAGCCATTGGAAGGATACTCGGGCCCTCAAGGTGCTGCACCACAGAAGAGTTTCAGGAAGACTGCGGGGAATTTGACTTCTTCGTTATCGGTTCCGGGGTTTACAGGGGCCGTTTACACGACAGGATACCCGATTTTATAAAGAAAAATCCCTGGCTTCGTGATAAACCCGTGGCGATATTCTCAGTTTCCCTGGACCGGGATGATGGTAGAAGGGCCCTCAGTGAGGCTGAAAAACTTCTTGGGGGTGCTGTCCATTCAGCCACCCTTGGTGGGCGCATGATCCTTGAAAGACTCTCTGATGGGGATCTTGAGGATCTCAGGAGGTTCTCCGAGGTTGCTGGAATTGAAATTAAGGATTCTGACATCTTTGATATCTCAGAGGTGATTGGAGTTGCCCTTGACCTTAAAGAAATCAGGGACTCGCTTATGACTGACATTGATGAGGATAAACTCCGTGAATCCATTGATGAGTTTCTGAGGTCCCATAACACATGTGTCCTTGCAACCTGCCATGGTAACCGACCAAGGGCAACACCCCTTGAATACGTGTACGACGGTGAGTCCATATACGTGATCACCGAGGGTGGGGAGAAATTCGCAGGTATCCTTGAGAACAGCAACGCCTCTGTTGCAGTTTACGAGGACTACACATCCATGAGCAATCTGGCAGGGATGCAGATAACCGGTGCTGTGGATATACTGGATGAAGAGGAATCAGAGAGGATCTATAATCTAAGGGGCCTCAATCCTGAGTCCATGAGAAACCTCCCCGTGGATATGAATGTCATAAGGATCTCCATCCAGAGTGTAGAGTTCCTTAACAGCAGGTTCAGGGATGCCTCAGCAGGCGCGAAACAGGTTCTCTGGTTTAAATAGAAACCCTGGAATAGTTTTATGGAATGCCCGGAATTTCCTATTCATTCATTTTTAGTAAATTAATTCTCAGTCACGTATGGGGAGTGATTCTTCATAGAAGCTGCTTAAAATACTGAAAATCTTGAAAAAATAATCATAATCTTCAGAATATGTGAATAAACTATTACAATTCTGTGAAAATTAGATATTACATTGAGGTCAGCTGAAATGGTATGAAGACCCTCTTAATTTTCTGATAAAGTATTATGCTGGGGTTAAGTGAGAAGTCAATGACTGTTCTGAATCCCCTGATAAAGAGTAAAGTTCCTGAAAATTCAGTGCATATAAAATATAAAAGAATGGAAACCTGTGGCTTCCATCTTTTATATCCCTAATCCTTTCTGAGCTGGATTTCTATTGCTGAAACATTGGTAGCGGTTCCTTCGTTACCAATGATCTCCTCTGTACATATGTCGATGTTCTCTATCTGTATGTCTGGTATGAAACGGTTCCTGACAATCTCTGCAACGTCAACAGCCCTGCTTATAGCTCTTCCACGGGCTTTAAGGATCACTTCACTGGTTCCACCGTTCATCTGAGTCACTACGGCCAGAACATAGTTCATTACAGGCTTGTTTCCGATGTATACTACATTCTCCTCTGACATCACTTAACCTCCAAGAGTGTCTGTAATAAAGATAGAAACCCGGATTATATAAAGTTTGTGATATGCTAATTAAAAAATTTAATAACTTCTGGACTTAACAGCTTCAAGTATCCTGCCGCCGGTTACAGCGGCCCCCCTGAACCCTGCAGTGAGGGCAGAGCCATGCATAACATCGATAAGCGGCGTCCCCAGTGATTCTGAAAACCCTGTCTCTGCAACTCCACCGAGTATGACCTCAGGTTCATTCCTGATAAGCGCATCCTCCAGCTCAGAGAGGTCAGCCCCCACCAGGACCTCCGACCTCACGCCAGTTTCAGAGAGGTTCTCAAGTGTGTACTCACCGATCATGTCCATTGCCACCACAGCGGGTTTCATTCCAAGCTCAGTTACAAATTCGGCCAGTGCAACGGCCCTTGTGGGTCCTGAAACTATAGCAACCCTCACACCATCCAGTTCCGATCTCAGGCGATCCCTTTCCTCAGCGTATTCACCAAGTCCGTCCTGGAGGGGGTAATAAATGTTTAGGTGGTCCATTATCACCTCATAGAACCTTAGGGTGTTTGAAAATCCCAGGGGGATGGGGTGGTGGATGAAGGGCATCCCGAATTCCTCCTCGAGAAACCTGCAGGGCCCTATTCCTGATACATCACAGAAGGAATAGTTCAGATGGGCTGACGCAATCCCCTCAATGTCACCGACTGTGCTCCCGGATGTGAGAACACAGTTCACAGAAACACCCATCCTGCCAAGGGTATCCACAATATGGTTGAGGTCGGGGCCACCCCTGAACTCCCCTATGATGTTGATTGATGGCTCATCTGATGGTTTCGCATCAGCTGCAATGGACTCAAGGAGTGCCATCATGACCTCGAGGTATCCTTCGCCCTGGTTTGACTCAAAGCCCCCTGCACTGATGGTTATGATTTTAGAGTCGATTTCCCCCTTAACCTCCTCTGCAGCCCTCCCTATATCCTCACCTATTATGCTTGTTGCACAGGAGCTCATAACAGCTATGAGTTCCGGTTTAAGGGTTCTGTCAGCGTCAATTATGGCCTTTTTGAGTTTATCGGCGGCCCCGAATACCACGTCTGATTCAGTGAGTTCTGTTGATAGAACCCTTATCCTTTTACCTCCCCTTGCCTTCAGAAGGTATCCTATATGGTATGCGCAGCCCCTGGGGCCGTGGATGAGTGGTACCGCATTGCGGATGCCTGAAACAGCCCTTACAGCCCCGAAGAGTTTACATGTTGATACTGGCTCCATCGGTACACCTATTTAAGGCTCAGGATCTTGTTGATTGCATCGAGGACCGCCTCCACACTCGCCATTACTATATCCTCCCTGGTGGATCTTCCCGTTGCCTTGTTGCCGTCGGCGTCGCTCATGACAACGAAGACCTCTGCAAGGGCGTTGGTACCGCCTGTTATTGCCTCTATGTTGTACTCATCAAGTTCTATATCTGCTGTTTCACTTACTAGGCTCTGTATGGCGTTTATGGCTGCATCGACAGGCCCCACGCCGGTCATTGATGTTGTCTTGATTTCATCTCCGATCCTCAGCTTCACGGTGGCGGTTGGCATCACACTCTCACCTGTCATCACCGCTATGCCCTCAAGCTTCACAATCTCCCTTGTTGCCTTTCCAAGGATCGTGACTGCCATTGCCCGAAGATCTGCGTCGGTGATCCTTTTCCCCTTATCCCCAAGTCTTTTGACCTGTTCATAGAGGGTGCAGAACTGGTCCTCGTTCATATCTATGCCATATTCCTGAAGCTTTGATCTGAGGGCGTTGGCCCCTGTGTGCTTGCCGAGGACTATCCTCCTCTTGTGGCCAACCATCTCAGGGGTTATGGGTTCATAGGTTTCTGCCTTCTCAAGAACCCCATGGACGTGTATACCGGCCTCATGTGCAAAGGCGTTTTCGCCCACGATTGCCTTGTTGGGGGGCATCCTAACCCCTGTTATCTTTGATACGAATTCCGAGATGTTCACAAGTTCCGTTGTCTTTATGGTGAGGGGGAGGTCATAGCGGGTTATGAGGGCCATCACAACCTCCTCGAGGGCTGCATTTCCTGCCCTTTCACCGAGCCCGTTGATGGTTGCATGTACCTGTGATGCGCCTGCCTCCACCGCTGCAAGGGAGTTTGCAACGGCCAGTCCAAAGTCGTTGTGACAGTGTACGCTGATGGGTGTCCTGACCTCATCCCTGAGTCCCCTTATGAGGTGGTTCATGGCCCGGGGTATCATCACCCCAACTGTGTCAGGGACGTTTATCATGTCGGCCCCTGCATCCTCTGCGGCCCTGTATACCTCCACAAGGTAATCAAATTCTGTCCTTGTGGCGTCCTCGGCAGAGAATTCCACCCTGAGCCCATGTTCAACCGCATATTCCACCCCGAATACCGCCCTGTCTATTATCTCCTCAGGGGACATTTTGAGCTTGTACTTCCTGTGGAGGGGTGAGGTCCCTATGAATGTGTGTATGTAGTCAGCGCCGCAGTCAATAACAGCGTCTATGTCCTCCCTGAGCACCCTTGCCAAACCACAGGTATTCGCATCAAGGCCCAGTTCAACTATCCTCCTTACGGCGTCCATCTCCCCCGGGGAGGCTGCAGGGAACCCTGCCTCTATTGTGTCAACTCCAAGGGAGTCCAGTTTCCTTGCTATGCATATCTTCTCATCCACCGTGAGCGCCACTCCAGGTGTCTGCTCACCGTCCCTGAGTGTTGTGTCAAATATTCTAACCGTCTCAGGTAGCTTCATTTCCGGTTTAACCTCTTCTATGTACATTTAAATTCCCCGTGGTCTGGCCTTTTATCATGATCTATATGCTGCCACAATTAAAAGCTTTTACACACCAGATTCGATTATAAGTTATAAGTTATAAGTTAAAAGTCAGAAAGCCCGTCTTCCGCCAAGAGACAAAGTGTCCGGGGTATATTTAAACCGCCATGCTGAGACTCAGAAGGTTCCTGAGGCCCGGTGCAAGGCCAAGTATGAATATCACAAGTTTAAGTAGATCTGAATCCCCAGGGTCCTCAACGTACCTGTCAATGGCATAGAGCGCCATCAATATGACCGCTATCTTGAGGGGGAACATCACAAGGGCAGTGCCAGTCAGGGCCGTGAATGCCGATGGCAGGACATGCTGCTCAGCATAGCCATAGAGGTCAACCGCAACGTAGGTTGAGGATGCATCAAAAAGGTGCGCATATACCACGTAGAGGTTCATCCTGTCCCTTAGAAGTTCCCATTTAATACTTATTATATAGAAAAGGACTGCCGATGCCATGAACACTCCCAGCACAGAGAAAAATGGTACGGGATTAATTTTCTGCATGCTTATGATGTTTGGTATGGAAAGAACCGCCCCTGTAGCAAATACAAGCCTTCTGTAATCCCATCCATAAAGTTTCTCAAGTTTAACCGATATGAGGAGCGCTGCTATTGCCGTGAGTCCCACAAGGATGTATATGCCAGGGGTCACAAGGAGATGGGTGAGTGGATAGATTCCATTATCAACAAGGGCCCTTGCACCTGACCCGAGAAATATGAAGGGAAGCAGTGGCACCAGGAGTTCCCTGGGGTCCTTTTTAAGCCACCTGAACATTCTGAGTATGATGAGAACAACAGCCCCGAGTACAAGGCCAAAAACAACCGTGTTGAAGGGTGTGTAGCCAGGGTGGAGGTAGAAAAAGTTGCTCTCCAGGAACTTCTGAAGCTCAGATATCATTTCTCATCCTGCCTATGAGTTTTTTGTTGATTACCTCCCTCACAATCAGTGGAAGAGATGTCCTTCTTCCCTCAGGCCTGGTTCTACCCCTTCTTATACCCTCAATTATATCATCAACTGTATTTTCGGATTCCACTTGTGTAAATGAACTTCCAACGGCCTCCACGAAGTGTGCGTCGCTTGCACCTATCTCAGGGATGCCCCTCTTTCTTGCGAATTTCCTGGCCCTCCAGTTGGAGTACCCAACTATGTAGCGGGAGTTGAGGGTTTCAACTGCATCAACACGGAGGTTTCTCTCGTTCACAAAGAGTCCCTGTCTGTACCTGACAAATGGGTGTGGGATTATGGCAAGTGCGTCCTGTGAGTGTATCTCATCCAGGGTCTCTGCAGGTGTGAGTCCCCTCTGTATTTCCTCCTGCACTCCTAGTGCCACTATGTGGCCGGCGGATGTGCTGAGTTCCACTGCGGGGACCACAGTGACCCCAAACTCTGCTGAGTCCTCCATTGCAATCCGGGACCCCTTCATTGTATTGTGGTCTGCAATCGCAACTGCATCGAGGCCCACAAGGGAGGCCCTCTTCAGCACATCCCGTGGCGTTCCCCTTGCATCCCCTGAGTATACCGTGTGTATGTGGGGGTCAATCCTTATCATGAAATCACCTTAAAATTGCCCTCATGTTCCCCTGGACCCATCAGTGCATCACCCTGTATTCTATGCTTCCTATGAGCCCCACGGGCCCTGTCATCATGACGTCCCCTGCGGGTGCAGCATGGTGTACCCTGAGGGATGTTTCATCGAGAATATTCCTCTGTGGGCCCGTTGCAACAACCACCTCAGGCTCACCCACTCCTCCGAGGACATGGGCACCATGACCCCCGTCGCCATGGACCTCCCGGTGGGTTATCTCTCCACGGGCGAGTTTCAGAAGGAGTTCCTCAAGTTTTTCAGGGGACAGCATCTTTGTGTGGTGCTCCATGACCCCATGTATCCGGCCATCCAGTACGCTGGCTGCCAGGGTGTGACCGTTACCCACATCAACAGCGACTAAGGGCCCCTCTGAGTCCACTGCAGGGTCAAGGAGTGCCCCTGCTATTGAGGCGAACTTGGAATCCATCATAAGGAGGGGGTGCTCAGATGCCCCCTCAATGGATTTCATCCTTGTGAAGTAATCTGGGACATTGCCAAGGTATGAGAACTCCTCAGGTTTCACTGGTTCTCTTAGTTTTTCCCTGATCTTCATGAACCGGAAGTTTCTATCACCCATATCACCACCCGCACCATGGTCCTGAACAGCCACCCCCAGGAAGTCGATTTCCAGTTCAACATCAAAGTGTCCAAGGGCCCCTGCTATGGCCCCGAGATCAACATCCCCTAACTTCACCCTCCTCAGGCCAGGGTCCCTGTCTGATATCTCTATCCCCATCGCCCTGACCCTTTCAAGGTCATCCCTGATGGTCCTTGCTGCCTCATGGGTCATTACAACCCTGTAACCCCTCTCAAGGTGCTCAATTATGGCCCTGCTCACGGGTCCCCCTCCCATTGTCTGGCCATGAATGAAGACGTCCTCGGTGATTCCCCTGATCCTTTCTGCGATTATCCTTGTGGGTGAGGGCAGTACCATCTTTATGGAATTTTCAATTCTATCAACTGCAGTATCATGGTACATTATATCCTGGGTCCCTGCCCCCACATCAACTGCAAGTATCTTCATGTGGGAATCATATCTTCCCCCCATTTATTAACCATTTCCTAAATGTACAGATATGTACTGTAAAGTTTTAAATAGTTCTTTAAAGAGACATCATGCATGTAAATGCTGATGATAACATGACCTTATCATGAAATCTAAGGTGATACCATGAACAAGATTGTTCTTGACGAAAATGAAATACCAAAAAAATGGTACAACATCAACCCGGACCTGCCATCACCACTACCAGAACCCAGAAACCCTGAGGGCGGAGAGAACATAGAGAACCTTCCAAGGGTGTTCTCAAGGGGGGTTCTTGAGCAGGAGATGTCAACGGAGCGCTGGATAAAGATCCCCCGTGAGGTCAGAGATGTCTACAAGATGATCGGAAGACCCACCCCACTCTTCCGGGCAAAGGGCCTTGAGGAGATGCTTGACACCCCCGCCAGGATATACTACAAGAGGGAGGATTATTCACCCACAGGAAGCCACAAGCTCAATACCGCGATAGCACAGGCATACTATGCCCGTGAAGATGGAGCTGAAAGGCTCACAACAGAAACAGGTGCTGGACAGTGGGGAACAGCACTCTCACTTGCATGTTCACTCATGGACCTCCAGTGCAAGGTCTACATGGTCAGGGTTTCCTTCAACCAGAAGCCCTTCAGAAAAACAATAATGCAGCTTTACGGTGGCGAGGTTGTCCCATCACCAAGTGACCATACCGAATTCGGAAGGAAAATACTCAGTGAGGACCCCGAACACCCGGGCTCCCTTGGTATAGCCATATCAGAGGCAATGGAGGAGGCCCTCCAGTATGAAAACGTTTACTACTCCCTTGGAAGCGTCCTAAACCACGTTCTGCTACATCAGACCGTGATAGGTCTTGAAACACAGAAGCAGCTGGAAATAGCAGGTGAAACACCTGACTTCATGATAGGATGTGTGGGAGGGGGCAGCAACTTTGGTGGGGCGGTTTTCCCATTCATAAAGGACAAAATTGATGGTAAACTCGACTGTGAATTCATAGCAGCTGAACCAAGATCCTGCCCGACCCTAACCCAGGGAGAATACCGGTACGACTTCGGTGACACTGCTGGTATGACACCACTCCTCAAGATGTACACACTCGGCCACGACTTTGTACCCCCCTCCGTGCACGCAGGCGGCCTGAGGTACCACGGGATGTCACCGCAGGTTGCACTGCTGGTGAAGGAGGGCATCATCAGGGCCCAGGCCGTGGCGCAGCATAAAATATTTGAGAGCGGTGTTAAATTTGCAAAGGCCGAGGGGGTTGTCCCTGCACCAGAAACCTGCCACGCCATAAGTGTTGCCATGGAGGAGGCCAGAAAGTGCAGAGAGACCGGTGAGGAGAAAACCATAGTGGTAAGCTTCTCTGGCCACGGGCTCCTGGACCTCAAGGGTTATGGGGACTATCTTGAGGGCAAAATCTGATAGTCCCGATTGAATTCATGGGGATTTCTGGCTGAAACTCCATGATACATGGAACTCCACTGGATTTCAGCCATGAAAATCCCGTATCTTCTTCTTCAATACATATAAATACCATCATCGCCTACACTAAATTAGTTTATATCAATCTCATCAAGGTGATCTGATGGACTACAGAAATATCGTTATCGGTGCCATGATCCTTATCATAGCACTGATGGTCGGTTTCAATGTTGCCCTGTACATGGGGGCCCAGGAACAGAACGTAACCCAGCTGGACTGGGCTGACAACGCAACAACAGATATGAGTTTTGCAAATGAATCCCCTGCACCGGTCAGCACCGACAACACCATAAAAACCACAAAGAGAACCAGGACAAACATCACACCCGGTGAAGGAAACACCACAGCACCTGAAGAACCCGAAACACCGGCTCAAAATCAAACCACATAAGGAGGATCAAGATTGTACAGAATAGGTGAAGCACTCATAGGAAGCGGCAATGAAGTTGCCCATATAGATCTCATCATAGGTGATAAGGAGGGAAACGCGGGGGCAGCCTTTGCAAATGGCCTCACCAGCCTTTCCCTTGGTCATACACCACTTCTATCGGTTATAAGGCCCAACCTCATGACAAAACCCGCAACCCTCATAGTACCCAAGGTCACGGTGAGCTGTCTTGAGGACGCCGACAAGGTCTTCGGGCCGGCACAGACAGCGGTTGCCCGTGCAGTTGCCGATGCGGTTGAGGAGGGAATAATCCCCGAGGAAAAGGTTGAGGACCTCGTGGTAATTGTCAGCGTATTCATACACCCCGAGGCAGAGGACTACCGCAAGATATACCAGTACAACTACGGGGCAACCAAACTGGCCCTCAGAAGGGCCATGGAGAACTACCCATCAGCAAGGAAGGTCCTCAGTGAAAAGGACCGGGGAAGCCACCCCATCATGGGCTTCAGGGCAGTCAGGCTCTGGAACCCCCCCTACCTGCAGGTTGCCCTTGACCTTGACAGCATGGAGGAGATGGAGAGGATCATTGACGCTCTCCCCAACAGGGAAAGGATACTCCTCGAGGCCGGAACACCCCTGGTCAAGAAGTTCGGTGTTGGTGTTGTGAGCAGGATAAGGGAGCTTCGAAGGGACGCCTTCATAATAGCTGACCTCAAAACCCTTGACGTTGGCAGGATAGAGGTTAAGATGGCCGCAGATGAGACGGCTGATGCAGTGGCCATATCCGGTCTTGGAACCGTTGAGTCCATTGAGAAGGCCATCCACGAGGCCCAGAAACAGGGAATATACTCCATACTGGACATGATGAATGTTGAAAACTTCGTTGATAAACTCAGGGGCCTCAGATACAAGCCAGACATCGTCCTCCTCCACAGGAATGTGGACCTTGAAACCCTCAGAGCAGAGCGTGGAGAGGATCTTGGTGAAATGAGCGAATGGGGCAACATCAGGGAAATAAAGGATATACTTGGCCCCAGGGGTCTTGTGGCCGTTGCAGGTGGTATAACACCATCCAAAATGCAGGAGGCCCTTGATAGCGGCGCCGACATAATAGTGGTTGGAAGGTACATAATAGGCTCAAGGGATGTTAGGAGGGCTGCCGAGGACTTCCTGGAGCACATGCCCCAGGACCCCGACACCATGCGACTGCCCCTTGACGAGGACGAGTCAATCTAGCCAGGAAGGGGGTTGCAGATGATAGTGGGTATATGTGGAAGCCCCAGGAAACAGGCCACCCATTACGTGCTTGAGAGGACCCTTGAAACACTGGAGGATGAAGGGTTTGAAACAGAGTTCTTCACTGTAAGGGGTAAGAACATCTCACCCTGCAGGCACTGTGACTACTGCCTCAGGAACAGGGAGTGTGTGCTGAAGGACGACATGTACCCACTCTACGACCTCCTTAGGGGGGCCCAGGGAATCATAATTGCAACCCCTGTCTACAATGGCGGTGTCAGCGCCCAGGTGAAGGCCATAATGGACCGCTGCCGGGCGCTTGGTGCAGAGGACTACGACTCCCTGAGGGGTAAGTTGGGCATGGGCATAGCTGTTGGTGGTGACAGGTGCGGGGGGCAGGAACCTGCCCTCATGCAGATACACACCTTCTACATCCTCAACGGAGTAATACCAGTAAGCGGGGGGTCCTTCGGAGCAAACCTGGGTGCGTGTCTCTGGTCAAGGGACACCGTCGAGGGCGTTAAGGAGGACTCCTACGGGTTTAAAACCCTTGATAAAACCCTCAAAATGTTTAAGAGATTTCTGAATTCCCGGGCCCCATAATTTATTTTTTTATCATGGCAACTTCGACCCAAAGGCTTATTTAAGGCGCTATCAGATCTATTTTTCCGGTGATTCAATGGCATCTTCAGGTACCTCCAAACTCTTAAAGGGCAGCTTCTTTATAATAATCGGCAACCTGCTTTTCAGGGTGGGTGGATACATCTACCGCGTTCTAATGACACGTCTCCTCGGACCCGAGGGCTACGGACTCCTGGGACTGACACTCCCATTCCAGGGGATATTCCAGATACTGGCCGCCGGGGGTCTGCCGCCGGCAATAGCCAAGTATGTGGCCCAGCACCGGGCCCTCAAGGAGGATGAAATGGCCAGGCAGGTTGTTATAACCGCGCTGAAGGTCATGATATTTCTTGGTCTGACGTTCTCCCTCGTAATGTTCTTCACAGCCCCCTGGCTTGCAAACCAGTTCTTCCATAAACCAGCAGCCCAGTACCCCTTGCAGGCTGTTGCACTCATAACACCCTTCAGTGTTATAGTGGGTGCCTTCAGGGGCGCATTTCAGGGCATATACCGGATGGAGTACGTCGTGGTTACAAGGGCTGTTGAGCAGGTTTTCATGATAATCCTCGCAGTTGTCTTTGTGATGGCCGGTTTCTATGCAGCAGGGGCGGTTATGGGTACCGCCATGGGTTTTCTTGCATCGGCCATATCAGCTATCCTGATATTCAAAAGGCTGATGAACAGCTACTTTCCACCTGCTCCCCCAGAAAAGAGGCTGACCCTCAGGGAGGAGCTGGGGCTTGTGAAAGTGCTTCTCTCATTCTCCATCCCCGTCATAATCACCGCCCTCTCTGAGATGGCAATATATGATATAAGTGTATTTGTGATAGGGGTTTTCATGGCAACAACCTCTGTGGGATACTACACTGCTGCTGATCCCATTGCCAGGCTTCCCCTGGTAGTATCACTCTCTGTGGCAACCGCTGTTCTTCCTGCAGCCTCAGAGGCCTTCGCCCTGAAGGACAGGAGGCTCCTTGAAACCTACATTGTGCAGTCATACAGGGTCGTGACTCTCCTTGTGCTTCCCATGTGTGTTGGCATAGCCGTCTTCTCAGAGCCCCTCCTTGAACTCCTCTTTGGGAGCAACTTCATCTTCGGTTCTGGTGCCCTGAGCATACTGGTTGTTGGGATGAGCTTCTACACCCTCTTCATGATATCCTCAAGTATCGCCCAGGGGATAGGTTACCCCCGTCTTCCAATGTACGTTCTGGTGGCTGGAACTGTCATAAATCTCGCACTGAACGTTGCCCTCGTGCCCTTACTTGGAATCGAGGGGGGAGCCCTTGCAACAACAATTGCTGCCCTTATCATAATGATCATCATCCTCTGGAAGACCTCAGAGATAACCGGTGTGAAGCCGCCAGGCCTTTCACTTCTCAGGATAGGAATCGCATCAGGGGTTATGGGGGTCTTCATGCTGCTCCTCCCCCAGACCATCATGGGGCTCCTTCTGGCAATAATTCTCAGTCCCCTGGTTTACGGTGTGAGCCTGCTCCTTATAGGTGGTGTTGAGAAGAGGGACGTGAGGCTTTTGAGGAAGTCTGCATCAAGGATGGGTCCCCTCTCAGGAGCCATGAACAGGGTGGCTGATCTTATGGACCGCTGGGCAAGGTGATGGCATAAGAATATAAAGAACAAGATCCATAGGTTCTACAATGAGCTTCAGCTGCAGAATTGCCATTGACGGAACCGAAGTCCCCCTGGATGAGAGAAGGTTCAGACTTCTCAGGCTGATCCAGAGCAGGGGTTCCATAAGCAAAGCAGCAGAGGAGGCCGGTATCCCCTACCGCAGCGCCCTTGCCTATATAAGGAACCTTGAGGAACTCCTCGGTGAAGAGGTCGTGGAAACCAGAAGGGGCGGTAAAGGTGGGGGTGGAGGTAGCAGGCTCACAGAAACAGGCATCAGGGTCGTCCTTGAGTATCTTAAATTAAAGAGGGCCCTTGAAAGGCAGATTTCCAGTAACGAAATCAGGGGGACTGTTGAGGAGATTTCGGGGGATGGTCCAAGGATAAGGGTGGGAAACTCCATCCTGGAGGCACCAATGGTTGAGGGTTTATCCCCTGGAGATGAGGTCATACTCCTCGTTGACCCTGAGGACATTGTGCTCATGGGTGAAAGGTACGATACCAGCATGAGGAACATCATTCCAGGAACTGTTACAGGCCTTGAACTTGATGGGGACATTGTGACTGTCAGGATCAATGCAGGGGACATTAAACTCAAGACCCGCATAACACGTGAATCGCAGCGTAAAATGAAACTGAACCCCGGATCCGATGTATATGCTGGTTTTAAGGCTGTTGCTGTTACTGTTCTTAAGATATGAAGTATTAGTGGTGATTTAATTGAAGATCATTGTGGATCCAGATAAATGCACCAGATGCGGCGAGTGCCGGGAGGCCTGTCCCAAGGGGGGAAGGATATGGGCCATAGACAGGAGAAACCCTGCCCGGGCCTCAAACCTTGAATTCTGCCACCAGTGCATGATATGTGCAAGTAAATGTCCTGAAGGCGCCATAAGGATCATAAGGGATGATAACTATGAGAAGAAGTCTGAAGACCAGGGAAACCCTTGAAACCCATGTGAAGGTTGATCTTAACCTTGATGGTAGTGGAAGGTCAAATGTGAATACAGGTCTTGGATTCCTTGACCACATGCTTGGATCGCTGGCCCGTCACGGGCTCATGGACCTTGAGGTGGAGGCAAGGGGGGATCTGGAGGTTGACGACCACCACACGGTTGAGGATGTTGCGCTGACACTGGGCGAGGCCCTCAGGGAAGCCCTCGGTGATGGAAAGGGTATAAGGAGGATGGCCCATGCTATGGTCCCCATGGATGAGTCCCTGGCCACAGTTGCACTGGACCTGGGTGGAAGACCCTACACGGTGCTTGAACTTGATTTCAACGGTGCCAGGATTGGGGATGTCTCATCAGATAACATAGGGCATTTCTTTGAGTCATTTGCGGCTTCTGCGGCCATTAACATCCATGCATCTGTTAGGGGAAGTAACGACCACCATAAGGCTGAGGCACTCTTCAAGGCACTTGCAATGGCACTCAGGGACGCTGTGCGTGTTGAACACGATATGATTCCAAGCACCAAGGGCAGCTTATAGAGAATTTGTGGATGGCAAACTGATCCTGAATTTTAGCATTCATTCACATCATCATAACTCCAAGTACGCGGAGATCATTGCAGATAGGTGTTTTTTTACGTTAATGGATGCAATTTATTAAGAGGTTTTCGACTAAATTAATCATAAGGATCTGCCGTCTAAGACATGCTATTGACCGCAGGCTGCATCACAATCATCACAGAAGGATCTCATTACAAAATTTAAGGGGGTGATTGGTTTGTGTGAACTGCTGGGGTTCTGTTTTAACCGGGAAGTGGAACCATCCTTTTCCCTCAGGGGTTTCAGGACGAGGTCAGAGGATAACCCTCACGGCTGGGGGCTGGCCTTCTATCCAGATGAATCGGTACAGGTTTACAAAGAGCCCTGCCCCTCAAAGGAGAGTCCGCTGTCACAGTTCCTGGAGAACTATGAACCCATAGGTTCCAGGATCATAATATCCCATATACGTCGGATAAGCAGCGGGGATAAGTCCCACAGTAACACCCACCCCTTCCAGAGGGAATGGGACGGACGGGACTATGTGTTCGCCCACAACGGCACCCTCAACATTGATAACCCTGAGGGTGGAAGGTATAAACCCGTTGGGACAACTGACTCCGAGATCGCATTCTGCCACATCATGAACCGCATCAGTGAGGAGGGCGTTAAATTCAGGGATGACGAGGATTACGAGTGGCTCTGGAGCGTTCTGAATGATATCAACGGATATGGAGATTTTAACTGCCTCCTATCCGATGGTAAACACCTCTTCTCCTATCATGACATGGAGGGATACAAGGGTCTCCACCAGTTGCATCGAAAGGCACCCTACGGTCCCGTTGAACTCCTTGATGACGATTACCAGATAGACCTCGCCCATGAGAAAAAGCCTGATCAGGAGGGTTACATAATCGCAAGTAAACCTCTGACCAGTGAAAAATGGGAGGCCTTCCTTAAAGGAGAATTGAGGGTCTACAGAGATGGGAAGTTAATCTTCAGGGTCAGCGAGGAGAGCATCTGATGACGGTAAACGACAGCCCATTTCAACCAAGATCCATGCCATCTATTTAATTTATATTATGGGCCGCTGGACCAGTGATATTAAGCATCCGGGAATATAAACATGCTCTGGACGTTGAAAAAGAATTAAATCTCATTGAAAGGCCCATATATCAGAAAAAATAAGTGGTTGAAGATCTATTCTGGCTTGGCCAGAAGATCCTTCTTACTCAGTGTCTCTCCTTCCTTACCGTGTGGTGTTCTCAGCACAGTGTCGTTGGCCTTTTCGATTTCCCTTGCTTCAACTGCAAGTCTGGCAGCTGCAGATAGCATTTCATGTGCTGAGGCAACTATTGGTATGTACTGGTCAGGGTCCTGTACCATGAAGCAGCCCCTGACGTCTATGTCAGCCACCTTGGTTGCTATCTCATATGCAGCCATTGCCTTGGCCTTTGCATATGGGTTGGTGTAGCCTGCTGCCTCAACCGCCTTATCTGTGTCTATTACCACCTGCGGAAGTTCAGGTGCCTTTCCGGCTTCAACATCCGCGATCATTGCATCGATTGTGTTCTGCACAACCCTGTATGCGCCTGTGAATGCAAGGACCTTTATAACATCGGAGTTGAAGGATGCCATCTCTGTTGGGTCCAGGAACTCCCTTCTTGCCCCTATCATCGGGTCGGCCTTTACTATTATGTATCCAAGTCCCTGCTCCTCGATTTCATCCTTGACCCTGAGACCTGGTGCGTCACCTATGATCATGGCTGGAACATCAGCCTCTGAAAGGAGCTCCCTTGCCTTTGCAGGGCCAGGTGCACCGGGGTTTGGGCTTATGAATATAACAAAGTCCCTATCCATTTCAAGCATGGTTGGTACTGCCCTTTCGATTTCATCGGGGTTCATTTTTGCACCTGAACCCACGACACAGACATCTATGTTTGGCCTGTCTGCCCTCTCATCAAGTAACAGGTCCAGCACAGGTGAGGTCCCGATGTTACCACATTTTATTATACCAATTTTTACAACCATTAGATCACCAGAATCTTATTATTTTGCGCCTTATTAAGTATTTTATGATTTAAAGATTATGATTAAGCTTTTATACCAGTAGTATATTTTTTACCTTTTCTGGGATCATGATGATTAAAATTTAAATTATAGTTAATATCTTAATCATTTAATTTAATATTGGGTTTATTAATCATCCTCCCTTTCAACCACAAGAACGTTGCCTGTGAATATTTTTGAGAAGATCTCCCTCCTTATCCTTATCCTCCCCATGGCAGGGTCAGCCAGGGTGATGTTTCTATCATCAACCGAGAGAACAACGGTGTAGTGTGCCGTGTCACCGTACCTTACAAATACGATGTGGTTCCTTCTCAGATCCGATATTTCCATCCTGACACCCCTTGCACTCAATCCCTTCGAGGTTGCTGCGAGTATCAGCCCATACATGGTGGTCCCTGATTCGTCTGTACCTGCAAGCTCCGCCAGTTCTGCCTCGCTGCAGTGAACTCCAAGGTTTCTGAGAACCGTGGCAAGTGCCGCCGGGCCACAGCTGTATCCGCTGCTCTGCCTCACTATAACCTCATCACCCAGAGATGATTTCATATCAAAAACCTCCATTTTAATACCAGTATTCATAATAAATTATTAATTATTATTAATAAATGTATATGATTGAAGTGAAACAGAACCCCATGAACTCATATAAAGAACGGTGGTCTTGCTTCAAATGAAAAAGAGCTTGAACGAGCAGCGAGTAAATGCCCTAACCATCACCAAGAATGGTGGTTCCTCAAAGAATTAATGACCTGAAGGTATCCATCAGCTACCTGAAACCTTTCCGGGCATCCCAGATGCGCTTCATAGACCTAAATCCACCCCTGGGACCTGCGAACTCATGGAAATCATCAATGAGTCCCATTAACTTCCTGACGGCCCGCTCAGCATCCCCTAGAATTCCTGAGGACTCGGGTGGTTTCACCTCATCCACCACCTCACTGAGGCTGGCAGAATCAACCACAGGTATCCCCACCTCAACTGCAAGGTCCACGCTCGCGTGTCTCTCATGAAAGCCCCGGAGCTTAATTGCCGGAACACCCAGCACAGCGGCCTCGATGGTGAGGCCCATTCCTGCCCCGTATATGACAAGGTCAGCGTAGGCCATGAGGGATGGAAGATCAACAAATCCCTCAAGGACCTCGGTCTTCTCTGAACCTACGAAGCTCCTCACATAATGTGGACTGAAGCGGAAGGGTACCACTATAATGCGTCTTCCAAGGGCCTCAACTCTCGATATGAGGTCAGGTATATCCCCCCTTCGCAGGTCGCCTCCAAGGACCAGGAGAGTGTAATTCCCGATACCTGGATCCTCAATCTGGAGGCGGCTCACATAGAGGGCATGTGGGTAGCCACCTATGACCTCAACATTCTCAAGGAGGTACTCATCCTCAAGGTAATCCCTGTAGCGGGTGGATGGTGCCGTTACAATGTCTGCAAACGCTATCATTTCAATGGGGTTGTAGATGTCCTGTTCAATATGAAGGACACCCTTCCCTCGGAGATATGATGCTGCGATGGCCTTCCTCACATCCCCTGCATTCCCGCATGTGAGCATGAGATCCGGGTTTATTTTTCCAAGGTGGCGCCAGGTAGCTGCAATATCCCTCAGGACGAGGTATGCGATTTCCATCTTACCCCCGGATCTGCTCCTGCTGGTTCCCATTGAATAGTATTCCTGGCAGAGGTCTCCCAGGACATCCCTCACCCCCACACCATGACACAGGCAGTGGTATTCATGTTCAGATTCCTGCATCAGGGGATGGAAGGTCTTTGCAGGTGCCAGTTCAGCTGCAACTGCCAGTTTCAGGATAACACCTCCAGAGGACGTATATAATTGATATGACAGCCACCATGTAGAACAACCAGACCACAAGGTCTGTTGGGCCTGTTTCGACCCAGATTATGGTATGGGCCAGAATTACCGAATAAATACCTGTGAAGATTCCATTCAGCGATATCTGAATCCTGTGCATTAATCCAAGGACCAGGCCCAGAAGGAACATCTGGATAACCATTGCAGGAAGCCCGAAGTCCAGGAGCGGGGGTCCGAATATGAGTGATGTTGTTGAGTGCCTGTAGCCAAGCACGACCTCACCGACGATTACCCGTGGGTCCGTTGAGTGCAGGTATCCTGTAAGGGTGTAATAGATGAGTTCACCGGCAGTTGCTCCCTGATGGTCCAGAAGCCTGTCAAATACCATGAGGGTGTAGCCTGCCCTGTAGAGGAGGAGTTCCAGTGGATTGAGGGTCCAGGTCTGCCATTCAATTGATTTAACAGCAATGTAGCCAACTGATATTGCCACAATGGCAAGAGCTGATAGTAGGAGGCCTATCTGGCGGGGGGATGGCCTTGCAGAGTAGTAGATGGTTATGATACCGCTCAGCAGTATAACCACAACGGTTGTCCTGTAGCCTGTGAGGGCAAAGAGTGTGGCGCCAATTATAAGTGGAATACAGTACCTCCTCCTGGGATAAGCTGCAAGAAGCATGTTAATTGATGGGAGGAATATGAGGTATGAGAGAAGCCATATCTTCGTAACCGCCCTTGCCTTGAGGTAACCGCTTAGGAGTGGAATTCCCCCCAGCATATAGAGGTTCAGTGCCTGTAGAGTGATTCCAAACGTGACAAGAAGTACCAGCAGTGTTTCGCTGGGATTTCCTGGACTGGCAGGTTTCTCTGTTGGTATCCTTCCAGACATATATGCTCCAAGGATGAATACGCTGGCACCCAGGACTATATAGAGAATTGAAGCCCCTGATGGAAATTTCAGGCCCCTGATGCCCATCAGTGCCCCTGAAAGGGCAAGTAAAAGGTATATGAGCAGCGCTATAATGACAGAATAGGGAGAGAATATATCAAACCTCATCCTGGAGCTCCCATGCATTTCTTGTGAAGTTTGCGGCAAAGGTGGGGCATGATGCTGCATGTATGTGCACGTAACTTGCAAGGGCCGATCCAGAGGTTATTCCATCCATGGAATCCATTATTCCCCTGCCCCTGAGCACCCTGAAGGCAAACTGCGCATCTCCAGTGACTGAGACCCTTGAGTAGTGGAATTCATGTCCCCTGAACACATCCCCCTCCCCTGTTATCAGGTTGTCAGAGACCGCCTCAGAGATCACGTAACTCAGTCCCTGGACATTTTTCGTCATCTCAGCATCGTAGGGGAACACACCACACATCTCGCGCCCATCAATGGACCTCGTCAGGTACATAAGGCCGCCACATTCCCCGAAGATTGGTCTGCCGTTTGCGTGAAACCTCTTCACCGACATCCTCATGGATCTGTTGGATTCGAGTTCCTCTGCAAATACCTCAGGGTAGCCGCCCCCTATGTATACCGCGTCAACATCAGGAAGCTCCTCATCATGGAGGGGGCTGAAGTAGACAACCGAAGCCGCGTTATCCTCAAGTGCCTCTATGTTCTCTCTGTAATAAAAGTTAAAGGCCTCATCAAATGCCACGCCTATTTTAACCTTCCTTTTGTTCTCCCTCTGCCACAGGGGTTCCCTCTCCCCATCAATTTTTCCTGCAGACGCCATTATATCCTCAAGGGCCTCAAGGTCCAGGTACTCCTCCATTGCACTGCCCCATCTCTCAATGTAGGATGCTATCTGTTCCCTTTCAACGGCGGGTACAAGTCCAAGGTGCCTCTGCTCAACCTCCAGTTCTGCACTCCTTGGTATCCCCCCCACCACCTCAGTCCCTGTGAGTTCCTCGATAGCCTCCTTTGTCTTGAGGTAGTGTCTCCTGTTCTTAACCTGGTTCAGGATAACCCCCCTGATTTTAACCTCAGGGTCAAGGGACCTGAAACCCAGTACCATGGCTGCCGCGCTTTTAACAAGGCTTCTTGAATTTATTATGAGAACCACTGGGGCCTTAAGGGCCTTTGCAACTGAGGCTGTGCTTCCAGTGTCCCCGGTTGCACTTATACCCTCATAAAGTCCCCTGACACCCTCTATTATACCCATTCTGGCTCCAGATATCTTCATTGCCCTTGTGAAGGCCTCCCTTATCTGGGCATCTGTCATGAAGAAGGAGTCAAGGTTCCTTGACATGTTGCCTGTGGCCATGGTGTGATAGGATGGGTCTATGTAGTCCGGGCCCACCTTGAAGGGCTGGATACCCCTATCTGAGAGTGCCCTCATTATCCCAGTCGCTATGGTGGTCTTGCCAACTGCGCTCCCCGTCCCTGCAAGTACAAGTCTCATATATGAAACTCGATGCTACATTTATTTAAGTTTTGGGAGAATAGCACCTTTTTTCTGTTTTCTCAGAAATAAAAAAAGGATTTGTCAGAAATTTCATCTGAGAAGGTATCTTGCCCTTGATGTGTGTGACTTGCCATGGACAAGGCAGAAGTCGGCGTCGCATCTGCTGCAGAACCACATCCCCTCTGGACATGTGGCGCCCTCTTCATATCTCAGTGTTCCGTACCTGCCACAGAATGGGCAGTAATTCCTGAATCGTGACTGATGCTCCTTGTAGTCCGCATGAAGTGAACATGAACACCTCCCACTGGCCTCAACGTAAGTCGCGGTTACAGTGTGGAATGATGCCCCCACATCCCTTGATGTGCGTCTGTAGGCCCTCACATGTTTCCTTTTGAGGACCCTCTTTTTATAGTATGCCTTTGTGTGGATTCTTTTTTTGCTGTACTTCTTATAATACTTCTTTGCATCCACCTTCAGGGCCTTTGCACTGATTTCAGTTCCTCTATCCTCTGCCTCAGAAGCGATTATACCCGCTGCAGCTATGGAGAATAGAAATAAAGATGCAATAAAAAGTCGCTTAATTTTACCGCCTCCAATCCAGAAAGATATTTACTGTTCCCTCTGGATGTTGGGAATATAACTGTGACCTCATATATAAAATTTTGCCTCAGAATTGGAAAATAAGACGTCTGATAACTCTTTTTTTCAATCAGAGCCTTCTAATTACTTTTTAAAAATTGAAGTGATGGGTGTGATGTTTTAATTTCTTCTTTAAATCACTGTGATAATACCGTTTCCCTTTTTCAAAAAATAAGCCATATTAAACCGTTTTTTAAATTGAATGATCTGATGGTTTATTTAAGGGGGTGCATAGGCACCATTCTAAGAGGATCCAGAACATTAAAAAAGACCTGTGTTTATATCAGGGCATGAGATAGATGCTTTGAAATTTTAAACTTTTCTTGTGATCTAAAATATAATATAAATCCTTATAATGACTTAAAATCAATTATAATCCTTTCAAATCATTCATCTTATCTCCCCATCAGAATCACTGCGGATTCCACGAGCCCCCTGATAAATTAGTTATAGAATCATGGACATATTATTCACCATGAGTCTTGCTGAAAGGGTCCAGGTGCTGAGTGACAGTGCCCAGTTTGACCTCTGCGACTACAGTGCAGACCCCTCCCAGCGGAACCCCTCGCTGCCGGGTATCTACTACACAAGTTACAGGGGCTGCAGGGTCCCCCTCTTCAAGGTTCTGCTCACCAACAGGTGCTGCAACGACTGCAGGTACTGTATAAACAGCGCAGAGAAAGAGCCCGTAGAGCTGAAGCCGGAGGAAATTGCAGGGATATTCCTTGACTACTATGAGAGGCGCTACGTTGATGGACTCTTCCTCAGCTCCGGGGTAAGCAGGGACCCTGATGAAACCATGGAAAAGCTCCTGGAGACGCTCAGAATCCTTAGGCTTGAGGGCTACGGCGGCTACATACACCTCAAGATCATACCGGGCTCATCCATGGACACTGTAAGGAGGGCCATGGAACTTGCAAGTCGTGTGAGCATCAACCTGGAGACCGCGACAAGGGATGGTCTTGATGAACTTTCATCAACCAAGGACTACAGTGTTGACATCCTGCGGAGAATGAGGTGGATCAGCAGGTTCAAAAAGAGACACCCTGAACTTGCACCCTCAGGTCAGAGTACCCAGCTGATGGTTGGGGCTGTTGATGAAACAGATGAGGATATAGTTAAACGTGTCAAGTGGATCTACGATAAATATTCCCTCAGAAGGGTGTACTTCAGTGGTTTTCAGCCCATTGAAGGGACTGAACTTGAGAAAAGGGCCGAAGAAGATCCAAAACGTGTCTTTAGGCTCTATCAGACAGATGCGCTCCTGAAGTCCTATGGTTTCGGTGTTGATGAGTTGAGGTTCAGTGGGGGCTACCTGGACACCTCTGTGGATCCAAAGTACGCCGCAGCCATGGAGATGGATATCTTCCCGGTGGACCTCAAGACCGCCCCCTATCATGAAATCATCAGGGTCCCTGGAATAGGGCCAAGGTCGGCCAGAAAAATAATTGAACTGAGGGCTAAGGTTAACCTCACCCCAGATATCCTGAAGGGAATTGGGGTGAGGCTGGGCAGGGCTGAACCCTTCATATACCTTGACGGATCCCAGACAACCCTCAGCAGCTGGAATAAGAGTGATTGAATTACTGGAGTTCAGAGAACATCTCCCATATTTCAGGGTACTTCTCCTTAACGGCCCTTTCTATGAGGTCCGATGCCTCCCTGCTTATGCTGAACTCTGGCTGTGTCTTTTTCAGGTACCTGAGGACCGCTGCAGACCTTGCAGACCAGAGGGTTATGCGGGGGTTGCGTTTAACCTCCCTTATAACAGCCTCAACCTGCACATCTCCAGGCACTGAGTCAGAGGTCTCCTTTAATTCCTTCCTTGTCCTTGACTGGATGAGTGCATCGAGTCCCATTCCAAGGCCCTTCTTCTGTGTCATCATATCACTCCATATCCAGTATTTCGGCTGCGAGTTTCATGTAGGCCCCTGTTCCTGTGCTTTCAGGGTCATAGGTGATGCAGGGTTTTCCATGGCTGGGGGCCTCTGCAAGGCGTACGTTTCTCGGTATCCTTGTTCTGAAGATATTCTCCCTTTCACCAAAGAACCTTTCAACCTCCCTCTGCACGTCCCTTGCAAGGCGTGTCCTCGAGTCGTAGAGGGTTATGAGTATCCCCTTTATGGGGCAGGGGCTCTGGAGACGTTCCTCCACAAGGTTCATTGTCCTGAGGAGGTCAGCCATTCCCTCCAGGGCATAGTACTCTGCCTGTATTGGTATTATGACACTGTCAGATGCCACGAGGGCGTTGAGTGTGAGGATCCCCAGTGAGGGCGGGGCGTCTATGAATATGTAGTCAAATTCATCCCTTATATCCTTCATAGCCTCCTTGAGGATGGCGTGGTAGCCTATCTCGCTGCTGAGTTCGATCTCTGCACCGCTCAGGGATATGTTGCTGGGTGCAAGGTACAGGTCCTCGAGTTCTGCGGGCAGTATCACATCCCTGAGGGATGCCTTTCTGCTGAGTACGGTGTAGATGGTTGAGTCCAGTTCAGATTTATTCACACCGAACCCTGTTGTTGCGTTACCCTGGGGGTCCATGTCAACCACCAGCACCCTCCTCTCAAGGAGTGAAAGGGCTGCTGAGAGGTTCACTGCGGTTGTTGTCTTGCCGCAGCCCCCTTTCTGGTTTATGATTGAAATTATCTCTCCCATTGAATCACCATCAACTGATCAGATGATCACTTGGAACTTAGAATTTAGAACTTATAAATTATATCTTATAAGTTATAACTTATAAGAAACGGGGTCAAAAAAATTTTTAGAAGTTGATTCTCTCTGAAAGCCTGACAGGGAGGGGAAGTCTCCTGAAGGGCATTCCCTGGGTCTCTGATCTGACGAGTTCAATGAGCTCATCGAGATCCATCTGAACCTTTTCACCGGTGCTCCTGATGTTAACTGTGAGTTTGCCCTCCAGTTCACTGTCACCCACAACCACAACGTAGGGTACCCAGTCCTGGGCAGCGTTCCTTATCTTCTTACCGAGGGTCTCTGCCCTGTCATCAAGGTCCGCCCTCACATCATTTGCTATCATCTCTGATACAAGGGACTCTGCAAATTCAAGGTGGCGCTCGGCTATTGGAAGCACCCTTACCTGTGTCGGTGAAAGCCAGACAGGTAGCATGGGTGGTTTCTCATCCATCTCAATGGCTGTCTTTTCAAGTAAACTGCAGATAACCCTTTCTATGCTTCCTGTTGGGCTGCAGTGGAGGATTATGGGATTGACCTCCTCCTCATCACTGTTAACATAGGTTATGCCAAACCTTTCCCCGCTCTCAACATCTATCTGTACTGTTGGGTTCTCTATTGGCCTTCCAAGGTAATCTATGGCTGCAAAGTCCATCTTGGCAATCCAGTAGTGCTTCCTTGATGGTAGAAGTTCGAGGAGTATTGGTTTTCCTATCTTATCCGCCACTGAGTGCACCCAGTCAGAGTACTCCTCATAGAACTCCCTGGTGGCCCTGAATATCACCTCATAGTTCACCTGGAGGTCCTCACCGGTCTTCATGCACATCTCCACCTGCCCTGCAAACTCGGTGAGGGCCTGTTCAAGGTCGGCGCATACCGTGTGAAGGTCAGGCATTGTAAAGCCCCTGAGCCTTTTGAGGCCAACCACCTCACCCTTCTTCTCAAGCCTGAAGCTGTAGGTGGAGAGCTCATATATTGAGGCGGGGAGATTCTTCCATGTGAGGAAGGAATCTGAGAGTATCCTGAAGGCCCCAAAGCAGCATGCATATCGCAGCATGAGTTCCTTCTTGTTCTTCATCCTGTACTGCCTTTCACCGAACTTCTCTGCATGGACCCTGATTGCCTCGTCCTCAAGGTCATACATTATGGGGGTCTCAACCGGCATTGCCCCCTCACTGGTTACGAGCATGTAAACGTAGTCTGCAAGAAGATCCCTTATCAGCCTTCCCCTGGGATACCATCTGAGGTGTCCCACATCGGCTGATGGCTCATAATCCGCGAGGCCCTTCTCCCTCATGAGTCTAACGTGTGGTGGCTCCTCGCCGGATGATTCAAGCTCGCCCAGTTCATACTTCACAAGGTTTTCAAGGTCCCTGCTGGTGAACTCAAATTCCTCCGGTCTGATTTTCTGGCCCTTGTAAAGTATGAACCACTCTGATTCCTCTGATTCCTCCTCCTCTTTGATGGGCTCCGGCCTTATGGTCCTTGAGAGCTCCGATAGCGGGTGGCCCTTGCAGGATATTCTGAATGCCTTGTACCAGCCGAAGGGGACCCTTGAGACCTCAAGTCCCCTCTCCCTCAGCGCCTCCTCCATTCCCTCAAGAACCCTGCGGGCTGTCTTCGGGGAGCTCAGTGAGGAGCTGAGGTGCGCATATGGATATATAACCACATTATCAGCCTTAACGTCACCAAAAACCCTCACTATCTCATTTACCGCATTTTCAATGACTGAAGCCGGGTTCTCCTCATCCTCAGCCTCCACCGCTGTGAAGACCACCAGGGACTCGGTGAAGTGTCCCTTCATTTTATCTTCAGGTATTTCCTCTGCCATCCCCGTTTTGTTCTTTGTCTCGTATTCCAGGTAATCAGAGTGAATTAACAGTATCCTCATGCCATCACCTTGTAAGAATAATATAATGTTATTGTTTTAAGGGCGAAGGTTTTTAAATATTGCCTATGTGAACGGGATGATAGAAGACTTCAGAAAACTGCATATCCTGGATTAAGTGCTGAAGACCCGCAGATTACTGCATAAATGGTGTTGCTAGATACCTCCTGCCTCCCCATAGGATTCCCCATACCATATGCTGTCAAATATCCTTGAGTAGTTCTCTGCTATCTCAGGGTACTGGTTCCATATGCCCATTGCGGTCTCAGGTATCGGGGACCCCTCAGGTGTGAACCTGGAGAATATCCACATCATCTCCACTGAGTCCCTCACAAACATCCGAACAGGCGGCATGCTCACGACCCTCACCTCACATGACAGATCAAGGTCCTCAGGGGCCATTATCCTTACATCAGCGCCCCTATCCACTATCCTCTCAATTGCATGGCGCAGCTCCCTCAGCTCGCCCCTGAATATGAAACCCATCCTCATTTTGAGTTCGGACCCTGTCCTTGATATGATCTCGAGTTCCTTCTTCATTATCTTCTCCTGTCCGTGTATGAGCCATACCGGGGCCGGTACCCTCGCAACCTGGTCCTCATAGGTTCGCCTGAGCTGGTGCATGGCCTCATCCAGTTCCTTCACTATTCTCTTCTTTTCCCTCCTGAAAACCTCTGCAGGGGGGACCACATGGTACCTGAGGGGTTTGCCGCGCTCCACCTCCACAAATCCCCTGTCTGAAAGCTGCCTCAGTACCTCATAGATCCTTGACCTTGGGATTCCTGATGCCTCGGCCGCCTCGGAGGCACGTGCAGATACCAGTGATACCATTGCAGTGTATGCAGCCGCCTGATAATCTGTAAGTCCCATGAGTCTAAGCGCATTCCTCACCTTCCTCTCCAAACAAACACCTCTAGTATTACATTTTATACTCAGATAGTGACAAAATCTATATATAATTTGCTGTCAGTTTTTTAATATGGTGATTGAAATGAAGTACCGCTGCAAGGTATGCGACTACATATACGACCCTGAGGTGGGTGACCCCACATCAGGTATAAAACCGGGGACCCCCTTCGAGGAACTTCCAGAGGACTGGCTCTGCCCGGTATGCAACGTGGGTAAGGACCAGTTCGAGCCCCTGAAAGGTGAAGTGAAGCGCGTGAGGCCAGAGGACATAGACATGTTCTGCTACCAGTGCTCCCAGACCGTCCGTGGAAGGGCCTGCACAGTAAAGGGGGTCTGTGGAAAGGAAGCAACCGTTGCAAGACTCCAGGACAACCTTCTATTTGCAATTAAGGGGATCTCTGCCTACCTCTACCATGCCCGTGAACTCGGATACACCGATGAAGTTGTGGATGCCTTCCTTGAGAGGGGATTCTACTCAACACTCACCAACGTGAACTTCGATGCAGAGGAATTCATAAGCCTCGCCCTTGAGGCTGGTGAGATGAACCTTAGGACCATGAAGCTCCTCAAAAAGGCCCACATGGACACCTACGGTGAACCGGAACCCACAGAGGTTAGGGTTGGGGCCCTTGATGGTCCCGCCATAATAACAACAGGCCACAGTCTCAAGGCGCTTGAAGAGCTGCTCAAGCAGACCGAAGGTACCGGTGTAAATGTGTACACACACTCAGAACTGCTCCCAGCCCACGGTTACCCGGGCCTAAGGAAGTACCCGCACCTTGCCGGGCAGCTCGGCGGCCCCTGGTTCGACCAGCGGGAGACCTTCTCACGCTACAGCGCCGCAATACTTGGAACATCAAACTGTGTTCTGCTACCCCATGACAGCTACAGGGACAGGATGTTCACATGTGGTGTTGCCCGCCTCCCAGGGGTTGAACATGTAGATGGCTACGACTTCAGTCCTGTGATAGAGAAGGCACTGGAACTTCCACCACTTAAAGAGGAGGAGGCAGCGACACTAACAACAGGTTTTGGACTCTCAACAATCCTCTCACTTGCAGATAAAATAAAGGAACTGGTGGAGGAGGGTAAAATCAGGAGGTTCTTCCTTGTTGGTGGCTGTGATTCTCCGCTCCCCAGGGCAAAGTACTACACCGAATTTGTGAGAAAGCTCCCAGAGGATACCGTGGTTCTCACACTGGCCTGCGGCAAGTACCGTTTCAACTCAATGGATCTGGGTGACATAGATGGAATTCCCAGGCTCATAGACCTGGGCCAGTGCAACGACTCCATAGTGGCAGTGGAACTTGTGGAGGCACTGAGCAACCTCTTCAGTATGGACGTGAATGAGCTGCCCCTCAGCATAGTCCTCAGCTGGATGGAGCAGAAGGCCGCTGCAATACTCTGGAGCCTGCTATCACTTAACCTCAGGGGCATGTACATAGGTCCCATACTGCCGGGATGGGCCAACGATGACATCATAAATGTGCTCGTTGATAAATATGAACTCACACCAATAGGTGACCCTGAAGAGGATATAAAGAGAATGATGGGGTGATGAAAAATGGAGATTAAGGGAAAGGTTCTGAAACTGAATGAGCTGATTGACTACCAGGACGATTCAGTGGTGAGCAGGGAGATCATCAGAAAGGACACCGGTACCGTGACCCTCTTTGCCTTTGACAGGGGCCAGGGTCTCAGTGAACACACTGCACCCTTCGATGCCATGGTCCAGGTGATTGAGGGTGAGGCAGAAATTACAATAAGTGGAGAGAAGAACCGTGTGGCCGCAGGGGAGATGATAATAATGCCGGCCAATGAGCCCCATGCCGTGATGGCGGTGGAACCCTTCAAGATGCTCCTTACCATGATAAGGTCATGAGTTTGCGGTTGATTAAGAAGTACCAACACCCTCAAGCCTAAAAAAATCCAGAGGAACCAGATCCCCAAGAGTCTATATCGCCATAAAACCCATCCAGAAGAAACACTAGATTCCCATAAGGCCAACCGTCACGAGGCCTGTGAGCACAATGACAAGGAAGAGGGTCCCCACCCTTTTCCCGAACATTTTTGTGCCAAGTGCAAAGGCTATTCCGCCCTTTATAATTGTGTTTGAGACTCCTGCGAGGGTTATGGCAGCTGCAGCTGTTGATGAACTTACAGAACCCCCTGCTGCCAGTAAAGACATGCTCACAGTTATGGCATCCACATCAGCAACCCCAGAAATCACAGCCGCTGCCAGGACACCTCCACGGCCAAGGTAGATGTTCGCTGCCTTGGATAGGAATAGAATTGCCAGGAAAAGCGCCCCGAATATGAGTGCGGGCTTAACAGAGAATGGGTTTTGAATTTTAATATCGTGATCAATCTTTGATGGTGACCTGATGAACAGAACCCCCAGGGCCATCCCGGTTACCCCCATGGCAAGCATTGGGGGTGCAACGTACCCCATCAGTGAGGGGTTTACGACTGAGACCTCCAGCAGGATCCTGAAAAACATCATTGAACTTGAAACAACCGCCGCGAATACCGCCGGCCTTATGAGATCATCAGATTCCCTCACGCGCCCCGCCATTGCCGTAACCACAGCTGTACTTGACACCAGTCCCCCTATTATTCCGGTGGCGCTAAGGCCTCTCTCTGGACCTGCTATCTTCATGGCAATGTAACCTGCATAGCTTATGGCTGATATGAACACAACCATCAGCCACACCTGATAGGGGTTGAAAACCCCCCAAGGGCCAAGTGATGTATCCGGAAGAAGCGGGAGAATCACAAAGGCTATTACAAGAAATTTTATTGTATCTATCATCTCCCTCTCACTTATCCTCCTTACGGCAATGTGAATGTACCTTTTGAGGGCAAGGAGCGCCGTTACAATAATGGCAAGCATTGCCGCAAGCCTGTAATCACCTGAAAAACACATAGCACCTAGCATGAAGGTTATAAACGCTGCGACCTCCCCTGTTATTCCGATATCCCCATCATCTTTTGTGCTCACAATGTAACTTGCAGATACTATGGCAACCAGACCCAGAAAGGCAAGAGGAAGCATCAGAGGGAAAATCCCTGATAGATACGCTGAAAGGGCCCCCATGAGTGATATCAGGATGAAGGTCCTTATACCCGCAAATTCAGTCCCCTGGGTCCGCCTTTCCCTCTCAATACCCACCAGGGCTCCTATGGCAAGGGCTATCAAAAACTTAATTACCGGGAAATCCATGTTATAATATATGACAGTTAAATTAATATTATTTATTCCATGATAATTAATAATAATCAGGGTGATGATAATAACGGTGATTATATGAAAAGTGATACCATAAAGAGGGGAATACAGAGGGCGCCCCACCGCTCCCTCCTCAGGGCATGTGGCCTGACAGACCAGGACTTTGAAAAGCCATTCATAGGGATAGCCAACAGCTACACGGATATCGTGCCAGGCCACCTCCACCTTCGAGAACTTGCAGATGAAGTCAGGGCTGGAATCAACGCTGCAGGTGGAGTTGCATTTGAATTCAACACCATGGCCATATGCGACGGGATAGCCATGAACCATGAGGGCATGAAGTACTCCCTTGCATCAAGGGAGATAGTGGCAGATACCGTGGAGAGCATGGCAATGGCCCACGCCCTTGACGGACTTGTCCTTCTTCCAACCTGTGATAAGATAGTCCCCGGTATGCTGATGGCCGCTGCAAGACTTGACATACCATCAATAGTGGTCACCGGTGGCCCCATGCTGCCAGGAGAGTTCCAGGGAAGAAAGGTTGACCTCATAAATGTATACGAGGGTGTGGGCGCCGTGAGTGCAGGTGAAATGAGTGAGGATGAACTCGCCGAGCTCGAAAGATGCGCCTGTCCAGGTCCAGGTTCATGTGCAGGACTCTTCACAGCCAACACCATGGCCTGCCTCACAGAGGCCCTGGGTATGAGCCTCCCTGGATGCGCAACCGCCCATGCTGTAAGCTCAAAAAAGAGGCAGATTGCAAGGCTTTCAGGCCACAGGATAGTGGAAATGGTGAAGGAAGACCTTAAATCCGCAAAAATAATGAGCAGAGAGGCATTTGAGAACGCTGTGATGGTGGACCTTGCACTTGGGGGGTCAACCAACAGTGCACTCCACATCCCGGCCATAGCAGCCGAGATAGAGGGCCTTGGCATCAACCTTGATGTCTTTGATGAGCTGAGCCGCAGAATACCTCACATAGCATCAATATCACCGGCAGGTGAGCATATGATGATAGACCTTGACAGGGCAGGGGGAATACAGGCTGTCATGAAAACCCTCAGGGATCACCTCAACACCAGCTGCATCACCTGCACAGGAAAGACCGTCGCTGAGAACATGAGGGACGCCAGGGTGATGGACACCACAGTTATAAGGCCCCTGGATGACCCGGTCCACCAGGAGGGTGGCCTCGCCATACTCAGGGGTAACCTGGCACCCCGGGGCTCCGTGGTGAAACAGGGAGCCGTTGCAGAGGATATGATGGTCCATGAGGGTCCTGCCAGGGTATTTGAGAGTGAAGACGAATGTGTTGAGGCGATATTCGGTGGGGAGATAGCCGAGGGAGATGTTATCGTCATAAGATACGAGGGACCCAAGGGCGGCCCTGGCATGAGGGAGATGCTGAACCCAACCTCTGCAATTGCGGGTATGGGGCTTGAAAGGGTGGCCCTCATAACCGATGGAAGGTTCTCAGGCGGTACCCGGGGGCCATGCGTGGGTCACGTATCCCCCGAGGCAATGGAGGATGGACCCCTAGCAGCTGTGAGGGATGGGGACACCATAAGAATAGATATACCCTCAAGAAAACTTGAGGTTGATCTGACGGAAGATGAGATCAGAAGAAGGATTGAATCTGCAGAAAAACCGGAACGCCACGTTAAGGGATGGCTTGCACGCTACAGGAAACTCGCAGGTTCAGCAGATACAGGTGCCATTCTGAGATAGGTGTAAGCATGAGTGATGATAAAAGGGAATGGCTTGAGGCAGCAGCATACATTCTCCTCCTCTTACTTGCTGTTGTTGCATCACAGCACATGAACGTGGTTGTATCAGGAAGCATGGAGCCCGTCTTCTACAGGGGAGACATAGTGATAATCGAAAAGAGCAACTTTTTCGGAATAAAGGAACTGAACCCTGAAAACGTACAGAAGGGTGACATAATAATCTATGACGCCACATGGTTCCCTGAACCGGTTATACATCGGGTTATAGCCGTCGAAAAGGATAAAGCAGGTCAAAAATACTACATCACAAAGGGTGACAACAACCCATCACCTGACCCCGCACCTGTGTACCCATCACAGGTTGAGGCAAGGGTCATAACGGTGGGTTCAAATCCGCTGATGATACCCAAGGTGGGCTACATAACCCTCTGGCTTAAGGGACTCTGAAGGCAGGTGAGGAAATTGTTCAGATACATTGAAAACAGTGCAAGGGATTCAATAACTGAAGCGCTTGAGAAGCTCCAGCTACCGGTACCATCAGAGATCAAACTGGAGGAACCACCAAACCCCCAGCTGGGTGATCTTGCATGCACGGTGGCCTTTGAACTTGCAGGTGAACTCAAAAGGCCCCCCATGGAGATAACCTCAGATATAATGTCGGTGATTGAAACTCCTGAGATCTTTGAGGCCGTCGAATCAAAGGGACCCTACATAAACTTCTTTGTTGACTATGGGAAGCTCTCAGGGAAACTCCTTGAAATCATGGATGACGAATACGGATCCCATCCAGAGAGGGGTGAGAGGATAATCCTTGAGCACACCTCTGCAAACCCCAACGGTCCGCTGCACATAGGGCATATAAGGAATGCCATCATCGGGGACTCACTCGCAAGGATACTCAGAAAGGCAGGATACCAGGTTGAAACCCAGTACTATGTCAATGACATGGGGCGCCAGATAGCCATGATAGTCTGGGGCCTCCTGAACCTCCAGAAAAACCTGGATGATTACCCCGGGGATAAGAGGGACCACCGGGTTGGAAGGCTCTACCTTGAGGTTAACCAGAAACTCGGCGAGGATCCAGGTATAAAGGACGAGGTGGATGAACTCCTGAGGAAATACGAGGCCGGTGAGAACGAGGACACCTTCAGGGAGGTTGTGGAGTACTGCCTTGATGGGATGAAGGAGACCATGCAGAGGCTCCATGTCCACCACGACAGGTTCGTTTGGGAGGGGGAACTGGTGAGGGATGGGACGGTTGGTGAGGTTATAGAATCCCTCAGAAAAACGGGACTCACCAGGGAAAATGAGGTCCTCTACCTTGACCTTGAGGATTTCGGCATTGAAAAGGAGCTTGTGCTCACCCGTTCAGATGGAACCTCCCTCTACTCCACAAGGGACATAGCCTACCATCTCCAGAAATCCCGTGAAGGGGATATTCTCATCGACGTCCTTGGATCGGATCATAAACTTGCAGCAGAGCAGGTGGGGATCGCCGTGGATCTCCTGGGTGGTAAGAAACCCGAGGTCATATTCTATGAGTTCATAACACTCCCTGAGGGCTCAATGTCCACTAGGAGGGGGGTCTTCATATTGGTGGATGAACTGATGGATGAGGCCCATAAAAGGGCCCTTGAGGAGGTTAAAAAAAGGAGAGAACTTCCAGATGACGTTGCAGATGGAATCGCCGAGGCCATCGGCAACGGGGCCATAAGGTACTATATAGCGCGCCTTTCCCCCGAGAAGCACATTGTGTTCAGGTGGGATGAGGCCCTCAGTTTTGAACGTGGCTGTGCATCAATACAGTATGCCCATGCAAGGGCGTGCAAGCTCCTCAAGAAGGCATCCTTCAATGGTGATGAGGACATCGAAGACACCTGGAAACCTGAAAACGATGAAAAAGAACTTGTCCGTCTCCTTGCCCGTTTCCCTGTGGTTGTTGAGGAGGCCGCCATGGCAAGGAGGGTTCACCCCGTGGCACAGTACGTGCAGGACCTTGCAAATGCCTTCAACAGTTTCTACAGATCCACCCCTGTCATCGGGTCTGAATTTGAGGGTGCAAGGTTGAGGCTCGTTGATTCTGTTAGAATCGTAATCAGGAATGCCCTGGGTCTTCTGGGTATACATGCCCCGAAGACCATGTAAATTTAATTTTTGGTTAAACTGCTATTCAGAAATTCATGTGCCACATAATGTATTGAAGTCTGGCATTCAGTCGGCGTTGGATAAAAGAAGGATGCTATGAACAGAGAGGCCCTCCTTGGACTCCAGTTCATAACTGCCTGAGCAGTCCATCACAGGCAACACCCTCAATCATCCCATGAGCCAGTGCATTATCGCCTTCTGTGCATGTAGCCTGTTTTCTGCCTGATCCCAGACAACTGACTGCGGCCCGTCGATGACCTCAGAGGTTGTCTCCTGCCCCCTCACAGCCGGAAGACAGTGCATGAATATGGCATCAGGGGATGCGAGTTTCATGAGCTCTGAGTTCACCTGGTAAGGCCTGAATACCCTGAGGCGTTCCTCGGTCTCTTCCTCATAGCCCATGCTGACCCAGACGTCGGTGTAGACAACATCCGCACCATCAACAGCTTCCCTAGGATCATGGAACACCCTTATCTCTGAACCACTTTTTCTGGCGATTTTCTCTGCCATTCCAGTGATTTCTGGGTGGGGTTCATAGCCTGGTGGGCAGGCAACGTCCATGTCCATCCCCAGCATTGCTGTTATGAGGAGCAGTGAGTTGCAGACGTTGTTACCATCTCCCACGAATACCAGTCGGCCGCTGAAGTCTCCCAGTTTCTCCCTTACAGTCTGCATGTCAGCCAGCGCCTGGCATGGGTGTTCAAGATCCGTAAGCCCATTTATAACAGGTACAGAAGACTCTGACGCAAGTTCAACCACGTCTGAGTGCCTTATGGCCCTTATCATGATCCCGTCAACGTATCTGCTGAGGGTCCTGGCGGTGTCTGCTATTGGCTCCCCCCTTCCAAGCTGCAGGTCTGATGCTGATAGATAGAGGGGCTGTGCACCCAGCTGGGATGCCCCGACTTCAAAGGAGACCCGGGTCCTTGTTGATGATTTCTCAAAGATCATGGCAAGGGTCCTGCCCTCAAGGACCTTCCCTGGGATTCCCCCTCCCTTGTAGTCATCTGCAAGGTCAAGGAGCGCCACCACGTCGTCCATGTCGCATACAGATAGAAGATGTTTCATCTGCCCCACTCCTCAGGACCGGAGGTCCTCCATGTGCTTCACTCTCTTCTCAACAAGCTCCCTGGTACCTATATCTCTCCGGTGGTAGAGTCTTCCCTTCACGTATCCTGTGGCGTTCTCACAGAGCTCCTCTGCAGAGTATATGTCCTCTGCAAGGGCCACCAGTGCAAGTGCCCTGGATGAAGAGGTGTATATGGTGCTGTTCTCCTGGTTAACCGCTGCATAGTAGGTTATAACCCCCATGTCCTCGATCTTATCCTCTTCGACCCTTATTTCAGAGCCTTCAACGCCCTTATCAGGGTAGCCCTCGGGTACAAGGTACTTGCATACCGTTGCAAGGTTCCTGAAACTTGCCCCGCTGAGGTTTCCATCCACGATTCCCTCACAGATCTCAAGCATGCTGGACTCAAGTAGTGGGAGTACATTCATTGCCTCAGGGTCCCCGAAACGTGCATTGTACTCTATGAGTTTCGGTCCGTCGGCTGTGAGCATGAACTGTCCATAGAGAACTCCCTTATATGGCCCTGCCTCACTTTTAATTGCATCGATCGTCTTCTGCATTATCTCAACTGCTTCATCATAGTCCTTCTGTGTCAGAAACGGTAAAAGACCATCTGAGTCTGAGTAGGAACCCATCCCCCCTGTTATTGGGCCCTGGTCCCCCTCATATGCGTGGGGGTGGTCCTGTACTGCAGGCATTGGCACGATACGGTCGCCGTCAGAGAAGGCCTGGACGGTGAATTCCTCCCCCACAACCCTTTCCTCTATAACAACGCTTGCATGGCCACCTATACGATTGTCTATTACCTCGCAGGCGTATTCGATTGCCTCTGAGTTGTCCTGGAGGTGTTCACCGACTATCTTAACGCCCTTTCCGCCTGTGAGTCCCACCGGCTTTACGACAGCCTCGCCCTCAAAGTCATCCATGAACTCCCTGAGTTCATCCCTGTCATCAAAGACACGGTAGGTTATTGACCCGGGGATACTGTGATTTTCAAAGAGTCTGCGCATGAATGACTTGTCTGTCTCAATTCTGGCAGCCTCCCTGGTGGGCCCCACCGATGGTATGCCTGCTTCCTCAAGGGCATTGACCAGCCCTGCCTCGAGGGGTGCCTCAGGACCTATGAATGCCATGTCAACGCCCTTACTGGATGCGAAATTGACCACCCTTTCTGTGTCAACCTCAGGAGCAACCATGAATTCACTGGCAAGCCTTGATATGCCGGGGTTCCTGTTACCCATCACAGAGTATATCGTTGCCTCATCTGCCAGTGCACTGCATATGGCATGTTCCCTTGCTCCTGTTCCCACAACAAGTATTTTCATCGGATAATCCTCCCTGAAATTGATAAACTTAAATCTCCCTATTGTTTTATATAACCTTACCACTTACCTTTATTATGTATTTATAAGAAATATGTCATTAATAATAATGATAGATTTTCAAGGTGTTTCCAATGAAAGGTGGCCAGGCAATAATCAGATCACTTCTGGATCAGGGAGCAGACACCGTATTCGGATACCCCGGTGGACAGTTACTGCCACTCTATGATATGCTCTATGACTCCGAACTCAAACACATCCTTGTAAGACATGAGCAGTGCGCGGCCCACGCCGCAGATGGATATGCAAGGGCCTCAGGCAGGGTGGGGGTCTGCATAGCAACCTCAGGGCCAGGGGCCACGAACCTTGTAACCGGTATCGCAACAGCCTACATGGACTCCTCACCCATAGTTGCAATTGCAGGTCAGGTCCCCACCCACCTCATCGGGAATGATGCCTTCCAGGAAGTGGACATGATAGGCATAACCATGCCCATCACAAAGCACAGCTTCCAGCCGGCGGATGCAAGTGAAATCCCCGCAATGGTAAGGGCAAGTTTTCACATCGCAAAGACAGGTCGCCCTGGCCCCGTTGTCATAGACCTTCCAAAGGACATACAGGAACAGGAGGTCCAGGACCCACTTGATGAGCTGGACCTTCAGGGCTACAGGCCAACCCTCCGGGGCCACCCGCTCCAGATAAAGAGGGCAGCGGAACTCATAAGGAGATCAGAAAAGCCCGTTATACTGGCGGGTGGTGGGGTGATAATATCAGGGGCCTCAAAGGAGATCATGGAGTTATCAGAACTCATAAAGGCCCCTGTGACCACCACACTCCTCGGTAAGGGTTCTTTCCCTGAGGACCATCCTTCGGCCATGGGTATGCTGGGGATGCACGGCCGCAAGGTTGCAAACCTCACCGTGGATGAGTGTGACTGCCTCATAGCGGTTGGATGCAGATTCTCAGACCGTACAACCGGTAATGTTGCAGAATTCGCCCCCAATGCCAGAATAATACACGTGGACATCGACCCTGCCGAGATAGGTAAAAACGTGGCCGTTGATGTCCCCATCGTGGGTGACGCCAGGAATGTCCTTAGGGAGCTTATAGAAAAACTCAAGAAACACGGTGAAAGGGATGATGAGTGGCTGAGGGGAGTTCAGAAGTTCAGGGCGGAGTGCATGCCAAGGATGAGTTATGACGAAGTCCCTCTGAAGCCCCAGCAGGTTATAAAGGAGATAAGCCAGGTCCTGGATGATGAAACAGTTGTTACAACAGACGTTGGGCAGAACCAGATGTGGATGGCCCACTTCTACACATCAAGGGCCCCCAGAAAATTCATATCATCAGGTGGCCTTGGAACCATGGGTTTCGGTTTTCCTGCCGCCATAGGGGCAAAGGTTGCTCTTCCAGAGAATGACGTCGTGGCTGTCTGTGGCGACGGCGGATTCCTGATGGTCTGCCAGGACCTTGCAACCATAAGGGAATACGACATACCCGTTGTGATATGTGTCATGGACAACCGCCACCTGGGTATGGTTGCCCAGTGGCAGCGCCTCTTCTATGATGAGAGGATGTCCCATACACACCTCGGTGAGGTCCCGGATTTTGTTAAACTGGCTGAATCATTTGGAATTGAGGCTGAAAGGGTAGAAAAACCGGGTGAAACATCTGAAGCCCTTTCAAGGGCCATAAGATCAGGTGAACCGGCCCTGCTTGATATAGTTATAGACCCGGAGGAGATACTCCCAATGGTCCCGCCAGGTTGCGGTCTGACCGAAATAGTGGGGGAGTACAGGGTTGAAAGGGAGGATCCCCAGGAAATAAGATACTCTGGAGTGAAGGCGGACGGTGATTAAGATGAAACCAGATACACACATCATCAGTGCCCTTGTTGAGCACAGACCCGGTGTCCTTCAGAGGGTTGCAGGACTGTTCACAAGGCGTGGATTCAACATCGAAAGCATCACTGTAGGGGAATCCGAAACCCCTGGAATCGCCAGGATGACCATAATAGCCAGGGGCGATGACCGTGTGCTTGAACAGATAACCAAGCAGCTCAATAAGCTGATAGACGTTATAAAGGTCCGTGACCTTGAACCATCATCCACCGTTAAGAGGGAGCTATGCATGGTTAAGGTACACGCCCCATCAGAGAAGGAGAGGTCAGAGATAATACAGTACACCAACATCTTCAGGGGGAGGATAGTGGACGTGAGCAGTGAGGCGCTTACAGTTGAGGTCACCGGAGACTCAGAGAAGATAGACGCCTTCCTTGAGCTCCTGAAGGTCTTTGGAATCAAGGAACTTGCAAGGACCGGGCCAACTGCAATGTCCCGTGGTGGCAGAACCATCTGAATCCAGATGAACACAAATTTTATTTTTAATGATCCTGTTAATTAGAGATGAGGAGGTTTTTCATGAAGATCTACTATGAAAATGACATTGACATGGAGATACTGGCAGATAAGAAGATAGCCGTCATAGGTTACGGCAGTCAGGGAGAAGCCCAGGCCAGGAACATGGCCGACAGCGGACTTGATGTTATAGTTGGGCTCAGAAGGGGCAGAGCATCCTGGAAGAAGGCCCATGATGATGGTATGAACGTAATGACAGTTGAGGACGCCTCAAGGGAAGCTGACATCGTACACATACTCATACCCGACGAGATACAGGAGACAGTATTTGAGCAGTCCATAAAACCCTATCTCAGGGAGGGCAACACAATATCCTTCTCACATGGCTACAACATACACTACGGCTACATAAGGGCCCCTGAAGGGGTAAACGTCACCATGGTGGCCCCTAAGGGTCCCGGTGCAATGGTGAGGAGAACCTACCTTGAGGGTTTCGGCATACCTGGTCTTGTGGCTGTTGAGGTGGATGCAACAGGAGACGCCCTTGAACAGGCCCTTGCAATGGCAAAGGCATGCGGACTTGCACGTGCAGGTGTCCTTGAGACCACCTTCAAGGAGGAAACAGAGACCGACCTCTTTGGTGAACAGGCCGTGCTCTGTGGTGGTGTAACAGAACTCATAAACACCGCATTCAGGACCCTTGTGAAGGCCGGTTATCAGCCAGAGATCGCCTACTTTGAGACATGCCACGAACTCAAACTGATAGTGGACCTCATCTATGAGAGGGGATTCCAGGGAATGTGGCACAACGTGAGTAACACAGCAGAGTTCGGGGGCCTTACAAGGAGAAAGAGGATTATAACAGAGGAAACAGAGAAGGAAATGCAGAAAATACTGGAGGAGATCCAGAACGGTAAATTCGCCAAGGAATGGGCCCTTGAAAACAGGGCCGGTGCCCCAATGCTTAAAAGGATGAGGGCACTTGAGGGAGAACTGGAGATAGAGAAGGTGGGCTCAAAGCTCAGGAAACTCTGCGGCCTTGAAAAATAAACTCCGCCGATAAATCCCATATTTCTTTTAAAAGGTGATTGGCTTGGTATTTGTGGGTATGGACCATGGGACAACAGGCGTGTCCTTCACAATCCTTGGGGATGACACCGAGCACTTCAAGATAGGGAGGGAGGAACTCTCCGCAGGTAGGGTTTCCGCCCTTGAGGAGCTTGAAGGAAGGGTATCCCCTGAAGAGATAAAACTCATGGCAATAACCTATGCAATGGGTGACGGTATAAACAGGATAAAACCCCTTGATCAGGTGAAGAACAGGGGTATCATCTCCATTGGAGGTGCCGGTAAGGTCACAGGTGGCGGGACAGCCGTTTACAGTGAAATAGAGTCCTCAGGAATACCCACCGTACTGATACCTGGCCTTCACCGCAACACCCCCTGCCTTGATGAGAGGTTCCGGGCAGCCTACTCCCACCACGCAAGTCCTGAGAAGGTGAGCATATGCTACAACGCATACCTGGAGACCGGGTGGGAGAACATGATAGTTTCCGATATAAGTTCCAATACGGTAACCATGCTCATACAGGACGGGAAGATAAGAGGTGCGATGGATGCCTGTATAGGTGCCATGGGGGTTATACATGGGCCTCTTGACCTTGAAATGCTCAGGAAAATAGATGATGGTGAAAAAACCGCCAATGAGTGTTTTTCACATGCCGGGGCTGTTAAGATAGCCGGCATAGATACGAGGGTCTCCCGTGCAAGGGATGAACTCCTTGATATGTACCTTGAGGGGAGGAAGGAAGCGGCCCTTGCACTTGAGACCATGATAATGACTATAGCCATGGAGATATGGGGGCTTGCAGGCATCTCAGAGCGTGTTGATGGAATCGTTCTCACCGGATCGATGGGTGCCATGAGGGAACCCTACGACTTCCACGGAAAACTTGCCGCTATGCTGGATGAACTGGCCCCTGTAAAGAGGCTGGATGCAACCTCCGGTTCCATGGGAAGTGCCCAGATAGCGCGTGATATACACGGGGGAAAAAGAGAGATTCTAGGAATAGAGGTTGATATTTAACTATTCCATTGCAATGAACGCTATCTTGGTTCCCTTAATGAACCTGATACCCTCTTCAGTCTGAAGAACTGTGTTGAGGTAATTATCTATTGATATGAGTTTTCCCCTTGCCTCTTCATTGTTTTTGAGTGTTAGAAGAACATTCCTGTTTTTAAACTTCAGGAACTGCTTGTTAACCCTGAACTCCTTATCATCGCCTTTCATCAGAATCCCCCTAAAGATTTAGTAATCCTATAATGATTCGCCTATATATACTTCACATATCCTCATCCTTCAGTTAAACTGCAGGGCTACTCCCATGTTATCCTGAGGAGAACCAGAAGTGCGCCAAGCTGGCAGAGGTTAACACTGAGAACAGGAAATCCCAGTCCATGTCCCCTGAAGCCCTCCCGTGTCAGCATGAACATTATGAATATGAGGTTCTGCAGGAGCAGGAGCAGGGAAAACCCGATAAGGCCCAGTGTAAAACTGGATCTGATCTTCCTGTAGCTTGAAACATAGACCCCGAGAAGGATGAGGAGGACGAACACATTCAGAATTCCCACTACAACCGCCAGGAATGTGAAGCCGGGATCTGCCATGAAATTACGGTCATGAACTTCTCTCATACATCCACCCCTGCATCCTCTCCATTATATCCTCAAATAAGTCGTAATTCTCCTCCATTGCATCTGAAAGAAAGTATATCTTTCCGTACCTCTCACCTGACGATACTATGATTTTATTCTTCTCAAGAACCCTTAAGTGATGCTGAACAGTCTTATAGTCCAGGTTAAGAGCCTCTGCCAGCTGGTTGGTGTTGTATGGCCTCTCATGCAGCATTCGGATTATCCTTGCACGGTTCGCCCCCCCCACGTGTCGCTGCAATAAGCCACCACAGGAGCCTCTTCATGGAACCACGCTTATACATATGGGGATAACTATGGATAATTTTTTGGCACTGATCCATCCAGTGATTTACCTTTGAATACATGAGAGTCCACACATGATGCCTAAATTTTAAAGGTGGGAAGTGGGGATTCTGAAGTCCGTCAGGATCCGGCAGTGGTGATTTGCTTCACCATCAGGATGCGCCCCTCACCAGCTGTCTGAACATGCCCTTTAACGGCTTCCAGTAGATGTGGGCATGTATCAGGGTACCTATAACCATCAGAATTGCCAGTTCAGCATGCCAGTAGGTCACAGATGGATTCAGGGCAGTTTTTATACCAAGGCGTATGAATATGAGGAGAAGTATGCCTGTAATTCCTGTCCCGGCATATCCCACAGTCAGTAGCATGTTCCACAGCCTTCTGTACAATGAACCCCTGATGTAGCCGCTGCGCATGAGGTAAAGCGTTAGGAGGTACGCCCCCCCTATAATGAGGCTCACAGGTATTAAATGGTAATCTGTTTCAGGGCCGCTGAAACTCTCCACTGGTACCGTCTGAAACATCTCCACTCATGTTATGTTCAGGGGTCTGATTCTGTGTCCTGTTAATTTCAGAAGTTTCTGCTGGACTGTAATCATCGCTACCGCTGGATGAAGAATCCTTCTGGTCAGATGAAGAAGCTTCCCGATCCTCAGATGCTGCGTAATCGGTTGTGGATGCTGTCTGTGAGAGGTCACATATGCCGTCACCGTTGAGGTCCGTGAACCGTGGGCACTGCCCGGGGTAGGGGTCATTCACAAGACCATAGGGGCATGAAGCGGCGCATGAAATGCCAGAAGTGGATATTGCAGCTGCGAAGGGTAAAATTCCAGCCATGAACTCAAATCCTTTCCTCAGGTTCATCTACCAACCCCCAGAATTCTGTTTAAGCTGCCTGTGTAGCAGTGGAAGTGAAAAACCGTCACAACCACCAGTGCCAGGCCCGCCTCCACGTGCCAGTAGAGAAGCTGTGAGTTCAGTGAAAACCTTATGCCGTTCTCCAGCAGGAGGAGAAGGACGAAACCTCCAATTCCTGATATCAGGAATGCAATGAGTATGATCAGGTTCCAGAGGTTCACATGAAAACTTCTTCGTATCCTGCCATTCCTGTAAAGAGTATAGGTTAATATATAAAGCCCTATTAATGGAAGGGTCACGTTAAAAATAGTGTATTCCATTTTAAGGTCCTCCAATCTTTTATTTTAAAATTGGACCTTCTCTTAAAAGAAATTTTTCCGAATTTACACCCAAATCTCCACCATATCTACAGAGACCAGAAAAGTAGAAAGAAATTCTTCCAAATATATTACATCTACACCAGAAAGCGACCAGAAAAGTAGAAAGAAATTCTTAAACCCAGACCTCAAGAAATCTTCAGAGAACAGAAGCATGGATGTATGGTCAAAGGGAGTTATCGATGATCCCCAGCCGCTAATCAAGCCATCCCACCATTGAATCAAGGGGCGCGGTGCAGTCAAGGGATACCGGTGTGAGGGTTGCAGTGTTTTCAGCCTTCAGGGTATGGACATCTGTTCCACGGGCGTCCCTACCTGCAGGGTCGCCATCAATCCAGTAGTAGGGCCTCCCCCTTGGATCCAGTCTCTTCTTGATGTGTACATTGTACATCCTGTCCCCGAGTCTTGTTATACGTATATCATTTCCTGAGGGGTGTGATGGGATGTTAAGGTTGAGGAAATCGACACCATCAGGTAAGCCCTTCCTGAGTATACTGGATGCAACCCTTTCCGTCAGCTCAGATGCCAGTGAAAAGTCCACGTCCACATGGCCATCATGAAACTTGATGTCCCCCCTCCTCACCTGGAGTGAAACTGCAAGGGAGGGTACACCATGAACCGCCGCCTCCATTGCTGCACCTATCGTCCCTGATGTTGTAAGTTCAGATTTCCCAAGGTTTTCCCCCATATTTATGCCGGATATTACAAGGTCAGGTTTTTCATCCATCAGCTCGAATATACCTATTATTACGGCGTCTGTTGGTGTCCCTGAAACCGCGTAGGCCTCTGAACCGTCCCTGAGGGTGACCTCGCTAACCCTTATGGGTTCAAAGAGGGTGAGGGCATGGCCTATGCCACTCTGCTGAGTGGCTGGAGCCACTATAATTGTCTCTCCAAGGTTTTCAACAGCCTTCCTGGCCGCCAGAATCCCGGATGAGTTCACTCCGTCATCATTTGTTATGAGAATCTTCATCGGTAACCATCTCTATCCTTTTACTAGCATTTATATCAAATTTTAAGTATATCTTATAACATAGCTCTATTAAGTCTAACCCCGGAGGGTGGAGGAATTGAAGAAGCAGAAACTCGTGGATTTCATCGCCAAAGTCATGGAGGATTCTGGTTTCAAGGTTTACAAGGATTTCAGAACCTCCCAGCACATAGTTGACATATATGGTATTCTCCCCACCACCCTCGGGGATATAGGGGTTGTGGTGGCCTGTAAGAACTATGATGAAAGCTGGAAGGTTGGCATGGACGTTTTAAAGGAAATGGAAATGGCTGCAAAGACCCTCAAGGCCTCCAAGGTAGTGATTGTTACAACATCTGATTTTTCAACCCAGGCCAGAAACTATGCTGTCAAGAGGAACATGAAGCTGATAGACAGAAATGGCCTCATAAAAATTGCTGAGGAGTTTTCAAAGAAAATTCAGGTCCCTGAAGAAGAAGCGGAAGAGGATGAATACTATGAGGAGGAGGTTGAGGTATACGGTCCCCCATCAACCATATTTCACACAGGGCACACAGGGTCCCAGCGGGGACTTCTATCAAGGAGGGAAAGACGCCAGCCCCTTACCCCCATTATAAGGGGTCTTCTGCAGAACACCATCATACTCATAATAACCGTTGTGGCGGTTTCCTTCCTGATTGCAACCATATTGCAGATGGCAGCGGGCCTGGGGACAAGCATCACGGGCGTCGTGAAGATAATGATTGCCGCCGCCCTCTCCTATGGTATACCCTACCTTGTTGAGGATGACGGTGCTGTTATAATGATAAAGGGGACAATAGTGTTCTTCAGTTCTCTTCTCCTCCTTGTCATACTGATACTTATCTAGTCATCTGGAATAAGCGACCTCTGCAACTTGAAACTGAATAAGATTAGCTGACTGATCTAAAAAATAATGGTTATCTTCTTGAGATAACCAGCCCCGCGCCAAGGATAAATATCCCTGCCACGAGTAATCCTGCGGATGCGCCTGTCTCCCGCATGGGAACCATTTTTGCTCCTGTTACCTGATATTCCGGTTCTTCAGATGATTCAGTGACGTCGATGGTTGCCGTATCCTGGTTATTGGTGGCATCTATATCAGGCAGATTACCTGAGATGGTTGCAGTGAACTGTGCTGTTCCAGTTGCCACGGCCCTCTGGTGTACAACGAGTTTATAGACTGCGCCGGCTGGCAGGTTCCCTATAGTCCACTCACTGGTTGATGGATTGTATGATGGGTCATTGTAGATCCATGTGACCCCATTGTCCCAGGAGACCTCGTGTTCAAGGTATTCAAAGGGATAATTGCTGCTCCTTGTGATGGTTACCTTCACTCCGGTTGCAGTTGATGGTAAATTGTTTGTGACTGCCACTCCCTCAAATACCTCATCTCCAACAGAGGCACTGTTTATAATGTTTTCATCAAGACCAAGGTATTCTGCATCCACTGCAAGATCCGTGGTGATCTGTACATTGTCCTCTGTTTCCTGGGCACTTACAGTCCCAAGTGCCATGAATAGCAGTGCAAAGACAAAAAATCTGTGCATTCTCACCCCCCCTTCAGTTCAGCATCGACAAAGAAAAGAAATTCGACGCTCTATTGGTTTTATGTTTTTCACTGGTTATAAATGTTCTGAAAAGATTTTAGGTGCCGGTTTTAATTGATGAGAAATCAAAAAAACTCATGAAAAATTAACTGCTGCATTCATGAAATAAATCCAGTGGGCCGGACGAGATTCGAACTCGTGACCACCTCGGTGTGAGCGAGGTATCATACCCCTAGACCACCGGCCCCCACCGGGATCCTTCAATAATCAGATGGGCCGGACGAGATTCGAACTCGTGACCACCTCGTTGTAAGCGAGGTATCATACCCCTAGACCACCGGCCCCCACCGGGATCCTTCAATAATCAGATGGGCCGGACGAGATTCGAACTCGTGACCACCTCGTTGTAAGCGAGGTATCATACCCCTAGACCACCGGCCCTCAGTGTGACTTTAAATTCTTACCCTATATAAAGTTTTCCGGTTATGGGGGTAATATATAAACCTTGGAGTATAACTAAGGTAGTGAATATCATTCTGAGGTTATTCTCATGTCATGCGAAGCCAGTGGAAAGATATGGTTTAACGGTGAAATGGTTGATTGGGAAGACGCCACATTACATGTGCTTTCACATGTCGTGCATTATGGATCTGCGGTATTTGAGGGAATAAGGTGCTACAGGAACAGGAAAGGATCCGCCATTTTTCGTTTGCGGGAGCATGTAAGGAGGCTCTTTGATTCTGCAAAGATATACAGGATGGAGATCCCCTACACAGAGGAGCAGATATGCGATGCAATAATTGAGACCGTCAGGGAGAACGGGCTCGATGAGTGCTACATAAGACCTGTTGTCTACAGGGGGTACGGAGAGATGGGTGTTCACCCGGTTAACTGCCCTGTTGAGGTTGCCATAGCTGCCTGGGAATGGGGGGCCTACCTGGGAGCAGAGGCCCTTGAGGTGGGTGTTGACGTGGGTGTTTCAACCTGGCGGAGGATGGCCCCAAACACAATGCCAAACCTTGCAAAGGCAGGTGGAAACTATCTGAACTCCCAGCTGGCCAAGATGGAGGCTGTTAGACATGGCTATGACGAGGCAATAATGCTGGACTACCATGGCTATGTCAGTGAGGGCAGCGGGGAGAACATATTCATCGTAACTGACGGTGAACTTCAGACCCCACCTGTATCCTCATCCCTCCTTAAGGGGATAACAAGGGATTCTGTGATGAAGATAGCCAGGGTCGAGGGCGTCCCTGTCCGTGAAGAACCTATTACAAGGGAGATGCTTTACCTTGCAGATGAAATCTTCTTCACAGGTACAGCCGCAGAGATAACCCCTGTGAGGTCCGTTGATGGTATAGAGATAGGTTCAGGTCGAAGGGGGCCTGTGACAGAGATGCTGCAGAATGAGTTCTTCAGGGTAATCAGGGCCGAATCAGAGGACAGCTTCGGCTGGTTAACCTACATCTAGTATTTCAGCATTATAAGTGAAAACTTGGAAGTTATAAGTTAAAAGTTATAAGTGATTTCCATGGATGTTCTTCAGGCAATAATAACCGGAATTGTTCAGGGGCTCACAGAGTTCCTCCCAGTAAGCAGCTCAGGCCACCTTGTGCTCGTACATGAAATAATGGGTGTCACATCCAGCCTTGCATTTGACACCCTGCTCCATGTGGGAACCCTGGTGGCTGTTGTCACCTACTTCTGGAGTGACATAGTCCACATGATAAGGTCATTCATCTCAAGTCTTACAGATATTCCCGGAGGCAATTTCAGGAATGGGATAGAGGATGATCCATATAAGAGGCTGGCCTGGATGGTCATCATAGGCACCATTCCCGCCGGGCTTGCCGGTGTACTGTTCAAGGATTTCTTCGAATCCCTGTTCAGCAGCATAACAGCCGTTGGATTTTTCCTTATAGTAACAGGTCTTCTCCTGTGGGGTTCGGAGAGGATCAGCGCAAGGATAAGGGAAAAACTTCCTGTTGAAAAACTGGGTGTCAGGAATTCCCTCATAATAGGGGGTGCCCAGGCACTGGCAATAGCCCCGGGTATATCCCGTTCCGGTGCAACCATATCTGCAGGTCTCTTCCTTGGATTTGAAAGGGAGCTTGCAGCAAGGTACAGCTTCCTTCTCTCAATACCCGCCATACTGGGGGCTGCAATCATCCAGGTGAAGGATATCAGTGCAGGCATGGACCTACTGGGTGCCAGTATGATTGCAGGTTTCGTGGCATCCGCTGTATCAGGTTACATTGCAATAAAGTTCCTGTTGAAGCTCATAAGGGAAAGGGACCTCTACGTTTTCGCCTACTACTGCTTTGCACTGGGTCTCCTGGTCCTCGGAGTGTCACTCCTCTGATTAGCTCACATCTTCATTTTTCCCTGTAAAATCACAGACACCCCAATTCAGTTCCGCATGTACATTAAAGTCACGGCTGCGCCAAGCCTTATAAGGCACTCCACAGAATCCAGAACACGTTCCGCATGTACATTAAAGTAATTCACGGCTTAATCCTGATCCAGGGTTTTAGATCTACTCAAATTCACAGCTCCACGGAGGCAACATGGCTGTGGAAATAGGTCCATGAAACCTGTCTCTCTGTGAATATATACACCCACCAGGTGCTCCAGAAAACCTCAATAATGGCCGCCATTGCGAATATGATAGCGATCAGTACTATCAGAAACAGGAGCCTTTCTTTTATGGCGCCTATCAGTGGTTCTGCGGATCCTCTTGATATGGACTCCAGTATCGAACCAATAAAAACCCTGGCGGCCTGCAGTGAGAATAGACACCCCATAACCTCAAAGTGGAGGTGCACCGTACCTGCATAGATCAGAAACCCCCTGAATCCCCACCTGGATACGAGATTGTGGAGGAGCGCCCCGGATAGAACAATTAATTTCAAAACCGGAATGGTGGTTGCCAGTGTGAATATGAAAATCAGTACCTGGGTGATATTTGATACGAATATCCAGAAAGCTGTTGCGCCCAGATAGTCAATGAACTGCTCCCTGAAGCCAGGGAAGGATGAAAAATGGACCACCATATTCCCGTTGAGAAACCCATATGACGGTGGCATGCCAGAAGCGTCCAGTAAAAAACCTGAAATATAAAGGAGCATTGCTACCATGAGGATGGAGGGGCCCGGTATCATACCATCCAGACCCTCCCTGCTCATGGCCAGCAGAATATCACCCCATAATCAGAGTATTGTGTTGCAGAGCTCCTCAACCCTGTTCCTTATGTTCTCAACAGATATTCCATGAAGAAGTGCCAGGAGCATTGCACCCCCTGCACCCACGCCCTCCTTGACCGAGCCATTGAGGTACTCGTGAAGACCCCTGTGGGATGCCCTCTCAAAGCCGGGGTCAACTGCGTAGATATCGATTTCACCTATCTGTTCAGCGATCCTGTTTATATCTGATGTTTCATCCTCTGCAACGAATATGGTTGTTGCAATTGCTGTGTCTGAAAAGTCGAATTCAGGATCAATTGCCTTCATGAGGGCGCATACCGCGGTCATCTGGGTCCCCCCTGCAAGTGTTACAGGGACGCTGCTTCCCATGCACATACCTGCAACAGCGGGTATCATGGGGTCACCGACTGCAGCAACAGCCCTGAATGGATCTTCACAGCAATCACCCTTCTTAAGGCCTGCGTTCCTTAGGCCCTCCATTACAACATCCCTCTTGAGATTGTGGGGATTTTCAGGGAGACTTGCGCTGACCCTGAAATCAGCGTCATACCCAAGGGCCGTCAGGACCCCCAGCGCGGTTGTTGTACCGGCCGGTGTGCTTTCGCCAATCACAAGGTGCTCTGTGAGTTTCGATAGCATCCTGCCAGCCATGAATCCCCTCTCATATATTCTCTCAGGATTATCCACGGCCCTCCCTGTTCTTATATCCCCTCCATGCCCTGAGTTGATGTTTATATAGGGCACGTCGGGTTTCACCGAGGCCCCTGCATCCGCAACCATGAAGGGTACCTCAGCCAGTTCAAGGGAGGCCTTTGTTATAACCGCAGGTGTGGGTGCAGATTCGCCCTCCACAATTGTCTGGGGTATCTCAGGAAGACACCTTGGGGCGTCATGTACTATTAGTTCAACATCAGCCGCAGGTGTGTACTCAGTCAGGTCTGGTCCGGCCCCGGCCCCTGTTATCCCCGGAATCCTTGATGTCTCGGTTGTTGCAACTGCACATATGAAGAGGGATTCCCTGTCAAGAACCCCCTCCAGGTAATCACCTGATCCATAAATCCTAAGTCCATCAAACATTTCCATTCACCTTTTCACCGATACAATAGTTATAACCGTGAATAAATAAAGTAGTTACAGTTCTGGTGACCTTACGCACCTCAACCGGTGGTGATCAATAAAATGTTGTGTCTCGGTATAGAGGGAACCGCAGAGAAGACGGGTGTTGGTATCGTTGATGACAGTGGAAGGGTGCTCTCACTCAGGGGCAGACCACTTATACCTGAAAGGGGTGGCATACATCCTAGGGAGGCCGCTGAACACCACGCCCGGTGGATACCGGTGCTTGTAGGGGAAGCGCTGGAGGATGCAGGAGTGGATATGGATGAAATAGGACTCATATCCTTCTCCAGGGGCCCTGGTCTGGGGCCAGCCCTCAGAACAGTTGCAACAGCCGCAAGAACCCTGGCAATTTCACTTAAAATACCAATAGTGGGTGTGAATCACTGTATAGGTCATATAGAGATAGGTAGGCTAACAACAGGTGCAGCAGACCCTCTTTCACTCTATGTGAGTGGTGGGAATACCCAGGTCATAGCCTTCAACCAGGGCAGGTACAGGGTGTTCGGTGAAACCCTTGACATCGCGGTGGGAAACATGCTGGACCAGTTCGCAAGGGAGGCCGGCCTTGGCCACCCCGGGGGTCCCGTCATTGAGGGACTTGCAGCCGAGGCATCAGAGTACGTGGAGCTTCCCTACAGTGTCAAGGGGATGGACATCTCATTCTCAGGTCTTTTAACGGCGGCCATCAGGAAACTGGAGACCGGTGAAAAACTTGAGAACCTGGCCTACAGTCTGCAGGAGACAGCCTTCTCCATGCTCGTTGAGGTCAGTGAGCGTGCTCTTGCCTACACAGAAAAGGGCGAGGTCCTCCTCTGTGGGGGTGTTGCCGTTAACAGAAGGCTCCGTGAAATGATGGAGACCATGTGCAGGGAGCACGGTGTGGACTTCCATATGCCACCCCCTGAATACTGCGGTGACAACGGGGCCATGATAGCCTGGCTGGGACATCTTGTCCACAGACATCATGGGCCCCAGAGGATAGAGGAAACATCTGTTGTGCAGCGCTACAGGACAGATGAGGTGGATGTCCCCTGGATGCGGGAGTCAGAACATGTGGTACAGTTTCAGGGAAACCTCAGGGCCAGGGGTGCCGAAGCCAATATTTACAGCGGCGAGTGGATGGGAAGACCGTGTATTGTTAAGGAAAGAATATCAAAGGGTTACAGGATCCCTGAAATCGACCATAAACTCAGATCATCCCGGACCAGGAGGGAGGCCCGCCTCATCAACCAGGCAAAGAGCGCCGGTGTACGCACACCCATACTCTTTGACGTGGATACAGAAAAGGGAACCATCATCATGGAGGAGATTGAGGGTACAAGGTTCAGGGACGCTGTTGAAAATAAGGAACTCTGCTCAAGAATAGGTGAGGCTGCTGGAAAACTGCACCGTGCGGGTATAATACATGGAGACCTCACAGGGTCCAACATAATCCTTCGGGGGGATGAGGTGGTCCTCATAGACTTTGGCCTGGGCATGTTCTCGGATGAAATCGAGGACATGGGGGTGGATCTCCTTGTGCTGAAAAAATCCCTGGAGAGCACACACTACCAGCTTGCATCAGACTGTTTCAGGAGCGTGCTTGAGGGCTACAGGAAGTTCACAGACGCTGATATCTCATCAAAGATAGATGAAATAGAGGCAAGGGGTAGATACACAACCAGGGACAGGGATGGGTGAATCCTAGAAAATAAGAGAAAAACCTGAAGGTGATTCACATTGAAGGTAACATTTATAACAGGCAATAAACACAAATTATCTGAGGCAGAAAAGATCTTCCATGATACCGGAATAGAACTTGAGCATGCTGATCTGGGCTACCCTGAACTTCAGGGAACCCTTGAAGAGGTGGCCCGGTACGGTGCAGAGCATGCAGCCAGGATCATGGACGGTCCTGTTATTGTAGAGGATGCAGGACTATTTATAAGGGCCCTTAAATGGTTTCCAGGACCCTATTCTGCCTATGTACAGGATACCATTGGAAACAGAGGTATCTTAAAGCTCATGGAAAATGTTGAAGACCGCTACGCTGAGTTCAGGTCGGCTGTTGGGTTCTGCGCCCCCAACTCCGAACCCGAGGTTTTTCTAGGCGTGGTGAAAGGACGTATAGGTACTGAGGAACGTGGAACCAGGGGATTCGCATTTGACCCCCTGTTTTATCCTGAAGGTATGGATAGGAGCTTTGGAGAACTCAGTACCATCGAAAAGAACAGGTTTTCACACAGGAGCAGGGCCCTTAAAAAATTTGCACAGTGGTATACTGAAAATTATGAGGTGATTTAATGGCTCTAAAACCTGAATGGGTTGAATACTCAAACGAAGAAATCGAGGATCTCATAGTAAAGTTATACAGGGAGGGTAACTCCACAAGCAGGATAGGAATCATACTTAGGGACCAGCACGGCATACCAAGCGTTAAGGCCGTCACCGGACTCAAAATAACCCAGATACTGGAAAAACATGGTATGAATCCTGAATACCCTGAGGATCTCATGAACCTCATAAGAAAGGCTGTCAACATAAGGGACCACCTCAAGGAGCACCCAAAGGACCTCCACACAAGGAGGGGTCTGCAGATTGTTGAATCAAAGATAAGGCGCCTTGTGAAGTACTATGTGAGAGAAGGTGTCCTGCCTGAAGGATGGAGATATGACCCACAGAAAGCAGCCCTACTCGTTAAGTAAACTCCCCGACTCAATCTTAAAGAGGGGGTCAGAGGCCTCAAAACTCCTTGAGGAGCACCTGGAGAAGGGAAGCATAATAAGGGTCATATCCCACAACGATGCCGACGGTCTGTCAGCTGCAGGAGTTGTTGCACGGGCCATTTCATCAAGAAACGGCCAGTTCCACATCTCCATCCTTTCAAGACTCAGGAAGGAGTTCATAAAAAAACTTGGAAGGGAGAAGTACTCCCTCTTCTTTTTCTGTGACATGGGAAGCGCCTACCTTGAGGAGATATCAAGGCTCAAGGCCGATATCATAGTTGCCGACCATCACCAGCCCTCTGAATTTGAGGCCGATTCCAACGTTGTACACGTCAATCCCCATCTTCACGGCCTTGATGGAAGCAGGGACCTCAGCGCCTCGGGGGCAGCCTACCTGGCAACCAGGAACATCAGCAGAAATACGGGGCAGCTGGCCCTGGTTGGAGCACTGGGCGATATGCAGTACAGTGACGGGTTCACAGGTGCAAACCGTTTCATAATGGATGAGGCGATTGAAGCAGGTGTCCTGCAGGTTCACAGCGACCTCAAACTGGCATCACGATACACCGAGCCCCTTTACCGTTCCATTGCATACACATTCAATCCCCCTCTCCCTGGATTAACAGGGGACATCGAGGCTTCAAGGGGTTTTCTTGAGCGTATAGGAGTCTCATATGGGATAAAATACGCTGACCTCTCACCCGAGGAGAAGGACATCCTCAGGGATGAGCTATCAAGGATAAACCCTGATATATTCGGTGAGGTTTTCACTTCAAGGGAGTTTCAGCCAGCCGTTGGTGACCTGTCTGATTTTGCAGGGATTCTTGATGCCTGTGGAAAGAACCGTAAATACGGTATTGGAATAGGTCTATGCCTTGGTGAGGGTGAAGGTGCCCTTGAAGTGGGCCTTGAACTCCAGAAAAATTACCGTGAAGAGCTCATAAGGGGCCTTGCATGGATCAGGAGGGAGGGATCCACTGTAATGGAGAATATACAGTACATTTACAGTGAGGACAGGGTCTTTAAGGGGATAATGGGGACCATAGCAAGCATATCACTCTCCCTGAAACTGCTGAACCCTGATATTCCACTCCTTGGTCTTTCAAGGATGGACCAGCATGTGAAGGTATCTGCAAGGACCACCAGACCTGCTGTTGAGAGGGGTGTTAATCTGGGGGCTGCCCTCAGGGATGCAGCATCCAGTTTTGGTGGTACAGGTGGCGGGCATGATATAGCGGCCGGTGCCATGGTACCCTACAGGGATATGGAGAGTTTCCTCCAGCTGGTGGATGAAATAACAGGTGCTCAGATTAAATCGTGAGTGCTGCCTTGGTGTTGATTATGTACCTTGATGGAATCGAAGAGAAGATGTATGACGGCGAATTCGGTGAAACCATCCAGAAGAGTATGGAGATACTGGTGGCCCTGGGTGACATCTACGGGGCTGAGAGGATGGTTGAAATATCATCCGCCCAGATCTCAGGTGTTTCCTACAAAACCATAGGAGACGCAGGCCTTGAATACCTGGAGGACCTGAGTGAGGGTGGTGCCAGGGTCCGGGTCCAGAGTACACTAAACCCTGCCGGCATGGACCTGGAGAGATGGAGGGAGATGGGTTTTTCAGATGAATTTGCCAGGAGACAGCTCAGAATAGTGGAAGCCTACTCATCAATGGATGTTATGAACACCTGCACCTGCACCCCTTACCTCATAGGGAACGTGCCCCTCAGGGGGTCCCATATTGCATGGTCAGAGTCATCTGCGGTTTCCTATGCAAACTCGGTTCTCGGTGCCAGGACAAACAGGGAGGGCGGCCCGGGGGCCCTTGCAGCTGCAATATGTGGAAGGACACCTGAATACGGTTACCACCTTGATGAAAACAGAAAGGCCACCCTTCTGGTTGATGTGGAATGTGACCTCTCAGGTGCAGACTACGGTGCCCTCGGTTACATTGCAGGGAGGATTGCAGGGGAGGGTGTGCCGTACTTCAAACTAAGGGGTTTGCCTGCGCCCGAGGATCTTAAAGCCCTTGGAGCTGCCATGGCGTCATCAGGTGCTGTTGCACTCTACCATGTTGATGGCATAACACCTGAGTACAGGGATGCTTCCCTGGATGATGTGGATGAGAGGATCAGGGTGGATGCCGGTGACATATCAGAGGCCCGTGAGGAACTTTCCACCACCTCTGATAGTCCTGATTTAATCTGCCTTGGATGCCCCCACTGCTCCCTTGATGAGATAAGAAGGATAGCATCCTTTGTGGGTAAGAAGGGCACTGACTGTGATCTCTGGGTATGCACATCTGCCGCCATAAAAAGTGCCGCGGACCGTATGGGCTACACAGATGTGATAGAGGCTGCCGGGGGAATGGTTGTATCCGACACCTGCATGGTTGTGGCTCCTGTGGAGGAACTGGGCTATGAGGTCCTTGGTGTTGACTCTGCAAAGGCAGCCAACTATGTCCCAAGTATGTGCGGCCTTGATACAGTCTATGATGACTGGATGAATCTCCTTAAATTGTAAACTGCCTGGAATAACTGCCCGGCACTCTAACCCTTTATTTTTCTGATGGCACTTCCAAGCTGAAGCCCAATGGATGAGATGTTTTCAAGGCTTATCCTGTTATAGGGCTTCACACTGTAACTTGCAAGGTTCAGTATCCCGATTATTTCCCCTGAAAACCTGATTGGAATCATTAAAATAGTCCTTATATTATTTTTACGTATTGAATCATGGATCATGCGGTATTCAGGGGATTCTGCGGTTATATATATTACCCGCTCATCCTCAATTGATCTGCTGAAGAGGTCCGTGAATACCCCGGCCATGCACATACGGCTGAGGGTCTCGGGCAGGTTCTTCTGGACCCTGAGTTTGAGTTCCCTTTCCTCTTCCATGAGGTAGATGCATCCCATTTCGAATTCAAGGGTATCTATGACGGCCTCAATTGATTTCTCAAGTATCCTGTTCTCTTCCTCATCGCTGTTTATAATCTCAGAAACCCTGTTCATTGCAAGGAGTGTTCTTATAAATTCCTCGTTCTCCCTTCTGAGCCTCTCAAGTTCAATGTACTCTGAGACCTCATCGGCAAACATTTCCACGATTTCAAGTGCCCTGGAGGATATGGAGTCATCAGGCACCTCAAGTATCATGGCCCCCCTTGCCCTTTCCTCTGTTATGAGGGGAATCGATAACATTAGGCCCTTATCAGAGTTCCATGATACCGTTTCAAGTGTTTCGATGCTTCTGTATATGAAATAATCAAATTCTTCAAGTTTAATTGCTGATGGGTGGTCATAGACCCTGTTTAACCCTGATGCGTCTCTCAGGACCACTGAGATCTGTTTGATATCCAGAACTCCTGCCAGTTCCTCCCTTGCAGACCCAAGAAAGTCCTCCAGGCTATCGGATGATGTCCTGAGCCTTGTGATTGTGAGGAGGACTTCAAGTTCATTCTTTGAGAATGATGAGCTTGCCATATCCTTTGCGATAATCACCCAGAAGTTATTTACAGGACTTATAAAGAGGCTGTAGGTTCTCCTTATACCATCTCTTCCCCTGAGATCCGCCTGTATTTTACCAGGAGCATGCATTCTGCTTTCAAGAAGTATTATACTTTCCCTGTCCATGATATCCTCAAGGTTTCTGGCGCCAGGGAACATTCTCCTGAATGATTCATTGGCGACAACTATGTCAAGGAGTGTGTTTACTGTGAAAACCAGTTTATCAGGGTCATCTATTTTTCTTTCAAGTTCCAGAAGCCTGAGAAGTGTCTCGTGAATCTCCGAGGCATTCTTTATGATCTCCAGGGCCCTTGAGGTGTCGTCCCGGTACTCCACTGTCTTAACATCTGCATCCCTTGTTGGCATCCATAGTTTACTTCTCCCCACCATCCTGTAGGTCACAAGTCCCCTTGCCTCCAGGATGTGGAGGTATTTGAGTACGGTGGCCCTGCTGCGGTTTATTCCCCTGGTTATCTTATCCAGCATGCACTCCTCTGGCGGGTTCGATTCAAGGTAGGACATTATCAGCTTCTCGGTTTCAGAAAGGTTCTCCAAGATCTCACCCCATTTACCTATGGTATAACCATGAATTATAATTTTATAGAAATATTTAAATATGAGTTTTTTATACTTTATTGTATAGTTATACTATAATGTTGAGGTGGTTGTATGGATTACCGTGAGATCGCAGGTGAACTCAAAGAACTCCTGCAGATGGAGGGCAGCCCCGTGGCTGTCAAACTTGTTAAGGCAGATGAAGAAACATCAGGTCCCAGACTTGAAAAAAGGAGGCACTGCGAATTCATACAGGAGGCCAGATTAAATGGGCTAAAGGGCCATGCAACAGCAGAGGAACACCTCTGTAAGGGTGGTGCCGCCGCCATGGGCCTCTGCAGCCTTCCAGCGCCTGTTGCAGATGGGAGCATGTACCACAAACTCGGAAACTACAGCACCCCTGAAGCGGCCCATGAAACCGTGAAGGCTGTGCCAATGCTAGATGAGGAATATTATGCCTCAGAGTACGCTCCACTTGAGGATGCTGACTTTGAACCCGACGTGGTTGTGCTGATACTCAAACCTGCCCAGGCACTGAGACTCAGCCAGGCATACCTCCACGAGAGGGGTGGCAGAATCACAGGGGACTACTCAGGTATACAGTCACTCTGCGCAGATGCAGTTGCTGCGGTCATCCAGAGGGGCCTTCCAAATATTACAATGGGATGCAACGGGTCAAGAAAATATGCCGGAATAAAGCCAGAGGAACTCGCAGTTGGAGTCCCTGCAGAGGAACTTGAGGGAATAGTGGATGCCCTCAGAAAATTCAGGGAGAAATGGGGGTAAACATGAGGATCAACCTCAGAGGAATAAACAGATACGCTGCAGCCATAATCACAGACAACATCCTGAAGAATGGCCAGGAAAACCTCCAGTTGATACTCAGGGAGAACTATGAAGAGATTGAAAGGGTTGCATCCAGGCACGGAATGAATTATTCTGCTAAAAAAGGACCTGATGGAGTGGTGGTTGATATTTCACGTGGAGAGATTGAAGAGGTGGACGTCACCGGTGAAACCTGTCCTGGACCCCTTATAATCGTAGGCGAAAAACTATCATCAATGAAATCAGGGATGAGAATAAAAATAAAGTCCGAAAGTCAGGACGTTATCGATGACCTTGCGGTTTCAGCCCCTGAAATGAACGCCAGGGTGATAGAAAAATCAGATGCCAGCCTAATACTTGAAAAAATAGAAAAGACCGAGAAAAAGGAATTCACAGGAAGGGACAGGGTTCTGGTTGTTCAGAGCAATGGAACAGGTAATGCGGAGAGGGCCTACGCCACATTCATATTCTCAAAGGCTGCCCTGAGCATGGGTAAGGACGTCACTGTGTTCCTTCTGATGGATGGTGTGAGCCTTGCCAGGAGGGGCGCGGCAGCAAAGGTTAAACACCCGGCCTTCCCGGCCCTCAATGAACTCATGGAGGAGGTAATTGAAATGGGTGCTAAAGTTTATGTCTGCGAGATGAGCGCCCAGTTCAGGGGGCTCACAGAAGATAAAATAACAGAAGGATGTAAAATCGCCGGGGCCGCGACATTCATAACACTCCTTAGCGACCCCAGGTACGCCGTAGTGAACTTCTAGAGGTGATGGGATGTATCAGGTTATTGTGTTTGCTCTGCTACTTGCAGGGATCCCCTCAGGTTTTATAACATTCCGTATAATGGGGATGAGGATGGCACCCCACTTTGGGGTCCTCATCCTTGCGATCATTGCAACGGGGCTGAACCTTGTGATAGGTGGTGGGAATCTAATGTATCTTGCTGTGGCCCTCCAGCTCCTGGCCGGTATATCAGCCTACACCCAGTTTTTCCCGGTACTCAGGGATAACTTCCAGACCGCTCCCCTATACGCATGTCATCTCAGCACCATGACCACAGTGGCGGTGCTTGCAGCTGCATCGGTCCTTGCATAACTTTAAGTCTCCTAATTTCTATTTTTTATTTCCCCATGTGGGTACCGGAAATTTAATTCTACTTTACATCTCGCTCCAGCATATGCATTAACAGCGGATGCCATGATTAAATCATTAAATAAATTGATCACCAGATAGAAGACCATGGCAAGGTACATAGAGCACCCACTGATAAAACCAGGGACAGTCGAGGCAAGGACCTACCAGCAGTTACTGGCAGCAGACGTCCTAAGGAAGGGTAACTCGATGATAGTGGCTCCCACGGCCCTTGGAAAAACCATTGTTGCCGTTCTGGTGGCTGCAGAGAGGCTGCAGAAATACAGGGGGTCCAGGGTGCTCATTTTATCTCCCAGCAAACCGCTGGCCATACAGCATGAGGAGAGCTTCAGGGACTTCCTCCTCGCACCATGCACCTCACTCACAGGGAGCATAAACCCTGAGGAAAGGGTGAAGCGCTGGAATGAGTCCAGGGTCATATCTGCAACACCCCAGACAATAGAATCAGACATCCTGGCCGGGAGGTACGACCTCAGCGACGTTTCACTCATTGTATTCGATGAGTGCCACCGTGCCGTTGGTTCCTACTCCTACGTCTTCCTTGCATCCACTTATATGCAGACCGCGAAAAACCCCCTTATACTGGGATTGACAGCCTCCCCCGGTGCAGATGAGGACAAAATAAAAACCGTCTGCAGTAACCTCTTCCTCAACGAGGTGATTGTGAAGACAGAAAAGGACCCGGACGTCAGGCCCTACCTCAAACCCATCAGGATAGAATGGGTCAGGGTCAAGATGAAGCCCGAACTTGAGGAGATAAGGGACCTCCTGAAGAAGGTTTTAAAGACGCGGCTGAAGATGCTCAAGAACCTTGGAGTCATAGAGACTGTGAGTGTGGGTAAAAGGGACCTCCTGAAGGCCAGGGGCCGTGTTCAGAACAGGATCGCGCGCTCATCAAATCCGCCAAAATCATGTTACAGGGCCATATCACTCATAGCAGCCTCAATAAATGTGGAGCACGCCCTTGAACTCCTTGAAACCCAGGGGATCCATCCACTTCACAAATACCTCACCCGACTTAAAAAGAAGAACACAAAGGCTGCCAGAAGCCTCATTATGGACCCTGACTTCACAAGGGCCATGTACCTCACCCGAAAGGCCTCTGTTTCAGGGGTTGAACACCCAAAACTTGACAGGCTCATTGAAATACTCAGAAAGGAACTTGAAGGGGGAGACTCAAGAATAATAGTTTTCACCCAGTTCCGTGACACCCTTGAGGAAATATACCAGCGCTGTGTACGTGAGGGTATAAACGCCGTTAAATTTTATGGTCAGAACAGCAGAAGCGGTGAAAAGGGCCTCACCCAGAAACAGCAACGGGATATAATCAAGTCATTCAGGATGGGAAACCACGATGTTCTCATATCAACCAGCGTGGCAGAGGAGGGAATAGATATACCCTCAGTTGACCTTGTGGTCATGTACGAGCCTGTCCCATCGGAGATAAGGATGATACAGAGGAGGGGAAGGACAGGAAGAAGAAGATCAGGAAGAATGGTTGTCCTCATGACAGAAAAGACACGGGACGAGGCCTACTATTACTCAAGTATCAGGAAGGAAAAAACCATGAAGGAAAGCCTCAGGGGGGGTTCCATGAAAATTGAACTGACGCCCCTTGGGTTTCCTGAAACTGACGGTGAAAGACCATTCATCTACGTGGATTCACGTGAGGTTAACTCAAGGGTTCTCAGGGAGCTCAGGAAGATGGGGGTGGACTTTGAACTCAGAACACTCTCTGTGGGTGATTATCAGGTCAGCGATGACACTGTGATTGAAAGAAAAACCACCCAGGATTTCCTGGGGTCAATTATGGATAAGAGACTTTACAGGCAGGCCAGGGAAATGGTGGAAAACTTCAAGCGCCCTGTGATGATAATAGAGGGTGAGGACCTCTACTCGGGCTTCATGAACCCCGATGCTGTGAGGGGTGCCCTTGCATCAGTTGCGGTGGACTTTGGAATACCCATAATCCCCACAAGGTCCCCTGCAGATACGGCTGCAATGATAAGGAGGATAGCCCTGAGGGAACAGAGGGAGGGAAAACCTGACATGCGTATCAGGACAGATAAGAAACCCCTCACCCTCCAGGAAAAGCAGCTCTTCATTGTGGAATCACTTCCCTACATTGGATCCAAGTATGCCAGAAGGCTCCTTGAAAGTTTCGGTTCGGTTGAAGCGGTTATGAACGCATCAGAGAAGGAGCTCATGGAAGTGGAGGGAATCGGTAAAAGGATAGCATCCGAGATTAGAAAGGTTATTGAAACAGAATTCAGGGATTCAGAAAAAATGAGAGGGTGATCAATTGCGTATACTCATGGATGAAAGGGGTAAAAAGTACCTCCTGAAGGCAGGGGAGGACTTTCAGACTGACATGGGAATCATCCAGTCCCGGATGATAGAGGAGGCCAGACCAGGGGATGTTCTCAGAACCCACCTTGGAAGGGAGGTGTATGTCCTTAAACCCAGCCTCTCAGATTACCTTGAACTCATGGAAAGGAGGTGCTCCATACTCCTTCCCAAGGATATAGGAATGATCTGTGCATACACAGGAATAGTGAACGGCTCAAGGGTTGTTGATGCAGGTACCGGTGCGGGTACAGTTGCAATGTACCTGGCAAATGTGGTGGGTGAATCAGGGCATGTTACAACCTATGAGATACGGGAGGACTTTGCAGAGGTTGCAGAAAGGAACATCAGGGACTTTGGATTTAAAAATATTGAGGTAAAAAACAGAGATATAAAGGAGGGTATAGATGAGGATGACCTTGACCTTGTCTTCCTGGATCTTCCCCAGCCCTGGGAGCTTATGGAGGATCTGCATGAATCCCTTATTAGAGGGGGGTGGGCTGTTTTCTACAACCCCTACATTGAACAGGTGAAAATTCTGCACAGGGTCGGCTCAAAGGTGGGATTTGCAGATATGAGGACATCCGAGATAATTGAACGTGAAATTGAGGTCAGGAAGCAAGGGACACGCCCCAGGACCAGAATGGTCGGACACACAGGATACCTCACATTCATGAGAAAGGTCTAGAGGGATTTGATGTTTGAAAATGTTATCTCAATAAAGGACTTTGGAAAGGATGACATAGAGTTCATTCTGAGGGAAGCAGAAAAGATGGAGCCGATTGCCTCTGGCGAAAGGCCCTCCAGCGTTCTTACAGGAAAGATACTTGGGATGATGTTCTATGAACCATCAACAAGGACAAGACTTTCATTTGAAACTGCAATGAAGAGACTTGGTGGCAGTGTGGTTGGATTTGCAGATACAGGCGCTACATCCGCTGCCAAGGGCGAAAGTCTAACTGACACCGCAATGATGCTTGCAGGATACTCCGATGCAATTGTTATAAGGCACAGCCTTGAGGGAGTGGCCCGTTATATATCGGACATCGTGGATGTTCCGGTTATCAATGCAGGTGATGGGGCAGGTCAGCACCCCACCCAGACCCTCCTTGACCTCTACACAATGAAGAGGTTCTTTGGTAAAATAGAATCCCTCAATGTTGCACTTGTGGGTGACCTGAAGTATGGCAGGACAGTGCACTCATTGGCCTATGCACTTGCTGTTTTCGGTGTGAAAATGAGTTTTGTATCGCCCCCCGAGCTTAGAATGCCTGACAGTGTCATACATGACCTTAAAGGTAGTGGTGTTGAGGTTACAGAGACCGAGAGACTGGATGATGTTATAGATGATGTGGATGTCCTCTATGTTACAAGAATACAGAAGGAACGTTTTCCTGACCCTGAGGAGTATTCAAGGATCAGAGGGGCTTATCACATAGATAGAAATATGGTCGCGGGTAGGGACCTCATCGTTATGCACCCACTTCCAAGGATAGATGAGATATCCCCTGAGGTTGATTCGCTTCCACAGGCGATGTACTTCAGGCAGGCGTTCTACGGTGTGCCTGTGAGAATGGCTCTTCTTAAGATGCTGATAAGAGAAAGATCAGACTCCCCAGAGTGAGTCCTCCAGGAGTGAAGTTTCGCACTGGAGGTCTATGATATTGGTGCGTCCCTTTCCCCTTCCCCTGGAGACAGTGTTGGTTGATATGAGTCCAAGCATTTCGAGTTCATTTATGAAGTCAAATATTCTTCTGTATGAAACTGAATCACCCTTTGATATCTCCTTGTAGACCTCATAGAGCCTTCCTGAGGTTATCTCCTCCTTTCTCTTTGTGAGGTAGAGTATCGCCTCAAGGACCCTCTGCTGCTGGCTGGGCAGTGTCAGTATGATGTCTGTGATCTTGTTGTGCTCTATGTAGTCCTTGGCTTCCCTCACAAAGTCCCCCTTAACCATATCAGAATCCCTTTCATCTGCAATTTCACCTGCTGTCCTGAGAAGGTCAAGGGCATACCTTGCGTCGCCCTCCTCCTTGGCTGCAAGTGCTGCGCAGAGGGGTATTACATCGTCATCAAGGGCTCCTTCCTTGAAGGATAACTTTGACCTCTCCTCAAGTATATCAACAAGCTGCTGGGCGCCGTAGGGCGGGAAGACTATCTCCCTGTCCCTCAAACTGCTCCTCACGCGTGGTTTTATGAACTTTTTGAATTCAACATAGTTACTTATGGATAGTATGGAGACGTTATCTGTCCTTGTGAGGGTGTAGAGCAGGCCGTCACCATCGTTCCTCAGGAGTATGTCTATCTCGTCAAGGACAACAAGGAGTATCATGTCCTGGCCAAAGGCATTTTTCTTGAACATGTTCCTGAATGTGTTGACTATCTCAGCCTTTGTCCAGCCACGGTAGGGGACATCACGACCAAGCTGCTGGCAGAGCCTTGCTATGACCTGGTACTCTGTTGTGTAATCTGTGCAGCGGATGTACTCCGTCCTTATGTTAAAATCACAGTCCCTTGAAGCCTCTTTAAGCTGTTTCATGGCGAATTTGGCAACCGCAGTTTTCCCTGTCCCTGTTTTTCCATATATTGTTATGTCCGGTGGTGTTACTCCATTCAGTGCTTCAACCCAGTACTTGGCTATTGAACGTATCTGTTCCTCCCTGTGAGGCAGCCTGTCAGGTAGAAACCTGTGGTCAAGATATTTTTTATCCTTAAAAACAGATTCTTTGTCCCCTATCTCATCAAAAATGTTCATATTACCACTTCAAATAAAGTTTTAGAGAAAACTGCTGCTTGAATTTATTATGAAGTCCTCAAAACTGGAATGATAATCATTTCAGGTTTTTGAGGTTTCCCTTTTAATACTGGCAGTGCCCCTTTAGATCACCCTATAAACAGGGTGATAAGTTTCAAGTGTAAATTTTCTTATTCTAACTCTTAGATAAAAGTTTTTATTAATATCAATCCGTTTCATAATAATGGCAGTGAGACATGCATTTCAAGTGTAAATTTTCCCTGGCAGTCTGCTTGGATGTGAAGGAGGGACATGGATTTCAAGTGTAACACTTATCTGTCCACTCAGTCATGAATGGGAGACATGCATTTCAAGTGTAATGGTTCCTGAAGTGTTGGATATTGTAAGGGAGACATAGATTTCAAGTGTAAATCCAAGATTTGGCTACTGTTATGTTGGGGACATGCATTTCAAATGTAATTAAATGTAAAGACAGGATTTCCCAAGCGGATCTGACCAGAGACATCTAATATATTTACAGTTGAAATCAATGTCACATTTTAATTTCAAATATAACTATTGTTTATTAGAAATATATACTAAACCGTCATTAAAATGTACTAAGTACAGTTTTATACACAAATATGACTTAAAAGGTCAAGAAAGAAACCTTTAATACTATCTAAATCAATAAAATAATTTATGGAAAATCTAAATAAAATGGATAATCCTGAATTCTATGATGCCCGAATGAAATTAGAAGCTATACATCAGGATATCAAGCGTTTGATGGAAAAATCTAATCAAGAATACCTTGATTTAATGCTAAGCAACTTAAAAAAGGATATTTTGAATTCAGTATCTGTTTATATTTCTGATGATATTGAAAATGATTTAGAACAAAATATGGTTAATCCCTGTAAGATGCGGGAAACCTGTAAAGAGAAATTTAACGGATTTCTACAAAATAATTCTAAACTTATAAAACAGGAACATGTTTCCAAAGAAATTATAGAAGAGAAAAGAGAGGAATTAGATGAAATAAGGAAAAGTGCTCCTTTTGATAAATGTGATATTTGTTTTAAGGAAGTAGACTCACTATTTGATAAGCAAATAAATCTAATTGGCTCTCTACAAATATATGACAATAATAAAGAGGATAAAACTGAGATATCTTCTATTCCTGAAGAAATTATGGTTAAGAGTGTTCTTGAACCTATTTCTAATAAACAGAGACTTCAAATTCTTAAATCTATGGCCTCTGAAACCATGACATTCACTGCTCTTTCAGAACTTACAGGGCTTCGTGGTGGTAATTTACTTTTCCACATACAAAAATTACTTGAAAGTGACTTGATATTGCAGCGTCATGAACGTGGAGATTATATGATTACTGAAAAAGGATATAATCTACTCATAATGCTCAGTAATTTTAAAAAATATTTGAAAAAATAATCGTTTCAGAACTATTATCCCCTCCGGTTGAACTATTGAAAACTGGAGGGGGGGCATTCTTAAAATCAATTGAAAATTATTGATTGTTTAATATTTAATCTGTAGTGAAAGCAGTAGGACTTAATATTACTGCAAATTATTCTATTTTTCCAGCAAAATAATCTAACCAAACGCACATACATTCATTATATGACGGACATTCAGTACAACGGGACTTATGCTTATTTTCTTTACTATTGGGCTTATCCATTTTAATTTCTCCATTAAAACCTATTATAAGATAATAATTAATTATCCTTAAAAAAGAAAAGAAAGAAAAAGTAGGAAGTCGATTTTGGCTTATAATCCTGCTTTGTTCACTATAGTATCTGCAACTTCTTCAGCACTTTTAAATGGAAAATCATCAGCAGTAAGTACTTGTCCAGCATCAGATGCTTTTAATTCTACATCTCCAGATTTACAAGTAGTATCTGGACCGTTTGGAAGCGCTGCCATTAGTTCTTCTGGTGAATTTATTGGGAAATCGGCTCCTGCTAATGCTCCTATAATTTGTCCACGAATATCTTCTTTAACTCCCATTTTCACATCTCCATTAAGTTTTTAATTTCAAAATTTAATATTGTAATAAAGATTTCACTTGAAATGCACCTCTCCCTCACATCTCCCTCAGTATTGTACACAAATTACAGTTGAAATGTACCTCTCACCCATGCCCCATAATGTACTGGAACAGATTTACACTTGAAATAGACGTCCCTCAAACCAGACTCATGACACAAAAAATAATTTACAGTTGAAATCCATCTCTCCCAGATGCTCAGAAGCACTTCATAGATGTTACACTGGAAATGAACCTCACACATACATGCTGTCGTGTTCAGGTTTATCATCGCCGAAACGTTCCTGTATCATCCACATGACATGAAGTTTAGCCCTGAAAACATTTTTTATACTTGAAATCAATCTGTCCTTTGAGAGGCCATCGGAAAATATCTCAGAGGTTACAAGATAACTGTTCAGAACGTTCTCTGGATGATCAAGCTGGAAATCAACTCCAAACCTGTTCAGGGTAAAACGAACCTTCCATATGAATTCAGTCCTTTTCTCCATGCTAAGGGCTCGTATACCTGACTGGTGCTCGGGACTAACACTGGTTGCACAGGCTATAAGAATCATGTCGTTCTTTCCAGCGGGCTGAATGATATCAATGACATGATCCTCTGGATAGTTTATCACATAATGGAACGAGGCGTTTTCGTCAGGGACCTCCATCCTCAGAAAACCCTCCTCTTCAAGCCATTTTTTTATCTTCTTCTCTGGCATGGTATCACACAACTAATTATATCCATCCATGAATATATAACATGGTGAAATTATTACATGATAGATGTTACTGGTATATAATGAATTGCAACAAAAAGAGAAAACATGAATGAAATCCCTGTCCTGTTACTTGCAGTTTCAATTGACATTATATTCGGAGAACCCCCAACCATACTTCACCCTGTTGTACACATGGGCTCAATCATAGCATGGATGAAAGGAATACTCAGTAAAACGCGTCTATCAGGAATAATAATGACTCTAGTGGTTGTCTCGGTATTCACAGCACCAGCACTACTCATAGGGTACCTGAGTGACCCCCTATACACTCTGATAGCTGCAGTGCTCCTCTCAACGGTAATATCCATAAAGATGCTCTTTACATCTGCCCTGGATGTTGGAAAGTCACTGGATAACAGCATTGATGAGGCAAGGGAGAAACTTTCCTATCTTGTGAGTAGAGACACCACCACACTCACAGATGAGCAGATACTTTCAGCAACCATTGAAACACTCACAGAAAACCTCACAGACTCTGTTACAGCGCCGCTTTTTTACTTCATCCTACTCGGACTTCCAGGTGCAATCCTTTACAGGGCCGTTAATACACTTGATGCAATGGTGGGATACCTTGATGACGAAAACAGGAATCTGGGATGGTTCCCTGCCAGACTTGATGACATACTTAACTACATACCATCCAGAGTGACTGGTTTTATGATTGTTCTTGCAGCGTTTTTCCTCTCCATGAACTGGAAAAATTCGCTGAGAGTACTCCTCAGGGACGCCAGACGCACCCCCAGTCCAAACTCAGGATTCACAATGGCTGCAGCAGCTGGAGCACTATCCGTTCAGCTGGAAAAACCAGGAGTATATGTTCTTGGGGATCCCAGAGAGTTACTTTCAACTGAAAAGCTTAAAGATGCTCTGAAACTGAGTTCAATATCTCTTGTTCTGTTCATCGTGTCTGCAACAGGAATAATACTGGTGATACCATGAGAGTGAGCATACTGGCACTCACAGAAAATGGCAGGAAACTTGGTGAGACCCTGAAGACGGCTCTTATGGACGATCCCACAATTCTCTCAGTTGAAACCCTGCACAGGGATATAGATTTCAGGGAGGTGTTTTCCAGAAGCGACATGGTAATTGGTATAATGGCAGCGGGTATAATGGTGAGAAAAATCGCCCCGCTCCTTGAAAACAAATTCTCTGATCCAGGTGTTATTGTTGTTGATGAAATGGGGCAGAATGTCATAAGTCTCCTTTCGGGACATGCAGGAGGTGCAAACGATTTTGCAGTTAAAATTGCAGACATAATCAACGCAAACCCCGTTATAACAACAGCAACTGATGTCAATGGTCTTGTGGGAATTGACAGCTTTGCGGCAAGATACTTCTACGTGATACTTGACAGGCACCTCGTGAAGCACTTCAATTCCTCAATTGTGAAGGGGCACACTGTGGAACTGCACTCATCAAGGAACCTGGGGCCCCTCATTGATGGTGAACTGTCCAGGACCTACAGGTACATGATGGATGGAGATGAGATTGTAAGGGCCCACTGTAACTCTGAGGTCATGAGACTTGCTCCCCTCAAGGTTTCAGTGGGTATAGGGACAAGGAGGGGGGTTGAGTCCAGCCGGGTAACCGGTGCAATTGTGGAGGCACTTGGTCTCTTGAAGCTACCCCCAGAGAGGATCGATGCACTGGCAACAGGTTACATGAAGAAAAATGAAAGGGGGATAATTGATGCAGCAGAGGATATGGGGGTCCCCCTGGAAATCATACCTCTGCAGGAGCTAAAAGCACAGGATACACACTCATTTTCAGATTTTGTCAACGAAAAATTTGGTGTTGGGAGTGTATGTGAAGCCGCAGCCCTTAAAAGCGCAGGAACCGGATCAAAACTCGTTATAAGGAAAACAACATCATCAGGAGTCGCGGTTTCAGTGGCGGTTTCAGGGACACCAAAAACTTTTTAACCCAAATGATATAAACCAGATTGAATATAAACATTATTCTGTATTCTTCAGGAATTCAGCAGGGAGGACCCAACATGAGTAACGAAACATTTGATCGCGTTTCTGGAATTTTAAAGCACATTATGGAAGATAATAGTGTCCCAAGGAACATCAGAAGGGCTGCCGAGGAATCAAAGGAGATCCTCAACAACCCTGATGAGGACAGCACAGTGAGGGCGAGCACGGTCATATCAATTCTGGATGAGATAAGCAACGACCCCAACATCCCGATACATGCAAGGACACTGGTATGGGAAATACTCAGTGAACTTGAATCCATAAGGGAATAAATCTCTGTTTTTTATATCCTATTTTGTCTGGTTTAAACAGTTGCCAGGGAATAAATCCCTTCCATACCTATTTAAACAATTAATTTAACTATTTCATGAATTTCAGGACCTCGGCAATGAACCGGGTTTTTGCCAGTTCCTCAATGAACTCTGCAAGCAGGAGGGCTTCCTTAACAGTTTCACCTGCACATACCACACCGTGGTTTTCAAGGACAGCCGCATTTTCATTCACCATAATCTCTGCACAGGCGGATGCAAGTTCCCTGCTTCCAGGGGGATGATATGGTACCACAGGAAGATTTCCATCTCCGAGCCCTTTGAAACCCTCCATTTTCTCAATTTCAATGCCGGCAACTGAAAATGCCCTGGCATATGGTGAGTGGGTGTGCACCACCCCATTGACATCAGGCCTCCTCCTGTAGACCTCAAGATGGAGTTCCAGTTCCGAGGATGGTCTTCCGCCCCTGAGAATATTCCCTTCAAGGTCAACCATTGCAACATTCTTAAGTGTCACCTGGTCAAGGGGGACCATTGTGGGTGTTATGAAAACCCTATCATCCACCCTTGCACTCACATTCCCTCCAATGCCAGATACAAGACCCCTCCTGTAGAGGTGGACCGAAACATCAACAACATCCCTCAATGGATTCAAGTAATCACCTGCCTGGACTAATTGAACTCCAGAAGCTTCATTACCCCTCTGTTGAGCACCGGGACCTGGCCACATGTTGGGACAATGTTGTATATCTTCTGAAACTCCGTCTGCGACTGGAATGTACCTGAATTTATAAGGTGAATACCCTTGTATTTTTTGTATGCGTTTATATGGACATGTCCCGTATGAAGGATATGGGGGACATCATCAATCACAAGGTGGTCCTCTATCTCAGATGCAAGGGGGGTCCTCTCACCGTATATGGGTGCAAGGTGTCTCTTCTCAAGGAGTTCCTCCATTATGAGATCGGACCTTTCATGGGAAAGCCCGTTCACGCTCATGGCCATATCGTCAAAACTTCTGCCATGATATATGAGAGTTTTCACACCGTCAAGACTCACCATGGACGGGTTACTCAAGAATTCAACATTTTTTAGGCTGTAAAGCGGCTTCGCATATTCCTCGGGTATTGCAGGCTGGGGCTCAGCGATCCTTGATGCGTCGTGGTTTCCAGGGATCATCACAATCTTTATGTCATCCCTTATCTCTCCAAAAAGCCTTGCAGCCTCCTCATACTGCTCATGGATATCCCTTATGATGAGTTCTTTTTCCTGTCCGGGGTATATACCGATACCATCAACGATGTCACCTGCAACCACCAGGTACTTAATGTCAGCCGCGATATTCATCTGTTCCTCCGTTCCAAAGTCCCCGTTTATCCATTTAATGAACCTGGTGAATGCATCTTCAAGGAAGGTCTGGCTTCCTATGTGGACATCAGATATGAAGGCAACTGAAAAGTCCATTTCCTTCTCCTGTATTCGTGGGACACCAGGATGGAAGATCTCGGAGGCCACCACAAACCTCCCCTTTTTCGCTCCCTGAACACCTATGACCTCATCCCTCACGAGTTTCTCGGATTTTTCAAACAGTTTATGGTTTTCATTGTGAACCACCACTGTTATTTCCCCTGTTTCATCCTCCAGTTCAAGCATTCTGTGGTTGTTCTTGGTGGTTCGTATGTCATTTATGATCCCTATGATGCTCACAGCGTCGTCCCCGCCACGAAGATCCGCAATGGGCACGTGGCTCTTAAGTTCAGGGCGTCTTTTGAGGAGATCCCTCAGGCAGCTGAATCTGCTGTTGAAGTAGGAGATCATATCACCTATCTCTCCACTGGTGTATGATCTCTTACTGGTGTCTGTGATGACCCTGAAGTCAAATTCCCTCTCCCTTGGAACATTGATTGGACCCCTCGCCTTTATTTCTGCGGGGTTATCTATTTCCTCAGTCACCTCAAAGAGCTCATCAAGCATCTCAGAGGTCAGAAGAGTGAATTTACCCCCACCATTCTTCTTTATCTTAACTATAATCTCTGAGGAGGCTGTTGCAGGGTCATCCATTTCTTTCAGCCTGAAATATGCGTTATCCTCTATTAAAATTCCTTCCCTTGCAAATTTTCCTATTATTTCATTCATTTCAATCATACTGCATGAACTGGTTAGGGGAATTCAGAAATCTTTAAAATGGGTTCACGGTTAAATATTTCATTGAGTTCATATATTCTTTATCGAAATGGTAGTTTACCCTTTGGGTCCATTCACAGAAAAAAGGTGATGCATTGCCAAGGATCATTAAATTATTCCTGTTCCTCATAATATTCCTGGCCTTCTTTGAGGCCGGGCTCATAAGTTCATACACACTTGTAACGTCAAAACCACCGGACGTGGAAAAACTTATTGAAATGCAGATAGACACCGTATCCTCATTTCTGGATTCAGGTAAGAATATAACCTCCACAATCACCGGAGGGCCTGAGGAGATCCGGATAATAAACAATGCAGATGTTGCAGATGCCCTTAAAGCCCGCACGGGCCTTGATGGAATAAACATCCGCTCCCTCAATGCAACAACAACAGAGGACACATCACTTGAGAACATCAATATCAACATCACAGCGACCGGGTACCGTGAAAACCAGACAGGAAGCGGTCAGATAGTTATAAGGCCAACTGAGCAGTTCACTGTAACTGCAGCTGCAAGGGCCGAGACGAGGTCATCAGGGGTATGGGTCGATGTTAGGACCCTCAGGATCATTTCAGTAACCAGGATTTACTGAGCATCAATTGGGAGGGTAAATTCATACAGTTTGGAAATCCGCTGCAGTGGCTTCACATCACTAAGCTCCCGATCCACTGAAGGTGTTTTCATGATAAGGATAATAGGACTTGGACCCACAAGGGATGATATAACAGTTAGGGCCCTCCGGGCTCTTGAAGAATCCGATGTTGTCATAGGATATGCAAGGTACATAAAACAGATAGAGGACCTCCTTGAGGGCAAGGAGATAATAAAAAGCGGAATGGGGTCTGAACTTGAGAGGGTGGAAAAGGCCATTGAGAAACACCTTGAAGGTCTCAACGTCGCACTTGTGAGTTCAGGAGACCCGGGTGTCTATGGGATGGCCAATGTATTCTTTCAGATATTTGATAAGTATTCCGGGGTTGAATTTGAGGTTATACCTGGCGTGACAGCGGTCAACTATGCAGCATCCCACCTGGGGGCACCTCTCCATGACTTTGCGGTTATAAGTCTAAGTGACATCCTCACACCCCTATCAGAGATAAGAAGAAAGATCAGGGCAGCTGCAGGGGCGGGTCTTGTAATAGCCCTCTACAACCCCCTGGGAAAGAGGAGGAAGAAACCCTTCAGGGAGGCACTTGAAATACTAAGATCTGAACTTGAACCAGAAACTCCAGTGGGTGTGGTGAGGACCGAAAATGGAAGTCCACAGGTGAGTATTGTGGCTCTTGGAGACCTAAATGAATCCCTTGTGGACATGTCCACCACCATCATAGTCGGCAACGTTACAACCTACACAAGGGATGGATACATGATCACACCCCGCGGATACGCGGTTGAGGCCCCACTCCATGAACTTGCAAGGAAGTTCTATGAGGAGAATCCTTACGGAAAAGATTCAGGCCCTGATGAGAAGTGTGAATTCTACCCCTGCCACTTTGAGGGTCAGAACTGCGCATTCTGTTACTGCCCATTCTATCCATGCGGTGAAGGGTCCACAGGGGGCTACTGGATAAGGGATAAGGGTGTATGGAGCTGCCAGGACTGCAGATGGATACACACCGATGAGGCTGTTGAGTGCGTCAGGAGGGGCCTCAGGCGGCTTATTTCAGAACCAGATGATCTAACCAATAGGAAGAAGGAACTTCTCAAGCTTCGAAGGGAGTGCCTCATGGCTTCAGGAGGAAACTCCAGTAAATAACTGATTTCACCGCAGCAAGATATTTATTTTAAATCACCCAATATCATTTCACCAGCCCAGGAGGATGAAAGTTGTCCAAAAGTGTTAAGGATATTCTCATCGAAATGAAGAACCTCTCGGAGTTGATGGTGGATCTTGCATACTCTGCCCTCCTGTTTAACAGCAGGGACGCGGCAGAGGAAGTCATAAAACTTGAAAACAAGGTCAACAGGCTTAACTATGAGATAAAAAAGGAGTCACTTCTTGCTGCAAGATCTGTTGAGGACGCCGAAAAACTGACAGCCCTCCTTGAGGTGGGTGAGGCAGCTGAAAGCATAGCGAACTCTGCCAAGGATATCGCTGACCTGGTGCTGAAGGGCATCAAACCCCACCCTGTCTTCAAGATGGTCATGGAGGAGTCCGATGAGATAATAGTCAGGGTGACAATTGATGAGGGATCAGAGCTGGCAGGAAAATCACTGGGGGACCTTTTACTTGCAACCAGAACAGGTATGAGGATTATAGCCATCAGAAGAGGAGAATCCTGGATTTATGGACCCGATAGAAACACGGTACTTGCAGAGAACGATACTCTTATTGCCAAGGGAAACGAAGCAGGTTCAGAACTCTTATTCGCACTTGCAAAGGGTGAGATGACCCTTGAGGATATTGGGTGCAGCATAGAATAGTCCCAGAGATGATGTAAATGTTAGCAGGTGAGGTCAATGAGGATAACAGGAAGATTACTGAGGACGACTCGGCTCATACTACAGTCCCTGCTAACATTTACCGTGAATTTATCCATAATGGCCTCAAGGGGATGGGTCAGGGCTTTTAACCTATTCAAGAGTTTTGGAAGCTTTTTCAGGGGTTCTAAAAGGGTTATAGGGGAAAGCTTCGTCGCACTCTTCATATGTGCCCTGGGGGACCTTGTGGCAGGTATATTTCTGGGTAAGATGTCTCCCCTCCTTGAGTCATATCCAGGCCTACTTGTACTGATACCCGGTGCCATAGGGATGAGGGGTAATATCTTCGGGGCCCTGGGTTCACGCCTCGGTTCAGGTCTGCATATAGGTACCCTTTCACCGGAACTTCGAAAATCAGATGTCCTTACAGAGAACATTGAGGCGACCATAATACTGACCGTGGTCATGTCAATTTTCCTTGGATTCATGGCCTGGATATTCTGTCAGATCTTCGGATTTCGAAGTATGGGAATAATGGATTTCATTGTTATCTCTGTTGCCGGCGGAATAATATCAGGTGCCGTTCTTCTCCCGGCAACCGTCCTCATATCCCTCAAGAGCTATGAGAATGGCTGGGACCCTGATAACGTCACAACACCCCTCATAGCAGCTTCAGGCGATCTTTTCACGCTCCCATCAATATTCGCGGCACTGGCCATCCTTGAGGCTGTAAGGAACGGTATTTTTGAATGGGTGCTCTTTTTCCTATTTATTCTGATGGGTGTTCTGGGCCTTGCAATGGGAATTAAGGGCAGATATAACCTCAGGAGGATCATAAGACAGAGCGTGCCCGTACTTCTGGTCTGCTCGGCCTTGGGAACCACTGCGGGTATAGTCCTAAACAGCAAACTATCGTTTATACTTGACAACCCTGCAATCCTTGCACTGGTACCGCTGTTTTCAGGTGAAAGTGGAGACCTTGTGAGCATACTCGGAGCAAGGCTTTCCTCCGGGCTCCACTCAGGTATAGTCCCCGCAACCCTCAGACCCCATGGGGAGGCCCTCAGAAACTTTGGAATAATATCAGTACTTTCACTGATCATATATCCAACAATCGGGCTTCTGGCCCATGTTGTGAGTGTTTCCCTTGGTATAGGGTCCCTTGGACTTGAGAGGATGGTTCTTATAAGTTCACTTGCAGGGTACCTCCTGACCCCATTCCTTCTACTGGTGGGCTTTTATCTGAGCTCAGCATCCTACAGACTTGAACTGGACCCTGACAACATAGTTATTCCACTATCGACCAGCATGACCGACCCGGTGGCAAACACGTGCCTTGTAATAGCCATAATAGCAGTTATAGGGCTCTGAATCACCATTAAGGCCTCAGAACCTGTAATAGCTGCTGGAATGGGTTCTGGGTCAGTATGGGGATATTAGGATCTGGAGGGAGCATGGCTGGACCTCAAAGTAATCAGGTTTCAGCGGGCAATCCATTACAGAGCGGGGAAGCCCGGCAATTATTACACCCCTTCCACATCCATGTAAATGGATCCATACCACGCCCTGACCTGTTAAATTCAGTTTTAAACTTCCTGAACGGATTTTTATCTCTTCATGGCTTCTGTTGCAGTCTGTATCAACGATGAATGATCCGCTGCAGCCCTCTGATATGAGGTAGTAATCCAGTGAGTCATTAACGCGGAAATTCATGCAGGTCCAGTTTTCACCATGACCCGAGGGACACAGGCATTCCTCCTGCCTGATAACATAATCAGACAGGAAGTTGCAGTTGACGGTTCTTCTAAATACATATATTTCATTCCCCTTCAACTCATCCCCAATGATTATGGGGCTTATTCTGTTGTTGAGGGGACGCAGTACGATTCTCACATTAAATCCCCTGAATGCCCTTTCAAGTAATTCTGGTCTTGAGCGAATTTTCATGATTTTTTCATAGGATATGACCCCTCTTTTTCCTGGGACGGCAAGTCCAGGATACTTGCAGGTGCCTACAGGAAGCTTTTCCCAGTTAACAGGATCTCCAGGTGTATTTATGAGAATATCCGTTGCTGTGGCACCTTTATCCCTTATGTATGTTTCTCTGAATCTTTCATTCATTCGGGCCTCCTGTACGTCCATCATTTCTGCAGATATGCCCACTATAATGGCCACGATTATGAGGGAGAGCAGAAAATCTGTTGAGAATATCACTGTATAACACCGTACTTTTTTCTGTGGGCCCCGTCAAGGTATATGATGAATCCTGATCCGTTGTGGGGTTCTCCAGTGTATGCTGTCGTGAATAGAACATGGTCAACAGATACCGGGGCCTCCTCAAAATTTCCTGAGGGTATTATGAAGGTTTCAAGACCCAGGTGCGGACAGGAGGTTTTTCCCTCCAGTCTACAGAGGTAGCAGGACCCATCATGACTCTCATGATAGTATCCATTTAGGAGGCAGGCGTAAAGGACTCCGCTGGATCCATGGATGGTGTAGGGTTCATAGGGACACCTTCTTATCAGGAAAGGACCGGAAGCCCCATCATAGGCTTCCCTGTTCCCTGAAGAAAGGTATTCCATGAGGCTCCTGCCATACTCTATTGACGTTTCATTGTGCTGCAACCTTCCCAGAACCCTGAAGGGCAGGGGATCAGGCAGATCCTCAACAGGTACCCTTACCGAAATGTTCTCAGTGTGGTGGATTTTTCCTGCCCTAATATCAACAGTGGAGTTAACCTCAATACAGAAAGGGTCGTCGGTTGCCCCCTCAACTGAATTCACCCTGCAGCTTAGATTCATGTTTCTGTGGACAGCGCATAACCTGTCAATACGCCCCTGCACCCCTGCTCTTACACGGGCCCTGGCATCCAGGTCTGGAGGAAGCGTACCGTTTATGGCCTCCTGTGCAGTTTCATTTAGTACTTCCCTTGTTACCACCGGGATACTGTCCCTGATATCCCACAGGGCCCCTGTCATACTCTCAGATAGGGACCTATCAGCACTTCTTTCCACTGATGAATCATCGATGCTGAGTATCATCAGAGCGAGTATCATGGCCGGCACCATGAGAAGAAGACTGAAACCTGCCATCACATAACCTCCATCATCCATCGTATCACCCAATTAAAATTAAGTATTACCAACATAAAAATATTACTGAAATGATATTAAGTTAATATTAAACGTTCTGGAGCTTCAATGACGATCTAAACCATTAGAAATAGAAAAAAAGGCCAGATTATCCCATGGATCAACTCAGGGGGTAATAAGAATCTTTATTACTCCCTTGGAAGCACAAGGGATTTAAATATCCTCTGACCATATGATTTAATTATAATGAATCAAGATAGATAATGAAAACTGATTACATTTATGGAGGTCACATCATGACAGAAACCGTTAGGACATGGCGCCATATACCCCAGCGCTACAATCTTACAGGTTCAAAATGTCTCCAGTGCGGGAACGTTTTCTTCCCAAGCAGAATAATATGCCCTGAATGCAGGCGTAAAGGTAAGCTTGAGGACCTAAAGTTCAGCGGGAGGGGAAAGATACACAGTTACTCCGTGATAAACACCCCAACCGATGAGTTCAAGGATATAGCACCCTACGTGGTGGCCATAGTTGAACTGGAGGAAGGTGCTAAGATAACAAGTCAGATTGTTGACTGCGACCCTGATTCAATAGAGATAGGCGACGAGGTCGAAATGGTATTCCGCAAGGTGAGAGAAGAGGGTGAAGATGGAGTGATATCATATGGATTCAAATTCAGGCCAAAAAACTAAGATAGGTGTTCTTCTTGTGGGGCATGGAAGCCGCCTGCCCTACGGTGAGGAGGTCATAAATGGCATAGCAGATATCTACAGGAAGGAGGTTGACCATCCTGTTGCAGTGGGATTCATGAACATCTCCAGGCCATCAATACCAGAGGCAATAAATGAACTCGCAGCGATGGGCGTTGAAAAGATCATTGTTACCCCGGTATTCCTGGCCCACGGAGTCCACACCAAACACGACATACCACACATTCTGGGTCTTGATAATGGCACTGAACATCACCATCACCATGAACATGAGCACGAGGAATTTGAATTCGACGGTGAGATAGTCTACACCGAGCCCCTCGGGGCGGATCCACGAATTGCTGAGATAATCCGGGACAGGGTTAAATCAGCCATTTAAGGGTAAACACCCAATTTATTTTTGATAAAATGCCCCCTGATAGAATATCATCCCTTGGCGAGAAGAAACTCATCTCAAGGATAATATCAAGATCAGCCTCATTTTTCAGACCCTCAGAGCTTCTCGGTCTTGGAGATGATGCCGCACTTCTTGATATGGGGGAGGAATACCTTGCACTGACCTCAGACCTTCTAATTGAAAGCAGGCACTTCCCCCCTACAATGAGCCATCACAATATGGGATGGAAAACGGTTACAGTGAACATGAGTGACCTGGCTGCAATGGGGGCTGCACCGGAGGGTTTCATACTCTCCATGGCCCTCCCTGACCTTGACCTGGAATCCTTCGACTCCCTCATAAGCGGGGTCCTGGAGGCCTGCAGTTACTACGGCGCACCCCTCATTGGGGGGGATACCAATGAGGGGGATGAGATAATAATGGCGGGCACAGCCATTGGGAGGATCAGGAAGGACCTTGTGATGATGAAGTCCGGTGCCAGGCCAGGGGACCTCATTGCAGTTACTGGGCCCCTTGGACTTGGAGCTGCGGGCACAGAGCTTCTTCTATCGGGAACAGACACTGCCGGATTTGAGGCCGCGGTTGAAAAATCCCTGAAACCCATTGCAAGGGTTGAAGAGGCATCCAGAATGGCGAAGTCTGGGCTTGTGTCTTCGGCCACGGACATAACCGATGGCCTCATAAGTGAACTTGGTGAGCTGAGGGATGCCAGCGGTGTGGGAATGAGGATCCACGAGGTGAAGTTACCTGTACCTCCCCAGGTATCAGAGTCGGCATCCCTCCTTGGAGTGGATCCACTGGAACTTGCCCTGTACTATGGGGAGGATTTTGAACTTGTTTTCACTGCACCACCTGATGCAATGGATGAACTCTCCAGAATAATGGAAGTGCATATCATAGGTGAGGTCATAGAGTCACCCTCCATTGAAATGGTTGATAAGCATGGAGATACATATAAACTTCATGTGAGGGGCTATGAACATCTGCGCCCCTGACTGCAGTGGGGGGGATACCATGAGGAAGGAATCCATACTCTATGAGAAGGCCGATGATAGGTTGAGGTGCCTGGTATGCAGTAGAAAGTGCTTGATACCTGAAGGGGGAAGGGGGTACTGTCTCACGCGTGAAAATAGCGACGGTAAGATCTATTCTCTCACCTATGGGGAGGTATCCTCAGAGTCGGTTGACCCTATAGAGAAGAAGCCCCTCTTCCACTTTTATCCTGGCAGCCTTGTCTACTCCCTTGGTGGTGTTGGATGTAACTTCAGGTGCAGGTACTGCCAGAACTGGAGCATATCACAGGCACGCATAGATGGCTTCCCAACCAAGTACATCTCACCGGAGGAGGCGGTTGAAAATGCCCTCAGAAGTAACTGCACCTCCATAGCATGGACCTACAATGAGCCCACCATGTGGCTTGAGTACACCCTGGACTCTGCAGAACGTGCAAGGGCAGAGGGTCTCAAAACGGTTTATGTTACAAATGGCTACATGAGTGAGGAGGCCCTCAACCTGCTTGGACCCCTACTGAACGCTGCAAACGTTGACCTCAAGGGAATGTCTGGGCGATTCTATCGTGAGCTATGTGATGCAAGGCTGGAACCCGTACTCGAGAACATCATAAGGATGCATGAGATGGGTATCCATATAGAGGTCACCAACCTCCTCATACCCGGTTACAATGACTCCGATGATGATATAGTGGCCCTTGTGAACTTCATGGTATCTGAGGTCGGGGTTGAGGTTCCACTCCACTTCACCAGGTTCTTTCCACATTACAGGATGCAGAATGTGCCCCCAACCGGGGTTGAGAGACTGATGAGGGCCAGGGAGCTTGCCCTTGAGGCGGGGATGAAGTATGTGTACGTGGGGAACCTTCCAGGGACCGATGCTGAGAACACCTACTGTCCGTTGTGCGGGGAGCTACTTATAAAAAGGGATGGCTACCTCACAAGAACAGTGGGGATCAGGGATGGTAAGTGCAGTGCCTGCAGAGCCGATGTAGACGTTGTAATAGATTAGTTAACTGAGTCTCAAGGTATTGGAGAATAGAAGTGCTATTTTATTTCTGTAACTGTGTTTTGGCTGAGACTTGTGTCCATAAAATAGGAAGAAAATGAAGTACTATCCAAAAAATAAATTCTTATGGTGCCCTGTCACTCGGACCTGCTGACCCTCTGGAATTTTTCTGCGCCAGCTAGGGGCACCGTTGCATCAACACCAACCTTGGTTGTTGTACCATCGGGAAGTGCTGCAGGGTCCAGGGATGAGCCCCTTGCCCCCGGGACTATCAATATGTCATCGTCGCCCTTCACCCTTGTTGCAACAGCATATTCGATTTCCTCAGGGTCAAAAACGTCTATATCGTCGTCCACGACCACCACATGTTTGAGGGATGGATGGGCTGCAAGGGCCGCCATTATCACATTCTTGCCGTCCCCCTGACTCTGCTTTTTAATTGAGATGGCTGCATGGAGCCAGCAGCACCCCCCCTCGGTTAGAACAACATTTCTGACCGTGGGCACCGTATTCTTGACTGCCCTGTATATCCTTGGCTCCTGGGGCAGCCCCTGAAGCAGCCTGTGTTCAAATCCTGCCGGCAGAATCGCATGGTACATGGCATCTTCCTTTACATGCATTTTATCAAGGGCTATGACAGGTTCCTCCCTTACAACGTCATAGGTGTCTGTGAGGTCAACAAAGGGGCCCTCACTTTCCCTTTCACCGCAGAGTATCCTGCCCTCAAGTATTATCTCTGCAGGGGGGACCTCAAGGTCAACTCCACTGCACCTCACAAGTTCCAGTTTTCCGTCGTGGAAGGTGTTTGCAACCTCCATTTCATCGGCATCTATCGGTATGGATGTGGTTGTCGCAAGGAGGGTGGCGGGGTCCATACCTATGGCCACTGCTATCTCAAGGTCCTCACCCATCTCCTCGGCACGCTGATGGTAGGTGTAAAGGTGCCTTGGAACTATACGGACCGCCATTCTATTACCAGATATTACCATCATTCTGTGGATGGAGGCGTTCCTGATTCCGGTTTCAGGGTCCCTGGCAAATATGACCCCTGCTGTTATGTAGGGGCCTCCATCCCTCTGGTAGTGGGTTAGAACAGGGAGCCTTGAGAGGTCGGCATCCTCAGAACTGTAACCCTCAAGGCCCCTCACAGTTCTGATGGGTGTCGGGTTTTCCATTGCATGGACAATGCGCTGGGTTATCTCATTGACCTGGCAGTTCAGGGAGAGGGCGATCTTTTCCCTGGTATTGCAGAGGCCGGATATGACAGGGATATCTGATTCCCGTATATTCCTCAGTATCACAACATCCCTTGGATGCCTCCTCAGTATACCTGCAGCCTCAAATCGTGTCGAAACCTCATCCTCAATTATCACGGGTTCTTCGCCGAGCCTATCAAGGAACTCTCTCATTGAATCACCATCAGAACTTGACTGAACGGCTTTTTATCCTCTTTATCCTGGACTCAATTTTACCGTCATATATTCCAAGCATTTCAGCCGCCAGTATTGCCGCGTTACCACCGTTACCAATTCCAACGGTTCCAACAGGGACACCTGGCGGCATGTTAACCATTGAAAGGAGGGAATCCCAGCCGTTCATTTTGAGGGGGCACGGAACACCGATCACAGGCCTGTCACTGAGGGCGACCACGGCACCTGTAACATGGGCAGAGAGTCCGCTTATCGCTATGAAGAGCTTAACATTCTCCATCCGCTCAAGGTACCTCTCGAACCTGTCGGGGTACCTTATGGGTGATATGACGTTGAGGTCATAGCTTATACCCATCCTCTCAAGGAACATTGTTGTCTTTTTGGCGATTTTCATGTCCGAGTAGCTGCCAGGGATCACAGATACCATTGGGGCGTCTTCTTCACCAGATTTTTCCTTATCCTGCACCTCTGGCAGCTCAACATCGAGGGGGGCGTAGTATGATCCCTCTATGCTGTTGAGTACCTGGCACTCATCCCTTCGGACCTTCTCATAGAAACCCCTTCTGAGTTCAGAGACCCGGTCCCTCACCTCCGGGTCACCTATCCCTATTATCTGTGCAGCCAGTATTGCGGCGTTTTCTCCCCTGTCAACACCAACCGTTGCAACCGGGGCAGGGAAGGGCATCTGTGAGCATGCGAAAAGGGCGTCAAGTCCTCCGAGTTTAACATCAACCGGGACACCTATCACCGGCCGGTGGGTGTTAGCCGATATCATGCCTGGAAGGTGGGCTGAGAGTCCTGCTATGCCTATGAAGACCTCAACACCCTCCTTTATGGACTCAGAGACTATAGCCTTCACCTTTTCATGGGTCCTGTGGGCTGAGGCAACCCTGAGGTCATAGGGTATCCTGAGTTCTTCAAGGATCTCCATGGCCTTTTCAGCTATTCTGAAGTCTGATGCACTTCCAAGGAGTATCATCACTCTGGGCTTCATTTAGAGATTCACCTTTACATTTATGGATAGATATTTATTCCAATTCATATTTAATAGAATCTCCCGACGCGTCTTAATAGCTTAATATTTAAGGGTTTTCAACCAATAGAACTTCATAGGTAGGAGAAGGTGTAGGGATGTCATGGCTTATTCTGATTCTGGTCTTCCTTTTATGTGCCCTCAGGACAGTGAGGGAAGATGACCAGACAGTTTCAGTGGTTATACCAGCGTTCAATGAGGAAAAGACCGTCTCACTGGTTGTAGAGGCGGCTAAAGGTTCTAAACTAGTTAGTGAGGTCATAGTGGTGGATGATGGGTCCACAGATAACACCGCCGGCGTGGCAGAGGCTGCAGGTGCAAGGGTCATAAGGCATGCCAGCAACCGCGGCAAGGGTGCTGCCCTGAGGACGGGATTCAAGCATTCTAGTGGGGACATAGTGGTTTTTGTTGACGCTGACCTTGAGAATATGACAACAGAGAAAATTGAGAGGATGATAAGGCCCATCCTGAGGGGGAGGGCGGACCTAACAAAAACACGCTTCAGGAGAAAGGCTGGGAGGGTCACTGAGTTAACTGCAAAGCCACTTCTGAATTTCTTCTTCCCTGAGATAAAATTTGAACAGCCACTAAGCGGACAGTTTGCGGCAAGGAGATCTGTACTTGAAAAGATGAAATTTGAGGAGGATTATGGGGTCGATGTCGGTATAGTGCTTGATGCGGATGTCCTTGGCCTTACGGTTAAGGAGGTGGATATAGGGACAATACACCATGACATGGCAAGCCTGAGGGACCTTAACCTGGTGGCCAACGAGGTTGTAAGGACCATAGTTGACAGGGCAGTTGAGTACGGTAGAATAACCATGATGGACACCATGGGAAAGTCCATAAGAATGTGCATACTGGGCCTCTCACTTGCAACCCTTGGGATATTCAGCATATTCTTTATAAGGACAATACCGGCAACAGCAGGGATCATAATTGCGGTTTCAGGATCCATAGTTGCTTTTTATTACTTTATAAGCTTAATAAGAAGATCCATATACGTTTTCAGGCGCTCCCGGGGCAAGCTTCAGACGGCTAGATCATTCATATACATGCACTTTCCAATCCTGGTTTCTGGTCTTATTCTTCTTGCAATGATCTCGACACTGCTGGGCGCCGTCAAGGTGGACGATGGTAAAATATCAATTGAACCAACATCAGGTAACCTGATAATATGGAAGAAGAGCAATGAAAACAGAACATTCGATGTCAGGGGACCATACAGGGTTGATAGTGCACTTGAAAATGAGAATAACTCCATAAGAATTCCCGAGGAGGCGATAAATACCCTTGGACTTGGTTATGGTGACATGGTATTTCTGGATGGTGAGGCCTATACCCTCAACAGGACCCGTGACGGTGAAGGTAACATAATGAGGATCCCAACCAGTGCAAGGGAGGCCCTCGGGGTTAACGTGGGGGACGTGATTCAGGATGGAAATCTTCGAAAGATATTCAGCAACATCTATGCAATTAGGAATATATCCAGCTCAAACATGACGGTATATAACGGTATCATAATTCAGTACGACGAGTCCCCGGCCTCAAATATCCTGGTTTACGTTGACAATCGGCTGGTTGCAGAGGCGAGTGGTGTCATGAAGAATGGTTCATACACTGTATCCGTTAATGGGGAGTTTATAAGAAATATAAGGTTCAGGGGAGAGGATTCCAGCTACAGAATTTATCATGGAAGCCATATAATAAAAATTGATATCAGAAAAGGGGGTTCATCTGACATGAGGTTTGCATCTGCATATGAGGGGAAATTCCTCAACATATGGTTCTCAGGTCAGTAGTATACCCTTGCAGCTTCTTCTGGATCATCATAGAGACCGATGGCTGCAAGGGCCCCTATCTTACCCTGAGAACCTGTTACCTCAATGAGATCTATTCCAAGGGACTCTGCAACTTCCTCCGCATCCTCAACTTCCATGAAACTCTTTTTAGCCATCATTGAATACTCTTTAAGCTCTTCTGGAACCTTTATTCCCCTGAAAACTGCAAGTGACGTTTTATCGGAAAGGGTGTTCTCTTCAAGAAAACCTGCAGCAAGATTGACCAGTTCATTGCTCTTACCGGGCTGCACCGCGAAGGCAAGGGCAACCGAAACACAGTTCTGTGTTTTGCGGGGGTTGTGCGGGTAGAGCTGAACCGTCACATGGTCAATGTACTCAAATCCCCTCCTGGAAATCTCCATACCCATATTGTTGGCAAGGGTCCAGGTCGCACCGCTTTCAGGGGTGTCTGTGTCATCTATACCCAGGACAACCTTCTCGAGGCGGGGTGTTATCACGGCTGCCCTCCCGGGCTTTGAACCCCCTCCCACATCATAGAGTTCGATTCTCTTAACGCCCTCTGCCATGCCCCGGCACATGGCAGCACCGACCCCGGCACCTGCAAGGCCGGCATGCACAACACGGACCTCATCACCCTCAACAGCCACCTCCTCTATTCCGGCGGCATTGAGACTCGCCCTGAGTTCTATTGGGGCCTTACCGGTATGTGCAAGGTAGGTGTGCCGGTTACCATCCCTCCGGGCCCTCTCTATCAGCTTGCTTGACCTGCTGTACTGGTATATCATCCACTCTGACCCTGAGATGCAGGGGTGGTATTCCAGGATCTCAACGAGGTCCCCGTCCACCATGGTGAGGACCTTGGTGTAGGGTGATATCCAGGGGTCCCTGAACCTTTCCTTCAGGTCTGATGGTCTGAGTATCTCCATGGGGGTTCTCCAGAAATATCAAATTTCGTTGAGTCTTCTGTACATCTTAACGGCTGCCTCAACGGCCCTCTTTGCATAGTCAACACGCTGGTGGGCTTCCAGCCTTGTCATACCGGGGCCGGATATTCCAAGGGCCACGGGCTTATCGTATTCAAGTGAAAGGTCCGCTATTTTACGTGAGGCGTGCTGGACCACTATCTGGTCATGGTCCGTTGCCCCCTCAATAACAGCCCCCAGTGTGATAACAGCGTCGATTTCATCATCCAGGAGAAGCTTCTTAACCGCGAGCGGCATATCGAACACCCCTGGAACAGCTATAACCCTTGTTATTTCGGATTCAAGAAATTTAGCATGTTCTTTTGCAAGTTCAAGCATCATATGTGTTATGTCATAGTTGAATTCGGCTACCACAGCCCCTATTCTGACATTTACCATTCAATACCTCCTTTAGAGCACAAGTGCGCCTGCAATGGTACTTAAGACCATTATGATTACTATGAGCAGTGCTATTATCTGTGCCTTATTCATCCCATCACCCCATCATTGCTATTTCCCTCAGGGTTTCTGCAAGGACCTCAATGTCCTCATCTGTATTGTAGTAGTGTATGGATGCCCTCACGGTGCCACCGGATTCATGAACTCCCAGGTGCCTCATGGCTGGTATCGCGCAGTGGTGGCCGCTTCTAACACAGACACCGGCGGTTTCATCCAGCAGCTTTGCAACGTCATGGGGGTCCATATTATCTATGTTGAAGGAAAGAATACCATAAATATTTTGGGGGTCACCATAGCACCGGATTTTGTCAATGGATGAAACCTCACTGTAGAGTTTTCCTGTCATTTTCAGGCCATGCTTTCTGATTTTATGGATTCCTATCCTGTTGATGTAGTCTATGGATGCCCCCAGACCTATGAAACCTGCTATGTTAAGGGTTCCTGCCTCGAACCTTGAGGGAAACTCTTCTAGGACGTAGTCATCCTCTGAGACATCAATGACTGTACCCCCACCCAGCATGAATGGTTCAAGTTCATCCTGGCACTCACTCCTGCAGTAGAGGAAACCTGTCCCCACCGGACCCAGCGTCCCCTTGTGGCCAGGGAAGGCTGCAAAGTCTGCCCCTAACCCCCTAACATCGACCTCCATGTGTCCAATGGACTGGGCCCCGTCAATCATGTAGAGGGCACCGTTTTCATGGGCGATCCTTTCAATCTCCTTCACATCCTGCACCGTGCCAAGAGCATTGGAGATGTGGGTTATGGTTACAAGCCGCGTGGTATCATCGACCGCCTCCTCAACCATTGCAGGGTCCACAACGCCATTTTCATCTGCCCTCACTATCCTTACATCAACACCCCTTTCACGGAGCCTGAGCCAGGGCAGGAAGTTTGAGTGGTGCTCGATGTTGGGTACAACCACCGAGTCCCCCCTCCTGAATTTGAGGCCGCCTGCCACAATGTTTATGGCCTCGGAGGTGTTCTTTGTGAATACTATTTCGTCCTCAGAGGCATTTATGAATCCTGCAACCTTTCTCCGGGCTTCCTGAAGTTTCATGGTTGCTTCAACTGCAAGTGAATACGCCCCGCGTCCTGTATTGGCGTTGTATCCTTCAAAGTAATCTGTCATGGCCCTCACAATGGGAAGGGGGGTTGGGGTTGTGCTTGCAGCATCAAGGTACACCTTCTCCCTGAGGAGGGGTATGTCTGCCCTCACGTCCTCTGTACGCACAGGATCACCCATCGATTCTTTTTGCTATTTCAGCAGCCATTTCCATTGTACCGAGGCTTCCACCCAGGTCCGGTGTAACCAGACCCTCTTCAAGGGTTTTTTCCAGTGCTTTCTGTATTTTCTGTGCTTCCTGTGTTTTGTTGAGGTGTTTTAGCATGAGTGCTGTTGTTAGTATCATTGCTGTGGGGTTTGCTATGTTTTTTCCGGCTATCTGGGGTGCTGATCCGTGGACTGGTTCGAATATTGCGTTTTTTTCTCCTATGTTTGCTGATGGTGCCAGTCCAAGTCCTCCGATGAGTCCTGCTGCTTCGTCTGAGAGTATGTCCCCGAATAGGTTGGTTGTGACGAGGACCTGGAATTCCTGGGGCTGTGTTATGAGGTACATGGCTGTGGCGTCCACGTAGTAGTCCTCTGGCTCCATCTCGGGGTAGTCTGATGCCACCCGGTAGAATTCCTCCCTGAACACCCCATCGGTTTTTTTAAGGACATTGGCCTTGTGCACCGCGGTCACACGACTCCAGCCCTCCCTCTTAGCATACTCAAAGGCAAATCGACTTATCCTCCTGGACGCAGGGCGTGTTATGATCCTCCTTGCAACCGCCCCATCAGAGGTGAACTCCTCATCACCCACATAGAGGTCCTCAGTGTTCTCCCTCACTATGACAAAGTCAAGGTCCGGGTAAAGGCACGGAACACCCGGAAGGGACTTCACAGGCCTCAAATTCGCAAAAAGATCAAATTCACGCCTCAGTTTAACTATAACATCCGCTGCACTTTCACCTGCGGCACCAAAGAGGGTGGCGTCCGCCTCACCGATGATTTCAATTGTTTCATCTGGAAGGGCTGTTCCTGTCATCTCAAGGCACTCATCTCCAGCCTCTGCATATAAAAACTCAGGGTCGAGGTCCAGTCCTTTGAGAACGTGGAGGGTGGCCTCCATGACCTCCTTACCGATACCATCCCCGGGTATAACGGCTATCTTCATGGTATTCACCCGTCAAATTCTCCCTTTTTTCTGAGGTAGGGTATGAGACCCCCACTTTCAAGTATCTCCACCATGAAATCAGGGAGTCTCTTGAAGGGGAATTCTTCATCTCCCCGTATTATAACGCCCCTTTCCAGGTCCACCTCTATCTCATCACCCTCATTGAGTTTATCTGTTATTCCTGGCGCCTCAAGGAGGGGTATGCCCACATTTATGGCGTTCCTGTAGAATATCCTGGCAAAGGACTCTGCAATAACAGCGGCTATTCCAGCACCCTTGAGGGCAAGGGGGGCGTGTTCCCTTGATGATCCACATCCAAAGTTCTTCCCGGCAACTATGAAATCCCCTGGCCTGACCTTTGAGGGGAATTCAGGGTCGAGACCCTCCATGACGTGTTCCCTGAGTTTTTCAGGGTCACGCATCACAAGGTACCTTCCGGGTATGATTATGTCGGTGTCCACGTCGTCGGGGAATTTCCAGACTCTTCCTTTCATATCTAAGCACCTCCACTATTCAAGTTCAGCAGGGTGGGTGATTCTGCCTGTAACTGCGGATGCGGCTGCAACCGCCGCGGATGATAGGTATACCTCTGCCTCTGGGCTTCCCTGCCGGCCCCTGAAGTTTCTGTTTGATGTTGAAAGGCTGACCTCTCCCGGCCCCACGAGTCCCACATGGCCACCGAGACATGGTCCGCAGCAGGGGTTGCATACCAGGGCGCCTGCGTCCACGAATATCTCCATGAGACCCTCGGAGAGTGCCCTGCGGTAGACCTCCCTTGAGGCGGGTATCACGAGCATCCTGACGCTGTCTGCAACCTTCCTGTTTTTCAGTATTGCAGCGGCATCCCTGAGGTCACTGAGGCGGCCGTTTGTACATGAGCCAAGGAAAACCTGGTCTATCTCAACATCCACCTCACTGACGGGCTTCACATTGTCAACGTTGTGTGGGCATGCCACCTGGGGTTCAAGGTCAGAGACATCAACCTCCATGACATTGAGGGAGGGGGCATCGGGGTCTGTCCTGAAGACCCTGTGGGGTTTATCTGATCTCCTTTCCACGTACCTTATGGTTTTTTCATCGGGTTCCACTATTCCGGTTTTACCTCCCATCTCTATTGCCATGTTGGAGAGCACCATACGGTCTGACACACTCATATCTGCGACGGTTTCGCCTGCAAATTCACAGGCCATGTAGGTGGCACCGTCTGCCCCTACATCCCCTATGATGTTCAGTATGACGTCCTTTGCATACACATGTTTTCTGAGTGAGCCGCTTATTTCGAAGCGTATCGTTTCAGGCACCCTGAACCACAGTTTTCCGGTGGCAAAGACCATTGCCATGTCAGTTGACCCTATACCGGTGGCAAAGGCCCCCAGGGCGCCGTGGGTGCAGGTGTGGGAGTCTGTCCCCACAATAACCTCTCCAGGCACCACGTGTCCCTTTTCAGGTAGCACCTGATGGCATACGCCCTCCCTGACATCATAGAAGTTCTCTATGCCCTGCTCCCTCACAAAGTCTCTCATTATCATGTGGTTCTGGGCCGCATCGAGGGAATCTGCAGGCACCTGGTGGTCGAATATAACAACGATTTTTTCAGGGTCCCAGACCCTGTCCCTTCCTATTCTTTCAAAGGATTCAACTGACAGGGGTCCTGTGAGGTCATGGGTCATGGCGACATCTATACTGGCCATAACTATTTCACCGGCCTCCACACGGTCTTTACCTGAAGCCCTGGCAAGTATTTTCTCAGAAACAGTCATAGACATCTTCTATCCTCCTTTAGCAGAATATAATGAAGGCATCATAAAATTTCCAGCAATGGATCCATGGGGCTGGCTGTGAAAATTAGAGCATCCTTAAAGTTCAGATGTCCCCATATGTTCACTGGATATCTGCATTCCACCTTCATACTGAAAAACTCGGCTGAATTTTACAGTTATATTTTCACCCACCATTAATAAATACTTTGATAATAAAATTTAAATATTCAGTAATACAAGGTAGTAACAGTTCCAGGAATATTAGTTTCCAGGACCTCACCAAGTCTTTTATAGACGGTGCATAATATTATTAATCAAGTGAGGGACCCAAATGAAGGAAGAACTTAAGAGGGAATATGAAAGGATTAAGGACAGAATGTCCCTTGAGGAATTTCAGGAGCTAATAGAGAAAAGGAAAGAGGAATATGGGGACGTAGGATTCATGGATGATGTTGCAATTGCAACGACGGTGGTTGATGAGATCCTCCGGGATGAAAATACGATGCTATCAGAGAAGGAAGAGCACAGGATGGACACCATATCCAAACTTGAGGAGGGTGCAGAGGCACCGGTGACAGGCAGGGTCATGAAAATATCAAGTCCCAGGACCTTCACAACAAGGAAGGGAAGAGAGGGAAAACTCGCCAATGTTATCATCGCAGATAATACAGCTGAACTTCGAACAGTTTTCTGGACAGAGAACATGAAGCTCCTCAAGAAATTCAATGAGGGCGATGTGATCAGGATAAGGGATGTTAGAATAAGGGGTGGATTCGGGGGCAGAAAGGAGGCACATCTCATGCCAAGGTCAAGGGTTGAGGTCCTTGACCCTGCGGATTTCCCGGACTTTCCAGAATACAGGGAGGAGATAACCCCCATCGCTGACCTTGCCGAGGACCAGGAGGTCAACGTCATTGCAAGAATAACAGGCATATCCCGGGTGAGGACCTTTGAGAGGGATGGCCGTGAAGGAAGGTTCATTTCCCTTGACATAATGGATGAAACAGGTTCAACCACATACACAATCTGGAACAACGATGTCAGCCTTGTGGAGGAGCTTGGTCTTAAGGAGGGAGACTCGGTTAAGATACTGGGGGCCCAGACAAGGAGAAGGGATGACAGTGTAACACTCACACACACCAGCCTCACAAGGATTGTGCCAGGGGAATATGATGTTCCCGAGTACAGTGAGAAGGTGGTTAAGATAGGGGACCTCCATGAGATGGAGAGCGCAACTGTGATGGGCCTTGTAACAAGGGTTCATGACCCTGTGGAGTTTGAAAGAAACGATGGAACAACGGGCTCTGTAAGATCCATTGAGATTACAGATGATACAGGCTCTGCAAGGGTAACACTCTGGGATGATGACACCCGCATAAAAATCAACAAGGGGGACATTGTAAGGATATCCGGTGCAAGGGTTGAATTTGATGAGTTCAACCAGTCATACCGCATAAACACAAACTTCAACACCCGTATCACCGTCAACCCTGAATCTGATGGTTCGCTCCTTAAGGTCCTTGAGGAGTACAGGGAACATCTGAGACCCCTCAAGATAGCCGAGATACTTGAAATGGAGGATGAGGGTGAGGAGGTAGATGTTGTAGGCAGGATATTCAGCCTCAGCGACCCGAGGGAATTTGAGAGGCAGGATGGGACCGGTATCGTGAGGTCAATGGAACTTGCAGATGAGACAGGCAAGATAAGGGTCAGCCTCTGGGACGAGAAGGCAGAAAAACCCCTGAATGTGGGGGACGCCGTGAGAATAGAGAATGCCAGAATAAGACTAGGGCTTTACAGCGTGGAACTCAACACAGGAAGAACAACCAGAATAGTGGAGCCCCTCCCAGAGGATATTGAAAACCTGCCCTCCTTTGAGGAGCTTGAGGAGATGCTCTACACCACAAAGAAAATTGATGAACTTGAAGAGGACGACAGGAACATAAGGATAATTGCGAGGGTGGTTGATCTCTTTGATCCCAGGGAGTTCCAGAGGGGTGACGGGACACCCGGCCTTGTGAGAACCGTTGAATTTGCTGATGACACAGGATCCATAAGGGCAAGCCTCTGGGATGATGCTGCGGAGAAACCACTGAGCATTGGAGATGCGGTGAGAATAGAAAACCCCCGCGTAATCTACAGGGATGATATGGGCGGAGAGAGACTTGAACTCAGCATAGGGAGAAATTCAAGGATTGAACCGGCAACTGAAAGGGATATCAGCGGGTTACCCTCCTTTGAGGAGCTCCAGGAGATTCTATATCCTCTTGTAAACATTGAGGACCTTCAGGAGGATTCAAGAAATGTCATGATAAAGGGTGAACTTACAGAAATGTCAGGCAGGAGGATTCTATCCATAAAGTGCCCATCATGCAATGAGAGGCTTGAACTCTCTGACGAGAACATCTGTAACTTCTGCGGCGCCCTTGTGGATGAGCCACGATACCTCCTCATGATCCCTGGAAGGATCATGGATGATACCGGCGAGGTCCTCATAACCTTCTTTGGAAGGGAGGCCGAGAAACTCCTAGAGATGTCCACGAGGGAGGTTGTTGATATCATAAACCAGTCTGCAGATGAATCAGCACTTGAGGAGAGGGTTGAGGACCTTAACGGCGTAACCGTGGAGGTTATCGGAAACGCGGATTTTGATGAATACAATGAGGAACCGAGGTTTATACCCAGAAAGGTTGTGAATATTGAACTTTAAAATGATTTAAGGGAGATTAAAATGGTTGAACTGGAAGATCTACCAAATGTAGGGGCCAAAACGGCACAGAAATTAAGGGACGCAGGCTTCGGGGACATGATGCGTCTTGCCACAGCCACCGCCAAGGAACTCTCTGTAAAGGCTGAAATTGGTGAGGGCGTGGCTGAGAAGGTGATAGAGGCCGCCAGAAGGGCTGAGAAGATAGACTTTGAAACAGCCTTTGATGTGATGGAACGCCGGAAGGACGTGGGCCGAATAACAACAGGGAGCAAGGCCCTGGATGAACTCATAGGCGGCGGGATTGAAACACAGGCAATAACTGAGGTTTTCGGAGAGTTTGGATCAGGTAAGAGCCAGCTATCCCATGAACTAGCAGTGACTGTGCAGCTACCAGAGGAAAGGGGTGGTCTGGATGCTGAGGCTGTATTCATAGATACAGAGAACACATTCCGTCCGGAAAGGATAGAGCAGATAGCCAACGCCTTTGAACTGGACCTTGAGGAGGTTCTCAACAGGATACACATTGCAAGGGCATTCAACTCAAGTCACCAGATACTCATGGCAGAGAAGGTGAATGAGCTCATACAGGAGGGCAAGAACATACGCCTTGTAATTGTGGACTCCCTCACAGCCCACTTCAGGGCGGAGTATGTGGGGAGGGAGGCCCTAGCAACAAGGCAGCAGAAGCTCAACCAGCACCTCCACACCCTCCAGAACATAGCAAACACCTACAATGCAGCTGTCTTCGTAACAAACCAGGTTCAGGCAAGACCCGACGCCTTCTTTGGAAGCCCCACAAAGGCTATAGGCGGACACGTCCTGGGCCATGCAGCGACCTACCGCCTGTGGCTCAAGAAGGGACTTGCAGGTAAGAGGATAGCGAGACTTGTTGACAGCCCCCACCTCCCAGAGGGTGAGTGTGTCTTCAAGATAACAGAAGCAGGTATTGTTGATTAAACCCTAATTTTGATTTTTATGGGCTCGTTTGAAACGGTTCTATCCATACTGATCCTTGTCCTCACAGGACATGCACTTAAACTGGGGGGCATACTGAGGGAGGAGGATGCATCACCCCTCAACAGGATTGTCATAAACCTTGCAATACCCTCACTGATATTCACGTCACTCTACAGGGCTGATTTAAGTGGAATAGCGGACCTGTTCCTGATACCACTCGTCTGTATAACCACCGGGGCATTATCTGGAGCCATAGCGTCCCTGTGGGCAGAAAGGAGGGGTCTGGATTCCAGGAAAACCTGGGGGATAATTGTTGCTGCGGCAATGATGAACTCAGGTTTCCTGGGTTACCCTGTAACTGAGGGAATATTTGGATCTGAGGGTCTTTTAAGGGCCATATTCTATGATACAGGCACAACAGTGATGTTCACATCCCTTGGGCTTATACTATCATTTATCTCAGGGGCTGAGGGGACTGCAGTCGTTAAAAGGGCAGCCACCTTCCCACCCCTCTGGGCATTCATACTGGGGGTTACCTTCAACCTGATGGGATTACCTGTGGGAATGGCAGGTACGGTTCTTGGATATCTGGCCGGTGCAGCGGTTCCCCTCATAATGATTTCACTTGGTCTCTCACTGAACTTCAGGTTCCTGAGGGATTCGCTGGTTGAGGCCACATTTGTGAGTGCCTTGAGGCTCATAGTATCACCTCTGATTGCCGCATTCATTGTTTACCTATTATCATTTAAGGGTCTGGACTTCTCTGTAACGGTCCTTGAGGCATCAATGCCCTCAGCCATGCTTGCAGCGGTACTTGCAATTGAAAATGACCTTGACGTTGACCTTGTATCATCGTGCATATTCATGAGCACAATACTGGGCCTCGTGTCACTGCCAGTATGGTCCATTATACTCTGAAAAATTTATTTTATATTTGGAATATAATGAAAATATTTTTGAATTTTATCCATTTCATGAAAATGAGTGTAATAGTATATAAATCTTACTTAAAGTTTTTGATAGAAATGTTTATTTAGCACTGTGCTATACCTTACATCAAATAAGTGTCATTGCTAGATATCTCTATGCAAGGTGATCTAATGGCAGAAGAAAAAAAAGAAACAATGGAAGAACCAAAAATCGGTGTTTACGTCTGCCACTGTGGTGTAAACATCGGCGGTGTGGTCGACATTGAGGCTGTAAGGGACTACGCTGCGAAACTACCAAACGTTGTGGTTGCAAAGGACTACAAGTACTACTGTTCTGACCCAGGTCAGCTCGAGATACAGAAGGACATCAAGGAACTCGGTATAAACAGGGTAGTTGTGGCTGCATGTTCCCCAAGGCTCCACGAACCAACCTTCAGGAGATGTGTTGAAGAGGCAGGACTCAACCAGTTCCTATTCGAATTTGCAAACATAAGGGAGCACGACTCATGGGTCCACATGGACAACCCTGAGGGCGCAACAGAAAAGGCCAAGGACCTTGTGAGGATGGCGGTTGCCAAGGCAAGGCTCCTGGAGCCCCTCGAGGCATCAAAGGTTAGTGTGGATGACAAGGCCCTTGTCATCGGTGGAGGTGTTGCAGGTATACAGGCCGCCCTTGACCTGGCCGACATGGGATTCAAGACCTACATGGTCGAAAAGAGGCCAAGTATCTCAGGAAGAATGGGTCAGCTGGACAAAACCTTCCCAACCCTCGACTGTTCAATGTGTATCCTTGCACCAAAAATGGTGGATGTCGGTAAACACGACAACATTGAACTCATAACCTACGCCGAGGTTAAGGAAGTTGACGGTTACATAGGTAACTTCAAGGTCAAAATCGAGAAGAAACCAAGGTACATAGACGAGGACCTCTGTACCGGATGCGGTTCCTGCGTAGAGGTATGCCCAATTGAAATGCCAAACTACTTCGACGAGGGAATCGGTATGACCAAGGCTGTCTACATACCATTCCCACAGGCTGTCCCGCTCTGCGCAACAATTGACAAGGACTACTGTATAGAGTGCATGCTCTGTGATGAGGTCTGTGAAAGGGGAGCCGTTAAACACGACCAGGAACCAGAGGAGATCGAAATCGAAGTTGGTACAATAATTGTGGCAACAGGATACGACGCCTACGACCCAACAGAGAAACTCGAATACGGTTACGGTCGACACACCAACGTCATAACAGGTCTTGAACTCGAAAGGATGATCAACGCATCAGGTCCAACCGATGGTAAGGTCCTCAAACCATCAGACGGTGAAAAACCAAAGAGGGTTGCATTCATCCACTGTGTGGGTTCAAGGGACGAACAGGTTGGAAAACCCTACTGTTCCCGTGTGTGCTGTATGTACATCATGAAGAACGCACAGCTCATCAAGGACAAAATGCCTGACACAGAGGTCACACTCTACTACATGGACATAAGGGCATTCGGTAAAGGATTCGAGGAATTCTACAAACGCTCACAGGAGAAATACGGAATCAAGTTCATAAGGGGACGACCCGCTGAGGTCATCGAGAACCCTGACCTCACACTCACAGTGAGATCAGAGGACACACTCCTGGGTAAGGTCACAGAGTACGACTACGACATGGTTGTCCTTGGTGTCGGTCTCGTGCCACCAGAGGGTGCAGAGACACTGAGGCAGACAATCGGTCTATCCAAATCTGCAGATGGCTTCCTCATGGAAGCACACCCAAAACTCAGGCCTGTTGACACACTGACAGACGGTGTGTACCTTGCAGGTGTGGCTCAGGGTCCAAAGGACATCCCTGACGCTGTTGCACAGGCTTCAGGTGCAGCTGCACGTGCAGCAATACCAATGGTCAAGGGTGAAGTGGAAATTGAGCCAATAATCGCAGTTACAGATTCCGACGTCTGCGGTGGCTGTGAGGTCTGCATTGAGCTCTGTCCATTCGGCGCCATAAGCATAGAGGAAGGGCACGCCAACGTCAACGTGGCCCTCTGTAAGGGTTGCGGTACCTGTGTGGCAGCATGCCCATCAGGTGCAATGGACCAGCAGCACTTCAAAACAGAGCAGATCATGGCTCAGATCGAAGCGGCACTCAACGAACCAGCTTCAAAATAGATGGGCTGGGACCCATCAAAACCTTTTCTTTTATCTCTTCTGATTTGATTCTGTTTCAAGGCTATTCCTGTAGCCGTCTTTTTTGCATCATCCTGCAGGATTCATCTGTTGGTCTCATGATTGGCTGCAAGTATAATAGCGGCACCAATTTTATATTGTAATTTTAACTATTTTCCTATGGAGATGATTTTCATGGTCAGCAATCAGGATTATACCGAGAGGATAAGAGATCTCATGAAGGATCATAACAGCTGGATGGAGTCAAGCATCAATCTCATAGCAAGTGAAAATATAACCAGTTCAAGGGTCAAGGAGGCCCTCATCTCTGACCTTTCACACCGCTATGCAGAGGGCCTTCCCGGCGAGAGGCTCTATGAGGGCTGCAGGTACATAGATGAGATTGAAGAGATCACAATTGAACTCTCAAAGAAACTCTTCAGGGCAGAGCATGCCAATGTCCAGCCAACGTCGGGTGTTGTGGCCAACCTCGCCTGCTTCTTTGCAACTGCAGATGTTGGCGACTCCATAATGGCCATGGAGGTCCCATACGGCGGCCATATATCACATGCCAAGGTCAGTGCAGCCGGTGTGAGGGGATTCAAAATATACACCCACCCCTTTGACTTTGAAAACATGAACATAGACGCCGATGCAATGAAGAAGAAGATCCTTGAGGTCAAACCAAGGATAATACTCTTCGGCGGAAGCCTCTTCCTCTTCCCCCACCCTGTGGAGGAGGCAGTTGAGGCCGCAGAGGAGGTGGGTGCAAGGATAATGTACGACGGCGCCCATGTCCTCGGCCTAATTGCAGGCGGATACTTCCAGGATCCCCTCAGGGAGGGCGCCGATATGCTGGTGGGAAGCACACACAAGACATTTCCCGGACCCCAGGGCGGCATAATCCTCTGCAGGGAGGAACTTGCAGATGACATAGATGAGGCTGTCTTTCCGGGACTTGTGAGTAACCACCACCTTCACCATGTGGCAGGCCTTGGAATAGCAACCGCAGAGATGCTTGAGTTTGGAAGTGAATACGCGGCACAGACAATCAGAAATTCAAAAAAACTCGCGGAAAGCCTCAATGAACTTGGATTCAATGTACTCTGTGAGCACCTTGACTTCACAGAATCCCATCAGGTTGTGATGGATGTATCAGACATTGGCAGGGCCGCCGAGATATCCAAGAGACTTGAGGCCAACAACATAATACTCAACAAGAACCTTCTCCCATGGGACGATGTTAACAGGTCAGACGACCCATCAGGAATAAGGATAGGTACACAGGAGATAACAAGGCGCGGAATGAAGGAGTCAGAGATGTCAGAGGTTGCAGAATATATAAAGAAGGTTGTTATTGATGGCAGGGACGTTAAGGAAGAGGTTTCAGAGTTCATGTCATCCTATACAAAGGTTCACTACGCCTTTGAGGAGTCAGAGGCCTACAAGTACATGGAGATCCGGTAGATGAGAATTGCCTGGGCATTCACAGGGGCCGGGCACCTCCTCCTTGAGAGTGTGGAGGCACTGGAGGAGATGGTTTCCAGGGGCCACGAGGTAACCATACTCCTATCAGGTGCCGCAGAGGAGGTTCTGAGGATGTACGGCCTCTTTGAAAGGGTCAGGAAACTTTCTGGCGGATACTACAGGGAACTTGTCCTTGAAAGTGAGGAGGGCTACAGCTTCCCCATAACAGGCAGGCTCTCCATGGGTAGGTATGACCTTCTGGTGGTATCCCCTGTAACATCCAATACCGTGGCCAAGATAGTTCATGGCATAGCCGACACACTTGTGACAAATGCCGTGGCCCAGGCAGGTAAGGGGGGAGTGCCGGTGTACTGCGTCCCGGTGGACCTTGAGGAGGGGGACGTTGAAACGGTCCTCCCATCAAAACTTGAACTTGAACTCTGCAGGAGATGCGAGCAGTGTCTTGCTGCAGCGGCATGTCCAGGGGACGCCATAGTGCCGGGGGTTGAGATAAGGCTCCTCAAGTGCAGGGGCTGCGGACTGTGTCAGAGCGCATGTCCATATGGCGCTGTCTCAGGTGGGAGGATAATAACCATCCACATGAGGGAGGTGGACATCAGAAACACAGAGAGGCTCTCCTCAATGGAGGGCATAACCGTGTTTGAGGGGCCCGGGGAAATTCTCGGGAACATATGACCATTCCAAAGCCCTCCAACATTACGTTTTAAGGTCAGCACCCATTCTCCTTCATAAAATTTAATTATCATCTGCAACAGAAATAATGGAGATAGGGGGTGTTTTAATGGAGGGCAAGAGGATTGATTTTCTCCTTGAGGAACTCAAGAACCCTGACTGGGTTGTGCGTGAGGACGCTGTTGAACTTCTTGCAGAGGTTGCAGATCCCAGGGCTGTGGAACCACTCATAGAGGCCCTTGATGACGAGGACTACCATGTCCGGGAGGCGGCTGCACTCGCCCTTGCAACCTTTGATGATAAAAGGGCTGTTGAACCCCTCAGGGAGCATCTTTCAGATGAGAAACCCGGTGTGAGGTACGCCTGTGCCCTGGCCATTGGAATACTCGGCGATGAGGATTCAGTCGAGGACCTTGAGGGCCTCCTTGACGATGAGAGCCCAATGGTTCGGAGGGTGGCGGAGGTTGCAATCTCCGAGATAAAGAAGAGGGCGGGATCCTAGCTCTCCTGGGATTTCACATTTTGGGTTCCTGAGGCGGAATCAGATGTCCTTAAATTCCAGCGTGTCGCCTATTCGGGTCCCGGTTTCATCAATTTTTCCCTTTTTAAGTTCTACAACATACCTTGCGGGTTTCACTGGATTGTAGACCTGCCATGGTTTGAGTTCAGCCATATCCACCACCCTCATATTTTTATCAACGAATAGAACGTCAAGCGGGACCAGCATGAAGAACATGTGTATCCCTGAACCGTATCTCCCACGTCCCTCGGGTATTTCAAGTACAAGTCCAGTCTCAACGTTCCTCCTGAGCATCAAACCCCTGAAACGTGAAAGGAATGTATCTGCAAACCTCACAGCACCAAGAGTGGCGCCCCTTGTCTTATTGAACACCTCTTTCTCCATCATAGATTCTCCTGAAAACACTGTGTTATATTTATTTATATCATCAGCTCAAAACCATAAACCATTACTGTGCATATTCATCAGGAGGTTATCAGTGTGAGAAATATTATCGTTGAACCCCTTAACCAGACACCAATCGAGGACCAGAAGGTGGAGATAGTTGAAAGGAAGGGCATAGGACACCCTGACAGTATAAGTGACGGGATCGCTGAATCAGTGAGCAGGGCCCTCTGCAACGCCTACCTTGATAGATTCGGTGCCATAATGCACCACAACACCGACGAGGTACAGATAACAGCCGGAGAATCCGCACCACAGTTTGGAGGCGGTGAGGTTATAAAACCGATAGAGATACTCCTCACGGGAAGGGGTATCGCCGAGGTTGATGGAGAGAAGATAGGCCTTGACAGGATAGCCATATCAGCAGCCAAGGAGTACCTCAGGGACAACATAATAAACCTTGATGTTGAGACCTGCACCGTGGTGGAGTGCAAGATCGGGCACGGCTCAGGGGACCTGAGGGACGTCTTTGCAAGGAAGGGAAGAGCACCCCTATCAAATGACACATCATTCGGGGTTGGATTCGCACCATTCTCAGAGACCGAGAGGATAGTGATGGAGGCAGAGAACCTCCTCAACTCCCCTGAATTCAAGAAGAAATACCCTGCAGTGGGTGAGGACATAAAGGTCATGGGGCTCAGGGAAAACGACAACATAACCCTTACAGTTGCCTGTGCAATGGTGGACAGATACGTATCAGACCTAGAGGAATACCTTGAGATCAAGAATGTGGTGAAGGATGAGGTATTCAAGCTGGCCTCAGGGATCACAGAGAGAAACCTTGAGGTTTTTGTCAACACAGCCGACCGCTGCGAGGACGATGAGCCATCAGTCTACATAACAGTTACAGGGACCTCCGCTGAGATGGGTGATGACGGATCAGTGGGAAGGGGTAACAGGGCCAACGGCCTCATAACACCCAACAGGCCAATGTCCATGGAGGCAACATCAGGTAAGAACCCCATAAACCATGTGGGTAAAATTTACAACCTCCTCTCAAACCAGATGGCCGCAGACATAGTTGAGAGCATCGAGGGAGTTAAGCAGGTCCATATAATGATACTCAGCCAGATAGGAAAGCCAATTGACCACCCCAAGGCCGCCACAGCCCAGGTGATCCTTGAGGACGGCTACACCATGGATGACATCACAGGAAAGGTTTCAGGAGTAATGGACGCATGGCTCGAGGACATACCAAGCATAACCGAGATGCTGGTCAAGGGCCAGCTCCGGACATTCTAATATCCATCTGAGGGAGAAATTCATGCCAATCCAGGAAGCCGAAAAATCCTACAAGCCCCATGTGATAGAGGAAAAGGTTCAGAGTTTCTGGGAAGAAAGGGATATCTATGAACGCGTGAAGGAACTGAGGGAGAAGGGCCCAAGGTATTCATTCCTGGACGGCCCACCCTACTGCAGCGGAAGGATTCACCTTGGAACAGCATGGAACAAGATAATGAAGGACTCCTACCTCCGCTTCAAATCAATGAGGGGTTTCAATGTCAGGAGGCAGCCTGGATGGGACACCCATGGCCTCCCAATAGAACACAAGGTTGAGGGGATCCTGGGTGTCAGGAGCAAGAAGGACATCGAGGATGAGATCGGAATAGAGGAATTTGTCAGGAAGTGCAGGGAATTCGCGGTTGAAAACAAGGCTGTGATGACATCCCAGTTCCAGCGCCTCGGGGTCTGGATGGACTGGGATGACCCCTACGTGACCTTCGACCCCGCCTACATGGAATCATGCTGGTGGACCCTGAAGAGGGCCCATGAGAAGGACCTCCTTTTAAGGGACCTCAGGGTGATAACGTGGTGTCCCCGCTGTGAAACGGCCCTGGCACTTGCAGAGATAGACTACCATGAGAAGGAGGACCCATCCATCTACGTGAAGTTCCCAGTCTCAGGGGACACGTATATACTGGTATGGACAACAACCCCCTGGACCCTTCCTGCAAACATGGCCGTTGCTGTCCACCCTGACTTTGATTATGCCCATGCCCGCCTGGATGGGGAAACCTACATAATGGCAGAGGCACTCGTTGAGAAGGTCCTCGGGGAGGAGGCGGAGATCATAAAGACCGTCAAGGGATCTGAACTTGAGGGCCTCACCTACAGGCACCCCCTGGATGAGGAGGTGCCATGCCACAGGGACATGGAGCACAGGATCATCCTGGGGGACCATGTGACACTCACGGAGGGTACAGGGTGCGTGCACACAGCCCCTGGTCACGGTCCAGAGGACTTCGAGATAGGTAAAGAATATGGCCTCCCGGTATTCTGCCCTGTGGACGAGGCAGGGGTCTTCACTGAGGATGCAGGGAAATATAATGGTAAATTTGTTAAGGACGCTGATTCTGACATAATAGATGACCTCAGATCAAAGAACCTCCTCCTGAGGGCAGAGACCATCAGTCACAGGTACGGGTTCTGCTGGAGATGCAAGACACCCATAATCTACCTTGCCACAGAGCAGTGGTTCCTCAAGATAACAGAGATAAAGGATAAAATGCTCAGTGAACTCGACAGGGTACAGTGGATCCCCTCATGGGCAGGGGAGAGCAGGTTCAGGAACTGGATAGAGAATGCAAGGGACTGGACCATCTCAAGGCAGCGCTACTGGGGGATACCCATCCCCATATGGGTCTGCGAGGACTGCGACAGCATACACGTTGTTGGATCAATAGAGGAGCTCAGGGAGCTGGCTGTTGAGGGCCAGCTTGAAGGGGACTTCATCCACAGGCCCCATGTTGACAGGATAATACTTGAGTGCGGTAGATGCGGGGGAAAAATGAAGAGGACACCCGATGTCCTGGACGTCTGGATAGACTCAGGGGTTGCAGGCTGGGCAGCCCTACACTACCCCAGAGAGAAGGAACTCTTCAGTGAATGGTTCCCCTACGACTTCATAACCGAGGGACATGACCAGACAAGGGGCTGGTTCTACTCACAGCTTGGCTGCGGTGTGATAGCACTTGATGAGACACCCTACCGGCGGGTGCTCATGCACGGTTTCACCCTTGATGAAGAGGGCAGGAAGATGAGCAAGTCCCTGGGGAACGTTGTTGAACCTGAGGATGTCATAGAGAAGTACGGGGCAGACGTCCTGAGGTTCTACCTTCTATGGGCCAACAAGCCATGGGAGGACCTTAAATTCGTATGGGACGAACTTAAGAATGTTAACAAGATGTTCAACATACTCTGGAATGTCTACGTCTTCGCAACAACCTACATGTCCCTTGACAGGTTCCAGCCAGGTGACCATGAACTGGAGGACCTCCACTTCAGGGATGAGGATCGATGGATAATCTCAAGGGTTAACTCTGTGGCCCTGAAGGTGACAGAGGCCCTGGATAACCTCCACTTCCACAGGGCAACCCGTGAAATCCACGACTTCATAGTGGAGGACCTCAGCCGCTGGTACATAAGGCTCATAAGGAGCCGCACATGGATAGAGAGGGACGACCCAGACAAGCTGGCAGCCTACCACAGCCTCTACACAGCCCTCAAGACACTGATAGTGACACTCTCACCCATAGCACCCCACGTATGCGAGGACATCTACCAGAACCTTGTGAGGGGGGCTGAACCCGACTCACCTGAGAGCATACACATGCTGGACTGGATGGTGAGTGAGGATGCGGTGGATGGCAAACTCGAGGCAGAGATGGACATCGTCCGCGAGATAATAGAGGCATGTGCAAGGGCAAGGGACACTGCAAGGTACAAGCTGAGATGGCCTGTAAGGGAGATAGTTGTGGTATCAGAGGACGAGAAGGTTCTGGAGGCCGCTGAATCCCTCAAAGGGGTTATAGCGGAACAGGCCAACGCCAAGTCCATCAGGACTTCAACTGAATTCCCTGATATGAAGATAATAGCCAAACCAAACCCCGCAACCCTGGGTCCAAAGCTCAGGCAGGACATGCCACCTGTCATGAGAAAACTTGAGGGGGCGGATGGCGCTGAGGTTAAAGCCGCACTGGAATCAGAGGGCAGCTTCAGGGTTGAACTGGACGGCAGAATAATCGTCCTGGAACCCGATGATATAATATTTGAGACAGAGCTCCCTGAGAACATCGTGAATGCACAGTTCGAGGGCGGAAGTGTATTCGTTGACACGGAACTCACACCTGAGATAATGAGCGAGGCAATGGCCCGCGAACTTGTAAGGAGGATCCAGGATATGAGGAAGGACCTTGACCTGGACGTTGAGGCCAGAATAGAGGTTTCAGTGAAATGCAGCCCAGAGTTCAGGGAACTGACCGAGCCCCAGAGGGAATTCGTTGAAAATGAGGTCAGGGCCAGCCATCTCTCCTTTGATTACACCGAACTCGAATACACCAAGGAATGGAAGATATCGGATGAAAACCTTATAATATCCATAAAACCTTTAGATAAGGTGTGAAAATGGTTTTAACAGATTCAGAGATTGAATTCATAAGGAAAGAACTTGGGAGGGATCCGAACCCCCTCGAATACGGGATGCTGGATGTGATGTTCTCTGAGCACTGCTCATACAAGAGCAGCCGCCCGGTCCTCGGCCTCTTCCCAACCGAGGGCGAGGGGGTAATCATAGGCCCCGGTGATGACGCCGGTGTGGTTGAGGTCACCGATGAGCTGGCCATGGCCATTGGAATTGAGAGCCACAACCACCCATCTGCGATAGAACCATATGGGGGTGCAGGTACCGGTATAGGCGGGATTCTGAGGGATATAATCTCAATGGGTGCCATGCCCATAGCCCTCCTTGACTCCCTTCGGTTCGGATACCTTGAGGACCAGAAATCAAGGTACCTCTTTGAACACGTGGTTAAGGGCATATCCGACTACGGGAACCGTGTGGGGGTTCCAACCGTCGCAGGCGAGGTTGAATTTGACGATAACTTCCAGCTGAACCCCCTTGTGAATGTTATGTGCGCAGGCCTTGTGCGCAAGGATGAGATAAAAAGGGGCATAGCCCCGCGGCCAGGAGACGCATTCCTCCTCATGGGGGGTAGAACAGGCAGGGATGGAATTCATGGCGTAACCTTCGCATCTGAGGAACTCACCAGTTCATCTGAACTGGAGGACCGGCCAGCGGTTCAGGTCGGCGACCCATTCACCAAGAAGATGGTGATGGAGGCGAGCTTTGAGATAATGGAGAAAATAGAGGTTTCAGGCGTGAAGGACCTCGGGGGCGGGGGTTTAACGTGCTGCATCTCTGAACTCGTGGCCAAGTGTGATAACGGTGCAAGGGTCAACCTGGAGGCGATACCTCTCAGGGAGGAGGGAATGACACCCTATGAGATAATGCTCTCAGAGTCGCAGGAACGCATGATATTCGTGCTCAGCCCTGACAGGGTTGATGAGGCAATGGAGATCTGCAGGAAGTATGAGCTTCCGGCCGCGGTCATAGGTGAGGTTACAGATACCGGAAGGATGATCGTTGAAAGCGAAGGGAAGGTTATAGCGGACCTGCCAGCAAAGCTCCTCGCGGATCCCCCGGTGATTGAAAGGGAGGCAAAAAAACCTGATTTACCCGAGGGGCAGGTGGAGGTCCAGCACCCCCCTCTCACTGAAGCGCTCCTTAAACTCCTGTCATCACCCAACATTGCAAGCAAGAGGTGGGTTTACCGCCAGTACGACCATGAGGTTCAGATAAGGACCGTTGTGAAGCCAGGTGATGATGCGGCGGTCCTCAGGGTCGATGAGAAGACTGGAGTTGCGCTAACCGTTGACTGCAACAGCATCCACACAAAGCTGGACCCGTACGGTGGCGGCGCAGCCTCTGTGGGGGAGGCAATAAGGAACGTTGTTTCAATGGGCGCCTGGCCACTCTGCATAGTGGACTGCCTCAACTTCGGAAACCCGGAGAAACCGGAGGTTTTCTGGCAGTTCAGGGAATGCGTGAGGGGAATGGCTGAAATGGCAGAGACCTTCGGCACGCCGGTAATAAGCGGTAACGTGAGCTTCTACAATGAAACCGAGGGGGTTACAGTGAACCCCTCCCCAGTGGTTGGAGTTGCAGGGAGGCTACCACTTGATAGCATAAAGACAATGGATTTCAAGGCCGAGGGCGAGAAGATAATCGTCATCGGGCATACAAAACCTGAACTGGGAGCCTCAGAGTACCTAAGGACGGTCCATGGCATTGTTGATGGCAAGCCACCTGAGACAGACCTCAGGGCAGAATTTGACGCTGCGAACTCAGTCAGGAGGATAATTGAGAGATTCGGGGATAAGGTAACGGCAATCCATGACTGTTCAGCAGGCGGTATAGGGGTTGCAGTTGCTGAGATGGCCATAAAGTCAGGTATCGGGGCAACCATAGACACAGGGAAGATCCCTGGAAGCTTCAGTAACATCCATGAGGCCCTATTCTCTGAATCAAATGGAAGGTACATCATAACCGTGACGGGATCCGTGGAGGAAATAATCCAGGAACTTGAAGTGCCCTGCGCTGTGATAGGAACCACTGGAGGCGACACCCTGAAATTTGATGATGTAGCACTGGATGTATCTGAACTCTATGATGCCTACCATGGGGTTATTGAGGCATACATGTCCACATAGGTGTTTTTTTGAGGTACCGGAGGGAGTTCTTCAGGCAGATCATACATGCAGCAGGCATAGTCTTCGTGATCCTTGCAGGCTACCTTGGCTCCCTCCCCATGGTGGCCCTCTCCCTCGCAGCAGCACTCATGGGTGAGTTGATATTTCAGCTTGACAGAAGGTTCACCCTCCCCTTCTTTTCCTATGTTCTGAGGAGCTGCCGGAGGGATGATACCGAGAGGGGCTTCATCTACTACTTTCTGGGAATGGCCCTCACCTATGCCCTCTTTGGTTTTAACATTTCAGTGGCCAGTGCCTCAGTTATAATACTCACCCTGGGTGACTCACTCTCCACAATCATCGGCAGGGAGTATGGTTCACATCCCCTCCCATTTAACCCTGATAAGAGCATTGAGGGTTCAGCGGCCTTCCTTTTAGCAGGGTTCCTGGGGGCCCTCTTTTTCCTTGACCCCCTAACCGCACTCACAGGGGCTATTGCGGGCATGCTGGTGGAGGCCTACACCCCGGTTGAGGATAACATAACCATTCCCATCGGTGCCGGGGTTGTGATGCTGCTCCTCGTCCACTGAACAGATTTTTTTGTGAGGATTCAGAGTCTTATAACGTGATGAGACAAAAAACATGCTTTTTTTGAATTTCAGAGTCTTATGACTCCCTCCCTCCTGAATGAGACCACTGAAGCCGCAAAGAGGATTACAGATAAAAGGGCCGCCGGTAACATGTCATATATGAGACCCGGGTTGAGATATGGGCTCGATGAGAGCTTGACCATTATGATGCTTGGTATGAAGCGTATTATGGGGTTGAAGATGCCCATATCCATGAATAGGGGCACGAAGAGCAGGAACGTTGCAAAGAAGAGCACCACCGTGATGGCAGAGTTGGCCTCCTTTGTGCTGTCTGCGAGGATGGATATGAAGAGACCGGTCCCTGTGAACCCCAGTCCCGTGAGGAACATTATGATGGACAGCAGGGGGATATTGTAAACAGGCACCCCAAGGAGCATCACTATCCCGAGCCACAGGAGGCTCTGAATGAATGAAAAAATGAGCGCAGGGGTTATCTTACCAAGAATGATGCTGGTCTCGGATAGAGGGACCATCAGGAGGACCTCGAAGGTTTTTCTTTCCTTCTCGCCAACCACGCTGTCGGTTACAATGTTACTACCAAGGAAGAATGGGAGGAAAACCACGAAGGGTATTATGAAACCGTACATTATCTCCACAAAGTAGGAGCTTTCAACTGCAAGGGGAGCATACCGGTCCCTGTTAATGGGGATAATTTTCAGTTTAACAGGATTCTCCAGGGCTTTAACTGTGGATGATGGAATCCCCGCCTCCCTGAACTGTTTCTGCTCCGCGTACCATGAGGTGGCACGCTGAAGCCTTTCGCTCATGATGGTGTAGAATGCACTGCCGGTGTCTGCTTCGATACGGACATCCCCACCGCTTGTGTAGACAATGGCAACCACCCCTGAACCCAGACTTTTCCGGGCATCAGCAAGATCCGGGAATTTCGTAACACCCAGACCCTCCCTCTCAAGGCCCTCAATGAGCAGACGTTCATCCCCCACAACACCCACCTTGAGGAACCTGGAACCACCCCACTCCCCAATGAGCTCTGGATCCGCTGCAACAGAACTTACAACTGCAAGTCCATAGGCACCCAGTATTATTATGACCTGCACCAGGACAAGCAGCATGTAGATCCTGTTTGAGAATATGTCCCGTGCCTCCTTAACTGTAAGGGCCTTCAGTTTCATGGTCTCACCATCAACCTTAAAATACCGGGCCTTGGACCAAAAACCACATCATCCCTGCCGAATAATCTGACTGCAAGGCCATAGAAAAGGATGTTGAGTATGAGGACCGAGAACAGGGGCGGTATGAGGTCAGCTGCATTCAGGTTAACTCCTGATATCAGCTTTATGGTGAGGGTCATGGGTGAGAGGGCTCCTGAGGAACCGGCCATGTAGGCGAGGGCCGGCACAATCAGGTATGCTGCTGCGATTATGTAGGCAAAGGTTATACCTATCCCTGCCTCACGGTAGTTCTTTGCATAAACCGATATGAGTGCCGTGAGCCCTATGATGGGTGTTGATGAGAGCACAACGGTTAGATAGGCACCTGCCGGGTTGCTTATCTTGAAACCGGCCGCCATTATGAGGCTCATCCATACACCCACCTGCAGCGCCACCGTTGCGGTAACAGAGAGGCACTTTCCGATGATTATTTCAGAGCGCCTTATGGGCATTGCGATGAGGGCTTCACCTGTTTTCCTTTCCTTTTCACCCACGATACTGTCCACCACAAGGTTTCCGAACAGGAAAACCGGGAGAAAGAGGAGAATGGAAACCATGACACGCCTCACAAGCTGAAGTGGAAGGGCCTCACCCTGTGTCTCCTCACGGACCTCAGGTCTCGGCGTTGGGGTTTCAATGAGTTCCCTGGTTATAATGGTGGAGGCCCTCTCAACCGCGGCTTCCACCTCGTCCCTCACAACGGTCCTCCTTGGATCAGAATAGTCAAGGTAGAGTGTTGCATTCAGGGGGATGCCGGTGAAGTTATCGACCAGGAGCCTGGAGGCCGCACCCCCATGTATATAGAGGACGTCGGGGTTCAGCTGCCTGGAGATGATACCTGAGGGGTCGGTGATACTGAGCTCTGCAAAACCCCTGAGGGAGGGTGTGAAGGTGTTTCCCTCACCGATCATCTCAATGAAGCCGCTGAACATGAATATGGTGAGTGAAAGCACCAGTATCTGGAATAGGAATATGAAGAGGAATTTACGGCTTCTGAATGTTCCCCTGAGTTCCCATTTTGTAACTGTTAGGAGATTCATCTAGGACCCCTTCAGGCTCTGTATGAATACGTCGTTGAGTGTTGCCTCCCGGGTGTTCACACTGAAGACAGTTCCAGGGATATTCTCTATAACCTCTGTTATGGATTCACGGCTACCAAGGGATAATCTGATGATTTTACCATCGATTTCAACGGATTTAACACCACTCACCTTCATAAGAGAGCCCCTGCTGATCAATGAGGGCTCTGAGACCTTAACTTCAAGTATCAGGTCCCCCTGGACCCTGGATTTGAGTTCATCGGGGGTTCCAATGTCTAGTATGCGCCCCCTGTTTATTATGGCGACCCTGTCACAGAGGTAGTCGGCCTCCTCCATGTAGTGGGTGCAGAGTATCATGGTCCTTGAGCCCTTTAGATCCCTTATGAATTCTCTTATTGAGAATGCTGTCGCCGGGTCAAGGCCCATGGTGGGTTCATCGAATATTATGATTGGAGGGTCATGTATGAGGGCCCTTGCTATCCCGATCCTCTGCCGCATGCCCTTGGAGAATGTGTTTATGGGGTCCGCTGCACGTTCACTCATACCCACGAGTTCAAGTAACTCGTATATTCTATCATCCAGCACATCCCTGGGGACACCATAGAGCTCACCGAAGTACCTCAGGAGATCTGCAGCCCTGAAACGCTCATAGAGGTTGGGCTCCTCTGGAAGATAACCTATCATTGCTTTAACCCTGAGTGGGTCCCTGGTAACATCATAGCCACCCACATGGACTGTGCCAGAGTCAGGGTGCAGTATCCCTGCTATTATGCGTATTGCGGTGGTCTTACCGGCACCGTTGTGGCCGATTATGCCCATGAGTTCCCCTTCCCTCACACTGAAGCTGAGGTTATCAAGGGCCCTGATTCTTCCAAAGCTTTTAGAGACAGAGTCCACCTCTATCATGAAACCTCCATGAATCAAAGATTCTTTTCCAGCTGGGAATTTATATCCCCCTTTATATATAATAGTATAAACAGTACTTAAGCGGTGATGGTCACATGTTTCTATCAGAACTCATACCAGTGAGGGATGCATTCAGGATTCTTGATGAAAATCAGAGATCAACTGCGACTGAAACCCTTAATCTCTTATATGCCCATAAAAGGGTTCTTGCGGAGGATTTAAAAGCCAGATTTGACTCCCCACCCTTTGACAGGTCAGCGATGGATGGATACGCGGTGAGGGCAGAGGATACATTCGGTTCCTCCCCTGAAAATCCATCAAGATTCACTGTCACAGATTCCATAGGGGCCGGGGATGTATCTGATGTGGATGTGGGTAGGGGTGAGGCTGTTAAAATCGCAACAGGGGCCCCCATACCCCGCGGAGCAGATGCTGTTGTCATGGAGGAATACACTGTCGGCTCAGGGTCTGAGATCAGTGTTGTAAGACCGGTGTTTCCTGGAGAGAACTTGGCACCGGCAGGAGAGGATTTCAGGGCAGGGGATACCATCCTGAGTAAAGGAACCCTCCTCAGACCTGCAGAAATTGCCATGGCGGCATCGGCAGGTTACAGCCAGCTGAGGGTGTATAAAAGGCCCTCGGTAAAGGTGATAATAACAGGTAATGAACTCATGGAGCCTTCAGCGGACCTTGAACCAGGCAAGATACCCAACTCAAACCTCTACACCCTCAAGGCCCTTGTGGAGAGTGCAGGTGGAGAGGCAGAGGTTAGCCACGCCCCCGACGACATGGATATCATAGTGGATGAAATCAGAGGGGGAGTGAAGGAACATGACATGGTCATAACAACCGGAGGAACCGCTGTAAGCAGGGGAGACGTGGTTGTGGATGCTGTGGACAGCCTTGGCGACGTACTCTTCCATGGGGTGGCAATGAGGCCAGGGAAACCTGTGGCATTTGGAATTGTTGAGGGTAAACCTGTGTTCATGCTTTCAGGGTATCCTGTCGCCGCCATGGTGCAGTTCGATGTCCTTGCAAGGTATTATCTTCTCAGAATGCAGCACCTGGATTACAGGCACAGAACAGTGAAGAGGCGGTGTCTTGGTAAGGTCGCATCTGGACCCGGCAGGACGGAATACGTGCGGGCAAATGCAGATAACGGAACGGTTAAACCCGTCCAGAGCAGGGGTTCGGGTATAATAAGGTCAATGGTGGAGTCAAATGCCTACATAGTGATAGATGAGAACCTTGAGGGCATAGCTGAAGGTGAGGAGTGTGAGGTCCTCCTCTTTGATTCAATGACACTCTGAAACCCTGCCAGCATATATAAATGGGAGCTTTTATATGACCGCTTCAACAACCATTAAAACAGGTGTTATGTAATATGAATGCACTGTGGTTTTACGTCATCGCATTTATCCTGATATGGACACTCGCTGTTCTTTTCAGGGACAGACTCAAGATTGAGATACAGGGACCCCTCCTCCTGAGGAGAACAAAGAGGATGAGGGGATTCATCGACAGCATAGCGTCAGGCCACCCAAGACTCTGGAGGTGGATACTGAATGCGGGCATCCCTGTGGCGTTCTTCTTCATGTTCTACATGCTCTACCTCATGGTGATGTCCCTTCAGAACATATTCGTGACTCCACAGGCTTCACTCATCGTGCCGGGTGTTGACATACCGGGATCACCGGTTTACGTGCCTCTGGGTTACGGTATAGTGGGCCTTGCCACGGTCATAGTGGTGCATGAATTCGCCCATGGGATACTTGCAAGGGTTGAGGGGGTCCGTATAAAATCCATTGGCCTCCTTCTTCTGGCAATACTTCCGGGCGCTTTCGTTGAACCTGATGAGGATGACATCAAGAAGGTGAGCCCCATCTCAAAGCTGAGGATATATGCCGCCGGATCAGTGGCGAACCTCATACTTGCAGGTATATGCTTTGCACTATTCTTTGGTATTTCAGCATATGCCATGCCCGCTGCCTTCCAGGCCGACGGTGTTCAGATAGACAGTGTGGTCCCTGGAAGTCCTGCAAGCGAGGTCCTCAAACCGGGCCTCGTTATTGAGAGCATAAATGGAATGCCAACCACAAACCTCACCACCTATGGAATGGCCCTTAAGATGATACGGGTTGGTGAGGTTATCACAATAGACACTGATCAGGGGACATTCAGGCTTAAGACAGGCAGAAACCCCAACAACTCAAGCAGGGCCTACATGGGTATCCGGACCAGCAACCACCTGAAGGTGAGGGAGTCTGTGGCATCGGTCTTTGGCGGCACCCTGCCATTTGCCCTCACATACCTGGAGGAGCTCTTCTTCTGGATATTCTTCCTGAACTTTGCAGTGGGTACGGTGAACCTTCTACCTGCCAAGCCCCTTGATGGAGGCCTCATGTTTGAGGAGCTCCTGCGCTACAGGTTACCGGAGAGGATTGTTAAACCGGCGGTCAGCTATGTCTCCATATTTGTTATACTCATCATAGCGGTGAGTATAATCTGGGGCACAGGGCGCGGTATCCTGATGATGTTCTGATAGCTGAGCTATAAGCTGTCGACCGATGTTCTGATCAGCGCCTCTGGCAGCTGAAGCAGACATCGTCTTCCTTATCGGTCCTGTATATCTTACCGCAGCGGGGGCACATAACAGTCCTCATGCCGCTGCTCCTGGCTGGGGGATCGTGGCACTGGCACCTCACGCCCACCATCTTCTTCTTTTTCTTCATGTGATCTGATTTAGTTGCGGATAGGATATTATTTTTGTAAAGCACACCAGCGGGCCCTCTTTGATCATGAATCTGCAGATAAGATACTCATCTTTTTTGAGCCATTGACGTCTGCCAGGTATTAAATTCAGATACACAGCATATTAAAATAATTTTTATTTTTATTAAAGCAAATTTTATATAAATCTTAATTCAACAATATTTGATTTAAAATAAAATTAAATGGAGGTGAAAATATGAGAAGATCAGTGATTCCATTAATTCTAATCATTGCACTCATGTTTACAGGAGGTGTTTCAGCAGCGGATAACAGCAGCAACACCACGGGAGACGTTATTGCAGAGAACTCATCCCACTACAACCTTCTGATACTGACAGGGTCAACATCCAGTACAAAGGCGATAGTGGAGGGGTATAAACTGGCAGGCCAGAACGGCTACAGATTCAACCTCTCAATGTTCACCAATGACGAACTCCTGAGAAACGACCCGCAGATCGATGCAGCAGCCATTGAGGCTGGCAGAAGGGCCGATGTGATACTTATACAGATGATAAGCAGTCCAAACACGGTTGCAAAGGTCAACCAGATCCTCAACGTCACATCAGCAAGAAGGATCATAGCCATAGGAACAGGGAACACATTCAAGAGCTATCCACAGATAGGCGAGGACAATGCAACTGTTAAGAATATATGGGACCAGGGGGGCCCTGAAAATTTCAGGAGGATGATGTTTCTCCTTCTGAGGGATGCAGGGATGAAACTCAGACCAGGGGAGAACCTCACAGCAATTCCAGCCATAAAATCCTTTGTCTACCATCCTGAATCAGCACAGCAGTTCACCAGCTGGGACCAGTACTATTCATGGTATGTGCAGAGCGGACACTACAAGCCGGGAAAACCATGGATAGGGATCCTGACCTTTGACACCTACTACCGTGGAAGCGACATGAGGATGCACACTGCGATAGTTGAGAGCCTCGAGCGCAAGGGCTACAATGTGATGCTTGGATTTGCAGCGGACACACCAACAAAGAGGAATGTCATAGAGAAGTTCTTCCTGGATGGCAACAGAACACCAAGGATAAGTGGCCTCATAACCTGTATGGGGTTCAACCTCTATAACGGGGATCCGGTGAACTCCACCAGCATACTGAGGGAACTTGATGTACCCTCACTCTCAGCGGTATATGCTTCAAACCTCAAAACATGGAACGAGAGCATATCAGGACTCTCCTCCGAGGTCTACTGGCAGATAGCCATGCCAGAGATTGATGGGAGAATAGAGCCCATCATGATCGGCGGCGGCGTTGAGATGGTTGACCCGGAGACAGGCTTGAGGTACACATACTACGTACCCATACCCGACAGGATAGAGAGGCTCACAGAGAGGATGATCAACTGGGTGAAACTGAGGGAACTTTCAAACTCAGAGAAGAAGATAGCCCTCATCTACTACAACATAGGGGGCGGTAAGGATGGTATCAGTGCCAGCTACCTCAACGTACCAGAGAGCATAAGCACGATACTGAGTGCCCTGAAGGCAGCAGGTTACACAGTGGATGAAAAGTCAACTGCAGAGGTAATCAGCATACTCCTTGGACCGGGCCTCAATGTGGGATCATGGGCCCTAGGGGAACTTGCAAAGGTTGTGAAGGCAGGTGCAGTGACCATACCCGTATCAGAATACCTGTCATGGTTCAGCCTCCTTCCTGAAGCCCTCAGAAACAACATAACAGCAACCTGGGGGCCAGCACCAGGAAACGTTATGGTATACAATGGCAGCATCGTGATACCCGGTGTGATGCTTGGAAACGTATTCCTTGGGCCACAGCCAATGCGCGGTTTTGGCGAGGACGCAGCTGACCTCATACACTCAACCACGCTCCCACCCCACCACCAGTACCTGGCATTCTACCTGTGGCTTCAGAGGAACTTCAATGCAGTTATACACCTGGGAACACACGGAACCCTTGAGTGGCTGCCAGGAAAATCCGTTGGACTCTCCTCACTTGACTGGCCAGACGTAATGATAGGTGACCTTCCCCACATCTACCCCTACATCGTCAACAACCCCGGTGAGGGAACACAGGCCAAGAGGAGGGGATATGCGGTGCTCATCAACCATAACATTCCACCGATGGTCGTGGGTGAACTCTACGGAGACCTGGCTGAACTCCAGCACAAGATCAACAGCTACCACTCATCAGAGGATCCCCAGAGGAAACTGATAATCGCAGAGGAGATAAAGAACCTCACGGTGAAGCTGGACCTTCACAGGGAACTGAACCTTGACCTCAACGCATCCTTTGAGGAGGCACTTGACAGGATCGAACACAGACTCGATGAACTCTCAGCAACACTGATACCCTACGGTCTGCATGTATTCGGAGAACCACTGAGCGGTCAGCTACTTGATGCAATGGTTGAAGCCATTGTGAGCTTTGACCCGGCGACACGTAACACCACAGAGTTCAGGAACGCCATAAGGGAGAAGCTGGCCAGTGACTGTGAGATCAGCAATCTCCTGAGGGCCCTTGAAGGCAGATTCGTTGAGCCTGGAAGAGGCGCCGACCCCATCAGGATACCCGATCTCCTGCCGACCGGTAAGAACTCCTACTCATTTGACCCCAGACTGGCACCTGATAGGGCTGCATGGGAGATCGGTAAGAAGATGGCCGATGATCTCATAGCAGACTACCTTGCAAAGAACGGCAGGTACCCTGAAACCGTGGGGGTTGTTCTCTGGGCCATTGAAACCATGAGGACCAATGGACAGACAATAGCCATGGTGCTGAGACTGATAGGTGCTGAGCCGGTATGGGATAAGTCGGGAAGGTTCACAGGGATCAACGTGACCCCCCTTGCAACCCTGGGAAGGCCAAGGATCGATGTCCTTGTAACCATCAGTGGGCTCTTCAGGGATACCTTTGCCTACAGCATAGACAGGATGGACGAGGCAATAAGGCTTGTGATGAAACTGGATGAACCGGTGAACCAGAACTATCTCAGAAAACACTACCTTCAGGATCTCATGAATTACACCGCCAGGGGCCTGCCAATGGCAGATACACTTGCAGGGGCAAGGATATTCGGCAGCGCCCCTGGAAGTTACGGTACAGGGATACCTGCTGTTGTTGAGTCCACTGCCAAGTGGAACAACCAGTCACAGCTTGTTGAAACCTACCTTAACCACATGGGATTCATCTATGGAAAGGACATATACGCCATTGATGCAAAGGAGGTCTTCATGAAGCAGCTATCAAATGTAGATGCAACCGTGCAGGTGAGGGACAGTGTCTACGGGGTCCTGGACAACGATGATGTCTACCAGTACCTCGGAGGGCTCACAATGGCTGCAAGGGCAATGTCAGGTAAGAATGTTGCATCTTACATTGCCAACACAAGGTTCACCCCGAGGATTGAGACACTCTCAGATTTCCTTGCAGCTGAACTGAGGACAAGGACCTACAACCCAAAGTGGATTGAGGGAATGCTCAGCCAGGGCTTTTCAGGGGGTCATCAGATCTCAAAGGAGATAGGACACCTCTTCGGGTGGAGCGCGGTCACACCTGAACTTGTACAGGACTGGATGTGGCAGAGGGTCGCCGAGACCTATGTCCTTGATTCTTCTGTGAGGGACAGGTTCAGGAGTGTTCAGCCCTATTCGTATGCCTCCACCGTGGCATGGCTTCTTGAGGCCAGCAGAAGGGGCCTGTGGAGGGCTGATTCAGCAACGCTTCAGAGGCTTGCAGATGAGTATATCTCGGCGGTCAATGAGTATGGTGTTGTCTGCTGTCACCATACCTGTGCCAACATCGTCTTCAATGAGTGGGTTGTGAAGCTCTCCTCCCTTAACCAGGCTGCCCTGAGGAAGTTTGCAAGTGCAATGGCAGCAGCCACAGGAAAATCCATTGATGTACCGGGATCTGATACGGGGTCTGATACATCTGGCGGGACAGGTGATGATGGTCTTGGTGCTGGTGAAACCGGTGCACCGTCATCAGGTTCAGCCGGTGGAATATCAGGTTCCACACCCAGTGAGGCTGCCAGTTCTGGTGAGTCATCTGAGGCCAGTGAGGTTTCACAGTCAGAACCTGCCGGCGAGTCAGGTAAGGCCTATGAGGTCGCTGCTTCAAGCCAGAGCGGTTCAGCAAGCACCCAGACACCATTTTATGCTCTTGCTGGCATCATAGGAATTGTATGCCTCCTTGGAGCAGGGTATTTCTATCAGGGAAGAAATTAAACCCCTATTTTTTTATTTTTTGATGTCTGATTTTTCACCCTCATGAAACCCATTTTAGGAAAACCTAAAAATTTATATGTGATGGGGGTTTAGGTATAACTAAAGTTTAGGAATACCTAAAAAGGTGGTGTCATGGAAACTACACTCGACAGAATATCCGAATCAGAGATGGTAACGGTCACCTCAGTTGACATTAGCGGTAACCTAAAGCACAGGTTCACGGTGATGGGAATCGTCAGGGGGTCCAGGGTAACCCTTGAAAAGGTTGCACCCCTCGGCGACCCCCTCAAGGTGAGGGTCAGGGGCCACCCCTTATCCATCCGCAGGGAGGAGGCCTCAAGGATAAGGGTGAGGAGAGATTAGGTTGTCACTGAGGATAGCCCTTGCAGGAAACCCCAACGTGGGTAAGAGCACCCTCTTCAACAGCCTCACAGGCCTAAATCAGCACGTCGGCAACTGGCCAGGCAAAACCGTTGAAAAGAAGGAGGGGCACCTGCACTTCAGGGGATGTGACATTGAGGTCATAGATCTGCCGGGAACCTACAGTCTCACAGCCGGTTCTCCAGAGGAGGAGGTGGTGATTGATTACCTCCTTGAGGAGTCTCCGGATCTTGTGATAAACGTTGTTGATGCATCAAATCTCGAAAGAAACCTTTACCTGGCCCTCCAGATAATGGAGTTTGGCCTTAACACCGTCATCGCAGTGAACCTCAACCGCGAGGCCGAGAGGAGGGGTTACAGTCTGGATTATGGGAAACTTGGGGAACTCCTGGGTGTGCCTGTTGTGAGGATCGAGGCAACTGAAGGCGAGCAGGATGAGCTCCTTGAAAGGGTAATCGAATGGAGTAAAGGTGAACCCAGGATCCCCGGATATGAATTCCTGAGACATGAATCTCTGAGCAGACTGTATGAACTCATCAGGGGCAGCGAACTCAAGTTTCCACCCCAATGGATCATCATAAAGCTCCTTGAGGGCGATGAGAGGGTGGCCTCAATGCTCGGGGAGGAAATTCATGATGAATTCAGGAGGATTCGCGGGGTCCTTGAGGATGAATACTCTGTGAAGGCTGACGTGATTGTATCCGATGCCCGTTATGGGCTTATAGAGGCCCTTCTTGAGAGTACACTCAGAAAGCCACCGGTGGATCGGGTTACAGGTTCAGAGATTATTGACAGAATTGCGCTCAACAGGTACCTTGGCCTTCCGGTACTCCTTGGGGTGATGTGGCTGATTTTTCAGCTGACATTCACTGCAGGGGCCCCACTGACAGACCTCTTGGATTCCGCCTTTTCATACCTTGCAGCTACGGTTCATGATATCATGGGTGATTCTATACTGGCATCCCTTCTATCTGATGGGGTGATAGGTGGTGTAGGATCTGTCCTGGTCTTTATACCCAACATATTCATCCTCTTCTTCCTCCTGTCATTCCTTGAGGATTCAGGTTACCTTGCCAGGGCGGCATTTGTCATGGATCGTGTGATGAACACACTGGGGGGTCTCAGTGGAAGGTCATTCATCCCCATGGTGCTGGGTTTTGGATGCTGCGTACCGGGCGTCATGGCCACAAGGACGATAGACTCTGAGAGGGAGAGGATAATAACGGCACTAATAGTGCCCTTCATGTCATGCAGCGCAAGGCTCCCTGTCTATGTGCTATTCACAGCAGCCCTCTTCCCGGTTATCTACCAGGGCTGGGTGATATTCTCACTTTACATTCTAGGGATAGTGGTGGCCATACTGACCGCCCGCTTACTCGGTAATAGAATCGTGGAGGGTGAAAGGTCACTCTTCCTCATGGAGCTTCCACCCTACAGGGTGCCGAGATTTAGGACACTGCTCATCCACACCTACATGAGGGGTGTTCAGTTTATAAAGAGGGCTGGGACCATCATACTTGCAGGTTCACTGGTGATATGGTTCCTCTCGAACTTCCCGGGAGGGAACGTTTCATCATCAATCCTGGGGATTACAGGATCCATGATAGCTCCCATCTTCCAGCCACTGGGCTTTGGGGACTGGCAGTCTGCGGTTGCAATCATATTCGGTTTTGCCGCAAAGGAGCTTGTAATAAGTACCTTCGGGACGGTATACGGCACCGGTGATGTTGCAGCAACCATTCAGGGGATTTTCACGCCACTGGAGGCCTTCTCCTTCATGGTATTCATACTGCTCTACACCCCCTGCCTCGCAACACTTGCCGTAATAAAGCAGGAGGCCGGTACAAAATGGGCCCTCTTCTCTCCCGCATATTCCATGCTGGTTGCCTGGATTGCGTCATTCCTTGTCTACACGGCAGGTACTCTGACTGGTTTATGATCACAGAATGGAGGTGAAATCATGGTCTCCCGTGGAGGTATAAGGGGTGCAAGAAAACCTGTAAAACCAGAAGATTAGATGGTGAAGACCATCCGGTGCTTCTCCATGATATCCACAACTATCCTGTCAAAACCCTCAAGTATTTCCACACCATCGATGAGCATGTCACGGGTTATACCCCTTGCCATTAGATCTTCCTTCCTTGCAAAAACAGCCTCGGTCTCTGACAGTTCTCTGATGGTGTGGGAATACCTGTTTTTTTTCATTGCAGCATACACACCACTGGATATGAGGTACACGGTGAGTTCATCTTCCCTCCATATCCCCACAAGGTCAAGGAATGTCCTGAAGCCCAGTTCAGATGGACTTTTAGTTACAAGGAACCCCACAGAACCCATCAGTAACCGCTCCACCCCAGTGTCTCCATGAGTTGCTCACCAAGAAGTTTCTCAAGGCACTGGACATTCTCCTGCATCCATGGCTCCTTGAGGGGGTAGCAGTTATCGAGTTTCTGCTCACCGTTCAGGAGCTTCATTGCAAAGGCCATGCATGTTGATTCACCGCATTCGCCACAGTTGCTGCCAGGGAGGCACCTCTGTATATCGAGGGGTCCAATGCTTTCCACGTCCCTCCCACGCACACCCCTCATGTAGGCCTCGTAGGCCTGGTTTATCCTTTCCATGATCCTCCTTATGATATCAAAGGCCTCCTCCACGTCATGGTTTTTGTTCATGCTGACCTTCCCTGAGGGGTAGAGGCTTATGAGCCTGTCGTAGATGGTGAGGGTGAGAATGTTTTTCTTCTTAACATAATTCACAGCACCCGGCGGATACATATTTGCCAGGAGGGGGATGATGTCTCCGATTTCAGAGTCAAGCTCCATAAGGACCCTTATTTTCCCCTCACTTGCAATGCATGGCTTAACCTGTTTGAGGGTAACCTCCCTTACAAGGGGCCCATCAGGGATGAGCTCCCTTTTAACCTCATCCATTTCCATAACGGCACCTCATATCCTGATAACTGCGGTTTCACCCTTTGCAGAGATTATCTCATGGAGTTCCTCATCGTTTATTATCTCTGCAGCTTCGACAAGATCCTCCTCCACAAGCCCCCTCTCCCTGAGGGACCCCTCATGTACCAGTATGCTTCCCTCCGGAAATATGAGGTATGTGAGCTCCTCCACATTTGGGTACCCTATGCTCTCTGATTTCTGATCTGCAACTGCAGCGTAGACACCGTCCTCCATCAGGAGAACGTCAGAGTCAAGGCCACTGTTCAGACATGCTATGACAACATAGAAACCACTGAATGCATCTTCAGATCCATAGGGGGCCCTGTCTATTATTATGAGAGAGGATTTCATTTTAACAACCCAGACTTATCACGCGGTGACTTTTCTTTATCCATTCTGCCAGTTCATAAACACTTTTTATCTCCACGCCCTTTATGTAGGGCTTCTCTGAACAGGTGTAGCCCCGTGCGGTGGAGCACCTTATGCAGGATATCACATTAACACCGGACCTTACAAGGGCCCTGAATTTTTCTGCCACATTGGGGAATGACTGGGGGGCCTGGTCCCTTTTCGGTACATGTGTTCCATCCATGTAAAGGAATATGTTAACATCGTAGCCATTTTTTATGGCGCTTTCTGCCAGTTCTGATGCTATATCAGCATACTGATGGCGGTAGGGACCCTCAAGGAGGACTATTGTGAGCAGTTTTTTCTCCATGGATCTATCTTCGCATCCATAAAATAAATAATTTATTATGAATAATAATGATAGTTTTCAGTGATTTTCAAGTGCCCTCTCAAAGGCCTCGCAGTGGATCCTGGCAGCCAGCTCCTTCTTGCACTCATCATCTGCAAATAACCTCATCTTGGCGGCTCTGCAGGGGTAATGCTGTATTTTAAGACCTGCACGGACAGGCAGATCCTTCACCTCAGTTCCGGCAAGTTCCTCTGCAACAAACCGTGTTGCACCGCAGGGTGAACACCTGAGGACCCTTATATCCTTTACCCTGTCGTCTTCAACATCAACCTCAACCACGGGCTTTCCAAATTTCGATACGAATTCATCAAAGGATGGATTCCCGTTCTCCTCAAGGTCGCACATGTTCTCTGGTGCTGTGACATTCCCGTATCCCAGCAGCTGATTCCTGAAGCCCTCACCCCTCCAGGCACCCACTATTATCCAGTCAACCTGATTGTGGATGCGGTCCACAAGTTCAAGTGTGAGGTCAGGGTGGAGGATGTAGGTTATAACGATATGCGCTGATACTATCTGCTCAATCTTTTCCTGTGGTATTTCAACTTCATCTGCGAATATGCCTGAGGGTGCCTGGAGTTCAATGAAATCTGTTTCAAACTCCTCACCTATGTTTTCGTGGGCCCTTTCACCGTAGGGGCCGTCTGTCACTATTGCAACCCTGACCATTCAATCATCCTCCGGTTTGAATTCAGTCCTTATCCACTCTGCGATTTCATCGCGTATCCTTCTGAATCTGGCTATATCCCCACCTGCAGGGTCTGGAAACTCCGCATGCATGTACCTCTTACCACCAGGGAATACAGGGCATGCCTCATCACAGAGGCTCACAACCACATCAAACTCCTCACCCTCGAGTTCCCTGAGGTCGGTGGGCTTATGGGAGCTCATATCGATTCCAATCTCCTCCATGACCCTCACTGTCAGGGGGTTGATTTCCCTTGGCTGGCTTCCGGCACTCTGGACATGGTAGTGCTCCCCGTACATGTTTCTGAGAATACCCTCAGCCATCTGGGACCTTCCTGAGTTGTTTCTGCATATGAAAAGAACCCTCTTCTTCATGGTGATCCTCTTTACAGTTTCTGGCACATAAACCCGTGCACTGAAATCTATTCATACATCCAAATTTATAAATATATCGAGTTATTTATGAGATAAAAAATAAAACCATAAGTGATAACTCTGAGGGAGAAAGGGATAAATGAGAGTTGTTATAGTTGGAGGAGGGGCCGGAGGACTTTCAACGGCCTCAAACATAAGAAAATATGATAAGGATGCAGAGATAACTGTTATAACCCGTGATAAGCACGTGGCATATTCACCCTGCGCCATACCCTACGTTATGTGCGGGGAGGTTGAGTGCTTTGATGATATAGTGATGCACCAGCCAGAGGACTACAGGGAACGCAACATAGATATCCTCACAGAAACCGAGGTGGAAGAGGTTGACTCCCATAAAAAAACCGTGACCTATGTGAAGGATGGTAAACGCCAGGAAATACCCTACGACGTCCTTGTCCTTGCAACCGGGGGCTCCCCATTCATACCACCGGTTGAGGGGGTTGACCTTGAGGGGGTGTTCACCATAAGGACACTCACAGACGGTGAGAGGATAAGTGAATGGGCATCCAAAAGTAAAAAAGCCGTGGTGGTGGGCGCAGGGCTCATAGGTCTGGAGATAGCATATGGTCTTCTGAAAATGGGACTTGAAGTCACCGTGACAGAGATGCTGCCACAGATCGTCCCCCGTTCCCTGGACCCGGACATGGCAGCCATAGTACAGGAGTACCTTGAGGAGAAGGGGATAAGGGTTGTCCTTGGAAAGGCACTTGAGAGGATAACCGGAGACGAAAGGGTCGAGGCGGTTGCTGTGGGAGATGAGTGCATTGAGGCCGACCTGGTGGTCCTCGCAACAGGGGTGAGGCCAGAGACAAAACTTGCTCGGATGGCGGGATGCGAACTGGGACAGTGGGCGGTAAGGGTCAATGAGAGGATGCAGACAAGCGTACCTGACATTTATGCCGTCGGGGACTGCGTTGAGGTCTACGATGCCGTGACAGGCTTCAGGACCCAGTCACCACTGGGCTCCACTGCCGTGAGACAGGCCCGGGTGGCTGCAAGGAACATAGTGGGTCTTGATGCAACCTTCAGGCCGGTTCTCAACGCCATGGTATCAAAGATAGGTGAACTCGAGTTCGGTGCTGTTGGACTCACAGAGGTCATGGCACTCCAGAGCGGGATAAAGGTGGTCTCAGGAAAGAAGAGGGCCCTTACAAAGGCCAGATACTATCCCGGCGCCGAGAGGATTGATGTGAAGATGATATGTGACCTCAAGGGAAGGATAATCGGGTGCCAGATGGTTGCAAAGGAGAGGGTGGCTGAAAGGGTTGACACCATGTCACTTGCCATATCACAGGGACTCACATGTTCAGATCTTGCCTGGACAGAGTTTTCGTATGCGCCCCCCGTTTCAATGGTCATCGACCCCATAATCCTTGCAGCTGAGGCCGCCTGTGAAAAACTCAAACGGGTGAACAGCAAGCAGGATGATTGAAATGAGGCAGTTTCTCATAACCCCTGCGGCGGGTAAACGCCTGATTGCCAGGGGAATGATTCGGCACCCCGAGGTGGAGAGGGTTCTTGAGGATGGAACCCTTGTTATAATTGCAGGGACAACCAATGGCTACATAGCAGAGGAGATCCTGGCAGAAATCGGTGAGGATGGATTTGATCGAAGGGGCTTTCACAGGGGTATAACGGTCCCCGCAAATATCAGCAGGGATGATATGGGTCGGATGGGCACAGATTTTCCAGGTGACGTTGTGATCAGAGATGGCAGATGGGAGCGTGGTCTTGAAATCTTTGATGTTGCAGACGAACTTGGAAGGGGAGACCTCATACTCAAGGGTGCCAACGCCCTCGACTATCAATCAGGAAGGGCCGCTGTCTACATAGGCCACCCAATGGGGGGCACGGTAATTGCTGCACTGCAGGCCGCTGTGGGGAGAAAAACAGGGCTTATAGTACCCGTGGGCCTTGAGAAGATAATACCCGGGGACCTTGATTCTATTGCACTCAAACTCAACTCAGCAGCTGCCGATGGGCCAGGCATGCTTCCCATACCCGGCAGGGTATTCACCGAGGTTGATGCCCTGGAACTTCTAACAGGCGCATCTGCAGAGCCGGTTGCAGCTGGAGGAGTCTGTGGTGCCGAGGGGGCATTTTACATACTGGTTGAGGGCAGTGAAAGGTCACTTGAACTTGCAGAGAGGATAGTTGGGGAAATTGCAGACGAACCACCCTACGCCAACATTTATAATAAAAAATAGTACAGGGCCCTGATTTTATTCAAATTCATAAAAATTCTGTTTCACCTGGCCAGGTGGGATAAGAAAAAAATTCAATTAAGATGATGATGGGATGAATCTGGCAGGCCCTATTTTTTTGATACCCCTGAAAGTTCGATGATGTGACCGTATTCCCCTGGAAGCCTCCTTATCCTGTACCTGTATCCTGTGGAGGTCTCAAGGGCCGCTGCAGCGGTGTTTGCATAGGGGCAGGTGGATACTGTGACCCCATCGTCCTCAAGGGAGCGGCAGAAACCATAGAACCTGCAGTTTTTCACATCCATAACATGCTTCTCTCCTTCAGAGCACTCGATGGATGCCGCGAATCCATGGCTGAGGAAGTATTCTGCTGTTGATTTTACAGGATCCTCAGGGTCAATGATCTCTGCCAGGACGAAGCCCATCTCCCTTGTGACTCCCTGGGAACCATTGCCGAGGACCTTCCAGAGGCTCTCTGTGATGGCCCTGAACATGAGCATGAATGGCTGCTCAGGGGATGATGAATCGGTTGAGTGCTCAAACTCGTCTCTGCCCACACCACACTGGGGGCAGACCCAGCCATCCCCAAGTTCGCTGAAATCCCTGTCAGGGACCTGGTACTGGCATATCCTGCAGACGTACATCTCTATCCCTTGAAGTACCTCTCGAGAATGCCCCTGAGCATACGGGCATGCCTTCCCTCATCCCTTGAGCTCTCATGGAAGAAGTCACAGGCCTCATCAACACCACACTCTGTGGCCCTGAGGGCCGCTTCACCCTTTTCCCTGCTGGCAGCCTCTTCACCCTCAAGCATCATCTCGATGTTCTCCTTGAGGTTGTCTCTGATCACGCCATTGAGCTCTGCAAACCTGGCTGCATGCTCAGCCTCCTCGAGGGCTATGGTTCTGAGGGCCTCTGCCACCTCAGGGAGGCCTTCCCTCTGGGCCTGCCTCGCCATTGCAAGGTACATTCCAACCTCGGAGCATTCTCCCCTGAAGTTGGCATCAACCACCTTCTCCATCTCAGTATCCCTGCATATACCTGTCCTGTTTTCGTTCATGTCATTCACCTCCGGATTTCAGCTGCAAGTTTTCTCCCTGCCTCAAAGCAGGCGTCGAGTTCTTCACCTGTGGGCACGTAGTAGACTTCCTCCTCGCAGGTAACATCGAATCCCGCCTCTGCAAGAAGCTCCTTCATGGTGCCTGTGGCACCACCATTTCCACCCATTGACCCGAATACAAGGGCCTTCCTGGTGAGGGTTCTGTTGAATTTGAGGCCCCTGAGGTACATGAGGAGGTCTCCGACGCTTGGGTAGGGCTCGTCGTATATGGTGGGGGCTCCAAGTGCTATGGCGCCGCTTTCAAGTATGTCCTTCACGATTTCGCTCCGGTCATCCTCATGGAGGCAGTAGACCCTAACATCGACCCCCTCACTCATAGCTCCCTCTGCTATGGCATGGGCCATCTTCCTGGTTGAACCGTGCATGGTGTCGTAGATCACCGTGACCCTCTCATCCACAATGCCTGTGGCCCAGCCTGTGTAGGCCTCTATGATCTTCATGGGGTCTGTCCAGATCTGCCCATGGGATGGGGCGATCATCTGGATCCTTTCGAGTAGCCCAAGCTCCTTAACTTCATCGAATTTTTTGAGTACCAGCTTTGAGAGTGGGGTTATGAGGTTTGCATAGAACTTCCTGGCGGCATCCATGAGGATGTATTCTGGTATCTCCCTGTCAAGGCGCTGGGGGTAGCAGAGGTGCTGCCCGAAGGCGTCGTTTGAGAAGAGTATCCCATCCTCATCAAGTAGGGTGAACATGCTGTCTGGCCAGTGGAGCAGTGGGGCCTCCAGGAATGTCAGTGTCTTCCCGCCAAGATCGAGCACATCCCCTGTTTTCACGGTCCTGAACTCTGCTCCCCTGAGGGAGGGGTAGTGTTTCAGGAGCCCCTTAACAGCCACCTCTGTGCAGTAGATGGGGGCTTCAGGGAACCTTCTGTGGAGTTCCACCAGGACACCGCTGTGGTCCTTTTCAACGTGGTTCTGGATTATGTAGTCAACCCTGTCCATTCCCACCTGTTGCAGGGCGTCCTCAACCCTTGCCATGAGCTCATCAAAGGTGCCGGGGTAGGAGTTGTCTATCAGTGCAACCCCATCATGTCCACAGACAAGGTAGGCGTTGTATGTGGTGCCCTGCAGGGTGTATCCATGGTAGTTTCTAAGATCCCAGTCCAGGACTCCAGTCCAGTACACTCCATCGGATATTCTTTTTGCTGCGGCCTTCATATTATCACCGGATATTCAGTTCGTATGTCATCGAATGTACTATAACCTACGAACTAATATATAATTTTTTCTGTTCTATGGTGGTGAAACAATTTTATGGATGGTGAAACATAACTCTGCTCAATGAGGGAAAGACAGCAGTTCACAATATTCGCAACGGATAGGGGAATAGAGGTAATCGAGAGTCCCGTTAAATCACTCATACTATCGGAACTCATGAAGAGGGAACTCAGATTTCAGGATATAGTCAGAATAACCGGGAAATCCAAGTCCACGGTATCAAAGCACCTCTCGGATCTCAGAATGGCTGGCCTCATCGTTGAAAGGCCGGACCCTGCAGACAGGAGAATAAAGGTCTTCTCAATAAACTCAAGGTACCTGGGTAAACTCAGAAGAAAAAAGCGCGGAGAACTGGATGAGGAAAAAACAGAGTTTCTTGCAAAACACCTGACCTCAGTGGGGGACCCATTTGAGTTCTTCAGGCTGATGTTCCATGTGCTCCGGGTTGAACTCATAAAGGAGGGTATAAACATCGACCCAATTCTCCACGAGGTGGGATTGAAGATAGGGGAGGTCATATACCCCAGTTTAAGGGCAGAAAACCTCGAGGATCTCCTTGAAAACCTCAGAAGATTCTGGAGGATAAACCGGCTGGGGACACTCAAGGTGGAAAGCACTGATCCACTTATAATCAGGGCCTACGACTGCTTTGAATGCGGACTGCTTCCTGACATCGGGGAATCCGCCTGTGCCCTGGACTCAGGGATACTTGAGGCCGTCTTTGGCAGATACTTCAATTCTGATGTTGAAATACAGGAGACAGAATGCTATGCAAGGGGGGATGAGAGGTGCTCATTCCTCATAAACCCATGAGGGTCCCGGTTCATGGCCAGGATACCCAGGAACCCCCACCAGGGCTTTCGATTAGATGCTCCCCCTGAACCTCACAATGGTCGTTGCAAGGTACCTCCCCTGTGACGGGAAGCCCCTCTCAACCACCTCATCATCCATGCTGCAGTTCTCCACAGATACGACATCCCTCTCCCGGGGGTCGGACTCCACAACCTCCCTGGCGCGCCTCCCATGACGTGAGGTCTTCATTATAACGCAGGCATCAACGTTTTCAATTATGTTCCTGAAGCGCTCATCAACCCTTGGCACCACAACAAGGATCTCATCCCCCTCCACGATAGCCGTGCCTGCACTTGCAGCACACGCTGTGAACGATGTCACACCAGGAACCATCTCTGTCTCAAAGCCCATATCCTCAATCCGCCTCTGAAGGTAACTGAAGGTGCTGTAGATGGAGGGGTCACCCAGGGTTATGAATGCAACATCCCTCCCTGAGGCAAGTTCCCCTGAAACCAGGCGGGCAGCCTCATCCCAGTGCCTTTCAAGTTCCCCCCTGTCATCTGTCATGGGAAATACAGGATCAATTACCCTGTAATCATCGTCACGTTCACTTAAAACATCCTTCACAATTGAAAGGGCTATGCTGTCCCTTTCAGATGACGAACGGGGAGCGCATATAACTGGAACTGATCTTAAAACCTTCAGGGCCCTTATGGTTAAAAGTTCACTGTCACCTGGCCCAACACCCACACCTATGAGTTTTCCATTCATTAGAAACACCTGATAATCATTCTGCAGTCAATGAATTTGTTTTCAGTGGCACTCTCTAAACTTATATAGTTCCTCACCCTTAAATAGACTCCATGGAAAACCCACTTTTCTGTCCCGACTGTGGAATGATGAGGGATAACTGCACATGCAGGGGCAGGGGGCGCCTTTCATTCTTCAGGAACATCATAAAATCCGATGAGAAATCAGATTCCATCAACGAGGACCTCCAGAAGAGGTATCCCCATATACCCGGCGAAATCATAGAGAACTTTCCCTTTCCCCAGCCAAGACCAGGGCAGCTTGATATCATAAACGACATCTACCAGGCACTTGAGGACGGCTACCGTTACGTTATACTGGAGGCAGGTACAGGTACCGGGAAGTCGGCAATAGCATGCACCCTCGCAGGGATCTACCAGCCTGCATACATACTCACAATGACAAAACAGCTCCAGGACCAGTATGCAAATGAATTCGGGTTTCCGGTTGTGAAGGGGAGGGGTAACTTCCTCTGCCGCAACGACGACCTTGAGTCAACCTGTGACATGGGAACCTGCCAGACAACCCCCTCATCAGAGAACTTCCACTGCCCCTACGGTGTTGTGAGGGGCGAAACACTCCTGGGTGAGGAGGCATTCCAGGACTCATATGGCAACAGGGTATTCTTCAGGACAGATGAGCACTGCCACTACTGGGAACAGAAGGCAGAGGCCATAAACAGCCCCATAACCCTCATGAACTATGACTACGCATTCCTTGAACTGAACTACGTGGGCCACTTTGACAGGAGGAATCTCATGATACTGGATGAGGCCCACAACATCGAGGATAAACTCATGAAGCGACTGGAGGTCACCATATCCAACAGGCGCCTCAGGAAGGACATTAAGAGGACAATACCCTCCAGTATGATGCAGGAGGATGACCCCGCCGAGTGGATCCTCCAGGTTGAGGCCATAGCCGACCACTACAGTGACCTTGAACTGGAATCACTGCCCAGGAAGAGGAGGGACAGGATAAAGAGGACCATCAAGAGGCTTTCGGAACTTAAAATGAGCCTTGAGGATGAACCAAAAAACTGGGTTATTGATTCCGACGGTGAATCGGTTTCATTCAAACCCCTCAGGGTCCACCACTATGCACATGACCGCCTCTTCTCCTACTCTGAGTCATGCCTCTTCATGAGCGCCACAATACTGAATGAGAGGCTCTTCTGCCAGTGGCTGGGCATAAAACCCGATGAGGCCTACATCGTAAGGGTCGACAGCCCATTCCCGGCATCAAGAAGACCCATAGAACTGAAGATCGCCGGGAAAATGTCAAGGAACCGGATAAAGCAGACGGCCCCGGAGACCATCCCAATACTGAACAGGATCCTTGAAAGGCACAGAAACGATAAGGGACTCATACATACACACAACTACCGCTGCCAGAGGTTCATAATGGAGAACATACCAAACAGGAGACTCATCGACCACAAGGCATCCAACAGGGAGGCCGTTCTAAGATACTTTGAGGACTCCACTGAACCACTGGTCCTTGTGAGCCCATCAATGAGTGAGGGCGTTGATCTACCCTATGATAAGTGCAGGTTCCAGGTGATCTACAAGATACCCTTCCCCTACCTTGGGGATAAGCAGGTGAACAGGAGGCAGAGGATGGACCAGAGGTGGTACGCCTACAAGACAATAATGACACTGATGCAGGCATATGGGCGTGGTATGAGGGCCCATGACGACTCATGCTACACCTACATACTGGACGGTAACATAGAGATGCTCTTCAGAAGCCCCCTCTACAGGTCGCTCCTCCCTGAGTTCTTCAAGGAGGCCATAGTCAATGAGTGATATATAAAAAGAAAAAAGTTTTTTTATTTTCCGGCTCCACCCCTTAGGAACCCGAAGGCCACGAGACCAGCAGCCACAAGGACGCCCACGATACCATAAACATACCATGATGATTCTCCGTCACTGGAAGATGATGTCGCATTCTTAACCTCATATGCCTTCTTACCTTCAACGGAGGACTCCTCTGAGGCTTCAGATGCAGCACTCTCACCAGCAGGTGAAGTACTGAGGTCAACACCCGGTGAGTAACCGGCATGGACACCTGTAACACCATGAGAACCTGAGGACACGCCACCAGTTGAGCCGCCTGTGGAGCCACCAGGAACACCTCCCTGGTTCCCACTCTGTGATCCGCCATTGTTCACAGGTATGAGGTCATCCAGAGTTCTTGCAGGTATTGAACGCAGGTAGGCGAGCGGGTTACCATTTGCACCACTCTGTATCACCCTCAGTTCGTCCTCTGTTATCCACTTCTCAACCTCCTTTGTGAGCACCATGGGAGATGTCATGTAAGCTGGTGTCTGGCCGCTGTAGAGCATTATGAAGGCGGCGGCCCATTTCTCGAACATGGCATTCCTTGTGGTGCAGTCACTGAGGTCAAACTGTGGCCATCTGAAGCTTATCATCACCGCCTTACCAACCTTCTTCACGGGGTCCCATAGTATGAGTATTCCCTCTTCACTTCCACCGGGGATCATGGGTGATTCAAGTTCATCCTGGAGAACCCTCTTCGCAAAGTATGTGCCTGTACCAGGGCTAACACCCATGAGATAGAGGAGGGCGTCGTCCTTGCAGTATATGCTTGTCCCGAACCACTGGTACTGCTGGCCAGCTTCCAGCGGATAGTTCTCAAAGGCATACTCTGTTATGAAGAAACCTGGCTGAACACCGGGGCAGACATGGTTGTGGAATAGGAACGTCACGAGCTGGTCGTAGGGGATGTCGTACTTCCATGCGTTTGCTATGCTCTCTATGCTGAAATATGAACTTCCAAATATCCTTGAATTTGCGGTGTCTCTTGCGGCGTCATTAAGGGCTGCAGGACCTATGTCGTTGACCCGTATACCATCCGGCGTGGCCCCTGCAGTGAGGGCACCTGTCGTGGGGTTGTAGGTTATGTATACTGAGTCCAGTGTTCTTCCATCGGCTCCCTTAAGGACGAATGTGAACCACAGGGGCTTGTAGAATGGGCTGTGGATCGGTAGCAGATTTTTCCTGCTGAGTCTTGAACCAAGGACCTCAAAGATTCCGTCATAACATGCATCTGTTGGCGTACCGTTGAGGTAGACGTAACCTGCCGATGTGAGGACGGCAATGTTGAGACTGTCCCTTTCAAGGTTCACACCCCTCTCAGCCATGAATATGTTCTTTGCCATCTCTGCAGCCATTTTTCCGATCTCCCTGAGCTCAGTGTAACTCACACCACCAGCTGATGTGGCGGGGGTTGCCCTGGTTGCATTTGGAAGATTGAGTCTGTTTATGTATTCCATGTCAAGGCCGTGGGTTTCGTTCACCTGGTTATAGTTGACCTCCCTTCCCGCAAGGTAGTAGTACTGATCGGCTGTGAGATTATCGAGCTCTTTAACTATGGTTACAAGTGATGTGGGGTTCTGTGTAACCTTTTTAACAAGCCAGGCATTGAATTTGAGTTCTGATACTGCTGTTGCACCTGTTTCCCTTTTGTAGAGGTCGATGAGTGCCTGCTGGTCAAACTTCATGACAACAAGGGTGCCCGTATTTGTCCTTGAGTTCCATCTTATGAAGCCAACCATACTCGCATCTGCACCAGTACCTGATGTATCAAAGCCAAGGTATGACCTCTTTCCAGGTGTATTGTCGAGTGCAAGTATGAGTGCGTCGTCATCTGATCCGCCTGGAACACCTATTGTTACATAGTTGGTGATTTCTATCGGGGAACCTGTTGACCAGTCCTGAAGTGGCGGGTAGTACATGTATAGCGTTTTGCTCATGGCATAGCCGCTGATTGTTCCAATACACATGTGACCGTGGAAAGCTGCCTGCTTGAGAAGGTCAGCGGGGGCTCCAACAGCCCATGCATTGGCAAGGCTTGCGAATGGAAAGGCGTCTTCCCCCAGCCTTGAGGTCAGGTTGTTCCACTGGGTGATGGTCATGTTCTGGGAGACGGTTCCAAGATAAACAAGGGTGCTGTTTCTGTAAAAAGCCATAAGAAGGTCTTTGCCCTTTTTTATTATGAAGGCCGTGCAGAATGGATCCACTGCTGTTCTCCTGAGGGTGAGTATGTTGGCCTTTCCATAACTGATAACACCCCCTGCCCTGTTGAGTATGCCCTCTATCACGTCTTCGGTCGTCTTATTTCTGTATTTAACAAGACCTGCGGTTGTTATAACCAGAACTTCACTTCCTGATGTGAAGTTCAGGATTCTGTTGGCCCTCTCGGTCACATCTCTGCCAAGACGGTATGCTTCTGTTGCATTGAGCAGAAGGTTCAGGCTGGCGTAGTACCTTGTGTCTCTGGGATCCCTCGGGTTTAATGTGAGGTTGAGTCTTCTCTCTGCGGTTATGTATCCAGGGGCCCTCACCGTGAGTGTAAGATTTGATGAGCTTATATTTGTGTGCTGGAATATCAGCTTTGTGTAGTCGCTTGATGGGTCGTAGGTTCTCGTGTAATTCAAACCAACCCCCGAGTCTGTGATCTCAAATGTTGGGTTTATTCTGGCTGTGTCATCGCTGTACTGGTAACTGACAAGTACGCCAACTTCACAGGTTGTGTTGTCTGCAGCCGCCACCGATCCTGTCATTAGGATCATCATTAAGAGCACTGAGACAAGAAATAGCTCACGCATTTTTTTCACCTCCATCCGTTTTTTCACTAAGAATATAATTTTAATACTATAAAAATTAATATTATTACTTTTTTAAATTAATATAAGTATGAGTAATAATATTCTCTGGATCCGGCACAAACGTTTATATTTAGTGTGGTCTCCAGAGATAGAATGGGTGATAACATGGATTATAGTGACATAGTCAAATTTCACGGTCATTCCTGTGCAGGAACAGCTCTCGGATACATGGTTGGAAAGATCGTGGCAGAGAGATTTGGAAGATCAGAGGATGAGGAGATAGTGGCGGTTGTTGAGAACGACAGCTGCAGCATAGACTCCATCCAGTTCATGACAGGGTGCACATTCGGCAAGGGGAACCTGATATTCAGGGACCATGGAAAACATGTCTACACGTTCCTGAACAGGAAAACAGGTGAGGGAATAAGGATATCCCTTAAAAAGACAATTGATGAACTCATGGATGAACTGGGAGTTGCTGACAGGGCTGAGATGACAGACAGGATACTTGAAATGGACCCCAATGAACTCTTTGATGTCACCGATGTGGTGGAGGAGATTCCAGAGAAGGCGAGGATCTATGGATCGGTGAAGTGTGCTGAATGCGGAGAACCGGTTTCAGAGCACAGGGCAAGAATAAAGAATGGTGAAATAGTCTGCATCCCATGTTTCAGGGGTTAAAATTTTATTTTTTATCATTAGGTTATATTCAGTTCACCAGATGATCATCCAGATATAAAAAAAACGTTAAATGGATTACCTGGTCTCAGCATTGGCTTCCCGGAATGTTTACTGGGGGAGGGCGCTGTTTAGAATGCTTCCTGTTTGCATGAGGATCAGTGAGAGGAAAAATGACCCTGCTGTGAACAGCAAGTCCAGGAATTTAATGGAAAACCTCTAAGAGCCTGCAGCAGGACCAGGATTGTGTAACAGGATACTGCTGATATTATCATGTTGGTCTTTTCTTCAGCAGGATTACTGAAGCGTGCGATAACGAGTCACGTGAAGATGGCGAATGCCAGGCCCAGAAGGAAACCTGAATTTCTGCTCAGCATCCAGGGAAAAGGAGCAATATAACCCCAGTCATGAGTACATATGCACGTCGCACCTAAATCACCACCTATCAATGGGTAGGGAGGCCCCATTATGATGCAAATCTATAACCCTCGTGACTGTACCAGACCATTAGCTTTCACTGTAATCCTGGAACCCATCGAAATCTACCCCCCAAATATCTCCACAATGAAGCCACCCTTCTACCTCAACAATTGATATAAGTTAGGTCTTAGCATCCAAAAAGGTACTCTATGTCTCTTTTTACTGCTGGTTCTTAGGAGGGTTTCAGTTGGGGTGTGTTGACCAGGAGGAGTGTTGTCAGTAATATGATGGCAACATACCAGTTTAAGGTGTTTAGCGCTGGTTGAAGTACCAGTATGATGTAGAGGAGTGCTGTTAGGACCGTCTCAACAAAAATTTTAAGCTGCCCTTTGTGCTGGTTTGAAGTTCTATAACCATAGAGGGAGAGCATGGTAAGCATCAAGAGAAAAACCATGAACTCTGAGGCTCCATGGACATCCAACACATAGAGGAATGAAATTACCATCAAAACCGTGAATAGGCCTAAAAACCTTCTTTCATCAAACATTATAAAACCTCCTGAATAAGGAGGAATGGCGGTACTTTAATACCACCACCCACAATGTGTACGATAATAACGCCCTTCTGAAGGTTCAAAGATGAGATAAAGGGCACCCGCTTTGCCCCAAGGACCCCCATACACTGTCCCGGCAACAGCAACCCAGTAATAAACCTTCCACCAGTTAAACTCCTCACCATGCCATTTACCCTTCTTCTTCAACCGATACTTTCAGTTTTTTTGCTTGCTGTATTTTAATGATGCTTTTTTCTCAATCTTTTGAATCAGTTACTGGTTTGATTATGGTTAACACTGTAAAGGCGATATATGCGATGGCGGTTACTGTAAGCGCGACGCATGTGGTGCCCACAACATTTTTGTTGATGGGTGTTTCTGTGAGGATGGCGTTTGTTAAACCTATGAGGTTGAATCCCAGTGTGAACAGGGCGCTGATCAGCAGTGTCCCGGTAAAGTCATGGTCATAGCATCCACCCGTGTCTATGATAACCCCCTTCAAACCAGTCATGAACAGTATAGCAATGACATCTAAAATGAGAATATAGGCTGCTGAATCAACAGGGTCCCCTGAGACAACATAGAAGAATGGGGCCAGCTCATCCCCCTGCAGCCACCCTGATAGAACTATAGCCGCAGTTATGGCAAAAACCGCCAGTAACGTTAATATAAACCTTTTATATTTCATAGTTTTTCCCCTCTTTTAAAAAATAATTGGTTTGGTGGTTAGTATTCTACATAATGTATGCAGTGATCACGCCCCACGTATGCTTTCACCTTCTTGTTTGGCGGATGATAAGCACAATATTTCCAGTATCTTTGAGGAACATATTTATCTCTGATTGTGATGATTGGATTACCCAGCCCATATAAAGTCACTGGAAGCCACCATAACCGCCCTTTAATCCTCTGCATTTCCTCGGTGCTTAGGATTTTTCCTGTGTTTATATGGGGCTCTGTTTCTGTTTGGTTTTCTGGGTTTGTCTGATTTTCTGTTTCTGTTGTGTTTTCAGTTGTTTCTGTTTGGTTGGTGGTTGTGAGAGTGTAGCATGTGTAGATTTTTTGGAATTCTTCCAGTGGTATTTCTATGTTTCCCTGTGTGGGGTCTGCGAGTTTAACGGTGTTGCTGGTGACTTCCCTGATGAGGGTGTAGTGTCCCTTGCCGTCGCTCACTGTATAGGCGATCATGTTCCCGCGGAGTTCAGTGATGTTGAGTTTCACTCCAATGAGGTTCACGCCTTTGGCCTTTTGCTGCTTTGATGAGTCCCTGCATTGTTGTTCCGTCTTCTGTGGTTTCGGCGAGGTCTGCGAGTTCGTCTTCGGTTGTGTTTATTCCGAGGTTCTGGAGTAGTGTGGCGAGTGCTGCCGGGCCGCAGGTGTAGTTCCTGGTCTGCATAACCACTCCTGTGGTGTCGGCTGTGATGTTATCGTCTATGGTGAACTCTGCTGGATCCGTGAAGTTCCCTTTAGGGTTATCTGCTGTGGATAGTTCCATGGGATCGGTGGGGTTGCTGCGGCCGCGGCAGCGTTAAAGGATACTGCGAGTGTGAAGAGGATCAGCAAACCCCAAAGACACGACTTTCTCATCCATTATCACCACCATAAATTGATAATAAATCTATAAGAAAAACTCATATATATTATGGTTCACTTTTAATGTATTATTCACGTTGATGGGAAAGGATTCTTCTGGGGGGTTGCTTTCTTGTCACCTGGTGATCATCGGGGTCATTGGTTTTTTCTGGTTTGTCTTCGGGAACCCTTTATATCCCTTTTTTCTGGTACAGGTTTGGGGATACTGTTAATTGGGCCAGGGTGTTGATGATTTATTTAATTTATTTTTTCATCCCCCTCTTTTTTGGGGTTCTTTTGTGTTTGAGGGCTGGGATGATGTTGATTATTCCGGCTGGGAGAATGGCTGACCATAGGCTCTCTATTGTGCCTTTGGTTAAACTGATATCCATGAGTGTTGAATAGGTGATACCTGTGATGTTGATGATGGCAAGGGATAGGAGACATGGTGGCCAGTTCTCCCCCCACCATGCCTTCAGGAGACTTAACAGGAGCAGATTGAGCAGCAGGTAAAACAGGGCTGTGTTCAGCCGCTGATAGATGAGTTGAAAGAGTCCGCTCGCCGGGATGCCCCCTGAGAATAGGATGAGAAGTGTTGATATGAAAACAATCACCATTCCAGCCATACTTACAAAATAACTCTCCTCTGATTTCATTAAAACCCACCATTTATCTATTATCTGTCGAGATGGTACCTGTGAACCCACCGGTATGCCTGGACATACCTCCTCTTAAACCCCGGGTTGATATTATCGCCATACCACTGAATCAGACCATAGACCGTATAATAGGCCCAGAAGACCCTTCATAAAATACCACCCACAAACTGCCAGCATTTACCTTTGATGTTCTGCATTTTCTCCTTGCTTGATGTTCTGATGTTTTCTGTGTTGCTGGTTGTCTGGATCTTCTTCTTAGGTTTCTGGGGCTGGTTTTTCCACAGGGCTGTTCGATTATTTAGGAATTATATAACACTGAAAGCCTTATATATTTATTAAATTAATATAGAATACGGTGATTATATGATATTAAAAAATTTTAAGAGGGAATCATTAATACCACTTCCGGTAGCATTCATATCAACCGTGAGTGGTGAGGGTATAAGAAATATAGCCCCCTATTCATGTCTGATGCCCATTCTCAGGCCATTTGACCTTATCTGTGTGGCATCAGCTAAGATGAGGGATACATATGTGAACATAATGGAGACAGAGGAGTTTGTTATAAATCTGCCAGGTGCAGACATGGTTGAGAAAGTAATCCCCACAGCATCCCATGTTCCCCCAGAGATTGATGAATTTGAACTGGCTGGTCTTGAAGAGAAACCATCAGCAAAGGTGACAGTGCCGGGAATCAGGGGATGCTATGCATGGATGGAATGCGAACTTCACAGAATTTATGAGGATACCTACATGGAGGTACCATATCTACTGATAGTAGGTAAGGTTGTGCATCTGGAGGTCGATGATCGTATATACAACAGGAATGATGGTTCATGGGATACAGAAGCAGCCAGACCATTGATGATGGTAGAATCGGATAGGGGGATGCATTTCTGCACAGTAACGGATCTTAAATATTTTGAACCTTATGGTGCAATGTTCCCCGATGGGAAGGATCCCCTTTCATGGATGTATAAGGAGGAAAGTCCATGAAGACATTTGAAGAAATGGATAAACCCCGCGTGCAGAAAATGCCAGGATTTAATGGTGAGAGACCCATTGAAGGGGTGGTGATAAAGGACCTCGTGACATTTTCAGATGAAAGAGGGTTTCTTATAGAGCTAATGCGTCTGGATGATCATGGAATGAAAGCGGCGGATATAAAACAGATAATAGCATCTTACTCATATCCGGGGATGGTTAAAGGGTGGCACATACATTCCAGGCAACAAGATCGTCTGATCTGTGTGCATGGAATGGTTAAACTGGCTCTTTATGACTACCGCAGGGATTCACCCACCTAGGTATAATAAATGAAATCTTTATGGGCGAAAGATACCCAAGAGCTGTTTACATACCTCCAGGGATATTTCATGGAACAAAGAATATTGGTACAGATATTGCTGTGGTCATAGGCATGCCGTCCCTTCTATATGATCCTGAAAACGTTGATGAAAGACGGCTGGACCCTAATGATAATGACTTGATACCCTATGAATGGGGCTGTAAAATGGAATAGACGACCTTATGAGTTTATAATTAACAGGTATAACGTCAGAACCAGATGAAATACGGACCCGGGGGGATTTGAACCCCCGACCTTGGGATCCGAAGTCCCACGTCATATTCCAGGCTAGACTACGGGCCCTACAGACACTTCTCTATTTAAACTTAAACATTTAAATATTTTCTCATAGCCGTACACCACCACAGATTTATAGAGGGTACCCTTTAGATATACATAAAGTTTCAGGAATCTTAATGGGCCAGTGGCGATTGAAATGCTTGCAAAGAGGATAATACCATGTCTTGACTGCGACCTCCAGGTGCCTCATGGCAGAGTCGTGAAGGGCGTTGAATTCAAGAGGATAAGATATGCGGGGGACCCTGTGGAACTCGCAACCCGCTACTACGAGGATGGTGCCGATGAGATAGTCTTCCTTGACATAACAGCATCCCATGAGAGAAGGGAGACCATGACCCATGTGATAGAGGCAACCACCGAGAACGTCTTCGTGCCCATATGTGTGGGGGGAGGCGTAAGGAAACCAGAGGACTACGTTAAGATGCTGAAGGCCGGCGCAGATAAGTGCTCAACAAACACGGCGGCAATCAAAAACCCTGAACTCATCAGTGAGGCATCAAAACTCGTGGGGTCCCAGGCATGTGTCGTTGCAATAGATGCCAAGAGGAGATACATTGAAAACCCCCGGGAATCAGATGAGAGGTTCATAATAGAAGTTGATGACGGCTACTGCTGGTACGAGTGCAGCATATACGGTGGAAGGGAGTTCACAGGGATAGACGCTATAAACTGGGCAATGGAGTGCCAGGACAGGGGGGCAGGGGAGATACTACTCACATCCATGGACCGCGACGGCACAAAGGAGGGCTATGACATTCCACTCACAAGGACCATGAGCGAGAACCTGGACATACCTGTCATAGCATCAGGGGGGGTGGGAAACCCCCAGCACATATACGAGGCCTTCACAGATGGAAAGGCAGACGCGGCCCTCGCTGCAAGCATATTCCACTTCAACGAGTATCCGGTCCCCGCTGTGAAGGAGTACCTTCATTCAAGGGGTATCCCGGTCAGGCTACAGGAAAAGCGGGGTTAAACTATACATGAATATACCTGTAAGGGAATTTGACCTTGAACTGACCCAGGAGAGCGGCCAGACATCCCAGCCACCATGGAAAAGGGTTGATGGCGCCTTCAGGGAGCTCCTCATAATCGGGGGAGTGCCCTGCCCTGTGGAGGTGAGGGTTGAGGATGAAGTCCTCCGGGTGAACCCCTACTCTGACGTCCCCAGAAAACCTTTAAAGAAGAAGATAGAGTATATATTCGACCTTAAATTTGAAATTGAAGATTTATACACTTTTCTTGAGGATAAGGGGCTCTCAGACACCATTCAATCATCAAGGGGGCTGAGGCTATTCCTTGCAAAGGATCCATTTGAGTGCATAATCTCATCCATAGCCTCCGCCAACTGCTCCATTAAGAGATGGACGAGGGCAGTGGATGATATCAAAAGGGGATGGGGTGACTGCCACGTATTCAGGGGGGAGCGGTTCTACACCTTCCCATCTCCTGCCACCCTTGCAGGAGTTGAGGAGGAATCACTTGAGGACCTTCAGAGGCGCGAGGATAAACTACCCGATGATTTCAGGTTCACTGACCTCAGATCATGCGGGGTGGGCTACAGGGCCCCCTACATAAGGGAGACCTCAAGGATACTCTCTGAGGAACTTGATATCAGCAAAATCCACAGGATGGACTACCAGGATGCCAGGGAGGTCCTCCTTGAACTGCCAGGGGTCGGACCGAAGGTGGCTGACTGCATACTACTCTATGGGTTCAGGAAAACTGAGGCCTTCCCTGTTGATGTTTGGGTGAGAAGGATAATGAACCACATGTACCCTGATAGAAACTTCAGTGCCAGGGAAATTGCTGAATTTGCAGCCCGAGAGTACGGTGAAATGGCTGGTTACGTCCAGCTCTACCTCTTCAACCACGCAAGGAGGTCAGGGCTACTTGAAAAACTCAGGGGTTAATGATGAAGGGCAACCTGTGCCCGGGAACTTTAAGATGAAGGATGTTATTGATGAATTCAGGAGGGCCGCAGGGAAATCTTTCAGGGAACTCAGAAGGGTCCTGGATGAAAAATACTGCTGGAAGTGCCCCCAGCGGTCAACAAGGGACAGGATAGGCTGCAGGGAGGTTGAGGCATGGATGCGTCTCAGATCGGCCCTTGAGGAGGAACTCACAGAACAGGTAAAGGTCCTCGGCGAGACTTATCATGAAGGTGTACTCTTAAGGATCAGGGAGAAAACTGAGAAGCCCACCATTAAGATAATCAGGGATAAGGGGGGATACATAATCATCAGGGATAGCACCTCTGGCCTCAGGATGGGCCATGAAGTCATGGTTGGCTCCAGGATCCTCAGGGTTGAGGGACTGGATGGTGCCGCTGTCATAACCGGTGGGGGAAGGTACCCCCTTTATGAGGTGCGGGGCAGGGTCCTGGACAGGGTTCGACCAGGGCACCCATTCTACAGGTATATAAGGTCACTGGAGGGCCATGATGAATGATCTGAGGGAAAAACTTGAATCTGTCTCGTCTGTTAAGGAAGCCTCTGATATTGTCTTTGATGAAATAAAAATGAGAACAGGAAGCAGGTACTGCTATGTCGCCTACGTTGACCCTGAAAATGGGGACAGTGTGGGTATAAGGTTCTCCCACCTGACAGACTACTGCAGTTACTATGAGGAGATGGGCGAGGCAAGGTTCAGGCTCCCAAAAAGCGGGAGGTACGGCGGCCTCCTCGGGTACTCCCTTGATACAGGGGAGTCATTCTTCACCAACAACCCGGCGGGACACCCTGCAGCCCATGGGATACCTGAGGGACACATAAAGGTTTCAAGGTTCCTATCTCTGGCAGTGAAGGATGATGAGGGGATCCTAGGGCAGATAGTGGCAGCGGATCCCCCTGAAAATTACAATGAGGGTCACCTCAGGGTGGCTGAGAAGATCGCAGAGGCCTACGCAGGGGTCCTTAGAAGGTTCTACCGTGGCGAGATACCCCTCAGATAGAACCCTCTAGGGAATTCTCATTCGTCGTAGACCCTGACCTAGATGTCTTCATCCTAATCATCAATGAAATCGAAAATGGAATTCTCATTCGTCGTAGACCCTGACCTTCAGCATCCGGTCGCCCCTCTCTATTGATTCAACAACATCCATGCCCTTCACAACCCGCCCAAAGACGGTGTGAACCCCATCAAGGTGAGGCTGGGGGGAGAGTGTTATGAAGAACTGACTACCACCGGTGTCCCTCCCTGCATGGGCCATTGAAAGGGCCCCCTTCACGTGTTTATTGGGATTTATCTCACACTTTATGGTGTAACCTGGCCCACCGGTACCATCACCCACCGGGCAGCCACCCTGAATCACAAAGTCAGGTATTACCCGGTGGAATGTGAGTCCATCATAGAAGCCGGTGTTTGCAAGTTTCTCAAAATTGGCAACTGTATTCGGGGCATCCTCAGGGAAGAGGATGAGCTCTATTTCTCCCTTAAAGGTTTCAATAACAGCCCTTTTCATTTAACCACCATAACATACATATTTATTATCCATTTAGGTTCAAGATTAATATAAGTCCACCACATGTTTCGGTGATATCATGGATTCAGAGGAAGTAATTGAACTTGAAAAAAAATTTATCATGCAGACCTACACGCGGCAGCCCATTGTGCTCTCCCATGGCAAGGGCGCCACTGTATGGGATATTGATGGTAACTCCTACATTGACTGCTTTGCTGGTGTTGCTGTTAACAGCATTGGACATGCCCACCCAAAGGTTGCACTTGCAATCTGTCACCAGGCCCAGAGGCTCATCCACTCATCCAACATATACTATACCAGGGAGCAGGCGGAACTTGCAAAGCTCCTCACAGGTATATCCCCCCATGACAGGGTTTTCTTTGCAAACAGCGGTGCTGAGGCAAATGAGGGGGCCATAAAACTTGCGAGAAAGTTCACAGGAAAATCCGAGATAATAGCCACGGAGAACTCCTTCCATGGAAGGACCCTTGCAACTGTAACCGCCACGGGACAGAAGAAGTACAGCGAACCATTCAGGCCACTGCCAGAGGGATTCAAACATGTCCCCTACGGTGACCTGGGGGCAATGGCAGATGCCATAGGTGATGACACGGCAGCCATAATACTTGAACCCGTGCAGGGTGAGGGCGGGGTTATAGTCCCCCCTGAGGGCTACCTGCGGGACGTGGGGGAACTTGCAAGGCAGAATGATGTTCTCCTCATACTCGATGAGGTGCAGACAGGGTTTGGAAGGACCGGCGCCATGTTTGCATCGGAGCTGTTTGATGTGCGACCTGACATCACCACGGTTGCAAAGGCCATGGGTGGAGGATACCCCATAGGCGCCGTGCTTGCAGATGAAAGGGTTGCATCGGCATTCAAACCAGGGGACCATGGATCAACATTCGGGGGGAACCCGCTGGGGTGTGCAGCTGCCATAGCAACCATTGAGGTTTTGCTGGATGAGAAGCTACCTGAGAGGGCGGCCAAGATGGGTTCCTATTTCATGGCAAGGCTCAGGCGGGTTCTGCAGGGCTGTGATTCTGTGAGGGACATCCGTGGCGTGGGCCTCATGATCGGGATAGAACTTGATGGCGACTGCAGCAGGGTCGTTGACGAGGCAAGGGAGATGGGTGTGCTTATAAACTGCACTGCGGGTAACGTGATAAGGCTGGTTCCTCCACTTGTCATAAAGAAGGAGGAGATAGACGCAGCGGTCGATGTCCTCGGACAGGTCATCTCCTAGTTTCAGTAAGATTCATGGTTTAAGGGGCGTCATCGAGTTTTGGGGTGCTCAAAAAGCCATGGATTTTTATTTTTAAATTCGCGGAGCCAGGGTGAAAAGTCCATTTCACCACCAGTGAACCAGCACCAGTCCTCGTGTTCGCTGCTGATTTTCGGAACGCCCCCTCTAAACTCAGTAGAGAAGATAATGTTGACCGATACCTTCTCCGGGAAAACCTGCTCAAATGCACCCAAAACATGCATGGGCCTGATTTCGAGGCCTGTCTCCTCATGGACTTCCCGTGATAGTGCCTCATCAAGTGTTTCACCACCATCAGGTTTTCCACCGGGAAGCTCCCACATTGAGGGGTTTGTTGCCGAATCACGGGATCTTTTCAGAATGAGAACACCATCATCACCCCTTATAAGGGCCCTAACGACCGGTATGAATGGTTTCATATTTTCACATCCCACGAACTTTTATTAGTCAGTTGAATGAAAGATTTGATTGATTCATTAATTAATCTGGGAGGATCATCCATTATGTTTTCTGATATTGAGGTTAACGATAAGGGACACCTTGTGATTGGGGGTGCCGATGCAGTTGAACTGGCAGATGAATACGGCACCCCACTCTATGTCATCGATGAGATGAGAATAAGGGACAATTACAAAAGGCTCCACAGGGCATTCTCCAGGAACTATTCAGATTTCCAGGTATTCTACGCCTGCAAGGCCAACACCAACCTCGCGGTTATGAGGATACTGGAGGAGGAGGGCAGTGGAATCGATGCCGTGTCTCCAGGGGAGATCTACACCGCCCTCATGGCGGGCTTTGACCCTGAAAGGATCCTCTACACCGGCAACAATGTGAGGGATGATGAGCTGCAGTTTGCACTTGAAGCGGGTGTGAGGATCAATATTGATTCAAGGTCACAGCTTCTGAGGCTGGCGGAGATGGCCCCTGAGGGACTTGAGGTATCATTCAGGGTCAACCCCCTTGTGGGTGCAGGCCACCATGAGCACTGCATCACCGGCGGGGAGATGAGCAAGTTCGGTATCATGGAAAGCGAGGCCCCCGAGGTTTACAGTCTCGCACTTGACCTTGGCCTTAAGCCGGTGGGTATACATGCCCATATAGGGTCAGGGATACTTGACCCGGAGCCCTTCATGCTGGCAGTTGAGTCCCTGATGGATATCGCAGGAAGGGTTCATGGGGAGACAGGGGTCGAATTTGAATTCATAGACTTCGGTGGAGGCCTGGGCATACCCTACACTCCAGATGAGGAGCCACTGGACATCGATGAATTCGCATCAAGGATAACGGGCCTCTTCAAGGATAAACTATCTGATTATGGCCTTGGAAAGCCTGTGATGTGCCTTGAGCCTGGAAGGTACATAGTTGGGGATGCATCATATCTCCTAACACGCGTTAACACAGTAAAGGAGAGCTACAGGAAATTCGCAGGGGTTGACGCAGGCTTCAACACACTGCTGAGGCCTGCCATGTATGGCTCCTACCACCACATCCTGGTTGCAGACAGGCCCCTTGCTGGGCCCTCAGGAAAGATAGACATAGCAGGGAATGTGTGTGAATCAGGGGACCTATTTGCAAGGGACAGGCCCATGCCTGAGGTCAATGAGGGTGACATCCTTGCCATCATGAATGCAGGTGCCTACTCCTTCTCAATGGCCTCCCAGTACAACTCCCGCCCACGACCGGCTGAGGTGCTTGTAAGGGATGGCGAGGCGGAGGTTGTGAGGAGGAGGGAGACATTCGCTGATCTCCTATCAGGACAGACCATACCTGCAAGGCTTCTTAAGAGGTAGATAGAATGACGAGGATGATAATGTTCTCCAAGATGCATGGACTTGGAAATGACTATGTGGTTATAGATGAGAGCACCAGGGAGTGCATACCCGAGGATAAAAAGCCTGAATTCGTCAGTGAGGTCTGCACCAGGGGATTCTCTGTTGGGGCCGATGGTGTCATATTTGTCCAGCCAGCAGCTGGTGATGGGGATATAAGGTTCAGGATATTCAATGCCGATGGAAGCGAGGCAGAGATGTGCGGTAACGGAATAAGGTGCTTCTCAAAGTTTGTATACGACAATGCCATTGTGAGAAAGAGAAAACTTGACGTTGAAACCCTTGCAGGCATCAAAACCGTGGAGCTTGAGATTGGGGATGATGGTTCAGTGGTCTCCTCAAGGGTTGATATGGGCACAGCAACATTCAAGACAGACCAGATACCCATGGATGTGGGGGAATGCGAGTTCATAGACCGTTTCCTCCCGGTTGAGGGTGAGGATATCAAACTCACAGCCCTGAGCGTAGGGAACCCCCATGCGGTGATATTTGTGGATGATGCCGAATCGGTGGACCTGGAGCGGCTTGGACCCGCAATAGAAAATCACCCCCTCTTCCCTGAGAGGATCAACGTGCACTTTGTTGAGGTGGTTGATCCATCTGAGATCATAATGGTAACCTGGGAGAGGGGCGCCGGGCCAACAATGGCCTGTGGAACAGGGGCCACAGCCAGTGTTATTGCAGGGGTTAAACTTGAAAAACTGGATGACAGCGTCCTGGTGCATCTACCTGGAGGTGAACTGAAAATAGATGTCTACCAGGATGGTACAGAGCTGGGAGCCTACATGGAGGGCGATTCTGTACTTGTGTTCGATGGGATACTCATAAGGGATCCCTAGCTTTCATAACGGCCCTTATGAGGACTATCTCCTCAAAGAAGTACCTTTCGCTCGCAGCAACCTCTGCATCAAAACCAAGACTCTGGAGCCTTTCAAGTGTCCTACTGGTGTCTGAGAGTGAGGATTGAACAAGCTGGACTCTTCCACCGGGCTTGAGGTGTTCGGCCACCCCATCAAGGAAGCGGTCTATAACCCTCCTTCCGTCGGGTCCTCCATTCCAGGCAAGATCTATGGGGTCCTCTGTGAGATCATCTTCACCCATAGGGAGGTAGGGGGTGTTGAAGAGTATAACATCGAATTTCTCACCCCTCACAGGATCAAAGAGGTCGCCCTGGAGTACCCTTAACCTGCAACCATTCAGGGCAGCGTTTTTCCTGGCACATTCAACTGCAGAGGGATTTATATCTGTTGCAGTCACATCGGCCTTCTCTGAGGCCTTTATGGCAACCAGTCCCGTACCGGTGCCTATTTCAAGGACCCTTTCACCCTCTCCAACATCGAGGTTATCTGCAAGGAGGAAGGTGTCCTCTGCAGGCTCATATACGTCCCTGCATGTTTCGATTTTCAGATCACCGTACCTTATCATTTCAACCATCCTCATCAAGGAGGAATATGTCCTCTATGTGCTCCCCCCCGAGGGCCCTTGTGACCCTGTGGGCGAGGATGAGGGAGGGGTTGTAGCGCCCCCTCTCAAGGGCTATTATGGTCTGCCTTGTAACCCCCACCATCTCTGCCAGTTCCTCCTGGGTCAATCCAAGTTTATTTCTGTATTCCCTTATCCGGGTTTTCAATTTTCCCTCTCCAGGCGATAGTTTGTCACTGATTTGGCGATAACCCCTGCAACCAGTGCAATCACAGGGACTGGATCCACGTAGGGCTCACCCCTAAGAGAACTTGAGATGAGCTGGATGAATATTCCCACCACAAGGACTGGCATCATGGCCCAGGCCGCGTTTCTCTCGGCTACTGCCTCGTGGATGTATTCCCTTTCATCCCTCCTGACCTTCCACATAACATCAAACATGTCAAGGAAGAGGAATACCAGCCATGCGGCCGTCACATATATTCTTGCCATGGTGCTGAGGGGCAGGAGCTGGACCGCTACAAGGATTAGAAGCACGGATGCCAGATATGCAGCGCCCTGCCAGGTTTTAACTGAAACCCCCCAGCCACCATACTTTCTTCTTCCAAACCATTCGGGTCTTGCTATTATCAAAACAACCACCATGTAAAAAATAGTTTACATAATATTTATATTTTTCTATAGTGGACTGCACTTCAGAGGGGGCCCTGGTGATCATGAGGACGCTGAGAGTTCCCCCATGCGTTCTGCTATTTCAAGTATCTCCTCTGGCTTCAGCTGAAAGACCCTCTTCTCAAGTATCTCAGATGGAAGAACATCCATGACATCATTGAAGTCCAGGTCGGCCTTTATCTCGTGGAAAGACTCCCTGAGTGACTTGGAGGTTTTTTCTTTCTGTGCTGAAAGAGGGCACGGCACACATCCTCAAAAAGTGCCGGTAGCCTGAACCCCGTGGGCCTTAAAGTCACAACTGCAGAGTCAACACGGGGCCTAGGGAAGAAGCAGCCCGGTTTTAGGTAATCAACTATCTGGACCTCTGCAAGGAAGTGCAGCATTACAGAGAGCCTTGAGTAATCCCGTGCACCCGGTTCTGCAACCATCCTTGCAGCAAACTCCTTCTGGTACATGAGGACTCCCAGCTCAAATTCATGCCTCAGAAGCCTGAAGGTTACAGGGGACGATATCTGGTAGGGCAGGTTGGATACCACCTTGTTGAAGTCGGGAAAATCAACCTTAAGGGCGTCGCCGACAATGATATCCACATTGTCCCCTTTTATTCTATCGGCAAGGATCTCTGCAATGAATGGGTCGCTCTCAATTGCGGTGACATGACCTGCAAGTTCCGCCATGGGGAGTGTCAGTGTACCTATGCCGGCCCCTATCTCCAGGACATGATCATCGGGCCCCAGATCGGCATATCCCAGTATGCGCTGCCTCTTGCCGTCATCAACAAGGTAATTCTGCCCCAGACTCCTTCTGAGCCTGACACCGTACTTCCTCAGAACGTCCCTTGTCTCTCTGTAGAGTCCCGTCATAAAATAAATTGGTTATTGGGTTAAAATCAGTCCCTCTTCTTCTGGGGAGGTCTTGTGAATATTGTGTACTTCCTTTTTCCCCGCTTGGCGCCCTCAACGTCCAGTTCCATGAGGACCCTCCTGACGATGAGTTTAACAGGGTCTGATAGCATGGGGACCCTGTTCTTTATGTCCTCAAAACTCTCAAAGGGCTTTTCCTCACGGGCCTTCAGGATATCCCACATATGCTTTTTACCGATTCCTGGAAGAAGTTCAAGCTGATGAAGCCTGGTGCTTATGGGGCCCGCCTCATTGAAGAAACGCACGAACCTGTCCTCGTTGGACTTTATTATTTCCTCAATGACGTAGGGCAGTTCAACCCTGGCTGTGGCCGTGAGTTCATTGTGCCGGAGTCTCCTGTTGATCTTGGCTATCTTATCCCTCTTACCCTTACCTATGTAGACCTCCTCATGAATCTCAAGGTCAACATCTGGCCTGGGTGTTAACTCAAGGAGGGTGAACTCGTCCTTTCCCAGAGCCTGGGCAACAGGCCTCTTCTTGAATGTACCGAAACCTTCACTCACGTAACCAAGTGGAAGGTAATCCAGTATGATAGCGTACTCTTCCATGAAATCACATACTCTAATTTTTCAGGTCAGATATTATTTTTATTCGACCCGGTATTTATCTATTACCTCGAGTATGCCTGGCAGGTCCTCTGCCTTTATGGGGACCCTTTCCTTGGCAAAGATTAAACGGAGGTCAGATAGGTCCACAGGCATGATATCTGCGATCTTGACAGCATGCCTCCTCTTTATGTTGGGGATACCCATCAGTTCCTCAATGAGGCTCCTGCTGGTTTCAGGGTCAAGCCTTGAAAAGCGGGTTACATGGTCAAGGACAAGGTTCTGCTCGTAGGTGAGCTCATGTTCTTCCCCAAATTTTTCAAGTATCTTCTTAACCTCTGCCATTGAAACAGGTTCACTTTCCAGAACCTTTTTCCCTATCATGGGAATCACTCTTGCATCTGAAGGTGCTCTGGCCTCACCACAAGCTGTTTCTCCTTGTTACCATCCCTTATGGACACGACATATGATCTTCCCATCATCCCTGCAACACGGCCTGTTTTACCATGGAAGCGGGGGTGGGGCTGGCCCCGGTGGATGCTTGGATCTATTATTATGTGTACAAGGTCACCCTCACTGAAGCTCTGGATCTTCCTTGTTATCGGGTTTGATCTTCCAGGTCTTTTAACCTTCTGAAGCTTGTGTCTTGTTTTACTTCTGAAACCTCTTGATCTTCTCATTTTTTAACCTCCATAAAAAGCCTGTGATGGCTTGTAACAGTCATTAAAACCTTACAAGAATCAGACATCTAAACTTATAAGTTCTGTATTTAACATTTCCATAGATATATATTTTTCCTCAGGGCAGGGGGTCTCTCAGGTTAAGGGGGAGATCATCATCAGGCTTGTCTCCTGGGTCATATGGATCATCATGTGGCCTCTCCGACCTCAAGGACATCAAGGCTGGCGCACCTTGCAGGTACACCCAGGATGCTGCTCACGCTGGGTTCTGTACGGCCCGAGTCCCCTGAGATCAGTTCCTTTATGTACAGTCCACCCTCAGCCTTTATTATGAGTTCCAGTTGATCGTCAAGGCGTTTCCAGGATATGTCAAGGACCCTGCGTTTTCTGATCCTGTCGGCCCTTCTGTGTGAAACCCTCAGAGGGGTCCGCTGCCTTATCAGGTCAAGTTTCTCAAGCTTTACCAGGTTCTCATCAGACACGGCACCTTTGAGTTCAACAATGGCACGGTAGACCTTGTATTTTTTCCTTGATAACTCCTTCAGTTCCACCTTTCTGTTCCTTGAGGAGAACCTTAGATCAGCCACCTCAACCATGCCCCTGGCTCTTCTGTTTATCTCATCCTCCAGTGCCCTTAGATCTGGTGTGCGGATTGCCGGCTCCTTTATCTCCAGCACGAAGGGTCTTCCGGTTCCAAGCATCCGCACATCCACATCCTCCCTGCCGGAGCCATGGAACTTACTGTCACTTCCCCCTGTCGCCTCGAGTACCGGTTCTGATATGAGTTCCTCCACAGATGTGGGGTACATTTTACCTGTATAATCGCACCTGCTGCACCCCCTCCCGCGGCAGCTCCTGCAGGGCCATTTTGTCTGTGGTATACCACGGACAAGTTTACGGTATCGTCCCTCAATGAAGATGGGGTTTATCTGAACATGGACCCTTATTTGCCCCCTCAGATCAACAGTTATTACAAGGTCAGGTGATTCAAAGTCCGCAGCGCAGCAGAGGATTGAAGTGACCCTTTTTCCGAGTTCACGGTTCACCTCCCTTTTGATACCCTCCACCTTGATTCCAAGGCGCCTGTTTATCTCTTCATCAATTCTGAGCACATCATCAGGGAGCCTTGTACCCACAAGTACCGATGAGTACTCCAGGTTGAGGTCATCCACCTTCTCCCTGACACTCAGGGCAGCCTCATCGAGCCTCTCAAACACATCGCCACATACCAGGCAGGGGCCTTCCAGATGGAGTGAAAATTTTTCAACAAGCCTTTCACCCCTAAGGCGGTTTCCAGGCCCCTCCATGACATCAGAAAAACGTCTTCCAAGGCAGTGGGGACATATTTTTGAGTCTGTGATATCCAAGATGACATCAAGTCTTTCCTGAACGTCCATTTTCATTCTCCTGGTCTAAATCAGATCTACCTCATGAACTGCCTTATGAGCTGGCCCATGGGGCCACCCATTTTTCTCCTGCCAAGTCCCTTCATGGCCTTCCTGGTGACCCTGTAGTACTTTAAAAGTTCCTTGACGTCCTCGTTCCGGGTACCTGACCCCCTTGATATTCTCCGGATCCGGGATTGCTTGATTATGTCGGGTTTTTCCAGTTCCTCATCTGTCATGGAGTCCATTATGATAAGGTACTTCCTTATGGTCTCCTCGGTCATCTTTGTGGCGTCCTTGGGGAGTTTCCCGACACCCGGGAGCATATTCATGACCTGCTGCAGGGGCCCCATCTTGCCCATCATCTCAAACTGGACCCTCATATCCTTCAGTGTGAACTTCCCGGATAGTATGGCGTCAAGGGATTCCTCAGCAATTTCCTCCTCTGAGACCTCCTCAACCTTTTCAAGGAGGCTTTTGAGGTCCCCCATTCCAAGAAGCCTTGATATGAACCTTTCAGGGTCGAAGACCTCCAGGTCATCTATTCGCTCCCCGGTACCTATGAACCTGATGGGGGCACCAATCTCTGCAACAGCTGAGAGGGCACCTCCACCCTTTGCTGACCCATCAAGCTTTGTAACGATTATTGACCCGATATCTGTGGCCTCCCTGAATGCCAGGGCCTGTTCCCTCGCCTGCTGGCCGATTGTCCCATCGATTACGAGTATGGCCTCATGGGGTTTAATGATGGCCGAGAGTTCCTCCATCTCCCTGAGGAGGTCTTTCTCCTCCTTGTGCCTTCCTGCGGTGTCGAATATGATAACATCCTTTTTCTGAAACCTTTCAAGTCCCTTCTCTGCAAGGTCAAGGGCGTTTTTGTTTTCAGGGTCCCCGTAGACACTGATATCCTGGCCCTCTGTGTACTGCTTCAGCTGTTCAAAGGCCGCGGGTCTCCAGGTGTCTGTACAGACCACACCCACGGTGAAACCCTTCTTACGCAGGTACCTTGCAAGTTTACCGATGGTTGTTGTTTTACCGCTCCCCTGGAGCCCCAGGAAGAGTATCCTGTAGGGTTTTTCCTCTATCTTTAATTCATGGGACCTTTCACCAAGGAGCTTAACCATTTCCTCGTAGACTATGCTTATGATGTGCTCCTTGGGTGTTATCCCCTTTGGGGGCTCCTCGTTAAGAGCCCGCTCCTCTATTGATTTTGAAAGATTGAATACAAGTTTTATGTTAACGTCAGACTGGATCAGGGCCCTCTGTATATCCTTAATGACCTCCTTCACGACCTCCTCATCAACTATGGTCATCCCTGCCAGTTTTTTCATTGTTTTACTGAGACTCCTGCCCAGATTTCCAAGCATAGTTTCACCTGCAGTGATCAGTAATCATTAACTATTGTTGGGGCTAACTTATATATTAAGATCCTTTATAAAGGGTATCCTGTGCCGATGTGGATACACTGAAACAGTCAGGTCATGATCACTGTTCACAGACAATAACGGGTGATTGAAAAATGCTTGATAAACTAAAGGAAAGCCTCAGAAATTCCCCTGTAATAAAGAAGGGGGAGTATGACTACTTTGTTAACCCTGTAACTGATGGGATACCACTCACAGAGCCTGAACTCCTTGAGGAAATTGCTGATGAAATAGTGAGAAGATTCAACCCTGATCCTGCCAGTGTGGATAAGATAGTGTGCATTGAGGCCATGGGTATACACCATGCCACGGTGCTATCACTCAAAACCCGCATTCCATTTGTTGTTGTAAGAAAAAGGAGGTACGGCCTCCCCGGGGAGGTTGCGGTCCATCAGATGACAGGTTACAGTGAGGGAGAACTTTACATAAACGGTGTTGATGGGGAAGACCGTGTAATGGTAATAGATGACGTAGTGAGTACCGGCGGAACACTGCTGGCTGTCCTCGAGGCCCTCAGGGAGATGGAAGTGGATGTTGTGGACGTTGTAACCGTCATAGATAAGGGTGAGGGCTCAAGGGTGGTGAAGGAGAGGACAGGGTTCACTGTAAGGAGCCTTGTGAAGGTGGATGTTGTGGACGGGCGGGTCACCGTTGAGGACATCCCTGATGGGGGCTGAATGATTAAATGTCACTCTATGATCTTGAAACAGAAAGGGTTATCAGGGAAATAAAGCGCCTCAAAGCAGATGTTGTTGGACTCCAATTTCCTGAGGGACTTAAAACAAGGGCTGTTGAACTTGCAGAGACTATAGAATCAGAAACGGATGCGACAGCTGTTATATCTGCAGACCCATGCTTTGGTGCATGTGATGTTTCAGACAGGAAGATGAAGGGTATGGTTGATCTAATAATCCACTACGGGCACACACCATTTTCCATTCACTATGAGGTGCCCGTCATATTCATCGAGGCCCGTTCAGGGGTTGATGTAAGGGGGGTCCTGGAGGATGCTGCCCGTCTCCTGGATGGCCACGAAAGGGTGGGCCTTGCAACAACCGCACAGCACCTCCACTTCCTTGATGAGGCAGCGTCCTTCCTTGAGGAGAGGGGCTTTGAGGTTGTTAAGGGCTCAGGGGTAAACACCGCCGAGGGCCAGGTACTCGGGTGTAACTTTTCAGCCATCAGGAATACCGATGCAGACGCATACCTCTTCATTGGAAGCGGAAACTTCCATCCGCTGGGCATAAAACTTTTAACAGGAAGTGATGTTGTGGTGGCTGACCCCTACCATGGTGAAGTAAGGAGAGTGGATGAATTCGCAGATAGGGTCCTCAGGATCAGATTCGCAAGGATAAACAGGGCCTCCTCCGCCGGGAGGTGGGGGATAATAGTTTCATCAAAGGAGGGGCAGAGGAGATTCAAACTGGCCCTTGAGATAAAAAGGAAGCTGGAGTCTGCTGGAAGGGATGCATTCATATTCCTACTTGAAAACGTATCACCAGAGGCACTGCTGCCATTCAGGGAGATCGAGGCGTTCGTGGTTACAGCTTGCCCGAGGATTGCCATTGACGACTCACAGATTTATGATAGGCCACTCCTTAACCCATCGGAACTTGAGATAGCCCTTGGTGAAAGGGAATGGGAGGATTACGTCCTCGATGAGATAATATTTTCCTGAAGATCTTCACTGGCGGTTTAACTGGACACTGCAGAAACCATGTTAACAATCTTACAGCCATACACTGTGAGTAACGCTCAACTTATCATACAAAAAGCATATATATAATCAGAAAGTAATCATAACCCACTGTAACTATGAGGTATTGTTTTTACCTTCAAGAGGTGAATGGATGAAAGTTAAATCTGGGGACATCGTTTTTCCCGGAGACTTTTTAGCTGTAAGTGAAGAGGTACTTCCCTCAGAGGGGACCTACGACGACGATGGAGAAATAAAGTCCCTTGTTGTTGGAGAGGTGGCAAGGGATGATAGGAATAAGAGCATAAAGGTAATCTCAAAGTTCAGCACACCACCCGTCCTCAGGACAGGCTCAAGGGTTATTGGAGAGGTAATAGATGTGAGGGGCCAGAGGGCCCTTGTGAGGATACACAGCATCAGGGGTAACAGGAGGGCCCTTGCAACCTACTTTGTTGGGGGCGTTCATGTTTCACAGGCAAAGAAGGGCTACCTCTCTAAACTTACAGAGGCCTTCAGGATAGGGGATATAGTGGAGGCAAGGGTTACGAAGGTTATGGGCCTTGATGGTATAGACCTCCAGACCTCATCCCGTGACCTGGGTGTCATAAAGGCCATGTGCACGAGGTGCAGGCACTTCATGGAGATGAACGGTAGGGACGAGGTGAGGTGTCCCAACTGTGAAAACAGGGAAAAAAGGAAACTATCAGCGAATTATGAAGGTTAAGGGGTAATGAAAAATGGAAATCATTCTTAACAAGAGATATGAAATGGAGATAGTATTCGAGGGCGAAACACACACCCTCTGCAATGTACTGAGGAGCATACTGATGGAGGATGAAACCGTTAAGGCTGCGGCCTACTCCATCGACCACCCCATAGTGGGGGAACCACAGCTTTACATAAGGGCAAGGAGCCCCAAGAAATCACTCATTAGGGCAGCCGGGACTCTAATTGAGAGATGCGATGAGTTCAGGTCACTCATAGAGTCAGCCTAACTATTTTTATGGAGAACCGTAATTTCAGGCAGATAAAATCCGAGATAAGGATTCTCGGGATAGATGACGCCCCATTCACACCCAGAAGTGACGAGGACGTGCTCCTCGTGGGCACGGTCTTCAGGGGAGGGCACTGGCTTGACGGGGTCCTCACAACGAAGATAAGGGTGGATGGAGATGATGCCACAGAGAAGATAGTTGAAATGGTGAATGGCTCAAGGCACCTCAATCAGCTGAGGGTTATAATGCTGGACGGCCTCACCTTCGGCGGCTTCAACGTGGCGGATATAAATGAGATATCCTCAAGAACCGGACTCCCTGTCATAGTGGTTGTACGCAAATACCCAGACCTTGAGAGGATAAGGAGAGCCCTGAAGCACAGATTCCCTGACTGGGAGAAGAGGTGGCAGAGGATAGAGGACGCCGGGGAGATTCACCGGGTAGAATCCGCCGAGGCGGTCTACATACAGACTGCCGGTATAGACCCGGAGGATGCAGCTGAGATTGTGAGGCTCTCAACGACCAGAAGTTCCATTCCCGAGCCCCTCCGGGCGGCACATCTCATTGCATCAGGGGTTAAACTGGGCGAGTCAAGGGGCAGCGCATGAGGTATTGATATGAGGACACCACTACTCACAGTGGATGTGATAATAAGGTTGTCAGAGGACACCCTGGTACTTGTAAGGAGGGGAAAACCCCCATATGAGGGCTCATGGGCCATTCCAGGGGGATTCGTTGAATACGGGGAAACAGTGGAAGAAGCTGCAAGGAGGGAGGCCTTCGAGGAGACCGGACTTGAGGTGGAACTGGAGGGCCTTCTTGGCGTATACTCGGACCCCTCAAGGGATCCCAGGGGGCACACCGTGAGCATCTGCTTCACAGCAGCTGCTTCAGGAAGACCTGTTGGAGGATCCGATGCTGCCGAAGCCAGGGTGTTTCATATTGATGATATACCCTATGATAACCTTGCATTTGACCATTCACGGATACTTGATGACTTCATAAAATCCATTAGAAACCAGAATGGAGTAAATTAAATCAAAAAAATTATAAGTGTCATTGCAGAAAAATTTTAAAAATCAAAAAATTTAGTTTCTCTTATCAGGAGGAAGAAAATGGAGTTCTGTCCCAGGTGCGGAGCTGTAATGTTTCCTGCGAAGGGAAAATTCAGCTGTCAGTGTGGCTATGAAAAGGATATCACAGATAAACTCAAGGACAAATACAACTTTTCAGAGGAAGTTGAATCAAAGGACAACGTCATATTCACAGGAGATGATGTGAGCACACTACCAACAACAAGGGTGGAATGCCCAAAATGCGGTAACATGGAGGCCTTCTGGTGGTTGCAGCAGACAAGAAGGGCTGATGAATCTGAAACAAGGTTTTTCAGGTGCACCCGCTGCAAGTACACCTGGAGGGAATACGATTGAGGCATGAAGTGCTCTGCTTTAGATTCTGAAGATTGAGGACGGTTCACGATGAACACCGAAAAAACCGGAACCAAAGATTCCGGAGCTGAAAACAAGGAAAAACCAGAGGAACCCAGTTCCCTCAAGGGTTTCATATCAAGGATAAGGGAAGAAATCCAGAATGATGAATCTGATCATGGATTCCCGGTGACACTGATAATAAAGTACAGGGATGACATAGTCAGGTACTCAGCCATGGCCCTTGGAGCGGTCCTTATAATCGCAGGAATAATCGCAATTATCGGATCCTCAGAGAGGGTTGTGGATAACGTTGTCTCAGGTGAGAACACAGTCATTGCAGCATTCCTCATACTCACTGGTCTCCTGCTGCTTGGCGCCTCGATGGTACAGAGCATCGTAGGCAGGACCCCCCTTGAAAGGCTCTATAAACAGGTTAAGAGTGCTGAAACAGGGGAAGAGGAAAAAGAGGAAGAATAATATATAAAGAATGACCCCAATATCTAGCTATATAGGATAAGGAGGACGAAAATGTTCAAGGCAGAATTGAATGATCCTAACATTTTAAGGACGAGCTTCGATGCCATATCATCCATCGTTGATGAGGTTCAGATACAGATCAGTGCCGAAGGCCTGCGTCTCGACGCCCTTGACAGGTCCCACATCACATACGTGCACCTTGAACTGAAATCTGAACTCTTCGATGAATATGTCTGCGATGAACCAGAGAAGATAAACGTGGATACAGAGGAACTCATGAAGGTCCTCAAGAGGGCCAAGTCAAACGACAGGGTTATACTCTCAACCGATGAGGGGAACCTTATAGTCCAGTTTGAGGGAGAGGCAGTAAGGACCTTCAAGATAAGGCTGATTGACATTGAATACGAAACCCCAAGTCCTCCTGAAATCCAGTATGAGAACGAATTTGAGGTGCCATTCCAGCTCCTCAAGGACTCAATAGCAGATATAGACATATTCTCAGATAAGATAACATTCCGTGTTGATGAGGATCGCTTCATGGCATCTGCTGAGGGAGAATTCGGAGACGCCGAGATAGAATATCTCCATGGTGAAAAGATAAGTAAACCTGCAAGGAGTGTTTACTCACTTGACAAGATAAAGGAGATGCTCAAGGCCGATAAGTTCAGTGAGACAGCAATCATCAACCTTGGAGATGACATGCCCCTTAAACTAACACTGAAGATGGCCAGCAATGAGGGAGAGCTGAGTTTCCTCCTTGCTCCAAGAATCGAGGCAGAGGAATAACTGCTGGTGAGGAATGGGGTTGGACGAATTCTTTCAGAAACTGAGGAGGATTCAGAAAAAGGAAAGAACTGAAAGCGGTCTTGCAAGGGTTGGTGATGACTTCTATGAGAGGGTCCACAGCTACCTGGAGGATCTCCTCGAGGCGGTTGGAAATGACCCCTTTGCAAAGGAACACTACCTTATAAGGGACACCCAGAGAATAGCCACCGAGATATGTGAGAGAAGGGAGCACAAGATAACAGACAGTGCAGTGATGAACGTCCAGAGGTCATACCACCTGTTCAACGGGAAACCCCAGTTTGACCTCCAGGATACAACCCCCCTCAACATGACCCCCGAGGAGGAGGAACTCTACTTTTCACTTATAGAGACCCTGAGGGAATTCAGGGAGAAAATAATTCCTTCGATAGAACTTGATAAAGAGAAGGAACCCCGTGCAGAACCTGAAGTTATCCAGAAGCGGAAGGAAAAAAATTCCAGACCACGGGAACCTGAAACCAGGGCCAATGCACTGGATGATAGGGGAGGCATTGAGACGGTGCTGATATTTGAGGAGGTGCCAGCAAGGATAATGGGGGTCGATGAAAAAATTTACGGCCCATTTCGACCACAGGACATTGTTACACTCCCATCGCTCAATGCAGATGTGTTTATAAATGCAAGGAAGGGCAGGAGGATAAGGTACTCATAAATACCATTCTCCTGGCACATTTCTGTCTGTCTGAAAGGTTCCATACAAAGGTATAAATAGAGATTTGAGATATACTAACCCAGTATAAAAAAAGTTCCAGTTATTTTAAAGGCTTACTTTTTCACTTAAGAGGTGATTAGATATGAAGATTCCCAAGGAAAGAAGAACTTACTGTCCAAACTGTAGAAAACACACAGTTCACGAGGTACTTGAATCAAAGAGAAGAAAGGCAAGTGAACTCAAATGGGGTCAGAGGCAGTTCAGACGTGTAACAGCCGGTTACAGGGGTTACCCACGTCCACTCCCCTCAGGTAACAAACCCGTCAAGAAGCTTGACCTCAGGCTCAAATGCAAGGAATGTGGAAAATCACACATCAAGAAAAGGTCCTTCAGGGCTGGAAGAGTTGAATTTGTAGCCTAGGGGTGATATGTGTGATGTTCTACAATACGAAAGGTAATTTTCTCCGGGTTAAATGTATGGACTGCGGTAACCAGCAGGTGGTCTTTGACAGGGCAGCATCATACGTCCAGTGCATAATCTGCGGTAAAACACTTGTTGAGCCAACAGGAGGAAAATCAAAGATCAAAGCCCAGATTCTAGAGGTCCTGGATTAATCTAGGTGTTTTTCATGGTAAGAAGAAAAAATGAATGGCCTGAAGAGGGTGAACTGGTGGTTGGGACCGTTCACAAGGTCCTCAACTACGGCGCCTTCGCAACCCTGGAGGAATATCCAGGGAAGGAGGCTTTCATTCACATATCCGAGGTATCCTCTGGATGGGTTAAGAATATAAGGGACTTCGTAAGGGAGAACCAGAAGATAGTCGCCAGGGTCCTCCGTGTGAACCCAAGGAAGGGGCACGTGGATGTTTCCATGAAAAGGATAAGGGAGGACCAGCGTACAAAGAAGATCCAGGCCTGGAAGATAGAGCAGAAGGCTGAAAAGTTCCTTGAACTGGCAGCAAAGGACCTGGGAAAGGACCTTGACACGGCCTACGAGGAGGTCGGATACGAACTCATGGACATATTCGGCGACCTCTACGGCGCATTTGAAACCGCTGCAGAGGAGGGTGAAAAGGCACTTCTGGAGGAGGGCGTCCCAGAGGACTGGGCCGCTGCCATAACAGAGGTGGCCAAACGTAACATAACACCCCCTGAGGTTCAGATCACAGGATATGTTGATATAAAGTCCTATGCACCCAACGGTGTTGAAATAATCAGGAAGGCTCTTAAATCCGCCCAGGATGAGGGCATAACCGTCCAGGCCGTCGGGGCCCCCAGGTACAGGCTGATAGTGAAATCAACAGATTACCTCAAGGCCGAGAAACAGCTCAAGGAAGCGGCCCAGAGGTGCATAGATATAGTGGAAAAAGAGGGTGGAGAGGGAGAATTCCTCCGTGAACTGACATGAAGATGAGAAGATGCCGTTCATGCATGGAGTACACCCTTAGGGATGTATGCCCCCACTGCGGCGGATCAACAGGGGTTGTTTATCCCCCAAAATTTTCCCCTGAGGACAGGTATGGCGAATACCGGAGAAGACTCAAAAGAGAGGTTTTACTTGAGAAGTAGTGGTGAATAAAATGAGGGAAACAACCATAAATATTCTGGAGGATGTTGAACTTTCCAGCCCGGTTTTCATTGAGGCGCTTCCAGGGATAGGGCATGTCGGGAAACTCGCCGCTGACCATATAATAGATGAACTCCAGGCGGTCAGATTCGCTGAACTCTACTCTCCATCATTCCCACCACAGGTTCTGGTAGATGAGAATGGCATAGTTGAACCCATGAAGAACGAGTTCTACTACCTCAGGGAGGCTGGTGAGGATAAAAGGGATTATATAATACTTGTTGGGAACACCCAGGGCCTTTCACCTGAGGGCCAGTATGAGATCTGCGGCATGATACTAGACTTTGTTGAGGGCTACGGGGTTGAGAGGATATACACCCTCGGGGGACTTGCAACAGGCCAGCCTGTTGAAAAGGCAAGGGTTTATGGTGCAGCCACGGACATGGAACTTGCTGAGAGCCTTAAAGAGCATGATGTTATCCTTCGCTCTGCAGATGGAGGTATAATAGGTGCATCGGGACTACTCCTTGGAATGGGAAGGATGAGGGGTATGCGTGGAGTTTGCCTCATGGGTGAAACACCAGGCTACTTCATAGATGCGGAGGCTGCAAGGGCGCTTCTTGAGGTGCTCCTTGAGATGACAAAGCTCCATGTTGACCTTGAGAAACTCGAGGAGCGTGCAGAGGAGACACGGAAGATGATCTCCAGGGCCCAGCAGATGGAGCAGGAGATGATTGACAGGATGAATCTCAAACCCGGCGAGGAGGACCTCCGTTACATAGGATGATTCTCAATTATTTTTTCTGGCTGATTAAATGATTTTAAATGCTGATCTACATATACACAGCTGTTTTTCAAGGGCAACATCCCGCAACATGGTCATTGAGGCAATAGCGCCCCAGGCAAAACTCAAGGGCCTCCATATCGTGGGAACAGGGGACGCATTCCACCCTGGCTGGAGGAAAATCATTGAGGAATCCACTGAATACGCAGGGGATGGTGTGTATGTGCGGGATGAGTGCAGCTTCATAATAACCGCGGAGGTGGAGGACTCAAGGAGGATTCACCACCTCATAATACTCCCATCCCTGGAGGCTGCAGAGGAAATGGGGGAGAGGATGCCCTCAACCAGCAGCTCAGATGGAAGGCCCAGGGTGCGGATGAACGGGGCCCAGATACTTGAAATGGTACATGAATACGATGGTATCGCGGGCCCGGCACATGCCTTCACCCCCTGGACCAGCATGTACAAATCATATGACAGCTACATGGACTGCTACGGGAAGCGACCGGATTTCCTTGAACTGGGACTCTCTGCGGACACTGAAATGGCAGATAAGATATCTGAACTTGCAGACATACCTTTCCTAACAAATTCAGATGCCCACTCACCGTGGCCCCACAGGCTTGGGAGGGAGTTCAACCAGCTTGAAATGGATGACGTATCCTTCACATCCCTCAAAAGGTCAATCAGGAAGTGCAGGATCAGGGCAAACTATGGCCTGGACCCCCGCCTTGGAAAGTACCATATGACCGCCTGTACAAGGTGCTACAGGATTTACAGCCCCGAGGAGGCACTTCAGATGAAGATGAAATGCCCCTGCGGAGGCAGGATCAAGAAGGGTGTTGACTACAGGATCTATGAACTTTCAACCTGGGATGAGCCACACCATCCCCCGCACAGGCCGCCGTATGTCCATATCATGCCCCTTGCAGAGATAATAGGGATGAAGTATGGTAAGGGTGTCACAACAAAGTTCGTGCAGGGCATCTGGGAGGGTCTTGTGGGGGAGTTTGGGACAGAGATCGATGTCCTTCTCAGCGCCCCAGTTGAGGATATTGGAAGGATCGATGCCGGTGTTGCGGTGGCAGTTGAGGCCTTTCGGGAGGGTTCACTCACCGTTATACCCGGGGGTGGGGGTAAATACGGTGAGATAAGGTTCCCTGCCGAGACACTTGACGCATACTTCAGGTAGATTTATAATCAACAAAAAAATGACTCTTTTACTTAAACTAACTTTATAAGTCAACCCTTAAAATCAGAATGGAAAATGTGAACGGACCCGCCGGGATTTGAACCCGGGACCTTCAGATTAGGAGTCTGATGCCCTATCCTGGCTAGGCTACGGGCCCCTCTGTACTCACCTGTTTTTAGCGGACCCGCCGGGATTTGAACCCGGGACCTTCGGATTAGAAGTCCGACGCCCTATCCTGGCTAGGCTACGGGCCCTACCAAAAGAGTAAAAAGATATTGGATCTCTTCATATATAAACTTTTACATGTATATGGGTGTTTCTGCCTCCCCCTGAACGGTCTCCGCGAGCTTCTTGAGGCGTGACTCGATGGCCTGGGCCTCCTGTAGGAGTGGCTCGGGGTTAACATTTGTACCCAGCATCTCATTTAGAACCTCAACAACACTTGCAGCGGCCCTGGGATCTGGGTAGGGGTTTAGTATCTCTGCAAAGAGGCATGAGGCCGGTATATCCTTAACAGCGCACCTTGTAAGCAGTGTTCCTGAAATACCGTTGAGGTTACCGAAGGGGACTATGGGTATTCCGAGATCTGCGAGTCTCTGGATGACCTCCTGGCTGTTACCTGCACCTGCAACCGGCTGTGACTTTTCACGGACAACCATGCTGTTGAAGGTTATGAGTTCCCTGCTGCTGTTGCGGGTCATCCAGTCCACAATTGCATTTGTCATGTCATAGACCACCGCAGGTGGAAGGATGAAATCCGATAGGAAGAGCACTATCCCATCCCCCTCATATATCCTGAAGGGATGTATTGCGACCCCCTTGTAGAGAACCGCAAGTGGAGGGAAGTACTTGGAGTCAATGTACCCTATCTCCTTCATTTTGAGGTCCTCAACAAGGAGCCACCCCAGGATGTTGCCTATGAGCCCCACACCAGGGGAGCCCTCAAGGACAACGGCATCCTCAACATCCTCCGCATAAATTGTACAGCATTCGGTTTCTGTTTTGATCATCATGGCGCACCACCAGCCCCTCCAAGGTTTTCGCCTGTGATGGGGTCAATGTAGATCTCCCCAACGGCCTGGCCGTTAATCTCCACGGGCACAATGTAAACCCTTTTACCGTTTAACGTAACAAGCCTTGGGGTCCCTGCAGTGGCACCCTCCTGTTTTATGTACTTCTGCGCGATGCTCTTTGCCTCTGAAGATGAGATCTTCACATTCATATCTGAAGCCCCACCTGAACCTGAACCACTGCCACCCTGAGATGATGTGGTTGAGGGGGATTCACTGTGGACGCTTGACTCACCCTGCTGTGGCCCCTGGCTCTGACCGCCCTGGGGGTTGGTGAACTTCCACAGTGTTTCGGAATTCTGACTCACCTGATAACCTGCTGCAACAGCTCCAATTATCAGGACTATTGCCACTGATGCTAGGATCTTTGAGTTTATCATCAACTCACCTTCTCGCGTGTTTGACAACACATATGGACTATGTGGGTACATATATAAATAAATATTCAGTATTACTGAATAAAAAATTAATATTATAAAGTAGATTTTCTACTAATAATAATTCACTTACAACATAATATAAATAGTTTTCACTTTTTTTATAATTGAAAAACTTATAACATTTAAAAATAGTTATAATATTGAAGGTTTTTTGAACTTTAAAAACAAGAGGTGATACATTTGAGCGAAAGGATTGTTATATCGCCGACATCACGACAAGAAGGACATGCAGAACTTGTCATGGAAGTCGATGATGAAGGAATCGTGACAAAGGGGCGATACTTCAGTATTACTCCTGTCAGGGGCCTTGAGAAAATAGTGACAGGTAAAGCACCTGAAACAGCTCCAGTCATTGTCCAGAGGATATGCGGAGTGTGTCCCATACCCCACACACTGGCTTCCGTTGAGGCAATAGACGACTCCCTTGACATTGAGGTTCCAAAGGCCGGAAGACTCCTCAGGGAACTGACACTGGCCGCACACCACGTAAACAGCCATGCAATCCACCACTTCCTCATAGCACCTGACTTCGTGCCTGAAAACCTGATGGCCGATGCCATAAACTCAGTCTCTGAGATAAGGAAAAATGCACAGTACGTAGTTGACATGGTGGCAGGTGAGGGTATCCACCCATCAGACGTGAGGATAGGTGGAATGGCCGACAACATAACAGAACTTGCAAGAAAAAGGCTCTACGCAAGGCTCAAACAGCTCAAACCAAAGGTTGATGAACACGTTGAACTCATGATTGGCCTCATCGAGGACAAGGGCCTTCCAGAAGGTCTCGGTGTCCACAACCAGCCCACACTCGCAAGCCACCAGATATACGGTGACAGGACAAAATTCGACCTTGACAGGTTCACCGAGGTAATGCCAGAAAGCTGGTACGATGACCCTGAAATAGCCAAAAGGGCCTGCTCAACAATACCACTCTACGATGGAAGAAACGTGGAGGTCGGCCCAAGGGCAAGGATGGTTGAATTCCAGGGCTTCAAGGAAAGAGGTGTTGTGGCACAGCACGTTGCAAGGGCACTTGAGATGAAAACCGCACTCTCAAGGGCAATAGAAATACTGGATGAACTCGACACATCAGCACCTGTAAGGGCAGAATTCGATGAGAGAGGTACAGGTAAACTGGGTATAGGTGCAATAGAAGGTCCAAGGGGACTTGACGTGCACATGGCCAAGGTTGAGAACGGCAAGATCCAGTTCTACAGCGCACTTGTCCCAACAACCTGGAACATCCCAACAATGGGTCCAGCAACCGAAGGATTCCACCATGAATACGGACCACACGTTATACGTGCATACGACCCATGTCTCTCATGCGCAACACACGTGATGGTTGTTGATGATGAGGACAAATCAGTGATTAAAAACGAAATGGTCAGAATCTAGGGAATAACATGCCATACGACGCTGAGATTCTAGTGGTGGGCTGTGGAAACATCCTTTTCAAGGACGATGGATTCGGCCCAGAGGTTATCAAGGCCCTTGAAGAATATTTCAAGGATAAGGAAAAACCAGAAAATGTAATGTTCATAGACGCTGGAACTGGCGGTCCACACTTTGTCTTCTCACTGCCACATGAACAGTGGAAGAAGATGATAGTTGTGGACGTTGTTGAATTCAATGCAGAACCTGGAACCCTCAGAAAATTCGAGGTAACTGAGATTCCAAAGGGATCCTATGAGAATATGCACACATGGCCAGTGAGCCAGCCCCTCCATGAACTCAGTGAAAAAATTGACGTTGTGGTAATTGGGTGTAAACCCGAGGAGATATCAGCTCCCAATGTGGAAATGGGCCTCACACCCCCTGTAAAGAAGGCTATTCCCAGGGCCATTCAGATGATCTTAGAGGAGATTGGGGTTTCTAAATGAGTTTAATCGCCCGAATCAAAAGATTTTTAGGATTGGAGGCTGAAGCTAAGAGGGAAGAACCCGAAAAGGAAAAATCGGAACCTGTTGGAGCTTCAAAAGAGGAGGTTGAAAAAGTGGCTGAAGAAAATGCAAAACCAAGAATAGGTTACATTCACCTGAGTGGATGTACCGGAGACGCCATGTCGTTAACTGAAAATTACGACATTCTCGCAGAACTGCTCACCAATATGGTGGACATAGTATATGGACAGACCCTGGTGGATCTCTGGGAGATGCCAGAGATGGACCTGGCCCTTGTGGAGGGTTCCGTCTGTCTGCAGGACGAACACAGCCTGCACGAACTCAAAGAACTCAGGGAAAAGGCTAAACTGGTCTGTGCATTCGGTTCATGCGCAGCAACAGGCTGCTTCACAAGGTACTCAAGGGGTGGCCAGCAGGCACAGCCATCACATGAGTCCTTTGTACCGATAGCAGACCTCATAGATGTGGACCTTGCACTGCCAGGATGCCCACCATCACCTGAAATAATAGCAAAGACCGTTGTTGCACTTCTCAACAATGATATGGATTACCTGCAGCCAATGCTGGACCTTGCAGGTTACACCGAAGCATGCGGATGCGATCTTCAGACAAAGGTCGTGAACCAGGGTCTCTGCATTGGATGCGGAACATGTGCAATGGCCTGCCAGACAAGGGCCCTTGATATGACCAACGGAAGGCCGGAACTGAACAGTGACCGCTGCGTGAAATGTGGAATCTGCTACGTGCAGTGCCCAAGAAGCTGGTGGCCAGAAGAACAGATCAAAAAGGAGTTAGGGCTATAGGAGGCTGGAAAAATGGTTTTAGGTACTTACAAGGAAATTGTTTCCGCCAGATCAACTGACAGTGAGATTCAGAAACTAGCCCAGGACGGGGGAATAGTCACAGGTCTTCTAGCTTACGCCCTTGATGAGGGTATCATTGAGGGTGCAGTTGTTGCAGGTCCAGGTGAGGAGTTCTGGAAACCACAGCCAATGGTTGCCATGAGCTCAGATGAACTCAAGACAGCAGCCGGTACCAAGTACACATTCTCACCCAACGTGATGATGCTCAAGAAGGCCGTCAGACAGTACGGTATAGAGAAACTCGGTACAGTTGCCATACCCTGCCAGACAATGGGTATAAGGAAAATGCAGACCTACCCATTCGGTGTCAGGTTCCTTGCAGATAAGATAAAGCTGCTTGTGGGTATATACTGCATGGAAAACTTCCCATACACATCACTCCAGACCTTCATCTGCGAGAAACTCGGAGTAAGCATGGAACTCGTTGAGAAGATGGATATAGGTAAAGGGAAGTTCTGGGTATACACCCAGGATGATGTCCTCACCCTCACACTCAAGGAGACCCATGGATACGAGCAGGCAGGATGCAAGATCTGTAAGGACTACGTGGCTGAACTTGCAGACGTCTCAACCGGTTCAGTGGGTTCACCCGATGGATGGTCAACCGTCATAACAAGGACAGACGCAGGGGACTCAATATTCAAGCAGGCAGTTGAAGCAGGCCTATTTGAGACAAAACCAATAGAGGAAGTTAAACCTGGTCTGGGACTGCTTGAAAAACTTGCCGCACAGAAAAAGGAAAAAGCAGAGAAGAACATCGCCGCAAGGAAGGAGATGGGATTACCAACACCATTCTAATCCCATCAACTGTTTTTCTTTTATTCTGAGGAAGGAGATGGGTACCAGCACCATTCTAATCCCATCAACCTATTATATTTCTATTCTGTTATCACGGTGCACCCATCACCCTCAACGATGACCGTATGCTCCCACTGTGCCACGGTGGCACCGCTCTTTTCCCGAAGCACATGGTAGGGGTAGATGGCCCTTGACTGTATAAGGAGCCTCATGGAGGCGCTGAGCCTTTTTGGTTCAAAGTACTCCTCAAGCCATCTCTCTGCAAATGGAAGGGAATGGTACTCCTCCCTTATCTTACCGAGGACCCTCCTTGCATGGACAAGCCGGAGGGGTCTTTCACGGAGGAACCTGAATATGTGGGTCTGGGGCATGTCTGTAACAAGCCCCACACCATCGGTTGCGAAGGGCTCAATTGCAAGCACATCCCCCTCCTCGAGTTCATGGGGATTGTTTTCACTTATGTTTGGTATTGAAAGCCCTGAGTGGAGTATCCACCTGTCCATGCTGTGACCTGTAAGGTTTGACACTGGCTTCATATCATGGGACTCTATCGTCTCCTGGATAACACGGCCAACCTCACCAACCTCCACACCGGCCCTTATGGTGGAGATGGCATTCTCAAGGGCCTCCCTTGCAGCATCCATCATCCTGTAGCAAGTATCATCCACATCACCCACGGGGACTGTGATGGCTGTGTCGGCTATGAACCCATCCACATGGGCCCCTAGGTCAAGCTTAACAAGGTCGCCCTCTGATATTGTGCTTTCGTCACCTGGAGGGGAGGTGTAGTGTGCGGTGACCTCATTGATGGAGACATTGCAGGGGAATGCCGGTTCACCGCCCCTGCTTCTGATACCATCCTCAACGTAATTCACGAGTTCTATTACTGGTAAACCATCCCTTATGATCTCTGAAGCCTCTTTTCGAACCTTTGATACAATTTTACCTGCCTTCAAGTATGATTCGATCATCGTTACCACTTAACTGAGTTCTGATACTTATTTAAATAAGGAGTTATATATTATTTCCAGCAGTAATACTTCAAGGGGGAGCTATATGGCGAGCACAGCAACAATACCTCAGAACATCCTGTGGCTTATAATATCCATCCTGGCTTTTGTGACAGTTATCATTGTGGCTATACAGTGGAGGAGGGTTAGGGAATCCCAGAACGACATCCGGCTTCTTGAAAAGCAGATCGAACTTAAAAAGATATCCCTTGTTGAGAACGACCTGCAGGCAAAGCGCCTGATGGAGACAACCATACCTCTCCCAAAGGACAAGCAGGAGAAACTGGCTGCCATAAGGAAGAACACATCTGAGATAATGCATGAGGTGGGTTATCTTCAGAGTGAGATAAGTGAGAGGCTTGCACTCCTTGAGGCAAGAACAGAGTTCAGGAAACTGGAGAGGATGCTGAAGGATATTGAGAAGAAGGAAGCAGAACTCAATGCAAAACTTAAAAAATGATCTGGAGGTTTTAATGTGGGACCGGTGGAGCTTCTTGCAATCCTGATACTTGCAGGGGCCATAATTGTCCTAATATACTACTACCTGATGGAATCAGGGAATATGGCGCCGGTAACGAGAGTTTACGGCGCATTCGAAAAACCAGGTGAAGGGAGGGAAGGTTACATGGCAGGTGTTGGAGAGAAGGTTTCAGATGTCAGTGACAGGATCATGGGCAAGGTAAGGGAGGTTCCCATAAGCACCGATGTCATCTCAAACAAGATAGACGCATTCCTTAATGAGAAGAGCGATGAACTCATAGAGGACTGGTCACTGGCCACCAAGGACGATATATCTGACCTTGAGAAGAGACTTGAACTGGTATCAAGGAACATAGATGAACTGGAGCACCGCTTCAACGAGTACAGGGGTTACACCAACAAAAAGCTTGAGTCCCTTGACAGGAGGCTCAGGAAGCTTGAGGAGAAGGAGGAGGAATAACCAACCTCAAAACCATCATTATTTTAAAGTTTGATGGACTAAAACCAGACCTCACCACAACCTTTATATATTATTTCCAGCAGTAATACTTCAAGGGGGAGCTATATGGCGAGCACAGCAACAATACCTCAGAACATCCTGTGGCTTATAATATCCATCCTGGCTTTTGTGACAGTTATCATTGTGGCTATACAGTGGAGGAGGGTTAGGGAATCCCAGAACGACATCCGGCTTCTTGAAAAGCAGATCGAACTTAAAAAGATATCCCTTGTTGAGAACGACCTGCAGGCAAAGCGCCTGATGGAGACAACCATACCTCTCCCAAAGGACAAGCAGGAGAAACTGGCTGCCATAAGGAAGAACACATCTGAGATAATGCATGAGGTGGGTTATCTTCAGAGTGAGATAAGTGAGAGGCTTGCACTCCTTGAGGCAAGAACAGAGTTCAGGAAACTGGAGAGGATGCTGAAGGATATTGAGAAGAAGGAAGCAGAACTCAATGCAAAACTTAAAAAATGATCTGGAGGTTTTAATGTGGGACCGGTGGAGCTTCTTGCAATCCTGATACTTGCAGGGGCCATAATTGTCCTAATATACTACTACCTGATGGAATCAGGGAATATGGCGCCGGTAACGAGAGTTTACGGCGCATTCGAAAAACCAGGTGAAGGGAGGGAAGGTTACATGGCAGGTGTTGGAGAGAAGGTTTCAGATGTCAGTGACAGGATCATGGGCAAGGTAAGGGAGGTTCCCATAAGCACCGATGTCATCTCAAACAAGATAGACGCATTCCTTAATGAGAAGAGCGATGAACTCATAGAGGACTGGTCACTGGCCACCAAGGACGATATATCTGACCTTGAGAAGAGACTTGAACTGGTATCAAGGAACATAGATGAACTGGAGCACCGCTTCAACGAGTACAGGGGTTACACCAACAAAAAGCTTGAGTCCCTTGACAGGAGGCTCAGGAAGCTTGAGGAGAAGGAGGAGGAATAACCAACCTCAAAACCATCATTATTTTAAAGTTTGATGGACTAAAACCAGACCTCACCACAACCTTTATATATTAAAATAACAAATCTAATGTTTAGCGGGGTGGGGTAGTCTGGTGATCCCGCGGGGCTCATAACCCCGAGATCCCTAGTTCAAATCTAGGCCCCGCTATCAATTTTTATTCTCATGTTCATCTATCGGGCAAGCCGGAGGGCAGCTGACGGTCCATTTTTGGGCTGAGGAAACTCCACCCATCATACAGAACCGCGGTGCCGTGAGGCATCAGCTGAGAGGCTGGACCCTGGAGCAGAAACGACACGTCTTCTGGTGGATGATAATGAAGCTTCACCCTTAAAGGAGCAGACTGACACCAGGAGGACCGGTGAAACGGCCATTCCGCGGGATGCAAGGACAAATACTGCCTGTGATTACTGTAGGAGGCAGAGGTAGTCCGCCGAGATGAATGCTGCCGAAACAGAAGGTGGGTTACTCCCGGCATGCCCTTATCAACATTCATCCTGGCAGGATACCCCGCAAGTGCGTTACCTGTTCTGCATTTACTGGAGCTGATGTGCGCAGAAGTTCGGTGAGTTTCACATCTTTTAGGGACCTTTAACTCTTATTCTCTCAATGTAGACGACCTTTCATGGGAAGTTCTTTATTTTTGAGTTCAGGTGTGGTTGTGTCCTCTGCAGGCTAGAAGTATTCGCCGCAGGCTCTTATTCGGTCTCCAATTTTTATTGGGGTTGTTGTTGCGTAGCTTAGGAGTATGTACTCTGGAGTGGTGTTGATCTTGAGGGCAATGAGGGTTTCCTGTGGCTTGATGCCATATGATTCACCCTTTTTATACACCGTTCCCTCAACCCAGACCCTATGACAGTTGAGGGCATATGGATCCTCCCCTGAAGTGGAAAGGTCAAGTGCACTGCACCCCTCCTTATATTTGTGGCCTCAGCGCATGTTAGGGTTTAGGAAGATCATACCCACTGGATGGGAGGGGGAAACCATCTGTAAGAAGCCCATTCACACAGTAACCCACAACCAGCAAGAATACCGAGAATCAGAAAATAACTCTTTTTCATCTGATCATCCCCTGAAATCTGCTGTTATTTTCCTTAAAATTAGAATACCTGCAGGATTTTTCATGCTTCACCTCAAAGTTTATAGTAACTTTAAGGAAAAAGATAATATAAATATTACGGTTAGTTCTTAATGTATTAAAAAGTGGTCCATTGTCTGAGGTTCACCGTGATCAGTAAGAGCTAAAAATATTGTAAAACAGGTTTTAGTGGATCATTGCATCTTTAACCTTTAGAATGAGGTGGGGGATGTAGGTTAGTGGATTATGGCATCCTTGACCTTGTCAAAGAATCCCTTATCCTCGTGGATCTCATCCCCACTGATACTTGCAAATTCCCTGAGGAGTTCCTTCTGCCTTGGACTCAGCTTTCTTGGTGTTACAACCTTGACCTTCACGTAGAGGTTTCCGTAGCCATTCCACTTCAGGTGGGGCATACCGTGCCCCTTAACACGGAAGGTTGTGCCACTCTGGGTTCCTGCAGGTATCTTCAACTGTACTGGCCTGTCAAGGGTTGGAACCTCCACGGTGTCACCCAGGGCGGCCTGCACGAAACTTATTGGTTTCTCTGTGTAGAGGTTTGCCCCCTCCCTCCTGAAGATGCTGTGGGGTTTGACCTTAATGACCACGTAGAGGTCCCCTGGTTCCCCTCCACGAAGACCCATCTCCCCCTCACCGGGGATCCTGAGTCTGGATCCTGTCTCAACACCTGGAGGAACCTTCACATGGATTGTGCTGGTTTTCCTGACAACTCCCTTACCGTTACAGTTGCTGCAGGGCTTTTCAACAAGGGTTCCCTCCCCCTGACAGTCAGGGCATGTCGTTATGTTCATCATCTGCCCGAGGAGGGTGTTACGCACCTGCCGCACCTGCCCGCTACCCCCACAGGTGGAGCAGGTCCTTGTACCGGTACCTGGCTCGGCCCTGCTCCCATGACATACGGGACACTTCTTTGTGTGTGGGACCCTTATATCTGTTTCAAGGCCACTGTAGGCATCCTCAAGGCTTATCTCAAGGGTGTAGGTGAGGTCAGCACCTCTCTGGGGGCCATGTCTCCTTCCCCCACCGAAACCGAACATATCGAAGATGTTCCCTATATCAAATCCCAGGCCGCTGAATATGTCCTCAAAGTTTATGTTGTTGAATATATCCTCCTGACTGAAGCCCTCCATACCTGCATGGCCGAACTGGTCGTACCTTCTCCTCTTCTCATCATCAGAGAGGACCGCGTAGGCCTCACTTATCTCCTTGAACTTTTCGGCAGCATCAGGATCATCGCTGACGTCGGGGTGGTACTTCCTTGCAAGCCTCCGGTAGGCCTTCTTTATCTCCTTCTTATCGGCACCCCTATCCACACCGAGAACCTCATAGTAGTCACGCTTAGCCATCGATTTTCACCTGGTATAGAATCTGGAAGTGATCAGCTAAAAATAGTTGCACATCAGAGAATAAAAAGGGTGGGGGAGGCCTCAGTTCTTGACCTCGAAGTCAGCATCTATGGTGTCGTCGCCCTGGTTTTCACCCTGTGATGCGGTGTTCTCTGCCTGCTGCTGGGCAGCCTGCTGGTATATAACCGCCCCGATTTCCTGCACAATCTTTGTGAGTTCCTCGGTCTTTGATTTGATGGCCTGGACATCGTCACCTGCTATGAGTTCCCTCAGTTCACTGACCTGTTTTTCAACCGCCTCCTTCTTATCTGCTGGCACCTTATCTCCAAGTTCCTCGAGGGTCTTCTCGGCGGTGTAGATCATTGAATCGGCGTTGTTCCTTATCTCGATTTCCTCCTGTTTTCTCCTGTCCTCTTCGGCGTGTTTTCTGGCTTCCTCTATCTTCTGTTTTATCTCCTCCTCTGAGAGCTTGTTGGGTGCTGTTATTGTTATGGCCTGTTCCTTACCTGTTCCAAGGTCCTTTGCTGATACGTTCAGTATACCGTTTGCGTCTATATCGAAGGTCACCTCTATCTGGGGCACTCCACGTGGCGCGGGGGGTATTCCCACCAGCTGGAACCTTCCAAGGCTTGTGTTGTCTGCGGCCATGGGCCTCTCACCCTGAAGGACGTGTATGTCCACGGAGGTCTGGTTGTCTGCCGCTGTTGAGAATATCTGGCTCTTCTTGGTGGGTATAGTGGTGTTCCTCTCTATGAGCTTGGTGAAGACCCCTCCGAGGGTTTCTATACCCAGGGACAGTGGTGTCACGTCAAGCAGTACAAGGTCCTTTATCTCCCCTGCAAGGACACCGCCCTGTATGGCTGCACCCATGGCAACACACTCCATGGGGTCTATTCCCCTCTCCACGGGTTTTCCTATGAAGTCCTCAACGAATTTCTGGACTATGGGCATCCTTGTGGGTCCACCGACCAGTATTATTTTATCCACATCCTCCCGGGTCATCTTGGCGTCCTTCAGCGCCTGTTCCATTGGTCCCGCACATCTCTGAACGATAGGATCAACCAGTTCCTCCAGTTTTGCCCTTGTGATGGTCTTTATGAGGTGTTTTGGTCCGTCCTGGGCCACGGTGATGTAGGGGAGGTTCACCTCGGTTGTGAGGGTTGTTGAAAGTTCTATCTTGGCCTTCTCAGCAGCCTCCCTCAGTCTCTGAACTGCCTGGTCGTCCTCCATGAGGTCTATGCCGGTCTCCTTCTTGAATTCATCGGCGAGGTAGTTCATTATCGCGTTGTCCATGTCGGTTCCACCCAGCTGGGTGTCACCGCTGGTTGATCTAACCTCGAATACGCCCCCACCGAATTCCATGATTGTAACGTCCAGTGTACCTCCGCCCAGGTCGAAGACCATGATGACCATGTCCTCGTCTTCCTTGTCAAGGCCGTAGGCGAGGCTTGCTGCTGTTGGCTCGTTGACGAGTCTTACAACGTCGAGTCCTGCTATGGTACCTGCGTCCTTGGTGGCTGTCCTCTGGTTGTCGTCGAAGTAGGCGGGTACTGTGATGACTGCCTTCTTTATCTCCTCACCCAGGAAGGCCTCTGCGTCCTTCTTGATCTTCTGAAGGATGAATGCGGATATCTCCTGTGGTGTGTACTCCTTACCCTGGACCTTCACCTTTCTGTCTGTACCCATACTCCTTTTTATGGCTGTTATGGTGTTCTCAGGGTTTGTGACTGCCTGGCGCCTTGCAGGTTCACCCACAAGCATCTGGCCGTCCTCTGTGAATGCAACGCAGCTTGGGAAGGATTTACCGTACTGTGAAGCCCCCTCTGCACTGGGTATGATGGTTGGTTTTCCACCTATAAGTACTGCGGCTGCAGAGTTACTTGTTCCAAGGTCAATACCGAGAATTTTTTCTTTTTTTGCCACATGATCACCTCAAATCAGCTTTTCTTACATACCTTGACTATTGAATGTTTTATTATCCTGTCGTTGAGTCTGTAACCCCTTGATAACTCCTCTATTATGATTCCATCATCGTATTCATCATGGTTCTCAACCATAACTGCCTCGTGGAGGAATGGATCGAATTTCTCACCCTCGGCGGGTATCTCACTCAGACCCTCCTTCCTGAGGGTGTCCCTAAATTTCCTGTAGATGACCTCCAGGCCGTCACCATCATTCTCCCGGTTTTCAAGGGCCCTTTCAAGGTCCTCGTATACGTCCAGGAGGTTCAGTATGAGCTTCTCATTTGCATTTTTTATGAGTTCCAGCTCCTGTTTTTCCTTCTGTTTCTTGTAGTTTTCAAAGTCGGCCTGGAGTCTCTGGAGGTGTGATACGTATTCGCTGATTTCCTCTTCCTTAACCGCGAGTTCACTTTCAAGTTCTTTCAGTCGCTTTTTAAGTTCCTTTAATTCATCCTCACAGTTATTGGATGGCTTAGAATCAGTTTTTTTCTCTTCGCACATTGCTTCACCTTTCATTTTTTACAGAAATTAAAGTTACCAGAGGTTACCTATAACCTTATAGCTATTATACTTACAAAAGGTTATATAAACCTTTCGACATACCATACCATGATGAGAGAAAAATCCACCGAAGAGCGGAACATGGAAGTTATACTTGATGTTATGGGCTGCAAGACCCGGAGGGAGATCATAAACCTCCTCCGTGAGGAGCCCAGATTTGTCAGTGAAATATCAAAGGAACTGGATATCGGTCAGAAGGCCATAATAGAGCACCTCAGGGCGATGGAGGAGGCAGGGATTTTAAGCTCCTTCTTCAGGAAGATAGAGAGGGGAAGGCCCCGCAAATATTATGATATATCAAGGGACATCCACATCAGCATAACCATAAACAGGAACAACTTCAGGGTGGATGTGGTGGATGACCTCCTCCAGAGGAAACAGCTCCCCCCAGGTGACGAGTGGTCCAGACTGCTTAACCTTGAAAATAAGATAATGAACGGTCAGTGGGAGGCCATTGAGGAGTTAAAGAACCTCATAAGGCTCTACGACCACCTCAAGAAACGGGCTGAGGACCTCCTCCGCGAGGCAGAGATGAGAAGAAAGATGGATTAGTTTTCACCAAACCGGCTTTTTGCATTTATTGAGACCCGTAGAGCAGTTCCTGAGACACCAGATTCCATTTCCTGAGGACATCAGAGGACCTAGTTATTTCCTGTATTCAAGTGCAGCTGCAACCGCCTGCCCAAGGGAAACTGAACCATCACCTGCACATGAATTTCTGTGCTGAATGAAACTGTAACCCCTCTCTTTAACGTAATCCCTCACCGCAAGGCTTATGGCCTCATTGTAGAAAACACCGCCGGTTCCCCCTATAACCTCAACTCCCAGATCCTCAGCTGCAAGGACAGCCATCTCTGCAAGTCCCTCTGCAACGGCTCGCTGGGCTGCATGGGCTATCTCCACCCTCTTCTCACCGGATTCCAGAAGATCCATGACATCCATGAGTATGCCTGATGTATCAAGGATGTACCTACCATCCCTCTTCATGATTCTGAAGGGTATTTTGAGTTCTCCTTTAGCCCTGAAGGCAGTTGATTCAAGTTTCATGGCACATTCGCCCTCGTAAGTTCTCCTTCCGCATATTCTGAGGGCTGCTGAAATTGCGTCAAGGACTCTACCTGTGCTGCTACTCACGCCTGTGTTGAGCCCAGTTTCAATCTGCTTTAATATAACATCAATCTCCCTTTCACCGTGGGGGAAGTAATCCAGGTACCTTTCAATGAAGAGTTCACGGATGTCCCCATCGTAGCTGTCCAGGAGCATTGAGAGCAGCATCCTTGCAGGGTACCTTGTTGCAAGGTCACCCCCAGGCATCTTCTGTGGCATGAGACTCCCAACCCTTGAATATTCGGGGCCGTGGCAGTGGAGGATCTCACCACCCCATGACGTGCCATCTGCACCGTAGCCAACACCATCTGCGGCTATACACACGCACTCACCGACACCATTATCGAGCATGAGTGCCAGGGCATGGGCATGGTGGTGCTGGACCCTCAGGATGTCCGCAGAGAACCTTTCAGAGAGCTCCTCTGCATAGGATGTTGTCAGGAACTGGGGGTGTAGGTCACAGGCTATGACATCCACGGATTCTGTGCCTGTTATACCCATGAGGTAATTCACAGCGTCCTTGAGGAAGAGGAGGGTGTCATACCGTGATGTGTTGCCTATGTGCTGTGATACATAGCACTGGCCACCCTTGAGCACAGAGAAGGTCACATCAAGTTCCGGCCCAAGGCAGAGGGCTGACAGATTCTCTGATAGATGGGTGAGGTCATAGGGTTCAGGCGCGTACCCCCTGGACCTCCTTATGAAGGCCATCTCTCCACCCCTGAAGCGGACAACAGAGTCATCGCAGCGGTTTATGATTTTACGGTCATGGAGAAGGAAGTAATCGGCTATACCCTCAAGGCCCCTGGTTATCTCACTGTTCCTGATGAACATAGGATCACCGGGTTTATTGGCTGAGGTCATAACATAGGCTGGGGCCGCGGTGTACTTGAATAGGACATGGTGCATTCCAGAGTAGGGTAACATGACCCCTATGTTGTGGAGGCCCGGTGCAACTGATGGGGCCAGGGGGTAGTCACTGTTTTTATTCAGGACCACTATTGGCCTTCGCCTGGAGGTTAAGGCCTTCTCCTCTGCTTCAGATATGCATGCATAGACCTCCACTGAGGGAACATCAGGGGACATGCAGGCGAATGGCTGGCTGGGCCTTCCAAGCCTTGAGCGGAGTTTCATAACGGCATCCTCATCGTCAGCCCGGCAGACCAGGTGTGTGCCCCCTATACCCTTAACCGCGAGTATTTCACCCTCATCAAGAAACTCTGCAGCCATTTTCAGGGGGTTATCTGTTTCAATAACATCTCCACGCCACAGGAATGGCCTGGGACCGCATACCGGGCAGCATGTTGCCTCTGCATGATACCTCCTGTCAAGGGGGTTGAGGTATTCCTCCATGCAGGAGCTGCAGAGGGGGAATTCACGCATGCTGGTCCTCTCACGGTCATAGGGAATGGATTCAATCACTGTGAACCTGGGCCCGCAGTCTGTGCATGCGGTGAAGGGGTAGAGGTATCGTCTGTTATTCTCATCCATTATCTCCTCAAGGCACCTGCTGCAGGTTGCAACGTCTGCAGGTATCACGGATGTCCCTGATGACTCTGAGGAGCTCTCCTTTATACTGAAATCGCTGAATGATGGGCTGTCGATGGCGGTCATCTCATTATTTATCCTGGTTATCCTGGAAATGGGGGGTTTTTCTGCCTTGAGCCTCTCAATGAACTTTCTGATTGTATCCTCACTCCCCTCAAGGACAATTTCAACCAGGTTTCCCATGTTCCTGACGTATCCTGTAAGTCCAAGTTCATGTGCAAGCCTGTAGACGGCTGGCCTGAAGCCAACACCCTGCACTATTCCCTCAACAGTGAGCTGGGCACGGTACATTCTATCTCCTTTAAGGATTTTCACAGATGACAGTTTGGTACATCATTCTAGGATTAATTCATGAACTTATACAGATGACAGTTCAGTGCATCATGCTAAGATTATATTCATGAACTTATAAATTAGGTAGTGATGTCAGTGAGATCGATTTTGAGGGAACTCCTTAGGGGTGAAATCTCGGTTGAAGAGGCAGAAAGGGCGATTGAATCGGCCCAGCTTAAACTGGGCGATAGGGTCAGGTTTGATATACTGCGTGAGACAAGAACAGGTTTCCCTGAGGCGGTATTTGCACCTGGAAAGAGTGATGAGGATATAATTAACATTATAAGAACTGTTGGTGACGTTATTGTAACAAGGCTCCCGCCTGAAAGGGCTGAGATGATCATGGATGGCCTGGATCTTGGAGAAGATTACACCGCCGATTACCATGAAACGGCCAGGTTGCTTGCTGTGAGGTCATGGAAACCTGCAAAGCTGGGTAGGATCGGGGTACTTTCTGCGGGAACCTCAGATATACCCGTTGCAGAGGAGGCAAGGGTTGTCGCAGAGGAGGCGGGCTGTGAGGTCATCACGGCATATGATGTTGGTGTTGCCGGCATCCACCGGCTCCTGGAACCACTGCAGAACATGCTTGAATCAGATGTTAAGGTGCTCATCGTGGTGGCTGGCATGGAGGGGGCGCTTCCCTCTGTGGTGGCGGGCCTTGTTGATGTGCCGGTTATAGCGGTACCAACATCAGTTGGTTATGGAGTCGGTGAGGGCGGTTTTGTGGCACTCAACTCCATGCTACAGTCGTGCTCCCCTGGCATAGGGGTTGTAAATATAGATAACGGTTTTGGGGCCGCTGTACTTGCGGTTAAAATACTGAGGGCCTTTGCAGGTGATTGATCATTTTTCGTGTGTACCGTACCTCCTGCCCCATTCACAGAGCTCGTCAAGGATGGGGATGACTGATTTCCCCTTTTCAGTTAGGCAGTATTCAACCCTTGGGGGCACCTCAGGGTATACCACCCGGTTTACGAGGCCGTTTGCCTCAAGCTCACGGAGGGTCTTGGTGAGCATCCTCTGGGTTATTCGGGGTATCTTCCTGTTTATCTCACTGAAGCGGAGCTTACCATCCTTGAGGGAACAGAGGACAAGTGACTTCCATTTACCCCCTATTTCGTTAATGGCGGCCTCAACAGAGCATATGTACTCTTCATCACTCATGGTATCAACCATGTAATCCAGTATACTTTATGTGTGTATATGCAGTTTATGTAAGTACATCATTTAAATACTTTAAGTTACTTTATTATAGTAAAGAAGGTTGAGAGGTGAAATCATGCTTGTGAACTTTGATCTGCAGCACTTCTGCTGTGGCCCCAAGGGCTGCCAGATAGAGATTGAATACGGCGAAATGCTCGACGCAGAGCAGTAATTATTTTTTTAACTACCCCCCATTTTTTCACAGCACCCCCATCTTTTTATTATTTCTAATTATAAAGTACTCATGTCCAGGAAATCAATAACTATTCAATGAAGATGGTACTATGGATATTGTCCAGTTCGAACCCCGTTTCTCAGAGATTGTGGGTAGGCTCATCTATGAGACTGACCGGCAACTCTTTGACCTATTTTTCAAAAATCCTGAGGACATACTGGAAAAACTTCTAAGGAATGGTGTCTGCTGGGACCCTGAGAGAATAATCCTAGCGGCCAGTGAAGGAGATGTCCTCGGAGTACTGGCATATGACCTTGAAGGCAGTGAATCTGGGGTTCTTGATTTATTCAGAAAGCTGGGACCCATGGATGCCCTGAGGGTCATGATGATGGACCTCATTGACTCCCTGAGTACCCAGAAGGTTGAGGATGGTGACCTCTACATAGCATCCCTTGCAGTTGCGCCTGAGGCGAGGGGTCAGGGTGTTGGCTTCAGGCTCCTCCAGGAGGCCCAGATGATTGCAGAGGAGAGCGGTCTTGATAGGCTCACGCTGGATGTATCACCCACAAACACCCCTGCCCTGAACCTTTACAGTAAGTTTGGATTCAGATTCACAGGTAAAAAGGAGATAAGACTTTTAAAAAGAAGATTCCATCAGATGGAACTACCACTTCACTGAATTATCCTGCAGTTGTAATCAGTTATTAGATTAGAAGCACCACTTCACTGAGGTAACTGCATTGTTATTTATTTTCTTCTTGCAGCGAACTCCTCAAGCAGGCTCTCAAAGGGGATCTCCTTGTATACAAGGAGTAGAAGTGTGTGGAATATCAGGTCAGCAGACTCCTCTACGAGGCGCTCATTATTCTTTGAGGCTATGATCACCTCTGCTGCCTCCTCACCGATCTTCTCAAGTATCTTATCCTCAGCCCTTTTCTCATCATCTGTCATGAGTCTGGAGGTGTAGGAGTCCACCGGGTTATCGCGACGGTCCTCAAGTACAGCGTAGATTTCCCTTAAAATTCCCTCATCCACCATTCTTCTTACCTGCCATAGCCTTTCTCATGCTGGTTGTTATCGCAATCAGGGGGTGCTGGGCGTCGTCTATAACCTCAATGTCGTCCAGAGTATAAACGCCGTTGAGGTCCGCTGTCTTCTCCATACCCAGCTTCATGTCCTTCTTGATATCGATGACATATGAGTCTATCTCCTTGCAGCCCAGCCTGTAGGATGCCAGTGTCCTGTGGTGACCGTCGACAAGTACATACCTGTCACCTGTCTTCACAACTATCGTGGGCTCTGCAAGGCCCCTTTTAATTTCATAGGTTCTACCCTGGAGTTCATCGGCGTATACCTTGCTCTGGGTGGGCCGCAGCTTTTCGATGGGGACCTTCATCCGCTTGACCTCCGGCTTGACACCATAGAGCTGTTCCAGCGTCTTCTTGAAGTAGTTAACCTTCATGGGGGTGGAACGTTCAATATGGGATCTCACGATGTCGGTGTTTGTTATTATACCCACAAGTTTACCTTCCTTATCTATAACTGGCAGTCTTGAGATCCCCATCCTGAACATGACCCTCGCAGCGTCATTGAGGGACATATCCTGGTCTGCAACAACCACGTCCTTTGACATGATCTCTGATACTGTTTTGACCCATGGCTTTATGAGGAGGTCAAAGGCAGTCACCATCCCGATCACGGTACCGTTATCCTTGACCGGAAATCCATCGTGACCTGTTTCCTTCATGAGCTTGATGATCTCCGCGGTTGATGTGTCTGAGGAGACCGTTATAACGTCCCGGGTCATGTAATCCTTCACAAGTGCCTTATTGCTCATCCTATCCCTTCTTCTGTTTTTTCCAGATGAAACTGTTATCGCAGACTATTTTAACCACACGATGGTAGGGTATCGATGCACCGTTACTCAGCACAATGAAGCCCCTTTCGAGCCTTTCAATATCTGACCCCTGAACTGTTTTGAGGTTCCTCTGAGCCCCCCTGTGGATGTAACTTATCCTGCACCTTTTAATATCCCATTTAGGATGCCACATAAGAAGATCCAGGACGTTCTTGGCCATGCACCTCAGATCCTTTCCTTTATCAGTTCAACTGTCCGTTCAGGCTCTGCCTTTCCACGGGTAATTCTCATCACCTGCCCCACCAGGAAGTTTATGGCAGCCTCCTTGCCATCATGGTAATCCTGGACTGCCTGGGGGTTTTCCCTTATGGCCTGTTCAACCGCCTCTATAACCTGGGATTCATCTATGATTCCTATGAGCCCCATTTCGGCAGCTATCTCCCGGGGGCTCCTGGTGTTAAACGGCATCTCCTCTATGATCTTTTTGGCGGCCTTGGTGGTTACCTCCTTCTTCTGTATCATCTCAAGGAGTTCCACAATATTCTGGGGGGTTATACCGCTTTCTGCAAAGCTCACCTTGTTGTAGTAGAGCACCCTTTTGAGTTCGTCCCTCATCCAGAGAGCCGCGAACTCAGGGTCTATGGATGCCGCAACCTCCTCAAAGGCATCTGCAAGTTCCAGTTCTGAGGTCAGCACCCTTGCATCCTCCTCCCTTAAACCGTATTCCTCCATGAATCGTTTAACCTTGAGGTGGGGCGCCTCTGGTATTCCTTCCCTGACGCCATCCACCACTTCACTTCCAAAGTGCATTGGGGGGAGGTCGGGATCAGGTATGTATCTGTAGTCCTCTGCCTCCTCCTTGAGCCTCATGGAAACGGTTATCATCTGGGATTCAAGAAATGCACGTGTTTCCTGTTTGACCTCAACACCCCTCTTGAGGAGGTTCTTCTGCCTGACCATCTCAAACTTAAGGGCCTTGTAGGCACCCTTTATTGAGTTTATGTTCTTTATCTCAACCCTGCGGCCCCCCTCAAGGGATATGTTGACATCGGCCCTCATTGTGCCCTCACCACGGGCACAGCCACTGTATTCCAGCACCCTTATGAGTTCCCTGAGGAAGTTTCTGGCCTCCTCAGGTGACCTCATGTCTGGCTCTGTAACAATTTCAATGAGGGGGATGCCTGACCTGTTGAAGTCAACCACACCGTGGTCCGGTTTATACTGACCGGGGTCCTCCTCTATGTGCACCTCCCTGATCCTGACGCCGTTGAGCTCCCCCTCAAGTCCAACGGGTATGGATGTCCTCTGGTATCCTGATGGGAGGTCCGGGTAGTTGTAGTGCTTACGCATGAAGTATGTGATCTCAGGGTTTATTCTGCAGTCAAGCATGAGGGCGATTTTCAGAGCCCCCTCGAGGGCTCTTCTGTTTGGTGGATGTGGTTTGGCCCCTGGCTGGTTGAGGCACACCGGGCATATGTTTGTATTTGGGGGGGCGTCCTGGTAATCTGTCGGGCATCTGCAGAATAGCTTTGATCTGGTGTCAAGCTGAACATGAATTTCAAGACCACATTTCATCTTAATGGTTATTCCTCCTTTTCATGGTAACATGGTTCAACGTGATGGAAAGCATATCAGATTATATTTATTATCATCAACTTAAAGCAATTTAAGATTTTTCAGACATCCATTAACATACCTCTCTATGAAGGGGTCAATTTCAGGGTAGGACCTCCCCCTTCTGAGCCTCTCCACATCTGTGAATGTACCCCTAAGCCTCCTCCCGGCCCACCTAACCTCCTCCTCAACACGCTTCCCATAGGAGGTCCCGAACATCTTGAAAAGGGGGAATTTGGTTATTCCGTTGGCCCCGCTGAGGGCTAGTGGACCTATGCTTCCCAGGTTATCCATCCAGGTCCCTGTGATGATCTCCAGGTCAGGGAACTCTATCCTTGTGGCGGCAACTGTTCCTGCATAATAAAGGGTGGCGGGCTGGGGTTGATTCTCAAATACCGTTCCCTCATGGGGGTTGAGGGCATAGAAGGTTACACGGTCTATTTCAAGATCCCCTATAAATTCGAAGAGGTATCTGAGGTCATCGGGTGTCTCACCGAGTCCCAGTATTATGGTGATGCCCCTTTTGAATCCCAGGTCCCTGGCTGCCTCAAGCATCTCAGCTATGTCCTCCCTGGGTTTGCTGGGGCACAGTTTCCTCTGAAGGTCAGGGTTTGCCACCTCCAGCGCCCCTGTTATACCTGCCACCTCATCACCATATATTTCAAGATCGGTGGTTATACCTGTGTTCAGCCAGACAGGGGATCCTGTTATATCCCTTATCCTCTCTGCGATCTCCTTTATCTCCTCAGGGGAGAATGAACCATAGCCTCCTGATAGGAACTCTATGTTCCACCCCAGTCTCCTGCATATTTCGGCCTCTGCCAGTATGGCGTTCACATTTCTTCTGGCCTTTGATGGTTCCCTTATACGTGGCTTCTGTGTGCTCATATAGCAGAAGGCACAGTCCCCCCTTTCACACCACCATGAGAGAAAAACCGCCCTTTCCAGTGTTATGATATCCCCATGATGTTTGAGGGTGATTTCACTGGCCCTGTTCATCAATTTGAGTATATCCATTTCCTTCAGTGATTCTATAACATTCATATCTGACACTCTCTGCTATGCAGAATACCTTTATAAACTTTCGTTGAGATAAGCTTTGATGTTGATACATTGAGGCTGATGGATATGGTTTACTGCCCAAGCTGTGGCGAAAGGAACAGGGAGGGCTCAAGGTTCTGCAGGAACTGCGGAACCCTCCTTGAGGAAAAACCACTCAAATCCAGGTTCATGTCTGGAGATTTCAGAGAACCCACTGTTAAAAGGGAGCTCCAGAGGAAAGAGTTCAGTGATGCCAGAAAGGAGGGTTTCGAGTGGGATACCTCCCTGCGCGGCGCACTGGTGCTTGTGATCCTCATGGTGATCCTTGGCAGAATATTTGGATTCATGGGTGCTATAGCAGCCCTCATGGTATCTGTAATCTACGTGCTTTCCTCCTCCAGGAGAAAGTCCCAGTCACTGATGATTGTGTTGGTGGCCCTTGTAATGGCGGCTGCGGCGTCAGCATTATTCAGCATATGAACACATCCTCAGGGGGTGTCTGCAGAACCACTGCTAAACCGAAAACTTTATATATGATGGGTATAAATCTAATTGTACGCCTTGGGATGTGCACCACAAACCACTGGTTTGTTGCAAGCAAGGACTTGTACTTGGCAGGTGCCGCCGTAGCTCAGTAGGTAGAGCGTTCGGCTGTTAACCGATTGGTCACAGGTTCGAGCCCTGTCGGCGGCGTCATGGGCCCATAGCTTAGCCAGGTAGAGCGCCCGGCTCATAACCGGGCGGCCATGGGTTCGAATCCCATTGGGCCCACTTAATCGGTAATCAGAGGCTCCGGTAGTGTAGTCCGGCCAATCATTTCGGCCTTTCGAGCCGAAGACTCGGGTTCAAATCCCGGCCGGAGCATTTCTTACCTTTTATGATTATTCTTCATATTGAGCATCATTGCTGCGGGGGTGCCCGAGCTGGCCAAAGGGGACAGGCTTAGGACCTGTTGGCGTAGGCCTACCAGGGTTCGAATCCCTGCCCCCGCACTGTGATAGAATTCAACTGCCGGGGTGGGGTAGGTGGTTATCCTTCGGGACTGTGGATCCCGCGACTCGGGTTCAAATCTCGGCCCCGGCCCCATTCTCATCAATCATTTTTTCATTGTTCTGAATCATCAAGTTCTGGAATAATACAAAATTCGGGCACCCCGGGACACGGTTTATTGTCATCCATCTGATTACCCGTGATCCAAGTGAAATCACCGATCCTTTAGGAGGTTTTATTAATCATCCATGGAAAATTATTTATTGTGTTATGATGAAGATTTTCAGTACCAGCTACGGATTCCGTAGATCAGATTATCTCAGAACACCACGGCTGATTATATGATACGTATTGAAAGGACCTGCGCCTCCTTCAGGGCTACCGTGATCCAGGAGGGCGAGGAGATAGGAATCATGGAGGGCATATACCTGACACAGTGGTTCCTTAAAACAAGGTACCACTTTACAGGGACATTTATACGTTTCATACCCTCTGATGAGAGGTTCAACAGGTCCGGTTTGACAGTTGACATCCATCTCCATGACCAGAATGTCATTGTAAAGGATGCGCTCATTGACTGGCTCAGTGACAGTGGAAGGGGGACCTTCAGGGCGAGGAGAATAGAGAGTGTTGTTTAGTGTGTCCAGGTTGTTGTTTAATGTGTCTGGGGAGAGGAGAATAGAGAGTGTTGTTTAGTGTGTCCAGGTTGTTGTTTAATGTGTCTGGGGAGAGGAGAATAGAGAGTGTTGTTTAGTGTATCTGGGAAGGAAGAATTGAGGGTTTCAGGGTGTTTTCATGGTTAGGGATGGATCGCGGGGAGAGAGGGACCTTGTAAAACTCCTCTGGGAAAAGAATTTTGCTGCCATGAGAGCACCGGCCTCTGGTGGGGCCACAAAAAAGCCCCTACCTGACATCATTGCAGGGAACGGAGAGATATACCTTGCAATCGAGGTTAAGATGACATCCGGTGAGCGCATATACATTGATTCAGGAAAGATAAAGGGGCTTCTGGAGTTTTCAGAGATGTTCGGTGCAGAACCCTATATCGGGGTAAAATTCAGGTACAGGGACTGGATCTTCCTTTCACCGGCTGACCTTGAGATGACACCATCGGAAAATTACAGGCTTGACCTTGATATTGCCCTTGAGAGGGGCAGGGATATACATGAGATCACCGGTTGCGAAAGGCAGACCCGCCTCAGATGAGGGGACCGCAAACTTTAAATACTAATTCTGATATTAGTTACTCTATGCCAAGGTAGCTTAGTGGCGAAGCGGTGGACTGCAGATCCATTACACGTGAGTTCAAATCTCACCCTTGGCTTCAACATTTCTATCAAATGGGGTCATGGTGTAACCAGGCTATCATCTGGGACTCCAGTTGTCTTTGAAGAAAATGCGCGCTCTGACTACAGTATGATGACCGATTGGAGTACTGAGACAAGAGAAATCCTAGGATCTGGGTTCAAATCCCAGTGACCCCATCACTCCCTTTTTCTGAGGCGCTTTCATGATACAGAAATTTGATAATATAATAGCGATTGAAGGAACACTCTTTGATTCTAACATATACATCCTTGGAGACACGGTGGTTGATACAGGGACCGGAATGAACCCTGATAACCTCATGAGGAAGATAAGGGGGGCCGGTGTTGAGCCGGGCAGCATAAAACATATAGTGAACACCCACTGCCACTTTGACCATACCGGGGGAAACAGGCTCTTCGATGCAGATATAGCAATTCACAGTCTTGATGCAGAAGCACTCAGGGAGGGTGACGACGCGAAGACGGTTGCCTACATGTTCTCGGCATCCATGGAGCCAATGGAAGTGGCTGTTGAAATCGGGGATGGGGACTTCATAGGCGACTTTGAGGTTATCCACACACCCGGCCATACACCAGGATGCATATGTCTGTATGATGGTAGATCCCTCATCTCAGGGGACACGGTTTTTGCTGATGGGGGATTCGGTCGGGTTGATGTTGGCGGAGACATAAATGAACTTGCAGAGTCCATTAAAAAACTCATGAAACTCGACATCGAGTACCTGTTCCCTGGCCACGGCCCATGGGTTGATAACGGTTCAATGCATGTGGAACTGGCTGCGGCCTTCCTTGGAATAGGGTAAATGGTTGGTTCCGGGATTCAGGGTGATGTTATTTCCATTTTCTGCATGTAAACGGCCTTTATCCCCGGCAATTTTCTGTTCCTGAGTTCAGGTGTGATTTTATCCACCGCTGGATAGAAATACTCCCCGTAGACCCTCACATGGTCCCCGCTTTTCAGGGGACTTGCTGAACCATATTTAACAAGCACGTAACCGGGCCCTGGGGATACGCTGAGTACCATAAGGGTCACTGTTCTGTTGATACTTTCAAATTCATATTTCCTGAATATTATTCCATCAACCCACACCCTTTGCTTCTTTAGAAAGAATGGGTTCTCATCAACGTCTGATAGGTTGAGCTGAGAGCAGGTGTTTTTGTATGATATAATGGCCGTCCCATTTAACGGCTCAGGGTAATCTACACCTTCATCAAGGGGTGTCTGGGTGTCATCTGAAATCCAGCTCTCAAGGTAGGTACCAATCAGAATACCTGTGACCAGTCCAGTGATGAGGCCAGCCATGAAGTACCATTTAACCATAGTTTACCACGTATAATCACAACTATCCTTCTGGTTATGGCTTATACGGATCAGTTGATCTTTGAGGTTGATTCAGTAAAAGCAATCAAATTAAAAAGACTGGGGGTATTTAGCCTGTGAATTTCTTTGTAACCTCATTCACCGCCTCTGTCTTTACAAGTACGGATATCTTGGCTCCCCTCTCAAGGACCATGTCTGGCTGGGGTATGATGAGGTCACCGTTACTGTATATTGCCACGATGATGTACTTTTCAGTGGGGGATACATCCTTGACCTTCTTTCCAACAATTTTACTGCTCTTTATCTCCATATCAAGGATCTCGGCATCCCCATGCCCGAGGACGATGAGGTCAGCCACCTTTGGCCTTGTTATCAGTTTCTCAAGGTAACCTGCAGCGGTCCTCTCCGGGCTTATAACGTGATCTATGCCAACCTTCTTGAAGGCGTCCTCGTGGTCTGGGTTGCTGACCCTTGCTATGATCTTGGGTATGTTGTACTCCCTCACAAGTATGCAGCTTAGGAGGTTGGCCTCATCATTTCCTGTGGCCGCAACAAAGACATCTGCATTGTTTATGTTGGCTTCCTCAAGGGTTTTTATGTCTGTACCGTTACCGCAGATCACAAGGGCGTCCAGTTCAACTGCAGCATTTGCACAGAGTGTTTCATCATTTTCTATGAGAGTTACATCATTTCCATCTGATATAAGGAGGTTTGCGAGTGTTAAACCAACTCTTCCTCCACCCATTATAACAACATACATATCCACACCTTTCAGACTTCAGGCAGAATAAAGATAATCATTACTCGTGTTTACTTGTGTTAAACGTCATCATTAATAAGGTTTTTCAGGAAGATCATGGCTGTTCTCGGGTCTCAGCTAACCTTGAAGGCCTCCACGAAACCACGTATTAATACAAGCACAGGGATTATCTCGAGTCTTCCAAGCCACATGCTGATTATAAGGGCCATTTTCGGTATCAGGGGGAGATTGAAACTGGTTATCCCCATACTGAGCCCAACATTTCCCTGGGCAGAGGCCGCCTCAAAGAGGGAGTTGAGGGGGTCATATCCATAGGTTACAAGAACCGACCACGTGAAAAACAGGAGGACAAAATAAAGGCTTATGTATGACCCGGCCTCCCTTATCTCAGCGTCACTCACAGACTTGCATGATATCTTTCTCGGTATAACCGAACCCTCAGGTGCCAGGATCCTCATGATGTCCCAGTAGACACCCTTAAGTACAGTTATGACACGGATTATCTTCACAGCCCCTGTGGTTGAACCTGCAGCCATACCTGTGAGCATGCATATTATTAGAACTATCTTGAAGTACCCTGACCAGGCAACCATCTGACTGGTTGAACTTATACTTGAACCGGTGCAGCTGAGGGCTGATATCACATGGTAGACGGATTCAAGGGGGGCCACGCCCCCAATGTAGATCGAAAGGACCGTGAAAAGGATTATAAAGGCAAAGGTTGCCTGCAGCTGTATATCCCTCAGAACATTTGAGAATCTACCCTTTATTGCCTGGTAGTGCACAAGGAAGCTTGTCCCCCCAAGTATCATGAGAAACATGGTTACAAGGTAGACGGCATCGCTACGGTAGTAGCCGATGTTGAGGTTCTTTATGGACATTCCCCCGGTTGAGAGGTTCGTGAGGGTGTTGTTGATGGCATCAAAGAGCGGCATCCCTGTCAGCCCATAGAGCACGATCCCGAGGACCGTGTAGGTGAGGTAGATCCACCAGATAGTCCTGACGGTGTTTGCTATGCTGGGTTTTATCCTTTCCTCCCTTGCTTCGGACTTGTATAAACGTGCAGCAGCTGTACCTGGCCTTATGAGGACACCTATAACAACTATAACAACTCCAAGCCCACCGATCCACTGTTCAAGGCTTCTTAAGAATAGAATTGATTTTGGGAGTGCTTCAACATTGGAGAAAACTGTGAGTCCACTGCCGGTCCAGGCAGACATGTTCTCAAAGAAGGCATTTGCAAAATCGATGTTAAGGGCTGACATCATTATGAGGCTACCTATGAATCCAGCCCAGAGCCAGGCAAGACATGCGACCATCATACCATGTTTCAGGCGTATGGAGCATTCCTCAGGGGAATATCTTTTGAGCACAGTTCCAATGCTGAGCGAGATAATTGAGGGCACAATAAAACTTAAAAAATTGCCTTCACCGTAGATCAGTGCAACAATGAGGGGTAATGCAACAACGAAGCCTATCCCCTGCATTATATTGCCAAGATACTTTCCAACGGTAAAAAGGTCCCTCTTTCCAACGTATCTCATGTTACCATATAAAGAATGGGATTGTTCCAATATAAATTTTTAGAATAATGGATAAAGAGATGGTAATACTTCAATGGGGGAGTAGGCAAAAAATAGAAGTTCTAAATTTTTAGAATAATGGATAAAGAAGGGGGTAATACTTCAAGGGGGAAATGAGCAAAAAATAAAGTTCTTTGGGTAGAATAATCTACTCCGTATATAAAATTCAATCCAGCTTATTCTACAACTTCAGCGAAAGCAAACTTGCGCCTGGTTGCACTTATCCTTATTTTAACTTCGTCTCCGACACCTGCACCAGGTACAAAAACAACAAAACCTTCAACACGGGCTATTCCATCGCCATCTCTGCCGAGGTCTTCAATTTTAACTTCATACTCCTCACCAACATTTACTGGTGTGGAGTAGGTTTCCTTCCTGTAGTAGCTATCTCCAAACAATTCATCACATCCTTAAGTAGGGACGCACAAAATCATATAATTACTTCCAACCAGAAACAGTAAGAAATAATATAATGACCTCACCGCATCCCATACATAAACTTAAACATCATAGTATATAAATGTATGTAGATCACTGTATCTTTTGCGGGTGGTTTGTTTGATAGGACTGGTGGCTGATTCGCATGATAACCTTGATTCAGTAAGGAAGGCGGTCAATTTATTCAACAGGGAATCTGTGGATCTTGTTATACATGCAGGGGATTTAATATCCCCATTCACTGCACAGGAATTTGGAAGGCTTGAGATGAGATTTGAGGCCATATTTGGAAACAATGATGGTGAAAGGGATGGGCTGCGTGCCGCGTACTCTGAACTCACAGAGCTATCTGACTTTAAGGAACTGGAATTTGATGGCCTGAAAATAGCGGTTATACATGGCCATAACAGGCAGATCCTTGACTGTGTTGCTGGATGTGGTAGATATGACCTTGTGGTAACCGGCCACACCCATGAGAAGAGCATTGTGAGCGCAGAAACCATAACGGTTAATCCTGGTGAACTCTGCGGTTACCTTTCAGGGGAGAGCACACTGGCGCTTTTTGACACAGACAGGCTTTCCTGTGAATTTGTAAGGCTTTGATTTACTCTCTGAAACAGAGAGGTCTTAATCATGATATAATATCTGAGAAAGGATCTCGATGGTTTAAATGAAACACAAAGGCGCAATTCTTATTGCAATAGGGGTACTGGCCCTTGCGGTTATGATATCTGTCATAGGGCCTGGAGAGATTGAGGAGGCCCTAAGGAAGGCGGACCCACTTTATGTGATCATGGCGGTTGCCCTGGAATTCATAATTCTTGGCCTCTTCACCGTGAGGTGGGCCATTACCACGGGGGCTGTTTCAATAAACATAAGAAAAAGGCACCTCTTTCCAATGCTACTTGTGGGAATGGCAATAAATAACCTCACACCGAGCGCAAGGGGTGGGGGTGAACCTGTAAGGGCATATATACTTGGAAAATACTCCAGGGCTTCAATGGAGGCTGCTTTTGCAACCGTGATAGCAGACAGGGGTCTTGACACATTCCCCTTTATTTTCCTCGCCATACTCACCATAGTCGCAATAGTCCTCTACTTTGAACTTTCACCATGGATAGTGGCCGCACTTATAGTTTCGGTTATAATAATAACCGCGGCCTTCTTCCTGGTCCTTTACATATCCATTGACAGGGAGTCCGGTGAGAGGATACTTGGCTGGATACTTGGCATTGTAAGGAGGTTCTACAGAAAGAACTATGAAAAACTTGAAAAAAGGTTAAGAAATGCGCTCAGAGAATTTCAGAGTACCATGAGGATAATGCTGGCTGATAGGAGAGTGCTGCTGTATGGAATACCACTTTCATTTCTCCTCTGGATCCTTGAGATCATAAGGGTATACCTTGTATTTGAGGCATTTGGCACAAGCGTCTCACTTATTGTGATAGCCGAGGTCTTCATTCTGGCAACACTCATTGGCATGATACCGCTCCTTCCAGGAGGCCTTGGTGCCGTTGATGGGGTTATGATAGTCTTCTATTCGGCAGCAGGCGTATCGCCGTCTGTCAGCGCAGCCGTAACTGTGGTTGAGAGACTCATATCTTTCTGGATGATCTCAGCAATGGGTGTGGCATCTCTACCCTACTTTGGGGCTTCTGTATCTGAGAAACTGATGGAGAAACTTTAGGGAGGTCAGCATAGTACTCATTTGACTACTCTGGTGAGTATCCGGGAAACTGATGTAAAACTTCAGGGTTATTGTGAAATCTGACACAACACTGGAAAAAGATTTATGGGTCAATAATCAGATCTATAGATTGACCGCTGCAGCAGGTTAGGGGGATAATCATGCTTGAAAGGGTTTTCTTAACCGATAAGTTACACGACGAAAAAATGTATGAGAACCTCGTGGAGGAAATACGTTCATCACCTGATTACCTCAACCTCCTCCTGGAATCTTCTGAACCCTGGATATTACAGGATATAAATGGTTTCATACTTGACCTGAGCAATTCCTTCGCTGATAAGCTGGGGTATGATCCTGATAATCTGCGGGGAAGGTACCTTCCAACATTGAGGGCGATTCCCCTCATTCAGAAGTCCAGGCTGAGGATAATACTCGACCGTCTGGCCGAGGAACCCCGCCCATGCACAACCATCATGGAGTTCATGGACTCAGATGGCCGGGATGTGCCCCTTGAACTGAGCTTCAGACCCCTGGAACTATCAGGCCAGGATTTTATCCTTGTAACTGCAAGAGACGCTTCAGAAAAGATTCATGAGGTGGCCGAGCTCCGTAAAACGATCTCTGAACTGAGGAATACAATAAATGGCCTCTACAGGCAGATCGACAGGAACCTTCAGCTTATCACAAGCATAGTTAATCTCCAGTTCCCATATATAAAGGATGGGGATGATTATGAGCTCCTCAGAGATACCCAGAATCGTCTAAGGTCAATAAGGAAAGCTTATGAGAAGTTTATCCATGAGGGATCCTTTGAGTCAATAAACTTTGCAGGGTATGCCAGGAGCATTGTTTCAGGGATTTTAAGCACATACTCCCCTGAACCGGGAAATGTGAGACTTGAGATGTACTTTGAGGATGCTGAAATGGGCCTTGACCTGGCGGTGCCCCTTGGGATGATACTCTCAGAGCTACTATCCAACAGCTTCCGACACGCCTTTGCCGAGGGACAGGATGGAAAGATAAGGGCTGTTTTCAGGAATAAGGATGATCACTACATGCTTGAGGTCAGGGACAATGGTCGTGGCTTCCCTGAGGACGTGGACTTTGAGAATGCAGATTCACTGGGTCTGCAGCTTGTAAGAAGCCTTCTGAATCAGATAGAGGCAAAGGTTGATTACAGGCTCTCCCCTGGAACCTGTTTCAGGATAAAGGTACTGAAACCCGCTGACGGTGAATGAAGCACATCTTGGATTAAACCTCCATGAGGATAATTCATGCAATTTCTTTACTCTGGTTTACTGATAGTTTTTCTCAAAGTCACTTTTAATTCTGTAAAACATCCTGTAGATTCATTTAAGGCAGTGGTTTAGTACTTTTAATTCTCCAGAAGATCATTTAGATTCATTTAAAGTGCTCTTGGGGTGCTGAGAAGATAACTGATTTTTGAAAGGGCCTTAATACCTAAACAAAATTAGAAAAATATATTAGCAGTTCTTCCACTAAATCAACTAGGTGATAATTATGGAGATAAATGGTGTTGAAATAGAGGATACATTTGCGGAGGCCTTCGGTATCAAGGTTTCAAGGGTCCTTGTAACCGCAGCAACCAAAAAACTTGCAAAGATAGCTGCAACCGAGGCAACAGGTTACGGTACATCTGTTATAGGGTGTCCTGCAGAGGCAGGTATAGACTGCTACGTTCCACCAGAGGAGACACCCGATGGAAGGCCTGGATACATAATAATGATCTGCAACCCATCAAAGAAGAACCTGGACCATGAACTCCTTGAAAGGATAGGGATGGGTATACTTACAGCACCAACAACCGCAGTATTCGATGCTCTCGATGACGAGGACGAGAAGCTCAACGTGGGATTCAAACTCAAGTTCTTCGGGGATGGCTACGAGAAGGAACTTGAGATCGACGGAAGAAAGATCCACTCAATCCCGATAATGTCAGGCGACTTCCTCATTGAAAGCGAATTTGGAATAAAGGACGGAGTTGCAGGCGGAAACTTCTTCATCATGGGTGACAGTCAGGCATCAGCCCTCCTTGCGGCCCAGGCTGCAGTGGATGCAATAGCCGCAGTTGAAGGCACGATAACACCATTCCCTGGCGGTGTGGTGGCTTCAGGTTCAAAGGTTGGATCAAACAAGTACAAGTTCCTCAACGCATCAACCAATGAGAAGATGTGCGTGACACTCAAGGATGAGGTTGAGGGCAGCGAGATACCTGAAAACGTCAATGGGGTATATGAGATAGTTATAGACGGTGTCAACGAAGAGGTTGTAAGGGAAGCAATGAAGGAAGGTATAAAGGCCGCATGTACCGTTCCGGGCACAATTAAGATAAGCGCAGGGAACTACGGCGGCAACCTTGGAGCATACCAGATCAAACTCCATGACCTCTTCTAAATTCATTTTTTATTCTTAATTAGAACATTTTTTATTCTATGCAGAACTTCTCCATCATTTCACTTTCAACTATGTCCCATATCTCATCTTCAGAGAGGTTAACACCAAGGAGCACACCCCTCTTTTCGAGGTCCCTCTCAATCTTCTTTATAACCTTAACGTCACTTGCAGCGACGGTGTGTGAGTGTATATTCCTTGATATGCTGTACAGGGCCTTCAGGGATCTCCTGGCGTCTGGCTTTTCAAGTTCCTCCTGGCACCTCCGGAGGTCATCCATGTTCCTTATGTTAAGGTTCCTTGTGACCACCTGCCTCACCCCTGGAAGGTAGTGCTTTGAGTCAAGGATTCGGCCGCCCCTCCTTATAATTGTCTCCTTGTCGTCCATGTTACCCAGGTCATGTTTGAGGAGCATCTCAACAACCCTTCCTGATTCCTGTATTATGGATTTGATCTCGGCGAGGTCCAGATTAACCCCTATGAGGAAACCCTCCTTCCTGAGTTCCGCCTCCACCCTATCAAGGCTTTTTGCGTCGGGTCCTGATATCCTGTGGGTATGTATACCCCCACCTGAGAGGGTGTAGAGTCTGTCAAGGGATTCCAGTTTACGGGAGTCACTCTGGAGGGTCTTTATGAAACGGTCGACGTCCTCAATTGAATCAACACCCACATTTCTTCTGAGGGGCTCTGAGAAACCTGGAAGGTAGTACTCTATGTCGTCGATTGTACAGCCATTCTTTATTATGATCTCTGCTTCCCTTCTTATGTCATCCACGCCGTGGTTTTCAACAATGCTCATCTCAGGTTTAATTATTATCTCAACAAGCCGCCCATGTTTCCTTGCAACTTCCTTTATCTCACCGTCATCGAGGTTAACCCCGAGAAGGATACCCTCCTCTTTTAGTTCATCTATAACCTTATCTATACTCTCCCTGTCTGGCCCGGATATCCAGTGGGAGTGTATTCCGCTCACAGACTCATAGATCCTTGTAAGGGAGCTCTTTCTGGCGGGATCACTCTCAAGGGCATTTAAAAACCTTTCAAGTTCCTTCCTCTCGGATACCCCGATCTTCCTCACCAGGGGCTCCTTGAACTCAGGGAGATGGTACTCTATATCCTCCAGTGTGCACCCATATTTGAGTATTATCTCTGCCTCCCTTCCAATATCCTCAACGTCATGCTTAACTGTTATCTTCACCATGGTGGGCTCCATGGCTGCAAAGTAGATGTCCTCACCCCCGCTGATCTCAGGGGAGATCACACGGTTGGCCCCTGCACGGTAGAGTCTCTTTATGTTTTCCCTCTTACTGGACCTTGTCACGATCCATATATCCGGATTCAGCTCCCTGCAGGTGAGGGTTATGAAGAGGTTGTCAACATCATCCCCTGTTGTTATTATAACCCCACGGGCCCTCTTTATCCCCGCAGCCCTGAGTGTATCCTCATCTGTGGCGCTTTCAGGTATTGCAAGTACGTTGGGATCCTCCCAGAGTTCCTTCTCCACTATTTCCCGGTCCTTCTCAATTATTATGGTCTTCTGATTCCTTTTCTGGAGTTCATTAAAAACGGCGGATCCAACACGGCCAAAACCACAGAGAATGAAGTGGTTGTTCATTGACTGCATTAACCTCCGTATCCGGGCACCTGATATGGTCTCCTGCAGTGTCATCGTGATCACCGAAACGGTTAAGCTTAGAACATAGGCTATGAGTCCCACACCACCAAGGGCAAGGGTAACAGAGAATATCTTCTGGGATACCGTGACGGGTGTTATGTCCCCGTAACCCACAGTGGCGATGGTGATCACTGTGAAGTAGATGGCATTGTAGAGGTCAAGCCCCATTATGTACATTGAGCCAGCTATACCATAAATTATGAGAGCCGCCAGAGCCGCGAGGGCATAGTATATGACTGATAGGGGAACGTATGGAATATTCTCCACCAGATTCCTTTTGGGTGGCATGGGAAACCTCGCCTCTTGATATGTTAAATATCTGTCAGCCAATAATATAAATTCAGAGCATCTGGAGTGGGGGCTCTGGAATTAACCCTGAAATTCTAAGGATGGTGAAACAGTCATGAAGCCGATTGATGTGGCAGCAGCCGATATTAATGCCGAATACCTTGGTATTCCAAGACTTTCCCTTATGGAGACTGCTGGAAGGGCAGTTGCAGAGGAGATAGGGAATTATGCGGATGGAGGAAGGGTCGTATTATTTTGCGGATCGGGGGGAAATGGTGGTGATGGGTTTGTTGCCGCACGGCATCTCCTTAACATGGGATTCGAGGTTGAGGTTCTCCTACTCACGCACCCCGAAAGGATACGGTCAGCGGAGGCACGGCGTAACTGGGATGTTCTCAGGGTCATGCAGCCGGAGCCGGGCATACTCGGTTTAAGGGCAGTCAGTGATTCATCTGAGCTTTTCCCTGTGGATACAGATGTGGTTGTTGATGCAGTACTTGGCACGGGTGTCAGGGGGGTTATAAGGGAACCATCAAGGTCAGCCATTAAACTCATAAACCGTTCAGATGCATTTAAAGTTTCTGTGGATATACCAAGTGGACTCAACCCAGAGACTGGTACCGTGGATGATGTGGCTGTATCTGCAGACCTTACGGTGACTTTTCACAGGATGAAGGATGGACTTGAAAAGGCGGACCCTGCCATCACAGGGGAAGTCGTGGTGAGGGACATAGGGATACCAAGGGCAGCCGAGGTATTTGTGGGTCCGGGGGACCTTCTCAGGATACCATCCAGGAGCCCTGAGAGTCATAAGGGGGAAAACGGGAGGGTTCTGGTTATCGGTGGAAGCCATCACTACTCAGGGGCCCCTGCACTCGCAGCCATCTCCGCACTGAGGGCAGGTGCAGACGTTGTAACCGTTGCAGCACCGGGCAGTGCAGCCAGCGCCATCAAATCCATCGTACCTGATCTAATAGTCAGGAAACTTGAGGGTAAATATATAGGGCCAGGGTCTCTGGGGGAGCTCCTGGAACTTGCAGAAAATGCCGATTCTGTTCTTGTGGGCTGTGGGGCTGGCAGACACCAATCAACATCAGAAACTTTCAGAGAACTTATTGGAGCACTCCAGGAGATGGGAAAACCCCTGGTACTCGATGCCGATGCACTCAGGCTGATTGATTACTCCCATGTCAATGACTACAGGGATCTAACCGTCACTCCACATATGGGTGAATTCAGGGAGTTCTTTAAACTCAGATCCGAGATATACGCCGATTTCAGTGAACAGGTGGCTGCCTTCAGCTCTGTTTCCTCAAGGATAAGGGGAACGGTACTTCTGAAGGGTCCTGTGGACATGATATTCCAGGGTGACAGATTCCGCCTCAACAGGACGGGCTGCCCGGGGATGACTGTGGGCGGCACAGGGGATTGCCTTGCTGGTTTAACTGTGGGTCTACGTGCAATGGGGCTTTCAGCATTTGATTCCGCCTCACTTGCAGCATTCATAAATGGTAAGGCAGGGGAACTGGCAATGGAGAAATATGGAACAGGATTTTTAGCATCAGAGATCCATGATTTTATTCCAGGGGCGATGGATATGCGGACCTATGGCTTCTGAGCCATCAAAAAGTAATAGTTGAATTAATAGCTTAAGGGAGGCTGAAAGGGACCTCCTTTTCACTGTGAAGTCAAAAATAATATCAAAGGGGTTATCCTCAGACCAGCCCAAGGATGTTTCCAATGAGGAGTATCCCGACTCCTGTCACCCCACCAAAACCAGCCACAAGGACTGTGAGAAGGTTGATGGGGATGTTTACGAAGGGCAGCATATTAATACCAAAAAGAAGAAAAATACCAAGCACTATGTTTCCTGCAAGTGCCAGTATCTTCCTTCCAACACCAAAAAGTATTCTGAGGGACGCAAGACCCCCCGCAATTATGAATGTGGCAACCACAATGAGAACAAGGAATGAGAACCCTTCCATCAGTTCTCCTTCCTGCACACCCTGTTGTATATCCCTGCCTGGAGGGCGTAGTTCTTGACCATTCCTGCCATCTCCCTCTGGTCGAGGGTCTTGTCCTCAAAGGATACTATCTCCTCACTGTAGAGGCTGTAGGGTGACTTTCTGCCTATGACCCGCATACTGCCCCGATGTAGCTTGACCCGCACCATTCCTGTTACACGCCTCTGCATGTGATTTATTGCCATGTCAAGGTCCTCACGGAGGGGGTCATGCCAGAGTCCACTGTAGACGAGTTCAGCGTAGGTGCTGCTGATTATATCCGCAAATCTAAGTTCGCTCCTGGTAAGTGTCAGCTGCTCAAGGGCCCGGTGGGCCTCCAGGAGGAGGAAGGCTGCGGGTGTTTCATAGACCTCCCGGCTCTTCATACCTATGATACGGTCCTCCATGATGTCAACCCTTCCAATCCCGTGTTTACCAGCGATTTCATTTGCGAGGCCTATGAGTTCAAGGGGCTTCATCTCATCACCATTCAGTGCAACGGGGACACCCTTCCTGAATTCAATCTCGACCACCTCTGGTTCTTCAGGGGTTTTATCGATGGGCCTTGTCCACTGGAATGCGTCCTCAGGTGGTTCCACCATGGGGTCCTCCAGGATGTCGCCCTCTATTGCACGCCCCCAGAGGTTTTCGTCTATACTGTAGAGCTTATCGGAGGGCAGGGGTATGCCGCAGGATCTTGCGTATTCCATCTCCTCTGTCCTTGTGAGGTTCAGGTCCCTTATGGGTGCGATGACCTCAAGGTCTGTCCTTGACCTTATAACTGCCTCAAAACGGAACTGGTCGTTCCCCTTACCTGTGCATCCATGGGCTATTGCAGATGCACCCTCGGATTCGGCCACCTCAACTATCTTTTCTGCTATGAGGGGTCTTGCAAGGGCCGTGCTGAGGGGGTAGCCCTCGTATACTGCATTTGCCTTTATTGCGGGGAATATGTAGTTCTCTGCAAACTCTGCCCTTGCATCCACTGTGTGGTGTTTATAGTTTCCGAGTTCCTCTGCAACCCTTGCCGGTCTTTCAACCTCCTCTCGCGGCTGACCAACATCCACGCAGGCTGTTATGACTTCCATACCATATTTTTCCTCAAGGAGCTTGATACATACAGATGTGTCAAGACCTCCACTGAAAGCAAGAACCACCTTATCCATAACAATCACCTTATAAGAATCAAATACTCATGTTTTTATTACCAGCATTATAGATATAATGGCTAGGTGTTATTAAGTCTGTCCCCGGTGTAGCCGGAGACCTATATGTGATGGGGTGAAGGTGCTATCACCACTTCGGTTAACTGAGAGATCTGCACTGGGGACCCCTGATACTCTATTAGGTTTATGGTTCTGTGCGTGGTGACCTTGATGTTTGTGAGGGAGGAGTCGATTAAAATTTCAACTGTACATGAGGGCTCGGGGGGTGATGTTACTCTCAATGATGCTCTACGGCCACATTTAAGCTCAGAACTTTCCCTTGAACTGGCAGAGCACTCCCGGAAGGGTACAGTGATGCTCACCCTTGGAGGGGGGAGGCCAGTGGTGATGATAGTGGCGGGGGTCCATGGCAATGAGATACCCCCACAGGTAGCGGCTTTAAGGCTTTCGGAACAGCTTTTATCCATGGATATCAGGGGGACAGTTCATGTGATACCATTTGCCGCCCCATGGGCAACGATGAAGAACAGCAGGTGGTTCATGGGTCATGATCTGAACCGCTCAGCCAGTATCAGGGGGTCTGTGACAAATTCCATATTCAGGAGGGCATGTGAGATGGGGGTAGATGCCCTTGCAGATTTCCACTCCACGGCACCTGGAAGCAAACCAGGTGTTGAGGGTGTTTTCTGTTCAGAGGAACCTGAACATGAAAGCATGGAGATAGCCCGTTACATAACCTCAAGGACTTCATCAAAACTTCTATGCTATGAGAGGGCGTCTTCCCATTACAGAGGGGCCCTTGAGGATGAATGCAATCTTGCAGGCATCCCCTCTGTAACCTGTGAGGTTTTATCTGAGAATGGAGTTGTCAGGGAGGGCAGTGACGTGAGGTCGCTCCTGCAGATGAGGCTTTTTCTGAAGTACATGGGTATTCTATCATGATGAGGTGTTTGGATGTGTTCCTTCAGTAGAGTGGGGTGGGTCAGTGTCCTCATATAAGAAACATGCCGCCTTTTCAATCATAATGGCGTCCCCAATTTTCCAGGCGGTTTTCCCGGTTGCACTGGCACTTCTGGGGGCCATGATTCCTGATATGGACCATGAGGTTAAATCAGAGAATGTGTCAACGGTGTTTCTTTTTGGACTTGTGATATTCCTTGTATTTTATATCCTGGGTCTTCCCTACCTTGCGGGGATTGCCCTTATGGATCTTGCCCTCATATTCTACCTTTCAAGGCACAGGGGATTCACACATTCAATTCTGGGGGCTCTCATAATCTCTGCCTGCCTGACGGTATTTGTTCTATCTATGTTCTTCCTTCTGTGGTCACTGGGCCTTGATAGGAAGGCATCAATAGTGGTCATACTCATGGTTCTGGGGTTCATGTTCCTTAACAGGGTGATGATATTACCATTCGTACTTCTGACTCTTCTTGGGGTGTTTCTCACGGATTTTCCCACAATGAATCTCTACACAATAATGGGGCCCCTCCTCATCGGGTTCATCAGCCATGATGTCCTTGATTCCTTCACACCATCAGGGGTCAGGTTCATGAGGCCCTTCTCAGGGAGAACCTTCAGAAGGGGCTTCGGGATCCTTATGCTGATTTTCTGGGCTCTTGTGGTAGTCTACGTGCTCCTCCTGCCGTAATCAACGACTATCACATTTTTATTACGATTTATATAGAAAACTTTATATTATCATAAATAATCATGTTAATTAGAACTGGTACTAAAGAGAAGGGAGCTATAAAATGTTTATCACAAGGATTCTGTACGGTATCGCCTACTTCCTGGTCCTGATATATGAGATACTTAAGGCAACAGCTGACGTGGCAGTAAGAACACTGAATGGAAACATTGAGCCTGTAATAGTGGAAATAGAGACTGAACTCACAAGGCCGGTGTCCCAGACGATACTTGCAAACAGCATAACCCTTACACCAGGAACACTTTCGGTTGACCTTGATTCTGAGAACAGAATCCTGAAGGTCGCTGCAATATATCCCCGCAGCAGGGAGGACATAATACCATTCGAGCCCTACATAAGGGGGATGCTTGAATAGGGGGTTTTTCATGGATCTGCTGATAATATCAGAATATATTCTCCTGGCTTCACTGGCAGTATTCTCCATTGCAGCGGTTAGGATCGCAACAAGGAAGAGCATAGGGATGGGCCTTGTTGGTATATCGGCGCTAAGCATAGCCATCGCAACGATACTCATACTTATAAACAGGATCTATGGGGTTGGTTTCTGCCGTGATATAGCCTATGCCCTTGTTCTTCTGGGGCCAGTTGGCACCATAGCATTTGCGAGGGTTCTGAGGGGTTGATAGAAGTGTACATCATGATTTTAAGGTCTGCTATCCTTATCGTATCAGCCATACTCGTGATACTTGCAGCCATAGGTATACTCAGATTCAGGGATGACATAGAGAGGGTCCTGTATGCAAGGATCCACGTCCTTGGCATTGCCGATGTTGCATGCATACTGGCACTACTTGCCCTTGGGGAACCACTACTGGCCGCAACATACTTCATACTGGCACCATTCGTCTCACATGCAATAGCAAACGCCCACTACCATGGGGAGGGGGATTAGATGATCGAATACGTGATAATGATTATAGCCATACTTGGAGCGGTACTTGCACTGGTCCAGAGGGACCTGCTGAAGGCAGCCATACTCACAGGCGTTCCCGGGGCTGCAATAGCAGCCCTTTACCAGCTGCTACTGGCACCTGATGTGGCACTGACACAGGCGATAGTTGGATCCGCAATTATACCGGTCTTCTTTGCACTTGCTGCTTACAGGACAATGAGAATGGAGGAAGAATCATGATCTCTCTACAGCTGGCATCCCTACTGACAGCAGGAAGCCTCATGGTCATAGGCGCTGTGGCCGTGATATTCATAGACAACCTCATAAAGAAGGTTATAGCCCTTTCATTCATAGCCGACGGCGTTAACCTCTTCCTTGTGACACTGGGCTATAGGCCCGGGGGTATAGTCTACATTTACCTTCCAGGAATGTCAGGGACTTGGTTCGCACAAAACGCATCCTACCCCCTGCCCTTTGCACTTGTACTCACAAGCATAGTTATAGGGGCCAGCACCCTTGCTGTGATGCTCGGCATAATAATAATCCTTTACCATAAACACGGCACCATAAGCGCATCCAAGGTGCTGGAAGAGTAAAAAAATCAGGAGTTTAACAGGTGAGAAATTATGAATCCACTTATACCGGTCATGGTGGTTTTACCGATTCTCTGCGCTCTTCTACTCAACCTCCTTCATGGAAGGGACAGAACCGTGAAGGCACTGGCTGTTGCAGTGGCAGTTGTACTTCCAACCATACCCCTCCTTGCAGGGTACGGTGCACATTACTTTGGTGGCTACGCCCCCCTATCAGAGAATCCTGCCATTGCATCAGGGTTGCCTGAGTCCATAAAGTCATCGTACCTCTACTCGTTTCACCCGGGGATAACATACCTCTTTGGAAGTGCCCAGAGGATCTTCCTCATTATACTATCAATCGTGACTTTCCTGGCGGTTTTAACATCCCTCAATGAGGTCAGGAAACCTTCAGGCGTCTACGCATTCCTCATGTTCATGGGGACAGCTGCTGTTACAGCCATAGTCCTCACAGATGACATATTCAACCTCTATGTCTTCTTTGAGATAGCGGCACTTGCACAGGTTGGTGTGATACTCTGCTCGGGGGTGGAGCGCAGCTATGAAACCGCACTCAAATACATGATGATAGGTGGGGTGGCAGCCCCAATGCTCCTTCTGGGGGTGGCCATACTCCTTGCACTGACAGGAAACGTTAACATATCAGATATAGTGCTTTCAATGAGAAGCGGTCTTGTCAACCCTGGCAGCCCCCTGTTCCTGCTTGCATCATCACTGATACTCTTCGGGTGGCTCTATGGAACTGGGCTCCCACCATTCCACACCATCAAATCAGCGGTCTACAGCAGGGCATTGCCCCATGGGGCGGCACTTCTTCAGGCCTTCTCTGTATTCACCTTCACAGCCCTTGCACTGGTCATACTGAGAATGTTCTACCACATGCCGCTTGTGAGGTGGGCGATGGTGTTCTTCTCACTGGCAGGGATGGTTCTGGGTATAATCATGGCCCTCATGCAGACTGATCTAAGGAGGATGATAGGTTTCCTTGCGGTGGGTGAACTGGGGTACATTGGAATAGGCCTTGGCCTTGGAACCGCAGCCAGCATATCAGCGGGTCTCTTTCAGGCTGTCAACGAGGCCCTCATAACAGCATGCATATTCCTGGGCTTTGGAACAATCTTCTACATGACTGGAAGATCCGACCCTCAAAGGATAGGGGGCCTCATAGCATATAAACCAGGCCTTGCAGGTCTCGTGATGCTTTCAGGATTCATAATGGCGGGTGTACCACCATTCAATGTATTCCAGAGTAAACTGATGCTCATACAGGCATCCATACAGGCCGGATTCCCTGAACTGGGTGTTGTGATGATACTCCTCAGCATAGTCACCTTCATGACCTTCCTAAGGGCATTCTATTCGGTTTACCTCAGACCAGAACCTGAGGGAATGGAACTGGAATCCGAATCGGTCCCCAGGTCAACGGTATTCTCACTTGTGGTGCTGATTCTCATATGCACGGCACTGGGACTGGCGCCCTGGATTGCAACATCCCAGTTCACATCACTGATACAGGGTCTTATAATATGAGAGGGGATGAGATGAGCTTCTATGATACGGTAATAGACAGGATAAGGGAATTAACAGAAAAAGATGGTGAGAAGGGAGTAAGCAACATTTCGGCCTCAGCAGCACTCACAGCAGAGATAACCGTAACTGCAGCTGTCCTGATAGCTGCGGTGATGCTGAGGAAGATAAATTTCATCCTCATGGTTTTCACGGTTCTCCTGCTGGCAGTCTTCCTCCTGACCTCGTTCCCCATCTCTGTGAGACTCAGAAGTGAACAGGGGGACGAGTTCAGCAGGATGATATTCTATGTGCTCATGACACTCGGAATACTGGCTTCAATATTCTACTGGGGTGGTTCAGGTGTCTGAATCCATCAGGGGCCTCATGGCAACGGTGGCACTGGGCCTCTTTGGGGTGACACTCTTTGATGCCATCATTGACCTTAGCCATGTGATAAACCCCGGGATAAGCATTGTCTACAATTACCTGGGAACAAAGATAGCCCCAAACATGGTGACGGTTGTTGTGTTTGACTGGAGGGCATACGATACACTTGGAGAGGCCCTCATACTTGTCACAGCTGTACTTGTAACCCTTCTGGTATTTGGAAGGGGTAAGGTCCAGATAGGGAGAGATGATGGAGGGAAAGAGAGATGAGTACAATACTTAAGATATTCGCATTCCCCGCAGCAATATTCATAATGTGCCTGGGGATCCTGACGGTGCTCGGGGGCCACATAACCCCTGGAGGAGGCTTTCAGGGGGGTGCGATGGTTGCAGCCGGGTTCATATTCTGTGCAGTCGTATACGGAATCGAAAAGAGCCCCTTCCAGTTTTCACATGAATTCATGTCTGCAATGGAAAGCATAGGGGCGCTTGGATACGTTGCACTGGGACTCTGCGGCCTGTTATTCTCAGGTTTCTTCCTTTACAACCTGGGAGTTGACCTTTATGGCATATCACAGAGTGTCAGTGGCTTCTTCAACTACCCGGATCCGACACATGCAGGTATAATACCCTACCTCAACATAGTTGTGGGCCTCAAGGTCCTCGTGGGGCTCAGCGCAATCGTGATAACATTCATGGAGTTCAGGGGTGAAGAGGTCACTGAATAGTGGGGAATCAGGAATGTTTACAGGTCCAATAATCTTCGGGTTTCTACTTGGATTCATACTTGGAAGCAGAATAAGGGATGATGAGTTTCCTGCATCCACCTACATTGTGCTGCTCCTGGTCCTCATCCTGGTGGCATGGAACATCGGCCCATTCCCGTACTACACCGATATCCCCATCGCCACAGGGTTTGCAGCGGCAGCAGCAGGTATAGTGGCGGGTAAACTCTTACTTGGGCGCTGATAATATCATGGGGTTAGTATCATGTTCATATCAACAGGAAAATGTGAGGGACTTGGAGAATGCATCAGGGCATGCCCAACTGAAGCAATAAGGATGATTGATGGGAGGGCCTTCAGCTGCATAACCTGCGGTGCATGCATGGAGGCCTGTCCAAACAAGGCAATACGCAGGAACAGGTACGGGGGATACGTGGTTGACAGGGCAAAATGCAACGCCTGCGGTGTCTGTGAGATGACGTGCCCCGTAAACAGCATAAGGATAGAGGACGGTGTAGTTAAGGGCATATGTGCAAGGTGCGGTCTCTGCGTCGATAAATGCCCCCTGGGGGCAAGAGTGGATGCATTTGACCTCATAGAAGACAGACAGCTCCGTTTCCTGGAATCACTCAACCTGGCGGTGAAGCCACCTGTGAGGAGGACGCCCCGGAGCCATGAGGCCACCAGGGTCAATGTGATCACTGACACTGATAAATGCACCCTCTGCAGGAGATGCCAGTACTACTGTCCAACGGGCGCCATAATCGTTGATACAGATGATGGGGTATGCACAGAGTGCCGTGTCTGCGAGGATGTCTGTCCTGTGGGGGCAATAGAGGACCTTGAGATAGACCCTGAGAAGTGCACACTCTGCCTCAAATGCCTCAGGGAATGCCCGAGCAGAGCAATATACGTGGATGACTTCGAGGTGAAGATAAGGAGACCGGAAACAGAGCGTGAGGGCAGCATAGTATCCTGCCTCAACTGCGGGCTCTGTGCAGGGGCCTGTGAAAGGGGTGCCATCAGGATGGTTGACGGCAAGCTGAGATACGACCCATCCCTCTGCAGGGACTGCGATGAAACCCCCTGCATAGACGCATGTCCTGTCGGAACCCTGAGGATGGTTGACGGGGAACTGAGGGGCTACTGCGTATCCTGTGGCCGCTGCGTCAGGGCGTGTGATGTGAGCAGGGCCCGTGACTTCAAGACGGTGAGATGGGACGGCTCGGTTTCAGAGGACTGCATATCCTGTGGTGTTTGCTCAGAGATATGTCCTGTTGATGCCATAACCCTTAAGAGGGGCTCCATAGAGGTGGACACCGATAAATGCATACTCTGTGAGAAGTGCGGAATCCACTGCCCCGCAGACGCCATACCAAAAACTACCATGAAGAAGAGAAGGATAACAGGCGGTTTCACACTCATAGACCCCCGCCTATGCATTGGATGCGGTCTCTGCATGGATATATGTCCTGAGGATGCAATATCAAGGGATGAAAGCGGGCTCATGATGGTGAATGAGGATAAATGCATACACTGCGGTGCCTGTTCAAACATATGCCCTGCAAGGGCTGTTCTCTTTGAGAGGGAGTTCGGTTTATCAGATTAATGGATGGTGGCTCATGTGAAGAACATATTAAGGATAATGCTGGAGGGTTCCTACACAAACCTCAAGAGGATACTCTTTGCAGCAGACAGGGTAACGGACATGGAACTGAGAAGAAGGATCCTTGAGGGCACAGTGGAACCGGAACCAAAGGTTGCGGAGGTATCATGTATAGGATGTGCTGGATGCTCAAATGCATGCCCAACAGGGGCCATTGAGATGAAGGACCTTGATGAACCGGTTGAGATAATAGAGGGCCTCATAAAGAAACAGATACCGGTCCTCAACAGTGAAAAGTGTGTTCACTGCTATTACTGCCATGACTTCTGCCCACTCTACGCCCTCTTCGGGGAACCAGGGACCATCCACCCCAATGATGTGGGTGAGGCGGAATTTGACGCCGGAGCCGTACTTCAGAAACCCATCAAGATAAGTGAGGACAAACTGAAGTTCATATCACAGTTCCTGGCGGATAAAAGCGTTATAAAGAGGACCGACACCCTTGCAGAGGCTGCAAGGAAGATGTAGGTGATGGATTATGGGTCTCAAATCATTTTCAAGGGCAAGAGCTGTACATGCAATGCTCGTATACACCGGGGGATGCAACGGCTGCGACATAGAGATAGTGAACGCAGTTCTCTCACCAAAATATGACGCCGAACAGTACAAGATCTTCCTGACATGGAACCCCAGGGAGGCTGATGTACTAATAGTAACCGGTCCGGTCACAAAACAGAACGAGGGGCCACTTAAGGAGATATACAATGCAATACCAGAACCCAAGGCTGTTATAGCTGCAGGGGCCTGCGCTCTGATGGGCGGGGTCTACAAGAATATACATGGGGACATCCCCTCAGAGGAGATCTGCGGCCCAGTGGATAAGGTCATACCTGTGGATGCAAAGGTCCCTGGATGCGCGGTAAGACCTGAAGATGTCCTTGCAGGGGCAGTCGCAGCACTGCCAAAACTTCTGGAGGCAGATTGATAAATCAGGGTGCTTACAATGGATGGAAAAAGGGAGATAATTGAGACAGAAATAACAATGGGTACCGTGCACTCGGCAGCCATAGAACCCTACCGTGTGAGGCTGTTCGTTGAGGATGAAATAGTCAGAGACGCCGAGATAACCGTCGGGGTCAACCACCGGGGAATTGAAAGGATAATGGAGGGGCTCCCTGTTGAGAAGGCCAACAGCCTGACAGAGAAGGTATGCGGGATCTGCTCAGGCGTTCACCTCTGGAATTCAGTCCTGGTGGCTGAGAAGGGCCTCGGTGTGGAGATACCCGAAAGGGCATCCTACATAAGGATAATAGTGGGGGAACTTGAAAGGCTCCACAGCCACCTCCTCTATCTGGCCCATGGAAATGAGGTCCTGGGCCATGAAACATTCTCCATGAGGCTATTCTATATAAGGGAGACCGTCATGGAGCTTCTGAGGCTCATAGGGGGTAACAGGGTACAGTACGGTGTACCCATCATCGGGGGAATAAGGCCCCGGGCAGACCTTGATGAGATGAAAATCCAGGGGATAATGGAGGGAATGGACTTCATAGAGGAGAAGGTTGAGGCCTTTGCAGAGAGGTTCACATCGGATCCAATGGTAATGTCCCGCATAACAGGGGTCTGCCCCATAAGCAGGAAGGATGCCCTCAGATTACATGTAACAGGTCCAACACTCAGGGCAACCGGTGTAGAATTCGACCTGAGGACTGAAATGCCATGCTACGACCCATTCGAATTCGAGGTCATAACCCAGGATGGTGGAGATGTCAGGGCAAACCTCCTCATGAGGGTACTCGAGATATTTGAATCCATAAAGATAATAAGACAGGCCCTCAGGGACCTCCCAGATGGAAGGGTTGTTGACAGGAACTGGGAGATGCAGGATACGGGAATAGTGAAGAGTTACGTTGAGGCCCCCAGGGGGAGACTCTACCATTCCTATGCAATAGAGGATGGAAGGGTGAGGGGTTCAATAATAAGGACACCCTCAATGTCAAACATAGGGGCGATGCAGTATGCCTGCATAGGCCACCACATCACCGATGCACAGCTCGGGATAGTGCAGTGCGACCCCTGCTTCACATGCACAGACAGGGCAATTGAAATAGTAGACCTCAATGCTGAAGGGTGATCAAAGTGGATGCATCATATTCAATCATATCTGTCACGGGAACAGTCATACTTGGATTGATTGTAAGCCTCTGGCTTCCGGGTATTGAGAGGAAGTTTGTCCATGCAAGGATACAGCAGCGCATAGGTCCCCCTGTTTCAAGCCCGGGACTCATGGCTGCACTCAAGTTCTTCTACAAGAAGACCATTGAGCCATGCTCACCACTCCCACGTCTATACAACTCACTCCCCATTATAGGGTTCCTATCAGCACTCCTCATACTGCTCTTCCTCATACCCCCCATGTACACCTTCGGGGCCCTTGCAAGTCTCGTCGCAGTTGTAGGATTCCTCAAGATAGAGGAGGTGATCTACGTCTTCATGGGTTCACTCTCAAGGTCGGTCATGTCCCTCAGAATGCCATTCCCTGACCTTGCAAAGGGGGCCAAACACCCCAACGTCCAGAGGTACTTCCTTGAGGATCTAAGTGCAATGAGGGCTTTCAGGCTGATTGCATTCGGGTCATTCCCCCTGTACATCGCACTCTTCGTGCCTGCGGTTATGGCTGGAAGCATATCCATTGGGGATATAGTGGCATACCAGGCAGCCAATGGCCCTGTGCTCTTCACCCTTGCAGGGGTCATAGGTACAGTGGCGTTCTTCATTGGCTACATGATACTCCTCAACGAGTATCCCTTCGCAATACTCAAGACCAAGGCCGATGTTATAGAGGGCCCCTACATGGAGTACGCTTCCAAGTACAGGGCATTCGTCTACATAACCCGGGGATTTCTGATGTTCACACTTGGGTGTCTCTTCTCCGTGCTTTTCATCGGGGTACCCCCCAACATACTGAGCTGGGGCATACTCGTCAACCTGGCAGCTGCAGTCATATTCCCCATAATCATGGCAGTATTCAGCGCCTTTGCACCGGTATTCACTTTCAAGCAGTTCTATCCGGTAACAGCAGCAGCATCGGTGATAGGGGTTCTGGCACTGGTGGTGGCATTCGTATGAAGGTGATAACATGAAGATTGTTATAAGACCGCACCACATGATAAGCCTCGGTGGATACATAGTGGAACTGGAGTTCCCCTACAGGAACCTCATAGTCGTAAACCCCACCGACGAGCACATCAAGATAGAGGTCCCTGTGTTTGATGAGGACTGGATAGATGAACACAGAGAACTGGGCCTCAGAATAATACCCGTAAGGGATGAGGATAACTACCTGAGCCTCTGGAGGAGAGAGAAAGCCCTCCTTGAGGCTTCAGATTAAATTTTTCCGTGGTTTAAATGAGTTCAGCAGCTCTCAGTATAAAGACAGTTGAGAGGCCAGGAGTTCTCAGTGAAATAACCGGCATGATAGCCTCAAGGAATATAAACATCACCTACGCCCATCTGTATGTTGAAAGGGATGGCCATGGCTCCATATACATGGAACTTGAGGATGTGGAGGACATGGACTCCCTCCTGGATGAAATCAGGGCCTCGAAAACAGTGGTTGATGTCAGGGTGCACAGGTCACTTGAGGAGATCTATGGTAAGAGGATAATCATAATAGGGGGAGGGGCCCAGGTATCCCAGGTAGCAATGGGTGCCATCAGCGAGGCCGACAGGCACAACATAAGGGGCGAGCGCATAAGCATCGACACCATACCCCTCGTGGGTGAGGCTGAACTTGCAGAGGCTGTAAGCGCGGTTGGAAGGCTCCCGAGGGTGGCAGCCCTTGTACTTGCCGGTTCGCTCATGGGTGGGGAGATCACAAGGGCTGTTGAGAGGGTTAAAAGTGAACATGATATTATCGTCATAAGCCTCAACATGCCAGGGAGCGTCACAGGGGTGGCGGATCTTGTGGTGACAGACCCCATACAGGCGGGGGTTATGAGTGTAATGGCGGTTGCCGACACCGCGGTTTTTAACATTGAAAAGGTAAGGGGTGAAAAATTTTAGCCACCCGGATAAAGGGTAAAAAAGATTTAAAGGTTTCAGCTCATCTCGATAGCCCTTATAAGTTTACTGGCTGCGTTTTTGAGTTCAGGGTCCTTTATCTCACCACTTTCCCTTATTTTGAGGGCGAGTTCAAGGACCTTTGATACATCTGATGGCTTGAGGTTCTCTGCCATTTCAAGGTAGGTCTGATCCTCTTCGGGTATTTCCTCCTTCTTCTTGGCAGCGAGTTCCAGGAGAACACGGCAACTGCTCATCACATCCGGGCTGTCAATATCCTCACACTTTTTAAGAAGCTCCTCCTTCATATCATCACCTTGAATTATTATGTTTTAACGGTTATTTAATTCTAATCATTTTAGCGGCAGAATGTCGGGGTCTTTTTCACATGATGATGATTATTGTACAGTGGATTTTGTGATCTCTTGGCTTTACTGGTGGTGCAGATGCTATAACACCGTCATTTTAGCGGATACTCCCGTGAGCAGGTCTCTGCAAGAGCGCAGCTTGCACATTTAGAGGGATTCACCTGAACTTCAGGCACCTCACCATCATCCTTTATCCTTCTTATATCATCCAGGATATCGAATAGGTACTCCCTTCTCCCGTAATCTGTCAGCACGGGTCTTCGCGCACCGGGAAGCAGGTATTCAATGAATGAAACCATGCTCTCTGTTTCAAATTCCCTTTCCACCAGAATAGCCTGTGCTGTGAGTTCAAGGGTGTCAGCTGGCCAGACACCCCTGAAGGGGGGTTTTGAGGTCTTGATCTTCAGGGGGTAGTAGGAGCCATCAACCAGCTCCATGGTTACACGTCCATGGATCTCAAGGGAGGGATCGTTTATGGGGTAATCCCTGATCAATGGGGGAAACAGCACATGGGCCGCCATGTCCCCTGAAAACCCAAGGGTGCTCATCGCCCTCATTATCCTGTTTGCAGTGGATTCAACCTCAAAAAGCATTAGATCCACTATCTTATCCCTTTCGGTGTCATCAAGGCCCCTTATTATCCCCTCGAGATCCTCCCTGAGGACCGATTCCAGTTCATCCATCCTGATGTCTTCATCGATCTTCCGGGCCCTGCTCTCAGCGGCTGCCCTGAAATCGAGGTAAGTATCCCTTAACCTTATTGCAAACCTGTTACCCGGCTCACTGGTACCAAGGAGTTCACGGAGGTATACCTTCATGGGACAGAACATGAATTCAGATATCATGGAAACCGCAATGGACATAGAATTCACCACCACTATATTATTATTAATTTATTAATAAGTATTAAGTATGGTGGTAAGAATCCCGGGTCTGAAGGAACTCATGGCATGGGGTTTACGTGATATCTACGCAATGAAAAAACAAAAAGAGGAGATTTAGAAAATTAGAGTATTTTAAGGCGGACAGGTTCACCTGTAACCCACTGGATTTCAGATATCTCCTTCATGGCGCTCTGAATGTCACCCTCGGCTGCCTCATGGGTCACTATGTATATGGGTACAGATTCGCCTTCAAGTGCACCCTTCTGTGTAACCGATTCAATGCTTATTTCATGCCTGCTGAAGGCCCCGGCTATCTCATGGAGGACCCCTGGCCTGTCAACCGCATCGAGCCTGATATAGTACCTTGATCTGGTTTCTCTGAACTCCCTTATGGATTCAACCATCCTGACACCAGGTCCTGGCTGCAGCGGACTTTCAGGGTTCAGGGCGATGTCCATACAGTCTGCAACAACTGCACTTGCAGTGGCCCTCCTCCCGGCCCCCTTACCATAGAACATCACAGGGCCGGTGAAGTCACCTGTGATGTATATGCCGTTGAACACGCCATTTACAGATGAAAGCAGGTGTTCATGGGGTACAAGGAAGGGCATGACACCCATTTCCAGCTCACCATCATCCAGAGAGGCCCTTGCAAGAAGTTTAACACTGCACCCAAGCTCATTATTTGCGTATTCAATGTCATCCCGTCTTATTCTGCTTATACCCTCCACGTGGAGGTCCTCTTCAGGTATATAAACACCAAAACCAAGTAGAGCCAGTATTATCAGCTTCTGGGCGGTGTCATGACCCTCAATATCGAATGTGGGATCCCTCTCAGCATAACCGAGCCTCTGGGCCTCCCTGAGGACATCATCAAATTCCATACCCTCAGAGGCCATCCTTGTGAGGATATAGTTGGCTGTGCCGTTTATTATACCATAAATGGATTTTATCCTGTTGGCTGCAAGGGACTCGTTGAGGGCCCTCAGCACGGGTATGCCCCCACCCACACTGGCCTCGAATGCGATCCTCACACCATTCTCCCTTGCAGCGGCCATTATCTCATCCCAGTGCCTGGCCAGGAGTGCCTTGTTGGCTGTTACAACGTGCTTACCATTTTCCAGTGCCTTCAGTATGAAGCTCCTGGCAGGTTCATAGCCCCCTATGAGCTCTATCACGATATCGATTTCCGGGTCATTGAGTATATCATCAGCGTCTGTTGAGAGTATCTCAGGGTCTATCTCAACGCCACGGTCCGTTTCTATGTCAAGGTCCACCACCCTCTTGAGTTTCAGGTCCTTTCCAGTTTTTTCTCTGATGAGTTCATGGTTGGTGTTGAATATCTCCACAACCCCCGCCCCGATTGTTCCAAATCCTATGAGTCCAACATTCACATGAAAACCTCCATGTATATTAAATGAATGGTATAACTTCATTTACTGGTGTCTATCCAATGTCCACCTTGATGATTTATCGTATTGCAGTTAAATAGTTCAACTTCCGATGAAATAGGGAAATTGAGTTGATTTTCCTCGCTTCCTGATGAAAAGGCGAACCGTGGTGAGACATGAAGGTATACTTCTCCATACATTTTGGAATTTTGGTTAAATTAGTAAATTATATAATTGTTTTTTGTTCAATATAATTAATGTACTCAATGGGGGGAGGTGCATGTATAGAAAGGTATTTATGTTGTTATTGGCTGTTTTTTTGCGGCTGCCCTTTCCAGCACAGCCTCAGGGGCTGTTGTCAACGAGAGGACTTGGAAGATTTATGACACCATTCAGGCGGCACTGGATGAGTGTGGCCCGGGTGATGTTATAGGAGTTGAGGCTGGAACCTACACTGAGAATATCCAGATAAACCAGGAGTATGTTTCACTGAGAGCAGCAAAGATGGGAACCGCGGTTATAAATCCAAGTGATCCCAACAGACCCGTAATAAACGTAACGGCAGAAGGTGTTGGTATATGCGGATTCAATATAACCGGGGGCAATGACTATGGAATAGTTGTGAATGCAGATAGATGTAACATATCGAGTAACTACATCACCACAGCTGGCGGAATTAAACTTAACGGTTCCTCCAACAGCAAAATTATGGGTAACACCATAACTAGCGGCGGAGACGCAATAGATCTCATAAATTCTTCAGATAACCTGATCTCAGGAAACACTATAACTCTCAGATATATCGGCGTATACCTTCAGGATTCCTCATACAACACCATATCCCAGAACACATTTGAAGAAAACACCTATTCAATTTCCATGAACGGGGCCACCTTCAACACAATATCTGATAATAACATGACCGACAATAATTTTGGAATACACAATTACGGTGTCAACAACACCATAACAGCTAACAGGATAGCTAATTCGACCTGTTACAATCTTTACCTCACAGGTAGTGATAATAGTATCTATGGAAACTATCTCATAGACGGCGTCGTGTCTACAGCAGCGGGCAACCGCCTTAACAACACAGAGATAGGTAACTACTGGTCAGATTACTTAGGGAATGATACCGATGGGGATGGACTTGGGGATTCACCCATATCTGTGGATTATAGACCCATGATAGTGGACCTTGAAGTGGTTGATGCTGCGGTAACACCCACGAACATTCAGGTGATTATAAGGAACAACGGCAGGGCCAACCTCACACGCATAGACCCCACAGGACAGTTCATGGTTAAGATAAACTGTGATGGCAATGAAACAGTGCACTACATAAATGCACTCAATTACGGCGAGACACAGACCATCACAAGGCCAGTAAGCCTCGGGCCAGGTAACCATGTGGTCAACATAACAGTTCCCTACAATGATACAACCCAGCTCCTAGAGGGTAAAGACCTAGAGGGTAAAGATATAAGGGACGCCCGTGTACTCAACAACAATCTCATAGTGAACAGGAACATTATACCTGCCACCATAAACTATGATAACCTCACTGTAACACCCTTGAATGGAACAAAACCATTAAATGTCACAGTAACGGCTGAAATCACAAATATTGGTGATTTTTCAAAGAATGAGACAGTCCTTCTCGTTGTGAATGGTGTTATAGTTGATCAGAAGATTGTTGAAGTTGATACACACGCAACGGTTACGGTGACATTCAGTATCATTCTTCAGAATGGAACCCATAGCGTGACTGTAAATAACATGACACCGGTGAATGTTACAGTCTTCAAACCATTAGGTGTACTCTCAGTTGACCCGCCTAAGGGTGCACTTTCAGTTTCATCAACCAGGAAGATTGTTATAACCTTCAGTGAGAATATCCTCGCCGGCACTGCATACGGTAACATAACAGTCAAAACATCCAGCGGTGTCTCCAAGAAAATCTACAAGAGTATAAGTGGTAACAGGCTCTACATTACCCCTGATGGCAGATGGAGCCCCGGCGTCAGGTATATAATTACCGTGCCAAGGAACTCAGTTAAAACTGCCAATGGGGTTACCCTTACATCGGATTTCAGTTCTTTCTTCACATCCGCAATTGCTGTGACCTACATTGACCCGAGAAATGGTGCGACAAGGGTTTCAAGGACCAAGACTATTGTTATAACCTTCAGTAACAGTATAATTGCAGGGCCAACCTACAGTAGGATAACGGTTAGAACATCCACTGGAAGGTCGAAGTCCATCAGTAAGAGGATCGTAGGTAACAGGCTCTACATAAAACCCGTTGGCAGCTGGCGTGCCCGTACAAAATACATCATAACTGTTCCAAGGACTGCAGTTAAGACCAGCACAGGTAACATGATGGCAGCGGACTTCAGATCAGTATTCACCACGGTTTAATGAACCCATTTTCTTTTTAATTTAAGGTATATTGGGTCTTTCACCTGTTATTATAATCTGAGTTCCTTTAGCTTTATGAACTCGTTCTCGGCCTCCCTTGTTGTCCCCACAACAACCCGGTATCCTTTTTCCCTTCCACTGAACCTTTCAAGCTTACCCCTTGCGATTATCCTTTCACCCTCCCTGGCCTGCCCCGCGTAGGTATGGGTGAAGGATACAACCTCAGTGATTTCAGCTTCGGGCCCTTCAAGTACAATGACATCCTCCACAAGGTACCTCGCAGGATTGTCAAAGGCCTCGATGGCATCAGATACTGTGCACTCCACAGTCACCCTGCCGCAGTCCTCATAGGTTGTATCGGCCCATGAACCATGAATTTCACTCCAGTCCCTTGCAGCGAGGATATCGAATAGGGTCCCATCGATTATTCCCCTGTTGTTCTTTCTCATCTCATACCAGCAGAACTCCCTGAAGGAGAGCGTATCATCGGTGATCCTCTTCCTGTAGACCCTCATGAGCTGTTCCTCATCCAGTCCATTCAGCGGGCTCTCAGGGTCCTCCTTAAGTTCACCGAAGGCTTCCATGGCCCTCCAGTGGTTCCTTAAACCGTAAACCACAAAGTCGATATCAGAGTTCAGGGGGTCATATAATCCGGGAAGCACTGAACCTGAAACCCCCATGGAGCTGTAGGGGATCCTTGCGGCATCATGCAAAGTGTCTGCAACCATTACAACCCTTTCCAGCAGCTTATCAGCGGGTGCTTCCATTATATCCATAAGGCGCTCGTCTGGCCTCAGTATCCTCTCCACCTTTTCGTTTGGCACACCCATCATGAGTACGCCGAGTTCCTCATAGTGGTGGAGGTAGGTGGGGTGATTCTCCTCAAGGAAGGTGTATGCCAGCTCAGAATTCACCTTTGAGTATCTTGCAGAATTCAGGGACCTTTCACCTTCACTGTCGGGTATGTAGCGTAAAAAGGATAGTATCCTGTCTTCTGGATGAACATATGATGTAACAGCAAAGAATAGGTCATCAGAGGTGTATATGAAGTCACGGATTCGGGCTTTCATAGGTAAATTAAATGCATGATGTAACTATAAAGCTTTTCATATTCTTCTGGGGATCATGGGAGGCTGTATCTCTTCTGGGTTATCTGGATTCTCAGGGATAATTAAATGAGGGCGGATCTGCAAATAATTTAATATGATTCTCCTCCGAATTGTGCCTGGAATGGATCTCATGGCTGAGATGGAGGCCCTTGAAGTTGAGGGCGCCGTTGTATCGGGTATAGGTAGCCTCAATGGTGTGATGATAAGGACAGCGGATGAGAGCATCCTCAAGGTTGAGGGTCCCCTTGAGATAATATCCCTTCAGGGGACAATCACAGGCGATGGTGTCCACATCCACATTGCAGTGGCTGATTCCTCTGGAAGGGTAATTGGCGGACACCTTAAGGGTTATTGCAGGGTAAGGACAACCGTCGAACTTGCCGTGATACCCTATCATGGTAAACTGAGAAGGGTGATGGATGATAGAACCGGTTACAGGGAGCTACTGGTTCTTGAATGATTTTAATCACATCAGAAACTCAAATCCTGAGATCACTTCCCCAGCGGGATCTCTGTTACGGTCTTTTCACGTGACTCAAATCCTACTTATAGGACCACCTCCAAATATTTAGATGGTGATTGAATGATATATGAGCACCTCGAGGACCCTATCCTCTATGATGGAAGCCAGATAGAACCTGCATGGGCCCTCAGTGAACTGGGAATAAAGGGTTCGAGCATAATAACCTGGATAGGCCCAATGGACGTGAAGAACATCGTGGACTACGAGGACGTTGACCTTGAGATAAAGTCTGAGAATGTCCTCCACTTCATTGTTGAACACTTTGATGAACAGCCATCAAGTCTGCGTTTATCCTATCACAGGCAGAGGATTCTGGTCATGCTCCTCATGGAGGAGCTCATGGGCCATGGATTCGAGATCCGGAGGGAGGGTGATGACCTCTACATAGGAGCATCCAAGTTAACTGTTTCCATAGCAACCGCCTCGGTATCCAGCATGAAGATACACCTGGGTGTGAACATCCATGAGAAGGGCACACCAGATGATGTGGCTACCGTGGGGCTCCTGGATGAGAGGCCTGAAATTGGAATGGAGGGCGTGGTGCAGATAGCGGAGAACGTTGCCATGGCATACATACATGAGATTGACTCCATTGAGGAGGATATATGCAAAACCAGAATCTTCTGAGGAACAGACACTCTGATTAGCAGATGTGGTTAAAATGAAAATAGTTATCAACGGGATACATGCCAATTTGAGGTTTTCAGCGGCACACATGATACCTGAACACGAGTCATGTGGATGCATACATGGACATTCATACATAGTTGACGTTAAGGTGGAGGGGAAAAGGAGTGGCAGGCACGGGTTCGTGGCTGACTTCAAGGACGTTAAGGCAGTGGTCAGAGAACTATGCAGCAGATTTGACCATAAACTCCTCATACCCCTCAGAAGTCCTCTTATAAATTTCTCATCAATAAGTGGAAACATCAAATTTGAGATCGGTGGTAAGGAGTACAGCATACCCGAGGAGGACTGCTGCCTCCTTGACCTTGAGTCCAGCTCTGCAGAGGAACTTTCACGTTACTTTGCCTCCACCCTCTTTAAGGAGCTTGGCAGAAAGTACGATATATCCTCGGTTGAGGTCTGCGTAAATGAGGGAATAGGACAGGGGGCCATCTACACCATATCCCGGTGATCCATATGAGGGCACCCATTATGGAGGTCTTCAGCAGCATCCAGGGTGAGGGCCTCCTTGTAGGGAAGAGGCAGATTTTCATACGGTTCGCAGGCTGCAACCTTAACTGCAGCTACTGCGACACCCCAGAGAGCAGGGACCCCTCATGTGGAGAGGAAATCTCAGCAGACCAGCTTCAGGGGATGGTTGAAAACCTCATGACACCTGATTTTCATTCACTGAGCATCACAGGTGGTGAACCGCTTCTTTACCCTGATTTTATCAGGGAATTCCTTGAGGATTCCCCATGGAGTGCTCTTCTTGAAACCAACGGCTCTCTCCCGGCCAGTGCCCGGAGGATATCCCACCTCTTTGATTACGCATCGGTGGATATTAAAACATCTGAACATTTTTCAGGGGATTTCAACCAGAATATTACAGAATCCGATATATCCGGTCCAGATGACCTCATTGATCGGGAGATTCAAGTCATAAACATATTAATATCAAAAGGTGTAAATACATATTGTAAGGTGGTTGTGATGCCCACAACGGGGGCTGAATACATCGGGGCCCTGGCCATGAGGCTCCGTGAAGGCGTTGATGAACCTGAAAAACTTTCAATGGTTATACAGCCCTGCAGTCCCCCTGAACAGTGGGCTCTGTACACTCCTCGCCTGCTGGAAATGTCTCAGGAAGCCGGAAAGTATATGGATGTTTACGTTATACCACAGATGCATAGGGCCCTTGGCCTTAGGTAGGAGGTTGTCAGATGGAAATGGAAACAAAGGTTACAGTCCATGATGCCATGACATCGAATGTTATAACAGCAGACCCTGGCATCAGCGTTGCAGAAGCAGCATCGATAATGACAGAAAAGAAGGTCGGAAGCATCATTGTGAAGAGCAACTCCGAACCTGAAGGACTCATCACAGAGAGTGACATCATAAGGAAGGTGGTTTCCAAGGACCTGACTGCCAGCAAGGTTACAATTGGCGAGGTAATGAGCCGCAACCTCATAAGCATAGAACCTGAAAGGGAACTCAGTGACGCCGCAAGGCTGATGGCAAAGAACAGTATAAGGAGACTCCCTGTGGTTAAGGACGGTGCACTGGTGGGGATACTTACATCCTCTGATGTCATGATGGTCGCCCCTGAGCTCACCGAGATCCTTGTTGAGAATGCAAGGATTGAGGAGAACAGGGCACTGACACTTGAGAATGAGAGGTCTGTCCCCGGTGTGTGCGAGGTCTGCGGTAACTATGAGGAGTACCTTGAGGAGTATGATGGTAGATACATATGTGAGGAGTGTAAAGAGGACCTAGAGGGTGAATGATTTGTTTGTAAGAGACGTAATGACTTTGAATCCCGTCTCAGTCTCACTTGAAACCGCCGCCACAAGAGTAAGATCCATTCTAAGGGATGAGGATTTCAGATGCGTCCCTGTGGTTGAGGGAGAGAAACTGAGGGGTCTTATAACAAGGGGTGATGTGCTCAGCATCACAGCAACCAAGTCAAATCTTGAGGCAAGGGGCATAATGGAGAAACCAAAGGTTATCCTGACCCCTGAGATGGATGCGGTGAGGGCAGCATCTGAGCTACTAAAGGCCGGTGAGATACAGGCACCTGTTGTTGAGTCAACCGACAGCATGAAGCTTGTGGGAATACTGAGCGCCATAGACCTCATATCAGGCTTCCTTGAAAACGGCTATGAGCCGGTCAGAACCCCTGTAAGTGAGATAATGTCCAAAAACCCTGTTACATGTGAACACAGCGACCAGCTTTCAGCTGTATGGGATCTTATGGATGAATCAGGGTTTTCAGGCCTTCCTGTGATGAAGAATGGTAAAGTTATAGGTATCATAACCAGGAAGGACCTCCTGAGGTACGGCCATGCAAGGATACACAGGGAATCAGGTGACGTGAAATCCGTGGCGGTTGAGAAGATAATGAAGACACCCCCTGTTGCCATAACACCGGATACTCCTTCTGAAAAGGCCGCCTCTCTCATGCTGGAGAAGGATATTGGAAGGATCCCAGTGGTTGAAAACCCTGTATTTGTGAAGAGGGACCCCAGCATGGTGAAGGAGGCCGATCTTCTGGGTATAGTGTCCAGGGAGGACATCCTGGAAGCATATATCAAGTGAAATGGTGGCTTGATGAAACCTGAAAGTCCCATCAACGAGAAATTAATTTTTATTAAAAATATTGGTTTGGGTAATAACGATACTTACTTCATGTAAGTATATCTCCCAGAGAGGTGTGTAAATGAGAAAAAAAGACACCATAAACCTGGTAAAGTCTAGGGACCGTGGTCCCATTGAATTCGAGAGCAGAAACTTCGACCATGAAGGCGATGTCATGACAATCGCCGGCAAGGAAGTAATTTCCATACCACAGACAGCCACCATCAAGGAAGCAGCGGAGATAATGGTTAAGAACAAATTCAGGAGGCTTCCCATAACAAACCCCGGAACAGGGAAGCTCCAGGGAATAGTAACGGCCATGGACATCCTGGACTTTTTAGGAGGGGGAGATAAGTTCAAGATCCTGGATAACAAATACGATGATAACTTCCTCGCAGCAGTCAACGAACCGGTTAAGAGTATAATGACACGTGATGTCATCCACATAACCACCAGGGACTCCATATCAGATGCGGTGACCATGATGCTGGAAAACAGTGTCGGTGCTCTGCCGGTAGTTGATGATGATGGGAGGATAGCAGGTATAGTATCCGAGAGGGACTTCGTGCTCCTCATGGCAGGTGTATTCATCGATGAGGTCACTGAGGATCACATGACGGCCGATGTTATAACAACAACACCCGGAACACCGATAGAGGGTGCATCCAAGATAATGGTAAGAAACAGGCTCAGGAGAATACCTGTTATTGGTGAGGAAAGAAGAACCCCCCATCCCGAGGATGAAAAACTTGTTGGAATTGTTACATCCACCGACATACTTGAGTTCCTTGGAAGGAACCAGGCATTCAACTCAATGAAGAACAACAGTGCAGAGGAGGTTCTCGCCACACCTGTTACCGAAATCATGGAAAGGGAGGTCTGCACCGTCACATCATCAACCACCCTTGGGGAGGTCTGTGAGATCATGGAGAAACATGGAATTGGTGGTCTGCCTGTGGTGGACTATGGAAACCTCAGGGGAATCATAACAGAGAGCGACCTTCTGAGGGCAATAACAGGTTAGGTGGTCCCATGAATGTTGGAGCTATAATGACAGATGAAGTCTTTGTCATGGAAGACACACAGCAGGTTGCATACGCCCGGAACCTCATGTTAAGGCATGGGATAAGCAGGGTAGTGGTGGTGGACTCCGGGGGGAAACCAGCAGGTATCGTCACAGAGACGGACATAACAAGGAAGCTGAGAATCAACGGACCCGCATGGAAGAGAAGGCCAATAGATAAGATCTCAATAAGAAGGGTGATGAACGAAAACCCCATAACCGTTGATATCGACGCCACTCCAAGGGAAGCCGCTGACCTCATGCTGAAGAAGAAAATAGGCTCACTCCTTGTGATGGATGGAGAGGAACTTGCAGGCATCATAACCAAGAGGGACCTTCTCAGATTCTTCAAGGACAGGTGCGCCGGCAGATGGAAGGTTGAGGATTTAATGACCCGGGACGTTAAAACCGTGACAGCCAACCATACACTGGCCCATGTTATAGATGTCATGGAGGAGAACGGTATATCAAGGGTCGTTGTAACCGGAAATGGGGCTGTTGAGGGAATAATAACCTCTGAGAACCTTTCATTTGCAACATTTGAGGACCCTGAAAGGGGCATACCTGTTGAAAGGGTCTACTTCATAAGCCGCGCATCCGAGGAGAAGAGAAGGGCAAGGACAATCGCAATGTTAACTGCAGGGGATATAATGACTGAGGACGTCATAACAGTTGAACCCTCAGTTGATGCATCAGAGGCCGCTTCATTGATGCTTGATAATGGAATAAGCGGACTGCCCGTTGTTGAGGATGAGGAACTGGTGGGAATAATAACCAAAACAGATATAATAAGCGGGATACAGTAGGTGAAGAGTATGATAATTAAAAATATCATGTCAGAGGATCCTGTCTGCATCGATAAGGACCAGAACGTCTGCGACGCCCTTCGATTAATGGGAAAGAAAAACGTATCAAGGCTCCTTGTGATCAACACAAACAGCGAACATGAGAGGGAACTTGTGGGGATAGTCACCGAGAAGGATATAGCCATAAAACTGGGATCATCAAGGTACGGGAACATGGCACCATCCCACTTCCATGTCTCAACGGTCATGACATCTGAACTCATAACTGCAGATCCAGACATGGATGCAGGAAACGCAGCAAGTCTCATGCTTGAGAACAACATAGGAAGTCTGCCTGTTATCCTTGATGATGAGATACTGGGAATCGTAACCAAATCAGACCTCCTTGATATCTGCAGGGGAAGGGCCTATGAGAGTTACACAGCGGCCGATGTCATGAGCACAGAGATGATAACAGTATCCCCCCAGGAGAGGGCTGTCCATGCAAGGAGGATGATGATTGATGCAGGCATAGGACGGCTTCTGATCATGGATGGAGGGGAACTTGCCGGTATACTCACCGCAAAGGACATGACACGTGCAGTTATAAACTTCAGGAAGGTCGTACCTGATAAGCACAAATCATCAAGGATAAGAAACCTCCTTGTTGAGGATATAATGAAACAGAACGTCAGGACCGTTGAGGCAGACACGCCGGTAACGGATCTTGCATCCATGATGATGGAGACAGGTTACGGCGGGTTCCCTGTTGTGGACGGCGAACTTGAGGGTATAGTGACAAAGACGGACATCCTTGATCTCATAGTTGAGATAGAGGGTGTCTTCTAATCCTTTATTTTTTTGAATAAGCTGAATACACATGTTTATAATTGAATGATCAGCGTGAATCTGATGAATACAGACATTCCTTTCCATGAGATCACAGAGAAAACAGGGATTCCATCTAAAAGACTGGAGGCGGGGCTGGCCAGGGGTGCCATCAGGGTCACTGAAGAGGGTGGCATGAATGCACTAATTTTCAAAAAGTCCCTCATGGACCTTGAGGCAGGCACGGTGATCTACACTGGAGATGAGGTTGAGGTTATCCGGGGATTTCCGAAGATCAGAAGAACACTTCTACTAGCCCCCACCCTGATGGAACACTTCAGGGACAGCGTTGCAGTAGAGGAGAAGATGAACGGTTACAATGTCCGCATAACACGCCTTTCATCTGGTGATACGGTTGCACTCACACGAGGAGGCCATGTATGCCCCTTCACAACCCGGAAGGCGCTGGAACTCATGGACCTTGACGGGTTCTTCTCTGACCACGGGGACCTTGTTGTATGCGGTGAGATGGTTGGAAGGGACAATCCCTATGTTTCACAGGACTACCCTGAGGTGGGGTCCCTGGGTTTCAGGGTCTTTGACCTGAGGGAGAAGAACACCAACAAGCCCCTCCCAATAAAAGAGAAGAGGGACCTTCTTGAGTCCTATGATCTTCCACCCGTCCGTTTATTCGGGATTTACCCTGTTGAAGATGCTGCAGAGGAGGTTGCAGATATAATAAGGGCCCTGGGGAAGGAGGGAAGAGAGGGGGTTGTCATGAAGGACCCCTCAATGGATTTACCACCCCTGAAGTACACATCATCCCAGGCACATGCACGGGAACTTGCATATGCCTTCAGCTACCCCTTTGACTTTGGGAGACCCTTCTTCTTCAGCAGGGTTATAAGGGAGGGTTTCCAGGCCTATGAACTGGATGAGTCAGATGAGGAAACCCTTGAGAGGGCTCACCGCCTGGGAGAGGCAATAATATACCCCATGCTTGAGAGGATAAAGGCCATAGCAGATGGTGAGGCCGCCTACGAGGACACTATCATCGATGTGGAGGACAGGGAGACCGCCGAGGAGTTCATAAGGCACCTTGTACATCTCGGTGTCTCAGCGACCCTCGCAGACTACAGGGACGGTAAGGCCACGGTGAGGCGATTCTACCAGGCAACAACAGACAGGATAAACAACTACCTGGAGGGGGGCCTCTACTGATGGCAGAAGAATCCATAGCCTACCTCGGGCCTGAGGGGACATTCACCGAGGAGGCTGCGCTCCATATTGGTGATGAACTTCTGGCATTTGACTCCATACTTGAGGTTCTGGGGGCTGTGGCATCAGGTAAGGCTTCAAAGGGGGTTGTTCCCATTGAGAACTCAATTGAAGGGCCGGTTGGGGTAACACTCGACCTTCTGGCATGGGAATATGATCTTTGCATAGAGAGGGAGATAATACTTAGGGTAAGGCACAACCTCCTTGTCAACAGGGGGGTCTCCCTGGGGGAGGTGAGGGAGGTTTACTCACACCCCCAGTCCCTTGCCCAGTGCCGGAGGTTCCTGGAGGAGCTGGGTGTCACAACACATTCAGCACCCAGCACAGCAGCAGCGGCCAGGACGATAGTGGGGAGACAGGAACTTGCGGCGATAGGGACCCTGAGAGCCGCGGATATCTATGGCCTTGAGGTGATCGCAGAGGACATACAGGACTTTGACCCCAACTTCACAAGGTTCATAGTCCTCTCGGAAAAGGATCATGAGCCAACAGGAAGGGACAAGACCTCCATAGTCTTTTCACTGGCAGAGGACAGACCAGGGGGGCTTTATGAGGTTCTGGGATTCTTTGCAGAGCATGGAGTGAACCTCACAAAGATAGAATCCAGACCCTCAAAGAGGGGGCTTGGCAAGTACATATTCTTCATAGATTTTGAGGGACACCGGAAGGACGCCGTCATAATGGGTGTGCTTGATTGTATAGCTGATAGAACACCTTTCTTTAAAATTCTGGGATCCTATCCAGAGGAAACTGTTTATGAATAGCCCTTTTGATTTTTCAGGAACTCACCTGAGCACCCGGGTACCTAGGTATAAAGCTACTTTGCCTGTTAACGGAGCATCAGGGGTTTAGGTGTTCCATCCCATATAAATTATATATACCCGGCTGTTCAATATAGATCCAGTTGATATCATCGATTTATCAGGAGATGATTATGATTGGTCAGGATAAGAAAATCATCCTGAGACAGCTCAAGAAACTTGAAAGGGACCTGGAAGAGGGTAATATTTCAAGGAAGGAATACAGTGAACTGAAGGAACAGTACACGAAGGAACTTGAAACAATTGAGGCAGTTGAAAATATAAGGCGCCTTCAGGGGCAGAAAACCCCGGAAAAAACCCTCGACCACTGGGTGGAGGAATCACGGAAAAAGAAGGATGAAAAGGAGAAGGAGGAACTTGTCAGGAAGTACGTCAGGACAGATGAGGTTAAGGGAAAGAGGGGTCCGAATCTGTCGCTCATAGGTGCCATAATAATTGTGGCGGCATTCTTCTTTGGAACGGGTTTTGGACTGTACTTCATGAACGTGAAGGATGAAACCCCCGTTACAGGGACAGTTACCGTGAATGAAACAGCATTCCCATCCTTCAACAACACCGTTAAGAATGTGACAGTAACCCACCCCACAAACAGGAACCCCACCAACACAACACCCACGGCACCCACCACTCCAGAAAAGCCTTCAACACCCACCACTCCAACAGCACCCGATAATCAGGGGACCGGTGGCGGTCAGAATCCACCATCATCACCATGAGAGTGAGGAAATTGCATGAGGAAGCACTGGTTCATCCTTTTCATAATAATGGTCGTTGCGGTGTCAGGATGCACCTCACCTGACAGCAACTCAGAGAACCAGACCAAAAGGTTCTCCGGAAACAACATTTCATTTGAGTACCCATCCAACTGGGTGACGGCCAATTCACTGGCAAACGAAACCATTGCAGCAGTTGGGGACCCGACATCAGTTGATTCATCTGGACTTGCACAGGTATCGGTTGTTATCCAGTCAAGGGAGCTTAAGGGTAACATCTATGATATGTACAGGGACAACTATGATGCACTGTTCACTAACTCCAGTTACAGGAGGGTCTCAGAGACAAACACAACCATAGGTGGTTACCAGGCAATAGAAAATGTCTATATTGTCCTTGATGGAGTCCAGAAGAAGCATAGGGCCATCTGGATACAGAACAACAGAAGGGTCTATGTGATACTCTGCACAGCCCCGGCTGACAGGTTCGATGCTGAAGGAAAGAACTTCGACCTCATCGTAAACAGCTTCAGGTTTATTTAACTCCACCTTCCTTTCTTTAGGGATAGGCCAAAACTATAAATTTATATTTATCAAAATATTATTAAATTATAAGGGTCACTGCAGTGATAACTAAATGGGCTCTTTTTATTTTATCTCCAGAGGTTTAAAGACTGTACTGGGTTTTTAAACCGGGATTTATAGGTGTGGCCTTGTTTGCGATAACCACGGTAACCACTAAAGAAAAGGAGGAAGAAGGAATGGTATTGCCAATATGCGATGTCTGTCTTAAAAGCGGAATTTTATGTCAGGGCTGTGAAAATAAACTTAAAACAGGGGAGGTAACCGAGACTGAACTGGAGATATCAAAGGTTCTATACAGGATTGGAGAGGGAAAACTAGGATTTAAAAGGGCCATAGACCTTGATGGAATAGTTATAATCATAACGGAGTCTGATGAGGTCGGAAAACTGATAGGTAAGGGCGGTAAAATCGTAAGGGCAATATCAAGGGCCCTGGGTAAAAAGGTGAGGGTGGTTGGTGAGAACTCTGACCTCAAATCAGTTGCAGAGGATGTCCTTGCACCTGCAAGGATTTCAGGGATCAACATAGTATTCGGGAAGGACGGTGAGGAACGCTTCAAGATCAGGGTTATGCGGGAGGATGCAAGGAGAGTGCCAGGCAAACTTGAAACCCTCAACGAGATAATAGAAATGCTGACAGGAGAGAAAACGGTTGTTGTTATAGATGACACATGATGGGGATGGAATGGAGATTGTACTTTGCGTTACAGGAAGCGTTGCCGCCATTGAGGCAGTTAAACTCGCGAGGGAACTGGGAAGGCAGGGTGCCAGCGTCAGATGTTTCATGAGTGAGGACGCCTGCAGAATAATACACCCCCATGCAATGGAGTTTGCCACAGGAAGTAAACCCATCCTTGAACTTACAGGGGAGATCGAGCACGTTAAGTACGCCGACGCAGACCTCATCCTGGTGGCCCCTGCAACGGCTAACATCATAGGTAAGCTTGCCTTTAAGCTGGCCGACAACCCCATATCATCCCTTCTCCTCACGGCATCCGGGATGGGGACACCCATAGTTATGGTTCCATCAATGCATGAGGCCATGTATGCCGCCGCAGAGGGGAACATAAGGAGGCTGAGGGAGGAGGGCGTTGTCTTTGTTGAACCCCGCATGGATGAGGGTAAGGCCAAGTTCCCGGACATCAACACCATAGTACTTGAGGCCATGAGGCAGACCTCAAAGCAGAGGTTGAGGGGTAAAAGGGTTCTCATAAGCCTCGGCGGAACATATGAGCCAATCGATCCAGTGAGGGGCATTACAAATAGAAGTTCAGGTAAGATGGGTCTTGCGGTTGCACGAAGGGCATACATTGAGGGTGCAGATGTTACACTCCTGGCGGGTATCGTCTCAGTGGATATTCCCCAGCAGTTCACTGTTAAAGAGGCTGAGACAGCGGATTCCATGGCAGCCGCAGTCAGGGAACTTATAGGGGAACATGATGTATTCGTATCGGCTGCAGCCGTCGCTGACTTCAAACCCACCTGCACTGAGAGGAAGATATCCTCAGATGGAGAGCTCACACTCACACTGAAACCAAACCCCAAGATCATAAAAATTGCAAGAGAACTTAACCCTGATGCACTTATTGTTGGATTCAAGGCTGAGTACGATGTCCCCAGGGAGGAACTTATCGGATCTGCAGAGAAGCAGATGCGGGAGGCTGGTGTGGATATCGTTGTTGCAAATGATGTTTCAGTTGAGGGTTTCGGCTCAGACAGTAACATGGCCATCATGGTCTCAGATAGGACCCTGGAACTTCCTGTAATGAGCAAGGATGACCTTGCATCCCTCATAGTTGATGAAATTGCAGCAAAACTTGAAGAAAAGGAACGAAGTTCTTGATGAAGTTTAATGGAAAATAATGGCTTTTTATTTTTATTTCATCAGGAATCAGAAAAATGGAGTTATTCACTCCAGGTTATTGTGTTGCAACAATAACCCGGAGGTGAAATTATGGCCTTCAGTTGGGATTAAAATTATGTAACTAACCCAATATATACCTTTTTTACTAAAAATCTGATTAAAAAAATAAAAGGATATTTTATGATCCAATATAGGGTCTATCTTTTTTTGATCTTCTTTTTTGTGCTTTTTCTTTTGCTATTTTCATAGCCTTTTTTAGTTTTTTGGTATCTATACTTTTTTTGGAGTGTTTTTGGTAGTTTTGGATGAATTTTTTAATTATTTTTTCCTTGGTTTTTCTTTTTAGGGTTGAAGTGCTGTCGATTATGAAGAAGCATATCTCTCCCAGGTCATGGATGGGGTCTCCATAAAATGTATTTTCGAAGTCGATCCCGTATACTCCCTTTTTTGTGAATATGAAATTTTTCAGGTTGCAATCTCCTTTTAAGATAGTGGTTTCATCGTGTTTTATGTTATGGAGCTTTGCTAGCCATTTTGCAAGGTCTTCAACCCAATCTGCACTTGTATGGATTGCTTCTCCTATTGTTTTGCCGTCTATAAATTCTGTTATTAAGATGTTCTTATGGGAGTTGACTACTTTGGGCACGTTTAATCCGTGTTTGTTTAATCTTTTAAGAGTTTTTTCTTCCATGACTCTGGAGTCTTTATTCTTGTATATTTTCACTATGAACTGCTTATTTTTGTATTTTATAGCGTAGACGTCATTTCTTTTGCTTTCAAGCTTTTTTAAAACGGGGCGTATCAAAGTATTTTTTCTCCTTCAAGGTTTTTTGTGTCAATGTTAAGTTTTTAGAGACCGCCATCCTTTATATATAAATTTTTCGTTTGAGGGTTGTTTCGTTAATTTTATTAGTTGCTTCACTTCATATATACGAAGTGTACGAAGTGCATTTTGTTGCATTTCGACTAAGGACGACTAAGGAGGTGAAAGAAATTAAAGAAAAAATAATACACTTTCTAATAATATCAGTAATAGTCATCGTACTCAGTGGACATGCCTCAGCATCCGACCTTACAAACATTACAAAAAATATGGCAACAGACGCACAAAACACACTAAACTTACAAAATCCACACAACACATTATTAATAACCACGGCAGGACCCGCGAAATATGAAAATTCAACAACAGAAGACGCTCTACAAACCGTAAAAGACGAAATCCCCTTACAATATTCAAACATACTCCAACTAAACAAACCCAACGATCCAGTGACATTCACATTCGTCAAAAAAGAAAACAACAACGCTTATGCAATAAAATACACAATCCTCGAATCAGGATGGGAAAAAACACAAAAAATTAACATAGGACCGCAGATGACAGGAACACAATTCACAACCGCCAGCAAAGAACTAGGATATGACATTTTAGCTATTGCAAGCGCTTGGACAGCAGGAGCACCATTAGACATGCTAAAGATAGCAGCATGGACTGGAACAATCAACGACGGCCTTATAACCGCCTATGCAGCATCTAAACAATTCATACAAAATTATCCTCTCGAATCAAATACAAACTCATACCATGTAATAACATCTGTAGGCGGCGGTGACGACGATGTCCCCATGTTCTTCATGGATTCCACACCACTCAAATGGAACGGCAACTACTACAACTTCAGATCAACATATGCAAAGGATCCGAACGAAAACATCTACATATGGTGGGACGCAAACTCAAAAACGGGTAAACTGCTTTATTGGACAATAAACGATAATGTAAAATACAGTGGTCCTACAGGAACGCTCACAGAACTAAAACATGACCTAGAATTGCTCACACTACTTTCAACAAACCCAGCATCTCTCTACAAAACCCTGAAACTAGCCACAATCAATGATGAACAATTCTCACACCTATGGGCCACAGGAATAGACAAAGAATATATAAACAGTTTGCCACAACCCCAAGAAACTATGAACACAGACATTCCAGTTTTACCAATAAACAATTACAATAGCCTTTACGAAAACGGTAAAAAAGCAGTGGATGCAGCAAACCAAGCATTCAAAGAAGCTGGACTACCAACACTTACCAAGGAAGATCTTCTCATAACATCAGCCGGCTACTCACAAACCCTCGGACTAACCTATGCAGCCATCGATGGTGTGATAGATTCCACAGGGATGCTGTTAAAGAACATTTATTCCCTTAAAAGAGGCACCCAAACACCACTCTGGTACGTCTTCGTGAAAAAACCGACGATTGCAGACGGACCTTTATATGCAGTTTTCATCGATTCTGAAGGGAAAATAAAACCAGTACTCTACAATGGTGTAAGCTATAATGTCTTCGATATCAGCGCAAAAAACCTTGAAGGAAACAAGGGGACAGAAGGTTATACAAAATCTCTCGCAGTCTATGGAACATACACGTATGATATACCAGCATATGCTCAGCAAGATTATTATATAGTTAGCCTTGCAAACCAATGGGCAGTCGGAATGCCATACGACTTCATGTTAGCGGCCATTGGAGGCGGCTGTCCAGGTTCAGGACTGACACAGGGATATGTAATAGCAGATCTCATAAAATCATGGCTACCATTAACAGGAACACAATATTATGTATACATTGGAGTACCAGCCCATTGTAAAGAACAAGTTATAATGCAAGTTCTCGGACTTTCAGCTTCTAAAGGAACATACTACACCACAGGGGTTAGAAATACACAAGCCTTATCCTCATCACAGGGTATAGCGATAAGATGGGATCCGTCAAAAAATACAGGTAAAGCAATCCTCATAGACTATGACAAGAAAATTCTAACTAGTATACAACCTGATAACAACAATTACTACAGGACAATGTACTGGGCCCTCTGGTACATTACAAGCGCATTCCCAGGAAAAGAGCTTTATAGCCAATTACAGGAAGCATACAGCATCAAAAAGGAAGTTACACTCACAAAAACGGAATATTATCAGCTATTGGCGGCTGGAGACCCTGTTGAATACCTATTAAACTTCCAGGATGTCACGCCACCAGAAATTACGGCAACAGTAAAAGATTCAACAGTTTACATGGACATCAACGAAGAAGGTACCATATATTATTCAACAGACGGTTCAACATGGCAACAATACACAAATCCAATAAAACTTGAAAAAACAGCTACAATATACTATTATGGCGTTGATGCCAATGGAAACAAAGCAGAAGCTCAAGAGATAACAGTACCAGTTAAAACTGAGGAAACTCAACCAACAACTCCAGTCACTCCAACGCCGGGAGCGCAGTCAAATGTGATAGTATTGCCTAGAATTTCAAGCATTTCAATGGCAGAGGGGCAGGCAAGTGTAAGTCATTATGCAATGCCAGCTCCTACAACGCCTCAACCAGTCAAGAAGGCTTCATATCTAAGCCCACATAAAACCGTCGCAGGAACTTCATACCCAGCTTTAGCTTTGATCGCAATACTCATAATAGCAGCGCTAGGTTACATCAAAAGAGGCAGCATTCTCCATACAATCAACAATGTTAAAAGCACGCCAAAAGGCAAATAATTTTTTCCTTTTTAACTTTTTTTGAAAACTGATTTTTTGAGACACCTAAATTTTCATCGAGATCTATAAACTCAATTTAGTCTTCATTTTAGATGAGAATTTACTTAAAAGTGGGATGGTACTAGAAAATCATTTATGGTATTACAAATAGGGTAAGGTGATATTATGGTAAGTGTTACAAGAAAGTATCAAGTAACAATCCCTAGGGAAAGTGCGTGAAGACCTTAAAATCCAAGCAAAAGACAAAGTAGTCTTCATAAAAGACAAAGAAGGGGGGAATGGAAGCTCATGAAACTTGAACAACTAGCAGAGAAGATAATAGAATCATAAGATATAAAGGAAACAGTAAAAGAATCAAGAGAAGGTTTTAAGAGGTATAAGGAACCTCAAATCCCTAAGATAGTATAGGTGATCATGGTAATCTTAGATACTAATGTTTTTAACGATAAAATATTTTTGTAAGTGGGCTTTTGAACTCAAAACAAAAATATTTGCCATCAATTGCTTACATGGAATTTCTATACCATCAAATGAACAAAGGAATACGGAGTCCATGGTAAACACCTTCCTAAAAGAAGCAAATATTAAATTGTGCCATTCAGAGAAAAAGAAGCAAAAAAGCCGTTGCAAGCGCCTCGACAATTGGGATTTCAGCGAAAATGCTAGAGATTATGCCATAGGCGGCACAGCACTCTCATTAAATGCAAAATTAATCACAAACAACAAAAAACATTTTAAATGGATGAATGCTATAACACCCAAAGAATCCCTCAACCAACAAAATAAAGGTCTCAAAATTTGGTTAACAGACAAACCCATCTCCTCTAATTGTTCCCCCATGATCATGGGTTCTAAAGTTTGTAAAGAGTAGAGGGGTTAGACACCCAAAAAAACTTCACAATACACCGAACAAAAAAACAGAGAGGAAAGAAAACCCAACCTACTATATATCCAAAGAATAATAACTTTCCTAGTGAAAAAAATTCCCCTTTACCATAATCCTTGGCAAACTTCTGAAAAACAATAAGCTTCCCACGCTAAAATTAAACCTCCTAGCAGAATGTTAATGAGATCCAAACTCCAACATAATGTGCTATGATTATAACCACCAACGCTATAACCACATGCTCCACACTATCCTCCAAGGATCCCTCTTCTGTTCCCGGGCGATCTGAAAACTGAAAATTCCCAAAAGAAACAAACCCCAAAAGATATTCACCACAATTGCAATTGATAAACTCAACAATAAAAGTGGGATGACAAAAGTTAAAGCAAAAACAAACTTAGACAAGAAAGTGGCCAAGTCGCCTACCATATCTCCCTTGTAGTATGCCCATCCTCAGCTTCTTCAGAAACATGGATACCCAGCGCATCAGAAAGAGCGTCAGCAACCGCTATCGTTAATATACCACCAATAACCACAAACTTCGAATGTGTCCCGGAATTCAAACCCACCATCAAACCTAGGGTTGTGATTACCGCGGAAGTCAAACCAAAACTAAACCCGGTCTTAAATGAATGCCTCATCATAACAAAGAAAACATATCTCAGTCCAAGTTTATAAAACATTTGACTACAAAAATCTCAAGATAAATGGATACTAACTATTATTTTATCCAGAGAATTATTAGGTGTTGGTATGTCCACTGTTAAGATAATTTCATGGAATGTTAATGGCCTGAGGGCTGTTTATCGTAAAGGTTTCCTGGACTGGTTCCTCACAGAAAAACCTGACATATTATGTCTACAGGAGATAAAAGCAAACCACAGACAAATCCCAAGAAAATTAAGGCACGTTGAAGGTTACAGCACATTCTTCACACCAGCCCAGAGAAAAGGCTACAGTGGAGTTGCCATGTACACCAAAATCAAACCAAAAAGCCTGAGAGAAGGATTCGGAATAAAAAAATTCGACATCGAAGGCCGAATCCAATAGCAGATTTCAATGATTTCCTACTCTACAACATATACTTTCCCAATGGTAAAATGTCCGAAGAACGCCCCAAATACAAACTAGACTTCTATGATGCATTCCTCAAGGATGTGAACCGCGAAAGAGATTCAGGACATAACATAATAGTCTGCGGCGATTTCAACACCGCCCATAAAGAAATAGACCTCGCAAGGCCAAGGGAAAACAGTAACATCTCAGGGTTCTTCCGGTTGAGAGGACATGGATTGACACTTTCATCGAAAACGGTTACATCGACACATTCAGGGCATTCAACAAGGAACCAGGACAATACACATGGTGGAGTTACAGGACAAGAGCCCGTGAAATGAATGTTGGATGGAGACTAGATTACTTCTTCGTTAACAAGGAATTTATGGGTAATGTTAAAAAATCATGGATATTATCAGATGTTATGGGATCAGACCACTGCCCCATAGGACTCGAAATCAAAATATAAACTTTACAATCTAGAGAAACATATTTTAAGGTTTACAAAATATTAGTTATGTTGGTGTTGTTAGCGGGACTTTGGGGATTCTTCGCTGGTTCAGCCCTTCTAATCGGCGCCATAATCGGATACTTTTTCAGGATGCCCAAGCGTCTTGTTGCTTCTATCATGGCATTCGGGGCTGGTGTGCTCATATCAGCCATAGCATTCGAACTAATGGATGAAGCCTATAAACTTGGAGGCTTTCTACATGCTACCATTGGCTTTATAAGTGGAGCTGTCATCTTCACTGGAGTGAATGTTTATTTGGCGCGTAAAGGGGGTAAGCATCGTAAACGTTCCGGTGACTATATGCTGGAATGTGATAGTCTAGCCATTGCAGTAGGCTCGATCTTGGATGGTATACCAGAATCTGTTGCGATAGGCCTTACTATGATAAAAGGTGGTGTTGTGAGCATGGCTACTGTAATCGCCATATTTTTGTCCAATATACCAGAGGGTCTTTCAAGTTCTGTGGGGATGAAAAAATCGGGCTGGAAGGCTATTTCAATTTTTGGTTTATGGCTTTTCGTAGCATTTTGCACTGCAATGGCATCACTTGCAGGTTACACGCTCTTCAATAATCTACCTAATGGTTTGATCGCGACTAACATGGCCCTTGCAGCTGGCGCCATCCTGGCCATGCTCGTCGATACGATGATACCAGAAGCTTTCTCAGAGACTCATGAGCTCGCGGGGCTTATAACAGTTCTAGGTTTTATAGTTTCATTCATTTTATCAAAAATTTAACATTGGACTAAGAACCTTTATAGTGCAATTTTAGGGCCTATTAGTTTGTTTGTTACGATGCCCTTCTTCCAGTTTTATTAGTTTTTTGCTGTTTTTGGATTGTCTATCATCCACGTACTTTAGTATTATGAAATAACCATATGACACTCCAGGTTCACTGGTTCTCCCCAGTATCTGGTTCTCCAGTCCGGTAGGCCTCAAGGGCTGCGTAGGCAAGCCCCAGGACCAGCGGCCCCACTATGAACCCTGCCACACCCCATACAACCGGGCCGCCAAGGAAGCCCACGAGGAATATCATGGGGTGTATATCAGCATACTTACCTGAGAGCTTTGGCCGGAGGTATATGTCGATTGTGCTGAGGAATATCCCGAAGATCAGGACCAGAGCCCCCCTGAGGATATTCCCGGTCACGAAGTCATAGATGGCAAGGGGGGTGTAGGCCGCCCATGGACCTATAACCGGTATGAGCTGAAATATCCCTGTTATTATACCGAGTAGTATCGCGTAGGGGTAGCCCAGGAGGTGAAAGCCGGCGCCCGCCATGATGCCTATGAGGAGCGCTGTGAGGAAGTGGCCATAGAATATGCTCATGAGAACACGTTCTGTCTCAGAGGCCATCCTCCTCATGAAGGGCCTGGCTTCAGTGGGTATGATGCCCCTTATATATGAAAGGAGCCTTTCACCATCCCTTGCAAAGTAGAATGTTGATGAGAGGAATATGAAGAGCTGCAGGGCTATCATGGGGACTGACTGTATCACATCGATCACATAGTTGAGGGATCCGCTCAGTATGTCGGTTAGAATACCCCTCAAAGCCCCCAGGGTGCTCCCGGAATTCTGGAGCTGTCCCGGAAGGTGGGGGATATCAAAGCCCCTTGCGAGGGTTATGAGTGAGGGGGTGGAGTTTATGAGGGAATCCACTGTGAAAACCACTATACCAACAAGGGGCATTATAACAAAGACCATTGCGATGATTATGGAGACCGAGAGGTATGGTATCCTCTCATTTATCCTTAAAGCCACAGGCCTTACAATGTAGGCGAATACCGCCCCCAGGAAGAGCATGGTCCAGATGGGATAGATTACAATGGCCGATAGAAGTATCAGTGCAAGTACAAGGAATGAAGTGGATGTGATGGTGCCTCTGAGCCTCTCTATCATGAAACCACCACATTACCAGCTGATTCTCCGGCCGGCAGCGTCCCTCCTGTACCTGCCAAATTCACCCACACACCTTAATTCATGGTCCCAGAAGACAGGGCCCTCGGCGCAGACCCTCCACCCTGTCCCATCAACGCAGCACTGGCCGCAGATACCCACGGCACACTTCATGTACCTCTCAAGGGAAAACTGGGCCGGTATTCCCCTCTCATCAAGCACCTCCTTCACATGGAACATCATGGGTTCCGGACCGCACACAGCCGCCATGTCATATTCTCCATCCATTTCAGAAAGGCGTTCATGTGCAAATCCCTGAAACCCGCAGGTTCCATCATCTGTACATGTATGGATATTAACACCTGCGCCCTCAAGTCTCTCGGTGAAGAGAAGCTCATCTGCTGTCCTTGCAGCCACAACCGCATCCACATTCATGCCCCGGGCCACAGCCTCCTCTGCAAGGGCTGCCAGGGGGGCCATGCCTATCCCTCCACCCACAAGGATCAGGTTTCTTCCTATGAGTTCAAAACCCCTTCCATAGGGTCCCCTGACCCCCAGGAGGTCTCCCTCCTCCAGTTCATGGACCGATGATGTGAATTCACCAACCCTCCTTATGGATATGCCGATCTCAGACCTCTTATGGTCAATGAGTGATACTGACATGGGTTTCTCGTCGCTGAAATTCCAGACCATGACGAACTGCCCGGGGACTATTTCGCTCCTGAAGTCCCAGTCAAATATGAAGGTTTTGACGGTCTCAGATTCCTCAACTATCCCCTTAATTTCAAGAATCTCCGGAACATTTCCCATGGAACTCACACCCCCTCATGGGCCAGGCCAACCATCTCATCAACCGATGAGAAGCCCTCCTCAATCATGAACCTCTCAAGGCCCCTGCATATCCTCATGAAGATCCCGGGACCATCATACATTATGGCTGTACCCACCTGAACGGCCACTGCACCTGCAAAGAGAAATTCAACCGCGTCCCTGAAGTCCCTGACGCCACCGACACCAATTAGGGGGATCTCAACACTGCGGTAAACATCATAGACGCACCTTACAGCCACGGGTTTTATGGCGGGACCCGACATTCCCCCAAAGGCATTGGAGAGTACAGGTTTTGCTGTTTTTATATCAATCTTCATCCCGGGGCCAAGGGAGTTTATGAGGGTCAGGGCATCTGAACCCGCTTCCTCCGCACTTTTTGCTATCTCAACGATGTCTGTAACGTTTGGTGTGAGCTTGGTGGATACCGGCACCCCAACGGCGTCCTTTACAGCTGACACCACCCTGAATGTCAGCCCGGCATCCTGCCCTATGGAAGCCCCGCAGCCCGCCATGGCATGGGGACAGGACACATTGAGTTCAATCATGTCAACATATTCCTCCACAGAAGCAGCGGCCCTGGCAAATTCCTCCGGTGAAGACCCATAGATGGATGCTATGAGGGACACATCATCATCCACCCCCCTGAGCTCCTCTTTAAATGCCTCAACCCCTGGATTTGATAGGCCTATGGCATTTATGATCCCGCCGGTAACCTCGACTGTGGTGGGATTTTTATAGCCCTCATTGGGTTCCAGTGAAAATGATTTGGTTACAACGGCCCCTGCACCCGCACGGTAGACCCTGTTGAGGGATGATGCCATGCTCCCCATAACTCCCGCGGCAAGCATGGTCGGATTCCTGAGCTCAATATTACATATCCTGGTCCTCAGCATGAAAAACACCTTCTAAATATATTTATAGTCACCACCTATAGATGTACCCCTATGAAGTGTTATCTTACAGGCTGCGTTGCTGGTTTTGTTGCCTTCAGTGAAGATCTGAAAGTCATAGATTATGAAACTTTCCCGCTGGATGAGGTGGCCGGCAGGCTCAAAGAATCACAGATGGGAGGAATCACACCTGAGGAGAGGAGTATACTTGAAAGGCTAATTGCTGAATACGATGAAGTTATTGTTGAGGCCGAACCCTCACCTGCATACTCTGAATTCGGTAAAATCAGGTTCGAAATGCCATCAGGCGCCGGAGTCCATCTGAGGGAAAACCTCGATGAGATACTGGAATCCATCACTGATATACCCCCCTCCAGATTAATACACGACGCCCTCATCTCGGCAGCCCGGGAAAAACTGAGGGAGTCCCTCAGAGAATCCGACAGGTTCCTCATACAGGCCATAAATGCCCTTGATGAACTGGACGAGGAGATCGGGAAACTGATAGAAAGGCTGAGGGAATGGTATTCCCTTCACTTCCCGGAACTGGATGGTGTGAGGAGCCATGAGCAGTACGTTGAGCTGGTTGCCAGGTACGGTGACAGGGAGAGGATACTTGAAAATTTCAGGATGGATGTTGAGGAAAGTATAGGCTCAGATATCAGCAGCGAGGACCTTCATATCTTCATGGACCTTGCAGAGAATATCAGGAGACTTCAGAGGCTGAGGCAGGACACCGAGAGGTATATTGACCTCAAAATGGAGAAACTCGCCCCCAACCTCAGGGCACTTGCAGGTGCTAATGTTGGGGCAAGGCTTATTGCACATGCAGGTGGCCTGAGAGAACTTGCCATGCTCCCCTCATCCACTGTACAGGTCCTTGGGGCTGAAAAGGCCCTGTTCAGGCACCTCAAATCAAATGCCAGACCACCAAAGCATGGTGTGATCTTTCAGCACCCATCCATACGGTCATCGCCCTGGTGGATAAGGGGCAAGGTTGCAAGGCTTCTTGCTGGCAAAACAGTGATTGCGGTGAGAAAGGATGTTTTCAGCGGTGAATTCGATCCAGAGATCATTGAAAGTTTCAATGAGAGATTAGAATTGATTAAAAAGAAAAATAAAAAACCTCCCGTCAAAAAGAAGAGGTTCAATAGGAAAAGATAATCGGAGTGGAGGGTGTGTCCAGTGAAACGTGTTAAGGGTCTTGATGGTGTTTTTATGATGAATGACTCTCTCCTCACAGTAAACCTCAACCCCGGTGTCAGGGTCTACGGGGAGAAGCTCATGGAGTGGGGTGGCCGGGAGTACCGGGTCTGGGATCCCAGGCGATCCAAACTTGCCGCTGCCATTCACAACGGCCTCAGAGGCTTCAGCCTCAAATCCGGTTGCCATGTGCTGTATCTTGGGGCTTCGGCCGGAACAACAGCCTCGCACATCTCGGACATCGTGACAGACGGCAGGGTATACTGCGTTGAATTTTCACCCAGAATGATGAGGGAGCTTCTGGAGGTGTGCAGTGCCCGTATGAACATGTTGCCGCTTCTCGAGGACGCCTCAAGACCCAGAGATTACCTTAGGATGGTTGAGGCCGCTGACCTTGTCTACTGTGACATTGCACAGCCAGATCAGACCCGGCTGTTCACCGAGAATATGGAATATTTTCTGAGGGATGATGGCTACGGTCTCATAATGATAAAGGCCAGGAGCATAGATGTTACAAGGAGCCCCCGTAAGATCTTCCGTGAGGAGGTCAGGAAACTCAGGGACTCAGATTTCCAGGTGATCGATCAGGTGGGTCTCAATCCCTACGAGAAGGACCATATGGCTGTCCTTGTTAAAAATGATTGAAGTTCATGTGATTTTTTTAACAGGTTTTTACAGAAATTATGGGCCTTTTCATCATCTCTAACAATACAATTTAGTATCACCAAATATTTCTCTAAGCACATCAACCATTTTCTGAACCTCACCTTCTGTAATTAGATTTACAATAATATTCTCATTCTATGACAGACATAAAATTTACCTAGATTTCAAAATATTCTGTATCCATTAAATTACGTTGATTTATAATAAGTTTATGGATGAAATCATCTAAAAAAGACTTATTAGCTTTGCACCTTGTTTTGATCTTCATGTTAAGCATAACGGCTAGTTAAAATGCAAAGGTTAAAGCAACAAGCCCCGTAAAAGTGTTGCTGAGATGAAAGTGCCCCCTAAAATAGGCATTACTAAATAGGTTAAAGTGTGTAGGAAACAAAAAAAGCTTAACTAAAAGAGGAAATTACAATGGGGGGGTGAAAATCCAAATTTTTAAGATCGAGGTGAACCACCCCACCGACAGACGAAACTTCTCCCGTTCTGCCTTGATATGTCAAAGAGCTTCATTTTGGGAGTTCCGGGAGACGGCTCCCTCATCCCAAACAACAAAGATAAAATCTTTCATTTCCCTAGAACCATTCCATATTACCACAAAAAACCAGATACAATGACCCTCTCCAAATATGGAGACTACAAACTATGTTAAATGTAACCTTCACAGATTATATGAGAGCCATATTCTCCTCTAACCTCTTGTTTTATCATGAAGAGTTTTTAAATGCTAGAAAGGTTTTCAAGAATTGGTTAAAGGCCATACTATTCAGATTTGGCGTCTCGAACAGATTCCTAGGGGAGCTCAGCAATGGAGAAAAAGTAGAAATAGAAAATCTATGGGACTATTATCGTATCTTATTCTCACATGCTACAGGATGCTAAGATTTGGGGTTCCATCATAAAATTCAAATTCAAAAACCGAAACCTTAGATTCTATTCAAGTAAAAGAGTGCTACTAGACGCCCTCAAAGTGTTAAACGAGATCTTTGGCATGGAAGTCTACAAACAATTAAACGTTAAAGGGAAAATTGTGGTTGATATAGGCTCATATCGGAGATTCACCAATATACTTCATACTAAAGGGGGCGGGGCAAGTATATGCCTTCGAACCCTATCCAAGCTCATATTCATTGCTCCTAAAAAACATTAAAGTTAATAGCTTAGACAAGAAAACAATAGCATTCAACGAGGGGGCCTCAGCAAGAACATGGAAAAAATAAGGATAAAAGAAGATTATGAAGGCCTGGCCACTTCACAATTAAAGGATTTCCACCAGGAAAGCAAGTAAAATTAACAACCTTAGAAGGGATTGTGAAAAGATTCAATTTAAAGGAAGCTATCCTGAAAATGTATTGAAGGCTATTTTATCATCGATTTTTCCATAACGATGAGCCAAGATGTTCCTAAAGGCTTTCATGGCCCTGAGTTTTTCACCCATCTTCTCGTTTATGATGTTCTCCCGCATCAGGTTTTCGAACACGTCTTCATCTTCACCTGGAACTCCAAGTTTTAGATCAGAAGCATATGTCAAATATTCTCCATGGAAAATCCCAATCTTTTATAGATCCCGTCCTTTACAAGTCCTAGCCTGGAAAATTCCTTGAAGGTCGTGGGAGTATTCTCTTTCACCGACTTTATGCTTTCTTCTATTTCCCTAAGTTTCGTTCTTATAGTAGTCTTCCTTACCATCCTCACTCCCTTATCCTATTGACTTTTCTCCAATATAATCATAGAACCTATGTTTAAAGGCGTCGAATTCTTTTATAGTTTCCCATGCAACATCATGCAAGAATGTTTCATCCTCACAGTAGATTAATTTTCCCTTCAACCTCTATTCTAATGTACAATGGGAGAAGTGGAAAATCTCAACATCAAATATTTCCGGAAGCTTTGATAAGAGCCTGAATCTGAAATCCCCAGCCTCTTCCTTGTCCCCATCATAATAGATCCAAAGGTCTATATCGGAGCTACTGTGCTCTACCATGGGCTGCTGATCCATACAATATTATGAACTTCACCCTCTCAAAGCCTTTAGTTGCCTTTATCTATTAAGAGCATTACTTATCATTTCCATAAGATTCATGATACCATATTTTATCTTCTCCACGATTAATTAAACCAGTACGTTAACAATTTGTGTGATGGATATTCAAGAACTTTTTTCTTTCTTTTTTGCGCTGATAGGCTAGGGCCCTCTAGGAAGACAACTCTCGTAAATATTCTCATTTGCTAGTTTAAGAAGAGTTATATATTATATGATTGTGAAGAGGAGCTGATATGAAATTTTCTGCATTCCAGGTAAAACGAATGACCCCTTCATTTTTCACTGGAACATTTTATTAGTCCCCCAAAACAGAGTAAATTTTATGGACAGATACAGTATGGTGCTCCTTGACATCGACTACCTAACTGTCGATGAGATGCCGGTCATCAGACTATTTGGTAAGGACAGGTCAGGGAATGAGCCAATCATCGCATATGACAGTTCATTCAGGCCCTACATCTATGCAATCCCCACTGATACAGATAGGTGCATGGATGACCTCGCTGAACTTGGACTGGAAAAGCTTGAGGTCACAGAGCGAAGGGACCTTGGAAGACCAGTGGAGGTTATAAGGATAGAATTCAGGCACCCCCAGGAGGTTCCGAAGTTAAGGGAGAGGATAAGGAACCTTGAATCCGTGGCGGATATAAGGGAACATGACATCCCATTCTACAGGAGGTACCTCATTGACAGGTCAATCGTGCCAATGTCAGGGATAGAATTCAGTGGGGTGGAGGTGGACTCGGCACCATCCGTCAAATCAGATGATGTGAGAATCATTGAGATAAGAGATGAAATAGAAACATCTGATTCTGGCTTCCCTCAACTGGACATCCTCAGCTTTGACATTGAGGTTAGAAACCCCCATGGGATGCCTGACCCTGAGAATGATGAGATAGTGATGGTTGGTATTGCCGGCAACATGGGTGTTGAATCGGTGATATCAACAAGGGGCGAGCACCTGGAATTCGTTGAAATGGTTGAGGATGAGGCTGAAATCCTTGATAGGTTCGCTGAAATCGTCAGGGAGAAAAAACCCGACATCCTCGTGGGCTACAACTCCGACAACTTCGACTTCCCCTACCTATCAAGGAGGGCCGAGATTCTTGGAGTGGAACTTGACCTTGGATGGGACGGCTCAGGGATAAAGACCATGAGGAGGGGATTTGCAAACGCAACAGCCATAAGGGGGACGGTGCATGTGGACCTCTACCCTGTGATGAGGAGGTACATGAACCTTGACCGTTACACACTTGAGAGGGTCTACCAGGAGCTATTCGGGGAGGAGAAGATAGACCTTCCCGGCGATAAACTCTGGGAGTACTGGGACCGGGAGGAGCTGAGGGATGAACTCTTCAGGTACTCCCTTGATGATGTCGTTGCAACCTACAGGATCGCAGAGAAGATCCTCCCCCTTAACATGGAGCTCACCCGTATAGTTGGCCAGCCCCTATTTGACATATCCCGCATGGCAACCGGACAGCAGGCCGAATGGTTCCTTGTACGCAAGGCACACCAGTACGGTGAACTTGTACCAAACAAACCCTCACACTCGGAGTTCTCAAAGAGAAGGGGCCGCAGGGCCGTTGGGGGGTATGTTAAGGAACCTGAGAGGGGCCTCCATGAGAACATAGTCCAGTTTGACTTCCGCAGCCTCTACCCCAGCATAATAATCTCAAAGAACATATCCCCCGATACACTCACAGATGAGGGGGATTGTGAATGCCACGTTGCACCAGAATACGGTTACAGGTTCCGTAAGGAGCCACCTGGTTTTGTACCATCGGTTATAGGTGAGATACTCTCTGAGAGGGTCAGAATCAAGGGGGAGATGAAGCGCTCAGAGGACCCAATGGAGCGGAAGATACTCAATGTACAGCAGGAAGCCCTCAAGAGGCTTGCGAACACCATGTATGGGGTCTACGGTTACTCAAGGTTCAGGTGGTATTCAATGGAGTGTGCAGAGGCCATAACCGCATGGGGAAGGGACTATATCAAGAGGACAATAAAAATCGCCGAGGAATTCGGTTTCCACACGGTTTACGCAGACACAGATGGTTTCTACGCCACATACACAGGCAGGAGCTCTTAAGGCCTCAGCTCATCCATGAACCTCTCTATTATCTCCTCAGGACTTAAATCTATGACAGGTACATCCGCGTTACCGGGGGTTACAGGCACATGGGCAAACACGGGCCCATCCTCCTTGAGGGCCCTTTTAAAGTCGAGTTCCTTGTGGAACCTGATAACATTGAATCCCATTGACTCAGCAACGTCCCCCAGGTCTATCACATCTGCGTAGCTGCACTGGGAACCTGTGGTCCCGTAGCATCTGTTGTCCAGGAGGACTATGATGAGGTTTCCGGGTGCCTGGGCAGCGGCTGTTACCAGTCCCCCCAGGTTCATGAGGATGGATCCATCACCATCAAGTACAACAACCCTTCTATCCTGTGAGAGGGCAAGTCCAAGTCCAATGGAGGATGCCATACCCATGGATCCAAGCATGTAGAAATGCCTTGGCGAATCCTTAATACTGTAGAGTTCCCTTGACGGGAAACCCAGGTTGCATACCACGATTTCATCATCAAGGACTTCCACAATTCTTTTTATGGCTTCAATTCTTGTGAGCATGGTATCACCAGTAGGCAACCTCAAGTAGTACAGCCACAGGGTGCCTCCTTTCAAGTGAGAGTTCTGTGAGTTCCATTATGGATTCCCTTGCCTCTGAGGGTGTTTCAGGGGTACTGTAGGGTATTTTGAGGACATCAAGTATATCCGCCGTGACACTTCCCATTGGAACCTGGGCCTCCATGAACTCGCCCCGGGTGCCCCTGTGACTTACAATCATGGTTATGGGGATATGGTAGAGGCTGTAGAGTGATGCCAGGACATTCACGGAGTTACCGAGACCAGAGTTCTGCATCAGCATGGCCGTGGTCTTGCCGGCCATGCGGGCACCGGCTGCAACACCGAATCCCTCCTCTTCACGTGTAACAGGCACGTGTCTGATTTCAGGGTCAGAGTCCAGCATTTCAAGGACAAACCTGAGGTTCACACAGGGGACACTGACCGCGAAGTCTATCCCCGCCTCCTTCATACCCTCATAAACAGCCCTGCTGCTATCCAACTTCATAACCCCTTAATCTTGAGGTCCAGTCCGAGCTCATCTGATATTTCATTCAGCCTTTCAAGGAGCTTTTCGTCCACATCTATTCCTTCATCGCGCCCCCTCTTTATATTCATGGCCTCAATGTCACCTGGTATGAGGACGTCACCGGATGATTTGACCTCCTCGATGAATTCATCCACGCTGGATTTGAATTCCTGGAGGTCAACCATCTTTGAGGGGTCTATGGCCATCATGAGGTCACCCTTGGTGCACATCTCCCGGGGGTTCGCTGTTCCCCTGACCGCAGCCCCAAAGGCCGCCCCCACAAGGGGGCCCGCCAGGATCTCTATCATGAATGAAAGTGCATAACCCTTATGCCCACCGAAGGGGAGTATGGACCCCTTAAGGGCAAGTTCAGGGTCAGTGGTGGGGTTTCCATCGGCGTCCAGGGCTATGTTTTCGGGTATCCTCTCACCCTTCCTGGCGGCCTCCAGGAGTTTGCCCCTGGCGGATGCTGAGGTTGCCATGTCAACCGAGACATAGTGCCTGTTTGATGGGATCCCTATGGCCACGGGGTTTGTTCCCAGTATGGGTGTTTTACCACCTATGGGTGCCACTGCAGGCTCTGTATTTGCTATCACAATCCCTATCATGTCCTTCATGACCGCCATGTCCGAGTAGTATCCGGCGACACCGAAGTGGTTGGAGTCATGGACACCCACAAGCCCTACACCGGTATCCCGGGCCTTTTCAATTGCAAGTTCCATGGCCCTGCAGGCGACAAAGTGTCCGAATATGTGGTTACCGTTTATGAGGGCCGTTGAAGGGGTTTCCCTTTCAATGGTTATGTCAGCATGGGGCTTTATTGTTCCGCACCGCAGCCCCTCAACGTACTGGGGGAAACGGCCGATTCCATGTGAACTGAAACCCTTCAGGTCAGCGTCAAGGGTAACCTCAGCCACTATCTCTGAAACCTCCTCTGGAACATTCATGGCGGTGAGTATCTCCTTTATGATTCTAACTTCCTCTTCAGCACTTATCCTCATAAGAGTCCTCCTAAAGCTTTATTGATTCACCGGTGTAAGTTTTAAGGGCAACCTCCGCTTTCCTGGATGTGACATTCCCGATATGGTGGGCCCCATCACCAAGGACATCAAGGGCATCGTCAAGGTCCCCGTGGCTGACAACAGCACAGAAGCCCACACCCATATTGAAAACCCTGTACATCTCTGTTATATTAACCCCTGCTTCGTGGATGGTCCTGAATATCTCCTGTGGTTCTGGCAGGGAATCAAGATGGTATCCGGCGTACCTGTTGAGCCTCTTGAGGTTTCCGAAGCCCCCTCCTGTTATGTGGGCAAGGCCATGGACACTCACCCCTGACTCAAGGAGCCTCATTACAGGATCCACGTAGATCCTTGTGGGTTCAAGCAGCTCCTCACCCACGGTTTTACTGGAGCCGGGCATTTCATCCTCCACTGAGAGTTTCAGTTCATCGAAGAATACCTTCCTGGCAAGGCTCAGGCCGTTACTGTGTATACCGCTGCTTTCAAGGCCTATAACAGCGTCACCATCACTTACGTTTTCACCGGTTATTATGCTGTCCACACCAACAAAACCGATCCCCGTGGCTGCAAGGTCAAGGTTTCTGATTATACCTGGTAGTGAGGCTGTCTCACCACCTATTATGGCCACCTGTGCGATTTCAGCACCCCTTGCAAGGCCCTCACCTATCTCATCCGCAACATCAGGGTCGGGTTCTTCAACGGCCAGGTAGTCAACGAGTGCCGCCGGCCTTGCGCCCACACAGAGTATATCGTTTACCACCATTGCGATGCAGTCAATCCCCACGGTGTCGTACCGGTTCATCATCTCAGCGACCAGTATCTTGCTACCGACACCGTCGGTGCTCATGGCTATGGCCACATCACCCATCCTGACCAGGGCTGCGAAGTGGCCGGCCCCGCTTATAACGTCGCAGTATCTGAGTGTGTCCTTAAGCCGGGAGGTTAAGCGTGATACGGTCAGCTCCTCCAGGTCTATATCCACGCCGGATTCTGAATAGGTTACCATTCAATCACCACTAAAGAATAGTTTAAGGTCATCTAAATAGTTAGCCTCACTGTATACGTACTGTTTCAAGGTTCAGCGGTGTTTTTGTTTCGATGCGGTACGTCCTGTAGATGCTTGATGCAAGGTCAAGGGTCTTGTAGTTATCACCGTGACAGAGCAGTATCTTCTCAGGTTTGGGTGAGATTCTCTTCACGTATTCCATGAGCTGTCTTCTATCTGAGTGACCGCTGAAACCCTCAATGGTCTTTATGTTCATCTTCACATTGTAGACCCGCATCTTGTCCTCCTCATCCTTGAGGGGGATCTCCTTCCACCCCTTCTGGATCCTCCTACCAAGGGAGCCCTCGGCCTGGTAACCCACAAATACCAGTGAATTCTTGGGGTCCTCGCAGAGCCACTTGAAGTACTCCAGGGAGTTTCCGCCTGTCAGCATACCCGATGTTGACAGGATTATTGAGGGTTCTCCCTCAACGATCTCCCTCCGCTCATCCATACCATTGACCTTATGGAAGATCTCTGAGATGAAGGGGTTGTGGCCCATGTGGAATATCTGGTCCCTGAGGTCCTTGCTGAGGTACTCGGGTCTTGCCGTGTGGATGGCGTTGGCTTCCCAGATCATACCGTCTATGTATACCGGGACCTCATCGATTATACCTGTCCTTATGTACTCCTCAAGGACTATCATGAGTTCCTGGGCCCTTCCAACCGCGAATACCGGTATGAGTATCTTACCGCCCCTTTTAAGGGTGGAGTAGATTGTTTTCACAAGTTCCTTCTCTGCCCGTGTCCTTGGTGGCTGCACGTCCTCGTGTCCACCGTAGGTACTCTCCATCACCAGGGTTTCAATTCGCGGGAACCTGCTGGCTGCTGGTTCAAGGAGCCGGCTCTGCTCATACTTGAAGTCCCCTGTGTAGACCATGTTGTGCTGGCCGTCGCCTATGTGGAGGTGGGCCATTGCCGATCCCAGGATGTGGCCTGCATTGTGGAGTGTCAGCCGTATATCCGGTGCTATGTCGGTCACCTCGCCGTAATCCAGGGTTATGGTGTGTTTGACGCTCTTCTTCACGTGTTTAACGTTGAATGGAAGTGGTTCGTCCTCCCTGTGGGCTATGTCTATGTGGTCAAGCTGCAGGAGCGTCATGAGGTCCCTGGTTGGGGCTGTGCAGTAGACGGGCCCATCGTATCCGTAGTGGTAGAGGTAGGGCAGGAAACCTGAATGGTCAAGGTGGGCGTGGGTTATTATTACCGCGTCCAGGCTGTCCAGTGTGAATTCAGGGACATTGAGGTAGGGGTAGGAGTTCCTGTCATCCCCACCGGCAACGTTCACCCCACAGTCAAGGAGGACCCTGCTGTTGGGGGTCTGGAGGTAGAGGCAGGATCTCCCCACTTCCCTGAAGCCACCCATGGCTGTAAGCCGTGCCCAGTCATTCTCATATTTTGGTTTCTGGTGTATTCTATTTCCAAGCTGCTGCAGAATCTTCTTCCTTTCCTTACTGTTCTTCCTGAGGGTTCTGCGTATCCTCTCTATTATTTCAGAGGATATTGGAGGTGTTCTCAGTATCTTGGGGGCCCATCCAGTGTTCTTGACTATCTCCCTGGATGTTGAGCCGTACTTACCTATTACGAGCCCTGGTTTTCTTGCCTCGATGATGACCTCGCAGGTGACATCGTCAAAGGATATGTTGGTTATCTTCGCCTCCTCAGGTACTATCTCATGGATCCTCCTTATGGTCTCCTCAGGGTCCATGAGTACCGAACGGTCGGACCTTATTATTATCCTCTTGCGTATGTCCTTTGCAATGTCCCTTATGAGGTTACCGTTCTCGGTTATTATCTCGGGGTTCTTGGTGTAAATGACGACCTCGGGTCCCTCAAATTCCACCTTTGCAACCTGGACCCTCTCAGGAAGTCTCTGCATTATTGTCCTTTTGATTTCTTCAAGCATCTCTGAAACCATAAGATCACTTCTAAAAAACAGGGGATCAACAGTAAACGGGACGTTTACTGCAGATTAAAAAAACAGGAAAAAATCAGTTGAGGTCTTCAAGCCTTTTCTGGATTTCCTCTGGGCTGAGCATCCTGAAGCCTTCCTCCTCTGTGACAGTCGCCACAAGGATGCCGTTGCCTGAATAGGTGTCCCTCTCCATGGCTGACTTTATGGCCCTTATGGCGATGTCAATCGCATCATCAACATAAAGTTCATCGGTGTACCTGTCCTCAAGCACACCGTAGGCCACAGGCGAACCTGAACCTGTGGATACAAACCTGTCAGGTATCATACCCCCTGATGGGTCAAGGGAGTATATCTTTGCACCTGTTTCATCAACACCACCGAGGAGTGTCTGTACAATGAATGGGTAGAAACGTGATGAGTGAAGTATGTTGGCTGCAAGTGCAGCTGCAGCTTCTATGCTTATCCTTTCTGAGTTTCTCATGCGGTAAAGGGCAGCCTCTGCCTTGAGGTATTTCATGAGGCTCTGGGCATCTGCAACTGAGCCCGCTATTGTGGCTGCTATGTGTTCATCTATTTTAAAGATCTTGTCTGTGGCCTTGTGGGCTATGAGGTTGCCCATGCTGGCCCTTCTCTCTGTGGCAAAAACAACTCCATCCTTGCATGTTATGCCAACAGTTGTGGTGCCTTTCAGCGTTTTTTCATCTTTCATAAATACACCTCAATAAAAATAATAAAAAACCAGCTCCAGTTCTTAATTGTGTTTTATGATGTAAGTGGCTGTCCATGAGGACATAAAAGTTCTGTACCTTATATAAATTGGAGGTCCTTATTAAACTTTGCGATTTTTTTATAATAAAATAAGGTTAAGGGGGTTATCATTTCAGGTTTTTATGGATCCAGAATGAAAGTGGGGGTGCTATGTTATGATTTCAGGCAGGCGGTCTGTCTCTGAGGCCACCTTTATCTCCCTTGCAACACGCCGCCCCATGCTCATCCCCTCCCCATGGATGAGGTAACTGTAGGTGGATCCATGCATGAAGGTATTTGTTCCCCCATCTGTACGGGCACTCATCTCGAATGTAACGATTTCGAGGTTATCTGTGCACATGGTCTGAAGGCAGAATGGGCCGTTCATACCCGGGGGCACGATCTTACTGGCCGCATCAACCATACGGTCGCCCATGTCAAATGCCTGTGGAAGCAGTGATTCCCTCATCGCAACAGGGTGGTTACCTGTTATAACATATGATGGCTCGAGGTTTATCTCGAGCTGGTCCCTTGCAGGTATCCTCACAAGGCCGTCGATGTTTGACTCGAAGCGGCTGTCCATGCCCATGAGCTCCACTTCATCGTTCATGATTGAGTAGAAGTAATGGATACAGAAGTTTGTACCTGAGACATACTCTTCAATGTGGGCATCATCAACATCGTCCTCGGTTATCCAGCCCCTCTCAATCATTGAATCGATTTTATCGTTGAATTCCTCTGTACTGGAAGCCACAAAGTATCCCCGGCCACCCCTGGCCCCCGGGAACTTGACCATCACTGGTCTGTCTATTTCTTCGGGGTCAGTGTACTTGAGGGGTATCCTTATACCAGCCTCCTTCATGAGTTTCCTCTCAAGGTCGCGTTCGGATTCCCATCTCAGTATGTCCCTGTTACCGAACATGGGGACATAGAAGTCGTTTTCGATATGGTCAAGGCCTGCGTAGGCCACAAATGATCCGTGGGGAACTATTATACTGTTCATGGACCTTAATCTGTCCTGAACATCGTCATTTACAATGTCACTGAATTTGTCAACAATTATGAATTCATCTGCAACCCTGAACCGCTGGTATGGTACCTCCCGGCCCTTTTCACATACCACAGCGGTTCTGAAGCCCTCCTGTTTTGCACCGTTGAGTATGTGAAGTGATGTGTGGCTGCCAAGGGTTGCAACTGTTATGTCTTCCCTGCTGTATCCATCAAGGATGCTGAGTATCTCATCACGGTTTACCTTACTCATAAAAAAACCCCTCAAATTTATATATAAAGGGTTGGATTTCATGCTAGTTATCTTTTTTGCCTTCAACAGAAGCCATTAAATACTTTGATGAAGAAGAACATTTATGGATTTATTTTTCAGAAAGCCCTCCTAGCAGTGAAAACATGAAATGGGTGAGGATAGGGGACATTATAGTTCTAAACAGGGATGTTGAGGACCCTGAAAGATTCCTTGAAATGCCCGGTGTGAGGGGTGTTCTCCTTGTTGAGGGGATACGTGGACCCCTGAGGAAGCCCAGGGTCAGGGTCCTTGCAGGTGAATGCACCGGGACAATCCACAGGGAAAACGGCTGCCTTTTCAGGATAGACCTTTCCAGGGTAATGTGGTCAAGGGGCAACATAAATGAGAGGGCCAGAATACCCGGACTTGTGGAGGACGGCGAAACCGTTGTTGACATGTTTGCGGGTATAGGCTACTTTTCGATACCGGTGGCGGTCCACTCAAATCCTAGGAGGGTTCACTCCATAGAGATAAACCCTGACTCATTTGAATTCCTTAAATCCAATATAGAACTCAACAGGGTTGAGGGGGTCGTGAAACCACACCTGGGCGACTGCCGTTCCATCGCCCCTGAACTGGACGCTGACCGGGTTATAATGGGTTATGTTGGAACCACCCACCACTTCCTTGAAGCTGCGCTGGAATGCGTCAATGAGGGGGGCGTTTTACACTACCATGAAACTGTCCCTGAGAGTATAATGTTCTCAAGGCCCCTTAAGAGGATTGAAAGGGCAGCACACCCAAGGAGGGTGTCTGTTCTTGACAGGCATGTTATAAAGAAGTACTCGCCGGGTGTCTGGCATGTTGTCCTGGATGTAAGGGTCCACTGAGGGGTAGCGGTGTCTGTTGCAGGCGTTGATCTGGCTGCATCTCATGAAAACGAGACAGGCGTGGCCATAATAGATGGTGGGAAGGTGAAGGTGTTCAGTGTCTTCTCATTTGATGAGATAATCCATTCAGTGAAATCCGCAGATACAGTGGCGGTTGACGCGCCACTCTCACTTCCCAGAGGGCGCTGCTGCCTCAGGAGTGACTGCAGCTGCAGCAGGCATGGCCACTTCAGAAGGGCTGACCTTGAGATCAGAAGGTATGGCAGTGTTCTACCATTGACCTGGAGGGGGATGAGGGAGCTCACCATGAGGGGTATCAGGATAAGGGAGGCACTTGAATCCCGTGGGGTGGAGGTTATTGAGACACACCCCAGGACAGCAGAGGGGATGCTGGAAAATGCAGGGCTGCAGCTGGAACTCTGTGATACCTCCACCATGAGCATACACCAGAGGGACGCCCTCACGGCTGCACTGGTCGCCCTCCTCTATTCAGAGGGAAATTTCATGGAATTAGGGGATCCCTCCGAGGGAACCATAATACTCCCAAAGGTTGAGGAATCATAATCTAAAAAACAGTTGGATAAACCAACCCCTTAGGGACCCATAAATTCTCAAAGAAGGGTTTCATACAAGGAATTCAGGGTAAAGCTTTTCTATTGTCTCCATGACCTTTGGACTTAAAAAATCACGGTTGATGAACTTCCTGTAAACCGGTAACCTCTCCTTTAACGTGAAACCAGCAGACTCTGTGAGCCTTCGAAGTTCATCTATCTCTGGCCAGGGGGCCTCCGGGTTCACGTAGTCCCTGCTCAGCGGTGAAACACCACCCCAGTCATCTGCACCTGCAAGCAGGAAGACCTCACCTGTTTCCCTGTTGAGGTTTGGGGGCACCTGTATGCTCACATCGGGAAAGAGGAGCTTGGCCACAGCAACCATCCTCACCATTTCAAGGAGTGAGGGCTCTGGGTGGCGCTCCATGGGTATCCCTGGCTTTGCCCGGAAGTTCTGGATTATTATCTCCTGCAGGTGACCGTACCTGTCCTGGATACGCCTGAGTTCAAGGAGTGATTCAGCCCGCTCCTCCACTGTCTCACCTATACCCACGAGTATCCCTGTGGTGAATGGTATTTTAAGGCGCCCAGCGTCTTCTATCATCTTTATCCTTAAGGCAGGATCTTTACCCGGGCTTTCACGGTGCGCCTCTTCTTCCATCAGGCGGGGACTTGCAGACTCAAGCATGAGCCCCATGGACGCGTTCACCTCCCTGAGCCTCCTGAGATCCCTGTAGCCAAGCACACCCATATTTGTGTGTGGCAGAAGACCAAGGTCCAGTGTGGCGCTGCAGAGGTGATGGGCATAATCAACCATATCACTGAATCCGAGTTCTTCGAGTTTCTCCATCACCTCGGGGACCTCATGTGCATTCTCACCGAAGGTGAAGAGGGCCTCTGTGCACCCCATATCTCTGGCCATCCTGACCTCCCTGAGGACGTCCCCTGGGGGAATGATGGGGGGGTCGGGGGAGTCTGACCTGAAGGTGCAGTAACCGCAGCGGTTGCGGCAGGCCCTTGTGAGGGGTATGAAGACATTCCTTGAGTAGGTCACCTCCCCTGGCTCGCAGACACGCTTCATGAGGTCCAGTAGTTCAGGGCCATCAACAAGGAGAAGTTCCAGGATTTCTTCCTTTCCAAGAACCATGGAAGCACCGCTAAAATAAGTTTAATCTGAAATATCAGAGACAACAACCTCAACAAAACAGGGCCCCACACCACTCCGGTCCCTGTAGAGAACAACAAAGAGCCCTGTATCCTCTGTCATGCAGAGCCTGTAATCCACGCTGAAGTTCATATCCTCAAGGGCCTCCTTGAGCCTGTGGATACCCCCGATATCGGTTTCTGTTCCGACCTCAACACAGGACCTTATCTGCTCATCCATCACACCAATGAGGGCCGTGCCCTCCTCGGATATGAGCTCCAGTTCCTCTGCACCCAGTTTCTCTATAAGGCCATCAAGTTCCCTGCCCATTTCCTCAATGTTCATCCTCTTTCTTGACATTCCCCTAACTATTAGTATCTCCTTTGAGTCAAGGGCTGGTCTTGAGCCCTCAAAAGCTTCAAAGTAACCCATGATCTCCCCGGCTATCCTGTGCAGTTTCATCAAGGTTATCACTCCTCTGATCCGTTAAGTTCCTCTATCTCGTATCTAAGTTCCCCCATTGTCGCAACCTTCTCAGCGAAGGCGTTGTGTCTGTGTATGCTCTCCTCGTTTATCTGCCTTACGGTGACTATTGTGTCGTCGGGGAGGTGTGGGTACTCGCTGACTATCCTGTGCACCATGTTACGGACGCAGTCCTCAACGAACATGGGGTTCTCATGGGCACCCACAACAACGGCATTTTCATCGGGCCTCTTGAGGAGTTCATAGACAGGTGAACTCATGGAGCCCTCTATGATGTTTATGAGGTTCTCGGCCCTTATCGTCTGGTCCTCAGGGACCTCTATCATTATCATGCCGCGCCCCCTCTGGTTGTGGGAGGCGAAGGATACACAGTCAAGAACCCTTTCAACTGTTTCAGGGTCAAGGAATTCCAGAAGATTCTGACGGGATGTTTCCTTAACTGATTCCTGTGCACAGGGGCACACGGTCATCCCCACCACCTCTGCCCCTATCATCTTGCGTATCACTATACCGTCATCGTCCCGGTACCCGATGGCGTCTGCCATGATCTTTGTCATCTCCTGGCTCTTCTTGGCGGTGACAGGGGATTTCTTCATGAACATGAAGTCGCTCTTCATGCTCACCTCGGCTCTGCGGGCGTACCTGTGCTTTTTGAGGAGTTCATTGACTATCTCTGCGCATAGGGATTCCAGTTCAAGGGCGTTGTTTTCAACAACCTCCTCGAGGACGTCACTTATGGCCTCGGGGTTCCTTGACATGTGGATCCCCCTCTGCCTGCTCGGGAGGTCCACAAATGCATCGAATGTTGGAAGAAGTATTATGGGTCTTCTACCATCCCTTTCTATCTTCAGAAGCTTCTTAACACCTGTAACACCCACCCTTGTAAGGTGAACGGGGATGTTAGGAATCTTGTCCTGTGTATCTGGAAAACAAACTAAACCCAAATTTTACACCCCATAAGTAATGGTTACCTAGGTTTTAAGTATAGTATGAAAACTTTGCTTATATACTTGTCCGGTGATTATGAGTCCCATGAAACATAATATTACACTGGAGTCAAGTGTAAGTGGGGATTGGTTTCTTTGATGGAATTTCAGTCCGGTCTTTTCTGAAATGGTGCAATAATGGAGGATGTATCGGGACCTGGGTCATGCTGTGACTGAAGGCATCATTCTACCATCAAAAGATACCTCAGGCAATAATCAATCTATGAGAGGAGTTTCAGTATCTCCTCAGGGGTGAGGTCCCTGATATTCTCATCCAGTCTCACACCGGCACCATACAGTTCTTCAGCCCTTGATGCAAGGAGGCCTGTGCTTTTATCGGGCTCCCCTATAACGAGGATTTCCCCAAGGTCTTCAAGCTTCCTTTCAATGTCATTCTTAAGGTGCTCTATCTTCTTCTCTATACCCTTAAGGGCAGCATCAGGGATCCGGGGGTTTATCTTCTTCATATCATCCACTGAGAGGGGCGCACCTGCAACCAGGATATTCCCCGGCTCAACGCCGGCCTTAACAAGGAGCTTTTTAACTGATGAATTATTCACAAGTATCAGTTTACCCTTCGAAGCTTCTTTTATCCTTTCAGATGGGTCTTCACGTTCAATGACACCGAAATCTGCAAGCATGCCGTCAATGGCCTCCCTGGCGGCCATGAGCCTCCTGCAGAAATCGTATGCATCTTCCCCGGTGAGCTCATGGGATGGAAGGCTGGCATATATATGGTCCTCGGCTTCAATGAGTTCCATCAGGGCCTCCTGAAATTTTCTGGTGTCTATGACACCATCATGGGGGTCCCTGAACCTGGATTCCCTCCGGATATTCGTGCATGATTTTCTTATAAGCTCCTCTGCCTGTTCAAGTCTGATTTTTTCCATCTTCTGACCCTCTCAGAAATTGAAGAATGGTGAAAACACGTCGCTAATCTCGTTGAAGATTTCAGCCACCGCAGGTGACCTCTCATATTCCACCTTAACACTGGAACCCTCAAGGCCCCCGATGAATGAGACATTTGAGTTTCCAAGGGCCTGGAGGTCATAGCCCCCCTCAAGCACAGCTGCGCATGGCAGCCCTGTTTCATGGATGAACCATCCCATCCATGAGAAGAACTCCTCATCCACCCTCATATCTGCCAGTGGATCCAGCCTGTGGGCATCGAACCCTGCAGATACGAATAACATATCTGCCCTGAATTCACTGAGTACCTGCTGGAGCACCTCAGAGAGTATCCAGATATAGTCGCTGTTTCCTGAACCCCTGGGCATGGGGATGTTGAGGTTGAAGCCCTCACCATCACTCTCTCCTATCTCTTCAATGAAGCCTGTCCCTGGAAAGAGTGTCTTGGGGTCCTGGTGAACCGAGACATACATGACTTCCGGGTCGGTGTAGAATATGCTTGATGTTCCGTTCCCGTGGTGAACGTCAAAGTCAATCACAGCCGCCCTTGAAATCCCGAGGTTCCTGCGGCTGTGCTCAATGGCTATGGCGATGTTGTTGAATATGCAGAAACCCATGGACCTGTCATAGGTGGCATGGTGACCCGGGGGCCTTGCAACGGAGTATCCCCATCCACCCTTCAGTGCCTCCTCAGCCGCGACCGTGGCGCCACCTGCGGCGAGCCTCGCCACACTGAAGCTCTCAGGTGTCATGTAGGTGTCATAGTCCAGCCATCCACCGCCCCTCCCTGAGAACTCCTCAAGGTACTCCACATGGACGCTGCTGTGAACCATGAGGATATCATGAATACCTGCCATGCGCGGCTCCCTGAACTTCAGCTGGAGCCCCGAGGACTTTAGGGCGTCAATGATTGCACCTGTCCTCCCCTTGTTCTCAACATGGCCCTTATTGTTGTGGAGGTCATAGGTGCTGGAGTATATAATGGCCATGGTTGAATTTTTGGTGCAAGGGAATAAATAATTAATCGCCTATCATCTTGGTGGAGGTCATGTCCTCCTTCACTATGTTGAGGACTGTCTGGGTGTAGGTTCTCTGAACGTCACCCTCACTCAGCAGACCCTTGATGAAGCTATCCAGTTCCCCGGTATCTTTGAATTTTCCTATGAGTATGGCGTCGAATTCTCCTGTGACGTCGTAAACTGCAAGGACGTTTTTGTGGTAGGCTGTCCGTGTCTCCCAGTTCCTCAGGACTCCGCCCTTGACCTTCACGCCTATTATGGCTGTGAGTTTGTATCCAAGTTTGGAGTGGTCTATCACCGGCACGAATTTCTTTATAACACCCTTCCTGACCAGCTTCTCAACACGGTTGTGCACAGTACCCACCGAGACATCAAGTATTCTTGATATGTTCCTGTAGGACATGCGTCCGTCCTCATTTAGGAGGTCTATTATTTTTCTGTCAATATCATCGATTTTGACTAGATCATCATCCATTGGAATCACCACTAAACAATGTATACTTGTGGAAGTTATATTATAAACTTTTTTAAATTATGGTGTTTTAGAAGAAGTTATTAACTTTTATAGATAGTGGATATTCCCTTATAAATGTTTAGCTGAAAGACAGGAAAAAGTAAAAAAAGGGTTAATCTATTCGTAGGCGTACCTGAGTGCAAGGGCCCTGTTCCAGAAGAGCTGGATGTAGGGGTATACTATGAGCACCGCTATGATGGTACCTATGATGGGTATTACATTGAGAAGACCGGCAATGAATGCAATAACAGCTGCGATCAGACCTACAACGATGTACCAGATGATGTAGTCGATCCATCCGATCTGGGAGATTACATCCAGTATCTCACTGAACCTGAATGCTGCTCCAAGGTCACTGTCATTGTAGGCCATGTGTGCTATTGCGATGGTCTCTATGAGCCCAAGGATTATTGCAAGTATCACACCGATTATCGCAGTACCTCCAAGAAGACCAGTGAAGGATGTGGGCTCTGGGATAGCACCGGCTGGTGAAACCATTGCCGGGGATCCGAAAGTACCTGCAAATATTATTATCAATGGAACTATCATGTATACTATCTGGACAACGAAGACCTTTAATCCATCAACGAACATCTCACCCCATTCATCAAATTCAGGAAGCTCATCAAAACCCGCTATTGAGGCCTTGAGGGCCCTGAAACCGTATCCCATGACCAGGAAGAGGGGTATTATGAGAACACTGGCTATCATCAGGACACCGAGTATTATGACCTTCTTCCAGTCACTGGAGGGATACCATTATGGCGTCGTTTACAATTTCACCTATATCCAATTTTCACACCTCCGCGGATTCCCGCAGCTAAAATTATATAAATGATTATATATAAAACTGTCTAATCTGTTTAGAGGAATATATAAATCGCTGCACAGTTAATAACACAGGAGAACAGGTGAATGGATGAAGAAGGGGATACTACTCATTGCTTTGCTGGTGATTGTAGGGGGCTACTTCTACTTCACATCCACTTCAGGAGATTTTGAACCACTTGGAAGACTCGGATTCGTTAAAATCGCCAACCCCGACATGTACCCGGGGCACATACACTCAAAGTTACTTGCAGATTATGCCCGGGAGAGGGGCTCGAAATGCATCCTTGTGGTCCATTACGGGGGAAGCTCCAATTATCGCTGCTACATGGAGGGTGATGTCTACATCCTTGAACTTGCATACGTCGAAAAAAAGCAGTACAGACCGGGCATAGACTGGAATGAGGTCTGGCAGGAGGGTATATATGGTATCCCGGACGACAAGTGGACCTACCGTTCAGATGGTAAGGAATTTGATACCCTGGATGAGGCTCTGGCTTATATAAAGGAGAGGGCCGAGGAGCATGGGCAGGTGGGTCCCATACCAATGGTGTATCATGGGACAGTGAGGGAGGGGGACATTTTCATAAACCAGGGATGCGGTTTCCCCCTATATTACAAGATTTCAAGGGAAGAGTACGGGCCCATCGCAGCGTATTATTATGTTATCCGGGGAATAATCTTCCCGTACCTCAACAACCCCTACCGGAACTTTGAGATCAAGAATGCAAGGGCCCTTCAGTACTACTACACCCACAACATGCTGAATTATGAATGAGAACTGGCTTTTGGCCTTGGCACATGGAGCTGGATGGTAAAGGACTACGAAGGGGAACCGTGGAGGTCCATTATAACCTCCTCAATTTCCCTGATTCCTGCATCTGTTTTTATCCCGGTTGGCCTTGTGTGGGTCCTTGAAACCCTGAAGCCGGCCTCTTCAAGACCACCCATAACATCTATCAGCGGGGGGGCGCTCACCCCCAGCTTGCTGCAGACCCCATGGACATCATAGAATCCCGGCGGCATTCCCACCTCCCCCCCACAGGTTTTGAGCAGTTTCAGAACATCCCCTGATCTGTTGAGGGTTTTATTTTTGGCTTCAGCCATCATGGAGCCTATGAATTTTTCATCATGAAGTTCCCCTACCCAGAGGGGTCCGGCAGCATCCATTTTACACCCGCAGATGGGGCACTCTCTGTGATCTGGCACACCCCTAACATGTTGATGGTGAAGGCAGCTGAAGCAGTGGAGCATGTAGCCAATGTTTTTGAGGGTTTCATCTGCCCTCCCGGCACCCCTCCTCACATGGGCATAGATCCTCATGTAGTGCTGGCTGCTGTGTGAGAGAAGGAAGGATGCACCCTTACTGTACCTTGCAAGGTTCATTGCAGTGAAACCTGCAAGTATCCTCAACCCAGTTTCATGGCAGTACTCTGTTTTGAGGGGTCTTGATGAGTACTTCCTGAGGCAGGGTTTTATGTAGGTTCCGCAGAGACCCGAGGTGTCTGTGGCTGTAACAGCAAGGAGGGACCTGTTCCTGGCGGATGCCGCCGCAGAGTCCATGAATGGTGCTGGGGTCCCGAAGGGATCCACGTCGATAACATCAAAGCGGCCAGGGTTCCTTCTGAGGAATATAGCGGCATCCTCCCTGCTGACCTCGGGGGATACAGAATTCAGCTCTGAGTTGTGCTTTATGCATTCAACTGCAAGGGGGTTTATATCATTTGCAGCGGCATCAGAGACACCATCAACCTCCACCAGGTACCTTATGGCCCTTATGCCGCTCCCTGAGAATGTATCCGCAACACGCATCTCCCTATCAAGTATCCGCTGAAAGGCCTGAACCGCAAGCACAGAAACATCCCTGTTGAACTCCATTACAGGGTTATAGAATACAGGGGCGCTGGACGAGACCTTACTGAAATCCGGGACCTCAATTGTGACTGAACCCTCATTTATGGTTATCATGGTAACACTTCCTTACCTATAAACACGATAACAATCCACAGTTATGGTTCTGGACTCACATCCAATAAAGGAAACTTAATTACATGCACACTGTTATGATTATGGGGAGCAGCCCAATAAATGAAACTCAGCACATACCAAGGACCGGAGCCTCGACACCCACATCAATATATTTATTAGTGCCGGATGATTTACTGGTTACTGTGATACTCAGACAGTTGGCAAGGGGACCGGTGACTAAATGAGGAATTTCCTGGACAACGTCTATGCTGGAAGAAATGAACCCTGGCGTTATATACTGACGGTGCTCCTTAGCTTCGTGGTGTCCAATGTGGGCGCTGGTTTTATTGTGGGCTTATTCCTTGTGGCCATCCTGATAATCACGGGAAGTGTGGATGCAATTGAGGGCATCCCGGGTTTCAGCTGGCCAGCTTTACTCATCATGGTGGCGGTGGCCTTTTCTGCCTCAATGTTCTTTCTCTACGTTGGATTGAAGTTTATCCACAAACGTGATTTCATATCAGCCGTGAACTCCAGGGAGGGGCTTGACTGGAGGCGGATTCTCAGGGGGGGAGTGGTCTGGTTTATTATTATCGGGGTCCTTGATCTGATCTCGATTATCATGGATCCGTCTTCAGTCAGATTTAAATTCACACAGGAATTCTGGTGGCTTCTAATCCTTGCATTACTCGCATTCCCTGTGCAGGCTTCCTTTGAGGAGATATTCTTCAGGGGATACCTCATGCAGGGGATGTGGATGATCATTAAGAGGCCAATCCCACTGATGATCCTGAATTCACTGATATTCTCGATCCTGCACTGGTGGAATGGTACAACCCTTACAATGAGCCTCTCAATCACAGCAAGCACATTCATAATTGGACTGGTACTTGCACTCATAACACTCACAGATGATGGTGTGGAACTTGCCATGGGGGTGCATATTGCAAACAACCTCTATGTCAGTGTTATACACAGCTCCCCGGAGGCAGGTCTCGGAAACCTTCCATCCCTTATGGTGAGCCCATCAGATCCCTACACCTCCCCACTGGCACTTATCCTTGCATCGGTTCTTCTTGTGGCCATACTGTTCAGGGGGCGCTACAGAGATTTGCTGGATGTTTTGAGGTACCGTGGATGAGGATCAACAATCCACTGAATCCCAGTAACGGGTTGGTACCTTCTGACTGATTGCAGGGGTAGGGTATCACTTTTTAAGTTCCGGCGAGAAACTAATAACTCAGTAACTCTTACTCAGGTGTTCACATGATACCGGTTGCTACTCCCATAATCGATGAAGAGGAAATAGAGGAAGTCGTGAAGGTACTTAAATCGGGATTCATTGCCCAGGGACCCCGGGTGGCTGAATTCGAGGAGAAATTTGCATCCTACGTGGGCACGGAACATGCTGTTGCAACGAGTTCAGGGACAACAGCCCTCCACCTGGCCCTCCTGGCTGCAGGAATTGGAAGGGGGGACCAGGTTATAACAACACCATTCAGCTTCGCTGCAACGGCAAACGCGGCACTGTATGTTGGCGCTGAGCCTGTATTTGCAGATATAGATCCCGAAACCTACAATATAGATCCTGAGGGAATTGAGGAACTCATAACACCCAGCACAAGGGCGATAATACCCGTACACCTCTACGGGCAGCCCGCCGACATGGACCCCATCATGGACCTGGCTGCTGACCATGACCTCCTGGTGATTGAGGATGCTGCCCAGGCCCATGGTGCGGAGTATCATGGGAGGATGGTGGGTTCGATGGGGGATGCCGCATGCTTCAGCTTCTATCCAACAAAGAACATGACAACAGGCGAGGGCGGGATGATAACAACTGATAATGAGGAAATTGCAGATATGGCACGTATTCTAAGGGCCCACGGTGAGACAGAGCGCTACAACCACACCTACCTCGGCTACAACTTCAGGATGACCGATATTTCCGCTGCCATTGGTATAGCCCAGCTCGACAAACTTGACGAATTCAACAGAAGACGAATCGAAAATGCAGGGTACCTCACAGGTAACCTCAGGGACATTGAGGAGGTGTCAACACCCCACGTTGCAGGGGGGGTTAAACACGTCTTCCACCAGTACACCCTGAGGGTTCCGGGTTCAAGGGACAGGCTCATGGAATTCCTCAACGGGAGGGGTGTAGGTACGGGAATTCACTACCCGAAACCCATCTACAGGCAGGAACTCTACAGGAGGATGGGATTCAATGCCAGCTGTCCTGCCAGTGAGAAGGCTGCAGAGGAGGTCCTATCGCTACCGGTACACCCTGCCCTTACTGACGAGGACCTTGAAATGATTGTGGATTCTGTCAGGAATTTCTTCGGGCAGAACTAACATTCTATTATTAATCTCAGGTGTGGTGTAGTGTTGAGAACCTAAATTCTATTTTTTTATCGTTCAACGCCCTGAGGATTTACATTTAAAAATTAAACTACTGAATAACACTTAAGGGAGTTTCAGAGACTCAGCCTTTATTAAGGAACATTTACTTGAGCTTTTTCTTTACAGATTCAACCTTGTCACTGAGGCCCCTGTCGGTGTCCCTTCTATCATCGATTTTGATGGTTGTGTAAACCCTCTCTGAGCCTGCCTCCAGGACGGCCTCATGGGCCGCCTTAACAGCCTCAAGGAGTTCATCCAGGTCACCGGCCTCAACAAGAGTCCCCATACCTGAGATCTCATACCTCACGTTCATCCTCTCGAGGGCACTGACTGCAGCTGCCACGTAGCCGCTGAGCGAGGTGCTGCCTGTACCGAGGGGTATTATGGTGAGCTCCGCTGTTATCATGGTGAATATATATGTCGGCTGTTCCATATATACGGTTCCATGGATGTTCAGGAATTCAACCGGAGAATCATGGCCAGAATAAGGGGTCTCATGGAATCACATGAACTCGTAGGGAGGGGAGAACACGTTGCAGTGGCACTCTCAGGCGGCAAGGACAGTGTGCTGACACTCCATGCGCTCGCAGATTTAAGGGAGGAACTGGATTTTGAACTCACAGCCATCACGGTTGATGAGGGTATAGAGGGCTACAGGGGGAATGGGGTCCTCGCAGCAAGGGAAAACGCCCGTGTGAGAAATGTTGAACTAATAGAGAAATCATTCAGGGATGAATTCAACTTTGAACTTGACCATGTTCTGGAAGGGTTCAGAAGCCCCTGCATCCCCTGCGGTGTCTTCAGGAGATGGATACTCAACAGGACAGCCAGGGAAATAGGAGCATCAAAGATTGCAACGGGCCACAACATGGATGATGAGGTTCAGTCATTCATCATGAGCCTTGCAAGGGGCGATGTGAGGAAGTTCTCCAAGTTCGGCCCGAAACTTCAGAGGATACACCCCGCGATGGTACCAAGGATAAAACCCCTCTGGAGCACACCTGAGGGGGATGTCAGGCTCTGGGCTGAACTCAATGATGTGAAATTCCACAGTGACCCCTGTCCCTACTCCAGCAGATCAATGAGGGCCGGGATAAGGGATTTCCTTAACAGGATAGAATCGAAAAGTCCTGGCATAAAGGAGAGGATCATGAAATCATTAACGGTCACATTCCAACCGCTGGTGGAGGAGGATGGGATCGGGGAGTGTTCAGTATGTGGAGAACCAGCATCAGGGATTAAATGTAAGGCCTGTGAGTTCCTTGAAATTATAGAAGAAACGGATCATTAGAGGCTCTTTTTAACTTATTCCAGGATTCTGGTAACTGAGCCAATACCCTTGCTTCTTCCCTCACGGAAGATTATCTTCTGACCCTCCCTCACATGGTGAGGCCTGTACTTGAACCTCATCCTCACACGACCCCTGTCACCGGCTGACATGAACTCTGCATCAAGGGGTTCCAGTATGGTGGTCTCTGCTATTGTTTCAATGTGGGTTACGCTCTCATAGCCAGCCTTTATGGTTGTGGGATGCACCAGTATGGCCACCTCGGCCTCGAACTCCCTGACGGCCTCGGGTTCATAGTCAGGGTGGGCCAGGATCATACCCCTCTCTATTTCATCTGCGGATGCCCCTGAGATGGATATTCCAACTATATGCCCTGGTTCTGCACAGCCTATACGGTAGTGGTGCATCTCAATGGATTTAACGGTGACCTCCCTGAATTTTCCGGTATTCATGGGGCCCAGGAGCAGCGTATCCCCCTTCCTGACAAGGCCCTGCTGGATGGTTCCACTGACAACGGTTCCAACACCCCTGATGGTGTATACCTTGTCTATGTACATGAGAAACGGCTTCTCATCCCCGTTGACGTCACGCTTAACCTCCAGGTTGAGGAAGAGTTCATCCAGGACTTCAAGGCCCTCCCCTGTGACAGAGGATGCCTCTATTATGGGTACTATGTGCTGGTTCATCTTGCCGGCTATTTCCCTTGCAGAGTCCCTTCCGGTCACATGGAAGGGTATCCTCCCAACCAGTTTAAGGAGTTCAGATATCTTCTCCCGCACAATCCTCCTCTTCTCAGGAGTGGCCATATCGGTTTTTGTGAGCACAACGATCACAGGAAGCTCCATCGCGATCATTATACCCAGGTGTTCCCTTGTTATATGTGTTGGACCCTCATCCGCGGCAACGGTCAGGAGGCCATAGTCCAGGTTCTGCCCCACAATCCCCCTTATTGTTGTCCTCAGCCATGGCTCATGTCCAACTGTGTCAACGAAGGATATTACCCTGTCGGCCTTGTCCATGAGCCCTGATTTCTCCTTTCGGTCCAGCGGATTTTTGAGTCTTATGACCCTTCCATCCCTGAATCCATATATGGCGAAGGATAGATCCGCTGATAGACCCCTTTCTATCTCGTGTTTCTGGACATCAAGGAATATCCTTGTCTTACCGCTTCCATCGTCGGGGGTTCCTGTTGTGAGTGTACCGAGGAGCGTGCTCTTTCCATGGTCAACGTGGCCGGCGACACCTATGAGGAGGTGTTCCCTCTCTGTTTTCTGTTTCCTTGAGATTATCACCTCGGCCACCCTACCGTGGGTTCCCTCATGAAGGTTAACCTCCTCCACAACGGCATCTATCTCCTGACTCAGTTTTCTGAGGACCTCAACTGACCCCCTGAGTTCCTCATCAGGGAGGCCAACCGGTTCACCGCTGTCCTCCACACCAAGGAGGTATACTGCCCTTCCATCACCCCTCTCCATACGGTACTTCATCTGGGAGATCAGGCTCTTCTTCCGGTCCATCTTCAGATGATACCCCGGTGAGAGTGCCTTCTTGAATTCTATGTTCCTCCTCTCACCGGCTGATGTGAATGATCGGATATCTTCTATCATATCTCGTTCTATTCCCTTTTCACTGGATTTGTGAAATGGCAGGTGCCACACCTTTCTTCCTGGAGTTTTCTCACAATTTCTGCGGCTTCCTGGAAGCTAGCGGCCTTTCCAAATATGCGCCTTGTTTTAACCTTCAGGGTTTTTCCACAGACGCACTTCCGGGTATCTGCGCCCTCCTTTGAGTAGAGGGCCCTTCCACAGTCACATCTGAATATGACGTACATTGCATATCACACTGCTCTTTCCACAGTAAATATTTATTGGACCGGTATTTAATGAATATTTTTCCCCTATCATGCCATTACTCTGAATGATGACTTGTAATATTGTTGGGAGCCTGGGGGTGTGCCCGGGACATTACCCTGAATGATATCATCGGATATTCAAATGAGTTCTTCAAGTGGTGGAAGTTCCTGCGGGTTTCTGATGTAGTGCTCTATTCCCCTCCTGTGGCCTGCGCCCACAACGGCAACAACGCGGTCCTCCTCAATGGAGAGGAGCCTGTGGGCCATGAATGCATCCCTCTCCTCAACAAGCACACGGTATGCTGAGGGCGATATTTCGCGGAATTCCCCCATAACCTCCGCAAGTGTGTCGTCACTTTTGAGGCTCTCAACATCCCTCGCATCCTCCCCCCCAATGAATGACCTCATGATTGCAAGAAAGAACCTCAGCTTTTCCCACCGGCTCATGGATTCGATCGCCCGCTGCATGGTCACCCCTATGTCACGGTCAATGAGGGCAACCCCTGCACCAACCTCATGGGCGGCATCTATCGCCGCAAGCATCTCGCTTCCCGGCTTAACACCTATATCCTCACCGATCTTCCTCTGGAAATAGGTTAAAAACCAGCCTGCAAGGATGACGCCAATGTTTCCACTTCTGAGGGCGTCCCTGAGGGAGGGTTCATCCCTTTTGATCCCCATTTTTTCGTCCATGAGCCTCCTGTACCTCCCGGGGTCAAGTTCCACTGCAACAACGTCCGGTTTCATCTCAAGTATGGTTCTTCTCACCTCATCAACACTTTCTCCAGATACATGTGCGGTACCTATTATCTTCAGTTCATCCAGATTCATGTCCACTGCAGCCTCCCTAGATCAGCGATATTCTGCCGTCCATGTATACAGGTACGTTTTCTGTTATATTCCTTCTGAGGCAGTATTCGATATCACCGGCAAAACCAAGTTCCCTTAGCCTCCTGGCTGACCTGGATTTTCTTATGGCATCATCAACCATGGACCTGTCCTGGACTGCAAGTACTGAGGCCTCAGCGTACTCTTCGAACTCACCACCAATGGCACGTATTATTTCACCGGCGCAGAGGAAATCCTCTATTGCAAATCGGCCATTAACACCTGCCATGACCACCTCAACTTCATCCGAAAGATTCCTTGCAGCTGAAGCGACTGCATCCAGATTGTTGAGGCAGCCCACGAGGGCCTGTGATTCAACTGACTCAAGGATCCTTGTACCGTTACTGGTGGTTAGCACAAGGGCATCACCTGAATGTTCCCTCACCTCCAGTGGGGAGTTAGCCAGGAACCCTGGCAGGGTCTCACCACCACGCTCCCCTGCCACCACATAGCCCATCCTGGAGTACTCCATTGCCTCCTCAACGTCCCCAACAGGGATGACCTCCCTGAAACTGTCTAGGGCAGAGGTTATGGTTGCACTTGCCCTCAGAAGGTCCACCATTATGCAGAGTCCACTGCCCTCTGGTTTTTCAAAGCTGAGACTTACCCTCATCAGCACACCTTATAAATGATTATAGAGAGATTTATTTATGAGGTATTTATAGACTTCACCGGTGACTCAATGAGGATTCTTACAACACCAATGTGTGAGGGCATACTGAGGATTGCAGGCGTCATGGGGTACGATGTGACCCGCGAACCTGAGGATGAGGATGCAGACCTTTTATTTGTGCTATCTGAGACATCAGTTGCCGGGGCGGTTAAACTTAAACTCAACACATTCCCCCAGATAAGGGAGGCCATAGGAACTGTTTTCAGGGCTGTTCAGGACGTGGATCCTGGAAGCCTCATGTACTCCTCAGTTGATGAGATAAACTTTGAGGTCTGCTCCCCCTGGTGGCATGACCCTGCGGGGTTGCGGGAGATGAACAGCAAAATAAAAGTAAGGGTTTATTCAGATTTCTTAACGGAGATCGTGGAGGACATGGGCTTCACCATTGTTGATTTGAATGAAGATTTCACGGTATGCCCGGATTACATGGAACTTGACTGCATCAGGGTTCCCTCACACAGGAACCTTCCAGTGGACCCTGTTAAGAGGGCTTTATTCAGGTACATGTATCTGGAGAGGAAATTATGTACGAAACTTTAACCTATCAGGGCGGTGTGCACCGCCATGAGGAGATGAAGGAACTGATTGAGGACCTCGGCGGCTTTGTGCTCCAGGAAAACATGCTTCAGATGGACCTCATACTCACACTGGCCGTCCCAATTGAGGATGTGGATAAGGTGAGGGAAAAGGCCAGGGAGCTCCTGGGGAAGGTTAAGGTTGCCCCGATGGCAGGTACCGAGATAGCTATCGTCTCACCCACCCTTGCGAGGCATCATTTACCCCATTCGGCCTGTGATATATCCGAATACCTCAGGAGATACGGTGCCAAGGACAACATGATAGGCCTTGCCCGTGGAGCAGGTAAGGGTATATCCAGGATATCAGAGGATGAAAAAAGACTCATAGAGGAACATGACCTTGCAGTTTTTGCCCTTGGAAGTTTTGAGCAGTGCATAAAGGATAAGGCCCACCTTTTCAGTGACATAAACATCCCGGTGGTGGTTACAGGGTCCCCTGAGAAGATTGACCTCAGCGAGCTTCCAGGTGCCGATGCCTATGTTGGGGGCCTCGGAAGGATCCCCAGGAGGCTGAAGAGGGGTGAGGATATAAGGGCCCTCCGGAAACTTGTTGAGGTGGTCGAGGATATACTTGACAGGAGGAGGCGTGAAATGGCAGCGGACCCACCTCTTGTTCCCTCAATACTTGTTAAGACTGAGATTGAGAACCAGGTGCCTGCCGTTAAGGAGGTCTACTCCCCAACACCCGTAACCAGCCAGCTTGATGGGGTCCGGGTGAAACTCAACTATGACCGCTACCACGACGAGATAGCAGATGTGAGGGTTTCTGATTACCGGCTGGGCGACATATCTGAGATCAGGAAGTCAATGATGTACGACTACATCCTCGTTAAGTTGCTACCTGAAAGCTCCATACTGTGATCCCATGAGGAGGGAGTTCCAGGTCCTGATATTTATCCTGATCTTCTCCTCAGGATACTATCTTCTTAATTTTACTGTCCTGGAATCTCTTGGTATGGGAATTCTGAGCCTCCCCCTTACACTTCTTCTACCGGTGGCCATAATCTCCGAGAGGGTATACTCATCCTTTATCTCAAGGGCTGCCTATGTGGTCTCCATGATATGGGTGGGAATGGCTGTTTACATACTTATTGGCCTTGGGGTAACCTTTGCAGCATCACTTGTTCCAGGCATTCCTTTCTCCCCTATCCCTGCGGCGGCATTCTCAATCATAATGGTTTCCTATGGGCTGGTGAGGGCCCTGGATATTGAGGTAAGGACTGTGAGGATCCCATTTCCATGCAGCGATGAACTGAGGCTGGTGCAGCTTTCAGATCTTCATGTGGGGACTGTGAGGTCAGGGGGTTTCCTCCGGAGGGTTTCATCTCTTATCTCTGAAGTAGGACCGGATGCCGTCCTCATAACAGGTGACCTCCTGGATGGTTCAAGGCCCGTTGAAGCGTCAACACTCTCCGAGCTTCAGGCAGATGTGCCCGTATTTTTTGTTTCTGGCAACCATGACACCTATTCAGGGGACTTCAGGTCCGCAGTGGAGGGGGCGGGTATCATGTGTATTGATCAGCGTGTTGTTGATTTCAGGGGGGTGCAGGTTGCAGGTGTGGGTTATTCGATGGAGAGGCATTCGCTTTCTGCGATCCTTGATATAATGGAATTTGATCCGAAGAGGCCCCTCATACTTCTTCATCACCTTCCTGTTGACTGGGATTACGCCAGGGAAAGGGGTGTTGACCTCCAGCTATCCGGCCATACGCATGGTGGGCAGTTCTATCCATTCAACCTCCTTGTTGGCATGATGTTCCCCTTTATCAGCGGCCTTTATGAGGATTCAGGACGTTTTCTATACGTTTCACAGGGCACAGGCACATGGGGGCCACCTCTTCGTATAGGATCATCCTGTGAGGTTACGGTTATTGAACTTATTCCCTCTGATCATGGCTTCAATGGAGATTAAGGATGAATTGAATGTTATTCATTATTTCGCTGGTTTTATGGTGATGGCTGGTTTTTTAGGTGACTGGCTTTTATGTTCTCTGACCCCTGATGGAAAAGTTTAAATACAAGTTTTGAATATATATTCAAAACATGCCTAGGCCAAGAAGATACAGAAGAATCCTGGGAGAACCCCGTGTGGTTGCATTTTCCCCGGAAGCCAGTGAAGAAGAAGTGGAGGTTGAGATAACCCTAGATGAATTTGAGGCTGTCCGTTTAAGGGACTACCATGACATAAAACAGAAAAAAGCCGCTGAGATCATGGGTATATCACAGCCAACATTTCACAGGACACTGACATCCGCACGGGCCAAGATAGCAGAGGCACTGGTCGAGGGCAGACCAATAGTACTGAAAGGAGGTGATTACATCACAGACAGAAGAAGATACAAGTGCATGGACTGCCAGTTTGAGTGGATCTCACCTGAGAAGGAATACAAAAAGTGCCCCGACTGTGATTCAGAAAACATAACGCTGGTATCAGCAGATACACTACCAAGGATGGGAAGGGGCGGCTTCGGAAGAGGTTTTGGCGCTGGACGTGGAGCACCACGTGTCTGCAAATGCATTGAATGCGGATACGAGGCACCAAAAACACCTGGAGTTCCATGCAGAATGGAGAAATGTCCAGAGTGCGGTGCACCAATGTGTGGAGCCGACTGAAAACGGAGGGCCATGATGAAAATATGCATACCTGTAATGGAGGAAAGGGGCATGGGTTCAGCGATTTCTCAGCATTTCGGTAAAACGCCCCTATTTGCTTTTTATGACGATAAGACACATGAACTTGAAATAAAGGAAATAAGGGGAAGGCATGGCGGCGGCAATCTCACACCAGCAGAAATCTTGCTGAACTCCAATGCAGATATCCTTATATGCGGGAATCTAGGATCAAAGGCGGCCGAGATTCTCAGAGATAATGGGGTTGAAGTGCTGACAGGAGCAAAAGGAACAGTAGCCGAAGCCTTGAACAGTTTTAAAAAAGGAGAACTTGGTGGCGCTGAAAACACATGCAATGGACATTAGAGGGGCCCTGCAATGGATAGCGAAGATGCTCAGAAGCTGGCCATAATGGAACAGGATATTAGAATATCAAAGGCCATGTCCACGATAAAGCATAAGATTGTGGTTATGAGTGGCAAGGGAGGGGTTGGGAAATCCACCATCACAGTTAAACTGGCTGAAGAATTCAAGAGAAATGGCCAGAGGGTATGTGTACTGGATGCAGATATACACGGGCCAGATGTACCCAGGATGATGGGTGTTGAAGAACTTGAGGTCACCCTTCAGGGAAACAGAATAAATCCAGTGACAGCTCCTGGCGGAGTCAGTGTGGTCTCAATAGAATTCTTTCTTCCAGCGACTGACACCCCTGTAATCTGGAGGGGCCCAAAGAAGACGGGTGCCATAAGACAGCTGCTCGCCGATACAGACTGGAGCAATGTGGATGTACTCCTCGTTGATAATCCTCCAGGAACAGGAGATGAACCCCTAACTGTCCTGCAGTCAATACCCCGTATTGATGGTGTTATAATCGTCACAACCTCCCAGGAACTGTCACTTCACGATGTTGAGAAGTGCATAAACATGGCAGGGAAACTTAACATCCCTATCATTGGGATAGTTGAGAACATGTCCTACTTGATCTGTCCTGAATGTGGGAAAAAACTTCATATATTTGGTAAAGAGGGAGGCAGATGGCTCTCTGAGAAATTCAATATACCCTTTCTTGGTGAAATGCCCTTCGTAAATTCATCTGAAAATTCCATCTCCAATACTGAAAATGAGATTAAAAGGATATTTGAGAATATAAAAGATTTGATAGGTGCTGATTGACATGAAAATAGCTGTGGCTTCCTCTGGAAGCGATATAACTTCAGATTCAAGCAAATTTTTTGGCAGAGCCACCAACTTCGTTATCGCTGAATTGGAGGCTGGAAAAATAGTTTCAGTAAGGAGTATTGAAAATCGGGCCACATCCGCTTCAGGGGGAGCAGGTATTAAAACCGCCCAGCTTCTTGCAAATGAAGGAGTAGATGTGATTATAGCAGGGCAATGGGCCCAAATGCCTTTGAAATACTTAACAGGCTAGGCATAAAACTTTACAGCTCGGTTGAGGGTTCTGTAGAGGAAAACCTTAAACTCTTTACCGGGGGCAAACTCTCTGAGATAAATTCTCCTGCAAGTTCCGGCGGAAAAGGATATGGTAGGGGTTCTCGGAGAATGTTCTGATGGTTCTTTTCAGGGGATTCAAATGAAGAGACCATTCAAGGTTGCCATAACAGGAGGAAAAGGCGGTACAGGTAAATCAACTGTTGCCTGTTCCCTGGCAGTTGCCATGGCGGATGAATTCAGAGTTTTACTGGTTGATGCAGATGTTGAATGCCCTGACGACCATGTCATTCTCCCCATCATAAGAGAAAAAAGTAATGACGTGACCCTTGAGGTACCCTGCTTTGTGGAGTCAACATGTTCCATGTGTGGAAGGTGTTCAGATGTTTGCAGGGAAAACGCCCTTTTCCATGTGGATGGAATGCCTCCAACCCTCTTTGAGGACAGATGTAATGGTTGCGGGACCTGCGTCCTTGCATGTCCAACAGGATCCATAAAAACCCGTGATAAGGTAATAGGTTCAATTTATGAGGGAATTCCTGATTGGGGCTCAGAAAGGGTAATGGAAAATTTCAGGCTCCTCTCAGGTGAAAGTATCATCGGCACAGCATCCAGCGCGACGGTTGTGGATGCCCTCATGGATAAGGCCGAACAAGAGGGGGACTTTGATTTTATTATCGTTGACACACCCGCAGGACTCCACTGCAATGTGATACGTGCCCTTATGCGGAGCCATATGGCCCTAGCAGTGACGGAGCCAACACCACTTGGTGTTCACGACCTGAAATTGATTCTGGCTCTCCTTGATGGGATGGGCCTTGAGTCAATGATTGTAATTAACCGTTATGGGGTGGGCGATCCCGATATCGTCTATGACGTTGCACACCAAAAAAAGGTCCCTGTGGCTGCAAGGATACCCTACTCAGAGGAAACAATGAGGGCCTACTCTGAGGGAAGACCCCATGAGCTCCGGGAAATAAATGAGATCGTGGATCTACTTGTGATGAGGTGTCTGATTTGAAGGAAATATGCGTCCTCTCAGGAAAGGGCGGGGCTGGAAAGAGCAGTATAACGGCCTCAATGGCGATTTTAATTAAAGAGAGGATGAACATTGTCCTGGGGGACTGCGACGTCGATGCCCCGAACCTTGGACTCATAACAGGGCTGGAAAATGTCAGATTTAACTGCAGTCCGGTAGAGGCGTCTGAAAGGGCATCATTCGTGGCTGAAAGATGCAAAGGGCGGAGGAAGTGTGTAAATGTCTGCAGATTCAGGGCTATAGAGTGGAACGGAAAACTTTCTGTACCCGAAATAAATGCACTTCTCTGTGAGGGATGCGGTGCATGTGAATACATATGTCCCGATAATGCGATTGAGGTCAGACGGGTAGAAAGCGGTCAGATATGTTCATTCAGGTCGAAGTATGGATTTCATGTTGTGACAGGACGCCTTAAACCCGGTGAGAGAGGTTCCGGCAGAATAGTTGATGAAGTGAGAAAACTGACATCTGCTGTAGGAGAATCAAATGAATCAGAACTTGCCATTTTTGATTCTGCCGCAGGCATAGGGTGTCCTGTTTTATCCTCAGTCAAGGGTGTTGATCATGCTGTAATTATCACAGAACCCACAGGAGTATCCATGGGTGATTTAAGACGTGCATTGAACCTTGTAAATCATTTCAGAGTTCCAAAAAGTATAATAATTAATAAATGGGATATAAACCCTGATATTGCCATGGAAATAGAGGAAATGGCTGCTGATGAGGGCATCCATGTTCTTGGAAGGATACCATATGATCTGGGCTTTGTGGATGCCCTTGTTAACCTCACCCCTGCGGTGCTACATAAACCTGAACTGAGGAAACACTTCTCGGGGATAACTGATAATCTCCTTTCAGATACAGGAGTAATCTGAGATGGATTTTTATGAGGGATTCTATGGCTGCTGAGGGATCACTTGAAAGGGGAGCATCGGCTGCAGGGTATTCTGTGATCTTAAACATAATCTTAACGACGATGAAGGGTGTGGTAGGTTATCTTTCAGGAAATGTAGCACTTCTGGCAGATGCCTTTCATTCCCTGGCAGATTTATTCGCATCGGCGGCCGTGCTATTTGGCCTTAAATTATCCCAGAGGGAGCCAGATGAACTCTTTCCCTACGGGTATTACAGAGTCGAAACACTGGTATCTTTAATTGTTTCGCTGATAATTATCTTCACAGGAATCGAAATAGCTATTGATTCATTGGAATACATCAGAAGTCCTCCTGCAGAGATTTCAATGCCCTTCATCAGTCTTGCAGTAACCTTTGCGGCAATTGTGGCATCATACCTTATAGGAGCCTATAAAGAGCGGGTGGGACGGGAAATAAATTCAACAGCACTTTTAAATGACGGCAGACACAGCTACATTGATGTCATATCATCCCTCGTGGTCTTCACATCAATACTCGCAGAGTACGCCGGGTTAAGCGGCGTCCAGGGTATTGCTGGAATAATAGTTTCGGCACTTATAATTTACATGGGCTTAAAACTTACCCGGGACGATGTACTTGTCCTTCTTGATGCCTGCATAGATAGGGATTCTCGGGAGCTCCTGAGGGAAACTGTCATAGGGATGGAGGGTGTTGAGGGAGTCCATGACATTAAGATTAGAAAATCAGGACCCTACCTTTTCGGTGAACTCCATATTGAAGTTTCAAGGGACCTATCAACGGAGGATGTGGATGAAATTATTTCCAGGATAAAAAGGGAGGTGAAGACAGCAGTGCCCTCAATTGATCATATAACCATTCAACCAGAAACATTCAAAAGGGATTATCTGGTGGTGGCCGTGCCCCTTGAAGATGATCGCGGTTTGAAATCACATATAACATCACATTTTGGGAAAGCGAAATTTTTTATCATTGCAAAAACGCTTAAAGGGCGTATAATAGATTTTAGAATAATTGAAAACACTACAAGATCCCTTAAAACAAAAAGAGGTATTAAAGCAGCTGAATTATTGAAAAAAGAGGGTGTTGATGTTCTGGTGCTTGAAGAAATCTCCGAAGGGCCATCATATGTGTTTGGAAGGGCACTCCTTGGGACAACACCTCCTGATGGTTCCTCCCTGGAGGAGGTTATAGTTAATGCATCCAGAAAATTTTCTCAGAACTCAGGGTCTGCACATGGTTAGATCTCATTTTTTAACATACGTGTAACAGTTTCTATATGCTTCTGCTGATCCCTGGCTTCCTTCTGGAGTGACCTCAGGAGTTCATCGGTTACAGGGATGGGCATGCTCCTGAATACGTATGAATCAAGCATGAAACTGAATGCCCTCTCCTCAGCCAGACTCCTGAACTTCCTGTCTGATGGCTCCATGAATACAGGGTTATCATCATCTTCAAGACCCTTAACCTCATCACCAAGTTCCGTGCCGGGTATCGGTTCAGCGATGCTCACAAAGTAGTCGTCGAGCATGAGTTCATCTGCAAGTTCCAGGGTCTCCTCATGGTCCCTTTCATCTTCACCGGGGTACCCCACTATGAATGACCCTGCAACCTTCAGATTATGTTCCCTGGCAAGTTCAACAGCCTCAATAACATCCCCGGGTTTGATGCCCTTCTTCATCCTTCTGAGAATCCTTCTGCTCCCTGACTCTATACCATAGAACACCCAGCCATTGGTGTACTCTGATATGGCATCAAGGATCTCAGGGGTCACCATATCAACCCGTATATCAGGTACAGTCAGATTTCTGGGCCCTGTGATTTCACTTATGTCCCTTAGGAGCTCGGTGAATGCATCCTCATCAATACCCCTGAACCTGCTGCTCCCGTAGAGTGTTCCGGTTCCCCCGCTTATTGCAAACCTCCGGGCCCCGGATTTCCTCATTTCCCTGACCTCCCTTATGATATCCTCCAGGGGCCTGCTGCGGACCTCACGGCCGAAGAATGCCGGGACCTGGCAGAATGTGCAGTTACCTGGGCAGCCCCTGTGGGTTTCAATGTAGACACTGGCACCCCTTATGTTCTCCTGTGAGATATCTGCAGGCACAAATGGGAGGGCCCTTTTCATGGAGCAGCGGGTTGGCTCATTGATTATAAACCCTTCAGAGGATTTAAATGCTGCTCCAGGCATTTCAGACGCATCCAAACTTCCAGATGCAACCTCCATGGCCATCTCCACCTTATCCTCACCCTCACCCTGAATTAAAAGGTCAACGTCGAGGTAGCGGAGTACAAGTTCAGGGTCCATGCTCACGGGACCCCCCACCACCCGGAAACCCCTTATATTATTAATAATATCCCTGTACCTCAGGAGGTGGATGGTCGACTGGAGGCTTATGAACACCACATCTGCGCCGGCACCATCAAGGCCCTTCCTGAGTTCAACACTGTATCCAAGGCCCCTCAAAACACCGGCAATGACCATTGAACCGTAGGTGTAGTGCTCTGGTGTTAAAACAACCACACGAGTCATTCAGAAGCACCGAAGAAATTTATGGCCTGTATGAGTTCATAGAATGCTTCCATCTCCCGCTCTATAACATCATACTGGGACAGCGTACCGCTCATCTCCCCATCAACGGTGAGCCTTTCAGGGCCCCTTATGACTATCCGGTCGGTTCCGTCGCGGCTTAGAACCTCCTTTGCCTGCATTTCATGGACAAATGCCCTGCCAGGGATTATCACAGTTTCCTTAAGTTCGCTGAGGTCCACACCCTCGAGGTCCTTCCTGGTGATGAGGCATGCTATGTCCTTCTCAACACCAACAACATTCACCATGTCATCTGCCCCAAGGTTCCTTATTATCCTCCTTATGTAGGGGGCTGCAATGGATCCTGTGATTATGGTTGCCTCGCCCCTGATTTCAGGGAGGATCTCAAGGTACTCCCTGCTTGAGTCATCTGCAAGGACAAATGGAGTCCCGTTTTCAGGGTCGCAGACAGGTGTCCCTGTAACCCTGAGATTGAACTCCCGATCAACCATCCTCACAAGGTCCTCAAATTCCTGGACTGTGTGAGGTTCTATACCTTCAATTATTGGCCCATTGCCGAGTATCAGCCCCTGGTGCTCATAGTTTGCAAACCGCATCATTATGAATCCTGTGGCCCCCCACTCCTCAAGTCTGGAGCAGGTTTCAAGGAGGTCATCACCATCATTCACACCGGGTATGATCACTGCAGCGGCGTGGACCTCACAGGATTCACAGAATATCCTGAGGGCTTCCAGTGCATTTTCAGCGTTCCTATCGCGCATCCACTCCTGTCTCAGGAGGGGGTCCGCTGAGAACACCGTGAAGGTTACCTCATCCACACCATTTCTGATTAATCTTGATGCCAGTTCAGGGTCATCCATGCCCTTACCGCTTGTGTATCCCAGGTGTAAGGGAATCCCAAACTCACTGAGCCCAGATGTCAGCTCCTCAAGGTGTGGGTAGCAACTCACATCACCCCCACCGCTGATGTTTATCTTAAGGTCCTTATCCTGAAGGTTCTGCATCATCAGTGTTGTCTGCACATTACCCATGACAAGGAATGGTGGTAAAAATTCCCTCCCCCTCTCTGCAACATCAGTTCCACAGGTTTCACAGCCCACCCTCCCCGGGGAGCAGTTCCTGCAGCCAAAGGGTTCAAATTCCCCCACCTTTCTGAAGTAACAGTACCTGCAGAATCCCCTGCAGTCCTTGCCAGGTATACCACCCAAATCAGCTATTATCTGCATGTGCCTCTTTCTGTGCAGTGCCTTAAATATAATTTATTACCCTGCGGCCATCATACCTGCGGCGTGCATGATCATAAAAATCAACGCAGCCATACAAAAAATCCATAAAACCCGAAGAAAACGTGTTGATACATATAAATCTTTCGACTTGATTCAGAAAGAAATCTTAATTAATTATGATCAAGTTAAATATGCACCGTATACTAAAACGGGTGTTTTAACACCCTCCAAGGGCCTTCTTGCCTTTCCTGAAAAGGGGGGGTCTTGGATGTTTAGTATACGGAACTGATTGCTAGGAGGGAAAAAATGGCGAAGTTTGAGGATAAGGTCGACTTGTACGACGACAGAGGCAACCTCGTCGAAGAACAGGTGCCATTAGAAGCTCTAAGTCCATTAAGGAACCCCGCCATTAAAAGCATAGTACAGGGGATTAAAAGGACAGTGGCTGTGAACCTTGAAGGTATAGAAAACGCCCTGAAGACAGCGAAGGTCGGCGGACCTGCCTGTAAGATAATGGGCCGTGAACTCGATCTCGACATTGTCGGGAACGCCGAGTCAATAGCAGCCGCTGCAAAGGAAATGATACAGGTAACTGAGGACGACGACACCAACGTCGAACTCCTTGGCGGAGGTAAAAGGGCACTCGTACAGGTCCCAAGTGCAAGGTTCGATGTTGCAGCAGAGTACTCTGCAGCACCACTCGTAACCGCCACAGCATTTGTCCAGGCCATAATCAACGAGTTTGATGTTAGCATGTACGATGCTAACATGGTTAAAGCAGCCGTTCTGGGAAGATATCCACAGTCTGTGGAGTACATGGGGGCAAACATAGCAACAATGCTGGACATTCCACAGAAACTGGAAGGCCCAGGATACGCACTTAGGAACATCATGGTGAACCATGTTGTTGCAGCCACACTCAAAAACACACTCCAGACAGCAGCACTATCAACAATACTTGAACAGACAGCAATGTTCGAGATGGGTGACGCTGTAGGAGCATTTGAGAGGATGCACCTCCTTGGACTTGCATACCAGGGAATGAACGCAGACAACCTGGTCTTTGACCTTGTTAAGGCCAACGGTAAAGAAGGTACAGTTGGCTCAGTCATAGCAGACCTGGTTGAAAGGGCCCTGGAAGACGGTGTCATAAAAGTTGAGAAGGAACTCACAGACTACAAGGTCTACGGTACAGACGACCTTGCAATGTGGAACGCCTACGCCGCAGCCGGACTCATGGCAGCCACAATGGTTAACCAGGGTGCAGCAAGGGCAGCTCAGGGTGTATCATCAACTCTGCTCTACTACAACGACCTCATAGAATTCGAAACAGGACTGCCAAGCGTGGACTTCGGTAAAGTGGAAGGTACAGCTGTAGGATTTTCATTCTTCAGCCACTCCATCTACGGTGGTGGTGGACCAGGTATCTTCAACGGAAACCACATCGTTACAAGGCACAGTAAGGGATTCGCTATACCCTGCGTGGCAGCCGCAATGGCACTGGATGCAGGAACCCAGATGTTCTCACCAGAAGCAACCTCTGGACTCATAAAAGAAGTATTCAGCCAGGTTGACGAGTTCCGAGAACCACTCAAATATGTTGTGGAGGCAGCAGCTGAGATTAAAAACGAAATCTAAATAATCTCTCAGAACTGGGGGCAAAAAACCAATGGACGTTCAGATATTTCCTCACAGGCTGCTAGGGGCCGACACCACAGAGAAACTCCTTAACCGCCTTGAGGACATCCATGGCGTTAAGCGAATGGTGATCCACGGACAGAGACTACCGCCAGAGGACCACCCTGACAGGCGCATAATCAACGTGAAAGGTCAGGAATTTGAACTTCAGGTTAAAACTGGCCGTGTGCTGCTTGAAGTGGAGGACGAGGAGACAATAACCGATATCAAGAGGGTTTGCGAGGATCTCCTGCCCTTTGGATATGATGTTACTCCTGGCAAATACATAAGAACACAGAAAACCGTCACAGATGAGATAAAGTACGGCGAGAACCTTGATGAGATTCCTGATGAACTCATCGGTCTCACGGATCAGAACGCCAGGCTCAGTGAAAGGGCCACAATAATAAAAAGGAAGAAGGAGCATTAGATGATCGGAAAGTGCACTCACGTGGTTGACTGTAGAGAGACAATGGGTATGGGTGAAGGCGGAGGAATAGCCCAGAGGGGCACCTTTGCCCAGTGCGGAAGTGAAGTTCTGGCAGTGGCAATGTCACCCGGCAGGCGCCACATAACCAAGCCTGTCTGCGAGATAACATTTGCCCTGAGGGAAGCAAACATAATGACCAGTACCCTGGTACTCAACGCAGGCGCAGGGGTTCCACAGGACGCTCCAAGTGCCGGTGCAGGAAGCCTCTTTGGATTAACACCTGCTGAAGTCGAGCAGATGAAGCGGCACAGACTCCTTGTGGTGCACCTTGGCGGCGTCAAGAATCACATCACCTACAAGGCACGCCTCATACTCAGAAACGTTGACCGCCCATGCATAGTCATATGCGAATACCCGGTTGACTTTGAGGACTTTGCGAAGATAGGTGTCAAAACCAGGGCCGTAATGCCAGATGAACCAAAAACCAAGGGAACAATCGTCGACATCGTGAGTGGAGTTATTAGAGGAGAAACCTGTCCCCAGGAAAAACTGGATGAGATTATAAGAAAGGTTAAGTTAGCTTTAGGAGGTGCATGATATGGCACAATACTATCCCGGAACAACTAAGGTTGCTCAGAACAGAAGGAATTTCTGTAACCCTGAATACGAACTTGAAAAACTGAGAGAAATCTCAGATGAAGATGTAGTAAAGATTCTGGGTCACAGGGCCCCAGGGGAAGAATACCCAAGTGTTCACCCACCACTTGAAGAGATGGATGAACCAGAGGACGCAATAAGAGAAATGGTCGAACCAATAGACGGTGCAAAGGCCGGTGACAGGGTTAGATACATACAGTTCACAGACTCAATGTACTTCGCCCCGGCCCAGCCATATGTGAGATCAAGGGCATACCTCTGCAGGTACAGGGGTGCAGACGCAGGTACACTATCAGGTCGTCAGATCATAGAGACCAGGGAGAGGGACCTTGAAAAGATATCCAAGGAACTCCTTGAAACAGAGTTCTTTGACCCTGCAAGGTCAGGTGTCAGGGGTAAATCTGTCCACGGACACTCACTGCGTCTCGATGAGGACGGTATGATGTTCGACATGCTCAGAAGGCAGATCTACAACAGGGACACCGGCAGAGTCGAAATGGTCAAAAACCAGATCGGCGACGAACTGGACGAACCTGTGGATCTTGGTGAACCACTGGATGAAGAAACCCTGATGGAAAAAACAACCATCTACCGTGTGGATGGTGAAGCCTACCGTGATGATACAGAAGCCGTGGAGATCATGCAGAGAATCCACGTTTTAAGATCACAAGGAGGGTTCAACCCAGAATAATCCGGGGGAGGTGTAGATTATGGCTGACAAATTGTTCATAAACGCTTTAAAGAAAAAATTTGAAGAATCCCCTGAAGAGAAGAAAACCACATTCTACACACTTGGTGGCTGGAAACAGTCAGAAAGAAAAACCGAGTTTGTGAACGCTGGTAAAGAAGTGGCAGCAAAGAGGGGCATACCCCAGTACAACCCTGACATAGGTACCCCACTTGGTCAGAGGGTGCTCATGCCCTACCAGGTTTCAACAACCGATACCTATGTTGAAGGGGACGACCTCCACTTCGTAAACAACGCTGCCATGCAGCAGATGTGGGACGACATAAGGAGGACCGTTATTGTCGGTCTGAACCACGCCCACGCTGTTATAGAAAAGAGGCTGGGTAAGGAGGTCACACCTGAGACCATAACCCACTACCTTGAAACAGTGAACCACGCAATGCCAGGTGCAGCTGTCGTACAGGAGCACATGGTGGAAACCCACCCTGCACTGGTGGCAGACAGTTACGTCAAGGTATTCACAGGTAACGACGAAATAGCAGATGAGATCGACCCTGCATTCGTCATAGACATCAACAAACAGTTCCCAGAAGACCAGGCAGAAACCCTCAAGGCAGAGGTTGGAGACGGAATCTGGCAGGTCGTCAGGATCCCAACCATAGTCTCAAGGACCTGTGACGGTGCAACAACCTCACGATGGTCCGCCATGCAGATAGGTATGTCCATGATTTCAGCCTACAAACAGGCAGCAGGTGAAGCCGCAACAGGTGACTTCGCATACGCTGCAAAACACGCTGAAGTCATACACATGGGTACATACCTGCCTGTGAGACGTGCAAGGGGTGAAAACGAGCCTGGTGGTGTACCATTCGGTTACCTTGCCGACATCTGTCAGAGCTCAAGGGTCAACTATGAGGACCCTGTCAGGGTGACCCTGGACGTTGTGGCAACCGGTGCAATGCTCTACGACCAGATCTGGCTAGGATCATACATGTCAGGTGGTGTTGGATTCACCCAGTACGCTACAGCAGCATACACAGACAACATACTTGACGACTTCACCTACTTCGGTAAGGAGTACGTGGAGGACAAGTATGGACTCTGTGAGGCACCAAACACCATGGACACCGTCCTGGACGTTGCAAGTGAGGTCACATTCTACGGCCTTGAACAGTACGAGGAATACCCAGCACTCCTCGAGGACCAGTTCGGTGGATCACAGAGGGCAGCAGTCGTTGCAGCTGCATCCGGATGTTCCACAGCATTCGCAACAGCAAACGCCCAGACAGGTCTCAGCGGATGGTACCTCTCAATGTACCTCCACAAGGAACAGCACTCAAGGCTAGGATTCTACGGTTACGACCTCCAGGACCAGTGCGGTGCATCCAACGTCTTCTCAATAAGGGGCGACGAGGGACTGCCACTGGAGCTTCGTGGACCTAACTATCCAAACTACGCCATGAACGTGGGACACCAGGGTGAATACGCAGGTATATCACAGGCACCACACGCTGCCCGTGGAGACGCCTTCGTGTTCAACCCACTGGTGAAAATAGCCTTTGCAGACGACAACCTCGTCTTCGACTTCACCAACGTCCGTGGCGAATTCGCCAAAGGTGCTCTGCGAGAGTTCGAACCAGCCGGTGAAAGAGCACTCATAACACCTGCAAAATAGATTAACGAAGGTGCATTACACAAACTTTTTAAGTGTAATGCACCTAATTTTTTTTATTCAAAAAAATAAAAGGAGGAAGAAATATGGACCCTATGATAACAGGTTTAGGTGTTGTAGCTCTCATGGGTGCAGCTGCAACCATAGCAGGAGCCGCAGAGGACTTAGAGTCTGACGTAGGATCCCAGAGTAACCCCAACTCACAGGTTCAGCTCGCACCACAGATGGGACACCTGCACCGAATAATCAACAAGGCCGTTTCAGGGGAACCCGTTGCCTACGGAACCTGGTGCGGAATTGCTGGTTCAGTTGCATTTGTCCTTATGAATTCAGTACAGCTGCCTGTGATAATGGCCATTGCAATCGGTGCTGTAATCGCTGCAATGGTACACACAACCTACGCTGTAACATCCCACATGGGACGAATTGTCAGCCAGTCCCAGTTCAACCAGCCACTCTTCATGGACATGCTGGTTCAGCATTTAGGCCCAATTGCAGGGCATGGATTTATCGTGACATTCTGTATTGTAGGATTATCATATCTCATGACATTACCGATCCCTGGATTTGCACACCCATTCCCACTGCCACTTCTTGCAGTGCTCTGGGGTATAACAATAGGTGCAATCGGTTCATCAACAGGGGACGTCCACTACGGTGCTGAAAGGGAGTACCAGCAGTACCCATTCGGTGGAGGTATACCTGTTGCGATTCACGGTGACATAACAACAAAGGCAGAGCTCGGAGCAAGAAACTCAATGGACGTTGTTCACTTCTGTGCAAAGTACGGTGGACCTCTAACAGGATTCGCTTTCGGTGCAATAGTATTCCTCAGCTTCTGGAACACAATAGTCTTCGGTATAACCGGTGGAATAATATCTGGTCTCATAATAGTCTTGTTACTGATAATCCTCAACAACAGGCTTGAAGTCTTTGCAAGGAACAGGTATGGACCATACAAGGAGGAAGAATAAATGGATCCATTATTACTGATAGGAGCTATAACCGCTGGAGGAGTACTCATAGGTGGAGGCGTGCACTTCGTACCTGTGGGTGGTGCACCAGCAGCCATGGCAACAGCAACAGGTGTGGGTACCGGTACAGCCATGCTTGCTGCGGGTGCAGGTCTTACAGGACTCATAACCGCCGCAGCAATGACCGGACAGTCACCCCTCATGATAATGGCTGCCGGCGCAGTTGGTTCAATGCTCATGATGGGTATCACCATGCTGGTGGGTAACCTGATCTACGTCTTTGGTGTGGGTACCGTTCCGGTATCTGCAAAGGTCAGCGTTGACCCAATAACAGGCATGGAACAGGAAAAATACGTCACCCCGGGTACCGAGGGGCATGGTCTTCCAACGGTCTGTTTTGTCAGCGGTATAATAGGAGGAGCCCTCGGTGGAATCGGAGGTGGGCTCATCTACTGGGCACTCAACGAGGCCCTCAGGACCCTGTCATATGGTGCAATGGGTGCTGCAGGTGTTGCAGCAATCTTTGCCGTGGGCATATTCTTCATAAACGCGGTTATTGCATCATATAACATTGGAGGTACAATAGAAGGTTTCCACGATCCTAAGTTCAAGAGGATCGGCAGGGGAATAGTTGCATGTCTCATAGCCTCCATTGTTGCAGGGGCCCTTTCAACATTACTCGTATACGGAGGTGTCTTCTAATGTCAGTAGCAGCTGGAGGACCAGCCGGCGCAGCCATACCTGAGAGCAGGCTCATGGCACTTGGAATACTGGGCGGACTTGCAGGAATATACGCATCCGCAGTTAACCCGGTCATAGGACCAGTTCTGGCCTCCCTTGGAGCAGTCTGTGCAATAGTATGGGGTGCAGACGCCATAAGGAGGGTTGCAAGTTACGGTCTCGGTACCGGTGTGCCATCAATCGGGTACATGTCAGTTGCAATAGGTATAGTTGGTGTGGTCGCTGGACTGGCATCAGTGTTTGTGGTACCTGCCCTTGCAGTACCTGTTGTTGCACTGATACTGGCAATGATACTCGGTGTGGTTGTGGCTGTACTGGGTAAGAAGATAGTTAAGATGAAAATCCCAATCCTCGAGAAGTGCACTGCGGAGATCTCAGGTGCAGCAGCACTTTCAGTCCTTGGATTCTCAGCAGCCATTGCAGGTAGCTACACACTGCAGGCAATGCTCACATCAGTCATAACAACAGGATTCATAGGCTTGCTATTCATACTCAACACAATGGCAATCCAGCACCCATTCAACGCATGTCTTGGTCCAAATGAGAACCAGACAAGGACACTGAAACTTGCAGCATCAACAGGGTTCATATCCATGGCCGTTGTGGGTCTACTTGGAATAGGACTCAACCCTGGCTGGTGGGTTGTTTCACTTGTCGGTGCACTCTGCTGGATACTGGCATTCAGGGCATTCGTGAGCGCATCCTTAGAGGAAGCCGCATCCGTGAAATGGTCAGGTCTCTGGCCTAAGGAGGAAGAGCACTAGGAGGCTTTAAAAATGGAAATGTTACCACTTGTTAAGATCGCTCCGGAATACAACCTGACCCTTGATCCTTCCACCGGTATGATAGGGGCTGCCCTTGGAAGGGAAGTCATAATATTATCCATGGATGAAATAAACGAACAGATAGCTGCATTAGAGGCTACAGCTGATGATCTGATTAACTCACTGGACCCAACAACCATCCCTGAGGGTTCCTACCCTGGAAGGGAAGGAGTGTACCTGACAGCAGGTAAACTCACCAATATGGTTTACGGGTTCATACTTGGTCTGATCATCCTGTTTGCCCTGCTCTTATAGGAGGTGTTATAAGTGGTTGAAAAGAAATCACCTGCTGAAGGATGGCCTGTGGTCAACGGTGACTACATCGTGGGCGACCCTGAAAGTCCTGTGGCTGCCACCACCCTCGCCTCACACATCGAAGACATACCAGTGGAGGCCGGCGCTGCCATTGCAGGGCCATGCAAGACAGAGAACCTCGGTATCGAAAAGATGATCGCCAACCTCATATCAAACCCCAACATCAGATTCCTCATACTCTGCGGTTCAGAGGTCCAGGGCCACATAACCGGGCAGAGCATTGAGGCCCTGCACCAGAACGGTGTGGACCCTGATAAGAGGAACATCATCGGTGCAACCGGTGCCATCCCATACATTGAAAACATACCTGATGAGGGTATTGAGAGGTTCCAGAAACAGCTCGAGATCGTCAACCTCATAGACGTTGAGGACGCCGACGCCATCAAGACCAAGGTCAAGGAATGCATCGAGAAGGACCCTGGTGCATTCGAAGAAGAGGCCATGATCATAAAGGTCGAGGAAGGCGGAGAAGAAGAGGAAGGCGAAGAGGTAAAACCTGTGGCACCAGAAACAGCCCTTATTGAGGCCAGGATGAGGAACATCCAGACACAGGTTAAAATGATAGGTTCCACCAACAGAATGTTCGCCGGTATGTACTCAGGTAAGGTTCAGGGTATAATGATAGGTCTTGCATTCACCCTGACACTGGGTATACTTCTACTGGTCTAGGGAGGCTTCCAGATGATTATACTATCCAACAAACCCAATATACGTGGCATTAAAAACGTTGTAGAGGACATAAAATACCGAAACCAGCTCATCGGTAGAGATGGCAGGTTATTTGCGGGCCTCATAGCCACAAGGATTTCAGGTATAGCCATAGGGTTCCTCCTGGCTGTCCTCCTTGTTGGTGTGCCTGCAATGATGAGCATATTAGGGGTGATCTGATGTCAGAGGAAGAAAAAACCACAATACCCCGCGTACTTGTCTCTGCTGATGAATTCAACAAGGCCAATGAGAAACTGGATGAAATAGAGGAGAAAGTGGAGTTCACTGTCGGTGAGTACTCACAGCGCATAGGACAGCAGATCGGTAGAGATATTGGTATTTTATATGGTATTGTGATAGGTCTGATTATCCTTGCAGTAACCAACATACTGTTTGCAGGATTGTTAAAAGGACTTTTAAAATCCCTATTCGGACTATAGCTTGGAGGTTTACATATGTTTAGGTTTGATAAGGAACAGATCGTACTGGACATAGCTGGAACCAAGATTGGTGGTCAGCCAGGAGAGTACCCAACCGTACTAGCAGGAACAATATTTTATGGTGGACACAGCATCATTGAGGATGAAAAGGCAGGTGTCTTTGACAAGGATAAGGCAGAGACCCTCATAAAGACACAGGAAGAGATGTCAGATGTCACAGGTAACCCACACATCGTGCAGACCTTCGGTCAGACACCTGAGGCAATAGTCAAGTACCTTGAATTCGTGGGTGACATCACAGACGCACCATTCTTCATAGACTCAACATCCCGTGAGGCAAGGATCGCCGGTGCAGAGTACGCCAATGAAGTTGGCCTTGAGGACAGGGCCATCTACAACTCAGTCAACATGGCCGCCGACGAGTCAGAACTTGAGGCACTCAAGAACACAAAACTCTCAGCTTCAATCGTCCTGGGATTCAACCCAATGGACCCCACAGTTGAGGGTAAAATTGGAATCTGGGAAGACGGTGCAGGTACAATAGACAAGGGTCTTCTTGAAATGGCCGCCGACTGTGGTATCGACAAGTACCTCATGGACGTTGCAGTTACACCACTCGGTCAGGGTGCAGGTGTTGCTGTGAGGACCTCATTTGCAGTTAAGAGCAAATGGGGATACCCTGTTGGTAGCGGTATCCACAACGTGCCATCAGCCTGGGACTGGCTCCGTGAGTACAAGAAGGAACACAAAGAAGCCTGGCCTGTATGTGACGTTGGATCCAACCTGATCCAGCAGATGGCCGGTGGTGACTTCATACTGTACGGCCCAATAGAAAATGCCAAAATGGCATTCCCAGCCTGTGCAATGGCCGACATATTCATAAGCGAAGCAGCCAAGGACATAGGCACCGAGGCTGTGGAAGACCACCCATTCTTCAAGCTGCTCTAGGAGCAGCCAGAAATTTCATTTTTTTTCAACTGTTGTTATTACTAAATAATTTATTTTTATTATAATGGAATGTTTTAAATAGAAGAAAACGGCAACATATTTCCGACACAAAGTTTTAAGTGTCAATATGCAATTAATATACTGGTCTTGAGGGAATGGAAGAAAGTTTTTCAGTGGTGATAACTTGATTGGAAATGTATTGATTCTTATAGCTGCACTGGTGGTCTCACTGATTCTGGTTATAAAATCTGCAGATGTCTTTGTGGACAACCTTGTGGATCTTGGATCCTCACTGGGCATATCTGAGGTCGTACTGGGTGTCACAGCATCTGCCATTGGAACGTCACTGCCTGAATTTGGTTCGGCCCTCATAGCCTCACTTTCAGGCAGTACAGACATAGGGGTTGGCTGTGTCATAGGTTCAAACATATGGAACATTGCAGGTATACTCGGGATATCTGCACTGGTTGCAGGGGTCATAGAGACAAACGCCGATGGACTGAAAAGGGACTTCAGCGCCACCCTCATGACAGGGTTGATACTACTCTTTTTCATGTTCTTCGGGAATATAGGGAGGCTTGCAGCGGCTGCAATGGTGCTTCTTTACTCTGTTTACCTCTGGAGACTCCTAAAGGCCCAGAAATCATATTCTGATGAGAATTCCCATGAAACTCAGAGGGAACCACTTGACCTTAAAAAACTTGCCCTTACGGTTGTAGGTTTCACTGGTCTTGTTATAGGCTGCAGAATCCTGGTATACAGTGGTGTGGAACTTGCAGACATTGCAGGGATACCAGCCATGATAATGGGTCTCTTCACACTGGCCATAGGTACAAGTATACCGGAACTTGTGGTTACACTCTCATCTGCAGTGAAGGGCCTCCATGAGCTCTCAATAGGCACGGTACTTGGAAGCAACACCTTCAACATACTTGTGGGTATAGGTGTCCCTGCTCTCATAGCCCCGGTGCCTGTTGAACCTCTCTCGCTCAGCTTTGACGCACCGGTCATGATACTTGTGACGGTACTCCTGGTGCTCCTTATAAAGCAGGGGGACATGAAACTTAAAAGGAGTGGAGGCATAATCTTACTTGCAGTATACATATCATACGTTGTCATGAGACTCTTTGTACTGGCGTGATTGAAATGTACAGGAAAATTCTGGTTCCAACAATGGGAGAATACATGGACGAACTCATAGAGCACACCCTGGACCTCCTCCATGGAAGGGAGGCGGAGGTTATATGCCTCTACGTGGTTGATACCTCTGTACCCTTCCTCACCCCAAAGAAGGTTAAGGAGATGATGGTTAAGGAGTTAACAGAGAGGGGTAAGGAGATCCTCAGGGACATGGAGAAGGGACTCACAGGTCCGGAGAACCCCAACGTGAAGTTCAGGGGAGTTATGCTTGAGGGTGACCCTGCAGATGAAATAGTTAAACTTGCAGAGGAGGAGGACGTTGACGTCATCATAATGGGTACAGGTAAGAGCCTGGTTGACAAGCACCTCCTTGGCAGTGTGTCAGAGAAGGTGGTACATTACGCACCCTGCACCATTCACCTGGTGAGGACGGTTTAGGTAAAGCCCACCGGACACTCCCTTTTATTATTTTTCATCTGGATTTATTCATAAAATTTATATTATCCCCCCGGATACAATATTACATTAAATCAGGGGGTAATCAGTTGTCATTTTTGAGCAGACTATTTGGTCCAAAGCCAATTATTGCAAAGAGCAGATTCATAAGCATAGAGGATACAAAAACAGCACCATTCACAAAGAAAACCGTGGGGTCCGGTTACTCAATGCGCCCGGACGTCTACTACATCGTGGCATCGGTTGAACTGGGTAACACAACAACCAAGTGTATACTGACAGCCACCAACCTCAACACAAGCAGAACATACCTCCTTGATGAGACCGTGAAGATGACCCGTGACATAAGACCCCCTAAGGAGGGCGAGGAGGTATTCGGTAAGACGGTATGGGGTGTTGAACTCACAAAGGAATCTGTCTCTGAACTGGTGCGGGACACAATACATGAGTCCCTCAGAAGGGCTAAGGTTGACATAGAAAATGACCTTGACTTTGTGGTGAGGTCAACTGGTGTTACAGCCGGCTTTGGATCACCTGAGGAGGTGGGTAAACTCATAATAGCCCTTGCAGATGGCTGTCTCGCAGCAGGAATACCCCCAAGGAAAATGGCCCCAGCCCTCTCCATAGAGAACATCCCCAAACGCCTCAGGGACTTCTCATACCTTGACAGGGTCATATTCGATGGTGCGGTTGCAAGTGTCATACCCCCAACAGGAAGGGAGGTCGTTGCAAATGAGATGGAGGGCGAACTTGTAACCGCGGGTATCAAGGTGGGCTCAAAGTGGACAACTGTTGATTACAGAAACCCCTGCGTCTCCCTGGACTTCGGGACAACCCTTGCAGGCAGAATAGTCAATTCCGATGAACCCTACGCAAGGACAATTGGAAACTTCTGCGGCCTTGCAGGTGCAATATCCGACGCCATAATCAGAGGAACCGAAATGGTGGACTGCAGGGGTGGGGCCGCACTTGACCTCTACAAGAAATCCGTGCTGAAGGGAGCCAACTGGAAGAATGCCAGGAAACACGCTGAGATGATACACGATGAAATAATCGATATAAGAAAGGTGCCCGTAAACAGGAAAAGGTTCGGTACAGTCCCTGTGGATACAGAGGCTGCATACAGCGCAGGGACAACTCTGATAGGGTGCGACGCCGGTAAGAACGGGGATAAACTTCAGGAACTGACAGAGATTGGACATAACATATACCAGGAGGACGGCATACATACACTCTTTGCCACACTGGACCATGTGAGTGCACTGATAGTCAAGAGGCTGATAGATGAGGCATTTGATGAGGGTGTCATCGAGGAGGGCTCGGTCCTTGGGGTTACAGGAAGGGCAGGTATAACAGGCACAAAACCCAGACTCATACTGGAATATGTGGGTGATCGCTTCAAAGACTGCATATTTGTATCCGATGCCCTTGCACTCGGCGCCGCTGTCATGGCGAGGTGCATGAACTCCATGGGAACACCCCATACCCCACTCGGCGGAAGGCAGAACGGCCCATGCATACTGGGGATGAGAAGAAAGCTCCAGTCAAAGAAAGAGGATAAATGGATTGAATGATAATGCTGGCCCTTGTAATGGCTGGTGGGAGGGGAACACGTCTGGGACTTGAATGTGAAAAACCCCTCCTTGAAATATCTGGAAGGCCAATGATAGATTACGTGCTTGATAGCCTTGATTCTTCCAGGAGCGTCCATGAGATAATAGTTGTAACGAGCCCTAACACACCCCTCACAGAGGAACATGTAAGGGGGAGATACGCCGTATTCAGGACATCAGGGATGGGTTACGTTGAGGACCTCCAGGAGATCCTCTCGCACCTTGAAAAATCCCGGGATGAACCTGTTCTGGTTATAAATGCGGATCTACCGCTGATCTCCCCATCAACCATTGACTGGATAATAGGGGAGTACCTGGCGGGTGGTGAGGAGGCCCTCTGCGTGGCTGTACCTGAAAAACTCTGCAGAACGCATGGGCTCGAGTTTTCAGATTCAATGGATGGATTAGTACCCTGCGGGGTAAATATATTAATGAGTAAAAACAGAGTACAAGATCAGAGGATCCTTGAGGTTTCCATGCTGGAGCTGGCAGTGAACATAAATAGCTGCAGTGATCTGCATGTCCTGGAAAAATTAGGTGAGAATGATGGAAGAGAAGAAACTCATAAAAGGGGAAGAGAAGTACTGGAGTGAAATAAAGGGCTACCAGGTTGCAACCAACAATGCACGTATCCTTGGGGAGCTTGAGGAGCTCATAATCAACGATAAAACTGGAAAAATAACCGACGTTGTCATTAAGGTTGACAGCGGGAGAAACGTGACAGTCAAGGGCGCCAAGAAGAAGGGTGACTATCTCCTTGTCCCGTTCGGGAAGGTTGAGAAGGTTGGCGAGTTCATAATAATTGCAGAATAAGTTGATATTATCTGATTCGTTAGCCCCGTATCTTAACTTATTCTTTAAGGAATAGATGGTTTAATATCCGTTCCTTCTCTTAACTTATTATTTAAAAAATGAGTATTGCTGGACCATCCCCAGCAATATCACATACCCTTGAGGCTCATATCAAGCATTCTCTTTGTTTCAGCCGCCAGTTCAGGTGGAAGGCCAGTTATATCCATACTCAGGAATCCCCTCACAATCATTGAGGCGGCCTCCTCCTCTGTAAGACCCCTTGAGGTCAGGTACATGACCTCCTCCTCGGCTATCTTACCCACGGCGGCCTCATGTGACATCTCAAGGTCGGTCGCACTTCCCTCAAGTTCAGGGACCGCGTATATCATGGAGTCATCTGATAGTACAAGACCATGGCATTCAAGGTGCCCCTTGACCTCAGGCACGCGACCAGCCAGGTGCCCCCTTGAGTATATCTGGGATGAATCCTTTGAAACCGCACGTGAAACCATCTCTGCACTTGAGCCCTTACCCTCAAGGATGACCCTTGATCCCATATCAAGGACAGAATCCTTCTGCCCACCAAGTATTGACTGGAACACAACCCTTGAGTTCTCACCGCTGCAGTAGGCCGTTGGGTAGGACTGGATGCTCTTCACTGGGCTTGTGAGTATGTAGTTGCTTATGTAGGTCGCGTTATCACCCACCATTATACCGGTTCGTGGGCGCACCTCAACCTGTTCAGCCCAGTTGTGCACCATTGTGAATGTTATCTTGGCGCCAGGTTTGAGGTAGAACTCGGATACACCAACATGTAGAGCTGAACTCACATCCTCACCAGTTGCACAGCCTGTTATTATGTGAAGCTCGGAATTTTCCTCGGCGATTATGATGTTATGGGCAGTCTGCATTACCCTCTCATCTCCGATGAACATGCATGCCTGAAGCGGGAATACCTCACGTGCACCGGGCTTTGACCTTATGAAGTAGCCCCCCATCTCTCCCTCAGCCTCCCTTAGGGCCGTTGTGGCCGTGTACTTGTCGGTGTCAACTGCCACTGCCTTCCACATGTAGTCCTTGAGCCAGCTGTACTTATCAAGGGCAACATTCATGCCCATGATCTCGATGGACTCTGAGGCGCATGTGGTGCAGATGCCTGACTGGTCAACCTGTATGAATGTACCTGCACGTTCCCTCTCCTCAGGGTCCACGCCAACCCTCAGGAGGGTCTCCTGGACCTCCTTGGGGACCTCCTTGGCCCTTGTCACCTCCTCGTGTTCACCAGCCTCTTCCATTATGAACCTTTCAAGGTCGATGTCCTCACCATAGAGCGCCTTCTTGTCCTTTGCCTTCTCAGCCTTCTTCAGTGTATCCCGCAGCATTCAACACACCCCTTGAATCCATCCTTCCTTATATCATCAATTATCTCCTGGGGGTTACCTGAACATGCAATACGGCCGTCCATGAGGACATGGGCAGTGTCGGCATTCACAAAGTTCAGTATGTAGCCCAGGTGGGTTATGAGGAGCCCCGCCTTCTGCCTCATACCAGGCTTCTTGTCCTTGTCCAGGAGGACGTTGATCTCCTCTGCAAGGAGTTCAACGTTCTCTATATCAACACCGGAGTCTGGCTCGTCAAACATTATGAAGTCAGGTTTCTGTGCAAGTAGCTGGAGTATCTCGGACCTCTTCACCTCACCCCCTGAGAATCCAAGGTTAACATCCCTTTCAAGGAAGCTCTCATCGAATTTCATCCTCGCTGCAAGTTCCCTGAGTTCGGGTGTCAGCTCATCCTCTGTGCTGAGGCCACTTTCAACCTTGAGGAGGTCCATGAGCTTCACACCCCTTATGGAAGGGGGGTTCTGGAAGCTCACACCGATACCCATCCTCACCCGCTCGGTTGTACTCATATCGGTTATATCCTTTCCCTTGAATAGTATCTGGCCATCTGTGACCCTGTACTTTGGAAAGCCGAGGATTGTCATAAAGAGGGTGCTCTTCCCTGAGCCGTTGGGTCCCAGGAGGACATGTGTTTCGCCCCTGTCGATGTAGAGGTCTATGTCCCTGAGGACCTGTTTTCCGCTAACCTCGACCGCAAGGTCGGTTATTTCAAGAAGCAGTTAAACCACCACCTATTATTTTTCCCTTAGAATAGTATAACATGGATACAATAAATAACTTTTGATATTATGGGGGGCTGATAAAGGATTCAAATAACTCCAGCGCCCTCCTTATCCCTGATTCCTGCCTTGCAAGGATTTCATCAGCCCCTGAAAATCTGAGGTCTGCCTCCACATCAGAGTTTATAACCTCCTCCCTCTCATCTGATACAACGGCAATACCACCCCTCCCTGTACCTGCAGTTGTACCTATACCTATATCCGCGTCTGTTAGCCTTCTGACAGAGCGGGCCATCATGAGGGCCACCCTTTCGTCCTCCTTTTCAGTGTAAACCTTTATGTCGTTGAGGGTGGCAGAGGGTTCTGGAGGCTCAAATCTGAGGATGCTACGGATACCTGAAAGGGTGGGTATGAAGAGGCCAGCCACGAGTGAGACCTCAGCGTCAACCCTCCAGTGGTAGTTCATGGGGTAACCCATGGAGTAGGCGTGTATCTCCCTTGCAACGATGCCATGGGTGAAGCACTCTGCTGTGGCAACCCTTATCATCTCTGGACACCCCGAAGGAGTTTGAGTATTTCTGCCGTCATAACCTCCGAGACCCTGTCCAGGACATGGGGCGTTACAGGCTCCCAGTCCCTTATGAGTTTACCTGTGCCCACAAGGATGTGCTCACGGATACCCGCAGCCTGCAGATATGCTGCAATGGGGTTTTCAGGGTCAGCTTCATCTATATCCACCACTGAGACGTCCTCTTCACCTATCCCGAATACACCCATGGTGCTGATGGTGGCAGCACCCTTCTTCTGGGCGTACCTGATTATCTCTGCGGTGACGGGCAGGGTATCACCCCCTGCGATCTCCACACAGACCACATCCCCGCCTATGAGGTCCAGGTTATTGGCTGTGATGTACTCGGGTATGCCCTGAACGGTCCTTGAAAAGCCATCGCAGGCGAGGGATTCAATGAACTTCACCTTGTATTCACCTATCTTCGCCCCCATGAGGCGGAATATCAGGTCATCTGCAGATACCCTCTGGCCGTCGATGACCTTTATCCTTTCAGGGCCCCCACGGTGGATCTGCATGAGGTTGAGGGCGGTGCGGAAGCCCAGTCTCCCGGCACCGACAAGCGTGACCTCTCCATGGGGCACCTTTTTACCTTCAAGTTCAGAGATCTCCAATCATATCACCCGTTTGTGCACTACTAGAATGTTTCATAGCGGTACTCTGTCCTTTCGTAGTCTGAGAGGATTTCCTTTATCCCCTCAGTACTAGAATGTTTCATAGCGGTACTCTGTCCAGGGAGTACCGGTATCAATAAGGTCCACCATCAGCCCGAGGTCCTCTATCATATCACGCAGCCTAAGGAGTCCCGGCATTTCTGTTGCATGGTGACCTGCATCGATGAGTGTCATGTTGAGGTTTCTTGCAAGAATCGCCGAGGCATGGGTGAGGTCACCTGATAGATAAACAGGGGCTCCCTCAGAGAAGGCCCTTTTTATGAGGTCCCTGTCTGAGAGACCGAAACCTGATACAACAGCCACCCTGTCCAGGTATTCTCTGGGGTTTACGACCCTCACCGCCCCTGGCCTCAGATCATGTATTCTTTCCATGAGCTCCTCAAATGTAAGGTCCCCACGACATATTCGTCCCAGCCCTGTTTCAGGGTCAAGGAAGGATTCAACGTCCACTCCAAGGGCATCTGCGAGGGCATCAGAGGCACCACCATCGGCAACGTCCCAGTTGGAATGTGCAACATAGTATGGAAGCGGAGGTTCAACCTGGGGTGGGTGGTGAAGGACCAGGAGGTCATACCCATCCACAGGCACATCATCCAGGTAGTCCATGAGCACCAGGACAGATTCAACCTCAACTTCGGGGCCATGGTATCCTATCCTGTCACCTGGAAGTGCAAGTTCAGGCGGTGCCAGGCTCTCCATGAACTCTATAAATGACTCTATTCTGATATTATCACCTTTGAACGTTAGGTGCTTACGGATGCACTGGGGAGTTCGTTGATTCTTTCTGATATTATCACATTTGAACAATGGGATGAGCAGTATGTGGTCTTGCTGGTTAACTGCATCACCTTCAAGTGGGCTGAAGAGGTATCACCTGTTATTCAGGATCCTTGATTTTATCATCCCAAGGTTCCCTTCTATGATTCCATCACAGTCCAGATCTTCAAGTGATGAAACCATGAGGGAGGGGGATTCAAGGTGTCTCAGGAATTTTTCAGGATCCCCCTCCTTAAAGAGTATCCTCTCAAAGAATTCAAGGGTTGCTGTTGCATAGAGCACACCTTCAAATTCAAGTGCATCGGCCATCGACCTCCTCAGAACCTCCACTGTAAGCGTCATTGTACCCGAGGTCTTGGCGCCAATGCCATAGGTGTGGAGGGCCCCTGAAATGTCTGATTCAACCATTCCAAGTCTATCATATGTCCTGTTGAATCTCCTTATAGTCTCATCGCTGCCATCTGATGTTGGGTCCTCAACGATGAACGCTTCTGCAGTTATGCCCCTCAGTTCATCCTCTGTGACACCCCCGAGACCCGTGGTATCAACAAGGAGGTCCCAGTGACCCCTGAGGTCCATAACACCTCCATGGAACTTCACGCTGTCATCAAGGATAAAACGTGTCTGGGGGTTTATATCTGCAACGGTCACATCACAGTCAAGTGAACCTGCAATCGCTGCACCTGTGAAGTATGAGCCGATTATAAGGGCACTTTCAGGGGTCATGTCGATTTCAGTGAGCCATTCAATAACTGCGGCCGATTTAACTGCTGATATGTGATTGATTATGTCTTGTACCCTGTATGTGGAGAAGAATGTTTTAACGGTCTCGGTTATACCGGTTTCATGGCGCTTCATTCTGATCCTCTGCTGAAGCCTATACGCTCAAGGGCATGGGTCATCTCGGATCTCACCGCATCCTGAACTTCCATTTCGTGTATAACGTGTGGGGGGGACATGGCCGCTGAAAGGATCCTCCCCCGGGAGTCCATGATTACAAGGAGCGATCCAGAACCAGGAACCCCCAGCCGCCCCCGTGCAATAACAAGGTCTGCCCCTGATATGTCAAGTGCCATGAGGGCCTTTGTAACGGCTGGCATCCTTGTGAGGTCCGCCCAGTTGGTGTTGAACTGAAGGTGCTCTGCTTCCCTCAGGTTGAAGGATCTGAGGACCTCATTTATCACATCAACCTTCTCCCGGTTCCAGTTCGGCACTACAATCCTTTGAGCGCCGCTAATGTAGTCCCTTACAGCTTTAACTTCCTCCTCACGGTCTCCTCTGCGACGATCCTCTGCAGACTCAAGGTATGCACTGGCTATTATATCCTCTAACATGACCACACCACTGTATATGATAAGACTCAGGGGTATTCAAGGGCTATTAAAGATCAGACCGCTGTATTGATAAGATAAGGGTATGGGCTATGATGACTAAACCCGTTCGTATTAATAAATCAGATCGCAACCCCATCAGCCGCGGGGTTCGCTGATATCTGGGGCTTCAGTCCCATCTCATCCACAACCCTCAGCACATCATTGAGGTTTCCGTACCTTGGGGACCCGACCCCCTTAACATCATGAGGGTAACCGTCGGGTATAACAGTTGCAAGGTTATCTGCCCCTGCCATGAGGGAGAAGCGGACATTTTCGGGACCTATGGTGGGTGTTGGAACCGTTATCCTTATATCAGGGTACATGATACGTGTGATGGCTATGGTCTTCATCTGTTCCTCAAGGGGGCAGGGTGGATGGTTCTCCATTGGGGTTCCAGGGTAGGGGTTGAATCCCATGATGGGTATCTCTCCAAGTGTTTCAAATCCACCAAGGAACCTTAGGTGTGCAAGGCGGTCAGCGTAACTCTCACCAAGACCTATGAGCAGACCACTTGATAATTCTATTCCACTTTCACATACAAGTTCACAGACTCTTATCCGATCCTCTATCTTCTCACCTGGTTTAACCCGCCTGAAAAGTTCCCTGTTGACGGTTTCAAGGTTACAGCATACCGTGTCAGTACCGTAATCCGCAAGTTTCTCAACTGAAGCCCTGTTAAGGTCGGATCCAACGTTTATAAGCACTTCAAGGGAGGTGTTCTCCTTCACTATTTCCGCAGCCTTGACGGCGTGTTCACCGTTGAATCCATGGGCGCCTGAGCAGCTGACCCTGGGTATTCCAGATTTTTCTATTATCCTGGCGGCTTCAAGGATCTCATCATCGGTTTTGAAGAATGAAGTGTAGTATCCATTACGTGATGTTCCAGCGGCAAATCCACAGTAGCCACACCTTGGCCGCACCTGGCAGATATTTGTTATGTGGACGGTGGATGTGAGCTTGATAACCCCCCTGCGCTCCTTCATGATGCTGAACGCCGTTTCCATGAGAAGGGCAAAATCTTTCGGGTCATTTATCTGGAATAGCCGCATAATCTCGCTATCATCGAGGGGGTATCCCTCAGCCGCCTTTTTGAGTATTTTATCCATCAATTTAACACCAGTTTCAGCTACTTGGAAGGTTATAAAAGTCAGTTGGATCAGCATAAATCAGTTGGTTAAAAAAATAAATAAATTTTTTGGGCTGCTGCCCAGTTATTTTTTCCTCTTATTTTTTCCTCTTCTCGAGGATTTCAAAGACGGTTGGGAGTATGTCTGCTGATGCTCCGAAGTTCATGGAGTCAGCTGTACCAAGGAGTGCACCAGGGTCGAGGTGCTCCTCCATTTTGTCTATTCCAACCTTTTCCATGAGGGCTGTTATCTGCTCGAGGGACTCCTTGGCCATCATCTGCGCGAAACCTGCAGGTGCGCCGAGTACCTGTGTAACTGAGTCCCTGTAGGAGAGTATACCTGCGTAGGTTATTGCTGTCAGTGCTGAGCACATGTCACAGACAGGTCCGAGGAGTTCTGCTGGTAACCTGTATGAGTTACCCCTGGCCTTCTGTCCGAGTTCAAAGAGGGTGTTTATAGCGTCCTCTGAGGCGTAGCCCTCTGCAATGTATACCTGTCCCTTCATTTCAGGAACGGCACCTGGGTGGTAGGATGTTACGTTGAGTGTTTCAGGTTTGGTTACCAGGTCACCGTGTTTCTGTTCAAAGATCTTGTAGAACTTGGTGGTTGGAATTGTGCAGGCGTGTGTGACGATTGCGCCAGGTTTTATATCGTCTATGAACTTGTTTATTATGTCTGGCTGCATGTCACCCTTTGGGAACCAGGTCATGATGAAGTCTGCGTCTGCGATGGCCTCTTTGTCATCTGTTGTTATTTCAAATCCAAGGTCTTCAGGGTGTGTGAAATGTATTGCACCTTCTGGTGGTTTTGGTAGCTCCTTGGCGACTTCGTTGACCTTTTCCCTGATCTGTGGCATTATTTTTTCAGGGTCCTCCTTGTGGGCCTCTATGACGTCCTCGTAGGCGAAGTCGTCTATGACTGTGAACTGGTTGTCGAATACAGGATCTGCAACAACGACTTCGTCGACACCTGCGAGTTCTTTAAGCTCAGCACCCATTGTTATTGTGGAATGGGTCATGGCTATTTCTGGTTTTCCAACCATTTCAGCGACTTCGCAGGCCCTGGAAAAGTTTGTTATTCCACTGGCCGCGTGGGTCCTGTAACATCCTGCACCTAGTATTGCAAGTTTCATATCTATCACTCCATTTTTGTAATACTACTCATATTATTAGTAGTACAGATTAATCGGTTTCCACTATAAATATATTTTTTGATAATTTTTAAACCAAAAAGCTTATAAGTAGAATTATTTTATCTGGAGGGGCAACCGTTACCTGCGGGTCCCAGATTAAATTCCACAGGAACGTTATTCAGTGTTGTTTTTACTGGGGGGCAGACCAGAGGTATTCATAATTATTAAAATATTAATATTAGAATTTTCTAAATCTCGGGTTCTAATTTCATTCAGAAGATCAAAAAGGCATCCTTAAGGTTAAAGTGGGGTGCTTAACCCTTATTTTGCCTTATTCTCCTCGCTAACAGGATAAATAATAAAAAATAAATATTTATTATGAATTAATTAAAGGGATTTAAATATTAATTCGAGGTTTATAACTCACTCAAACGTTATTTTATGATTTTTAATCGTTTTAAAAGTATTCAATTAAAAAAATAAACATTTAAATCTTATATAATACTTTTTGAGTCATTTTAAACACTTTTTTATTTTAGAAACATTTATATTTGTAATACTTATTAGCAGATACTTATGATAAACATAAAACCGGAGGTCGTGGTGAAAGTATGGAAATCCAGATTCAGAGGATTGGACTTTTTCGCCCTGAGAAAAATCCAAAATCGTGTACCCTGAGCCTTGACATGGACTGGAAAATTGACTACACAGATTTTGGAAATAAATCGGTGGGATACATATTTTATGGAGAATCAGGAAGTGGAATACCCCTGAAATTCAAAATAGAGGGAAAAATAGTTCTTGAAGATTCTGAAAAACTGCCCGGAAACCTATCAGAACTTCTGCTCGATCGGGGGCTTAACATCATGGTTGAGTTATTCAACATAACCCGTGATAGGACCGTCAGCGTCCAGAATGAGCTTTTCAGTATTGACGAGTTCCGGGGCAAGGTGAAAAATCTGGAGGTGTAGATAATGATGGTGAAACACACTTTATGCCCTTCCTGCAGTGCAGGCTGTGGTGTGAATCTTGTGGATATGGGCGGCACACCTGTGGGAACCTACCCCTACAGGAGACACCCTGTCAATGAGGGAAAGACCTGCAGGGCCGGCAGGGATTGCTATGAAATCCCATTGATGGACAGAGTAACATCCCCTGGAGTTAAAAAATCAGGGAAACTGAGTGGAGTGAACTGGGATGAGGCACTGGATAACCTAAAGGAACTTCTTTCATCAGACATATCCATCCTGACAACGGGAACCCTCACCAATGAGGAGGCACTTAAACTCAGGGAACTCATAGAAAAATTTGATGTAAAAAAATCAGGTTTAATAACGGCATTTCCTGAATTTGATTACCCTGAAATTGATATCAGAAAGATCAGAGACTATGATAACATTGCAGTCATAGGAGATGCCATAACCTGCGCCCCACTCATAGGTAGGAGGATATTCCATGCGATGGCCGCCGGGGCAGAGGTGAGATCCTATGACAGAAGGGATGACACAAGGACGGCGGTAAATTCAGGGTTTCACAGAATCTTCTCAGATGAGAGGGAGCTCCTGGATGATCTCCAGCAACTTCCAGGAGGGTCTCTGATTATAATAACACATGAAATACCGGAAATCACAGGGCCAGTTCTTGAGGTCTCATCTGAAAATGAATTTGATGTTCTACCCATCTTTGAGGACTTCAACACAAGGGGTGTGATGCAGCACCTCCCACCGGTTCATGAAGGGGAGTTTGATTCTGTCTGGTTAATAGATCCCGGTGCAGCTGCAGAGCCAGTGGAGGTATCAGGAAAACTCATTCTCCAGTCCATAAAAACCGAAGGCATGATACCTGATATTTTCCTTCCAACGGCAGCATGGTGTGAAAAATCGGGTTCATACACCAGCACAGCGGGATACACGGTGAAACTGGAACCCGCACTGCAGGCACCCGAGGGGGTCCTCTCAGACATGGAAATATTTGAAAGAATACTCACGGCAGGTGATTAAGATGAAGTACCTCCTTGCAAGGGCTACAGATGAGGAGATTCAGAGAAGAGGAGAATGTGGCGGAGGGGTGACCGCCATATTCAAATACATGCTGGATAAGGAAGTCGTGGATGCTGTACTAACACTGGAAAGGGGAGATGATGTGTACGATGGGATCCCAGTCCTGCTTGAGGATTCGTCAGGCATAGCGTCAACGTGCGGTTCCCTGCACTGCGCACCCACCATGTTCGGGGACCTCATCTCCCGCTATCTAGGTGACATGAGGCTGGCTGTCGCTGTAAAACCCTGTGATGCAATGGCCATAATGGAACTTGAGAAGAGGCATCAGATAGACCCGGATAAGGTATATAAGATAGGACTGAACTGCGGCGGAACCCTTGCCCCTGTATCTGCCAGGGAGATGATAGAGACCTTCTATGAGATAGACCCTGATGATGTTGTTAGTGAGGAGATCGACAGGGGTAAATTCATAGTGAAACTCAAGGACGGAAGCCACAGGGAGATATCAATCGATTACCTTGAGGAGGAGGGTTTCGGCAGACGTGAGAACTGTCAGCGCTGCGAAATAATGGTTCCGCGTAACGCTGACCTAGCCTGTGGAAACTGGGGTGCAGAGGACGGATGGACCTTCATAGAGGTTAACACTGAAAGAGGTCAGGAGATCATTGAAGGTGCCCGCAGCAGCGGATACATTGAGGTGAGGGAACCCTCTGAGAAGATGGTGAAGATAAGGGAGAAAATCGAAAATGCAATGATCAGCATGGCAAGGAAGTTTCAGGATAAATACCTTGATGAGGAGTACCCCTCACTGGATGAATGGGGTGAGTACTGGAAGCGCTGCATAAACTGCTTTGCATGCAGGGACGCCTGTCCGGTATGCTTCTGCAGGGAATGTGAACTTGAAAATGACTACCTCATGGAATCAGATGAAAAGGCACCTGACCCCCTTACATTCCAGGGAGTGAGGCTCTCCCACATGGGGTTCAGCTGTATAAACTGCGGCCAGTGCGAGGATGCCTGCCCCATGGACATACCCATTGCAAGGATCTACCACAGGATACAGAAAAAATACCGTGACAGAACAGGATTCACAGCAGGGGTGAGCCAAGAACTGCCCCCAATGTACAGCGGGGAGAAGGATTAGGGGTGATATGATGAGTTTCGAGCCAAAGATAGTTGGATTCTGCTGCAACTGGTGCTCCTATGGCGGAGCAGACACCGCGGGAACAGCGAGGATGCAGTACCCACCCAACGTCCGTATCATAAGGGTGATGTGTTCAGGCCGTGTCAACGCCTCGATGATACTAAAGGCCTTCAGTGAGGGTGCAGACGGCGTCTTTGTGGGAGGATGCCACATAGGGGACTGCCACTATGATTCAGGTAACTACAAATGGAAACGAAGGGCCCGGTTCATTGAGGACATACTCCCTGAATTTGGCATAGATAAGGAAAGATTCAGGTGGGAGTGGATATCGGCATCGGAGGGTGAAAAATTTCAGAAGACAATGCAGGAGTTCTATGAGACTGTAAAATACCTTGGGCCACTGAAGAGGGCAGGAAAATAACGGGTATTAAAATTATGGGTTAAAGCAGCATTTTCTTATTAACCCATAATTTTTGTCAAAATTTATAACATCCAGTATCAGAGTGAATCACAGTGACCTAAAAGGTGAAACAATATGCACGATATCATCAGGGAAGCAGTGGATAATCCTGAAGCTGCATGGGAAATCATGAAAATGGACAGGGATGTCACCGAGGTGGTGGATGCAATTTCTGACCTTTCAAGGGAGGATAAGATTAAGCTGGGGGCCACCTTCAAGAGGTTCCCCCTGGGCTGTGACCTCACAGAGATCATCGTGGGCACCTGCGCATCTGACCTTGAGAGGATGGACCTTATTGGAAACTGCATCCTTTCAGACACGATAGGTGCAACAATACACGTATGTGCCTATGCATTCGCAGATATAGCCGAGAACTACGGTATGAGGCCTGTGGAGCTCATGAGGGAGGTGCGGGAGACCACAGAGGTCCCCCTGGACCTTGACCACTTTGGAAGATACGGTCCCATGAGGTTCCCCAGATCAATAACCGGATGCGGAGGACAGTGTTACCTTGAGGGACCCCCATTTGAGGGTTGTCCCCGCGAAAGAATACATTCAAGACTCCTTGAAAAGGAAAGGGAGGGCCTGCCTGACAGGGACGAATGGGTTGAACTCGCCTCCTCTGTGGCGGTTAACCTGACACCGGTTCAGGGGGCTGAAACCCATGCAGCACCCCTTGATGAGGCACGCGAGGTTTTTGAACTTGCTAGAAAGCATGGTAAGGGTGTTGAGGCCATAATGTTCGTTGGAGACGGATACGATGACCTCATATCTGGCTTTGAGGCAGGACTTGATATGGGTGTCGATGTCTTCGTACTGGAGGGCGGCCCCTTCAACCTTGCATCTGATAGACTTGACGCCTTTGCAGGGGCCGTTGCTGCAGCAAGGATCCTCACACCAGGCAGAATTGTTGCAACCAACGGTGCATATGAGGACGAGTGCCGCATAGGACTAAGGGCAGGGCTGAACGCCATAATAACAGGATTCCCAAAGAACCACCATGGTTACATGTGTGGTTACAGTCCAGGCACAGCAAGAAGGGGTAAGTTTGGCCTCCCAAGGGTCATGAAGATAATGAGGGAGGAGGTTGAGGCTGCTCTAACACCTGTTCCAGTACAGAAGCCCCAGCTTGAGGCCCTTGCAGCTGCAGTGAAGGCTTCAGGAAGAGAGAATGTTTATCCAGAAACCATCGGGCATACATATGTGGGTGACGCCCACTGGGCATGCCTCCCCTCAACTCCACTCTATGAAAGGGTGAATATAGAGAGGGACGTGGATACGCTTGCTGAGATGACCAGAAACGGCGACATACATGGAACAGTGGCAATCTTCGGCGCAAGATTCGTATCATGGGTGATTGCAAAGAAACTTGATGGAATGGTGGATGAATTCGTACTTGTGGACAGCGACCCGTGGGTTGAATGGGTTAGCGTGGACAACCTCAGATCAGAAATTAAAACCGAGGTCCGATGCGGCGGTTCCAGTGACGCGGATGCATACAGGGATTCTGATTCAGCCATAGTGTCCACAACCATCCCGGAGATCGCTGCAAAAATTTCTGGGAAATTCAGAGACGCTGTGACCCTTGTATGAACGTCATTTAACGGTTTAATGGGGGGATGGCAGTATTAAAAATAATAAAAATTTTAACCACACATATAAAATTTTCGAAATTGTTTCATAAGTAACCTTTATACTTGCCACTCCTAAACCATATACCAAGTACAATTATAAGTACAACCCAAGCAAGGAGGAAACTCTATGGCTGAAGATGACATAAAAATTGTGATGTTCTGTTGTAACTGGTGTTCCTACGGTGGAGCGGACACTGCGGGAACAGCAAGGATGCAGTACCCTACAAACATTAGGGTTATCCGTGTGATGTGCTCAGGAAGGATAGAGCCACAGTTTGTTTTCAAGGCATTCAGGGAAGGCGCTGACGGTGTTCTCGTAACAGGATGCCACCACGGTGACTGCCACTACGACGCAGGAAACTACAAGCTCGACAGGAGAATGAGACTGATCTACAAACTGGCAGATGAGCTTGGAATTGGCAGGGAAAGGATCCACCACGACTGGATATCCGCATCAGAGGGTGAAAAATTCGCTGAAACCGTCAAGATGATGGTTGACAGGATAAGGGCCCTTGGTCCATCACCAATCAAAAAACAGCTAGCTGAAGCATAAGGAGGATGTTAAATGGCTGAAAAGGCAAAAATAGGAACAATGTGGCTTGGAGGATGCTCCGGGTGCCACCTGTCCATTGCAGACTTACACGAAGCACTTCTGGATGTCATGGAACTTGCTGACTTTGAATTCAGCCCTGTTTTAATGGACACAAAATACGATGAAATCCCTGAACTCGATGTTGTTATCATTGAGGGCGGAATCGTAAACGATGAGAACAGGGAATTTGCAGAGGAGCTCAGGGAAAAGGCCAAATTTGTCATAAGTTACGGTACATGTGCTGTATACGGCGGCATACCAGGTCTCAGGAACCTCTGGGACAAGGATGAGGTCATAGAGGAAGCCTACATCAACTCCATAACAACACCAAACGAGGAGGGCGTCATCCCATCCGAAGAGGTACCACACCTTGAGGGAAGGGTTAAGCCACTGGGTGAAGTCATAGATGTTGACTTCGAAGTTCCAGGATGCCCACCAAGATCTGATGTTGTCGCTGAGGTTGTTCTAGCACTCCTCAAGGGCGAAGAAATAGAGCTGCCAAGCACAAACCTCTGTGAGGTCTGCCCAAGGGAAAAACCACCAGAAGGCCTTGCAATGGACTTCATAAAGAGGCAGTTCGAGGTTGGTAAACCAGAGGATGACCTCTGTCTCATACCACAGGGACTCATCTGCATGGGCCCAGCAACCATATCAATCTGTGGTGCAGAGTGCCCGAGCATAGCCATACCATGCCGTGGCTGCTACGGTCCAACAGCACGTGTCGAGGACCAGGGTGCCAAGATGATAAGTGCCATAGCCTCTGACTACAAGGTCGAAGAGGACAAAACCGTCGACCCTGAGGAAGTGGCTGAACAGCTGGATGACATTGTTGGAACATTCTACACATTCACACTTCCGGCAGCACTCATACCAATGAAAATAAAGAAGGAGGGTAAATAGATGGTTAAACTCACAATGGAACCTGTGACCCGTATTGAAGGTCACGCCAAGATTACCGTACACCTTGATGATGCAGGTAATGTTGAGGACACAAGGCTCCATGTCATGGAATTCCGTGGATTCGAAAAGTTCCTCCAGGGAAGACCAATTGAGGAAGCCCCAAGGATAGTTCCAAGGATCTGTGGTATCTGTGACGTGCAGCACCACCTGGCAGCCGCAAAGGCTGTTGACGCCTGCTTTGGATTCGAACCCGATGACATTCTCCCTGCAGCCTACAGGATGAGGGAGATCATGAACTGGGGCTCATACATGCACTCCCATGGTCTGCACTTCTACTTCCTTGCAGCCCCTGACTTCATAGCAGGTAAGGACAGGAAGACAAGGAACGTCTTCCAGATAATAAAGGACGCACCTGATGTTGCTCTTCAGGCCATAGAGTTACGTAAAAATGCTCTGGAGCTTGTCAGGGCCACAGGCGGAAGGCCAATTCACCCAACCTCCTCAACACCAGGAGGTATATCAACAGAACTGGACGATGAAACACAGAAGGACCTCCTTCAGAAGGCCCAGAGGAACGTTGAACTTGCAGAGGCCACCCTGGAACTTGCAGTTCCAATATTCGAGGAGAACATTGACCTCGTGAACTCACTGGGTAACATCGAGACATACCACACAGGTCTTGTCAAGGACGGTGTATGGGATGTCTACGATGGTATAGTGAGGATAAAGGACAAGGAAGGAAACATGTTCAGGGAGTTCAAACCAGCAGACTACGCTGACACCATCGCTGAACACGTTAAACCATACTCCTGGCTCAAATTCCCATACATAAAGGACCTCGGCTACCCTGACGGTGTCTACCGTGTCTCACCACTCTCAAGGCTCAACGTCGCAGACAAGATGCCTGATGCAGCTCCAAAGGCACAGGATTACTTCAAGGAGTTCCAGGACAACTTTGGATACGCACAGCAGACACTCCTGTACCACTGGGCAAGACTCATAGAAATCCTCGCATGCGCTGAATGTGCAGCCGATGCACTTGAAGGAGACCTATCAGGAGAAAAATTCCCTGATTCACTTGAAAGGCAGGCCGGCGACGGTGTGGGTATAGTTGAGGCACCAAGGGGAACACTCACACACCACTACACCTGTGATGAAAACGGACTCATCACCAGGGCAAACATCGTGGTTGCAACAATCCAGAACAACCCTGCCATGGAGATGGGTATCCAGAAGGTTGCCCAGGACTACATCAAGCCAGGTGTTGAAGTGGATGATAAGATATTCAACCTCATGGAGATGGTTATAAGGGCCTACGACCCATGTCTCTCCTGCGCAACACACACCATTGACAGTCAGATGAGACTTGCCACCTTGGAAGTTTACGACAGTGAAGGCGACCTTGTTAAAAGGATCTGATTTCACCAGAGAAAGGTGGTAAAATGATAGTTGTCAATAAAGAGGACTGCATAAGGTGCGGGGCCTGTCAGGGGACTTGCCCAACTGCAGCCATTAAGGTAACACCTGAAGATGTCATTTACTGTGACATCTGCGGCGGGGAACCCAAATGTGTTGCAACCTGTCCAACAGGGGCCCTCAAACTCGAGGACCTTGTGGTTGATGAGGCAGGTAATACACAGGGCAGGATAGTCTTCAGCCCTGATAAGTGTAACGAGTGCGGGGACTGCGTGGAGGTCTGCCCTCCCCGGACCCTGAAACTTGAAGAGGGCAAGGTTAAAAAGATACCACTTCAGGGCTTCTGTGTCATGTGCCAGAAGTGTGTTGACATATGCCCTGTTGGAGTCATAGGCGTTGAGGGCATCAAGGAACCAGCTAAGGTTGAGCTGGAAATCGAAGGACCCATATTCATCGCTGACTGTGTCGGCTGTGGAATGTGTGTCCCTGAATGCCCGGTGGACGCCATAACCCTTGAAGAGGTTGGCGGTGTCATTGAGATAGATGAGGACACCTGTATAAAGTGTGGTGTATGTGCACAGACCTGCCCATGGAACGCTGTCTTTATCTCAGGCAGGAAACCAGAGAAGAGGTCCAAGGAGATCAAGAAATTTGAACTTGATGAAGAGGCATGTATCGGGTGTAACACCTGTGTTGAAGCATGCCCGGGTGACTTCATAGTTCCAAAGTCATCAAACCTTACAGTCGAACTTCCAGCCATCTGTACAGCCTGCGGGCTATGTGAACAGCTCTGTCCAGTGGATGCCATAGACCTTGAGGTGGAACTCGGACCCGCCAAACCTGCAAGTGAGGAGGGCCTTGTCTGGGATGAAGGAAAATGTGACTTCATCGGTGCATGTGCCAACATCTGCCCTAACGATGCAATAAGGGTTGTAACGAAGGAGGGTATGAAGCTACCTGATAATGAGAAGGTGGATGAGGAACCATCGTTTGCCATGTGCACACGCTGCGGTGCATGTACCATGGCCTGTCCAAAGGGAGCCCTCAGCCTTGTGGATATGGACAAGGTCATTGATGGTGAGGTTGTCAAGAGGAAGAGGGTCCAGTACAATCCTGCCCTCTGTGATCAGTGCGGTGACTGTATAGAGGCCTGTCCATACGACATGCTGAAACTCACCGATGAGAAGGTTCCACTTAAGGGTTTCTGTATACTCTGTGACCAGTGCATACCGGCCTGTCCAAAGGGTGCACTGTCACTGAAATAAACCCACTTCTTTTTTTGTTTTCAGGATGATCCTGACTTTACATGCCATATATTATTATTCCGGATAATATTTTTATGAAAAATTATTTTTCATATTTAAAATTTTTCTTTTTTTTCTTTTGAAAACATTTATATTATCCTTCTTTCTTATTCAATAGAGTCATAGATGTCCAGAAAACGAAGCATAAGCGGTTATATCTGGATTAATACAGATTAATACCGATATGTGCAGTATGGCTTGTTCTATAATGAGCTATGCTCTGGAGGTTGGAGGATGAACTTCGGTATAACCTGAAGGTCCATTTAGAGACATCGAACCTGAGATGAACACTGTTAAAACCATGAAACCCTCTTAAGTCACTTAAACCCTGATTCCATAACCCCCTCACATTTAATAATAAATTAATAAATTTTATTAATAAACAAATAAAAACCAAGAGGTGTGAATACCATGCCAATGTATGAAGACAGAATAGATCTCTATGGGGCAGATGGTAAGCTCCTTGAGGAGGATGTTCCTCTTGAAGCCATAAGCCCCCTTAAAAACCCGACAATAGCAAACCTGGTAAGCGACGTGAAAAGGTCAGTTGCAGTGAACCTGGCCGGAATCGAGGGAAGCCTCAAAAAGGCAGCCCTTGGAGGAAAGTCCAACTTCATCCCCGGAAGGGAAGTTGAACTGCCAATCGTTGAAAACGCAGAGGCAATCGCTGAAAAGGTCAAAAAACTCGTCCAGACCTCAGAGGACGACGACACAAACATACGCCTCATAAACAACGGCCAGCAGATCCTGGTGCAGGTCCCAACAACAAGGATGGGTGTAGCAGCAGACTACACTGTCTCAGCACTGGTCACAGGGGCAGCCGTTGTACAGGCAATCATCGACGAATTCGATGTGGACATGTTCGATGCAAACGCAGTTAAAACAGCGGTAATGGGAAGATACCCACAGACAGTGGACTTCACAGGAGCCAACCTCTCAACACTGCTCGGACCACCTGTGCTCCTTGAGGGACTCGGATACGGTCTCAGGAACATAATGGCAAACCACGTCGTCGCCATCACAAGAAAGAACACACTCAACGCATCAGCACTATCATCCATACTCGAACAGACAGCAATGTTCGAAACAGGTGACGCTGTCGGGGCATTCGAAAGGATGCACCTCCTTGGACTTGCATACCAGGGACTCAACGCCAACAACCTTCTCTTTGACCTGGTTAAGGAGAACGGTAAGGGCACAGTCGGTACAGTGATAGCATCACTGGTGGAAAGGGCAGTTGAGGACGGAGTCGTTAAAGTGGCCAGGGAGATGAACTCAGGCTACAAGGTCTACGAACCAGCCGACTGGGCACTCTGGAATGCATACGCAGCAACAGGACTCCTCGCAGCAACAATAGTCAACGTGGGAGCAGCAAGGGCAGCCCAGGGCGTTGCATCAACAGTGCTCTACTACAACGACATACTTGAATACGAGACAGGACTCCCAGGCGTGGACTTCGGAAGGGCCATGGGTACAGCAGTAGGATTCTCATTCTTTAGCCACTCCATCTACGGCGGAGGAGGTCCAGGTATATTCCACGGAAACCACGTCGTAACAAGGCACAGTAAGGGATTCGCACTGCCATGCGTGGCTGCAGCCATGTGTCTTGACGCAGGAACACAGATGTTCTCAGTTGAAAAGACATCAGGACTCATAGGATCAGTTTACAGCGAAATAGACTACTTCAGAGAACCAATAGTCAACGTTGCAAAAGGTGCTGCAGAGGTAAAGGACCAGTTATAGGCTTAAACGGGGAGTTGAAATGCCAGAAACAGGATTCGTCGATGTGAAGATATTTCCCCAGAGGCTCCTGAAACCGGAAACCGTTGAGAAACTGCTGAACAGCATCTACGCCCTTGAGGGTATAGTCAGGGTACTGGTTCATGGACCGTCGATACCCGACAGGGTTTACTATGGACCTGCAAGGGGCACAGAGGTTAAACACAGTGACCGGAGAAGAATAAGGGTGCGTGGAGAGGAGGTTGAACTCCGCGTTAAGGTCGGAGAGCTCATAGTCGGGATACTCCCGGAGGCCCTGGAGGATAACATGGAGAAAATCGATGAAATCCTGAGGGAAGTGCTCCCCTGTCCCTATAAGCTATTCATAGGTGCCTTCACAAAGAAGGACATCACCATATCCGATTACCTCAAATACGGTCTCAACTTTGAGGACAAAATCGACCCCAGGATAATAGGTATGGCTGATCCAAGTTCAAGGGTGAAGGACACCGTTATTAACATAAAATGATTGTGAGGTTATGATATGTCTTACAAAGCCCAGTACACTCCTGGAGAAACCCAGATAGCTGAAAACAGAAGAAAACACATGGACCCTGATTACGAATTCCGTAAATTAAGGGAAGTATCAGACGAGGACCTGGTCAAGGTCCTGGGACACAGAAACCCCGGTGAAAGTTACAAGTCAGTGCACCCACCACTGGATGAGATGGACTTCGAGGAGGACATCGTAAGGGACATGGTTGAACCCATACAGGGTGCAAAGGAAGGTGTGAGGGTCAGGTACATCCAGTTTGCAGACTCCATGTACAATGCACCTGCCCAGCCCTATGACAGGGCAAGGACCTACATGTGGAGGTACCGTGGTGTTGACACAGGTACGCTCTCAGGAAGGCAGGTCATTGAGATGAGGGAACTTGACCTTGAGGGAGTCTCAAAGGAACTGGTGGAAACCGAGCTCTTTGACCCTGCAACAACCGGTATAAGGGGTGCAACAGTTCACGGACACTCCCTGAGGCTCGATGAAAACGGTCTAATGTTCGACGCCCTCCAGAGGTACGTCTTCGATGAGGAGAAGGGCCATGTGGTCTACGTCAAGGACCAGGTAGGAAGGCCCCTTGACGAGCCAGTGGACATGGGCCAGCCCCTCGGTGAGGATGAACTCAAGAAGATCACCACAATCTACAGGAAGGACAACATCGCTATGAGGGATGATAAAGAGGCAATTGAGGTTGTTGAAAACATACACACCGGCCGTACCCTGGGCGGATTCGGTATGGACGTATTCAAGGATGACCTAAGAAAAAGGCTAGGTGATGATTAATGGATGAAAAGAAACTATTCCTTAAGGCTTTAAAGAAGAAGTTTGAGGGGGAAGACCCTGACGAAAAATACACAAACTTCTACTGCTTCGGCGGATGGGAACAGTCCGCACGTAAAAAAGAATTCACAGAGTACGCCAAGAAGGCAGCAGAGAAGAGGGGCGGAATACCATTCTACAACCCTGACATAGGTGTGCCACTGGGTCAGAGGAAACTCATGGCATACAGGGTTTCAGGAACAGACGCCTACGTTGAAGGTGACGACCTCCACTTCGTGAACAACGCAGCCATCCAGCAGATGGTGGACGACATAAAAAGGACAGTTATAGTGGGTATGGACACCGCACACGCCGTCCTTGAGAAGAGGCTGGGTGTGGAGGTAACCCCTGAGACAATCAACGAGTACATGGAGGCAATCAACCACGCACTCCCAGGCGGTGCCGTGGTCCAGGAGCACATGGTGGAGGTCCACCCGGGACTCGTGGAGGACTGCTACGCCAAGATCTTCACAGGAGACGACAACCTGGCAGATGAACTGGACAAGAGGATACTCATAGACATAAACAAGGAGTTCCCTGAAGAGCAGGCCGAGCAGCTCAAAAGCTACATTGGAAACAGGACATACCAGGTTAACAGGGTCCCAACAATAGTCGTGAGGACCTGTGACGGCGGTACAGTCTCAAGATGGTCTGCAATGCAGATCGGTATGAGTTTCATATCCGCCTACAAACTCTGTGCAGGTGAAGCTGCGATCGCTGACTTCTCATACGCCGCAAAACACGCAGACGTTATCGAGATGGGTACAATAATGCCTGCAAGGAGGGCAAGGGGACCAAACGAGCCAGGTGGAGTTGCCTTCGGAACATTCGCAGACATAGTCCAGACCTCAAGGGTTTCAGATGACCCTGCAAACGTTTCACTTGAGGTCATAGCAGGTGCAGCAGCACTCTACGACCAGGTCTGGCTCGGATCCTACATGTCAGGTGGTGTCGGATTCACCCAGTACGCAACAGCAGCCTACACCGACGACATCCTTGACGACTTCGTCTACTACGGTATGGAGTACGTGGATGACAAGTACGGCATCTGCGGAACTAAACCAACAATGGATGTCGTCAGGGACATCTCAACAGAGGTCACACTCTACAGCCTCGAACAGTACGAGGAATACCCAACCCTCCTGGAGGACCACTTCGGAGGATCACAGAGGGCAGCTGTTGCAGCCGCAGCAGCAGGATGTTCAACAGCCTTTGCAACCGGAAACTCAAACGCAGGTATCAACGGATGGTACCTCAGCCAGATACTCCACAAGGAGGCCCACAGCAGGCTCGGATTCTACGGATACGACCTGCAGGACCAGTGCGGTGCATCCAACTCCCTCTCAATCAGGAGCGACGAGGGTCTCATACACGAACTCCGTGGACCTAACTATCCAAACTACGCCATGAACGTGGGTCACCAGCCAGAGTACGCAGGTATAGCCCAGGCACCACACGCTGCAAGGGGAGACGCCTTCTGTACAAACCCACTCATAAAGGTTGCATTTGCAGATAAGGACCTCGCCTTTGACTTCACATCACCAAGGAAGTCAATCGCAGCAGGTGCCCTCAGGGAGTTCATGCCAGAGGGTGAAAGGGACCTCATCATACCAGCTGGAAAATAATTCCAGCATAAAACCTTTTATTTTTAAAAACAGGTTTCAGAAGTTACTGATAGAGAATTCTGTATTTAGAAATTTTTCAAAAACCAATTTCCTGTTTCTGTTGTTTAACCTGACCTGGTTGGTGGATCTATTGAATAATATATTTAAGAAAAAGGTTATTTTTTCTGCTTTATGTAAATTCTGTGTTTATCGAGGTCCAGCCTTGTGAGTTTTCCTTCAAACTTCTTCGTTGAGTTGAGGACATCGGTTGCTTTAATTCCATCTTCAAGGACCTCGATGAGTATAACATCCTCCATTAGGAGGTCTCCATCCACAGAGTATAGGTTTGATTCACACATATCATGGCCTCCATTGGTATTGAGTTTGGGAGTATATTGATTTTCCAATATAAATTTTTTCATTATTAATCATGTAATTAAGCGGTAGATCCGGGCTTAGCTGCGGATAAAAAAAAATGGAAATTTTTATATACACATTAATACAATTAATTTTATAAATATCCCAGAACAAGACATTAAACAGGTTTACGTAGATATATTTGAAAGTGGGGATGAATAAATTGGTAAATAAATATTTACTATATTCAGCGGCAGTTTTTGTTTTGTTCTCATTGATAGGCACTACATACGCCTTTGATGATCAAAATTCTTCGGATATTATTATTTATGGAACTGTTTATAACTGTAGAAACTTAAACGAAACCATCGCTGGGGTTAATGTAACTGCACATACAGATGGAGGACATGTCATCAGCAATATAACGGATTCTCATGGGTCATACACACTTAATGTTACCCCATCAAAGACAGTGACCCTTCATGCACGCTACAGAGGACATCTTGAGAGTGTTAAGGTTATTGAAATAAATAATGAAACATCCATAAAGGTTGACCTATCACTTGGACAGCCGGCAGTTACGCTCACAGGACCCTCAGAATCATTCATAAACGAGAACTTCCAGATAAACGTCGATTTTGATAACAATGGCACTACACCAGGCTTTGGACCCATAGTAGAACTCATACTCCCCCCACAGATAACTTTTCTGAATTCAAGCTACCTGGGATTCCCGACAAAATACGTAAATGTTGGAATATTCCCGGATTCAGGTGAACTTCTGGATCCCCTCACAAGAAACATTACATTGGGTCCTCCAGGTTATAGTCTCCTTGTCATAGAATACCCATTTGGCAGTTTTGCCCCTGAACAGCCCCCTGCAGAGATGATAACAAACCTGAAAATGGCACTGAATGCAACAGTAGGTCTGCCACTTAATATAACAGCGCTACCGATATTCCGGTTTGGTAATGACCCCCTTGATGATCCAACAGTCGACCCACCCATCTATGGTGAAGCAAAAAATATCACCATCATCCCCTCGGTAATAAGGATCAATAAAAGGGCTGTTCTGCATGAGGATGAAACTGCAACAGGTCCAAACTATCCATTTGATTACATTATAGAAGTGGACGTGGCAGATGGCGCCACAATAGAAAATTTAACAATAACAGATTATCTTCCCTGTAACATACAATTTATAGAATTGCTTGACACTGCAGGTGGAGAGGTCATTAACACACCCTCCACAACAATCCCTGGTGGAAACATAACAATAAAATTCCCCTCAATAACTGGAGTGATAGGCGTTGACAAAAACATAAAATATAGGGTTTACGCCCCAGAATTCGACAACACAACAAATCCAGTCCTAGATCCTGACACGGGAGCCCCAGTCAACGCAACCAACAATGTAACAGGAACAGGAACATACAATAACACCACGGTAAGTTCAAATTCAAATTATACAGTATACCTCAAATCATTACCAATACAGAAAACAGTAAAAGATATAAATGGAGGATACACTAGGCCAACAGACACACTGGAGTACACACTAAATTTCCAGTTATCAGATTACTTCCAGATAAAAGATGTGATAATAACAGATGTTGTTGGTGATGGACAATCATTCCTCGAAACCTTCACACCAATACTTAACATTACAGAGGCTGGGGACACTACAAGCACACCATTCAAACCAGAAAATTATAATGTAACCCATAATAATGCAACCGGAGAATGGACCATAACATTCAATGTTTCCGGGCAATTAAAAGACATTGGCTTGGATGAGGTGCTTACAGGAGGATTATATGAGAACAGAAGCGAAAACAGGGGACCTACAACAGGTACGATAACATTCAGGACAACAATTGATATCGCCTATGAAAACCCTGCGCATTATCCAAGCGGATTCCCAAACCTCAAATCCAGGGATTCAACATCTAATAATGTTCAGGTTAATGCCAAACTTTCACATAACAACAACACGGTATCAGATCCCAGCGGCACAACAGTCACCATAAACGCCCCAGCACCTGAAAAAAGAATATACGCCATAAATGGAAACACAAACATCAACCCACCCAGGGTAAGGCCTGGAGACAATGTAACATTCTCATTATGGGTCATTATACCCACAACAAATATTTGCAACCTGACAATAACAGACTTCCTCCCAATACCATTCTTCAAGGCAGATCAGATAACCAGTTATGCAGGGCAAAGTAACATGCCAAGTCCAGGGCAATGGAGTATAGCATTAGATGATAATCTAACAGCCTATCTTGGCAGACCACCAGAACTCGAAGTAAACGCCACAAATAACATGCTGATCTTCAAATACGGACCCATAAATAGTACAGACCAGCAAGAGAGAACAGCACATATACTATTCACTGTAACAGCCACAGACGAACCATTCGCTGATGAATTATACCTTACAAATCAAATGCAAATCACATACTATAACAGTCCCTGCGAATCATTCACAGATAATAAAATACAACAGGTTATAACCCAAGAACCGAAACTCACAATCACCAAAAATGTTAACAGCACTACAGGCTCAGGTATCATAGAAAACGGGGATCTTATAGGTGCAGATGCAGGGGACACAATAACCTACAAGATAATAATAGAAAATATAGGCCACCGGAACGCCTATAATGTAACCATCAAAGATAACCTAACACCAAAATTAATAAATCCCCAGCTCATCAGTGTAACAGACGGAAACGGAAACCCAGTAACATACACAGGAGATCTTTTCACCACAGGGATAAACATTGAAATGATACCACAAACAGATGAAACCCCAAGTGGAAATGATACCATAATAGTAACCTTCACAGCTAAACTCGCTGATAATGTGAACCCAAGAGAAGTTATAAATAACACTGGCCTGATCACCTATTATGCATCAACCCCAACTGGGCCGAATTTTGTCGCTGACCAATCATTATATGAGGATAATGCAACTGTAACCATAGCAGATCCAACCATGAAAAAGGAGCTGATATCAAGCACAGACCCCGGGACATCTGGCAATAACCTTACCATCGGAGAACAGGGAACATTCCAGATCACCATAACACTACCAGAAGGTGAAACAAACAACCTCACAATAATTGAAACATTACCAACCGGCCTTAAATATAATTCATATGAACTCAACACCACAGGATTTAATGGCACTCTCCCAACCCCTACTGTAACCATAAACGGGAATAACATCACATTCCTCTTTAATGGAACCACAATAGTATACCTGGACAATGATAATAGCACAGACTCCTTCAGGCTAAATATTAATGCAAGCGTTGAGAACAATAGTTCAAATCCACATCAGCCAATAATAGGGAAAACCAACACTGTAAACCTTAACTGGTATGCTAACCCAGGAAATCCCATAACCACCAATTATAATTTTAACATACTCCAACCGATACTTAACATTACAAAGACCATAACACCTAACCCTGCCAGGGGGCGGCAGACCGTCACTATAAGATTCAATGTTACCAATAATGGTCTTTCACCAGCATACAATGTCTATTTATGGGATGTGCTGAATTCAACAGCCTTCAACCTCACAACAGTAACACAAGTTACCACACCACCAGCTTTCAGTTACAATTACAATCCAGCCAATGGCACAGTTGAATACATTGGAGGTACCATAAACCCAGGCCAGAATCTCATCTTCGAATTTAATGTAACAATAAAGGATAATGTTAAATCTAATTCAACATTCCCCAACCGGGTTAACGCAACATATGATTCCCTGGATTCTTCAACAGTTCCACGAACCGACAACAGAATCTATAATACTTCAGCCACAACCACATTAAGAACCTTAGCCCCCAGCATATCAAAAGCTGTTAATGCAACATCAGAGCCAGACTCAACAGGTAACAATGTATTCATAGGCGAAGTTGTAACCTATAGGATTGATATAACGATACCAGCTGGTGTGACAGCAGAAGTAACAATAAGAGATCCCATAGACACAAGATACATTGAATATATACCAGGCAGGTCACTCATAAGCAGAAGCAGTGGAAATATAACCGCAGACAACTTTAACTTCACCCTCTCAGGCATAAACAATTTTGAGAGCATAAATGAAACCACCCTAAGCCCTCTAAGATTCTACCTCGGAAATGTGACAAACAACAACCCACAGGGATTAAATGAGACAATAAGACTTCTAATACAAGTTGTAGTGAAAAATAATGGTAACAACACAGCCGGAAGGTCAATACCCAACACAGCATACTTGGATTATAAAAATGATGCTGGCACTAACCTTAACACATCCTCATCAGCCCCACGCCTTACAGTAAGACTACCCGCACTTTATGTTAACAAAACAAGTAACCAGACAATAATAACACCAGGAAGTCCAGTGAAATTCACACTAACAATAGGAAACAGCCTGGGAACAAACATAGCACCAATATATGATCTAAACATAACTGACAACATAAACCCCTGGTTTGAAAACATAAGAAACATCACAATAACAAAAAGCAACCCCACAATAAATGTAACCTACAACCTCACAGGCAATAATCTCACAGCATATATTGACCGTCTACTACAAGGACAAAACGTGAACATAACATTCACAGCAGACCTCCGAGAAGACGCCATATTCTCCTCAACCATACAAAATACAATGGAAGCTAAGGGTACAAGCCTCCCAGGACCCCATGGCACCAATAATACAACTCCAGGCGATCCAGGAACAGGAACAGGCGAAAGAACCGGTGACGGTGGAATAAACAACCTAAGAGGTAATTCAACCATAGCACTACAAGTAACAGCCCCAACAATAACAAAAACATTCATAGACAATTCAAACCTCAAAGAAAGCCCCATAGGAAACACATCAACCCAAAGAATAACCATAAGCATCCCAATAGGCCGCACAGAAAATCTAACAGTTAACGATATGATACCCACAGGCCTGGAACCATCAAACTTCACATACAACATAGACCCAAACATCCAAGTCCAGTATCCAACCCCAACACCAATCCAAACAGGAAACAAATGGACCATAAACTTCGGAGAAGTCAACGCAACAGCACCAGGAACCATCACAATACTATACAACATCACAGTACTAAACATCCCAGAAAACATTAACAACAAAATACTCACAAACAACGCCACCATAACATACTACAACGGCACACACAACATAACAAGCCCACCAGCCTCAGCCTCAATAAAAATAATAGAACCAATGCTAAATATCCAAAAAAACGGGACAACAAACCTAAACCCAGGAGACACATGCACATGGACCATACAAATAAATCATAACACAACAAGCACATCAAACGCCTACGACATAACAATAGAAGACATCCTACCAACCGGCATGAACTACAACGAAACAATCTCACTCCCACCAGGATGGAACATCACAATACAACCAAACAAAATAATATACAAAGGTCCCATCCTGCAACTCGGAGAGGAAGCAACCATCATATTCACAACCACAATAGACAACGACCCATCACTCGCAGCAAAAAACCTTACAAACACAGTAAACATAACCTACACCTCACTACCCGGTGAAATAAGCCAAGAAAGACTCTACAATGGAACAACAAACGCAACCATACACATACTCGGAACAGACCTCGAAATCCAAAAAATCCCAAGCAAAACATCACCAAACTACCTTGAAATCATAACCTACACTATACAAGTTAAAAATAACGGACCAGACACCGCAAACTATGTTATAGTAGAAGACCCATTACCAAACACAGTCATCTACATAAACAACACAAAATCAAAGGGAATATACGACCAAGACCAGGGCATATGGTTCATCGGAACCCTAGACCCACTCGAAACAGCCACACTAAACATAACAGTCAAAATCAACACAACAAATACCACAATAATAAACTATGCAAACGTCACAGCCAACATAACAGACACTAACACCACAAACAACAAAGCAAACGCCACAATACTTGTGCCACCGGCAGCGGATCTTGCCATCACTAAAACTGCTAACCAGACGCTTGTGGATTACCTGGACACTGTTAAATTCGTTTTAACTGTCACGAACAATGGGCCGGATGCTGGTGTGAATGTTAGGGTAACTGACCTGTTACCGGTTGGATTGGAATTTGTGAGTAGCAGTGCAAGTAGGGGAAGTTATGACAATAGCACAGGGGAATGGACGGTAGGAGATCTGGCTGCAGATGAAACAGCAACCTTGGATATCGTAGCTAGGGCTGTGATAAGTAACATCAGCATAGATAATGTGGCGAATGTTTCCAGTGATGTATACGATCAGAACCTGACAAATAACAGGGATAATGTGACTGTATTTGTGTCACCGGCAGCGGATCTTGCCATCACTAAAACTGCTAACCAGACGCTTGTGGATTACCTGGACACTGTTAAATTCGTTTTAACTGTCACGAACAATGGGCCGGATGCTGGTGTGAATGTTAGGGTAACTGACCTGTTACCGGTTGGATTGGAATTTGTGAGTAGCAGTGCAAGTAGGGGAAGTTATGACAATAGCACAGGGGAATGGACGGTAGGAGATCTGGCTGCAGATGAAACAGCAACCTTGGATATCGTAGCTAGGGCTGTGATAAGTAACATCAGCATAGATAATGTGGCGAATGTTTCCAGTGATGTATACGATCAGAACCTGACAAATAACAGGGATAATGTGACTGTATTTGTGTCACCGGCAGCGGATCTTGCCATCACTAAAACTGCTAACCAGACGCTTGTGGATTACCTGGACACTGTTAAATTCGTTTTAACTGTCACGAACAATGGGCCGGATGCTGGTGTGAATGTTAGGGTAACTGACCTGTTACCGGTTGGATTGGAATTTGTGAGTAGCAGTGCAAGTAGGGGAAGTTATGACAATAGCACAGGGGAATGGACGGTAGGAGATCTGGCTGCAGATGAAACAGCAACCTTGGATATCGTAGCTAGGGCTGTGATAAGTAACATCAGCATAGATAATGTGGCGAATGTTTCCAGTGATGTATACAACCCGAATCCTAATAAGAACGCCACTGCAACTATTACAGTCAAGCCAGCATCTAATCTTAAAATTAAGAAGACAGCTGACAGGAGAGCAGTACGCCTGGGACAGAATGTGAAGTTCATCATCACAGTAATAAACAGTGGCCCAGACACGGCTTTAAACACCACAGTCAGGGACATACTTCCTGACTCAATGAGGTACATATCCTCCAGAGCCACAGCAGGATCCTACAACCATGCAGCTGGAACATGGGTCATAGGTGATCTTCCAGCGGGTCAAAAAGCCATCCTTGAAATTATAGTTCAGATGGTGAGGAGAGGGGCCTTTATCAACACGGCAACTGTGAGTTCAAGTTCACAAGTAGAGACCAACGATACCTCATACGTTAAAATAGATGTCACAGATAAAGCAGGACCAGGACCATCACCAGTCCCCCATCATAAAATTCCAATGAAACCAACAGGAATCCCCATATTTGCACTTGTTATGGGGGTTATAACTGTGGCAGCGGGTTCATTAATTTCAAGAAGAGGATAATCATATCCTTTTCTCATCCTTTTCTATATAAACGGATTTTATGTATTTTCCACTGCGTTTAAAGACCTCACCATCATCCATAACAACCTCCCCACCAACCAGGGTCATCACGGCTTCCCCGCGGTACCTGAAACCCTCAAAGGGAGTGTAATGAGCTCTGCTGTAAAATTCATCACCTCTTATAACACCCTCCCGCCGCATATCAATAACGGTGAAATCTGCATCCATACCCTCAACTATGAATCCCTTAGATCTCAACCCGAAGATCCTCGCGGGCCCCTCAGCGAGCATCCTCCTGATGGTTGAAAGCCATATCCTCTTCTCCGCTACCATGGTGAGTAGAAGTTTAAGTGCAACCTCAAGGTTAGGTATTCCTGGCGGGGAATCCCAGACACCCTCCTCCTTCTCAGGGATGGTGTGAGGCGCATGGTCAGTGCCAATGATATCGATACGATCCAGGAGTGATGGAGATAGACCTTCAACAGCTGGTCTAAGGGGAGGATTTGTCTTTGCAAGGGTACCGAACCTCTTAAGGTACTTGGAGTTCAGGAGGAGGTGGTGGGGTGTAACCTCACACGTCACATGCCCCCTGAATGGCTCAATGAGTTCAAGGGCCCTTCTGGTGCTGAGGTGACATACATGCAGAGGGTGCTGGTGATGGTGTGAGACTGCAAGGACCTCTGAAACTGAGACCTCCTCTGCAAGGGGCGGTCTTGCAAGTGAATAGGTGAAGGGGTCATTGCTTCTCTGAAGATCCTTTAATGAATGCTCTATTAGTTCTCTGTGTTCACAGTGGACGGTTACAGGTACAGATGAGCCGATTTCCCTCAACCTCTGAAAGAGGAGGTCAAGTTCCATGACCCCGGTGGATTCCATGAAGACCTTGAATGATGCTGGACCATATACGAGTATCTTCCCAATCTCTGAGGGGTCAGAGTAACCCGCATGCAGGCCAAAGTCAACTATGCTCTTACGCTCACCTATCTCTATTTTCCTCTTGAACTCAGATGCTGTGTCGGTGGGTGGAAGTGTATTGGGCATGTCGATAACTGTTGAAAAGCCTCCATGAGCTGCGGCCATTGAACCTGTCCTGAAGTCCTCCTTGTACTCAAGCCCAGGGTCCCTGAAGTGAACATGGGCATCTATGAGCCCAGGGAGCACATGATAACCCCGAAGGTCAATCCTCTCAGATGCATCAATTCTCCCACGGGTTATCTTCACTATCTTACCATCATCAACACCTATATTGAAGGTTCCCCTCTCGGTTCTGCAGTTCTCAATGAAGAGGTCAACTGGCATGCTATCATCCACTTAAATTATTTACCCCCGGCTTTATATTAATTAACATGCCTTCAGAGAAATTTCTAGGGAGTGTAATTGAGAGGGACCTTGAACTCATCAGGGCGGATGCTATTAATAAACCGGAATACGGTGACCATGCATCTGAACCCGGCATCATGGCAGACTTCACAGAGTACTCACCCTTTCACAGGGGCCACAGGCACTGCATGCTGGAGGCCAGGAAGCTCAGACCAGACGCCCTCTTTGTGGCTATCATACCGGGGCCCCTTGAGAGGAGTGGAAGGGGCGTACCCTACATAATGACCCGCCAGGCAAGGGCAGAGATAGCCATCAGGGCGGGGGCTGATATAGTGGTGGAGGGCCCCCCAATGGGTGTTATGGGTTCAGGTCAGTACTCCCTCTGCCTTGCGAGGATGTTCAGGGCCCTCGATACTGACTGGATACCCCGCGGCTACAGGCCGGTTGATGGATTTGATGAGGTCCTTGAAAGGATCAGAAGGGGCCACAGGGTTGTGCCAAGGCCCTACAGGATAGTGGACCTTGACACCTCTGAGACCGTACTTGAGGGTAAACTTGAGGAGGACAACTATGTCATAGCATCCCTTGCGGGGGCCCTCGGGAGGATTGGATTCAACTTCAGAAACAGGTTCATGTTCATAAGGAGACTTGAGGGTGTGAGCGGAACCAGAATACGGGATGCAGTATCCAGGGGCGAAATTGGTGAAGTCACACATATGCTTCCCCCTGAGACGGTTGAGGTCCTTGAAAGGGAAATCTCGGAGGGAAGGGCACCCCTGCATGATCTGAGGCTCTCGACAGGGATACTCAGAAACGCAAACAGCTTGAAATTGATGAACTTAAGGTTCTCAACCTCTTGGATGATTTAACAGCATCTGCAATCGTAAGGAAAAGACCATACCGTTCACTTGCTGAGGTCGAGGAGGCCATACCCCCATCATTCAGCAGACACCACAGGCAGCGCATAATCTCGGTTCTTGAGGCAAAGGTTCATAAGGGACTGGTCCATAAATATATAGAAAATTATCCATCTGTAATTCGAATTCTTGCATTTAAGGATAAAGAGATCCTTGAAGAATTTAAGGATAGAATACCACACAGGAGGCTAGAGATATGGCAGTGAATAAAGGAGACTTTATAAAAATTGAATTCACAGGCAAGGTCAAGGAGACCGGTGAGGTCTTTGACACAACAGACGAGGAAGTGGCTAAGGAGGCCGGACTTCAGATAAAGAAGACCTTTGGTCCCATACCAGTCGTTGTTGGAGGTGGACACCTCATAAAGGGTCTTGACGAGGCCGTTATTGGAATGGAGGAAGGCGAGGAAAAACACGTTGAGATTGAACCGGAGAACGCATTCGGTAACAGGGACCCTAAACTTGTCCAGCTCATACCCATGGGTGAATTCAAGAGGCAGGGAATAAAGCCCTACCCGGGGATGCCACTGACCGTTGAGGGACATGAGGGCAGGGTCCTTAACGTCTCAGGTGGACGCGTGAGGGTGGACTTCAACCATGAACTTGCAGGTAAAACCCTCGAATACGATCTGAAGGTTAAGGAGATAATCAAAGATGATGTTGAAAAGGTAAAGAGCATGATCCAGCTCCACTACCCCTCCCAGAACATGGACATTGACAAGACAGAGGTTGAAATAGATGATGGACGTGTGAGGATCTGCATGGATGAGATGACACGATTTGATAACAGGCCCTACATGGATGTTACCCTCACAAGGTTCAGGATAGCGAAGGACATCTGGGAGAACATTGAGGGTGTCAGTAAGGTTGAATTTGCCGATGTATTTGAGAAGAGGGAGGAAGAGACTGCGGAGGATTCAGAGGAATAACCTCCTCAGAATCCACCATGGTTGTTTCCCTTAACTATCCTTTCAGGGCACCTGGGATTCTGGATTTGACTGGGTTGCTTCTTCTATTCCCGACTGGATTGCTTCTTCTACCCCATTTCACTGATGTTCCGGTATCAGAACTCACCTTTTCCCAAAAATTATTAGGACCCCTGAAGATAACAGTATATATGGATCCCGAGAGAGATGCGCTCAGGATAGCACTCTATTATGCAATCTTCAGCCTTCTATGGATACTCTCATCAGACCACATCCTCTATCTCATAGCAAAGCCCCCTCTGCTTGTCCAGCTCTCAATCATCAAGGGATCCCTCTTCATACTACTGACATCACTTTTTCTTTTTGCGGTTCTGCGCCTCTACCTGCGATCACTGAGTGATAAGGAGAAGTCACTGAGGATCAGTGAAAGGAAGTTCAGGTCACTGTTCATGGAACTCCCGGTTGGGGTGGTCCTCATGGATGCCGATGGGAAGATACTGGAGTCGAATCCCACCATCCTGGAGATTTTCAGGCAACCGGCAGACAACAGATTTATAGGTGAACTCCACAAGGACCTTGCAGCTTTCAGAAAAAGTCAGGAGTTCATGATAAGGCAGGGGGGTGGATGGATACGGGTACTCATAAGAAGGATTGATGGGTATTTCCTGGGAATCTTTGAGGATATCACCGATATAAAGAGGTCAGAGGAGACAGCAAGAAGGTCCCTCGAGGCCAACAGGACACTCCTATCAGAACTCCACCACCGTGTCAAGAATAACCTTCAGATCATCTCAAGCCTCATAAACCTCCAGGCACGGGGAATGGATCAGGATTTCTGTGAACTCATGAGGGCTCTGCAGCTTCGGATAAGGGCGATGGCCCTGGTCCATGAGCTCCTTCTCTCCAATCCAGAGGCCAGCACAGTAGACTTTGCATCCTACACAGAAAGGCTCCTATCCTACCTGCGCGACATGCACAGTTCCGGTGTCCAGATTGAGGTGGACATTGTTGATGTGAAATTCGACATTGAAACGGCAGTCCCGCTGGGACTCATTCTAAATGAACTTGTATCAAACAGCCTGAGGCATGCATTCGATGATGGCGGAACCATCAGGGTATCCCTCGAGGATACCGGTAATGCCTTCCTTCTCAGGGTCAGTGATAATGGGAGGGGCCTTCCAGAGGGCTTCAGCCTTAAGGAAAACGCGGGTCTTGGTCTGGATCTTGTTGGGGGCCTTGTGAGGCAGCTTGACGGTACACTCACCTTTGAGTCGGCCGGGGGCACATCATTCATGATAGAGTTCAGGGAGCCCAGATACCCCAGGAGGGTTTAGGTGGATATCCTTGTCCCCAGGAATCTGATTATCCTCTCAGGGTCATTCATGAGTATCCTGAGCACGTTTTCAGGGCTGCCATAGTATGGTGCAAGGTACACACTGTAAATCAGGTATGATAGAACAGAGAGGATAGCCAGGATTATGAGGATGGCAATGAGTATCTTAACCCCGAGACCCATCCCCTTCCTTTTCTCTTCACCGACCTCAACCCGCTCCCTGAACAGTTTATCGGCACACCTCTCACAGTAATTCTTCCCTCCAAGCTTCAGACGGCACTCCTCGCAGAGTATCCTCCCGCATATGATGCATGATGCCACACCTTCACGTTCAGGGTGTCTGTCACAGTTCAAATGACCACCTCGGATCAATCCCTGCCGGGCCAGGTAACTATACGGGGGGCCTCAACACCTTCAACCCGCTCCCTTATGAACTCCGGCCATTTATCAGTCTCAAAGCCCTTCTGGGCCAGAAAACCATATATCCACCTTGAAAGACCTATACCTGTGCATCCGGTCCATATGTTCATGTTACGGGCCTCCCTGATTGAGAATCCCTCAATGAAGTGTGTCCCGTGGACATTGGCAGATACAACCGCCACTCCCTTCTCCTGACCTGGTAGTGAGAGCCTCATCTCATATTTGGGGACATCAGGAAACTCTATTCCCCTCTCCTCAACCCTTCTGCCCTCAAGGTAGAATGGGTCATCCCCCACCTCTGTGTACCATTCAAGTTCCAGTTCATCGGCGGCTTCATATGAGAGTTCAACGGTGCGGTCGCGTATCTCCTCGGTGTCCCTGGGGGATGCCAGCCATACAAGTTCTATCCTCTGGAACTCATGGACCCTGTCAAGGCCCTTGGCTCCCCCTGCCTCCCACCTGTAGGTCCAGCCGCTCCTGTCAAAGAACTTTATGGGGAGGTCATCCAGATTCACCACCTCATGTGAGAGGAACTGGTAGAATGGTTCGCACTGGGCCGGTGCAATGACGTATCCCGGATCCTTCAGACCCCTCTTGAGGAGGTCCATGGGCACCTCCCTGTTTATGATGAGTTGATTCTTGAATTCCTCAAAGGTTTCAGGGTCCCTGCTTGGTGCGCTGCAGTAGTACATCCCCTCAGGCAGGCCCTCAAGGTACCTCATCCTGTTCATAACATCAAGGGGTATGAGTTTTGGGAAGAGGCACTCAACGAATCCCAGGGGCTTCACTATCCTTTCAATCAGGAACTCCTCCAGTGCACGGTGCAGGGCGGTTATCTGGGGCCCGTAGAACCACTGTCCACGCCCTGGAAATTTCTTAACCCACCCTAGTCTCATGGCCTCCTCTGTGGGGTCTCCATCAAAGAAGAACTCCCTTTTTTCACTTCTTGCAACTATTTCACCGGGGGTTGCCCTTGTGACCCTGGTTGTGAGGTCCTGTGAGGATTCAACGAGGCTGAGGGCGTGCTTCACGACCCTGTCCACAACGTGTTTCCTGAGGTCTGACTCATCAAGGGGCTGGAATCTCACCCTTATGGTGTTCTCTGAGATATCTGCGTCCTCCACGAATGGCAGCTCCCTGAGGCCCGGGATTTCTGATACCCCAGGGGCATCCATTTCAAGTGTGTAGTCCTCCACCTTCACACCCCTCACACCGACCCTGTAGCGGGGCCCAAGGAGCTGTCCCAGGGGCTTTCTGAGTCTCAGAAGACCATCATGGGCCCTGACACGTCTTCCTGATTCCATCTCAATTTTCAGTGTGTCTCCACTGAGCTCCCATGATTTTACATGTGAAGCCTCATCCTCCTGACCCTCAGGGACTCCCCTCCTGAGAAGGTCTTTTTCCGCATCTTTCAGAAACTCTTCAATGTCCTTCTCTGCCTCTGGAACCTCTTTGCTGAGTTTTATTATTCCCTTAAGTTTGAACTTCATCCAATCACCACATGCTTCTGATTCAACCGGTTCATTCATGCTCTGATTTAAAGCCCATCATTTTTTCGACTATCATCTCGGAGAATATGAGGTCATCTGCCGTGTTCAGGGCTGTTCCGATGGAATCTGATTCCATGGTGAATCTTACCTTTGATCCTTCAATTTCAGATTCAACGTATGATCTGTTTTCGGGTTCAAGTGCCTTCATAACTATCCTGGCTTCCTCCCCTGATTCGTATTCCGCTTCTATGGTTACTGATATCCTCATTCCAGTCCTCCATACTGACGCTATACTCTCATTCCACTTAGCTCTCCATTGAGGCTATCCTCTCGGAGATTTCTCTTATGGCCCTGAAGGCAGCCGATTCTGGATGCATTGCAAGGGGCTCGCCCCTCATGTCAGCCACCACAACGGTTTTATCCGAGGGTACACAGCCAAGGACGTCAATTCCAGCCGCCTCCAGCCTTTCACGCATGAATTCCTCATCCTCCTTTCCCGAGACCTTGTTGATTATGGCCATTATTCTCTTAACCCCGATATCGGCTGCGAGTTTCTTTATCCGGGATGCTGTTTCAAGTGATTTGAGGCCGGGTTCAACAACCACCACCATAAGATCAACGGATTCCGCGGTCCTCCTCCCGAGGTGCTCTATTCCGGCCTCCATGTCAAGGATCACCATCTCATCCTTTCTGAGTATCAGGTGACGGAGCAGGGCCTTGAGGAGCACTGATGCAGGGCAGACACACCCATCGCCACCATGCTCCACTGTACCCATCACCATCACCCGGAGGCTGGGTCGCCGGGGGTGCTGGATGGAGAGTGAATCTGGAAGGTCACTTATCCTTGGGTTGAGCTTGAAAACCTCACCAAAGGATGAACCTGGCTCTGCTCCAGTCCGCTCCCTTATAATGTCCCTCATCCGGGATATGGGTGTTATCTCCTCACTTATACCTATGCTGGATGCAAGGTTCATGTCGGGGTCGGCGTCAATGGCAAAGACCCTGAATTTCCCAGAGAATATGCAGGCAAGGGTGCCGGCTATGGTTGTCTTGCCCACCCCACCCTTACCGGTTATGGCTATCTTCATGATGACACCATGGAAACTTTTAAAAACCATCCCTGCTAATTATATGTATCCTTATATTTTTCAGGTTGGATTTATTAACTGTTTGGCTTTCAAGACAATATTTATTAATGGTTACCGAGATACTCATTTCATAGTTATTCTCATGGACATGATTACAGGAGGATTATTCATGGTTCGTGCATACACGAGAAGAGAGTACATCAAGAAGATTCCAGGTTCAAAGATAGTTCAATATGATATGGGTAACCTCTCAGCTGAATTCCCGATTTCACTGAGCGTTGCTGTTAAGGCACCAACCCAGATAACCCACAATGCCCTGGAGGCAGCCAGGATAGCCTCAAACCGTTACATGCAGAGGAAGGCCGGTAGGATGGGTTACCACCTCAAGATAAGGGTCTACCCCCATCACATAGTCCGTGAAAACCCCATGGCGACAGGGGCAGGGGCTGACCGTGTCCAGGACGGTATGAGGAAGGCATTCGGGAAACCGGTGAGCACTGTGGCCCTTGTTAAGAAAAACCAGAAGATAATCACAATCGAGACAAACAAGAAGAACTTCAAGGATGCCAAGGAAGCCCTAAGAAGGGCTGCAATGAAGTTCCCTGTTCCATGCAGGATTGTGATTGACAGGGGCGAGGAACTCGTAAAATAAAATTCTAATTTTTTTTCACATTCACATTTTTAAGACACCAACTAGTTCAGGGGATAAAATGGTTAAGTATGTGGCGTTTTTTGAGGAACTCGGTAAGGATGATGTGGGAATCGCCGGCGGAAAGGGTGCAAACCTGGGTGAACTTACACAGGCGGGCATACCGGTTCCCCCGGGGTTCGTGGTGACAGCGGCAACCTATGACAAGTTCATGACAGACACGGGACTACAGCCCATTGTAATGGACATGCTTGAAAGCCTTGACGTCAATGATACAAAGGAACTGCAGAGGGTATCCGCTGAGATAAAGGATATAATAACATCCACAGAGATACCCGAGGATATACAGACACTCATTATAGAATCATACAATGCACTCTGCCAGAGAATAGGAAAGGATGATGTGTACGTTGCCATACGTTCCTCAGCCACAGCAGAGGACCTCCCCGAGGCATCATTCGCTGGTCAGCAGGACACCTTCCTCAACATAAGGGGCGCCGAGGATGTCATGGATTATGTCAGGAAGTGCTGGGCATCCCTGTTCGAGGCAAGGGCCATCTTTTACAGGGAGGAGAACAACTTCGACCATTCCAGGGTTTACATAGCGGTTGTTGTCCAGGAGATGGTTGACGCTGAAAAGGCAGGGGTCATGTTCACCGTCCACCCATCAACAGGGGAGGATAAGATCCTCATTGAGGGGTCATGGGGTCTCGGTGAGGCTGTTGTTTCAGGTTCAGTGACCCCCGATACCTACTGGGTTGATAAGAACACAGGTAAACTCCTTGAGTTCACTGTTGGTGAGAAGAACGTGATGTTCACAAGGGAGGATGGAAGGACAGTGAAAAAGGAGGTCCCCCCTGAACTTCGAAACAGGAGGGTCCTCTCTGATGAGGAGATAGCTGCCCTTTCAGAGATGGGCAGAAGGATACAGGATCACTATGGCTCACCACAGGATACCGAATGGGCCATAATGGATGGGGAGGTTTACATGTTACAGTCAAGGCCCATAACAACCCTCGGGGAAGCCGTGGAGGAAGGAGAGGTCAAATCAAGGGATGTGATACTCAGGGGTCTCGGGGCAAGCCCTGGCCTTGCATCAGGCAAGGTCAAGATAATAAGGGAGATCCATGAACTGGACAAGATACAGGCTGGCGACATCCTGGTCACGGTCATGACAACCCCTGACATGGTGCCTGCAATGAAGAGGGCCAGCGGTATAATAACAGATGAGGGTGGTGTCACCTGTCATGCTGCGATAGTATCAAGGGAACTTGGAATACCCTGTGTTGTTGGTACAGGCAATGCAACCGGGGTTCTCAGTGAGAACCAGGTTGTCAGCATCGATGGTAATAAGGGACTCGTCTACGAGGGCCGCGTTGTGGAGGAGGAGAAGAAGGAGTCTGCCCCGGAATCCGTGACCGTGGAATCACCCATACTCACGGTTACAGAGGTCAAGGTTAATGTGAGCATGCCCGAGGCTGCAAGGAAGGCCGCAGCAACAGGTGCAGATGGTGTTGGACTTCTGAGGACCGAACACATGATGCTCACAACCGGCGTCCACCCAAGGAAGTTCATAGAGGACGGACGTGAGGATGAACTTGTCAGGATCCTCGCAGAGAACATCCTCAAGGTTGCAGATGAATTCTACCCACGCCCCGTATGGTACAGGACCCTTGACGCCCCCACAGATGAATTCAAAACCCTTGAGGGTGGTGAGAATGAACCCTACGAACACAACCCAATGCTGGGCTGGAGGGGTATACGCAGGGAGCTGGATGAGCCGGAGATCCTCAGGGCAGAGTTCAGGGCCATAAAGAAACTCCATGAGCAGGGCTACACCAACATAGGCATAATGATACCCCTCGTACAGCACCCTGATGAACTCAGGAAGGCCAAGAGGATAGCAGAGGAGGCGGGTCTCAGGCCCCACAGGGACGTTGAATTCGGTATCATGGTGGAGACACCTGCAGCCGCACTTATAATCGAGGACTTCATTGCAGAGGGTGTGGACTTTGTGAGCTTCGGTACAAATGACCTCACCCAGTACACCCTTGCAATAGACAGGAACAACGAGCATGTGGCAGACCTCTACACGGAGGGTCACCCTGCGGTCCTCAAACTCATTGAGAGGGTTATAAAGAAATGCAATGAGGCCGGGGTTAAAACCAGCATCTGTGGCCAGGCAGGAAGCATCCCGCGGATAGTTGAGAAACTGGTGGAGCTCGGGATAAGCAGTGTATCCGCCAACACAGATGCGGTTGCCGAGGTTAGGAAGACGGTTGCAAGGGCAGAACAGAGACTACTCCTTAAGGCGGCAAGAAAACTTCTCTAAAACCTTTTTTTCACATAATTTTGCTGGGCGTAAAAATGGATGAAAAGGGCCTCCCTGAGGAAAGGGTCCTCGAAATTCTTGAGGAATTCAGGTCAAGGGACATGACCTACACCTCAGGCAGAATACTTGGATCCATGTGCACATCATCACACCCCCTTGCACGAAGGGTTTACTGTGACTTCCTGGAGTCCAACCTTGGCGACCCCGGGCTCTTCAGGGGAACCAGGGAGCTGGAATCCTGTGTTATAGGGATGCTGGGGGAGCTCCTGTCAGAACCCGCTGCAGCTGGCCACATAATAACAGGGGGCACCGAGGCCAACCTCATGGCCATGAGGGCTGCCAGGAACATGGCGGGAGCGGATAAACCCGAGGTAATCGTCCCTAAATCCGCCCATTTCTCCTTCAGAAAGGCCTCGGATATAATGGGTCTTGAACTCAGGGAGGCGGAGCTGGACAGGGACTACCGTGTCGATGTGGGGTCCGTCAGGGAGATGATATCAGATAATACCGTGGCCATAGTTGGGGTTGCAGGGACAACTGAACTGGGGAGGATAGACCCCATAGCTGAGCTCTCAGATATCTGCATTGAGGATGGCATCCACCTCCACGTTGACGCAGCATTCGGGGGATTCATAATACCATTCCTAAGGGACGCTGGTTTTGAACTCCCTGAATTTGACTTTAAACTCCCTGGTGTCTCATCAATAACCATAGACCCCCATAAGATGGGCCTTGCCCCGATACCCAGTGGCTGCATACTCTTCAGGGACGAAACCTACCTGGACGCCATGAGCATAGAGACCCCCTACCTCACAGAGAAGCAGCAGTCAACGATAGTCGGCACAAGGACCGGGGCCTCTGCAGCTGCAACATGGGCGGTCCTCAGGCACATGGGCCGCAGCGGGTACCGTGAACTCGCCCTGAGGGTGATGGAGGTGACCTCCAGGTTGAATGAGGGCCTTAGGGATCTGGGGTATGAACCGGTAATTGAACCTGAACTCAACATAGTCGCATTCAATCATCCATCCATGAGTCCAGAGAAACTTGCCTCCAGACTCGAGGAGATGGGATGGGCAGTCTCTGTATCAGCATGCCCACCAGCCATAAGGGTTGTTGTCATGCCCCACATCAAGGCGGAGCACATTGAACTATTCCTCGAGGACCTTAAAACCCTTATTTAGAAGATTAAAGTTGATATTTCTATGGATATTAAAGATCTGGAACTCATGTGTTCTTGATGGTGATTATGAGGATATCTGCAGCTGTTAAATGACTCTGGATGGTAGTAATTATGAGGATATCTACACCCACAACTAGAAGGGAACTTGAGGGGCTCAGCCCCGGAGACCGTGTTATCATAGATGGCACCATATACACTGGAAGGGATGCGGCGCTCCCTAAACTTGTGGATGCCCTTAAGAGTGGTGAGGAGCCATTTGATGTGAGGGGTGCTGCTATAATGCACACAGCAGTAAGCCCGGCGGGAATAGCCCCCACAAGCAGCAACAAGGAGGACATAGAGGAGAGCATGCCCTACCTGGCATCAAGGGGGGTGCTGGTCCACATAGGTAAGGGAAAACTTAAGGATGAAACCGTGAGGGCACTTGGTGATGCCGGGGCGGTTTTCATTGTAACACCACCCGTTGCAGCACTCCTTACAAGCCGTATTAAATCAAGAAGAGTCGCTGCATTTGAGGAAGAGGGCATGGAGGCCATCTTTGAGCTCAAAGTTGAGGGGATACCCGGCATAGTGGCGGCAGCCGGCGGAAGGTCAGTCTACGATTGATGATCAGTCACTAAACCCATTATTTTTTTGTCTGGGATCAGTTCTGGTGGTTGGGATGTTAGGATCACCACCCATTTTATTGTTATCTATTCTGATGGCCTTCCAAATGCAAGGTCCCCTGCATCCCCCAGCCCCGGGACTATGTAGCCCCTGTCGTTGAGTTCCTCCTCAACACTGCAGGTGTAGACCTCCATATCCATTTCAAGAACCCTCTCAAGGCCCGGCCTTGAGGATATGACATTGAAGAGGACAGTCCTCTCAGGTGTTCCGTATGCCTCAAGGGACTCGAGGATCCCCATAATCGTGTTACCTGTTGCAAGCATTGGGTCTGCTATCACCATTATCTTACCATCCAGTTCAGGGACCCTCAGGTAGTCGACTGAAACATTGAAGGGAGGATCATCTGATCTGCAGGCCCCGACTATTCCCTGTTCTGCCTCAGGGAAAACCCTCATAACTCCCTCTGTGAATGGAAGTGATGCCCTGAGGATGCTCAGCACAACGATCCTGTTTCTATCTGTGATCTCAACACCTGAGGCAACCCCCAGTGGCGTTTCAACATCAACCTCACGCCAACTGAGGGTATCTGCGAATTCATAGGCCATGTAGCGGCCTATATTAGATATGCCCTTCCTGAAACTGGCGGGGTCAATCCCCCTTCTCCTTATACCTGTTAGAATCTCCCTTACAACCAGTTTATCTATCACCCTGAGCATCAGCATCACCTCCCCTCTCAATCAATTTCTTTCCGTGGGCCTGGGGCACAACCTCTATCATGGGGTTCTCAAATTTGAGGTCGAATTCGCCTCCATCAAGGAGCATGTGGAGGAAGACTGCAAGGGATGAGACCTCGGAGTGGGGCTGATTCGTCACCCCAACATTGTAATCTGCAAGCCTGTAGACCTTCCCGGGGACCCTGGCGCCCCCGACAACCACGAGTTTACCTGCTGGGCTTTCCCTTAGGTCGGGTATAACGTCCCTTGCAGGGAGACCGTACATTGTGAGGTGCACCACCTCCCCTCCCACCTGCTTCCAGGACTCAATGACTCCCTGCCAGTTTCTCCTGTAACTCACCCTGAAGGGTCCTCCCCACCTCTTAACAACATCATCAACGCCCTCCATGAGTTTCGGGTCCTCCTCACCACTCAGTATGACCTCAGATGCCCCGAAGGCCCTTGCGGTGAGGCACACGTGTGTTGTGATCCTTGCATCCCGTGACTTCCTGTGACCTAACCTTAAAACCCTGATATCCATTATAATGACCTCCATAAATCAGTATAAAATCATGTTAACTGGATGGCTGCAGCAATCCCCAGGAGACCCATCATCCTCCCAATCTCATTTGAGGCCCCGAGAACATCACCCGTGCTCCAGTAGAAGTTTCTCCTCGCGGTAAATCCGATGAATACTCCCGAGGCAGCGGCCACGGCAACACCAAGAGCCCCCGGGATCCCCAGTAACAGGTAGGCTGCAGCTGACCAGAGGAACCACACGGGAACTATGAGGGGGCTCCTGGCCGCAATTATGAAGTGCCTCCCTGTGCCACTGTCAAGGGGCCTTGAGACCAGTGCACACCCTGTAAGGCATATCTTTGCAGAGACCTCTGAAATTAAAAGGCCCTGGAATATGATATCTGATGGAAGGGAATATACTGATGCCACTGTCAGTGAGGAGACCATAATGAGGAGTCCCAGTCCACCGGTACCGATACGGGGGTCCCTCATTATCTCTATCTTCCTCTCGAAGCTCCCATGGGACATGAGGGCGTCACCCATGTCTATGAGGCCATCAAGGTGGTGGAAGCCGGTGAACCATATGGCAAGGGCATATGCGGCACAGGCAACCACCGGGTAGGGGAGTATGAGGGATGCTAAAAGACCTCCTGAACCCACAATGACACCTATGAGGGCCCCCACAAGTGGCCAGTGGAGTGTGAGGGAGGCTATCTCCTCAACGGTCGCCTCTGAACCCACCGGGAATATGGTTGAAAATGATATGAGACCAGCGAATTTCCTCAGAAAATCCATGAAAAACCACCATCACTCAAACAGCCTTGACATGCAGCCTGCTATGAGTCCAGCGACTGCATCATCCACCATGGGTCCGAGTTCCCCTATCACACCTGGTTTCTCCTCATCGTAGCGCTTGAAGTTGAATATTGCCTTGGTGCCCGCCACCTGATTGGCAACCGCCATGCCTATCACCTCATCACTGTAGAGGTAGGCCGGGTCATCTGTGAGGTCAACTCCAAGCAGCCTCCTTCTTCTGATGTCATCCTCAATATGCAGTGCCGCGGCAAGCAGCACACAAACGTTCAGGTCCCCCAGCGCACGGCTTATCTCGGAACGCAGCCTCTCCCTCAGTTCATCTGTGACCTCAACTCCAACCACGAGCTCCATACCCGCATCGACCATGGCCTCAGCTGTCACACCGTGCAGCTCCAGGAGTTCCTCAACCCCTGGGCCCTCAAGGAGTAACCTCTGAGATGAAAGCCTCAGGGACTTTTCCAGGTCAGGGGCACTGAACCCTCCATCACCAGGCATGGAGACCACGGTTACCCTGGGCTCCAGGATTTCTGCGAGTAACCCCAGGGCCGATGTTACCTCCCTTACAGCAAGCTGCAGGATTTCCAGTATGCGGTCACCGCACTGCTCCCCACACACCACGAGGACGTCGAGGAAATCTCCGGCAGAGAATACCGAGAGCACGTTACCTGCACATGCAACCTCAGGGATCCCTGAAAGTTCAAGGGTAACCTCAGTGGATGTGCTGATGGTTCTGGAGGCAGCCACAAGCCCGGATTCTGCCCTTACCCTCACAAGATCAGATTCGATTACAACCTCTGCACCGTTAAGATTTAACTTTTCATTCAAGGGTTTCACCTTCAGATATAAGCACCATTCTTCTTAGTGAGATTATCTAGACACCAGTATCGGCATCATTTTATTCCTCATCAGATTTATTATCTACACACCACATATCTATATAGGGTGATATTAATGAAGGTGCATCTACGGGTATTCGTGGAGGTTGAGAACCTGGGCCGCGTCATGAACATACTGGCAGATGAGGGCGTCACAGGTTTCTACATAGTTGAATACAAGGGCGTCTCCCCAACGGAGTGGAGGGGATTCTCAATCAAGGAGGACCCCAAGTCAGCAATCTCACTCATACACGACTATGCAAGGGACGCGGTCCTGGTATGCTCGGTGGTTGACGAGGAGCTCGTTGACCCCATTGTGGCGAGGTTCAGCAGGGAACTTGCTGATGAGAAGTACACCATAATAGAGATACCCATAAGGAGAATAATAGTCAATTCACCACCAGAGTGATCAGAACGGTGCTTGAATGGTAACGGTCATAGACCCCCAGCTTGCAGGGGTATCAGGTAACATGATGGTGGGTGCCCTCATGGACTTGGGGGCCCACCCTGAGCGTACAGCGGAGGTCATGGAGGAGGCAGCATCCCACTTCGGCGGGGCCAGCGTGGAGGTGTCAGAGGTTAAGAGGTCAGGCCTCCGGGCAACCCACGTGGATGTGAGGGCAGACGACTCCCTCAGCATAGGTTACATGGAATTTTTAAAGCGCCTTGAGAAGATCAGCCATCCTGGCATTGACGATGAGATGCTGTCAATGGCAAGGGCGGTCTTCCATACCATGGCACAGGCAGAGGCCACGGTGCATGGCGTGAAACTGGATGAGGTCCACTTCCATGAGGTTGGGGCTGCCGATGCAGTTGCAGATGTCCTGGGGTCTGTATTCGCCTACTTTGACCTCAACCTCCACAGGGATACGGTCTACACGCTACCTGTGGCGGTTGGGGGAGGTACAGTGAATGGCGCCCATGGAAGGATACCTGTTCCTGCACCGGCCACCGTTGAGATACTCAGGGGTTTTCCTGTGACTGGAGGCCCGGTTGAAATGGAACTTGCAACCCCCACAGGGGCCGCGCTCCTTGTTAACATGGTGAGGGGATACAGGAGGTTCTACCCTCCAATGGAGATCCAGGCCACAGGTTACGGGGCAGGGGACATGGACCCTGACTTCCCGAATGTCCTGAGGGTGGTGAGGGGCTCAGAGGCTGTGCACCATGACACGGTAACGCTACTTGAGACCAACGTGGATCACCTCAGCGGGGAGGTCCTGGGCAACCTCTTCGAGAGCCTCATGGATGCAGGGGCCCTTGACGTTACACTCACACCGGTTATAATGAAGAAAAACCGTCCAGGACAGTTAATAAGGGTTATATGCAGGGAAAATGACCATGAAATGATACTCAAACGCCTATTCTCTGAGACAGGAACCCTTGGTGTGAGGATATTTCCCCAGGTTCACAGGGGCGTCCTTGAGAGGAGAGTCATGGAGGTCGAGGTTGATATAAAGGGGAGAAGAATGGCCAGGTTCAAGGTGGGCCTCCTGGGCTCAAGGGTTGTGAATGCAAGGATAGAATACGAGGATGCAAGGAGGATATCACTCGAGACAGGAATACCCCTAAGGGATGTCATGGAAATGGCCGAGAAACAGTTCAGAAACTTCATGGAGGATAAGAATGGAAAATAAAGTAATGGTGGGGAGGCCTGAGGTGATAATCTCAATCAGCATACTGGTAGAACACAGGGAGGCTTCTGATGATTAGGTTGATCAGCATACTGGTAAAACATAAGGGATGGGGAGGTCTGAAATGAGCAGGGCTATCAGCATACTATCAGCTGGCATGGACTCTGCAGTTGCAACAGCACTGCTAGCATCTGAATATGAGATCCACGCTTTAACATTTGATTACGGCCAGAGAAGTGCCTCCATGGAGATTGAACATGCCAGGAAACTTGCGAAGCACCTTGGCATTGAGCACACAACCATTGAACTCCCCTGGCTTGGAAGGCTTGGTGGTTCCGCCCTCACAGCGGGGGGTGAGATACCCTCACCAGCGGATCTTGATGACAGGGAGGAGTGCCTTGAGACGGCAAGGAGGGTCTGGGTACCCGGGAGGAACATAGTCTTTACAGCTATTGGTGTTTCCTTTGCAGAGGCCCTGGATGCAGATGCAGTTATAGTGGGGTGGGACCTTGAGGAGGCCGATACCTTTCCTGATAACTCTGCAGAGTTTCTTGATGCATTCAACAGGCTGTTGGGTATAGGTACGCTCCGGGGTGTTGAGGTGAGGGCTCCACTTATAGGAATGACCAAGAGGGAGATCGTTGAGGTTGGCTCTGATCTGGCTCTGCCCTTCGAGTTGACCTACTCATGTTACAGTGGAGGTGAGGTCCACTGTGGTGTCTGCGAGTCCTGTATGAGGAGGAGGAGGGCCTTCAAACTTGCAGGTGTTGAGGATCCCACAGAATACCTTGAATAGAGGGTTGCCCCTCACACTGGAGGCTTATTATAGTTTTTTTCTGAACACAGACCTTTTTAACTGAGGGAAGGTGGGGGAGCATATGTTTCTCCTTAACCTCAGACTTCTTAGATGAGAGAATCAAGGAATACTTTTTTATGTATTCATATTATATTATCACCTGAGGTGATGGTAAATGCACATACCTGATGGTTTTATCCCTGCCTGGCAGCTGGTATTCTACAATGTAATTGCAACTGTGGTACTTTTCCTGAGCATTGCATGGGTTATAAGGGGTCTTCTGTCCATGAAGAGGGATGAGGGAACACATGTAGACTTTACAGGTTACCTCCTGATCATGTTAACTGCACCACCTTTAATCTTCTTAATCCAGGCTTTCTGCATACCTGTACCCTACGGCGTACCGCTTACCCTTAACGGGGCCGCACTGCTTTCAGTAATCCTTAAAAGTCCCTTCCTAGCATTTATCCTCATGTCTGCCGTCATGCTTGTACAGTCCATCTTCTTTGGCTTTGGTGGAGTAACATCACTTGGCGCAAACATGATCGGTATGGGGGTTCCTGGGTGTTTCCTTGGATTCTACATCTACAGCAGGGCAACTTGGGGTTTGGGGGGAAGGAGGGTTCTTTCAGGTTTCATCGCCGGTTTTGCATCATATGTGCTGGCAGGTATCCTCACAGGCATCCAGCTTGGGGTTGCAGGTGTATTCCCCCTCATAAGGGCAGTGGTGAGTATGGGGATCTATTCAGCAACATGGGGCATCCTTGAGGGTTTACTCACGGCCGCTGGCTGCATCATCATGTCATCATGGATTGAGCGGATCTGGGATCTTCACTGATCAGCTGTTTCATGGATTTACCTAATAGAAGAAGGGTCCTGAGAAATAGATGATTGCAATCCCATAGGAGTTAAAGGGATGCAGAGGAATATCCTGGACATAAAACTAGGTATGGGCCCCCATATTGAAGCAGAACCCGCAGGTGTCTGCTATGGCCACGGTGTAATTAAAAAATATAAAAATTTTATTTTATGACCATGAGGATATCACCGGCTTCAACCCTTTCACCCTCACCTGCGTATATTCTCTCAACAACGCCGCCGTGGGGTGTCTGGATGTCGTTCTCCATCTTCATGGCCTCAATAACAGCCACAACATCCCCTGCATTCACATGGTCACCCTCACTGACCTTCAGCTTCACAACCATCCCCTGCATCGTTGACCTGACCGCACCCTCAACGTCCACAGGTTCCGGTTCAGCCTCCTCGATGGTCATGTATCCTGTGGGCACGACCTTGACATTGAATTCGTCACCGTCCACCTCAACATGGAAGACCGTTGGCACATCACCGGATGGTGCCCTTTCCTCCACCGGGGGCTCTAGTGGTTCCTCCTCCACCTCTCCCTTCAGGAATTTGGGTGCTATGGCAGGGTAGAGTGCAAGGGTCAGTATGTCCTCCTCCTTCTCTATTATGCCCATCTCCTCACCCCTCTTCCTGCACTCCTCGTACTGGGGCTTGAGGATGTCTGCGGGTCTGCAGTCGATGGGCTCCTCATCGCCGATTACCTTCCTTGCAACCTCCTCATTTACAGGTGCGGGCGGCCTACCGTAGAGTCCCCTGAAGTAGTCCTTCACCTCATTGGTGACCATACTGTACCTTTCACCACTCAGGACATTCATAACAGCCTGTATACCCACTATCTGGCTCGTTGGGGTTACAAGTGGCGGGTAACCCATGTCCTTCCTGACACGGGGCATCTCCTCAAGTACCTCCTCGTACCTGTCAAGGGCGTTCTGTTCCTTGAGCTGTGCAACAAGGTTTGATAGCATACCCCCGGGTATCTGGTAGATAAGGACGTCTGTGTCGATCTGCTCGGCGATGGGGTCCAGTATACTGCTGTACTTCTTTCTGATCTCCTCGAAGTACTTCTTGATGTTCTTCAGGATCTTGAGGTCGAGTCCGGTATCATAGGGGGTGTCCCTGAGGGCAGCAACGAGGCTCTCGGTTGGAGGCTGTGATGCACCCCATGATAGGGGGGATATTGCGGTGTCAAGGATATCAACCCCCGCCTCACAGGCCGCATAGTAACTCATGGGTGTCATACCACTTGTACAGTGGCAGTGAAGATTTACCATGAGGTCTGTTTCCTCTTTAAGGGCACTTACAAGTTCGTAGGCATCGTGAGGTGAAATTAAACCTGCCATATCCTTAATGGCAACTGAGTCACATTCAAGGGCCTCAAGTTCCCTTGCAAAGTCCACGTAACTTTCAAGTGTATGGTAGGGACTTATGGTGTAGCAGATAACCCCCTGGACATGGGCGCCCTGTTCCCTGGCAACCTTTATGGCATATTCCATGTTGCGGAGGTCATTGAGAGCGTCAAATATCCTGAACACATCAACGCCGTTTTCATATGACTTCTCAATGAACTTCCTTACGATGTCATCGGGGTAGTGCTTGTAACCCACCAGGTTCTGACCACGGAGGAGCATCTGTATGGGAGTCCTCTTTATGTGCTCCTTGAGTTCCCGCAGCCTCTCCCATGGATCCTCGTTCAGGTAACGTATGCAGGTATCGAAGGTTGCGCCTCCCCATGCCTCCAGTGAGAAGAAACCAACCCTGTCCATCTCCTCTGCGATGGGTATCATGTCCCTTGTCCGGAGGCGAGTTGCAAGAAGTGACTGGTGCGCATCCCTGAATGCTGTTTCAACGACCTTTATCCCTTTCATCGTGACCCTCTCATGAGATCAGTTAATCCTTTATATACATAGTAGGAACTTCCTTAAATACACACCAGATGTATTAATTATCCATAAATTTATCCCAAGCCTGAAATGGTTATAAGGAATGAGATACTAATCCTAACCATTAAATTTACAACGAATTTTAAGGGAGAATCAAAATGGCAAAGATAATCATAGATTATGATGAATGTGATGCATGCGGAGAATGTGTCGATGTATGCCCGATGGAGGTACTCATAATAGTTGACGGTAAACTCAAGGTCCAGCACCCTGAGGAGTGCAATGAATGTGAGGTATGCATGGACGTATGTCCAAATGAGTGCATAGAGGTTGAGGAGGACTGACCCTCAACCCAGATAACTCCTTTTTATAAAAATAGTTTTGATTGAAGATGGTTTATTTTTTCTTTGGATTATCAACAGAATTGATTATCCTGTTTATCTCTCTCTTTTACCCTCAATGAACTCATCCACCATACTGGCAGCCACATCATCGGTGTACTGCACCGGCGGATGCTTCATTGTGTAGGCTGATATTGATGTGAGGGGTCCTCCCACTCCACGGTCAATTGCAAGTTTACAGCACCTTATGGCGTCGATGACGCATCCGGCAGAGTTGGGTGAGTCCTCAACACTCAGCCTCAGCTCAAGGTTCATTGGGACATCCCCGAAGAGCCTACCCTCCATCCTGAGGAAGCAGATCTTATTATCCTTCTGCCAGGGTATGTAGTCGCTGGGGCCTATGTGGATGTTCTCCTCATCCAGCCGTTCCTCACCCAGTATTGATTGAACTGCTTCAGTCTTGGATTCCTTCTTTGAGTCAAGCCTGTCACGGTTGAGCATGTTGAGGAAGTCAGTGTTCCCACCGGTGTTTATCTGATAGGTCCGATCAAGCCTGACACCCCTCTTCCTGAAGAGGTTTGCCAGGGTCCTGTGGGTTATGGTGGCTCCGAGCTGGGCCTTTATATCATCACCAACAATCGGTATCCCCCTGTCCTCAAATCTGGCTGCCCATTCAGGGTCACTGGCTATGAAGACAGGCATGTTGTTTATATAGGCAACCCCGGCCTCGAGGGCGCACTCAGCATAGAACCTTGCAGCCTCCTCTGATCCCACGGGTAGATAGTTGAGTAATATCTCAGCCCCGCTCTCCCTGAGGACCTCAACAACATCAACGGGTTCGGCGTCTGCTACAACGAATGTCTGGTCTTCAGGGTAATCCTTCATGTGGGGCGCCACACCATCAAGAACGTGCCCCATGGATACCTCAACACCCATCTTGGGTATATCATCACAGAATACCGTCGTGCAGTTGGGGGGTGCGAATATGGCCTCACTCACGTCTTTCCCGACCTTTCTCTTATCCACATCGAAGGCCGCCACAACCTCAATGTCCCCTGGTCTGTAACCCCCAATATCCCAGTGCATGAGTCCTATTGAATCACGGGCATCCTTGTCACGGTAATAGTATATCCCCTGAATCAGGGAGCTGGCACAGTTTCCCACACCGACTATTGCAATCTTTATCTTATCCAATTGAAACACCTTTCAGAGATTTGTGATAATCATAAAATCAAGGCTATAAATTGATCAACTTACTTTTTAAGATTTGCATATTAAACTATTAAATGTTTCGCCCCGTTTCTGGTGGGATCACCAATTCATGATTGAGGCCCTTAGAATAATCAGGATTATCCATGAGGCAAGTAGGACACTTTCCCTGAACTTACTGTGTTCTGGAAGCCCCTTATCAAACCTCCAGGTAAGTATAACGATTAAAATTAGTGAAAGGTTAATTAGGTTTCCCATTATATTTAGCGGATTTCTGAGGTGGGTGGGTATCCATCCTGTAACGATTAAAAGGATCCCTGCCCAGAGAATCCATCTGATGTCCCGGTGTTCCTCCTCTGAAAGGTAACCGCGCCATGAGAGGAGGATAAGCACAAGGAATGACCCCATCCCCATGGCCATGCCCAGAAACTGGAGGATGTTAAGGAGTACGGGAACACCGAACACCTCTGACTTGAGGATGGGGAGAAGGAAAATGGCGTTCAGGGCCTCATCCGGTGGGAAGGATTCCTCCTCCCCCACAGCAAGGACGTAGCTCCCCCTGTTATTCTGATTACTCACCCTGAGGTAGTACGTGCCCGCCCCAACGGTCCTGTTGAATTCAGGGCCCTTAAAGTAACTGTCACCACCAAACTCCTCGAAGTAGGGGCTCCAGGAACTCAGGTTACCATCAAGTGTCCCTATAACCTTACCATCCCTTATTATATCCACAGAGACAGCCTCTGCATCGGGGGAGAGCGGAACCAGAATATTAACATACAGTCTGAAGGGTCTCCCTGAATCAACCCTGAAGTAGACGGGTTCCCCCTCAAGTTTACCATAGAATGCCTGTGACACCTCGGGGTTTTTGACTGTAACCTCCCCAGTGCTCACAAGCCGGGGCTGGTGTGCATATGCTCCCTGAATTAGTATTAACGTTAGCATGAGGATGACGGCCCGCTTCATGGTATTATATCTGCACGTCTCCTTTAATAAGATCTCTCATGTGATGATTTCCGTGCCTGTCTGGAGTGGATTGAAATTAACTGGACCCTCAGCAAGACCGAGTCGTGCCTCCTCTGATGTGCAGTGGCCAGTGTAGACCGGGCCCCTAACAAACTCTCTGAGCGTGGATGCAACCCCCTCTGAGGGTCCCTCAAGGTGGAAACCACCCACAAGAAGATCCAGGGGTTTATGAAAGATATCAGAGGCCTTACTGACAATGTTGAGTATGCCGTTGTGGGAGCAACCAGTTATGAGGTTAAGGTGACCCTCTTCTTCAATGACAATGGCCAGTTCATCGGAAAACCTGTCAGGAACAGGTTCGCCATTTAAACATGCAAAGAGTTTTCTGTTGCCTGAGGGTCTTTCGAAAAGATCTCCAAAGTCCCGGATAAGCGTGAAACCTGGAAAGCTCTCAGTTTTAGAGATGAACTTTATCCTGTCGTCGTGGATTTCCTCAATGCCTATGAACCGCCAGTCACCATTAATTGCATAGCGTGGTGTGAATGCCCCCTCCCCAATGAGGACATCTGCATGGTGATTGATTTCGAGGAAATGTCTGAGTCCACCCCCATGGTCATAGTGGCCGTGTGATATAACTGCCACATCCACCTCCCTGAGGTCAATGCCCAGTCTCCTGGCATTCTCTGCAAAGAGTCTGCTCTGCCCCATATCAAAGAGTATCCTGATGTCAGACTCGATGTACAGTGAGAGGCCATGTTCGCCCATCATGGGATCCTTTGCGGTGTCCTCAACAAGGCAGATAATTTTCAGAGGCATCACCATCCAGGAGGTCAAGTATCTCGTCTATCCTTCGCTGCACATCAGCTATGGGGTCCTCTGTGTTTATTATGTACCAGCCACTGGCAAGTCTGAGTGCCTTCTCCCTTGTTTTTGTGAGGTCCTCCAGGTTCTCGAACATCTCATGCTCATCCCTCTCCCTTAACCTTCTCAGGGACTCCTCAGGGGATACGTCAAGGAAGAACATGTACTCCGTGGTGGGAAGGACCCTTGAGAGGAGGCGGTACAGTATTGATGCCAGGGGCCCCGGCAGGTAGGCCACACCCATGAGGTACCTTGAGAATATCAGGGTGTCGGGGCCGGGATTGGAGCGCCAGTGGTACTTCCAGAGGGACCTTATGACGTCCAGGGCATAGAACACTGCGGCCTTTATATGGTTAACCTTTCCACCCATGAGGAGGGCCTTCCTGGCTCTTCGACCGTATGGGTTATCCTCCTCAGGGTGGGACCTGAATATTACGCGTTCACCACGCTCAAGGTACCTTTTTCTTATGAGTTCGGCGTGGGTGTCCTTTCCTGCCCCGTCAAGGCCATCAATGACTATGAACCTCAAACAGCCACCCCCCCGAGGATTAGGTAGGCTGCAACTGCCCCGAAGCATGCTGTAAGGTTGTCAAGGCCCCTGGGGGTGAGGGCCTCCAGTAGCGTTGATACCAGGGCAACCCCCACTATGACCAGTGGGGCTATGTTCTGTGAGTAGTAGAGGAGGACGACGGGCAGCGTCACAATGAGTGTCAGGAACATCCCCAGGGAGCCCTCCAGGCTCTTCCTGTCCCCCAGTACACTGAAGGTTGTCCTGCCGAACCTCTCACCTATCAGGCTTGCAAGGCCGTCGCCATAGGACATGGCTGCTATCCCTATACCTGTGACCCATGGGGTGTTAAAGAATAGGTAGGCCAGCACGGTCCAGGACATGGAGTAGTAGACGAGGCCTAGGCCGTGGCCATAGGAGGAGGCCCTGTGTTTTATCTTCAGTGGGGAGTAGGGGCTTATGAGGAATGTGAGGGGTATGAATGGCGCCGCCGCCAGGAATGTTATAACCATGCGGCTATCAAAGAGGGGTAATATAAATAGGATGTTACCAACCATTATATGTACAAATTTCCGGCTCAGGTTTGGTCTATCACCAAGGAGCCTCTCAGATACAATCAGTAAAACCGCAACATACAGATATACCATCAGAAGTCCAAGAATGTCACTGCCGCTCATAGGAATTATGGAGTAGTTCAAGGTATAAGTGGCTTTTGATTTATCATGATTGATACATGTAAAAGCTGGGAGTAATTCAAGTCTTTATATGATAGAGCTGGATGGAGGTTTTTGGCATGAACCCTTACATTGAAATACTGAGACCCGTAAACGCTGTCATGGCTGTAATAACCGTTATACTCATGGCCCTCATTGCCGGCAGGTTTGATGTTGATGTTCTCCTCGCATGCATAGTTGTTTTCACCGCCACAGGCGCAGGTAATGTGATAAATGACTACTTTGACCATGAAATTGACAGAGTTAACAGGCCATCACGCCCCATACCCTCAGGGAGGATCACAAGAGGGGCCGCTGGCACATATTCTGTCTTACTTTTTGTTTTGGCGTCAGCACTGGGATTCTACCTGGGCCCTCTACCGGGTCTTGTGGTGGTTTCCAGTTCCCTGCTCATGGTATACTATGCATGGAGCCTCAAGAAGAGGTGCCTTGTTGGCAACATAACCATATCCTTCCTCACAGGGATGAGCTTCGTCTTTGGTGGTATAGTTGTCGATGAGTTATCTGCATCCCTCTACCTTGGAACCTACGCCTTCCTCATGACCATGGCCAGGGAGATAGTCAAGGACATGGAGGACATGGAGGGGGACCTGGTTGAGGGTGCAACCACACTCCCCATAACACATGGTATGAGGGTTTCAGGGATCCTTGCGGCAGCTTTCATGTTATCAGCAAGCCTTACAAGCCCAAGCCTTTACATTATAGGGATATTCTCAATCCTCTACATCCCGGTCCTTGCAGTTGCAGTGCTTTTCTTTCTGAGGGCAGCCTTCATGATACTTAAAGGTCAGGATAGGGAAACTGCATCACGTGTTTCAGGACTCATAAAGGTGGGGATGGCGGTGACGTTCCTGGCATTCGCTGCCGGAAGCGGCACCGTAACAGGTATGGCTGGCATGGTAATTTAGATGTCACAAAAAAGATGCGAATGGGTGAAATTATTCACAAAAAACCTTTAGTGTATGTGAATGGTAGGAAACAATAGGGTAGGTGAAGGAGTAGATGTTCATCCCCCCAACCTTCATTTAACTCCTTCAACACCCTAAACTTTTTCTACATTTAACCCCCCTAACCTGTTCCAGGTGGTCAGCCACCTGGAACCACATTACTTATTGACGCGATAGAATCTCCAATGAGGTTTCATTCTTATTGAAGCCTACTCACCGCTTTTTATGCCCACAATATCAACCACATCGACCAGCTTCCATACATAGGAACGGTCCATCTCCACAAGGCATGTCAGGGGATCCTCAGGCGAATGACCGAGGGCCTTCAGGATGTTCCTTGATAGGCCGTGCTTCTCTATGAGGTCAGCGAACATCCCTTTAACCCTCTTCTTGGTTGAGGGGTCCTTCTCCTCGACTATCTGGCCCTGCAGTGTAACGAAACGGTAATCTGATAGGTCCTCATCATAGTGTTCTATCTCCACTGCGACGTAGGGGTTTTTCTTGAGGAGTTCTATCTTTCTGCCGTACCTTGTTGATAGGAAGTAGATGTGCTCCCCATCAAATACATAGAGGAAGGGTGCTATGTATGGATAGTCACCGTTGAAGGCTATCCTGCTCATGAAGTTGTCCATTATGAACTCATCGTACTCCTCCCTGCTCATGAGGGGAATCTTAACTATACCCATCACTCACACCTCCACGACGGGGTAACCAGCCCTCAGCCAGGCCCCGATACCCCCAAGTACAGTTGTGGCACTGAACCCATGCCTCTCGAGTATGCTGGCGGCTATCGTTGACTTGTAACCAGAATCACAGTATATAACCACATCCTTCTCGGGGATCATGTCAATGTTATCAGGGAGATCCCCCACCCAGATGTGCTCTGAGCCCTCAATGTAGAACCTTTCCCTGTCTGTGATCTTACGCACATCAAGCAGGAAGAGGTCACCCCTGAGTTCTCTGAGTTCATGGACGCTTATGGCCCTTAGGGCATTGAAATTGAGTCCAGCCATGTACCATGAGGGGAATCCCCCTGCAAGGTAACCTGCCATGTTATCATAGCCGAGCCTTAGGAGGGACCTCCTGACAGATTCAACGCCACCTCCATCATCCACCACCAGTACAGGGTCGTCGTAGTTGAGGAAGTACCCTGCAAAGGCCGCGAAGCCGTCCTGCCAGATGTTCAGGCTTCCGGGTATGTGGCCGGATGAGAAGCTTGTGGGGGTCCGGACATCAACCACCTGGGCGCCTTCATTCATGAGTTCCCTGAAGTCAGGGACAGGGAGGGCTTCAAGGTTGGGGTTCTCCACAGGGGCACCCCTAAGGTTGTTCTCCTCCATCCTCCTGAAGTATGGGGGTGTGTAGAGCCTCTCGGACATCTTGTGCTCAATGAACTCATCCCTCCCCATCTGGAGGTAGGGGTTTGTGAGCCTCTCATACCCCACAGTTGTAGTGTCCATGTCCCTTATGTCAGCCCCACAGACCGAACCCGCCCCATGGGCCGGGCAGACCACAACATGGTCCCCCAGGGGTAGTATCCTCTCATGTATACTATCATAGAGCAACCCAGCGGTTTCAGGGATTTTTTCAGGTCCAAAGAAATCAACACGCCCTGTTTCACCTGCGAATAATACATCACCCACGAATACAATCAGATAATCATCTGAAACGCTCCGGTCCCTCACCGCTACAGAGATGCTCTCATAGGTGTGGCCCGGTGTCTCCAGGACCTCCAGTTCAAGGTTTCCCAGACTGAAGGTGTCACCCTCCACAACAGAGGTGCCATACCTGAAATCCAGATTCGCCCCGTGGAGTATCTCGGCATCCACATACCGCGCCAGTTCCATGGATCCGATGGTGTAGTCCTCGTTCCTATGGGTCTCAAATATGTATCTGATATTCACGCTGTTTTTTTCTGCAAGTTCAAGGTACACATCCACATCCCTTCTTGGATCCACAACAGCAGCCTCACCACCCGATGCAAGAAAATAGGAATTATGGGATAGCCCCTCAGACTTTATTATCTCAAATATCATGCACCTCACCGGGTAATAATATGTAAACCGGCTTATTTATCATTTTCCAGAAAAAGCGAATAGCTCATTGAAGCAGTCTGTGGCGTTTTAATGGGGTCTTATGGGCCCAGTTTTTCATTCAAGGACAGGAGGGGTTTTATGGTACACAGATCACCCCTTCCATGAAAGGTAAGCCCATGATAGGAGCATAGTGATAACCATAAGGGATGCAGTAAGACCGAGTACCTCAGCAGCACCGAGGGTTCTTCCAGTGTAACTAATGGAGAAGGCGAGGAAAGAGATGAAAACAAGGCTTACATACCACCCATAAGCCGCCCCCATCACAAGATGCCCATCTTTAATTGACCTCTGGGGCATGAAGCCACCTGCTACAAGGAGTCCGCCGACAAGGAACAGCATTGAAGAGACATCATGGATCCCGGCCACCGCACTGAAAGCCGCCATGAGGATCACTGCGAGGCCACTGACCATAGTTGCAGTGTAAGCATCAGCTTCCATCTTCAAACTGCCGCCTCCCTTAAAATTCAGTTTCTAAAGCGGGAAAACAAGGCTCACACGCACGCCGTCATCCCCACTGATTCTGAGTTCACCATCAAGCTGCCCCGCAAGGTTTCTCATAAGATCCATGCCAAGGCCGCCGTCGGTATCCGTATCAAAGGTGGCTGGAAGACCGGGTCCGTTATCCTCAACCTCCACATGGACCATGCCCTCCCTCAAAAAGAGGCGTATGATGAGTTTGCCCTCTGATTTGAAAGCATGCTTCATGGCGTTGGTGACAGCCTCGTTGACTATTAAACCTGCAGGTATGGCCCTGTTTATATCCAGGTGAATGTCCTCCATATCGTAACTCACAGATATCCTTTTTTCAGGATAATTTGACCTGATCTCAGATACCAGGTCAACTATGTAATCGGAAAATGGTAGATCAGCCAGGCTTTTTGACTGGTATAGCTTCTCATGTATCATGGCCATGGACTTGACACGGTTGACACTATCGGTGAATACTTCAGCAGCCCTCTCATCTTCAATGCAGTATTTCTGGAGGTTAAGGAGGCTGGATATTATCTGGAGGTTGTTTTTGACCCTGTGATGTATCTCCCTGAGCATCACCTCCTTCTCCTTAAGTGACTTCCTGAGGGACCTCTCATATTCCCGTAGGCGGGTGATATCATGGATTCTTATGAGGAGGGCCTCTTCACCCTCCCAGGTAACAGAGGTTACACTCATTTCTGCTGTTTTCAAAGAACCGTCAGAGGATATGACATTTATTTCCTGAATATCCCCCTTCAGCGGAACTCCAACGACTTCACCAATACTTGAGGGGGTCATGGAGAGGTATTCCTCTGCAGCAGAATTGAAATATAGTGTTCTTCCATCAGAATCAACTATCAGGAGGGGGTCAGGACTCCCCTCAACCACACCCATGAAGTTGTTTCTTGAGATTTCAAGTTCTCTCTCATACTTCCTCTTGGAGGTCACGTCCACTGCATAGCCACCAACACCCAAACTCCCATCGGGAAGTTTGATGGAGAACTTATTGACCTCGTAGATTTTACCGCTTAGGGTTTCTTCTGAGCGATATAATCCATTTTTAATGGTCTTAAGGTCGGATTCTTGACATATCCTAGCTGCATCTGTATCCATTATCTCATAATCAGTTTTCCCCAGTAGCTCATCTCTTTCCATACCAAAGGACTCACAGAAATTTCTGTTTACGAGTATATACTTCAGCTCAGAGTTCTTGAGGAATACTATACTGGGGCTATTGTTTATGAAACTCTCAAAAATGTACTCAAGGTTTTCAATGTTCCGGATAAGTTCGCTTTCAAATTCAATAATCCTCAACCATTCTTCAACTTCAGGCTCCCCACCAGTGGCACTGGCAGCCTTATGGTCAATTTTGTAGTAGGGGTTCCAGTGAACCCTTGATTTCCACACAATGAGGGGGTGGGTTAGGAGCACACCCCGCAGGGTCTCCGCCTTGAAACATGACCTGCGGTACTGGCATAGTGCTATACATTCATTTTTACTGAAAAAATCCTTCAGAAGTGCTTCATACTCGATTATACGTTCACTTCCATCGATATCCCTAAGAATCCATGTGGCCTCACCGGTAACACGGAGACCATTGAAACCATCAGCAAGGGCCCTTTGAACTTCTGATTCAAGCAAACTTATCATTTTTTCAGGCTCAAAAACTCCTCCGGGCGCATAAACACCACTGTCCTTCAGGACAAACTGTCCCCTGGTCTCCGCTGAGGTTATATCCGGTATTGAATCAATGAGAGTTCTTCTCACTTCATCAGGGTCGTGTTCGTCAGTTATGTATATGCACCTCTCACCTGCCTTAAGGCCATTCATGATGAACGGGATGATCGCATCGATCCATTCATCCTCGTCATCGTAAATGAGGCAGATATGGTCCCCTCTCTTCATATTGCCTATCATGGACTTAAACTCGGGGAGTTTCAGCCTTGAAAGCCACTTTGATCTGTGTTCATTGAGATTCAATTTAAAACACCTAATATTCAACTTTTCAATTACTGTTGAGGGTATCCAAGGAATTTTCTGAGGGCCTCTCTGTCTGATAGGTCACCTATAACCCTCTTTCTGGGTTTGGGTCTCACCCTCTCAAGGGTTGGGATGGCCACAACACCATGCTCCCTTGCAAGCTGGGGGCATCTTGCAACATCAACCACATCGATATCAGCGTCATCCCCCAGAAGCTTCCTGAGGTTGCTCAGTGCTGTGTCTGAGAGGTAATCCCCACCCACAACGTAGAGCCTTAACTGAAGCCTCACCAGGATCCCCCCTTGAGTAGAATCCCCCTTTCAGTGAATTTCAGCTCTGCGATGCTGCTTGAGTGGTTCATCCCTCTGCTCTTGAGTATACGGAGGAGTCTCTTGTAGTCACCGTTGGTCCTCACATGCTCCAGGACGATCCATGTATCGATCAGTGATGAGATCTCAAGTTCAGTCTTGGTTACAGTGTCCTGTGACCTTATAAGGTACGTGAAGAGTGAGGTCACACCCCGTGACTTCAGGAAATCAGTGAACTTTATGAAGAGGTTCTTTGCATTGCTGGCCCTGTGTGAGGGGCCACCTGCAGCTGCAAGGCCAGTAACAGGGTCCACCAGCACAGTATCAGGTTTGAAGTCCATTACAAGGTCCTGCATCTCGGTGAGGTGGGATTCAAGTCCCAGTGATGTGGGCCTGTCAGCGTGTATCATGAGTTTATCATCAATATAATCTGTTAGGTGGATCCCCACAGATTCCATGTTCCGGATTACCTGATCTGCTGGCTCCTCATTGGCAAAGTAGAGGCAGCGTTCACCGCGGCGGCAGGCCTCATAGGCAAACTTTGAAAGAAGGGTGGTCTTACCGGCCCCTGTCGTACCTGATATGAGGACACTGGAACCCCGGTATACACCCCCACCCAGCATATCATCAAGGTCCGGTATCCCTGTGGAGACGAGTTCCCGGCTGACACTGTAATCCAGTTTGAGGGAGGTTATTGGGAAGATTGAGATTCCCCTCTCATTGATGAGGAAGGGGTACCTGTTGAGGCCGTGGCTGGAGCCGCGGTACTTGACTATTCGCATGTGTCTTGTTCCAACCTCCCCATCGAAGGTGTGGGTGAGGTGTATGACACAGTCAGAGATGTAGTCCTCAAGTCCATGTGTTGGTTTGCCCCCAGAGTCCCCGGCGGTGAATACGCTTGTAACCCCCATCCCATTCAGCCAGGATATGAGGTGGCGCAGTTCCATGTGGAGGGGCCCCCCCTGTCTGATACGCCATCAAAGAGGCTGTCCACCTTATCAAGGACAACCCTGCTGGCCCCTGTGGTTTTAACAGCATCATCGATCCTTATCTTAAGGGCATCCAGGCTGTAGGATCCTATACTGGGATCAGCTGCCCCTGAAACGTCTTCAATAAATATTTTCCCATCTTTAATCAGTTTTTCAAGGATCCTGTCATCTGTCTGGAAGTTCTCAACAATGTTATCCGCCGATTCATCAAAGCTCACAAGGACACCAGGCTCCCCGTAGTAGGATGCCCCATTCAGGAGAAACTCAACTGCAATGAATGTCTTTCCGGTACCTGGGCCACCATAGATGAGGGTGTTCCTCCCCTGGGGAAAACCACCCCCTGTTACCATATCAAGACCCTTTATGCCGGTAGGTGACTTTTCAATGGACCTGAACCTCAATCAACCACCCCACACAGGAAGAATACTGGGAAACCTGATGTGATCCCCCTACTGGATTTCCACTTAATACTATATTAATCACTGGAGGCATAAAATACTTGTGACGACCAGATGTGAGCATCAGCTGAAGGGGTTCCTATGGATAATATAATTGAAACAGAGGGTATAAGCAAGAGATATGATGATTTCCTGGCGGTTAACTCCGTGGATCTGGAGGTCCCTGAAAACTCCATTTACGGTGTCCTGGGACCTAACGGCGCAGGTAAAACCACACTGATATCAATGCTCTGCACCATACTCCGCCCCACATCGGGGAATGCCATGGTAAACGGCTACGACATTGTGAGGGAGGCCAGGAAGGTGAGGGAGTCCATAGGCATAGTCTTCCAGTCAAGGGCCCTCGACGACATACTCACAGGGAGGGAGCACCTTGAAATGCACGCCGCCCTCTATGGGGTCCCCAGGAATATAAGGGAGAGAAGGATAGATGAGGTCCTTGAACTCATAGCCCTGGGTGATAAGGCCGATGAGTATGTGAAGACATATTCCGGGGGTATGAAAAGGCGTCTCGAGATAGGCCGTGGCCTGATACACCACCCCAGGGTGCTCTTCCTTGACGAGCCAACCCTTGGACTCGACCCCCAGACAAGGGAGAGCATCTGGAGGTACATAGAGAGGCTCAACAGGGAGGAGGACGTTACCGTGCTCCTCACCACCCACTACATGGAGGAGGCAGATAAACTCTGCGATGAGGTGGCCATAATGAGCCGTGGGGAGATAATAAAGGCTGACAGCCCCTCAAACCTCAAGAGGGAACTTGGGGCAGACACCATAACAGTCAGGGTTGACAGGGCAGATGAATTCCATGAACTCCTGGTGAAACAGGAGTACGTTAAGAAGGCCTACCTCGTGGATGACGAGGTCAAGGTTCTCGTTGAGAGGGGCGAAAACCTCGTACCAGAGATCGTTAACCTTGCAGCGAGGACCGGATTCTATGTGAGGTCCGTGGAACTGGAACACCCCACCCTTGAGGACGTGTTCATAAGGTACACGGGTAGAGGTATAAGTGAGGCATGATATGGCAGAAATTGAGGGCGTATACAGGGGTAGTAGGTGAGGTTTGATATCATGGCGGAACTTGAGGGCATATACACAATATGGCTGCGTGAGATGAAGCGTTTCTTCCGTTACCGTTCAAGGATAGTCACATCTGTGGTAACCCCCCTCCTCTGGCTCATAATATTCGGAACAGGTCTGGGGGCTGCTGTCAGGTTTGGTGGAGTGGTCGGTGGCTACAGGGCCTTCATCTATCCGGGTATAATAGGTCAGACAATACTCTTCACCAGCATATTCTCAGGGGTCTCTGTGATAATAGACCGGCAGTATGGGTTCCTGAAGGAGATACTGGTTGCACCCATATCAAGGCCCTCCATAGTGATCGGGAAGGCACTGGGGATAAGCACTGCCTCGATGATACAGGCGGCCATCCTCCTTGTCCTGTCATTCATAGTGGGAGTTACAATGTCCCCCATCTGCTTCGCTGTTAGCATGGTGATAGCCCTCATAATATCCATGGGCCTCGGTGGTCTGGGGCTTATGATAGCGGCCTTCACAGACAGCATGGAGGGGTTCAACCTCATAATGAGTTTCATAGTGCTCCCAATATTCCTCCTTAGCGGGGCACTGTTCCCAATAACTGGACTCCCTGCCTGGCTTCAGGGTGCGGTCTATATAAACCCGCTGACCTATGCAGTAGACGCCCTCAGGTTCACAATACTGAGAAATTCGGTGCTTCCACTTGAGGTTAACTTTGCGGTGATATCGGTTTTTGCAGTTATAGCCGTTCTTGCAGCAGCCTTCCTCTTCAACAGGAAGGAGCAGAATTTAATGTAATTAACAATACCCCAAATTCTCTGTTCATCATATTCTGACTAGACCTATTCAACCTCACTTACAAGGAGCTGATCATTATCTGTTCAGTGCCCCCCTTAGTCCTTAATGCCCTCCATGGAAATTATTACCGAAACAAAAATAGATAAATTTATATACTATAATGTCAACATTACACATTGACATCACAGGGGGTATTGAATTAAGGATCAAAATAGAGTTAAAATCAGATAAAAGACAGTTTAAGATTCCCTACAACTACAATCACGTTGTTTCTGCCATCATTTACAGGAGGATAGCGGATCTTGACCTTGCAAGCCAGCTCCACGGCGGGAGGGGCTTCAAGTTCTTCACCTTCTCCCAGCTCAACATACCCCGGAGGAGGGCCTTCAAGAATTTCCTCCTATCAGATGATGGGAGGTTCTATTTCTTCATATCCTCACCCAACGTTGAGCTCATCAAGAGCCTTGTGGAGGGCTTCATAGATAAACCGGAGATTGATTTCCTCAGGGGGAGGGTTAATGTCGAGTACGTTGAATTTCTGAAGCCCCCTGAGTTCCGGAGAAACATGAAGTTCAGGACACTCTCACCAATCATAATAAAAACGGTGAAGGAGGAGGATGGGGTGCTGAAGCAGTGGGACGTGAACCCCAACGACCTGAAATTCTATGAGAACCTCCAGAAGAACCTTGTAAGGAAATACTCAGAATTCCATGGGGGCTACGATGGTGACGAATACCTCAGGGTCATACCCTACCAGAGGTCCATAAAGAGGAAGAGGATCATGATCCCCAAGGAGGACGCCGAGACCTACCACAGGGCATATCACATGAAATTCAGGATAGAGGGTGACCCAAGACTTATAGAGTTCGGCTATGATTGTGGATTTGGTGAAAAAAATAGCATGGGATTTGGAATGGTGGTTCCATCATGAATTTTGAATTCAGAGAAGAATCCGGACTTGAATTTACAGGTAACTGGTTCATTGACTCAGGGATCCTGGGTTTTGTAAGGTTACTTGAGGACATATACGGCATCGACCTTCATGAAATCAGGGAGATGGCCAGAAGGAGGGAAATACTGTATTTTGGCTTATTCCCATTTGCATATATCTGCAGCGAGATAAACAGAAAGGCCACAGATCACTCCAGGGTCCCAGAAGACTTGATAAACGAATTCAGATTTGAACTCCTGAACTCTGATTGGGAATCTGGAGAGGAAGTCTTTGAGTTCACATGGAATAATTATGTCACAAGGGCCGCAATGAAGGTCTGGGCTGACAGAAAAGTTGAATCGGTACTCTTCAAGAAAAAGGGTGTTGATGAACTACCCCATGATCTAAAAAATTCTGTAAATCCGATTAAAAAGGATATTGATGAACTTGAGAAGAAACTGGTCGAGAATCATGCAGATGATCTGGGCGCGATTCTGGGACGCAGATTCAAGGGATTCAAATCTGAGGATATTGCTAAGGTCCTTTCAGTAACTGACGATGACCTCAGGGAATTCCCTGAAGAGCTTTCATATTCATTTAAGGAGTACAGGGACTGTCTCCTGAATCTCATAGGCTTGTTTGAGGAAAAATGGAAGAGGGACGTTGTTGGTAAGGAGAGGATTCCAGAGGACCTTGATCTATTCTATAGGCTTCCCATAGATAACAAGTTCTATAAGAACTTTCTGTTCTTCCAGTACTCGGCCGCACACCAGAAACAGAAGGAGAGCCTCCTTAATATAATAAGTTTCAGGGTAGAAGACCTTGAAGTACTTAAAAAGGTGGATAAGACCATCAACAAGTTTTTAACATCCTACAAAAAGGCAGAAAACACTTACTACGCCCCCTTAACAAGCAGGCACCTTAAAAGTTTCAGCGAATACCTCTTCGTGTACCTCATATCATTTGACAGGGCATTCGAGTTCTTCAACAGGATGGGTTATGTCCTGTTCTATTCAAACGACCTTGATATAACATACAGGGTCAACAGGAAACTCAGAATCAGAAAGTCAAAGATAGACCAGAGTGTCCTCCTGAGGATTACATGGCAGGAGATCCTAGATTCCCTTATTGAACTTAAATCTGAGTGGGCCCTTGAAAACATGTACATCATAAAGTACAGGGACGTTAACAGCCAGACCCAGCGATTCGTGGATGTTGAGTACATAGGGATCTCAAAGATGCACGCGGCGATCCTCCTTGATGATGTGATAAGGGAGAACCTTAACCATACGCTGCAGGTGGGCAAGTCAGAGTACGTGTGGCTTCTTGAACATTTAATTCAGAATAAACCGCTGAAGCCAGTGATCATGCGCCACCTTGTGATGAGGGCCAGCAGGAGGACGGGTCAGATGAGTATCAAGCCCCTCATCTACGCCCTAGCGATAGACTCGGAGGTTTTCTCTGGTTTAAACCCAGGGGTGTTTGAGGATCCCCTTGAAATTTCACCGAGAATGGAAGAGGTTGTTTTCAGGATAAAGGAGGCATATGGGGAGATGAATACAGCCCGAAGGAATGTCACTGAACTTATCCCCAGGGGCACCAGGGAAAATGCCCTGAATCATCTCATGTCAATTCTCAGGAGAAATAACAGGTACCTTTTCGTAAATACTCTTCTGAAGATCTTTATCCAGGAAAACGAGGCATTTCACAGGCTCAAGAATTACCTGTTTAACAGGATCCTCCAGAACGATGAAACATGGGATATTTACGCTGCAGCTCTTTTAACAGGATTTTTAGGAGGCAGATGATGCATAAAAAGTTAAAACCCCTCTCTGAGGTGGACTACTGGCAGATAAAGAAATATTCAAGGTCTGCATTTGAGAATATAGGCTCTGAAAGCTACAGACAGCGACTGGTCTATAAACTTCTGAACACCGCCAGGGTCAATAACCAGTCGGAATTTTTCTCCTTCCTTCTGAGGACTCTGAACTCAAAAAAAGGAGATGAAAATGTCAGGAAACTCTGTAGAAAACTTGAATGGGTCTACCCATTGAATCCTGAAAATTTTGAGAAGGTCGCATACTCCATAATCATCGGTATAATGGCAGCAGGTAAAGGTGAATGAAATGTCAAGGCACATCGTAATGGATCTTGTATTCTATGGAAACTCCCTCAACTATGACCAGGGTAGTGGAAACTACCAGGAACTAAAGAAGATAACCAAGTGGGATGGGCGGCAGTACACACTGGTGAGCAGATATGCCCTCAGGTACAGCATGCTGGACACCGCAGAGAAGGTTGGATTATTTGAACTTGCAGACGCCAGCAACCTTATTAAGTCAGGTAAGGGGGACAGCACGGTTATACAGCCAGCCACAGAATTCCTCCTCACAGGCGACATACTTGAGTACCCTGAGTTTGACCTCTTCGGCTACCTCATAACCGAGACAACCCCACAGAACTTCCGGACAGCACCGGTAAAGGTTGGCCACGCGGTTTCAATGACCCCATTCATGTATGACGCCCATTTCAACGCCAACATAGGCCTTGCCAACCGCATGCGCAAGCGCCACGGTGAAATGAAGCCCAACCCCTTCACAGCAGAGGAACATGAAACCTTCTACCAGTACTCCATAGTTGTTGACGTTGACAGTATAGGTGAGATTGAAATTTACATTGCTGAGGGCAGCGACGTAACAGTTGCCGAGGGCAAATACAAACTTGAAGGAATCGAGAAGGTATCAAGCCTCAATGGTGAGGGGCTCCTCATCCAGCTTAAAAAGGGAAGGAATAAAAAGGAGATACTCCAGTCAGAGAAGGTTGAATTGCTTGAATTTGAGAAGATAGATAAGGTTTACAGGATAAGATACAGACTCAAGGATGAGGAAAAGATAAAGGAACGTATCAGGAGCCTTTTAAAGACTGTAATGAATCTTAAAAGGACAATAAAGGCCCGCAACGAGGACCTATCCCCAAAACTGCTGGTCCTTGGACTCTACAGGGATTCACCCTACAGGACATTCAAGGACAGGATAGCCCTTCTCGATGAGTACACAGAGGAAGAGTACGATGAAATAGAGGAGCAGGAAACAGATAAGGGCCGAATACTCAGGGTTAAACATGTCACAAACAAACAGAGGAAACCTGTTTTTGAAGTAAGCGGTCTTGATGCAGAAACACTGGAAATGGATGATGTGGAGGAATTCGTAGAGAAAATATTCGGTGAAGGTGAATTATCTGAGGTGGCCGTCTTCACAGATCCCGCCATAGAGTTAAAGAGAAATTCAGGGGATTAGGATGGAGACCCTTGCAGTTGAGATCTTTCAGCCGTTCGCCCAGTTCAGAAACCCCTTCACATTTGACTACGCCCAGACGTATCCCCTGAGTCCAAAGTCAACTGTAACAGGGATGCTGCAGAATGCAACAGGCAGATACTACGACCAGGAAATCAGCAGGATCAGCATGAGCATCCACGGCCTCTTTGAGAGCACCTTCTGGAACTACCAGAGCTTCATAATGGGGGATATCTCACTTAAATCCCATCGAAATAAACTTAAACTATGGAATAAGGGCTATCCACTCTACAATGAGAATAAAAAATCACAGAGAAGTCCATCATATCAGCAGGAGCTTTTCAACGGCCACTACTATATATTCCTGAGGGGTGATGGGGAGATCCTTGAGGAGATAGAAGAGGCCCTCTTGAAACCCTCCAGGACGCTTTACCTTGGAAGATCAGAGGACATTATCTTCATAAGGGGCATCCACAGGGACTTTGAGGCTGAAGAGAAGAAGGTTAAAAAGAGCCTCTGGCTCACATACCCGACCTACCTGAAGCTCAGAAGTGGTGATGAACACCTTCCACTGAAAAATGAGAAATTTCCGGTTTACTCAATCCCTGAGAGGGTCCTCTTCAGGAACGGCGATAATATAATATCAAATAAGGCTGAACTGGGCCCTGAAACCGAAAGGATACCCTCATTCCAGACAGTTATCTACACTGGGATGAACCAGGTCCTCTTTTTAAGGGACACAATAAGGACCGAGGTCTACAGACTTGATGATGGACCAATATTCAAAATACCGGCAGATTTCGGGTGGCTATGATGGAACTGATAGACCTGATAAGGGCAAAATCTGATGACCAGCCCTCCTATCTCTTAAAGGATCATCTAATGGAGACAGCGGCCCGGGTGGACGCCTTCCATAACTTTTACCGGGAAAACATGCAGAACTTTTCCCACAGGATTGAAGGGGAAACCTTTGAGGCCCTTGCGGCGGCTGCAATAATACATGACCTTGGAAAGATAGACTACAACTTCCAGAAGAAACTCAGGGGCGATGAAAAGGGTGAATGGGAAGTCCTAGAGGAATTCCTCTCACCACTCAAACAGCTGAAGAGGTCCCCGAGACATGAGATAATCTCCATAATATGGAGCACATTTCTCATGGGGAATGATGAAAATGACGCTGTGATGAGGACAGCAATACTGCTCCACCACTATAATGAATACTTCATTAACGAGAAGGACCTCATGGAACTCGTATTCACATACAGGGAAGCCTTTGAGACCTACCTCTCATTCATCATTGAAAGGAGAGATGAACTTGAGAGGTTCCTGGAGGACCTGCTGGATTACATTCAGGATTCAATCCCGTCTGACCTCATAGGTTCAGCGGTGGCAAGGATAAAAACTACAATGGACTTTGATAAGCCAGAGATCCTCCTCACAAAGATAAGGGAATATGACGATGACATATCCGACTTTGCGGTTCTCTATGAACCTGAAGAAAACTCTCTGGATTTCCTTGTAATATCAGGGCTGCTCAGAAAGGCGGATTACTCAGCAAGTGCCGGCGTTGACATTGAAATGTTCACTGAAGAGGTTTTCCAGGATATTGAGGAGAAAATAAAATCAAGGATAGGGGGAGAACCCTGGCAGATAGGTTTAATTAACGATTTCGGGGATTCAGGGAAACTTGTTCTGGTGGCGCCCACTGGCTCAGGGAAAACAGAGTTCTCACTCCTATGGGCCTCACGTCAGGGAAGAAAATTCATCTATACCCTCCCACTGAGGGTTGCCCTCAACGATATATTCATGAGACTGAGGGACTCCGATGGGTACTTCCGTTCTGATGAGATTGATATACTTCATTCAACAGCATTCATAGAGTACCTCCGGGAGGAGAGGAGGGGACGGGACACGGACCTTGATGGGATGCTCACCTCCGCCAGGCTCTTGGCATCCCCCGTACTCCTCACAACACCAGACCAGGTCCTGATAACCTCCCTCAACTATTTCGGCTCAGACAAGGTGATCTCAGCCTATCCATTCAGTTCAATTGTTATCGATGAGGTGCAGACCTACAATGAGGAAATGGCCGCTGTTATCATCAAGACCCTGCAGATGATAAGTGAACTCGACGGCAGCATACTGGTCATGACAGCCACCCTCCCACCCTACTTCAGGAGGTTCCTTGATGCCATGGACTTCCAGGTACTTGACGTCTCAACCATCAACAGGCAGGATGAAATAAAGAACCTCAGCATGAGGAGGCACGTCCTCAAACTGATGGACGAACCCCTCTTCAGTGACGAACTTGAGGTTTCAGGCGAACTTGATGGACTAATTGAGGAAAACGCAGGTAAAAATATCCTGATAGTTGTGAACAATGTTCAGAAGGCGGTTGAACTTTACAGGGAATACTCCGATGACCCTCACGTTTACCTCCTCCACTCAAGACTCCTTGAGAAGGAAAAATCACGGAGGATAAGGGAAATAAAGGAAAAACAGAGGGAAGATAAGGGCCTCATGGTGATATCAACCCAGATCATAGAGGCCTCGGTTGACCTGGACTTCGATGTCATGATAACAGAGATCTCAACCATAGACAGCCAGATCCAGAGATGGGGCAGGATCTACAGGAACAGGGACCGGGATTATAACTCCACTGAGCCCAACATAATCGTCTTCACAGGTACAGACAGGAGGACATCACTCATATACGATAAGAAGGTTGTGGATGCAACCCGGAGGGTTCTCAGGGGATATGAGGGCAGGGCCCTTGACTATCAGATGGAAAAAAACATGATTGAAGACGTCTTCAGGGAGGAATTCAATGGCCTTAGCCTCAGAGAGGTCTACGAAAACAGGATAGATGAGATACTATCTGATCTGGACTACTTCACGGTTGAGAAGAGAACCCAGGCACAGCGCCTTTTCAGGAACATGGCAGGCTACAAGGTCTTCATACCAGAGGCTGTCCTCCGTTACTCAGAATCTGAAATAGAACTGGCCTTCGCTGAACTCATAAAGGGAGATTACAGGCTCTGGAAGGATATACTGGCTGAGATTGAGGAGAGAACAGGTGAGAAAACCACCATGTGGGACCTCCGGAGGGTCCTCTATGAGTACTCCATCAATGTACCGGTATTCTATGAGGAAAAGAGCGACTTCTGGAGCAGGACGACCGGGGAATTCAAGGGATTCTACATATGGGGCAATATTGACGATGAGGAAGTTGAACTCATAGGTGAACTTGGACTTGACAGTGTGTTCGGTGAGGATGAATCATCATTCATATTCTAGTGATCCACTGAGTTTGGCCCTGGCAGGTAAAATCATCATATTCCAGTGATGGAAATGACCATGATCTCTGAACTGGAAGGGGATCCAGCTGTTCGGGGGCTGCAGATAAACTACTACTTCATCTGCAGAACAAAACTCTGGTTCTTCTCCCACAACATTCAGATGGAGAGGGAATCTGAGCTCGTTAAACTTGGGAGGCTCCTCCATGAGGAATCATATAGCCGTGAGAAGAAGGAACTCATAATAGACGACCTCATAGCCGCCGACTTCGTTAAAAGGAAGGACTGTCTTGAGGTCCATGAGGTTAAAAAGAGCAACACCATGGAGGATGCCCACAGGTTCCAGCTCCTCTACTACCTTTTCTACCTTAAACATGTGAAGGGGATAGAGAATCTGAAGGGATTCATTGATTATCCGGCCCTCAAAAAGAGAACAGAGGTTTCTCTAAATGATGAGGACGAAGAGGAACTTAAAAGTGTGATTAAGGATATCGATGGGATAATAAGGGGGCCGCCTCCAGCGCCCCAGAGGAAACCCATCTGCAGGAGCTGTGCCTACTTTGAACTTTGCTGGATCTGATCCCAACTGAAATTTGAATATCTCAGGACTAGCTGATCTGATTCCTATCAACTGAATCTGAATATAACCAGGATTATCTCTGATCCTGCTGGAGGTATCATGACAAGAAGGAACTATTACCTGACAACGGACGGGTTACTTAAAAGAAAGGAGAACACAGTGTATTTTTTAAACAAGGATTCAAAGAGACCCCTGCCAATAAACAAGATCTACTCCATATACGCATATGGGGCTCTCAGCATCTCCTCCCAGGTTCTGAACCTTCTGTCAAGGGAGGGAATACCTGTACACTTTTTCAACCGCTATGGATTCTACACCGGTAGCTTCTACCCCCGTGAAACACTGCTCTCAGGGGACATCATCATTAAACAGGCTGAACACGTCCTTGACCATGGGAGGAGAATGGAACTTGCAAAATCATTCGTAAGTGGGGCAGCACTCAACATGAAGAGGGTCCTGGGGTACTACGGCCTTGAGAATGGCATATCCGATACACTGGGGGATCTTGAATCATCAGTTTCAATCACGGAGGTCATGAATGTCGAGGCAAGGATACGATCAGACTACTACAGGGCCATCGACGGGATACTCCCTGAGGGATTCAGGATTGAGAGGAGGACAAGGAGGCCCCCTGAGAATATGGCGAATGCAATGATAAGCTTCGGGAATTCCCTCCTCTACTCAACAGTCATAACTGAACTCTACAATACACAGTTAAATCCAACCATCTCCTATCTCCACGAACCCTTTGAACGGAGGTATTCACTGGCACTTGACCTCAGTGAGATATTCAAGCCAACCATAATTGACAGGATGATAATCTCCTTAATCAAGAAGAGGGCGATTAAGGTTGAGGACTTTGAGCACGGAATGAATCAGTGCCTCCTCAACGACTCAGGGAAAAGAAAATTCCTCGCCGAGTATGACAGGAGACTCGGAAAAACGGTTAAACACAGGGAACTGGGTAGAAAGGTCTCCTACAGGCGCCTCATAAGACTCGAAGCGTATAAACTCATAAAGCACCTCATCGGCCAGAAGAAGTATGAGCCCTTCGTGATGTGGTGGTAGGATGTATCTTCTAATCGTATATGACGTTGGAGTTGAGAGGGTTAACAAGGTTAAGTCGTATCTGAGGACAGAACTCCACTGGGTCCAGAACTCAGTATTTGAGGGTGAGGTTACTGAGAGTCAGTTCAGACGCATAGAGATGAACCTTAAGAGGATCATAGATGAGGATAGGGACTCGGTGGTCATATACTCATTCCGGTCAGAGAGTGCATTTAAGAGAAATGTTCTTGGGGTGGAAAAATCCCCCCTTGATGTGATACTTTAGTTGGATGGGGGTTTAGGAGAAGAGGAGGATCTATTCCTCCTCAATCTCTTGATGTGATACTTTAGTTGGATGGGGGGTTCTCTGGGTACTGGTCTCATCCAGATTCAGGCAACATAAGAAAAACCCTTTTATAAACCTTTTCGTTTAATGTGTAATGAGAAAATATATATTAATCATAATTTCAACTATATTAAAATATTCATTTCCGGTGTTCTACATGAAACTTGAGGATATACAGCTAGCCGCCCTTTTACATGATATAGGTAAATTTTATCAGAGAACATCTTCACCTCACAGTGAAAAATATGCGGGCCTCACCCCGTCTGATTTTGGACAAACAGGGGCACATGGTAAATGGTCGGCGACATTCGTAGCTGAAAATGGACTGGGGGAGGACATAGAGGACCTTGTACTCTACCACCACAACCCATCGAAATCAAAAAATCCAGAGTACGCGAGGATAATAAGGGATGCGGACCACCACTCGGCAAGTGAAAGGCACAAATCAGAATCAAAAAGGAGGGTTAATGAATACCCGCTCATATCGGTATTCTCACAGGTCAGCTTAGGGGATGAAAGGGAAACAGAAGATGAATACTACCTACCCCTCATGGAACTCAGACCCTCCAACCTCGACATGATAAAACCTGAGAGGTTCAGAAGGGCCGTGATGTCAGGCTGGAATCTTGAAGAGGAATACAGGCGCCTCTGGAACCTCTTCATGGAGGAGATAGCTGAACACGGGAAACTGGATATTAACACCATGTACCATTTACTTAAAAAATACACCTCGCTCATGCCATCAGCGGTCTACATGAGCGTACCCGACATCTCACTCTTTGACCACCTCAAAACCACCGCTGCACTGGCTGGCTGCCTCTACCTCCACAGAGAGGATGGTGGGAAAGGAAAACCGTACCTCATAGCATCAGGGGATATATCAGGTATCCAGAACTTCATAACAGGTGTGGCGTCACCTGAGGAGGCCCAGAAGGGTATGAGCAAGAGGCTGAGGGGAAGATCACTCTCAATAAGCCTGATCACAGATGCGGCTGCAAACCGGATAATCTCTGAAGCGGGCCTCTCCCAGGCAAACATACTGTTCTGTGGAGGCGGCCACTTCACACTGGTCCTCCCAAACACTGAAAGGATGAAGGGGATAATTGAAAAAGTTTCCCTTGAGGTTAACAGGAGGTTCATAGAGGCATTTAACGGGGAACTCTACCTTGCACTTGCGGTGAGGGAAACGGACCCTGAGGAACTCAGGGACTTCGGGGCTGTTCTTGATGACCTTGCAGCAGAGAACCTTAAAAATAAGAGGTCAAAGTTCAGGGGACTTCTTGATGAGTTCTTCAGGCTGGAATCTGAACTACCTCAGGGTACCTGCGCTGTATGTGCTCTTCCATCAGTTGCCACAATATGCAGCTCATGCAGATCCCATGAGGAACTCGGGGCCGGGATAGCCAATGCAGATTACATGATACGGGTCTATGGTACGGTGGATGCGGATTTCAGTGAAGCGGGAATATCCTACTTCTTTGAGAACTCCAGAGCAGTCATTTCAAGGGTAGATGAACTCGCATCCAAAAATCATAGAATCGATGTGCTCAGACTCAACAGCACCGACTTCCTTGAAATCAGGGATAGAATCCAGGCAGATAACGTGTCATTCGGGTTCAGCCTAATGGGTAACACGGTCCCGGCTGTCAGTGAGGGTTCGAGATTCAGGGCACTGGACTTCACAGAGATAGCATCCACAGCCAGGGGCGTAGATAAACTGGCAGCACTCAAGATGGACGTGGACAACCTCGGCAGGATATTCGCAGAGGGCCTCCCGGACAGGTCAGTATCAAGGATCTCAACCATGAGTTCATTCCTGGACATCTTCTTTCTTGGCTACATAAACCAGGTTGCATCCGAGTTCTCCTTCACAATGGATCCATGTGACAGCTGCAGGGGTAATCTCGTTGAGATAAAAAGTTCTCTCGGGACAATATACAGGGGGGGTCTATGTGAAAGATGCCAGGAAAACTCCATTCCATCAATTTATATAACCTACTCTGGAGGGGACGATGTACTGGTATTCGGGCCGTACGATGACATTGTTGAATTCGCAGGGAGACTCAGAAACGAATTCAGGGAGTGGACATGCTCCAATCCATCCATAGATGTTTCAGCCGGAATATTCATGGGAGGACATAAATTCCCTGCAGGAAAGGCAGCTGAAATTGCAGAGAGGCAGCTTAAAACATCAAAGGACCTGGGGAGGGGTAAAATATCCCTCTTTGGCGAGACGGTCCAGTGGGACACAGACAGGTTTAAGGGATTCAACGAACTCCTTGAATTTGGCCTGAAACTTGAAAAACTCCATGAAGACGGTAAATTATCCAAGAGCTTCATATACTCCCTCCTGAAACTGTGGGACTCCACATTCCATGAGGATATCAGGGATGATGAGAGCTGGCTGAGGTGCCAGGAGATAAGACTCTCCAGAAAGGACTATGTGCCCTACTATGTCTATAAACTCAGGAACATATCCGATGCGGAGCTCAGAAGGGAGCTCTTCAGGGAGGGCATCAATTTCATCCCATGGATCAGGATACCCGTTTCATGGGTCAGTTTAAGAACAAGAAGTGGTGATAGGCCATGAGTAATTCAATGAGCATTGAGGATGTTAAAAGGGATATAAATACACTTGAAAAACTCAGCGACCTTAATGTGAAAAAATACGCAGATACAGGGGGCTATGCGGATATAATAGCCCAGGCAAATAAAAATCTCAAGACCACACAGCTCAGAAAATTTTTCGGGGCTATAAGGAACATGGAGAAAAATGCCTCTTCCTGGGAGAATATAGAGGCTGACTTCTACCTGCTAAAGCCCCAGCTTGCAAACGCCCGTGGAAGGGACCTCATACCGAAGGGATTCTATGATATAATGATGAGTATCATGGACAAGGTTGACAGGGGCGATGATAAGGAAAAACTCGAAAACTTCAGGGTCTTTGTAAGTTTTCTCGAATCAATAGTGGCCTATCATAAATTTTACACATCATGAGGGTGTTTTAAATGAAATTCCAGAAAAATTATTTGATCTCCGGAGAAATCATCTGCAGTACCGGTCTCCATATCGGGGGCTCAAAGGACTCAATTGAAATTGGCGGCTCAGACAACGTCATAATAAGGGACCCGGTAACAAGACTTCCCTACATCCCAGGTTCATCAATCAAGGGAAAGATGAGGGCACTCCTTGAGCTTGCACTTGACAGGGTGACCAATGGGGGTCCATGCAAGTGTGGAAAATGCGAGGTCTGCAGGGTATTTGGAAGTGCCGCAGATAACATCAGCGTTTCAGGCCCCACAAGGATAATAGTAAGGGATTCCTTCCCAACAGAGGAAACCCTGAAAATGTGGGATGAAAGCAGTGATGTTGTTGAGGGGGCTGAACTTAAGTACGAGAACTCACTTGACAGGATAACCTCAAGGGCAAACCCCAGAAATCAGGAGCGGGTTCCAAGGGGCTCCAAATTCGAATTTGAGATAATAGTAAGCGAATATGAGGGAGACAGTGACAACCTTGGCGTAGTCCTTGAGGGACTCAGGCTCCTTGAGGATAGTTACCTCGGCGGTAGCGGAACCAGGGGTTACGGTAAGGTGGAGTTCAGGGATATAACAATCACAGAAAGACCCGCTGAATACTACCGTGGAGAGGCCGGTGAAAACACCCTGGGAAACTTTGAAGCCCTTGCAGATATCCAGCTTTCTGAAGAGTGAGTTAAATGCTCGTCTACCTGAAACCAGAATCCTCCCTTCCCGAGCTATCATCGGACACCATATTCGGCTCCATCATCCACAGTTTCAGCCAGCTGTATCCAGACGAGCTGGATGAAATAATGGGCCTCTTCACCTCGGACCCACCCTTCCTTGTATCATCCAGTTTCCCCTACATCGAGAATGATGAAAGGGTGCGGTTCTACCCTAAAATCATCACAGAACCAGAGAAGCGATACGATCCCCAGAAATTCAAGAAATACAAGAAGACATCCCACATCCAGGAGGAGATCTTCCTCTCATGGACATCAGGGGAAATCGGTGAGGCGGATATTGTTGGGTCAATCGATGATTACAGGGTCTACAGGGGCCTCCTCTTTGACAGCGAACTGGACCTGAAATTCGGTGAAGGGGAATTTGAGGAACCACACAATGTTGTAAACAGAATCGAGAGAAAAACAGAGAACATATACCACATAACGAGGGTGTTCTATGAGAACATGGGCAGGTTCTTTCTTGTGAAGTTCAGGGATGAATCATTCAGGCCATACCTTAAATCAGCCCTGAAATTTCTCTCTGACAGGGGTCTGGGGCCAGATGTCTCAACAGGGAAGGGACACTTCTCCTTTGAGATTGCTGAAAACAGACTCGAAGACAATGGAGGCGACAGGTTCCTGACCCTTTCAAGATTCATACCAACCCCTGATGAGGTCAAGGCACTGGGTGCTGATGCCTGGTTTGAACTCGGATCCAAAAGGGGTAGGGGCCCTGACGGTGAGATAAGAAGACAGGTCAGGTTCTTCAGGGAGGGCTCAACCTTCAGGGAAACAGGAAAGGAGTACTATGGGACCATAGTGAGGTCAGGGAAGTCTGCAGTGGAATATGGACTGGCATACAAGCTCTCACTGGGTGGTGGTTAATTGAAATGCACTCTTAGGGTCATAACACCGGTTCACATAGGGAATGGTCTAAAGTATGGTCCCCAGGAATTCTACACAGGAAAGGGTAAGTCCGGGGGCAGAGAACTTGAGATTTTCTCACGTGTCGATACCACGAAGCTTTACTCAAAACTTGATGAGAAAACACGGGATGAGTTCCTTCATAATCTCACAACGCCAGAATTCGACCTTAACGGATTCTTCAAGGGGTTTCCGGATGCTAAAAAGGCGGCAAGGGAATCTGTAAGATACAGGGGTGTCCTGAGGACAAAATCAGATCATATAAAAGAGGTCAGTGAACACATCAAAACCTCAGATGAACTCTACATACCTGGTTCATCAATAAAGGGGTCCATAAGAACAGCGCTACTCTATGGAAACCTCACAGACTCGGATCTTGATAGAATTTCTGATAGAATTTCTAGGGTTGCCCATAGAAGAAAACCTAATTTTCAGAACTTCATCAATGGATTCTTAGCAAGCGAACCCAGAGACGCTGCAAAGAAGAGCGCAATGAGGTTCCTGCACGTTACTGATACAAGCACGGTGAAAATTCCCTATCTGCATGAAATGAAAGTTCTAAATGTGAAAATTCTAAATGATGGAAGACGTTCAGTTGGTTATAAAAGTTTCCCTCTCTATATTGAATGCATACCCAAAGTAGAGCTGGAATTTGAGATCAAATTCACATACAATAGGATATACGATGACCTCGGCTTGGGGGATCTCAAGAAACTTTTAGATCCAGAAAAAATAAAGGAGTTCCTACACAGATTCAGCAAGGACTACATTGAACATGAAATAGAATTCGCGTCAAAATATAATATAGGCACCCTTAAGGAATTTTATGAAGAACTTCAAGAAAAAAACTCCTCTGAAAGTCCTCTTATTAGGATAGGATACGGCAGTGGATTCCTGGCAACCACAATTGCCCTGAGGTTCAAGGAGGAGGACCCATCAACCTATGACTCAATAAGGAAACTTGCAGGAAGAAGAACATATCCATACGAATTCCCAAAGACAAGGAAACTTATAAACGGCAGAATACCTCCAGGCTGGGTTAAGGTGATCTTCCATGAGTAACAGGATACTCTTCATGACAGTAGGTACCGGTGTAGGGGACTCTGAGGAGAGGGTGAGAAGTCTGGCACATGGACTTCTAAGTTCAATACACCACAACAGACCAGACAGGGTAATCTTCTTTGGGTCAGATAAGAGCAGGAAAACAGTCGAGTACATATCAGAGGAAGCGAAACGGGAGGGGAAGGTTCTACCGGAATATGAGTTCGTTGAGGTTAATGATATTGACCTCGTGGGTGAGTGGTTCACGAGCATCGATGAACAGATGAAGAGATACAGTGATGATGAAATAATCGTCGACTATACCTCTGGAACCAAGACGATGACATCAATAGCCTTCATAATGGCTGTCCTCTATGGGAAGGAACTTTCAGTGATATCCGGTTTCAGGGATAAAAACGGGACAGTACAGAGCGGCACAGAGACCGTGATAAAACAGAACGTGTACCAGATCTATGATAAACTCAGAATAAGAAGGTTCAGGGAACTCTTCAACCTTGGAAGGTTTAAAACAGCCCTTGATGTCCTCAATGAAGTTGTTCAGCATGAGAAAAAGGACGCCTACATCAAACTGACAGAGGCATATCTCCACTGGGACCTCTTTGACCATGAAAGGGCAATGGAGTACCTTAACAGTGAGGAGGTAAAGGAACTTGAGGAACTTGAGGATGTGGTGACGCGGAATAAAAATATACTGGGTCAGATTGTGAGTTCACGTAAGGGCAAGAGAAAATTCAGGTACAGACCATTTCTTCCGGATCTTTTTGCCAATTCTAAGCGCAGAGCCTCTGAGGGACGGTATGATGATGCTGCAGCCAGGCTCTACCGTGCACTTGAGCTGATAGCCCAGATAGTCATTGAGGAAGAGTATGGTGATGAAACCGACAGTCTGAACCCTGATAATTACAGTCTGAGCACAAGGTCGACACTTAAACTTGGCGCTGAAAAGCATGTGGCCCTTAAGAATGCCTACAGGTTACTTGAATGTGAGGGTTATGAGGTTGGGAAGACCTTTGGGGAGGATAAGGAGATAATGGATCTCCTTAAGATACGTAATTACTCCATACTGGCCCATGGACTTGATTCTGTTACAGAGGATGATTACCTGAGGTTTTATGAAAGGGTACTTGGCTATGCACGCATCATTGATGATAAGATAGACTCAAAGATAGAGGACGCCACTTTCCCTGAACTTTAATTATTTTTTGAGGGTTTTCATGTGGTCAGAAGGTGAATGAGGTTTATTTGCATGTTCAATCTTCTGGGGGTTGTCAGATGGAAGCCGAAACCGCCCTTGTAATTGGGTTCCTGATTGCCCTTATTTTGAACCCTATGTGGTTATTCCACCTCATCCTGCATTACCCTCCATAGTTCCTGATTGCCCTTATTTTGAACCCTATGGGCGCCCTTATACTGCTGGTGCTATTTATAATATGGTGTATCATTGATTAGCCATTATACCCTTTTAAATTGTTTAATAGCTGTCACTGATCCTGCAGATGGTTTAAGGAATCTGATGACTCATTGTAGATGCAAAATACCGGCTCCACACACCCTACAGGCATCCACCTGGATCCAGTGACGCATTGTAGATGCAAAATCTGATTTTTTCATTTTTGAGGGGTCTGACTGATCAGAATGGTGTGAAGCCTAACATTTTTAATTTTTTATTTGGATTTCACAGATCATTTTAAAAGAATCTAGAGGCATCAAACAGCTTTTTATTGTATATTATATCTTCTAGCTGTTCCCGTATCTCATTTAGTTATTTAGAGCTATTGGATTCACTGATTTATAATTATGAGATATTATAAGGCTTTATTAAGATTCTCACAATTGTTTATAGGTTTAACTATAAAAATTAGGCATTAAAGATTTTTATTCTAGCTATATCACACCATAAAATTTCAAATTATCATTTAAATACTTTATATATCTTTTATTTTCATTCAGAGCCTTTTCAGAGGTTCGTTTTTGACGGTTTTTTCACAAGTGTCTTATAGTAACTAAATGTTATTTTAAGCTTCTTTTGTAATTAAAAGACATTATATTTGATTTTTGAATTTTTATCTTGTTAAAATATTTTTTATGTTATTTTGGATTTATTTAACGCTTTATTTTTGAACTCAGATCCCTTACAGGAAGTCGTCTGTCAATATAAATGAACTGCATTATCGGGGATCGACAAATTTATAAGTCTGAGAGAAGAAATTTTAGAGTGATACATGCCAAATAGAGAAAAAATCCGCCCTGTTAAAATCAGACCAAAATGGGATTGAAATAAAACTTCAAGGTGCCCTATTTAGCCCTGGTCAGGGTTAAAATCAGACCAAAATGGGATTGAAATCTGTAGATGAGGTGTATGGGGAGCACCCCGTACACCCGTTAAAATCAGACCAAAATGGGATTGAAATCCTCCTTCTTCACCTCTGCGTATTCATCCTCTGAGAGTGTTAAAATCAGACCAAAATGGGATTGAAATACAGTTGGCGGCTAAATTTGATTAAATATTTATTGCTGTGTTAAAATCAGACCAAAATGGGATTGAAATTGTTAAACAAGTCGTTATCCCCACCCCCCAGTTCCTGTTAAAATCAGACCAAAATGGGATTGAAATCGGATCAGCCTCATAAGCATCATATCCCCGCGTTAGTTAAAATCAGACCAAAATGGGATTGAAATTCTTTCCAAATATTCTTTATTCTTATTCTTTCTTTGTTAAAATCAGACCAAAATGGGATTGAAATTGATAAACTGTAGGTTGTGTAAGTAGATATTGGGGATAGTTAAAATCAGACCAAAATGGGATTGAAATGCGTGGGTGAGGTGGAGGATTATCGTGGAGTTGAATGTTAAAATCAGACCAAAATGGGATTGAAATTGATAAAAAAGAGAAACAGTACATAGCAATAAAAAGTTAAAATCAGACCAAAATGGGATTGAAATCATGGTGAACCCGAAGGGAGTCCCTGAATCCGAGTTGGTTAAAATCAGACCAAAATGGGATTGAAATTTACAGTGGAAATGGATCTTATCAGTGATTATGAATGTTAAAATCAGACCAAAATGGGATTGAAATAAAAAATAGATACATCGTATCCCCGACTATAAAAAAGTTAAAATCAGACCAAAATGGGATTGAAATCTACTTTACCACAGGCCTCGCACACATAGTGCGGGTTGTGGTTGTTAAAATCAGACCAAAATGGGATTGAAATAATTGATATATTCGTCGGCGACAAGTGTAGTATATGTTAAAATCAGACCAAAATGGGATTGAAATAAGAGTATTCCTTCGGAGGCGTTGTGGCAGTTGATTTGTTAAAATCAGACCAAAATGGGATTGAAATCACTACAATATGCTGGGAAGGTTTTCATGAAGTATCGTTAAAATCAGACCAAAATGGGATTGAAATATTATAAGCGTCTAAAAGCTCGTAATCGGTTTTATGTTAAAATCAGACCAAAATGGGATTGAAATCAATTTTTTCGTGGTGTGTGGTGTGGATATTGTTGTTAAAATCAGACCAAAATGGGATTGAAATAAATATCTCTTCTTCCAGAGCCTCCGCAATGACCAGGTTAAAATCAGACCAAAATGGGATTGAAATTTTATTTCCTTTTTTTATTTATTTTTTATCTTTCTTTTCGTTAAAATCAGACCAAAATGGGATTGAAATGGGGGCACGGAATGAATCTGATAGAGAATAATAAAAGTTAAAATCAGACCAAAATGGGATTGAAATGTAAGAACATTGGAGGTAGATACATATGGTGTATGTGTTAAAATCAGACCAAAATGGGATTGAAATTCAACTGATCAACACTGTACCCTGCATTTTTTATATGTTAAAATCAGACCAAAATGGGATTGAAATGGGGGTGGAGTCTGTTGGGTTACACCGAGGAAACCACAAGTTAAAATCAGACCAAAATGGGATTGAAATTATCCTCAAGGTTGGCGAGGGCGGCTATTGTTGTGCTGAGTTAAAATCAGACCAAAATGGGATTGAAATCAACTCAGAGAGGACCTCATCCACATCCACACCAGGGTTAAAATCAGACCAAAATGGGATTGAAATGCGATACTTAGAAAGTATTGCAGATGATGTGATTAGGTTAAAATCAGACCAAAATGGGATTGAAATTAGTTATTATGCCGACATCTAATAATTGCCGGCTAAGTTAAAATCAGACCAAAATGGGATTGAAATATCTTCTAACTTCATTAAAGCATATTGTATTTTTCTCGTTAAAATCAGACCAAAATGGGATTGAAATAGGCTTACTCCGAGGGCATCACAGATCTCCTTATAGTTAAAATCAGACCAAAATGGGATTGAAATCGTTATCGCCAAAAACCGATTATAAGTATCCAAAAGGTTAAAATCAGACCAAAATGGGATTGAAATCATGAATAAATCAGAGCTAATCGAAGAGATATTAGACAGTTAAAATCAGACCAAAATGGGATTGAAATTCTTCATAATCTTCATCACAACTCGCTATATCAATAGTTAAAATCAGACCAAAATGGGATTGAAATGTTCAAGTCGCATCTGTATGTTCTCCAGCTCATTGTGTTAAAATCAGACCAAAATGGGATTGAAATTTATCTGGGTTCAGATGTGGATATAGCTGGCTTAGAGTTAAAATCAGACCAAAATGGGATTGAAATGATTCCAGGATCTCCTCGAACCGGCCCCTGTATTTCGTTAAAATCAGACCAAAATGGGATTGAAATTATTTTTATTTTTTATTGGTTTTGGGAATACTGTAGGTTAAAATCAGACCAAAATGGGATTGAAATGGTAATCCATCAACTCAGAATACGTGGTGTTAGCAAGTTAAAATCAGACCAAAATGGGATTGAAATTTTTTTTCTGTTTTTATATCTTTTTTTTTCATTTATCTCGTTAAAATCAGACCAAAATGGGATTGAAATGATATTGCTTCTCTTTTTTATCGAAACATATTAAGAGTTAAAATCAGACCAAAATGGGATTGAAATGGGCTCGAGGGGGACTATGTCCAGGGCTCGAGGGGGGTTAAAATCAGACCAAAATGGGATTGAAATAGTCTTATCACTGAGTACTTCTCGTATGATAATTTTGGTTAAAATCAGACCAAAATGGGATTGAAATCTTTAACCACCTTTTTTCTTTTGCCAACCAATTCCGTTAAAATCAGACCAAAATGGGATTGAAATAACGAGGTGATTAGGAATGAAGATAGAGATATATGAGTTAAAATCAGACCAAAATGGGATTGAAATATGTTTCATATCATGCAATGTCCTATCCACATCGATCGTTAAAATCAGACCAAAATGGGATTGAAATCTGTATTATTATATATTCGTCGCGGTATTCCGGTCTGGTTAAAATCAGACCAAAATGGGATTGAAATTAGTTTTGTATATCTTGTTATGTTATATGAAGTATAGTTAAAATCAGACCAAAATGGGATTGAAATTGATACGTATGCCACCATGTCAAGTCTCATATATAGTTAAAATCAGACCAAAATGGGATTGAAATTCATAAAATAGATCTCCCCCAATAGGGGGTCGAGGTGTTAAAATCAGACCAAAATGGGATTGAAATGTCTGGGTTGCGGATACATAATCCCATATCGTCCCAGTTAAAATCAGACCAAAATGGGATTGAAATATGTCAAGGTTCCCCACCTCCTGGAGAGCCTTGGTTAAAATCAGACCAAAATGGGATTGAAATATTACGCCGTTCTCCTCGCGATCGAAGCCGCTGAGTTAAAATCAGACCAAAATGGGATTGAAATCATCTATTTTGAATGTGTGGATTGGCTGTGGGAGGGTTAAAATCAGACCAAAATGGGATTGAAATTGTTAACAGGACAGGTGAACTCTCTGACTATGTTTCAGTGTTAAAATCAGACCAAAATGGGATTGAAATAGGGCCTATCAGGGTGACGTTGTCAATGTGGTCTGCCGTGTGTTAAAATCAGACCAAAATGGGATTGAAATGTTAAAAAATCATCATATTTATGAATAATGCTTTTGGTTAAAATCAGACCAAAATGGGATTGAAATAACTATGTTACATATAAGGATGATAAAGTATTGATCAGTTAAAATCAGACCAAAATGGGATTGAAATGGCTCCAACCCAAGTCTACGCTCCAATCATCCCCCTCGTTAAAATCAGACCAAAATGGGATTGAAATTATTATCGGGGGCCCGAACAATTTCCCCAACCCCTTCGTTAAAATCAGACCAAAATGGGATTGAAATTTTTTTTAATCCTCCTTCAACAATATTTTAGTATGTTGTTAAAATCAGACCAAAATGGGATTGAAATGTACATGTTAATGCAAAATATGTACATAAATATAGTTAAAATCAGACCAAAATGGGATTGAAATCATAAAAAATTTTTAGGTACAACTAAAACGCTTTCTAGTTAAAATCAGACCAAAATGGGATTGAAATAATGGATAATTTGACATATTTCGTTATATATAGCTATAACGAATAAAAAATGGGGGCTCATCCGGCCCCACACAGAAACCTTCCACCTACAGCGTCAACCCATGCCTCACCAATCACCATTTTGTAGGTGGAACTGGAGGGATTCCAGTCATACACCAGGACATGGTAGACAGGCCTCTTAATTCTAAGGCGGACAATCTTCCCCCTCGTATTAAAACCTGAGATGTACTTTGGGGGCTTCTTTATCAGTTTCGCCTTCAACTTTAACTTACTGTAATCCCCGGGAACGGATTTTTTAACAACCTTAATGGCCTTTGAGGGAGATATAAGGCCATAGGAAGATTCACTGAAGGCCACAGACCCGACAAAAACAATCGCCACAATTAAAGCAGCGATGGTAACTCTTCTCACAGAAACACCTCCCATAATCATCAACTATCAATTGATTTTATAATCAACATTTCATTACAGCCGGTCTCCTCATGATATGGGACGCGCTGGATAAATATTTCATGATCAGCAAATTCCTCCATTATCCCCTGAAGGTATATGGACCTCCTTCTCCTGTGAATGTTGGTAACCGGAAATATTCTCACCTCTCTTCCCACCCTCAGCATCTCACGCACAGCCTCAACATGGAACCTGTAACTCAGTTTCTCCTCATAGAGGAAGAGAAGATTTGCAGAGAGGACAAGATCAAACTGCAGGGCACTGAATGGTAGATGTGGCAGCTCCCCGGCAATGTAACCTGCAGGGTATTTCCTGTAGTCACTCAGGAACTCCCTGAACACGGCCCTCCTGTAATCTTCAAGTGGCACGCCCTTAACCTTAATTCCACTGAGGAAATCACCATGAAATTTTCTGTGCCTCTTGAAACTCTCTTCTGCCAGGGCTTCGAGTTCATCTGGTTTTCTACTGTAGATCGGGTCAACTGCAGTTACATCAAAACCCCTTCCCTTCATTTCGCTCCTGAAGGAACTCACACCTCCGGCACAGTCAAGTATCCTCTTCCCTTCAAGTTCATCACACTTAAGGTTGAACATGTCGGTGTACTCTGAGAGCCCCCTTCCAAGGAGAAGTACAGATTTCATAAATATGTGTTCACTTTTATTATATAAGTATTCATGCAAAATCGTCGGATTTTGACGTGGCCATATATATCGTGACATCAAAATACGAGCTTTTCGCCAATTTTTCTTCAGTTACGCCTTGAAGCCATACTTTAAGGATTTTCATGTAATACTGAAATCATTTAGAACATTATAAATACAATGGCTTACATAAGAGAGTTTGTGTAAAAAAAAATAAAGGGGGGTGAAAAATGAGAAAATTTACACTGACACTATCAATTCTTCTTCTAATGGTTGCAGTTGGAACTGCAAGCGCTGCAGACACTGACAACCAGACCGACTCGAATTCAGTTATCACCGGTACGGTGACATACTGTAACAGTACCGAACCATTTGAGGGTGCAGTTATAAATGTGGCGTCCATGAATGGTTCTAATCTTGCTTCAGGTGTAACAGGTCCTGATGGGAGATACTCTGTCAGTCTTCAGTCACCTGATAGGACATTTGTGGTATCAGCGGTTGCTCCCGGGCATGTGATACCATCAAAGACTGTGACCCTTGATGAATCAGGTAGGGCCACAGCTGACTTCAGACTCGGTACACTGCAGCTGACCAAGGGTTCATGGGATACCCTTGGACTTGACCACAACAATGTGAATGTTGGGCCAAACCAGTACCTGATCCAGATCAGGGTTAAGAACAATGCACTAACAACCGCAAACAATGTGACAGCAAATTTAACCTTCGTTGCACCAACCAGTCCATACATCTACCTTGCGACAAATGAGACCCCAAACAAATATCTTGGGGACATAGCTCCAGGTGCCACTGTGGATGTATTCTACCTCGTGGAGGTTTCGAGAAATACCGCCGCGTATCTACAATCAAGAGGCTACACAGTAACGGTTGGGGGCACCAACACTGGGTCAGCAGACACGATAAGTGGCACACTATACGTTGAGAAACTTGTATCACAGAACCGTAACGATTTGGTCTCCATAACCGTGAGCAATCCCACACCAGCCATAGGGGATGTGATCGCTGTTACCGTTGTATCAACGACGGCTTCAGCCAACTATGATGTCGTTAACCTTCCACTTACAAACTACAACCCTGCTATTCTTCAGCCGCTGAATGTAACGATAACATATGGGCCCAACACCAGCAACAATGTGCGCCTTGACTCACCAGGTCAGACTAACTTTGTGTCAGTCTGGCTCTTCAACGTGACCGGCGCTGGCGTAACAAGACTCTTTGGCCTTATAACAGACAGGAGCGGTTCAAGTTACCACTACAACTCAGACTTTGGTGAGAACATAACCATAAAGGCTGTTGAGAAGGCAGACCTTGCCATAGCAAAGGCTGTTGACAATGCAGCACCCAACATTGGGGAAACGGTTAATTTCACGCTGACGGTTGTAAATTACGGACCCAACAATGGTACAGGGGTTTATGTGGTTGACAAACTTCCAGCGGGGCTCCAGTTCGTATCAGTGACGGCATCCAAGGGGACCTACGATAATAACACCGGCATATGGACCATAGGAAACCTCAGCTACTTTGAAACGGTGACACTCAATATCACAGCCATGGTTGAAGCAACGGGAACCCTAATTAACAATGCCAACGTGACTGGTGATGTGTTTGACCCCAACATGGCAAACAACTATGCATCAGTAACACTGAATTCTCCACCAGCATCAGACCTCACCATAGACAAGTCCGTGAGCAATTCTGAACCCCATGTGGGTGAGACAATCCAGTACACGATCACAGTGAGCAACAGGGGCCCTGATAATGCACCGGGAGTTGTGGTGGAGGAGATTCTACCCGCTGGTCTCATACTGATCAGTGCAACACCATCCAAGGGCGTCTATACCATGGGAACATGGTACTTGGGGACACTCAACTACCTTGAGGTGGCAACACTCACCATACTCGCGAAGGTCAACGCTACAGGCATCTTAACAAACTTTGCAAATGTAACATCACCGAACTTTGACCCGAACCCTGACAACAACAACGTGACACGGGATGTGCGTGGAATTCCCGTGGCGGATCTCCGCATCATAAAGAACGTGGATAACCCAAGGCCCAACTTTGGATCCAATGTGACCTTCATAGTTGCAGTCACAAATCTGGGTCCAAGCACGGCTACGGGAGTCAATGTGACTGATATACTGTCACCGGGACTCGTCTACCTCACCCACACGGTTACACAGGGTTCATATAACCCATTAACAGGGGTATGGACCATAGGAACACTGAACTATGCCGCATCAGCCCTGATGAACCTCACGGTCTTTGTTAACACTACGGGAGATTCAAATAACACGGTATCAGTGACCGGTAATGAATACGACCCGGACAGGACCAACAATAATGCCATATCAGTCCTTAATGCGGTATCAGCCGACCTCAGCATCCAGAAGACCGTCGACAGACCCGTTATAAACAACGGGGAAACAGCAACCTTCACAGTAACCGTGAGGAACGCAGGACCCGATACGCCATCAAATGTGGTTGTAACGGATCTTCTCCCGGCAGGTTTATCCATCATATCATACACGGTTACCCAGGGAACCTTCAGTGAGGCAACCCGTACATGGAATGTGGGATCACTTCCAGCCCTATTCCAGGCAACACTCACACTCTTTGTGAGGGCAACCCAGGCAGGATTCCAGACAAACATAGTCAATGTATCATCAGAACTGCCCGACCCAATGCCACAGGACAACGTTGATGCAGTGACAGTCGATGTGAGGCCATCAGCGGATGTTAAGATAACCAAAACCGTGAGTGATACCACACCGGACTTTGGCGAAACTATTGTGTTCTACATCACGGTAACGAACCTCGGACCAGACACCGCCACAGTTGTGAGGACAGTTGATGGACTGCCAGCAGGCCTTATCTACCAGTCCCATGTGGCATCTGCAGGGGTTTACTTCCCAGAGTTCTATGTCTGGACTGTTGATTCACTTGCACCTGGCGCCTCAGAGACACTCAACCTGACGGCCCTTGTTGACGCAACAGGCGAACTCATAAACACAGTCTCAGTAACAGCAACAGAATATGATCCTGACATGACCAACAACTACGCAGCAGCTGTAATTAACGGACGTCCACTTGCAGACATCGCGGTTCAGAAGACGGTCCTTTTAACACCTATCAACAATGGGCAGCGCACCAACTTCACTGTTACCGTTACAAATAACGGACCAAACGATGCAACAGGGGTTGCAGTAACTGATATACTACCGGCAGCACTCACAATCCTGAGTTCAGAAGCATCACAGGGAACCTTCGCTGGTGGCGTATGGACCGTGGGCAACCTCGCAAATGGCTCATCAGCAACCCTAGTACTTGAGGTACTTGCAAATGCTGCTGGTATCTTCACCAACTATGTGAATGCATCAGCCGACGACCAGTACGATCCAGATATTTCAAACAACAATGCCACAGCTGTACTCACTGTGAAACCATCTGCGGATGTTGCGGTCACTAAGACGGTTAGTAATAGCACACCGAATTTCGGTGATCTGATAACCTTCTATGTGACTGTCATGAACAATGGACCTGATAATGCAACAGGAATCACTTTAACAGAGAGCCTACCTGCAGGACTTGTCTACGTGTCTCATGCGATATCACAGGGAGTATGCTACCCACTTGCATGCATATGGATAGTTGGGGATCTTCTGCCTGGTTCATCAGCGACTCTGAACTTCACTGTTCTTGTGAATAGGACTGGTGATGTTATAAACAGGGTTATTGCTGTGGGTGAAGAGTTTGATCCTTACCCTGAGAACAATACTGCTGAGGTTACGGTTAGGGTACCTGCGGCTGCTTATCTGGTGATTGATAAGGTGGTCAATGCGACTGTTGCTAACTTCACTGATACTGTGAGGTTCACGGTTTCAGTGAGGAATGATGGTCCTGATACTGCGGCTGGTGTTGTTGTTACGGATCTGCTTCCAGTGGGTCTTGTGTATCTGAGCCATGTTGCTAGTCAGGGTACTTATGACAGTGTGACTGGTGCCTGGATTGTGGGTTCAGTGGTTAAGGATGCTGTTGCAACGCTTGAAGTTGTTGCGAGGGTTGCTGTTAGTAACACCACTCTGGTTAACATTGCGGATGTAGTGGCGGATACCTACAACCCGAATCCGGATACAAGTGCCAATGCCACTGTAACTGTTAACCCAAGGGCAGAGCTCACCATTAACAAGACAGTGGATAGAAGGGCTGTGCGCGTTGGTCAGAACGTAAGGTTCACCATAACAGTAACCAACAATGGACCCGACACAGCACTCAACACAATGGTTACCGACAAGCTGCCAGATGCCATGAGGTACATATCCTCCAACGCCACCATGGGGTCATACAACCCTGCAAGTGGTGTCTGGATGGTAGGCGACCTCCCAGCAGGCTCAAGCGCAGTCCTCGACATCGTGGTCCAGCTCATAAGGCGCGGCACATTCGTGAACGTTGCAACCGTGAGCTCAGGTTCAAGCGGGGGCAACAACACCACAGATGTCGAGATCGATGTTGAACCATCACCAGGTCCAGGCCCATCTCCGGGACCATCACCAGGACCTAGACCTGTACCGATGAAGCCAACAGGAGCACCTTTAACTGCACTTGTTGCAGGAATGCTTCTTGTGGCAGCAGGTTCAGCGATATCCAGGAGAAAATAAACCCTTTCCTTTTATTTTTTTATTTATTCAAGTGATTGCTATTCTTAAGCGCATAAATTATGTTATGAAGCACGACTCTTCCCTCTTCTAAGCTCCATATCCGTCCACATGAAGTACAATTACAATAACTGTCAAAACTATCAAAATTGGGGCATCAAGCACAATTGAGAGGGCCTCGACCGGTATTCTAACGAATAAAGATGGAAACTAGCCTAGGATATTGAATATGTTAGTCCCCAGTACCGTGCCCAGTGAGAGGCTGCACATATGCTTCCTTGCGGAGTTAACGGCGACAACAAGTTCAGCAAGGCTTGTCCCGATGGCAAGGGCAAAAAGGCCGACTATCATCTCAGGAATATGGAGAACAACGGCAATTTCAACTGCGCTGTAAATCAGTACCCTGCAGAACACCACAAGGCGGCGAAACTTAAAACTGCAGTTACAATGGTCTTCCATCCAGCATCACCACCTCTATGAGGTGGCTCGTGTAATATTTCCTCTGCTTCTTTATAAGAATTAAAAGGTAAACACCTAGATGCTGAGGAGAACGGCACTGTAAGCGGGCCGAGGGGGTCCCATGGGCATGAAAGATGAAAGTATCAGGATGCTGAGAAGCCCGAATAGTCCATCCCTCTGGATCTCATCCCTGTTTGTTGTAACAGCACAGGAGAGAATGGCAGATATTCCTATGATACCTGCAATGTTCCATATGTTTGAACCTATCACCACGCCCACACCGAGTTCAGGGCTACCTGTAAGGACAGAGATCATGGCGGACTCGAATTCCGGGAGAGATGTCCCTGTAGCTACAAACTCCAAGTATTATCTGGGATATTCCAAGTGCCCTCCCGATATTACGATCCTGTCCACAAAGATGTCCGCTGATCTTATAACACCGATCAGTGAGGCGCAGAAGATTAATATTAGGATGATGGATGTCATGATTAATCCCCGTGCTTAATAAATCCACTGCCAGTTATATATATGGATCATGATAAATAGACCTTAACTGTAATTTGGTGGTAGCCTATGAAGAATCTTTCAAGGGAACTGGTTTCAAGGATACATGAGATATCACGTCCTGTTAAGATAATGCACGTCTGCGGTTCACATGAACACACTATAATGCAGCATGGAGTAAGATCACTACTCCCGGATGAGGTTGAGGTGGTGGCCGGGCCGGGGTGCCCTGTCTGCTGCGTACCTGCCCGGGAGATAGACGAGTGCATCGAACTTGCAAGGCAGGGCGTTACAATCACAACATTCGGTGACATGCTCCGCGTCCCTGGTTCGGAGGGGTCGCTTGCTGATGCCAGGGCCGAGGGCGCCGATGTCAGAATAGTCTACGGAGTGGGAAATGCCGTGGATATAGCAAGAAAACTTGACAGGGAGGTGGTCTTCATGGCAGCAGGCTTTGAGACCACCGCACCAACAACAGCATCGGAGATACTATCAGGCCCACCAGAGAACTTTTCAGTCCTATCCTGCCACAGGCTGATACCTCCGGCACTCAAATTCCTCATAGAATCAGGTGAGGTTAACCTCAATGCCCTCATAGAGCCGGGCCATGTATCAACCATAATCGGCATGAAACCCTATGAGCCCTTCTCAAGGGACTACGGAATACCGCAGGTCATAGCAGGATTTAACCCCCTTGACATACTAATGGCAGTGTACATGATACTCCGGCAGATCGAAAGGGGCGAGGCAAAGGTTGAGAATGAATATAAGAGGGCAGTGAAACCTGAGGGTAACATAAAGGCCCAGGAGGCGATGGATGAGGTTTTCCGCATAACTGAGAGGGAGTGGAGGGGATTCCCGGTCATACCTGAATCTGTATATGAGATCAGGGATGAATTTTCAGAGTTCAATGCAAGGGAAAAATTCGATATTGATGTTGCTGACGCCGTTGAGGTGCCAACTGGCTGCATATGCGGCGCAATACTGAGGGGTGTTGCAAGGCCAGAGGAATGCTCACTCTTTAAGACCCAGTGCACACCCACGAACCCTGTGGGGGCCTGTATGGTTTCAAGGGAGGGAACCTGCAACATAGCCTACCGCTACAGTTCATTCAGGGTGCAGTGATGAGGGCCATTGCAGTTGACATAGATGGCACAATAACCGACAGCTCCAGAAAACTGTGCATCAGTGCTCTCAGGGCCCTCAGGGGCGCTGAAAGAAAAGGAATCCCTGTCATAATCGTGACAGGGAATGTCCTGTGCTTTGCAATGGCAACATCCGTCCTTATAGGGACAAGTGGTGGTGTTGTGGCTGAAAATGGTGGCGTGATATACTCTAATGGGGATATAAGGGTCCTGGGTGACATCGAAAAGGCAGAAACCGCCTACAATCACCTTAGAGAGATTTACCCTGTTAGTAAGGTCCAGTTCTCTGATCTCAGGTTATCTGAGGTTGCAATCACCAGGGACATCCCTGTTCAGGCCATCAGGGAGGCCCTTGAGGGATTTGATGTGGAGGTCTATGACACGGGCTTTGCAGTGCACCTTACAGACCCCAAGGTAAATAAGGGCTCTTCCCTGAAACTTGTGGCAGAGTCTATGGGGATTGAAATGTCTGATGTCATGGCAATAGGGGACAGTGAGAACGATATTGAATTCCTTGAAAGAGCGGGCCTCAGTGTGGCCGTTGCCAATGCAGCCCCTGAGCTCAGGGAAATGGCAGATTATGTGACTGCAGGGAAATATGGTGATGGAGTTAGGGAGGCTATCCATAAATTTGCCGGGGTGGATATCTGATGTTTGATTTCGCTGAAAAGGCCCTAAAGCTGGCCTTAAGGAACTCTGAGATGGCTGAGGTCTACATTGAAAGGGAACATGCAGTTGAGGTGCAGGTTCAGAGGGACATCATAGACTTTGGTAAGATAGAATCCATGACAGGTGTCGGTATAAGGGTACTTAAGGGGGGTAGGATGGGCTTTGCATACACTTCAGATCCATCGAATCTCCAGCGAGCCGTTAAAATGGCCACAGAGAATCTCAGGCTTGCCGATCCAGATGAAAATTTTGGGTTCTCAGAGCCGGCCAGCTACCCCACCGTGAAGGATATCTTTGACGCATCATTCCTGGAACTGGACGTTGGGGAATCTGCCAGCATCGCAGAGGTCATGGTTGATAAAACACTTGATGAGGGCTGCAGACCAACAAGCGGAGGGTTTTCAGCATCCATGGTTGAAACATTCATCCTGAACTCGGAGGGTGTTGAGGCTTCATCAAGGTCAACAGGATTCTCAGCATACATATCGGTGAATGCCGAGAAAAATGGGTCCAGGACAACAGCATATGAGTCTGATTCATCATGCAGCATGGACATAGACCCTGAATGGATAGCTGGAAGAGCTTGCAGGATAGCGAGGGATTCCCTTGGCGGTGAAAATGTTGAGAGCGGAAGGATGTCAGCTGTACTGGATTACCATGCAGCTGCAGGGTTGCTCGGCACATTTGCCTCGGCATTCAGTGCAGATAACGTTCAGAGGGGGAGATCCATCCTGGCTGATAGGATCGGCACTGAAATAACATCCTCTGAACTGAGCATATACGATGATGGTACACTGAGGGGTGGTCTTGGCTCATCACCCTTTGATGGGGAGGGCACGCCATCCCAGAGAACACTCCTTGTTGCTGATGGAGTCCTTGAGGGTTACATACATAACATCTACACCGCATCTAAGGGGGCATGTGAGAGTACAGGTAACGGGCTTCGAAGCTACTCTGACATACCCCTGGTTTCAACCACAAACTTCGTCCTTGAATTTGGGGATGAGGTTCCAGTTGATGATTTCAGCGGGATATACGTGACTGATGTGCTGGGTGCCCACACAGCAAACCCCATCTCAGGTGACTTCTCGGTTGAGGCCAACAACGCCTTCCTTGTGAATGGTGGCGAATTCACGCCAGTGAAGAAGGCAATGCTCTCTGGTAACATATTCGAGCTCATGAAGACCGTCTCATCCACAGACCTTGAGAGAAGGCAGATTGGAGACTTTGTAACAGCACCCCTCATTGTTGAGGGAATCCATGTAACAGGTTAAAATGTCACTGAAAGATGCTCTTGGCCACTACCTTGATGTGAGGGATGGAAGGAAGGATGCAAGATTTCTTGAGGCAAAGGCCACTCCAGCATCCTTCAGCAGGGAGTCAGAGACCAGTGAACTCTGGCGGGAACATGAAAGAATAGAGCAGGGCTTTGAGTGTTCGGGGGAGTGCAGGAAATCATTCCTTGATCTGAAAATTGAAATTGGAGACAGAATGCTCAGGAACTGTTCACTTTGCCACTGGAGATGCGGTGTTGATCGTAAGCTGAAACCTGGACGATGTGGTGTCACATCACCCAGGGTTGCATCGGAGTTCCTGCACTACGGTGAGGAGGCACCGCTGGTGCCCAGTCACACGATCTTCTTCTCGGGTTGCACAATGAACTGTGTCTTCTGCCAGAACTGGGACATATCACAGAACCCATCTGTGGGTGTCAGCATCCCTGAGGACCGACTCGCAGCCCTCATAGAGGAGCGGAGGCGGATGGGCTCAGCCAACGTCAACTTCGTTGGGGGAGACCCGACCCCTGCACTACCCTACATTCTACGTGTCCTCCAGCTGATATCCATCAGCGTACCTGTGGTGTGGAACAGCAACATGTACCTCTCACAGGAATCCATGAGGCTCCTGAGCGGTATCGCGGACCTCTACCTCACCGACTTCAAATTTGGCAACAGTGACTGTGCATTGAAACTTGCCGGCGTAAGGAACTACTTTGAGGTCGTATCAGAAAATCACCGCAGAATAAGGGGAGAGGATATGATAATAAGGCACCTGGTGATTCCAGGGCACCTTGAGTGCTGCACAAAACCCATCATATCATGGGTCGCGGATAACCTTGGAAAAGACACCGTAATGAACATCATGGGCCAGTACAGGCCCCTCTACAGGGCATCACGGTACCCTGAACTGAACCGTTATCCATCCAGGTATGAACTTGAAGAGGCGAGGCGATGGGCTCTGAGGGAGGGTATTGAAAATCTTATCTGAGGATAGTTGAGGTGAGCCAGGTGAATATTTTAATAACAGGAAGACCTGGAAGCGGGAAGAGCACCCTTATTGAGAGAATAAAGGATCACCTGGAACTCGAGGGTCTTTCTACTGGTGGCATATTCACCCCGGAGGTGAGGGAGGGCGCATCAAGGGTTGGCTTTGAGGTTGTGGATATAAAATCAGGTAGAAGGGGTCTTCTTGCCTCGGTGGATAGCAGGGGGCCGCGGGTTGGAAGGTACGGTGTGAACGTTGAGGTTATTGATGAAATCGCTGTTCCGGCGATAATGAGGGCTTTGAAGGAGGACGACTGTGTTCTGATAGATGAGATAGCCCCAATGGAACTTAAGAGTGAGAGTTTCAGGAGGGCTGTGGATGAGGCGCTGGATTCAGAAGTTACTGTGGTTGCAGCGGTCCACAGAAAACTTGTTCAAAGTATAAGAAAGAGGGGTGACATAAGAGTATTTGTTGTGGACCCTGAGAGCCGCGATCATGTTTACAGGAGGATCATTGATTTACTGGGTGATTGATTATGGAATGTGCTGATTATGGTATTACAAGGTCACTTGAGAGGGACAACCTCAACCTCAACCCCCTCCAGAGGGGTGGTGTTTTACCTGCAGCCGCCAGGAAGGCCCTCTATGAATTTGGGGATGGCTACAGTGTCTGTGATTACTGCGCTGGAAGACTGGACCAGGTTACAAGGCCGGCTGTGAACAGTTTCCTTGATGATCTTGCAGATTTCATAGACGCAGATGCTGTCAGGACGGTTCATGGGGCAAGGGAGGGTAAATTTGCGGTGATGCATGCCCTCTGCGAGGCTGGTGACACCATCGTTGCAGATGGAAACGCACACTACACAACACACCTCGCTGCAGAGAGAAACAACCTTGAGATTGTTGAGGTCCCATCAATAGGATACCCTGACTATGAGATAAAACCTGAGGCCTACAGGGAGGTCCTTGAGGAGACCGCTGACAGGGTTGATGTTAAACTTGCAGTTCTAACACATGTGGATGGTAATTACGGTAACCTCACCGATGCAGCTGAGATAGCCAGAATATGCAGAAAGATGGGTGTCCCACTTCTCCTGAACTGCGCCTATTCCATGGGTCGTCTTCCTGTTAAGCTCAGAGAGATCGGAGCGGACTTTGTTGTTGGAAGCGGGCACAAGAGCATGGCGGCCTCTGGACCGATAGGTGTTCTTGGGATGAGGTCTGAATGGGAGGACACCCTCCTCAGAAGGTCAGGGAGGCATGAGAAGAAGGAGATTGAGATGCTGGGCTGCACATCACGTGGAGCACCACTTGCCACCCTCATGGCTTCCCTTCCACACGTTGTGGAGAGGGTTTCCCGGTGGGATGATGAGATTAAAAAAACCCGGAGACTTGTCTCTGAACTTGAGGAGATGGGGGGTATAAGGCAGATTGGTAAGAGGCCCAAGGAACATGACCTTGTGAGGTTTGAAACCCCTGTATTCCACGATATCGCATCTTCACATCCCAGGAAGGGTTTCTTCCTCTACGAGGAACTTAAGAAGAGAAGGATTGTGGGTATAAGAAGGGGTCAGACCAAATGGTTCAAGTGCAGTGTCTATGGGATGACCGATGGACAGGTTCAGTATGTCATTGACTCCTTCAGGGAGATCATCGAAAAAAACAGGGATTGAATTTTTGTCATGGGAAATGCAGTTAAATCATGAACCGCATTTTACTTAAGAAGAACAGGAATTGAATCAATAAACAGGGAATTCCCTATAGTATAACAGGGAACTGTATTTCCCTTATCTTTTCACGGTATATCTCCCGTGGAGCCCCTATTATGTCAATTTCGTTCTCCTCTGCGTAAGCTATGAGCTCCTCATAGGCTTCATTTCGATTTTCAGTGTATTCTTTAAATATGACGGTGTGTTCGGGGATCGTAACAATTTTAATGTCACCGGCCCCCTCTGATTCGCCCTTTACAGGTATTCCCACATCATATCGGCCATCATCTTTGAGGGGGCTTGTGTAGAATATCACCACCGGGGCACCTGCTATTTCAAGGTCCTCTGTTGAGATGAAGTCTCTCACCTCTTCAATGAGTTCACGGGTTTTGTTTAGGGGTCCGCTGAAGGTTATAAGCGCCAGTTTCTCATCACTTAATGTCTTTTTTCCTATCATTGAATCACCTTCATGTATTTAACCAACGACCAGTATGGGGGTTTCTGCAGATTTAAGAACCTTTCGTGTTATGCTTCCGGATATTATACGGTCGAGGCCGTGTTTACCTGAACTGCCCATGACGACCAGGTCCACATCCTCGTCCTCCATTGTCTCAAGGATAACCTCTGCAGGGTTGCCCTCAAGTATCTGGGTATCGAGTTTGCACTCCTTCATTCTACCATTTTCTTGCATTGATGAAAATTCGTCCTTGAGGATGGATATTGCCTTCTCTGACTGTTTTCTGAGTATCCTTTCAATGCGTCTGCTGATATCTTCATCCCAGACTTTCCTGTAGGATGTGTCAACTACACTTATCCCGAGGATGTCTGCACCGCTCATCTCTGCAATTCTGAATGCGTGTTCTGTTGCCTTCCTGGCGTCATCTGAACCATCTGTGGGTATCAGTATTCTCCAGTACACCATCAGACACCTTCACCTATGAGTTTTATGGAGTCATCTGCCGAGTTCTGGAGTGCTATGCTGAACCCGGGCTCTGCACCTATAACAAGGGTTTCCTTTCCATTCTCCTTTGCTATGTTTATTAGGGGGAGGAAATCTGCATTTCGTGTCATCAGTGCAACCACATCAATATGGGGGTTGTGTATGAGTTCAAAGGCCTCCACTGCAAGCTGGACATCCACGTCCCCGGCGACTATCATGGGTGAGAATCCCTGGTTTACAACTGCCTCGATGAGTTTATCTGAGGCGTACTGGTTGAGGAGGACCTTACCCACCCTGAGGTTTCCCCTGTCAACCAGGAGGTTCTTAACAAAGTCAAGGTCTGAGCAGAATTCCTTTCTGAGCATGTTTGGACCGTCCACCAGGAGTCCAAGATTCTTCTTATCTTCCTGGCTGTTATCTATTATCACGAAGTTAACTTCATCATCCATATTCATTCTTTTCCTCACATCTTATCGTTACTTTAAATACAGATTGTATCTAAAACCTTATATAGTTATTTATGTTGTGGCTGCTATTCATGGCTCTCTGCTTTCTGGCTTCTGATTTTTCAGGGCCGATTCAAGGAATATCTCAAGGTCCCTCCAGAATCTGTCCCTCCCGATTTCTCTGGCCTCAAGAACCATCCTTGATGTGAGGTCGAGGTTCAGGGAATTTATGGCCAGTGTATGAATGTATATGGATAGCTCAACCGGGTCAAGGTCACTGCGAATGCTGCCGTCCTTCATACCCTCTATGATTGCCTCAACCATGAGCCGCCACATCCCAGTGCGGAGGTCCACTATCTCCCTTGCATCCTCACCTTCGCTCATCTCAAATCTTTCTGTGCCACTGTAGCAGTATATCCTGAAGTAGTCGGGGTGTTCCTTTGAGAATCTGTAAAGGGCGTCTACCATGGCCTTCACCTTGCCGTAACCGTCTGTTTCAAGTTTTGAACATTCTGAGTACATCCTGTGGAGTATTCTTACACCGTAGAGGTTAACGGCGAAGAAAAGGGCCTCCTTATTTTTGAAGTAGTAGTAGAGGAGTGCCTTGTTGACCTCCGCCTTTTCTGCTATTTCATCCATGGTCACATTGTCGTAGCCCCTCTCAAAGAATGCCTTCTCAGCAGCCCTTATTATCTGCATCTGTCTTTTCTGCCTTTCACGTTCTCTCCTGGAAGTCGGGGCCATCTTGATTCACCTTTTCTGTATCTGTAGGATATCTGTTCTGCAGCTTTAAAAGACTTTTACCGGAAGATTTATATACTTTTAACTACAAGTTAAACTTTAACCAGAAGTTAAAAATTAACTGATGGTTAAGGAGGTGTTTGTAATGGTTGACAAGAAACCGGTACCCGAGGACTGGCCACACATAGTTGGGGACTATGTGGTTGGTGATGCCGAAAGTCCGGTTGCGGTTGTCACCCTCGGGTCCCACATGGAAGATGAGCCTGTAAGGGCAGGCGCAGCTATTTCAGGTCCACTGCACACAGAGAACCTTGGAATAGAGAAGGTCGTTGGTAATGTAATTGCAAACCCCAACCTCAGATTCCTTCTTGTATGCGGTGCGGAGGTCATGGGTCACATCACTGGTCAGACCATGAAGGCCCTCCACAGCAATGGGGTTGATGGAGAAACCGGGAGGATAATCGGGGCCACCGGTGCCATCCCCTACATAGAGAACATGCCTGATGAGGCCATAGAGAGGTTCCGAAGGCAGGTGGAACTTGTTGACATGGTAGATGTTGAGGATCCCGCTGCAATAAGAGAAAGAATAGGGGAGTGTGTGGTGCATGACTCAGGGGCAATTGATGAGGAGCCCCTCATTTTAAGGCCTTCTGAGGATCTGAATAAAAATAAACCCGATGAAAACACCTGATTACTTTTTTTAAGGGTCCAGACCGCCACTCTAATGGCGGTCTCTTTCTCCTATATTTTAAATTCTTATTCTACGCCGGGACTGGGATTTGAACCCAGGCGGAGCATGGCTCCACAAGATTTCCAGTCTTGCGCCTTACCTGGCTAGGCTATCCCGGCAGAATAAGTTATTAGTTTTAGAAAAAGGTTTTTAAGCGCCGGGACTGGGATTTGAACCCAGGCGGAGAGAATCTCCACGGGATCTCAAGTCCCGCGCCTTACCTGGCTAGGCTATCCCGGCAACATCAGATAAAAGAGATTGATAAACTCTTATTTATATAGTTTTTGGTCCCTGAATTTAGTTATAGGGGTTTGCACCCCAGTTAACTCTTGAGTTCTATTTCTATGCTGACGTTGTCAGGTACGTTGACCTTCATGACCTGACGCATTGCCCTTTCATCGGCCTCTATACCCACAAGTCTCTTGTGGATCCTCATCTCCCATTTCTCCCAGGTTGCGGTTCCCTCACCATCAGGTGATTTTCTTGTTGGGACCACAAGTTTCTTGGTTGGGAGGGGTATTGGGCCTGACATGTCCACGCCTGTCCTCTCAGCGATCTTCTTCAGCTGGTCACAGACGTATGCCAGTTTTTCAGGGTCTGTCCCTGTGAGTTTAATCCTTGCTTTGTGCATCTGAATCCTCCTTTAAAAAAGGGAAGGGATGGGATTTATTTTGCTGGTACAAGGTCTATACACATTCCAGCAGCCACTGTCTGTCCCATGTCCCTTATGGCGAACCTTCCCATGTGTGGGATGTCTTTTATCTTTTCAATGACCAGTGGCTTGGTTGGTTTGACCTTCACGACAGCAGCGTTACCTGTTTTGAGGAAGTCTGGGTTTTCCTCTTCGACCTGACCTGTTGCAGGGTTCATTTTCTGCACAAGTTCAAGGAATGTGCAGGCAACCTGTGCTGTGTGGCAGTGGAATACAGGTGTGTAACCGACTGTTATGACACCTGGGTGCTGGAGAACGACGATCTGTGCTGTGAACTCCTTGGCAACCTTTGGTGGGTTGTCCAGGTGTCCTGCAACGTCTCCCCTTCTGATGTCGTTTTTACCGACACCCCTTACGTTGAAACCTATGTTGTCACCGGGTTCTGCCTGGTCGATCATCTCGTGGTGCATTTCGATGGATTTGACCTCTCCACTGACACCTGCTGGTTCAAATATGACGTTTTCACCCTTCTTGAGGACACCTGTCTCCACACGTCCAACTGGGACTGTACCCACACCTGTGATGGAGTAGACGTCCTGTATGGGTATCCTCAGTGGAAGGTCCACAGGTTTTTCAGGTGCTTCAAGGTCGTCGAGTGCTTCAACGAGTGTTTTACCCTTGTACCATGGTGTGTTGTCGCTCTTGGCTGTTATGTTGTCACCCTCGAAGGCTGAGAGTGGTATGAATTCAACGTCGCTTGGCTTGTAACCGACTGTTTTGATGAGGGCTGCAACCTCATCCTTGAGGGCGTTGAATTTTTCTTCGTCGTAGTTGACCAGGTCCATCTTGTTGATGGCCACTATGAGCTGGTTTATACCCAGTGTCCTTGATAGGAAGACGTGCTCCTTGGTCTGGGGCATTACACCGTCGTCAACTGCAACCACAAGGACTGCGGCGTCTGCCTGGGATGCACCTGTGATCATGTTCTTAACGAAGTCACGGTGTCCAGGACAGTCCACGATGGTGAATTCGTACTTGTCTGTTTCGAATTTTGCGTGTGCAAGGTCGATTGTAACTCCCCTTTCCCTTTCTTCGGAGAGTCTGTCCATGACGAACCTGAACTTGTCCTCACCGTCAGCCAGCTGCTGCTCGGCGATTGCCCCTGCCTGGAGGAGCAGGTGTCCCACTAGTGTGGATTTTCCGTGGTCTACGTGTCCAATAAACGCCAGGTTCATGTGTTCTTTTTCTTTAGCCATATTATACCTCCATATGTGATGATTTAGCCTGATCTAGATTCAACACCTACACGTGTTGTTTGTCTAAGGTAATTTCCTATATTCCTTTTAATTATATAAGTTTAATGGGGTTAACCCAGGTAGTGGTCTGCCCTGTATGGCTCAGGACTTAGACCCTTCCTGGTCCTCACTTCCCTTATTATTGTGTGCTGCAGTTCATTTGGCAGTTTCTCGAATCCAGCGTTCTCTGTTGACCAGAGACATCTTCCCTCGGTGGCTGACCTGATATCACCTGCGAATCCGAACATCTCTGCCACAGGCACCACGGATTCAACGGTTACCATGTCACCCTCCTGGGTCATGTTGACGATCTGCCCGCGCCTGTTCTGTATTTCACGGGTTGCGCTTCCCATGTAGTCCTGGGGCACGTTGATGAACACCTTCTGTATGGGTTCAAGCACTGTGGGCTCGGCAGACATCATGGCACCGAATATACCCTTCCTTATGGCGGGTAAAACCTGGGCCGGACCCCTGTGGACTGCGTCCTCATGGATCTTGGCGTCCATGAGCTTTATCTTAACACCCATAACCTTTTCCTTGGCGATGGGGCCGTTGTCCATTGCGCTTTCGAAACCATCAAGGAGGAGTTCCTTTATCTCGTCGAGGTACTGGATACCACGGGTCATATTGATGAAGAGGTTCTTCTCATAGACGTCCCAGACTCTTCTGGCCTCTTCCTTCTCCATACCTGCCTCTATGAAGTCTTTCGCGGCTTCTTTACCCTTGACGCGGCCCTCTTTTATCTTACCTTCCTGTATCGCCTGCATCACTGATTCTTCGACGGGTTCAATTTCTATGTAGAATCTGTTGTGCTTGTTGGGCGATTTACCCTCAACCGGGCCCGCGGTTCCTGAAACCGTTTCCCTGTACACCACTATGGGCTCTGAGGTCTCTATCTCAACACCCTTCTCGTTTATCCTGTAGGCTATGATCTCAAGGTGGAGTTCACCCATACCTGAGATGAGGTGCTCACCGGTCTCCTCGTTGATCTCAACCCTTACTGTTGGGTCCTCCTTACCAACCTGTCTGAGGACCTCTATGAGTTTTGGAAGGTCCTTGGTATTCTTGGCCTCAACCGCAACTGTAACCACAGGTTCTGATATGTGTTCGAGGCCCTCGAATGCCTTTATCTTCCTTCCTGTGTCACAGATGGTTTCACCTGCAACGGCGTTCTTTGCACCGGTTATTGCGACTATGTTACCTGCAGGAACCTTGTCGGTGTTGACCCTCTCGGGTCCCATGTAGACACCGACCTGCTGGACACGTGCCTTGCTGTGTGAACCAACAAGGAAGACCTCGCTTCCCTTCTCTATTGTACCACCGTAGACACGTCCGGTTGCAACTTCCCCTGCATGTTTGTCTATACTGACATCTGTAACCATAACCGCAAGGGGGCCGTCGGGGTCTGTTTTGAGCATGGCCTGCCCTTCCTCGCTCTCAAGGTCCCCTGACCATATGATGGGCACCCTGTATGCCTGGGACTTGGCAGGGCTTGGTAGGTGCTCAACCACCATTCCCAGGAGCACCTGGTGGAGGGGCACCTTCTGGGCGAGTTCCTTCTGGTTGTCATCCGTACAGTACTGGTAGATGTCGTTGAAGTTTATACCTGTCTCCTGCATTATCGGGACGTTTATGGCCCAGTTGTGGTATGCTGAACCGAAGGCAACGCTTCCATCCTCCACACGGACCTGCCATTTGTCCCTGAATTCCTCAGGGGCCATGTTCTTGATGAGTTTGTTTGCATTGGCAATGATCTTTATGAACCTTTCCTGGAGCTCACTGGCGTCCAGTTTGAGTTCATTTATGAGCCTGTCAACCTTGTTGATGAAGAGGACGGGTCTAACGTTTTCCTTGAGGGCCTGTCTCAGCACGGTTTCTGTCTGGGGCATTATACCCTCAACTGCGCATACGACAACAACGGCACCGTCCACAGCCCTCATGGCCCTTGTAACGTCACCACCGAAGTCCACGTGACCCGGGGTGTCTATGAGGTTGATGAGGTATTCTTCTCCGTCATAGGAGTGGACCATTGAAACGTTTGCCGCGTCAATGGTGATACCCCTTGCCTGTTCCTGTTCATCGAAGTCAAGGAAACGCTGATCCCCGGCCAGTTCGGCGGAGATCATCCCTGCACCAGCCAGGAGGTTGTCTGAGAGGGTTGTTTTACCATGGTCGATGTGTGCCACTATACCGATGTTACGGATGTATTCTGGCTGGTACATGAGCTCCTTAATCTTGCTAATCATTTTTGCACGTCTGCTCACTAAAACCACCTGTAAGTTTAATGTGCGGATCTGGCTATCCTTTCTTTCTCTTCCTTCTTCTGGATTGCAAAGCTTCTTGTGTCATACTCTGCAGCCAGCATTATCTCGTTTGCCAGGCACTCCTCTATGGATTTCTTGTTCTTGAATGCTGCCTGCATTGCGCCCTTGGTTATGAATCCGAGGGACAGGTCCACCCTTCTCTGTGGGGATATGTCAACTGCAACCTGGTAACCTATACCACCGTACTTGATCCTTGTGGTCTCCTCCCGTGGGGAGGTGTTTTCAACGGCCTTAACAAGGATCTGGACCGGGTTCTCCTTGGTCCTCCGGTTTATGATTTCAAAGGCCTCCTTCACTATCTTGTAGGCCTTGTTCTTTTTACCTGAGTTCCTCTCGGTCCTCATAACCTTGTTTATCAGTCTCTCAACTATTGAAACCTTTGACTTTGCAAACTGCCTCTTAACGTGTCTTCCCATTGTGTGGGGAACCAGGATACTGTCAAGGCATATGTACTTTGCAAGGCCCATATCCTCAACCTTGACTTCCTCCAGTTCCCATTTATCAAAAACTAAACTCATAAGGATTACCTCACAGGTTTTTCTATTTTCCCTTTAACCATTTCCTGCAGGGAAACATTGTTGACCTTTGTAACCTTCCACCTGACACCGGGAATATCACCCATGGACCTTCCTGATGGTCCACCAATACCCTCAACAACGACCTCATCGTGTTCATCAATAAAACCAATAGCGCCGTCTCCAGGTGCGAAGGCTGTGATCTGTTTACCGTTTTTGATTAACTGGACCCTCACACATTTCCTTATTGCTGAGTTTGGCTGTTTTGCCTCTATACCCACCTTCTCAATCACTATACCCCTTGCCTGGGGTGCGCCTTCAAGGGGGTCAGCCTTAACATCAAGGCGGAGTGATCTCCTCTTGTAGTGGGTGTCCTTCCATCTGAATTTCTGCCTCTTGCTTTTGAGTTTTTTTGCTGCGAATAATCCTGGCAAATAAGATTCCTCCTATAAGATTTATTTTATTATAATATTGCTTATGTTGTGCTGTCTTCTGGCCAGTAGCCTGGCCCTTTCAATGTTCTGTCCGCCGCGTCCAATGGCGATTCTCTTATTTTTTGGGTCGGTTTCCACTGTGGCTATCTTTTCACCGTTTTCCTTCTGCAGTATCCTGATGCTCCTTATCTTGGCGGGTGCCATGAGGTTCTTTATGAACTCCACGGGGTCACTGGAGTGTTCGATTACCTCAACACCCTTGTCGAGCGCCTTCTGAACCTTGGCCACTGTACTTCCCTTTTTACCAATGGCAAGGCCCATATCACCCTTTTTCACAAGGAATGTTACCTTGCCGTTTTCGTCATCCACAATGCAGTCCTTCACCATTGCACCGGTCATGCTCTCAAAGAGTGCAATGTATCTTATCTCGTTTGTGGTAAATTTGATGGTCACAGCAACCTACCCCACCATTTCCAGTATTGTTGAATCACCTGGATCCTGGATTAAGAGCGCCCCCACTGTGAAGGGTTTACCGCAGACAGATCCCAGTTCAACGCTGGTGCCCTCATGGGTGTAAACCGGAATATCTGATAGCTCTGCGTAGTATTCTATGTCCTCTCTGAGGTCCTCTGGTATGTTACTGGCCATTACCACCAGCTTACCCTTACCCAGTTTGAGGCTCTGAATTGTCCTCTTTGATCCAAGGATAACATTACCAGTATCTACAGCGACTCGTATTCCTCTATCTATGTCCATCTACTGCCTCCTATTTTCTTTCTTTCATCACAACACTAACAGAACCTGTACCCAGAGGTATAGGCTGTCCTATAATAATGTTCTCTATGATACCAGTGAGGTGGTCCACCTCTCCCCTGATACTTGCTCTCAGAAGGTGCTTACCTGTTTCCTCAAAAGAAGCTCTTGCGAGAACGCTTGCCTTTTCACCGCTTATACCATGCCTTCCAATGGATTTAACAGAACCATCAGCAGTCATCATATCTGCAACAAGCATTATGTGACGTATGTCCACTGTGAGACCCTGTTCCTCCATGGTTCTTTTTGCTTCGTGTATTATCGCGTTTCTCGCTGCTTCTATGCCCAGAACTGTTTCTATTTCGTGTATGTCGTTTGTTGTCGTCCGGACCTTATCCACACCCTCTTCTTTAAGAACAGCTCCAAGGTTTGAACCCTCTGTATGGATTACCCATTCATCATCCTCTTTACGGATAACCACCTTTCCTATATTTTTAACCCCACTTATCTGGAGTTTCCTCACCTTATCAGCCAGTAACCTGAGCTCCCTTATGGTGGGTTTCTGGGGTTCAAATCTCAGTATGCTGTTATCTATTTCTACTTTCTTAAAAGTTTTTTCCACCTTTGCTATTATATCATCATATTCAAGGTGTTTTTCAAGGATCTTCTCCTCGTCCAGTTCTGCAACCACTGCCATATCTGCGTACTGGATGCTGAAGTTTTTGAGGACATCGTTGAGGGCGCTTTTACCTATCTTGTTGGCCTTTTTTCGCACAAATTCCTCATCATACCTGAGGTCACCCTCAAAGTAGATACTCATGGTTGGTGTGGATATCTTCTTTCTGGCATCCACGATTTCGATGAGCCTTGGGAGACCCAGGGTAACGTTGAGTTCCGCCACCCCTGCGTAGTGGAAGGTACGCATTGTCATCTGGGTACCCGGTTCACCGACTGACTGGGCTGCGACTGTCCCAACCGCCTCACCGGCCTCAACCTTTGCCCTCTCATAGGCCCTCCTGACCCTTCTTATAAGTTCATCCAGTTCATCGTCGCTGAGGTTGTGTTTCTTCATTGCCTCGGCTATTTCTTCAATGAGTCCCGGCGGAAACTTTGTCCTCTTCCTTTTAACAAGTTCCTGGACCTTCAGGATGCGCTGGTATTCGTCCTCAACTGCGTCGAGGAGCTCGTCTCCTTCAAGACCCTGGTTTCTCTCTGAGATCCTGCTGAAGAGTCTCACCATTTCATAAAGATCTGCTTCCTTCAGTTTTTCCTCCTCAGCGATCCTGGCAACATATTCCACCACAGGATCTGGAAGCAGGATCCCGTTCTTTGAGGAATAATCCTCTATCTTAGTTATAATTTCCTGCACAGAATCACCTTACCCCTTTGATTTGAGCCTTATTTCCTCTACGAGTTTGTCGAGGTCCACGATCTTTCCGTAGTCGCTCTTGGCAGGGTCAACGCCGTCCTCCCCGAATCTGGTTTGTATTATAACTCCCCTGTTGTCAACGACCTTTCCGTCCTCGTTGACTGTGAGGTCCTGGAGGGCGTTTACAAGACGTCTCTGCATGTAACCGCTCTGGGCTGTACGGATGGCTGTATCCACAAGTCCCTCTCTTCCCCCCATGGCGTGGAAGAAGAACTCTATGGGGTCGAGACCATCCTTGTAACTTGAGTGTACGAATCCGCGGGATTTGGCACCGAGTTCACCCCTCTTGAAGTGTGGGAGTGTCCTGTTATCGTATCCCCTGCTTATTCGTCCACCCCTAACTGACTGCTGCCCCACACAGGCTGTTATCTGTGTGAGGTTGAGCATTGACCCCCTTGCACCTGTGAGTGCCATTATGACCGCGTGGTTTTCATCCATGTCAAAGTAGCTCTCTGCTATCTCCCCTGATTTGTCCCTGGCCTCACCCAGAACCTGCATTATCTTCATCTCCAGGGTCTCCTCAAGGCTTCTACCGGGGAGTGGTTCGAGTTCTCCGTTCTCGTAGGCCTCAATAAGCTGGTCAACCCTGGCCTCAGCGTTCCTCAGATGGGCCTCTATCCTTTCACGGGCCTCCTCAGGGATCTCCTCATCGTTGGTACTTGTGGTGAATCCTGCATGCATTATACCTGCAATCGCAAGCTTTGTCGCGGAGTCAAGGAATTTTCTTGCCTCATCTGTGCCGTATTCCTTGACGATGTGGTCAAGTATTTTACCGGCGAATGCACCATAGGCCTTCTCATCAATAACACCTGATATGAGATTCCCGTTCTCTATGACAACATAGGCATCGTTTTCACAGTCCATCTCCAGGCATTCCTCACATTTCCTGCATATCTCGGCCCGGTAGACCATGTTGAGGTCATCAGGCAGGACCATGCTGAATATCTCCTTACCTGTCCAGTCACGACCCCTCCTGTCAGGTAGGGGCAGCCCTGCCTTCTTGAGGATCTGGAAAACCTTATCCTCACTGAAAACAGCCCTCTTCCTTGTAAGGAGATAGGCGCCTGATATATGGTCGTGTATCCCGCCGATGATGGGACCACCGAACCTTGGGGAAAGGATGTGTTCCTGTACACGCATGAGTGTCTTGGCCTCTGCCCTTGACTCCTCGGTCTGGAATACGTGCATGTTCATCTCGTCCCCGTCGAAGTCCGCGTTGTATGGGGGGCAGACGCAGAGGTTCAGGCGGAAGGTCTTGTAGGGCAGGACGCGGACCTCATGGGCCATCATGGACATCCTGTGGAGTGAGGGCTGACGGTTGAACAGGACTATGTCACCATCCTTGAGGTGCCTTTCAACGATGTAACCTGGTTTGAGGTTCTCAAGGACAACATCCTTGGTCTCATTGTAGATCCTTATTTTGCGGCCGTCTGGCCTTATAACGTAGTTGGCCCCGGGGTGTACGTCGGGCCCGTTCTCTATGTATTCTCTCATGCGGTCTATGTTCCATTCTGTAACGTAGACCGGTACTGTGACCTCCCTGGCTATGATCTCAGGGACTCCCACCTCGTTTATGCTTATGTTGGGGTCCGGTGAGATGACGGTACGGGCAGAGAAGTTAACCCTCTTTCCTGAGAGGTTGCTCCTGAACCGCCCCTCCTTACCCTTGAGCCTCTGGGCGAGGGTCTTGAGGGGTCTGCCAGAGCGGTGCCTTGCAGGGGGGACACCGGAGGCCTCGTTGTCGAAGTAGGTTGTCACGTGGTACTGTAGGAGTTCCCAGAGGTCCTCGACGATCAGCTGGGGGGCCCCTGCCTCCATGTTCTCCTTGAGGCGCTGGTTTATCCTGAGGATGTCCACGAGTTTGTGGGTCAGATCGTCCTCTGACCTCTCACCGGTTTCAAGTGTTATTGATGGCCTCACAGTGACAGGTGGAACCGGGAGGACTGTGAGGACCATCCATTCGGGCCTTGCAACCTCGGGGTTGACTCCCAGGATCAGTGCGTCGTCGTCGGTTATCCTCTCAAGCCTCTCCCTCACCTCGCTGGGTGTTAGCTTGTAATCTATTCTGTCAAGAACCCTTCTAACATCTCTTATATTAATACAGCAAAATTTGTCGGAGGTTTTGGTGTACTCTTCTATTTTCTCCAGTATTTTGTCGATTTCTTTTTGAGTTAGGTCATTGTTTTCAACTAGTTCCCTTACTTCTGGGACCATTACACTCCGCAAAATATTCTCTATTTTTCCCACGAGGTCTTTGGTTTTTTCGATGGACAATTTCTCTTTTTTATTAAGGAGCTTCCTGATATTATCAATTAAATTTTTGTCGTTTTTGTCCGGGAATTTTATACAGTAGCATTTTGCTGATTCTTCTATTTTTTCCAGTATTTTTTCGATTTCTTGTTTTGTTAGGCCATTGTCCATGATTTCTTTTATTTTTTCTAGGAGTTCTTTGGTTTTTTCGGCGGATAATTTGTTGAGGATGTTTATGATGTTATTGATAGAATTTTGGTCTAGTTCTAGTATTTTTTTGATTTCTGCTTTTGTTAGGCAATAATATTCTTTTTCTATGATTTCTTTTGCTTTGGGGGCATCTGGTTTGTTTATTTTTTCTAGGAGTTCTTTGGTTTTTTCGGCGGATAATTTGTTGAGGATGTTTATGATGTTATTGATAGAATTTTGGTCTAGTTCTAGTATTTTTTTGATTTCTGCTTTTGTTAGGCAATAATATTCTTGGTCTAGTTTTATACAGTAGCATTTTGTTGATTCTTCTATTTTTTCTAGTATTTCGTCGATTTCTGCTTTTGTTAGGTTATATTCTTCTTTTTCTAGGAGTTCTTTTGCTTTGCCGATTTGCGTTTTGTTTATTTTTTCTAGGAGTTCTTTTATTTCCTTGCTTTTAAGTTTATAGTCATTTTCAACAATGGAGACAGGTTTATCGAGTTTTATCTCACCTTGTTCCTCCTCACAGTGGGGACACTTCTCGCGCCTGGCCTCGGTGTATATCTCCTTTATTATGGGTGTGAGGCTCTCCTCCTTTTCCATGGCCTCAAGTATCCGCTGCCTGTACTCTTCAATCTCCACCTCTGTGAGCAGGACCCTGCTGCATTTCCTGCAGATTGACCTGAGGATCTTATGTATTGTATCCGCGAACCCCACGTGTATAACGGGTCTTGCCAGGTTTATGCTTCCAAAGTGCCCGGGGCACTCACCACCCTTGGCCCCGCATGTCCTGCACCTGAGGCTGGGGTCTATGACACCAAGCCTCGGGTCCATGAGCCCGTTCTCGATGGGGTACCCGTCCTCGTCATAGGTGTCAGGTGTCACGACCTGGGTAACGGACATCTTCCTTATATCCTCAGGGGACATGAGACCAAAATTTATCCGGGAAATTTTCTTTAAAATTCCGCTCAAGGTATTCTCTCCTTTGATTTATTCCCTCAAATCTGTAATCATGCCTTGTCTTCCAGTATGAGTTTTGGGAAGATGCATAGACTCTTAAGCTCATCAAGGAGTAATTTGAAGGCGTATGATATCTCCACAGGGAATGACTCTGAGTCCTCACATATTGGACAGTACTTCTTATCCCTTATCTTGTCGTAGATTGCTATCATACCGCACTCGGTACATACCAGTGCCTCGTATTTATCTGATTCATCAAGAAGCCTTTCCTTCAGGGCGAGCGCTGCTCCATGGGCAATCAGACAGTCTCTTTCCATTTCACCGAATCTGAGACCTCCTTCCCTGGCCCTTCCCTCGGTCGGCTGTCTTGTGAGGACCTGCACAGGACCCCTTGATCTTGCGTATACCTTGTCTGTTGTCATGTGGTGGAGTTTCTGGTAGTAGGCCACGCCTATGAATATTTCCGCCTCTATTCTTTCACCGGTTATTCCGTTGTAGAGTGATTCCACACCTGCACTTTCAAATCCATTGGCCCGGAGGGCCTTCTTTATGTCCCTCTCGTCCTCCCCGGTGAATGGTGTTCCGTCCACCCTGCGGCCCTCCATGCATGCGGCCTTACCTGCAAGCATCTCAAGGACCTGCCCAACTGACATCCTTGATGGTATGGCGTGGGGGTTTACTATGAGGTCGGGCACAACACCGTCCTCTGTGAAGGGCATGTCTTCCTGTGATACTATGAGGCCCACAACACCCTTCTGACCGTGCCTTGATGCGAATTTGTCACCGAGCTCTGGCTGTCTCTGTTCCCGCACCCTTATCTTGGCGAGTCTGCTGCCCTCAACGGTTTCTGTTAGGAGGACAGCATCAACTATTCCCTTCTCACCGTGTCGAACGGTTACTGAGGTTTCTCTTCTACGCTCCGCCACTGTTCCAAATTCATCAATTTCTTCAAGGAACCTTGGTGGTGATGTTTTACCTATGAGGACGTCACCTGATGATACAACTGCCTCGGGGTTTATTATGCCGTCCTCGTCAAGGTGTCTGTAGTCGCTTTCTGACCTGTAGCCCCTGACCCCCTTCTCAGGTATCTCGAAGCGGTCCTCCTGACCACCGGGGTATCTTCGCTCTGCGGCCTCGTAGGATCTGAAGAATGATGACCTTGCAAGTCCCCTCTCAAGGGATGTCTTGTTGAGTATCAGCGCGTCCTCCATGTTGTAGCCCTCATAGGACATTACGGCCACAACGAAGTTCTGACCTGATGGCCTCTCATCGTAGCCGGTCACATCTATTATCCTTGTCTTGACTATGGGGACCTGGGGGTGGTGGAGGAGGTGTGCACGCGTATCTGTCCTGAGGTCATAGTTGGATGCATAGAGACCAAGGGCCTGCTTGGTCATCCCTGCCTCCATGGTGTTCCTCGGTGATGAGTTGTGGTTTGCGAATGGAATGATACCTGCACATATCCCCAGCATGGTGGAGGGGTCTATCTCAAGGTGGGTGTGTTCATCTGTGAGGTCCTCTGGACTCATTGCTATGTAGGCGTTTTCCTCTTCCTCGGCATCCAGATACTCTATTATGCCCTCATTTATGAGGTCATCCCATTCCATTTCCCCTGATTCAAGTTTTTCAAGGTGCTCCTCCTTTAAAAGAGGTTCTCCGTCTTTCACAATAATCAGGGGTCTTCTGGCCCTTCCAGGGTCTGTGAATATGTATATCTCGCGGTTTTCAGGGTAATGGGTTATGTTCATCTCAGGGGAGACCTCTCCTGATCTCCTCTTATCCCTCATCTCCTGTACAAATTCTTCAGGGTTTTCACAGGTCCCTATAAGTTTCCCGTTAATGTAAATCTTGGTTTTACTCACTTAACAGCCTCCCGGTGGAAAAATTAGTTCAGAACCCCCATTTTTTTGATTACCTCCTCAACCTCCCTGGCATCTGAACCCTCGGATATCTTTGCAAGGAGGGCGAGGTTCTTGACAAGACCACAGTTTGGACCCTCGGGGGTCTCGTTGGGGCAGATCTTACCGAACTGTGTCGGGTGAAGGTCCCTTGCCTCGAAGTGTGGCTGGCTCCTGCTGAGGGGGGAGACAACCCTTCTCATGTGGGATAGTGTACCCATGTAACTTGTTCTGTCCAGGAGCTGGCTCACACCTGCCCTTCCACCAACCCAGTTACCTGTCGCTATGGCGTGTTTGAGGTTCTCTGTGAGGACGTCTGACCTCACAGCCTGCTTGACTGAGGGCTCCTTACCCCTTGCAAGGCTCCTCTCCAGCTGGTAGCTCATGTCCCTGCTGAGACTTGTGAAGGCCACCCTCAGGAGGTCCTCCATGAGGTCACCTGAAACCCTGAGCCTCTTGTTGGTGTAGTGGTCCTTATCGTGGGGCTTTCGCTCACCGGATATAACCTGGAGGAGCATTTCGGTCATCTCAGCCAGGTATATTGCCTTCTCCAGCCTCTTATCTGGTTCTGTTCCTATGTGGGGGAGAAGGTAGCGGTCTATGACATCCTCAGCCCTTTTTATCCGGTAGTCCTCGGTCATGCCCTTGGCGACCCGGTTACCGATGTATCTTATGGCGCTCCTTACAAGGTACTCCCTTCTCTCCTCCTCCTCAAGTTTCTCCATTTCATCCTTTTTGAGGTTCAGCTTGTCCAGTGAGACCTGTATGTCGTCGGCTGCGATCATCTGGTAGTTGAAGTCATCTGATATGCTTGTTATGATGTCCTGGTCGGTTGCAAGTCCAAGGGCCCTTAGCAGTATCACCAGCGGGAGTTCTCCTGGTACGTAGGGGAATGATATCCTGAGGAACACCCCGCTCTTCCTTGGCTTCCTGTATTCAAGGGATATCCTGGCCCTGAAACCACTTCTTATAGAGGTGACTATTGCCCTGGCCCTGTTTTCATCCTCTTCCCCTATCCTTTCAAGTATTATCTTGTTTGGGGCTATTTCCTCCATGGTGACGATTGATCTCTCTGAACCGTTGACGATGAAGTATCCGCCGGGGTCTGCAGGGTCCTCGCCCTTTTCAATGAGTTCATTTCTGCTGAGGCCATGCAGGTGGCATATCTCTGATTTCAGCATAACAGGCAGTTCACCGATGTAGACCTTTTCGAATTCTGTTTCTGGACCCCCCTCCTTTATGAGTCTCATCTCCAGGTTCATGTGGGCCGAGTAGGTTAAATTCCTGAGCCTGGCCTCTGTCGGGTATATCTTGCTCTTTGAGCCGTCCGCCTCCTTGATGAAGGGTTTTTCTATGCTTACCTTCCCTGTCTCCACACGGTACTTTCCCTGTTCCAGTTCTATGGGTTCGCTTGTGTCTATTATCTCCTGTATACGGTTACTCACGAAGTCATTGTAGGAATGTATGTGGTGGTCCACAAGGTCGTATTTATCAAAAAACGCGTCTACCAATCCCCATGCACTTTTTTTCATGGACTTCCTCCAAAACAAATTAGATGATTGAATTATGAGCTTACGGTTTTACCCGAAAAATTAGTCCTGCACGAGCCTATATGTAATGAATTCTTCGGCAGTTGGACTCTTACGGATTATTTTCACGATATCCCCCCTTTTAGCACCTATGGCCTTCACCACAGGGTCTGTTGTTTTTATTTTTGGAAGCTGTTCTGGATGGGCATCCAGTTCTTTCAGCACCCTTTTTGCTTCAGAATCATTTAAAACCACGTGTTCCGGAACCAGATGGTGTTTCAAGATTTCCCTCTTCACAATTTAGTCCTCCAGATAAAAAGTCACCGTAAAATTAGATAGCGGGCCCGACGGGAATTGAACCCGCGACCACTTGGTTAAAAGCCAAGCGCTCTGCCAGACTGAGCTACGGGCCCTGAAGGAACGCCCTGGCCGGGAATTGAACCCGAGTCGCGGGCTCGACAGGCCCGCATGATAGCCCCTACACCACCAGGGCAGGTCTTCAGAATGAGAGCATTACTGTGTTCTCTCGTTACCTGCTTATATACTTTACTATTGCTGTATGACATACATGTTATGAGTTCTATTTTTCTAGTATTTAAAGCTTTCACACTGTTGGTGAAGTCCCGCCTGCCGGACTTGAACCAGCAACCCTCGGATCTACAGTCCGATGCTCTGCCAATTGAGCTAAGGCGGGTTGATATACATCATTGGGGGTGATGTATATTTAAGCTTTTTGGATGGGACCACCCGGATTTGAACCGGGGTCTCAGGCTCCCAAAGCCCAAAGGATCGACCAAGCTACCCTATGGTCCCCGTAGGAAGCCCCGGACGGGAATTGAACCCGCGACCACGAGATTACAAGTCTCGCGCTCCACCAGACTGAGCTACCGAGGCATTTCCAATGTTAGTAACTACTCATTTATATAGTTTGTGGTTGATCTAGGGGGCACCATGGAGGGGAGGTTCAGCACCTCCCATTGGGGTTAGTGGGGTGCGGACTCCTCAAGCACCCTTACAGCAGGCAGATCCTCACCTGCGAGTAGACTTATGCTGGCACCTCCCCCACTGCTTATGTGACCTATCTTATCCTCAAAGCCCATTTTGGCGGCTGCAGCGGCAAGGTGACCCCCACCTATTATTGAGAAACCCTCAGATGAGGAGATGGCATTGAGTATATCCTCGGTGCCTATGCTGAAGTCAGGGTTTTCAAATACACCTGCAGGACCATTTGCAAACAGGGTCCTGGCCTCACGTATCCTCTCAGCATAAAGTTTTATCGTCTCCATACCTATATCCTGTATGGGGTGGTTGGGTATCTTTTTCACGGGTACATCCACCCTTTTTCCATCCCGGCTGATTGCAACATCAATGGGAACCAGTATTTTCTCAGGGAACCTCTTTTTCAGCTTCTTCGCAACCTTTATGAAGTCACAGTAGCCCCTGTTTTTGATGAAATCCATGTTCACCTTCCCGATTTTAACACCACAGCCTGCAAGGAATATGTTGGCAACAAGGCCCGTTGTGAGTACAAGGTCTGCGCTGCCATTCTCAAGGACGTTCTTCATGACCATTATGGAGTCATCCACCTTCACACCACCCAGTACATAGACACAGGGCCTTTCAACGTTTTCAAGGGCACTCCTGAGTGTTCTGAGTTCACGCTCCATGACCCTGCCAGCCGCTGAGGGTACCCGCAGGGCAAAGCCCACCAGTGATGGCTGGGATCTGTGGGCAGCTGCAAAGGCGTCGTTGATGAAGTAATCAATGAGGGGTGTGAGTTTCCTCACAAGGTGTGTCTCTGCCTGTTCCTCAGGTTCCCTCTTAAGCACCTCCTCTGAGTAGAACCTCACATTCTCGAGGAGGAGTATCTCGCCGTTCCTGAGCTCTCTGATATTCTCCCTTGCGGCGGATCCGAATATGTCCTCCACGTACCTGACAGGCCTTCCAAGTATCTCTGAGAGTTTATGGGAGTGCTGTTCAAGGGTTGTGAAGTCTTTCTTTCCTGGTCTGCTCTGGTGGGCCATTATGACTGTCCTGGCACCTCTATCTGAAAGCTCCCTTATGGTTTCTGCATGGAGCCTCATCCTTGTATCATCGAGTATTGCGCCGCTCTGGGGATCCACCGGCGAGTTTATGTCAACACGCACAAGCACAGTTTTCCCCTCAACCTCAAGGTCATCCATGGTTCTGAATTTGAAGGACACGGGATCACCGTCACACTTTGCTTACAAGGTCCCGGAGTGCGTCCCTTGGGCTTTCTGCGAGTATGATGCCCGAGGCAAGAAGAACACCCTCGGCCCCAAGGTCGAGGGCAGCCCTCATATCCTCACCGGTGGATATTCCAGCACCACAGAGGACGCTGACATCAGGGTTTATATCCTGCACCGCACTGACGCTTCCTGTTATAACCTCTGGTTCTGCCTTTGAAACAGGTATGCCTGACCCTATGAGTTCAGGGGGTTCAACAGCCACGAAATCTGGTTTAAGTGCTGCTGCGGCCGCTGTGGTGCTCACATTGTTGGTGCATACGACTGAGGTCATGTTAAGTTTCCTTGTCCTTGATATGACATTTTCAATGTCTGCAAGCTTCATCCTCTTCTCTGAGTGGTTTATGAGGGTACCCGCCGCCCCTGCCTCCAGGGCACATTCTGCAAGGACGCCTCCTGTGTGCCCTCCGGCCTCTATGGGGTCGATGTGCTGGGCCAGTACAGGTATATCCACGGCCTCAGCCACCGGCTGGAGGTCCATGTGCTGGGGCGCCACTGCGATGTTAACGCCTGTTTCATCTGCAACCTCCTGACAGGCACCTGCAAGTTCAAGGGCTCTTTTACCTGTGGACTCAGTGTAGGTCTTAAAATTCAGTATGACGATAGGTGTTTCCATCAACTCCAAATCCTCCGGCATGATTCTGATGTTTCATAGGTATGGTTGATGTGTTATAAAAATATGCCATTCTTGATTGTTTGCTGGGAACTTCTGTTATGGAATGAAAGAGCAGGGTAAAGCATATAATGAATTTTTTCAGGTTTTCAGAGAAATTGTTGCTGAGAATAAAAGAGGCATGGTGTATAATTTGGTTAGAAGATTGTTGGTGGGAATAAAAAAAGGTAGTAAACATTATACTACATGTTGTAGGTTTTCACAACAGTCGTTGCGCGCCCACAGGTTGCAGTATAATGTTTACTTCCATAACGTTTGGTTACCAGTGACGGTTCAAAGCTTGTCCACCTTCCCTCAGAGTATACGTGTAGCCATCTGTGTCTTGATGATGCAGATGTGGCTCCCTGGACCACCTTCACCTTGTAACCGTTTGCAGCAAGTTTCTTTGCTGACCAGTCAGAGAGCCCCCAGCAGTCTCCGTATCCTGTCCTTTCAACACCCTCAGCGGTGTGAGGACCTCCAGATCGATGGTTGAAGTTTCTGTTGATGTATGATGCAAGTTTTTCAAGTCCCTCATCGCCCTGGAGATCATCCAGATCTTCGGAACTCGCCGCCCTTGTGTATGCCCTCTTGGAGGTTGTTGTGTAGGTTGCCTTTGTACGGTACCTCTTGTGAGTTGTGGTTTTATAGGTCGCCTTTGTCCTGTACTTCTTCTTTGTTGTTGTGGTGTAGGTTGCCTTTGTCCTGTACTTCTTCTTTATCTTTTTCTTTGATTTGGCGTAGACCTTACTGTATTTCCTGTACTTTGAGGCCGCATCAACCTTTGGGGTGGATGCTGATTTTGTCTTTATCTTTTCGCCACCGGATTCCAGAAATTCCATCTGTCCAAATGGTATGGTACTCACTGCTACTGCAAGTGCAAGTAGAGCGAGATAACGCGAGTGTCTCTTAATTTTACCGCCTCCGATAATGGCAGGCTATACCCGCCGGACCTTACCATGGACCTTAATCACATCAAGCATATATATAAACTTTTGTTTCCCGAATAAGACAAAAAGGCTTATATATGGCTTATTTCTGGATTTGGGAGCATCTGGTAAAGAATTGATTGCGGGTCTCCAATTCTTTTCTTAAATGTTTTATTTCATCCAAAAGGGAATTATGGTGGCTTAAAAATGATTGAATGGCTTTTAAATCTGTTCAATAATTTTAGATAAAATATGCTTCTTTTAAACGCTTTAAAACTCTTAAAACCACTTAAAAAGGAGTATATGCATGAATGGAATTTTAAGATACCGTTAAAGATCACAGATATTTAATATTGATGTGGGCACAAGTATTAAGTTATGAAGCATTTGTCTATCAGTTCATGTGACCCACATCCAGGATCAATCTTATAATATATATTACATAAATCACAACGAAAATTAACAGTGTATCAGCAAGGATCTTTTGAGATGGGTTGGCAATGTATGCGGAAGAATCTCAGAGAAGAATGGAAAGAATGGGATACCGTTTTGTAGGTGAGAACAGGCATTCAGCAGTTAAAACCTGCCTCTGGACAAAGAAAAGCATAATCAATGAGGGCGTCTGTTACAAGGAGAAGTTCTATGGTATCAGGAGCCACAGGTGCCTTCAGATGTCTCCCAGTGTACCTTTCTGCCAGCAAAAATGTCTTTTCTGCTGGAGGGACCTCTCTTCAACAGAAACGGCATGGAATGGCCCCCATGATGAGCCGTCGGATATAATTGAGGGGGCGATTGAGGCCCAGAGGAAACTCCTCTGCGGTTACTTTGGCAATGAAAGGGCAGATAAGATAAAGGTCCTTGAGGCCCAGGATCCAACGAACGCTGCAATATCCCTTGCAGGTGAACCCATCCTCTACCCAGACATGGATGGGCTCCTTGCAGAGTTCCATAAGAGGAACTTCACAACTTTCCTTGTAACAAACGGCCTTGCATCCAGCAATCTTGAGGCACTCTCTGTTGAGCCAACACAGCTCTACATATCACTTGACGCCCCTGACAGGGAAACCTACGAGAAACTATGCAGACCCCAGATCCCTGACGCATGGGATCTTCTCAACAGGTCCCTTGAGATCATGCCATCCTTTAACTGCAGGAAGGTTCTGCGTATAACAGCTGTCAGGGACATCAACATGAAGAAACCCGAAATGTTCGCCAGAATGATAGAAAGGGCCCAGCCAGATTTTGTTGAGGTCAAGGCCTACATGTACATCGGGTACTCAAGGAAAAGGCTTGAAATTGACAACATGCCCCTCTTCTATGAGGTTCATGAATTTGCAGATAGCATTGCAGAGAGCTGTGGAATGGAGATCGTTGATGAGTCAAGGGAGAGCAGGGTTGTTCTCCTGGCATAGTGGTTTTTACATTTCTGCTGTGACTTTTTTGCTTATCATGTAATAAGGACTTTATTTTTATTTTTGGCGTTTTTGCTTTTATTTGGCGCTTGTTATGTAGTAAGTGCTTGCTGTGGCCACAGATTAATACATATAAATATCTCCTCAGGTATTAATTAATAACTGGAGGTATTGTTATGAGACGACTTATAATTGCGCTTTTGGTTACATTCATGGTAACCGCACCGGTGTTCGCGGTCTCAGGGTTCTCTGTGACACTCGGGGAGGCAACAGACAGCAACCCATCATACCGGAACGCGGTGATGGACTACTTCAAGTCAAAGACCGATAAGGATATCAATAGCGCAAATATAAAGATTGTAACAGCATCTGAGGTAAATGAGGTTTCTAAAGGAGTTACAGGTCGTGTATATTCGCCATCACAGATACTTTCCTGTGCCATGGTTGACCTCTCATACTCAGAGGGAATCAAGGTTTCTGTGGATACCAGTAAAATAAGGGTCGTGACCCCTGAGATGTATGCCAGTGCCCTAAGGTCATCTGGTATTGACCGCGGCTACGTGGTTGTAACATCCCCGGTACCTGCCTCAGGGGAGGCAGCCCTTGCAGGTGTCCTGAAGTCATATGAGGTTGCTGTGGGTGAAAAAATACCTGAAGAGGCCAAGAAGGCATCTGTTGAGGAGATCTACCTCCAGAGCAGGCTTGTGAATGAAACCAACGCAACCGGTGATGAGGTGGCACAGCTCTTTGATGAGGTCAAGAACAGAACACAGGATCAGAACCTTCAGAACCCTGATGAGATAAAGAACATTGTCGTTGATGTTTCACAGCAGATGAATATCAACCTAACAGAAAATCAAGTTCAGCAGGTTGCAGATTCGGTTTCAGCATCCCAGAGGGTTCAGGGAAACCTCACGGAATTTAAACAAAGGCTTGAAAGTGTGAGTCAGCAGTTTGGAGGATCAGGGATCCTTGATCAGATCTATGCATTTCTCCAGAGCATCTATGACTACATTGTGGGGATGACGTCCCCATAAACTCTTTTTTGTTCATGCTCACTGATCAAGGGGATGGCATCATTTCAGTTACTTTCTCTGTCCATGGCCTGGTGATCCATCAATTCAGATGGCCGCATCGGAGAATGATATATATTGTAGGTTAATACAATATCCATATCATGTTTATAGCTCAGAATAACCTTCAGTTCATACTTGAAGTTGCAGTGATAATCCACGTTGGCATAATACTCCTCTTCAATGTGGTTGCAGTGCCTCTGAGTCTTGTGATGTTCCTTGGAACGGTAATAACGGTTATACTGGCTCTAATATTCTCATTTGACGCCGCCTTTCTCCTCCTTCCATTCCTCTCACACCACGAGTTCACACACCCCTTTGGCCCATTTGCGGTTCTATTCTGGGTTACAATGGTGGCATCATCAAATCTCCTCACAGAGGCAGGTATAAGGTCTACATCGGTTAAGAAACTCTCCCTGCTCCTCTTCTTCATAATAGCAATTGCAGGGGGACTCATGCACCGCTCCTTCCTGGTTTTATGGCTCCTCGGATGGGCTTTCGGGTACTTGCTCATGTCAAAGAGTTTCAGGAGAAGCACAAGGATAACCAAAAAATCGGTTCTATCATTTGTTCTTGCAGGTGCAGGAGCATTTGCACTGATGGAGTTCCTATCGAAGGTTCTCCATAAAAGTGTTCTAAGCCCCATGCTCAGGATCACAAGGCTTGAGGAGAACACCATCCCAAGCCTTTCGCTGGTACTTAAGAATACCACATTCTGGGGGCATGTCCAGGGGTCATGTTACTGGAAATCAGCCTGCCTTGGTGGCGCCGATGGTTACATCACTCTTCCAGTTACCATGATACAGAACCTTGGCCTCCCCTACCACATATTCTATGGTGTTCTGGTTGTAAAGAAGGACTACATAGACTACATGCTGCCAGGTATATTTGCGGTGGCCTTTGATGCAGGGTTCTTTGGTCTGCTCTTCCTCCTAGGATGGGTCATGATAGTCACCTTCTCTGGCCTCAGGGTTCTTAAAAAATACCAGGAGCAGAGGCTCAATGGGAGCAGAATGTACCTGGGAAGGGAGGCCCTTCTCATAGGTTCACTCGCAGCGTTTCTCTCACAGAGCCTGGTGGGCCTTTTCATATTCAACAGGTCCTTTAACTCATCGGCCCTGCTCACCTATATAATAATATCCGCCCTGGTAATGGCACATACCGTCACTGTGAAGAGGACCATTCAGTGATCTTTGCGATGACATGGTCCCCCTATCATTCAACTCCCATGAGGCTGTGAAGAGGATCATTCAGTGGTGTTTGCGATGACATGGTCCCCCTATCATTCAACTCCCATGAGGCTGTGAAGAGGATCATTCAGTGGTGTTTGCGATGACATGGTCCCCCTATCATTCAACTCCCATGAGGCTGTGAAGAGGATCATTCAGTGGTGTTTGCTGATTTCCACTCTGAGAAGACTGCTGGGGCATGCCTCAATACATGCCGGAATCAGAACGTCAGCATCAAGGCACAGGACGCACTTGTCTGCCACCAGATCTTCAAATATTATGCATCCTTCAGGACAGGCCTCAAGGCAGAGCCTGCAGCCAACACACCTTTCAGGGTCAATGACAGGAATCTTATTTATTATCTTAAAGGCGCCAACCCTGCAGGCCCTTAAACAGGGGGCGTCGCTGCACTGTCTGCAGAACACAGGTTTTTCTGCGTACTTCATTTTTTTCTTGCCATGAACCTGCTGGCAGGCCCTGACACAGAGGCCACAGCCTGAGCACATCAGCTCATTTTTAATTACTATTCCGCCCATGGGATTCACCTGATGATTGTGGGCTCCTTTACCGGCTCACGTGGTTTCCAGTTCTTTTTCCTCAGTATCTCCAGTATATCATCTTTATGCTTGTAGGGGATCTCCCTCTCATTCCTTACGAAGAGGTCAATATCTGCGGGTAGATCGCCGTAATATTTCAGGTGGAGGTCAACGTAGTTGCTTAGCTTCACCATTCGCCCTCGGGGTGTGTCGTTGGGTCTTATGCACATCTTTGAAGCCATTACAAGGCATTCGTTGATACTCTCCGCCGCGTAGGTGAGGTGGGGTGGGGCCGGTTCAGATGGGACCATGCTGTCATCAGATTTATCCCTTATCACCCTTGGGCTGGATTCACCCAGGTAAAGCCTGCGATACTTTGATGCGTGGGGTCCCAGGACGACGGGTATTCCCCACCTGTTTGCACCTGTGACTATTGCAAATGCCTTCTGTGACATGGCACCCCATCCTATCACACAGACACCTATCCTGTTGAGTATGTAATCTGCTATTTCAACGGTGTTTCCCTTCATGGGCACCCTTGCGAATATATTGGCTATCTTTATGGCGCTTCCAATTGCATGGGAGTTCCCGACACATGGGCCGAGGTTGAGAAGTCCTCCCCTATCGAAGTCTCCAGGGTATTTTTCATAGAGTGTTTTGCCCTCATCATCATGTGTGAGGGCTATATCCATGGCTGCACATCCTGCTGCAAGGACTATATAGCCCCTCTTAAGAAACTCCTCAGCGATTATCTGCACATCCCTTTCACCTGAGGGGTAGTTGGAGCATCCTGCAAGTGATATGACGCCGGGTATATCACCGAACACTATCGGGGCACCCACCCTCCTTATCTCTATATCCTGGACCGGCCCCCTGCCTGCCCTTATGAGGAATCTTTCAGGGGTTTCTCCACGTGATTCTCTTATGATATCCAGGATTGGCACTCCCACCGGGCATACCTCCATGCACCGGCCGCAGCCACTGCAGCTTTCATAGAGGGTCCCTATGGCGCGGAGGTCACCGTTCTTTGCATCATCTATTGCCTCCATGATGGGCAGCATTGCCGGACAGACACGGTTGCATTCTCCACAGAGTTCACAGTATCCCAGCACAGAATTCAGGTCAAGATCTTCCTGTTTTTCGGGTTTCCTGGATGGCGTGCAGTTTGAATCACAGGGTGAGCACCTCACACAGTTCACCCTGAAACGGTCTGATGTTTCGGGGTCCCTGCCACGGGTAAGCTGAAGTGCAAGGTTCACAGCGACCATGGCAACCTTTTTTTCATCCTTTATAAGAACCCCTGGTATTTTTTCCTGCAGTATCCGGTTTATTATCCTGTAGGGGTTCTCCTCACTCATATCCTCAAGGCCCATACTGCACTTGTCACTTGTTGCGATCACAACCATCCCCATTTCACCGCACACCTCATATACATCTGACCGTATGCACTGTTCATCCAGTACAACCACATCTGGGATACCTGATCTGAGGAAGGTGAGCTGCCTTGATATGGGCCCAACTATCTTTGATGATTTTGAGTACCTTCCCATCTCCATGGCTGTGCAGCAGAGGCCACAGATCTCGATTTCCTCCTCAGCACCGATATCCTCTGCGTAGTCTATTATCTCAGCTGAGGGCGCTATGTTGTGTCCTATGCAGAGTATGACAGGTTTTGTGCTGTCTATAACGTCCATTCCAATTTCCAGCATGTGTGTATCTGCTTTGCCTGTGGGGAGTCCATACTGGTTTATCTGTGCTATCTCGGCCAGTTCAAGCGCCATGGTATCTAACATACCAGCATGGAGGGCCTTTGACTCGAAATCGGTTACTTCAGTCTCCTGCCCGGTATGAACTGAGGCCATGAGATTTGTGAGCTCCCGTTCTATGTATGTCATTATCCTGTCGAGGTCCTCTGGTGTTTCAGGTTCCACACCGGTTACTGTGGTGGATATTGGTGTCTTTATGTCTATTGAACTATCATAATGGAGTTCTGATGTGGGCTTTTTCTCGATAAGGGTGTCCACAAGGTGCCTTGCATGGGCTGCATGGGCCGATGCACCTATAACTGCAGTTGATAGGGCCTCCCTTGCCTGCTGTTTCTCGAGGTTTATACCGCAGGCACCCTTCTTACCCAGAAGGTCACATTTGCCGTAGGTGCACATGCAGCATAGGTCACAGAGGGGCGCATAGAATGGCTTGAAATGGGATAGGAGATTGAGGTCCCATTTTCTAAGCTCATCGTAGTCCACAGATACCCTCTTGCCATAGTATGACTTTCTTTTGAGGTACTCGTCAATTTCACCGAATTCAAGGTGAAATCCCTTAACATTTATTATATCCTTTGATGCTCTGGGCATGCTGTCACCATATGCCATCAACTATAAATATCATTATTAATCATTATAATTGTAAAGGAAGTATTTAAATGTTGTGAAAGCATGACCGCATGGAATCCAGCTCTAACATCAATAAGGAATGCGACCGTCATGCCCCCTGAAATGGTTGCATCGGCCATAAAAAAGTCTGAAAGACCACTCATGGTGGTGGGGTCACTGGTAAATGACCTTCCCCATGATATACTGGACAGGATAGTTAAAATAATAAAAAAAGGGAAAATGGATGTTGCCCTAACCGGAGGATCAGGTCTCAGGCTAAATGAACTGAGAAGGAAAAACATAATAGGGGTAATCGAACTTGTAAACAACCTCAAAAATCCTGACTGGGAGGGCTTCGATGGAAATGGCAACTATGACCTTGTATGCTTCATAGGTGTCCCATATTACATAGGTTCACAGGGCCTTTCAACCCTCAAGGCCTTTGCACCCCACCTTAAAACAGTGACCCTCTGCAGGTACATGCATCCAAATGCAGACATGTCATACCCCAGCATGAAGTACACTGAATGGCTCAGATGGCTCGATGAACTCATAGATGCCCTGGAGCAGTAGCTCATGGAAATTAAATAGATGGGGTGTTCTGATATTGAAGCCTTGTCATGAAAAATTAAACATTCTTTCAGAGGGCCTTTGATATTTCAACAGCCTTCTCAGCGGCCCTCTCAAGGGAAGTCTCAAAGGGGATCCCTGCATCTGTGAGGATCCTCTGTCCCTCCTCCTCATTGGTTCCTGTGAGCCTTATTACAAGGGGCACATCCCTCTCGGCATCCTTCAGGGCATTCACAACACCCCTTGCAACATCGTCAGCCCTTGTTATACCGCCAAGCACATTCAGGAACACCACTTTCACATCAGGGTGGGATATTACCAGGTTTATGGCCCTCCTTATGATGTCCTCTGAGGCACCACCACCTATATCAAGGAAGGTGGCGGGTTCACCCCCCTTCAGTTTTATGAGGTCCATGGCGGTGAGGGTAAGGCCAGCACCATTCCCTATTACTGCAATATCACCCTCAAGTTTAACAAAGGCAAACTCCTCTGGTTCATACTCATCCAGTTCCATGAATTCACGGTGACGGTAGATGGAGTCATCATCCACCTCAAGCTTTGCATCTGCTGCAATAACATCATCACCTGAAAGTACAAGAGGGTTTATCTCGGCAAGCCTCGCATCGTACTTCCTGAAGAGATGGTAGAGCTTCCATATCACAGCCCCCACCTTTGGTATGAGTTCACTTTCAAGACCCATCTTCCTTGCGATCTCCCTTGCCTCGTAGGGGAGGAACTCGTCAAGGGGGTTTACATGGTATCGCACTATCTTCTCGGGGGATTCTGCTGCAAGCTCCTCAATATCAACCCCGCCCTCACTGCTTGCCATTATAAGGGGCATCCTGGCTGCCCTATCAATAACGACGCTCACATAGAACTCCCTGTCGATGGGTATCTTCCTTTCAACCAGGACAGATTTAACCTCCTCGCCCTTAACCCGGGATGCGAGGAGATCAGAAGCAACATCAGCCGCAGTTTCTGGTGTTGCAAATTTTATACCACCCGCCTTTCCCCGGCCACCGGTTAGGACCTGTGCCTTGATGGCAACCTCTGAGTCAATATTCTCAGCGACCTCAGATACCTCCTGGGGGGTCCTGGCAACGGATCCCTCTGGGACGGGTATGCCCTCACTCCTGAAGAGTTCCTTGGCGCTGTACTCGTAAAACTTCATTTCTGTCCCTCCATGATGAGTTCACGACCTGCCTGGAATGCCATGATGTTCTTCTCCTCAGTGCCGGGAGGCACACTGTTCTTTATGGCCTCCTCAGCGGCCCTTACACTTACAACTCCAGTGGCCTCTGTGAGGGCCCCTATCATCACCATATTGGCCACGATGGTTATACCGACCTTTTCCTCGGCTGTCCTAGTGGCAGGTGCACGGAAGTAACTGATGTTCCTCTCATCCACGAAGTCCTGGATTTCATTCTCGATGACCATGTCAGGGTCTGCGATGAGGGTCCCGCCGGCTTTGAGATCATCCATGTAGGTCAGAAGTGCCTGGTGTGACATTGCAACGAGTATGTCAGGGCTCTGGACCTTGGGGTAGTCTATCTCCTCGTCACTTATAACAACCTCTGCCCTTGAGGCACCACCCCTTGCCTCTGGTCCATAGGACTGGGTCTGTACAGCGTAAAGGCCATCATATAAACTTGCAGCTTTACCCAGAACTATTCCTGCAAGTATAACACCCTGACCACCGAATCCAGCAATTCTGATTTCCTTCCTCACTTCAATCATCTCTGTAGGCTGATTTGATTATATCAATTTTTCCGGATTTTTCTTCAACCATCTCATAGATCCTGTCACATAGTTCAGGGCGTGGGGCATTGGTAAATTCACCGATGATGAGTTTTCCATTGACCTCTTCGGGATCCATTTTGAGGGCTTTCCGCCGGTTGATGCTGTTTTCCTTCATGAATTTCATCATCTCAACCGGGGAACGCATCCTGTTCTTTCTTCCGAAGTAGGTTGGGCACTGTGAAACAGCCTCTATGAATGAGAAACCCCTGTTCTTGAGTCCCTTCTTTATGGAGTTTGCAAGTTGCAGCGGGTGGGCAGCTGTCCACCTTGCAACGTAACTTGCACCTGCGGCCCTGACGAGTTCAGAGAGATCAAATGGGTCCTCAAGTGCACCGTATGGGGCTGTGGTACCGAAACTCCCCTCCGGGGATGTGGGGCTTATCTGCCCCCCGGTCATTCCGTATATGCTGTTGTTTATGCAGATCACTGTGAGGTCAATATTCTTTCTTGCCCCATGTATGAGATGGTTTCCGCCGATGGCTGCGGCGTCACCATCCCCTGTGAACACCACAACATTCAGGGAGGGGTTGGCAAGTTTGAGTCCGGTTGCGAAGGCTATGGGCCGACCATGGGTTGTGTGGAGCGAGTCGCATTTAACATAACCAGGGATCCTTGATGAGCAGCCTATACCTGAAACCATTGCAATGCTGTCAAAGTCAACTCCAGCCATTTCCATGCCCTTAAAGAAAGTGTTGAGCACTATCCCGTTACCGCAGCCTGCACAGAATATGTGGGGGAGCCTGTCCCTTCTGAGGTACTTGAGGTATGGGTTTTCCTTTACATTCATCTGGACACTCCTTCATTTCATCATTATAATGGTGGGCTTGTTTCTTACATTCATCTGCGCACCCTTCATTTCATCCCCATAATTTTGTTTAGGATCTCATCGGGGCGGTGGATCTCACCACCAATTTTTGGAAGCAGTTCCACCCCGGCCATGCCTGAGGCAACTCTCTGAACCTCATAGAACATCTGCCCGAGGTTCATTTCAACAACCAGAAGCTTCCTTGATGACTCAGCGGCTTTCTGGATTTCAGTCTCAGGGAACGGCCATGGCGTGTTTATCTTGATGTAACCTGCCCTCACACCCTCGGACCTGGCCATCTTAACTGCGGTTGCAACTGAACGTGAGGGGGCGCCGTATGAGATGACTGTTATATCCGCATCGTCTGTCCAAACCTCCTCAACATCCACTATTTTATCTCTGTGATTCAGTATCTTGTCACAGAGTCTCTTCACGAGTTTTTCGTGGCCCTCAGGGTTTGAAGCATCAGGGTACCCCCTCTCATCATGTGTGAGTCCCGTCACAGGTACTCTGTACCCATCCCCAAAGGCCGGCATCTCAGGGATGAAGTCTCCATTGGGTTTGAATGGGATGAACTCACTTGGGGGACTTGTGGGTGACTTTCTCTTTCTGATCTCCACCTTGTCGGGTATGGTTATCTTCTCCCTCATATGGCCCACTATTTCGTCGCTGAGGACCACCACAGGCACCCTGTATTCCTCTGCAAGGTTGAATGCCCTAACAGTGAAATCGAAGCACTCCTGCACAGAGGATGGTGAGAGGGCTATTATTTCATAGTCCCCATGCGAACCCCACCTTGCCTGCATCATATCGCTCTGGGATGCCATTGTTGGCTGTCCGGTTGAAGGTGAACCCCTCTGGACATCCACAATCACAAGGGGGGTTTCTGTCATGGCAGCGTATCCCACATGTTCCTGCATGAGGGAAAAGCCCGGCCCTGAGGTGGCGGTCATTCCCTTAACACCCCCCCACACAGCACCTATAACTGCCCCGAGGGCACCTATCTCATCCTCCATCTGAACAAAGACTCCACCTTCCCTTGGAAGGAGAACAGCCATTTCTTCAGCTATCTCTGTTGATGGTGTGATGGGATAACCTGCAAAGAACCTGCAGCCGGCACTTATGGCACCACGGGCGCAGGCATCGTTTCCCTGAATAAAGTACTCCTCAGTCATCGTCATACACCACTATCGCCTGATCAGGACACATTAGCATGCATAGCTTGCATCCCGTACATTTATCCAGATTTTTAGGGATGGGTTCATGCACTCCCTTCCTGTTGAGTTCCTCTGACCTTACATAAACCCCTTCCGGGCAGAACTCCCTGCATATGTCACATCCCTTACAGAGATCTGAATCTATCTTTATCATGGTAATCTTCCATCAATGTTCTTATCATAGCTTTGCTTTCAGAATTTAAATAATTAATCAAGATAGATTTTTTGGTCCATCAGTGCGGACCCTGAAGTTTCACTATCAATCCTTTATATACATGAGGGATACCTCATGCAGCTGGATGCAGATTCGCAGCCATTACAACATCAATCCTTTATATACATGAGGGGATACCTCAGTTCATCGAGGTACTCGAGGCAGATCGTTATCCTTGATGAACCATATTCAACGTCTAACCTCACCCTTAGCATCTCACCGGTGAGGGAGACATAACCAAATTCTCCAGTAGCCTCCCTTACCATGCCTCTGTCTATATGGACCTCTGCATCCCTGATTGCCGGCTGGAGCTTTATTGATTCGGCAATTGCACCCTCAAGGACTTCAACGGTTTCAAGGTTAACAGGGGTTCCAACGAACTGGTGGAAGAGGGCACCCATACTTATGCCGCCCTCAAATATGGCCCTTTCCCTGTCTGACAGATTTGAAAAGTATTCTTCTCCCGGTTCTCTCATTTTAAACACCTTAAGCTTCACTAAAGTCCAAATATGCTGTTGAATTCAATGAGTTTCTCTGATATGAACTCTGGGGGGATCGGGAAGATGTAACCCAGCAGCAGGAAGAGTGTGAGGCTGATTACCGCTGCAAGGAGAAGTCTCCTATCTTCATAAACAGGATAGAGTCTGGTGATCAGAAGACCAACCCCAAGGAATCCGAGTATTATGAGTAGCGCATAGTACCTCTTGGGGTTCTCAACCTTGAGGTTTCGCTGGTAGGGCTTTATGCCTTCAAGTTTACACTCAACTATCAGCCTCTCCCTTGTTGATCCAAGGGGGTGGCATGTGATGAGAAATAGCCTCGCCCCCTGATTCACTGAGATCTGGTAGGATGCTGGCACGATGAATGATCGATTAACCCGGTAAGTCGCAAGGCCAACACCCGGCCAGTTAAGGTTGACCTCGTCCCCCGGCTTCAATTTATCAAGGTTCAGGAAGGGTGAGCCGTAGAGTGTCCTGTGTCCGAAGAGTATGACGGTTCTGTTACCAGGGAGATAGGACATGGGTTCATGGTAGACCCCATAGAAAACGGATCGGTTGTTGATGGTCTCCTGCAGGTTAATGGAGGGTATCTCAATGACCGGAGCCCTGATGTCAGGGTTCTGAACAATTACCTGTGAGGAGTAGAAACTCACCTCAAGAAGGGCGTATAGTGACACTATAAACATGCCTGCAATTATCAGAAAAGTTGCCAGCCTCATGAATGTCCCCATAAAAAATTAAGGTGGGATGATTAACGTATGATCCTTGTGTAGGCAACTGCGGCTGCAGTCACAAGCACACCTATCACCAGTGGACCGTAGGGGGCACCTGTCTTAGCACCTGGAACAGATGATGAACCGGTTGTCCCCTGAAGGCTGCTTGGTGGGTAATAACCTCCACCACTGGTTGAACCGTTACCTCCGCTTACCTTAGCGGGCCATTCGTAGGTGTATACGAACCTCTGTGAAGTCTCTGGGTCCATTGTGACATCCCATGCAGCAACCTGTGTGCTTACAAAGAGGTCATCATCCACAAATGCCTTGGGTGAACTGTACACTAGTTTTGAGTTTGCAGGGGCAATGGGGGCCCTCACGATACCTGAAACCTTCTCTTCATCGATGTTGATCAGAGTGAAGCCAAAGGTCCCCTTCCAGTATCTGAGATCCAGTGATGGGTTTAGGACCTCTATCTCATTGGGCATGAACCATGAGGACATGAGGCCCGGCTCATTTATAAGTGGCCAGTAATTGCTGTCATCTGACTCAACATTAACGATGTAACTGGGTATTTCACCCATATCCCCCGTGGCCCTGAGGCCAAATGACACGGTTTTTGTCTCCCCAGGTTTCACCTTCCAGCCGTAGTCACCCCCCAGTTCAGGCGTCCTTGACTTGACCATTTTAACCGCCGCTGGATCCGTCCACTGGATGAGCCATTTAATTGTACTGTTCTCTGAAAGACTTCCCTGGTATACCTGCCCTATCTTGAAGTACTGGACGTTGTTGTCATTGTTCTTTATTTTTACGGTTATAACAGCGGTCAGATCCTTCAACCTGAAACTGGTTGCAGATGGTTTTTCAGAAACCCATGTCTCCTTGGCAGCTGATCCTGTATCAGAGACTCTCAGAATGGAAAGCATGAAAACAGCAGCTATAACAACATACACCCATTTTTTCATAAACATCCCCACCTAGAATATTAAATAAAAATTTAATAAATTTTTCGGCTTAGTCAGCCGTATATGCTCTGAAGCTCCCTGATCATCCAGTCAGGGGCGTTCTGTGTTGGCACAGTCAGAACGATGCTGTTCATGTTCTGTATCAGGAAGAGGACATCCTCCCTTGGGACCTCGAGTATTATGAGGTAGTTGGCGTCAAGCTCTCCCAGATTTGATGACCTCTCATAGTTGGACAGCCTTATACCGTAGTTCTGGAGTATGGCATTGATCTCGGCTTCATTCAGACCACCTGAGGCAGCCGCCCGCAGGAGCTGCTCCACATCTGTTGATGATGTTCTTTCATTTTCGCTCTGTGAGGTTATTGTGTTTAGTGTTAACCGCTGAGTGTTTAGTATGCGCGCGTCCACTGTACCGCTGTCCTTGGATCTGAGAATTGCAAGTACAGTAGCCCCGCTTATTCTTGGTGTTGATGCTGCAGCTGATGTATTGTTGCCGGTGGCGTTCTGGTTGAGGTAGACGTCGACCATGTTACCCACACTTATAAGGCCGCCTGCAGCCTGCAGTCTCGTGATCATTATTGGCACAGCAACGGTATCAGGGGTCTGGATCTGCGTATTTGCAAGCACGGTCGCATCGGCCTGGCTCACAAATTTCTTTGCATCAGCAACCTTCATTATCACACGCTTCTGCTGGCCGTTATCTGTGTAATTAACCATTACCCTGCCGACACGGTCCTTCTTTATATTTATTTGCTGGTTCTGATAGGTACGCCATGACTGTGTTGCGGGACCCACAACATCAACCGCCAGGGCCTCCTCTGGTGTAACAGCGGCATCTATCTGTGCAAGTATGGCCTGCTTCTGGGGGTCGGTTGCAAGGGGACCCTTGAAGAGTGCGTCCACCTCAGCGATCTTTGTGGCCTTGGCGTTCTGCAGCACCTCCTGGTATGGCTGGTAGACCAGGAAGTAGTAGCCTGCACCAGCAAGGACCATGAGAATAACACCAAACACAAGGGCACCAACGAGGGTTTTCTGGTCCTCGTCTGGAATTTTTCGACCTATACCTCCTGATGGGCCTCCAGGTCGTTTGGGTGGTGGTGTAAGTCTGGGTTTAGGCTGTTCACCACCCCTGAGAGGTTTTTCAGGGGGTTTTCTGGCCTTTGGCTCTTCAGGGGTTTTCAGCCGGGGCCTGGGTTTTGGCATGGGTCTGGGTTTTTTCTTATCCGAGCCCTCACCGCCACCGAATTTACCCACAAGTCCCTTGAGTTTGTCTCCAATTTTCGAGTCACCTTTTCTGTTGTTTTTCCGGAGATCAGGAGGATTATTCTTATTCCCCTTTTCATTACCTTTAATCTTATCAAGCATTCAGATCACGTCTCATTGGTGTTATAGGCACTGCAATGTATGCCACAGTGGCCATAAAAAGTATGATTGCTGTGGGAACAGTGAGAATTCCAGTTATGCCTGTTACAATTGCTGCTGTTATGAGTATGAAAGCAATAGAGGCCATTTTACCCCCCACACGAGGGTATTCAATGCTACTGACCATGAGGATACCGACAGCGAGCAGCATTGCCCCCACAACCTTCTCACTGTAGAATCCTGTGAGATAAAATGATGATACAACAACCGCCACCACGGGTATTGGAAGTCCCGTGAAGTTCTTCCCACCCCCTGTGAGAACATTGAACCTTGAGAGTCTCAGTATGCCACATATTACTATTAAGAGACCTACTAATATATTAATATATCGAAAATCAGCACTTGTTAGGTAGATAAGGATGGCTGGGGCAACACCAAATGAGATTACATCTGAAAGGGAGTCCATGTTTTTGCCAAATCCATGAATATCAACTCTACCGGTTCGGCGTGCAACCCACCCATCAAGCGAATCGAAAATGACAGCCAGAAGCATCAGAATAGATGCGGCACTAAAATCCCCTTGAATGGACATTAAAATGGAAAAATAGCCTGAAGAGGCATTTAAAATCGATAAAACATCAGGTAATGATATGAAGGATGTTATTTTTTTGTCATTCATCAGCGCCACCTGCAGAGTTGTATATGGTTGTGTCTGACTAATTAATTTTTGCGGTCTGATTTAGGCTTTACGAACCTTGCTACCACGGTCTCACCGGCAACAGACCTTGAACCGGTCTTCACAAGCACCTCACAGTTTTCTGGCAGTATGAGGTCTACCCTTGAGCCGAACCTTATCATACCTATACGGCTCCCCCGCTCAACATAGTCTCCCTCATTGACGTACTGAACGATCCTCCTTGCAATGAACCCTGCTATCTGCACCACCCCAACATTGCCATGCTCTGTTTCTATCACGATAAGGTTCCTTTCATTTTCGGTGAGGACACGTGAACGTGCAACCCTGAATTTACCGTCAGTATGCTCTGTGTATATCACCCTTCCCGAAACAGGGGCCCGGTTCACATGAACATCAAATGGTGACATGAAGGTGCTTATGAGAATAGCCTCACCACCATTGGGGAATATCCTGTCAATGAGGGGATAATCGGACCCTACCCTTTTTATACGGTCTATCTTGCCGGATAAACGCCTACCATCTGCGGGGGCAACGATGATGTTATCTTCAGAGGGAATATTTCTTTCAGGGTCCCTGAAGAACTGCATCATGAATGCTATGAGGCTGAACATGAGTATACTGACCGCGTGGTAGCCCAGGAGAAATGGAATGGTGGCCACACTTATGAGGAAACTGGCTCTTTTTGCAACGCCCTTCACAAACACACAATTCACCTATTATGTTGTAGAGGCACATGAAGACCCTTTTGCAGAGTAACACTCTGTTTTACATTCATCAGTAACTGTAATGAACCTCACAGGGGCTGTGGTATTTCAGGAAATCAGCACCTCACTGGATGTTGAATAATATTAGTGAAACATATATATAGTCATGTGCTGAAGATTAAATGTAATCTGTGATTGATATGCAGGTGTTTCCTCTGGAGCAGAGGAACTTTCTTTTAAGTTCCTTTTAGAGTAGATGTGATGGTGATGATAGAGAGTAAGATAAAGGTTCTCAGAAAGGCAGCACATGTTTCAACAGCCCAGAGTTCAGACAGGCTGTGGTGTGTGATTGCAGGTAATGAGGAAATGGTCAACTCTGTGGCCTACGAGGCAATCACCTCAAGGGATCTTGTAAAGATACTCTTCAGGGAACACGTTACCATCAAGGATTCCTTTTTAAGAAAACGCTTTGATTTAATAATGCTTTATGGCGAAAGCAATAAGATAAGGGATCTTTCACTTATCTGCAAGGAAAAGGGAGGGGCCTATATAAAGATAGCCCCATATTACGTTGAGAACGAACCCAACCTTGTGCTTCTTGTCGCCCCTGAGAACTATATGAAAAAGTTTGCAGGGGAGGCTGAAAGGAATAAAATAGGTTTTTCCTTCATCCTTGAGGACAGAACGAGCGGGTTTATAGAGACAGACGTCTACCTTACAGAGAGGCTTCCGGGATTTATAAGAAATATAATCGACCCCCTCTTCAAGGTTACAGACGTTGTCCTGGTGACACTGCTTATATCTGTTCATGAATCCGGGGATGTTGAGAGGATAAATGAGATAGCATCCCGCAACAACATATTTGCAGTTGACTTTAGAGATATATTTGAGGAGGAGTAGTATGTTTTCATTTGGAAAGAAAAGATCTGAAGAGAAACCGGAAAGGAAGAGTGCAATCACCAATACACTCGGAATAGACCTGGGTACCCTCAACACCGTGGTTGCCAAACCAGCAGGGGATAAATTTGATATCTATAAGATTCCCTCTGTGGTTGCCGTCAAGAAGGAGGACCCATCATATGTCCTTGCAGTGGGTGAAGAGGCAAAGATGATGCTTGGAAGAACCCCTGAGGACATAATCGCTGTGAGACCGCTGAGGAAGGGTGTTATTGAGAGCGTTGCACAGGCAGAGGCCCTCCTTGTATATGCAATGGAGATGGGGGCAGGAGATTCTGAGTCCATTGACAGGATAGTTATAGGTATACCAGGGGACGCCTCAGAGGTTGAAAGAAACGCCGTTGAGGAGATAGGAAGAAAGGCCGGGGCAAATTATGTTCTGGTTATAAGTGAGGGCCTTGCAGCCGCCATAGGGGCCGGTCTGCCAATAGCAGAGGCATCAGGGACCATGGTTGTTGACATAGGGGCCGGTTCCAGTGACATTGTTGTGATATCCCTTGGAGGCATAACCGACATTGAGACAATCCGGGTCGGCGGGGATGATATTGACACCAACCTTGTTGAACTGGTGAAGGAGAAGTACAATGTTGAGATAGGCATCCATGAGGCAGAGAAGGCAAAGATAGAGGTTGGTATGGTCAAGTGTAATGAGGATCTTGAAAACCTCAAAACAGTGGTTATAGGCAAATGCATGGAGACAAACAAACCTAAAAAGGTTGAAATTGACTCTGAAATGGTTGCAGAGGCTGCTGAGCCTGTTGTAAAGGGTATAGTGGATTCCATAGCAGCGGTACTTGAAAGGCTCTCACCTGAACTCATCTCAGGGGTCTACAACAAGACTGTTGTTGTGGGTGGAACCTCACAGCTCAGGGGCCTCAGGGAGAGGATCCTGGACGAGGTTGGCATTCCTGCCGAGATATCAGATGACCCCATGACAGTGGTTGCCAAGGGAGCCGCGATAGTTGCTGCAGAACCAAGGGCACTTGAACCTGAGGTAAGGCTCAAGGCAATGAAATAATAATTATTTTTTCTGATCTGATGAAGGTTCTTGGAATTGATGAGGCGGGAAGGGGTCCCGTAATAGGCCCCCTTGTCGTGGCCGGTGTCATGGTCCCTGAGAGGAAGTTCTCGATACTCCGGAAAATGGGTATAAAGGACTCAAAGAAGCTCACACCCGAAAGGAGAAAATTTCTCGCCCGGAAGATAAGAAGGATTTCAAGGGTGTTCACGGTTAAGATATCCGCATCGGATATTGACAGGATGCGTGAGAAGGGCTTCAACCTAAATGAGATAGAGAAGATAGCAATAAAGAGGATAATAGCCGAGGCACAGCCGGACTCTGTCATCATAGATTCTGTGGATGTTAAACCAGAGAGGCTGGCTGAGGAGATAAGGTCCCACTTCGGGGACATCGAGGTGAAGGCCGAGCACGGTGCAGATGCAAAGTATTACCCCGTTGCAGCGGCCTCAATAATCGCCAAGGTTGAAAGGGACCTTGAAATAGAGAGGATACAGAAGCTGAACAGAAAACTGGGGGACATGGGTTCCGGTTATCCCAGCGACCCACGCACCAGGGCTTTCCTGGAATCATTCAGCTACGATGAACTCCCGGACTTCGTGAGGAAGTCATGGGCCACGGTCCAGAAGAGGAGGAAAAACTGATTTAATCATTAATACAGCCAGACCACTATTTTTAAATATATCCTCTCCGGTAAATACCCATCAGGTGAGGCAGAAAAATGTTTCTCGAACCAGTCTTCAACTTCTTTGGCACAGTACTTGAAATGTTCCGCAGCGGCGGTGTAATAACATACATAATAGCAATCACAGGTGTCTATGGTTTTATCACGTCCATTGAGAAGATACACTACCTAAGAAAGATTTCACGTGTTAGCACACCCCAGATAATAGGTAAAGTCAATGAATCCATGGAGAAGGGCGGAGCACTTGAGGCACTCAGGGAAATAGGGCAGTACCAGAATCCAGTATCAAAGATAATATCAGAGGCCCTCAAGATAGGCTACAGGAACCGTTCAGAGGTTGAGGATGCGATGGAGCGCGTTTTCATTGTTGAGATGAGCAACATGACAAAGGGTCTTGGGACGCTAAGAACAATAATAGAGGTCGCCCCAATGCTGGGTCTTATAGGGACCGTCATAGGAATATGGTACACATTCAGGGCCCTTGGTGTTAACGCTGATCCTGCTGCAATGGCTGAGGGAATCTATGTTGCACTTATAACCACAATACTTGGACTGGCAGTTGCCATAATCCTCATGCCCCTCTACTCCTACATAACAGGCAGGATAGACGATGAGATAGACAAGATTGAACTCATAAAGAAGATGACAAACTGGGGGTACGCCATAATGAGGATAAGGGTTGATGGAGACGTTGATGATGTGGTCGGGGCCCTCATGGAATCGGATGGTGTTGTCAGCGTGAGGACGGTTGATGACCCTGAGGCAAACCTTGTGGTGGCATTCAAGCCCAGCATGCTTGAGAAGAGCATAAACAACATAATACTCGAAAGGTGCGGTAAGAGCGCCGAGATCATTGAAAGTAAGCTGCGGCAGTGATAAAATGGTCCTGGATACTGAGAGGTACAGGAACAAGGTCCATGGAAGGCCAAGGTTCAACATGGTTCCCTTCATCGATATACTCTTCACAATACTGATTTTCCTTGTGGTAACAACCACCTTTTCAGGGGGAGCAGGTGAGGCACAAGGAAAGCCCCAGATAAGTGAAAACACAGGGCCATCAGAGTACTACCTCATACCTGTCGCAGGCCTGAGGCGGGTAACGGTTAATGGCATTGACATGTCCAGCCACATAAAGAACAGTGCAGTGGCCGTCCACACCAGGGTCATAGATGAGGGTGAAATAATAATAAGGCCCAGGGAGGGGGCAATAATCATAACAGCACCACCAGACCTTCCGGTCGATAAGGCGGTTAAAACACCATCATAATTTTGCAGGTGATATGATGTATCTTGGAAGAATACTGGCAGTTGGAAGAAACAGCAGCGGATCCTTCGTGGCATACCGGGTCTCAAGCAGATCCTTCCCAAACAGGACTGCAAGGCTCCTTGACGAAAGGGTTGCGATTGTACCAGTTGAGGGCTGTGAGGGTGACGTATTCAAAAACCCCTACATAGCATACAACTGCATAAGGATAGTTGATGGGACTGCGGTTGTATCCAACGGTTCCCATACAGATACCATTGCAGATAAGATATCCCTCGGGATGAACCTGAAGGACGCCCTGGGATTCTCGCTCCTTACAATGGACTATGAGAAGGATGAACTCAACACCCCAAGAATCGCGGCGGCAATCAATGACTCGGATGCATTCATAGGAATAGTTACAGAGGATGGGATAAACGTCAGAAGGGTCCCTGAAGGCGTTTCAATGTACATATCAACATATGAGCAGACAGAACCAGCAGAAACCACCTTTGAAGCCGGAAATGCGGAGGAGGCGGCAGAGTTCATACTTGGCGGCGGAGATTTCGCGGCATTCACACACCCTGTTACCTCGGCAGCGGCATTCAACAGAGGAGATGGCTGGAAGCTGGCTACAGGAGAAAAATGAATTCCGGTGCTTAAATGCAGATAACCCTAACTGGAGTGGAGGGTCTACCACTTGTCTCAGAGGGTGATGACATAGCAGCCCTCATAGTGGACGCCCTGAAATCCTCGGACATGGAACTCCTTGATGGTGACATAGTAGTAATCGCTGAAACACTGGTGGCAAAGGCAGAGGGCAACACCATTGACCTCAGGAGAATTGAGCCATCCAGGGCGGCACTTGAAATAGCATCAAGGACAGGTAAGGACCCCAGACTCGTTGAGGCAATCCTTAAGGAGTCCAGAGAGATAATAAAGGTTGGTCATGACTTCATAGTATCTGAAACCCGGCACGGCTTTGTATGCGCCAATGCGGGTATTGACGAGTCAAATGTTGAGGATGGACTGGCAACCCCACTCCCCGAGGACCCAGACGGAAGCGCCAGGAGGATACTTGAGGCTCTTCAGGAACTCACAGGGAGGGAAATGGCCGTCATAATCTCCGATACACAGGGAAGGCCCTTCAGGGAGGGGGCTGTCGGTGTTGCAGTTGGAGTCGCTGGCATTTCACCGCTGTGGGACAGGAAGGGTGAACTGGACCTTTATGGCAGGAGCCTCCAGACAACCAGGGTGGCGGTTGCAGATGAACTGGCAGCCGCAGCATCCCTTGTGATGGGACAGGCAGATGAGGGCGTACCCGCCGTCATAATAAGGGGTTACCCATGGGGGCACCTCCGCGCCACTGGCAGCGCAATGGAACTTTTAAGGCCCCGGGAACTTGATGTCTTCAGGGATTAGGTGGTTCAATGATAACAGTCCTCTCTGGGGGTACAGGCACACCGAAACTCCTGCAGGGCATTGTGAGGGTTGTGGACCCCTCTGAGGTTACGGTGATAGTTAACACCGTTGAGAACGACTATTTCTCGGGAGTCTACGTCGCACCTGACATCGACACAGTTATCTACACCCTGGCAGGGATAATAAACGAGGATACCTGGTATGGGGTCCGGGGCGACACGTTCATAACCCATGAGAGGCTCCATGAACTTGGATGCCCGGAGCTCCTGAGGATAGGCGACCTTGACCGGGCATTCAAGATACAGAAAACCCTCCTTTTAAGGGACATGCCACTCCACAGGGTGGTGGAAAACCAGTGCAGGGCACTTGGTGTGAAATCAAGGGTTATCCCCATGAGCAACCAGGAATCCGATATCAGGATAATTACAGATGAGGGCGAGATGGGGTTCCACGAGTTCCTTGTGGAGAGGAGGTCAGAGCCTGAGGTCCTGGATGTTCAGTTCAGCAGGGTTAAACCGGCACCAGGGGTTTTAGAGGCGATTGAATCTGCCGAAAGGGTCATAGTGGGACCATCCAATCCTGTGACATCCATAGGACCCATCCTCAGAACAGAGGGTGTGAGGGATGCCCTCAGGGATTCATGGGTAGCTGGAATATCCCCATTTCTCGGTAGTAGACCATTCAGTGGGCCCGCCGGGAAATTCATGGGAGCTAAAGGCTATGAGGCCTCAAGTCTCGGCCTTGCAGAGATGTACAGTGATTTTCTTGACATGCTGGTGATTGATGAGGCCGACTCAAACCTCAAGACGGAAATAGAAAAACTAATAAAAGAGGTAACGATAACAAAGACCATCATGGAAAACATAGGGGATAAAATAATGTTGGCCAGAATACTTTTGGGTGAAATATTATGATACAGATGACCTTAATTCAGATAGACAATTATGGGCCATGGACAGTCACACCAGCCCCACGTAATGAGGCTGATCTTCAGATACTCCAGGCAGAACTTTACGCTGACCTTCAGCGCCAGTTTGCTGCCCGCCAGGGACTTGTTTTCTTCACAAGATTCGATAACATGCTCGCCATCACCAATGGTATAGGAGTGGAGGACCACAGAAGGATACAGAGGTCCATAGGTAACCGTTACCCCATAACCGTGAGCATGGGTGTTGGGGCCGCTGAGACACCATATGATGCCCAGAGAAACGCTTCAAGGGCTCTTCAGAGTCATGGAGGAGCCCAGTCAGAGGACAGGAAGGAGGTCCTTGCAATAGATGGTCTTGTGGAAGAGGGCCATGTGCAGATTGCACATATTGATATAAATGGCATCACAGAGACCATGACCGACATTGTGCCGGCCTATGACACATCATTCATTGTTAACCGGGTCCAGCACTTCCTGATGAAGAAACTCATAAAGGAGGGCGCCCTTCTATTCTTCATAGGGGGGGATAATTTCATGTCCCCCTGCAACGGCCTTGAACCTCAGGGCCTGCTTCGCATACTCAATGAGATAGATGACGAGATAAACGTTGCACTCAAGGCAGGTATCGGGAAGGCACCAACAGCGGAGAAGGCCGCTAACCTGGCAGACCTGGCCCTTGAGGAGATAAGGGGCGGCTTCACATATGACCTGGTCCATGTGATGAAGGAATAGCTGGATGAGGTCCTGCATTATCAAGATTTTCTAACCAAAAACCCATGGTTGCTGATAGCATAATTGTCCTGGCCCCAATGGCAGGTATAACCGATGCAGAATTCTGCATGAAACTTATCCCCTATGGTTTCGATGCTGTTACACTGGGCGGCTACAATGCAGATGAGGAAACATCCAGGGCTGGAAGGCTAATAGCCCGGAGGGGCAGACCTGAATTTGATTTTGACTCTTCTGAACTTAAATCCATAGTAGAATCTGAGGCATCAAGGATAAAGGACAGTTTTGAGGTGCTGGTCTCGGTGAACCTCAGGGCCCTTGACCCTGAACCCATCATAGAGATATCATCCATTGAGGAAGTGGATATTGTTGAGATAAATGCACACTGCAGACAGCCGGAGATAACCTCTCTGGGTGCCGGACAGGCGATGCTGCATGACCCTGAATTCCTGGAGGACCTCACATCTGAGGTTGTGAAGGGAGCCAATGCAGAGGTCTCTGTCAAGATACGGGGAAACGTACCTGGAGTTGATACGGCTGACATTGCAGGAATGCTTGATGACCTTGGGGCAGGCTACATTCACCTGGACGCAATGAAACCAGGTGAAAATAGGGCCGACCTTGAACTCGTGGGTGAAGTTTCACAGAGCTTAAGGAATGCGGTCCTAATAGGTAACAATTCAGTGAGAGACCCTGAATCCGCCGCTTCAATGCTTGCTGCAGGTGCAGATGCAGTATCAATTGCAAGAGCTGCAATGCAGGGCAGGATAGACTTCAATCTCAGGGAAATCAGATTTAATCTGGACTAAAAATTTAGAAAATTTTAATAGTCCCTTTATCAAAAGAATAATACAGATTCATCTTTCACTGGTAACGTTAATTTTAGCAACTGAGGGTGAGCACATGTCTTTCATAAAGCTGGAAAATGTCACAAAGAAGTTTAAGGGTGTCGAGGTTCTAAAAAACATCAGCATTGAAATCGATGAGGGCAAGGTCCTGGGGATACTGGGAAGAAGTGGGGCAGGAAAATCTGTTCTCATAAACATGCTGAGGGGTATGAAGGAATACAGGCCCGACAGCGGTCGTGTCATCTACAATGTGGCAATCTGCCCTGAATGCCTCAGAGTTGAACCCCCATCCTTTGAGGGTAAGGTATGTGGATGCGGCTCAAAATTTTCAGTCCGGGAGGTGGACTTCTGGAACTGTGACAAGAAGACCTTCGCCGCCGTCAGGAGAAGAATAGCCATAATGCTCCAGAGGACATTCGCCCTCTATGAGGATGACACGGTAATCGATAACGTCATAAAGTCAATGCCGGATCTTGAATATGAAACGGCCCTCTACCATGCCCTTGACCTCCTTGAAATGGTTCAGATGAGCCACAGGATAACCCACATTGCAAGGGACCTCAGTGGGGGTGAAAAGCAGAGGGTTGTCCTTGCAAGGCAGCTGGCCAAGGAGCCCATGGTTTTTCTGGCTGATGAGCCAACCGGTACCCTTGACCCCCAGACAGCGGAGCTCATACACGACGCACTCCTTGAAGGTGTCAAGGATAAGGGAATAACCATGATCATAACCTCCCACTGGCCCGAGGTCATGAGGGACCTCTCTGATTATGCCATATGGATCGAGAAGGGTGAGATAATTGAGGAGGGAGACCCTGATGACGTGGTTGCCAGTTTCATGGAACAGGTGCCCGCACCTGAGAAGGTTAAGGAATTTGAAAGGGAAACCCCCATCATAAAGATGGTTGATGTTAAGAAGCACTACTACTCCATTGACAGGGGTGTTGTAAAGGCGGTTGACGGTGTTGACCTCACAGTCTATGAGGGGGAAATCTTTGGTGTCGTGGGACTCAGCGGGGCCGGTAAGACGACGCTCTCGAGGATAATAATCGGAATAACCGAGCCAAGCAGCGGGAAGGTCTGTGTGAGACTGGGTGATGAATGGATAGACATGACCGAGAAGGGGCCCCTGGGCCGTGGCCGTGTGACACCCTACCTTGGGATACTCCACCAGGAGTACAGCCTATACCCCCACAGGGATGTGCTGGGTAACCTCACAGAGGCAATCAGCCTTGAGCTCCCGGCGGAGTTTGCCAGGATGAAGGCAATCTATGTCCTCAAGGCCGTGGGCTTTGATGAGGAGTACGCAGAGAACCTCCTTGATAAGTACCCTGACGAGCTCTCAGGTGGTGAGAGACACAGGGTCGCCCTTGCCCAGGTCCTCATCAGGGAGCCAAGGATAATAATACTTGATGAGCCCACAGGTACCATGGACCCCATAACCAGGGTGCAGGTTACAGATTCAATACTTAAGGCCAGAGAGGAACTGAATCAGACCTTCCTGATAATTTCACATGACATGGACTTCGTCCTTGATGTCTGTGACAGGGCATCCCTCATGAGGGGAGGCAGAATCCTCAAGACGGGTGAACCCGAGTCAATCGTCGGGGACCTCACACCCGATGAGAAGAGGGGGATGCTCAGAGAATAACCCCTTTATTATCTGCAAACCACAATTTATTTATCAAAAAAGCTGTTAAAGGCATTAAGTGGTGTTATTTCAGCCACCATGTAATGAATCATTATTAACAGAATAAACATAATTAATAAAGGAGGACTGTATTTGGTATGGAGCGACGCACCATCCCATGTCTGCAGGGGTGGTGATAAAAGGGCGCTTACATTCTGCTGCCCACCGGTGAAGCCCTGCCCAATAATGATAGCACTCGAAGAGGCGGGACTGACACCACAGGATTACATTGAAATCAAGGAGTCATTCGCAAGAAATACAAGGCTCGGCGAGGGCCAGGGGACATGCTTCGGTTCACTCGTCTGGTGCTGCAAGCCCTCAAAGCCCTGTCCACTCAGGGACATGGCAATGAAGAGGATCAACATGACAACCGAGGAGTACATGGAACTCAAAAAGAGGCTCTCAGAGGAACTTGTGGGCACCTCTGAACCTGACACCGACAGCGTGAAGGCCCTGGCAGACGCCTTTGATGTATCCCTTGAGGAGGCCAGGGAGGCCCTTGCCGAGGCAGACAATGACCTCAGAACAGCAATGAAGATACTCAGAATGAAATCCCTCTGACGGATGGTAAAATGTCCCTCACACCCCTCTACATTGACATGGAAGGTAAGAGGGTACTCGTGGTGGGTTCAGGGGAAGTTGGAAGAAGAAGGGCGATGAGGTTCATCGAGGCCGGCGCAGAGGTTGCGGTTCTTGGACAGAAAGTTGAAGGCGCTGTTTCAATAGCCGAGGAAAAACTCGGGGAGTGGATTAAGAAGGCAGACCTCATAGTTGCCGCAAGTCCCGATAGAAGCCTCAATGAAAGGGTAACTGAACTTGCAGGGGGCAAACTCCTTAACAGGGCAGATAACCCATCAAGGGGTAACGTGGTTGTCCCATCGACATTCAAAATAGCGGATGTTTCAATCTCAGTATTCACAGGGAAAAAGAGTCCACTTATGGCAAAATACCTCCGCAGGAGGATCCAGGAGGTCATAAAACCAGAGGATATACTAATGATTGAGGTTCAGGATGTATCCCGCCGCATGCTCATGGAAAAGGTTCCGGATCACAGAAAGAGGCGCAGAATTCTCTATGAGATCTCAGAGGATAAAATGGTAAAGGAAAAACTTGAAGCCGGCGACATGGAGGGTGCCATAAGGAGGGCGCGGGATATAATCATGGATAGGGGGGCTTCAGGTGATTCTTAACATAAGACTCGACCACAAGACATCTGATGTGAAGACCATGGAGACAGCATCAGGCAGGATAGAGGAGATTGTGGGTGAACTTGAGGCCCTTGGAGCCGTGACCGAGAAGGTGCCCCTGATGACCTGCAACAGGGTCGAGTACTACCTTCACCTCACAGGGGCCCCACCTGAATTTGATTTTAATGGATTTACAGTTGAAAAAGATGAGGATGCCCTTCTACACCTTCTGAGACTGGCTTCAGGTCTTGAATCAATGATAATCGGGGAGGACCAGATACTTGGACAGATAAAGGCTGCAAGGCTACAGGCCCTACGTGAGGGTACCTGCGGGCCCCTTCTTGATATGGTGTTCACCAAGGCGGTCCACGTGGGACAGACCGTGAGGCGGAAGACGAAGATAAACAGGGGTTCCGTCTCAATAGGATCGGCGGCTGTTGATCTTGCAGAGTCAATACACGGGGACCTCAAATGCAAGAAGGTCCTTGTTATAGGGGCCGGTAAAATGGGGACACTGGTTGCACGCGCCCTCGCCGAAAAGCACCTCAAGGCAATAATGGTTGCAAACAGAACATATGAGAGGGCCTACCAGCTTGCATGCGAACTCGGTGGTGATGCAATACACTTCGACAGGCTCAACAGGGCCCTCAGGGATGCAGATGTTGTTATAAGTGCCACAGGTTCACCCCACTACATACTCACCCGTGAGCGTGTCATGGAGGCGATACCACCTGAGAGGAGGTCCAGCATTGTGATGGTGGACATAGCCAACCCCCGGGATATAGAGGAATCCGTGAGGGAACTTGGAGTCAGGCTATTCACAATCGATGACCTCAGGGGCGTGGCCGAGGAGAACCGCAAGAGGAGGGAGGCCGAGGCAAGGGAGGCCGAGGAGATAGTGAGGGCTGAACTTGAACTCCTCCTGAGGTCCATGAAGCACAGGGATGTGGAGCCACTTCTTGCTGAAATAAGGGGGCGCATGGAGTCCCTCCGGCAGAGGGAGGCAGGTAAGGCAATTAAGAAAATTGAAAACAGCAAGGACCCTGAGAGGGTTGTTGAGGGCCTCACAAGGTCAATAGTTGATAAGATATTCCATGATATCGCACTCAAAATCAGGGATGCCGCAGAGAGGGATGATAAAGAGTTCTTGAGGATCTGTTCTGAGCTCTTTGATTGTGAGGAATCTTAGGTTTTTTTGGATTTTCTGATCTCTTCATGTAGAGAATCTGGTTTTTGTACTCATGGAGTTCTTTAACCAGGAAAAGACTGTAGAGAATCTGGTTTTTGTACTCATGGAGTTCTTTAACCAGGAAAGGACTGTAGAGAATCTGGTTTTTGTACTCATGGAGTTCTTTAACCAGGAAAGGACTGTAGTGAATCTGGTTTTTGTACTCATGGAGTTCTTTAACCACTAAAAAAAATTAAAGTTTAAACGGATTTTATAAAATTAAAAAATTGATCTAGGCGAACATGTGCCTGGGCTCGCCCTTCAGATCACGCTCCTTAAGAGCATACTCTATGTGTTCACGCTCCACCCTTGGACTTTCATCTGCCAGTGCCCTGTGGAGGGCTGTTTTAAGCACCCTCTCCTTTATATCCCTTCCGGACATTCCCTTTGTCAGTTTAACAAGTTTATCCAGGGAGAAATCCACATCCAGGGGCATGGTCTCAATGTATTTCTCAAGCATCATCCGCCTCTCATCATCCCCAGGTAACCTGAACTCTATTTCCTCCTCAAAACGGCTTCTTATTGCATTATCAAGAAGTTCAGGGTTATTGGTCGCGCCTATGGTTACAACACCCCAGTTCTGATTTATACCATCCATCTCGGTTAGGAGTGCGTTAACCACCTCTGAGACGTCCCCACGGAGGGACTGGAATCTCCGGTCGAGGCCAATTGCGTCCATCTCATCTATGAATATAACTGATGGGGCAGTTTTTGATGCCAGTTCATAGAGTTCATGTATCTGCCTTGCACCGTCACCCACATGCTCACCTATGAGGCTTGTGGCCTTTATAAGGTAGAGGGGTACCCTGAGTTCATTTGCAAGGGACTTTGCAAGCATTGTCTTACCTGTACCCGGGCTTCCATGGAAGAGGACGTTCCTGGGCGCCCAGTCCCTGAATCTGTCCGGGTCCTCAAGGTACCTCATGATTATCCTGCACTTTATCTTGGCGTCCTCCTGACCGATAACATCGTCCATGGTGATATCACTTTTCACCTCATGGAACTCCTCCCTCTCGTTCTCCAGCAGTATAATGGAGGTGTTCCGGGTTATCTTTGAACCGTCAGGGTGGGCCCGTATTATCTTGAATGCATAGTCAGGGAGCAGTTTCTGGTCAAATAGATAGGAACCCTCAGTTGCACTGAAACCCTCCCACTGGTCCCTTGCATAGATCTCAAAGAGTTCCTTGTTAACGGCATCTATCCTTGGGGACTCCATCAGGTTGCATACGAAGGGGTATCCAACCGGCTGGAGAACAACAAGTTTCGCCTCCCTTTCAGGATCAGAGGCCTTCACAGGAAACTTTTTATCTGTTAGCTGGGGGTCATAGACTATGTTATTGAATTTCACCACATCACCTGTTCTTCAGAAACAAGTTCTGATACTGTGATATACTCAAGAAATAAACTCATCATAGGTAAATTGTGCATGGGGGTGTATAAAGTTTTAGGTACACTCCGCGGATCTGTACTTTCAGCACATTCAATGCAGTTAATTCGATAAACCCCCGGAACCCCAGTATAGGTTTCTGGTAAACTTCATGCAGACATATAAAAAAAGTTGGGGTGTGTATTTTAATGCAGGCCGCCCACTTTCTCCCTTGGACCAGCATCACCTGCTGAGGTAATCCTCAAGGAGGGTCTTTATCCTCCTTGCATCCTCATCCTTTCTGGGTGTCTCGGAGATTATGGTGGCATCCCATCCACCATCAACCAGCACCTCAAGGAGGGGCTCAACAGGAGGACCAAAGCCTTCGGATAGGGTGTGGTGCTTTCTCTCTCCCGCATCTGTGTACTCTATACCTGTGAAGTGGCAGTGGAGGTGCTCCACTCCCAGTCTTCCCTCAATTTCCTCAAGTATTCTCCTGTAATCACTGGCGCCCCCTATGCACCCACCGCCCCTTGCATGTATGTGTGCAAAGTCCACGGTGGGCATGACGTTATCAAATTCCTCTGAGAATCTTATAATCTCCTCTAGACTTCCCACCTGTGACCTCTTACCGGTGGTCTCAGGTGCAAGGGTGAAGTCCCTGATACCGGCACTTTCAAGTCTTGAGATCAGTTCCCCAAGTGACTTCCTGCAGAGTTCAAATGCCCTTCTCCTCCCCAGGTCACCGTAAAAGCCGGGGTGGAATACAATACGGTAAGCACCCATCCACTCCCCTGCAACAGCACAGTCAAAGAGCCGGTCAATTGATTTCTCTATGGTCTCCTCCTTGGCTGATGAAAGGTTTATATAGTAGGGGCCGTGCATTGAGACAAGTATATCATTCTTCCGGGAATTTTCACCAATTTTAAGGGCGTTTTCCTTCTTCAACCTGAGGCCATAGGTTGCCTGGTACTCATAGGCGTCAAGTCCCATGGCCCTGATCTTTCTGAAAACACTGACTGTACTGCCACGGTAACCCACGGGGTTCCCTGCAGGACCAACCCTTATCAAAAAAACACCCGGTTAAAGGGTTAAATAGAAAAAAATTGGTTTTTAGAGTATGCCCATGGCCCTGTTGGTCTTCATTATGGACTTCATGTTGTCCTCTTCAAGTTCAAGGAGGGCCCTTATTGCATCCACACTCTCTGGGACGGCATCGGATTCCTGGTGGACCGCCTGCATGTAGAAGAGTTCCCCTTCAACCACGTTTATGGACTCCTCCCAGACGGGTATCTCGAAGAGGTCATTCCTTGACCTTCCAAGTTCCTTGGCGTACTCCATTATCTCTGCGGTTGATGCAAGGCCCTCTGAGGCCCTTACAAGCATGACCCTGGTGGTCTCGTCTAGCTTCGCCTTTATCTCATCGGCGTCCACAGGGTTCTCCAGTTCCACCATTATGTTGTGCTGGTGCATCAGTGTTGTGGGGACAAGGAGTGCAACGGTGTGGATGTTGACACCCTTCATGACGGTTTTGAGGTCAGGTCCGTGGTGTGATGGGACAGTTGGGGGGTTCGGTACAATGGCGTTTATTGGACCCTTTTTCACCTGTACAGGGTCGCCACCCCTTCTTACCATCACTGCCCTCACCTTCTTTATTCCGCAGAGGTCATCTATTGGTTTGAGGGTCCTGCAGAGGCCTGTGGTGTTACAGGAAACAACCCTTGTGTAGTCGGCCCCCAGTGACTCCTCGTAGTTTGTGAAGGAGTTGAATGAGAGTCCAATGGCGTCGTGCTTTTCACCACCCTGGAATATGGCCTTTATCCCCTTTTCACGGTACAGTTCAAGGTTCTTGGCACCGATGCCCTCGGGTGTTGCATCAACAACGATGTCTGCTTCCTCCAGCATGTCCTCCACGGTACCGCTCACAGGGATTCCTGCATCATCAAAGAGCTTTTCACGTTCAGGGATGCTTACATAGAGGTCATAGCCCTTTTCAATTGCAACCCTCGCCTCAAAATCAGGTTTTGTTTTGCTGACACCAACGACCTTCATGTCGTCCTGGGCAGCCACAGCGTCGGCGACTCTCTTTCCTATTGTCCCATACCCGTTAATGGCTACAGATATCATTAAAGAAACCTCCTATCCCCTGAAAACTTCTGTTCCCAGAGGAACCTCTTAAGTTTAAAGGTGTAATCTGATATTAATTTCTCATTGATTATTTTATATAGTTATCTCTGGTTGAGCTGGGACTTTAGGTTTATAGTTATCTCTGACTGAGTGACTTGTTGATAAACATAAAACCAGTTGAGTTTAAGACATGAGGAATTCTGTTATTCTATAAGAAAAATAAATAAAAACAAAAGTTATGGAGAACAGTTTTACTGGTTCTCCACGGCTTCAAGTTTCTCTGGAAGATACGTGTCAACCACGTACTCAAGACCATACTTAGAGAAGGACTGCTGTTCTGCCTTCTTACCGATCTTCAGCATCTTCTTTATTTCGGTCTTCCAGAACTCATCCCTGTACCTTGGATCGTTCAGGAGTTCCTTGAGCCTCACCACATCGATGTCCTTGAGGGGATCTGTGGGGAGGTCATAGTTTATTATGTCACTTGCCGTAACCCCCAGGAACTTTGCATCCGGGGTTGCAAGCTGGTGGTTCACATGGGCGAGCTTCGCACTCCCTGAGATTATGACCATGGCGATGTGGAATCCCCATGGGTCTCCGTCGTTACAGATGTACACTGGAAGGTCCAGTTCCTCGTTGACCCTCTTTATGAACCTCCTGGTTGCCCTTGCGGCCTGACCCTTAAGCCCAACGATGAGGGCGTCGAACTTCTTGTAGGCCTTCTCCTGCACGAGACGGTGGAACATACCCATTGTCTCTACCGCAATGACACGTTCAACATCGTGATCCACGAATTCAACCTCATCTATGGTGGGTGATATGTTGTAACCTGATTTGCCAGATCTGAGGGCGTTTATCTCTATGTCACCCTCACGGACCGTCAGGGCACCGTAGACAGATGCGCCGTCCTCCTCTGGCATGAGGCCCAGCTCCTCCCTGGTCATTCCCAGGGTAACCTCAAGGTCCTCTCCAACGATGTTGGATTCCTGCTGGTCTGCAAAGTCCACCTCCCATCCCTCTGAGATGTAGTAGAGCTCCCTGAGGGTGGCGGTTTTCTCCCTCGCCACAAGGTCCTTGCAGAAGTTTGCGGTGTATAGCATCTGACCTATCTTCTTTATCTGCTTCACATTACCCATTGAACGTGTACCGTAGCGGTCACCCAGGATGTAGTGCCTCTTCTCTTCATCATAGATTATGTTGGATGTACCCCTTGATGGGACCTTTATCCTGGGGATCCTCCCCCGGCTCACATCGTCGAGTATGACATCCCCAAGACTTTTAAGTTTGTTAATGGCTATTTCCCTTCTATTCATCTAGTGATTCCCCCAGAATTTCAAGTTTTGCCCTTCTTGTAACTGTGTCCAGGAGTTCCCTGTAATCAGGTGCCTCCCTCTCTGCCAGGAGAGCCGCCTGCTTTATGATCACCGGAACGTATGTTTCAAATACCTTGGCCCTCTCAGCCTCCTCCTTGGCGGCCTTCTTCTTCCTGAGGTACTTGTAGAGTTTCCTTGCAGCTATCATGGTGGCCTGCCTGATCTCATGGAGTATTTCAGGTTCAGGTGCCACGCTCTGCTTACCTGTTGAGAGGTACGGGACGTTGGTTGATACGATATTCACGAATATGGTGAGCGGCGTATTTTCAAGGTCCCTTATGCCGTAGCGCCTCCAGTCAAGGCTCTTAACACCCTCGGTTATTGCGCAGCTACCGGCGTCAAAGGTGAGGGGGACCCTGTTGGCGAACCTCATTATCTCGGCCTTCCTCTGGTCACCAACCATTCTACCGGAGTTTCCGCCGTAGGCTATACCGGCCTCAACCACAAAGGCTATACCCCCACGGTAGGTTTTGGGTTTCCTTGTCACGGTGGCGGTGAACTCTGGCTGGAGTATCTCCCTCATACCCTTCTCAATCTGCTCCTCCCCGATGGGTATGAGGCCTGAGGTTGGTGGTGACATGAACTTCATCTTCTTGAAGGCCTCAACTATCTTCTCGGCCTCCTCCCACTTCATGTCCTTGGGGCGCTTGTTGAGGTCTATTCCTGTGAGTTCCTCGAGTTCCTTTATCTTCTTGGAGGACATCCTTGAGAGGTTGCTTGTAAGCATGCTTCTGAAGCGTCTCTTGTCTGTGTGCTTTGCCATGAATATGAGGTCATCGGCTGTGACACCCCATGGGTGCGGGAGGACCTCCTTTGGCATTGGCGGGATGACGTCTGATGCCCTGTTGAAGACGTAGCGGTTCCCTGTGGGGTCATTGAATATTATCTTTGCATGGGGGTTAGCTATCATTGTCCTCCTTATGTACTCGTAGGCCCCCTGCTCTGATAGTGAGTAGGAGACGTCCTTGAAGTGGAGTTCTATGCAGACCCCTGTGTCCTCAACCTCCACCTCCTCCTTTTCGAGTATGAGGCCCTGGTTCTTCTTAACGTCCATCTTGAGGGTCATTTTGACCCCCTTGAGTTCGCCGTTTTCCCTGGTCCCTGATATGACCTTTATGGGCTTACCTGTGGTCATCTGGGATAATAGCACGCAACCACTGCATCCAAGTCCCTGCTGCCCCCTGGACTGGATGTTCCTGAATTTGGACCCGGCGAACATGGTACAGAATACCTTTGGAATGTACTTTTCAGGTATCCCGGGGCCGTTGTCCTGGTGTCTTAGGATGTAGTGGTCCTTACCAATTCTCTTGAGATCTATTTTGATCTCAGGGAGTATACCTGCCTCCTCTGCGGCGTCAAAACTGTTTGTTATGAGTTCATGAAAAACTATCGTCAGTGACCTTATTTTTCCTGTAAAACCCAGCATCTGCTTGTTTTTCCTGAAGAATTCTGAGGGGGTGAGTTCCTGGAATCCTTCGTCAAAGAGATCCAAAGCTTGCCTAGCCAAAAGTTCGCCTCCTTAAATAATTTTTCACAGGATAATACACATGGGATACCATGCTCATATACAGATATGTGTAACTTATAGCATATAAACTTATACCCCTAGATGTAACTATTACAGAAAGCATAGTTCGGGCGATACATGTGAAATAATTGAAATTTGCCCTCACAAAAAACAGGTTTATGGTGGAGTTTACATGAATTTAACGCCTTCCTGAAACTCCTTCATTTTCATTTCCTGTTTCTTCTTTTCAAGAAATGCGTACACAGACTTGTGTCTGGCGCCATTAAGTATCATTTCAACGGCTTCCCTTGCAACAGAGAGTTTTTCAAATTCACCTATCAGTGCAACGGTTTTTCCATAGACCGATATATCCACACCTGTCATATCATGGATTATGCGTCTGGTTATACCACCCCTACCTATTACACGACCCTTCTGCCTTGCTATGGCCTTTTTGGATTTACCGACATAGTCGGTTATCTTGATGATGTCAAGGGCAACATCATCATCCAGGAGCCGGAGGGCAACCTCAGGGCTGAAGCCACGTCCTATGGCCCTAACTATGTTCCTTGCCTTCCATGGTGACAGGGGGTCGTCGAGTTCATCATGGGGTATGAGTGTAACTGCACCGGTTTCGCTGTCAATTTCAAGGTCTGTCTGCGTTAGACGTTCAATCTGTGCCTTGACCTCACCATTCTTACCTATCAGAACTCCAACCCTTTCTCGGGGTATTTTGAGATATTCCTCGGTGGGCATCTGATTCACCTCAATGAATAAATAAGGATAAACGTTTATAAAACCTACAATAACTTTCTGTAAAGTATCCAGTGGAGTTTCCATTTATGCTCTGTTATCGGGGGATGGATCCTTCTCTTCAGGTTCCAGGTAATGTTTCACGGTTTTCTTTTTTAATTCTTTCTGTCAGGTTGTGGTTTTCCGTGGTTCTTTAATTCTTTTCCGGGGTGTTGATTTTTGCAGGGGGCTCCGGTTCTTTTTTAATTTTTTTCCTTATCTCATCCTCACTTACACTGACCCCCAGCCTTTTAAAGTCACGGACCACATTCTTTATATCCCTTTCAAGAAGTTCCATGGCCAGTGGGTGGTCAAGGAGCATTGCCTGGGATACATCAATTATAACTGGTTCTCCTGAATGGTTCAGTATGTTGAAGAACGACAGATCCCCATGCACAAGCCTTGCACCAGTGTAGAGGCGGTGCATGTACTCAACTATCAACTCAAGGGCCCTCTCAGGGTCATCAGGTGGAACCTCCCTCATGGTGGGGGCCGGTTCACCATCATCCCCGATGAACTCCATTATGAGGATGTTGTCCCTTGCAACCACGGGTTCTGGCACACGGACACCCGCTTCCAGGGCCCTTTTCAGGTTCCTGAACTCCTTGTTAACCCAGGCCTGGACAAGCTGGCGTCTGTTGGTTGTCCTCACCCTGAATCTCGGGTCCCCCTGTATGTAGTACTGCATCTTCCTGAAGTCAGATGTGGCGACACGGTAGATCTTGACAGCAACAAATTCGTCTTTATCTGTTATGCCCTTGAAGACATTCGCCTCTTTACCTGTGCTCACAGCGCCATTGAGCACCGCAAGGTAACCTGAGTTGGCGAGCTTGTAGAGTGTTTTGAGGGTAAGCTCATCAAAGACCTCACTTCCCACCCGACGGTCCTCAACACCCTTCAACCTCTTGGCGGCCTCCATCCGTCCAAGATCAGAGTCCACCCTATCCACAGCCCCTGATTTAAGTGCCCTGAGTTCAGGGGCCTGCCCTGTTTCTTCAGGATCCATTAAAATCAACTTCTCTCGGGACAATCAGAGTTTGAGGTAGCCCTTCCTCTCAAGCCAGTTGGACTCTGTACGGGTGTACCTCCACACTATATCGGCCTTCTCCTCGCTCTGGAACTCCCATGGCTTCACAAGTACAACGTCACCCTCACGGATCCATATTCTCTTCTTCATCTTGCCAGGGATCCTGCCGAGCCTTATATGGCCATCGGCACACCTCACCTTGAGCTTCCCGTGCCCCATTATCTGCTCAACAACTCCAGGTATCTCGCCCTTCCTGGGCGTCCTCACACGCCTAACTTCCTGTGTCTGATGTCCTCTACTCAAATACTCTCCTCCTCTTTTTTTCGTTGATTAACTTTGATTCTAATGCGATTACACATTCAGCAATCAAAGAAATAGACAGTATAATTTATTACCGGTGCAGATATAAATAAATTGCTTAGACTGCTTTTCATGGTGATCCAATGGGAGTCGAATTTCTTGATATAATCGATCTGGACGATGCAAGGGGGATAATGGCAGATCTCTTCAGGGAACTTTACAGTAGAGGTTCCGAAACCGTTAATATTGATGATGCACTTGGGAGGGTACTTGCAGAGGATGTTGAAAGCCCCATCGACCTGCCACCATTTGACAGGGCATCCAGGGATGGGTATGCGGTGGTGGCCTCAGATACCTTCGGGGCAAGCGATGAGAAACCTGTGAGGCTCAGGTGTATCGAGACGGTTGAGGCAGGTTCTTTACCATCAAGGAGGGTTGAAAGCGGTTCATGCATCAGGATAAGTACGGGGGCGCCTGTACCTGAGGGTGCCGATGCAGTTGTCATGGTTGAGTACACTGAGGTTATTGGTGGGGAAGTCTACATCCAGAGGCCTGCATACCCATCGCAGCATATCGCGGCGACGGGATCTGATATTAGGGCGGGGAGTGTACTTGTGGGGGGCGGAAAGGTGCTCTCACCCGACAAGATCGCGGCGCTTTCAGCTGCAGGGGTCACCTCAGTGAGGGTTGTATCGAAACCATGGGTACATGTCATATCAACGGGTAATGAGCTCATTGAGCCCTCGGGGAGACTTGAGCCTGCAAAGATATTTGATTCAAATTCTCTGGGAATATCGGCGGCCCTCAGGGATGCCGGCTGCAGTGTCAGCGGTGGGGGTATAGTGAGGGATGATTACGATGAACTCAGAAGTGCCCTCATTGAGGGGCTGGGTAAAGCGGACCTCGTTATAACCTCAGGTGGCACCTCTGCGGGGGCGGGTGATGTCCTGGCGGATGTGCTTGAGGATCTTGGTGAGGTGGTCATTCATGGCATCTCCATGAAACCGGGTAAGCCCACCATAGTGGGAGTGGTTGACGGTAAGATGGTGGTTGGGCTTCCTGGTTTCCCGGTTGCAGCCCTTCTGGTTTTCAGGTCACTTGTAGAACCATTCCTCAGGGAACTCTCGGGAATAAAAGCCCCTGAGGGTTCTGTGAAGACACTTAAACTTGCCGAGAGATTCCACTCATCAAGGGGCAGGGTCCAGTATGCACTTGTGAGGGTTGATGGCCAGTATGCAAGGCCAATATTCAGGGATTCCGGTGCAATAGCAGCCCTTGCAGGGGCCGATGGATACATTGAGGTGCCAAAGAACGTTGAGATACTCAATGAGGGAGAGGAGGTTGAGGTTGTCCTCTTTGAAAACCGCTGAACTTATTCTTTAAAGATTTAAAAGTATTTATTAGCTTATTTTTTATTATCCTTTTAGCGCTTATTCTTTAGGATTTAAAGGCAGTTATCAGTTTCTTTTTTATTCAGGATCTCTGTGACATATTCCACAAGTTCATTAATGTCATGGAATACCGTCTCGCCTTTCAGGTCAACCCTTGGCCTCTCAACGAGGATGATGGGTATTCCAAGCTCTGATGCAGCGGCAACCTTCTCACGGAGACCCCCTGTCTCACCACTGTCCTTGGTGATAACCGCACCTGCACGGTATTCCTTCATGAGCACCCTGTTCATCTCTGGGGAGAATGTGCCCTGCATTGCGATGATCTGTTCGGGGGGCACCCCGAGCCTGTGGCATGCCTCAATTGATGAGGTCTGTGGCAGGACCCGGACGGCAACCCTCTCTGGATCCAGTGACTCAAGAACCTCAGGTAGTGTTGAGACCCCTGCAAGGTGCATCGCCACCTCACCCTCCCTGAGGAGTGATGAGGCCACCTCCCCGGCCTCCCTGAATGAGTCAACCCTTATGACCCCCTCAACATCCAGCAGTGGTCTTTCGAACCTCAGGTAGGTTATTCCGGTGTCATGGCATGCCAGGAGTGCATTTTCAGTGGCCCCTGCCGCGAAGGGGTGGGTGGCGTCTATGAGGAGTTCAGCACCGATTTCATCTATCAGTCCGCTCAACCCGGACCTGTCAAGGGGCCCTCTGACTGTTCTTAATGCCCCTGAACTTTCAGCAAGCTCAGCACCGTATTCGGTGGTTGCTGTGGCTGTTATATCAATTCGAGGATCCCTTGAGAGTTTTTCTATGATTCTCCGGGCATCCCTGGTCCCTGCCATCACAATAACATTCATAGGTCATTCCCGCCCGTCAGCAAGCCTCATGATGGCCTCCGCAATCAGTATGAGGGAAGCCACTGCGATTATGAGGATCCAGTCTGTAACCGTGAGGGGGACGGTCCTGAACACACCCTCAAGGGGTGCAAGGTAGACCACAAGGATCTGCAGCAGGAGAGAGGCTGCAACAGCAACAAGGAGAGTCCTGTTGGAAAATCCGGTCCTTGACTTGCAGTTGAATACGTTGAATATCTGGAACATCACAAAGACCGTGAATGCAACTGTCATCGCCCGCTCAACACCGTTCCCTGAGGAGAGCATGTACATGTAGAGCCCCAGCGTCCCCGCCGCCATGACAGCACCTGCAATTACTATACGCAGCAGGTTCCGCCTTGGCATTATATCCTCCCTCTCCGGTTTTCTGAGCATTATATCGGATTCAGGGGGCTCAACACCCAGGGACTGTGCAGGGGGACCGTCCATTATTATGTTTATCCAGAGTATCTGTATCGGGTTGAATGGCACAGGAAGGTTGATGAGTGATGCCGATACGATTGTGAGGATGGCCCCGACGTTTGTTGAAAGCTGGAACTTAACGAAGCGCCTTATGTTATCGAAGATGGTCCGCCCCTCCCTCACCGCCTTAACTATCGTTGCGAAGTTATCATCCTGGAGCACCATGTCAGAGGATTCCCTTGCAACGTCCGTCCCGCTGCCCATGGCAACACCTATAGCGGCCTTCTTGAGGGCGGGGGCGTCGTTGACACCATCACCTGTCATGGCAACCACGTGGCCCCTCCTCTGGAGGGCCTCAACTATTCTGACCTTCTGTTCAGGGAAGACACGGGCATAGACCCTCACGTCCTCCGCCATCTCCTCGAATTCATCATCAGAGAGATCATCGAGTTCCCTTCCTGTGAGGGCCAGACCATCATCCATGAGCCCCAGTTCGCGTGCTATGGCAACCGCAGTGTCCCTGTGGTCGCCTGTGATCATAACAACCTTTATACCCGCCTTCCTGCAGGTCTCTATGGCCTCGGCAGCCTCCTTTCGTGGAGGGTCCATCATACCGACGAGGCCAGCGAACACAAGGTCCCTCTCCTCCTCATCGCCATCAGGCAGTTTCCGGTATGCAAGGGCCAGGACACGGAGGGCCCTTGATGTCATATCGTTGAGCCTGGACATCCATTTAGCCAGTTCATCATCATCCATGGCCCTCAGGGAGCCGTTATAATCCACGTAACTGCATCTGCCGAGTATTATCTCAGGGGCCCCCTTGATGAGGAGGTATCGCCCGTCAGCCAGCTGGTTTATGGTGGTCATCCTCTTCCTTTTACTGTCAAGGGGTATCTCCATGAGACGGGGGTATTTCTCCTCAAGCTCCTTTCTGCTGTATCCATTTTCATCCGCAAAGCTCAGCATGGCTGCATCGGTTGGGTCCCCTATGACCCTATCATCTGAGATTGTGGCGTTGTTGCAGAGTGCTGATACAAGGAGTGCCATCTCCGGTGAGGTGAGCTCTGATTCCCTCACGGTCATCCGGTTATGGGTGAGTGTACCCGTCTTGTCGGTGCAGATCACCGAACATGAACCAAGGGTTTCAACTGCAAGGAGCCTCCTTACAATGGCATTGCTCCTGGCCATCCTCTGCATACCCAGTGCAAGGGTCAGTGTCAGTATGGCGGGAAGGCCCTCAGGTACGGAGGCAACTGCAAGTGAAACAGCGGTCATGAAGGTGTCAACCAGTGGAAGTCCGCGGAGGAACTGTATGGCGAATACCATGGCACATACAACCACCGCTATGAGCCCGAGGTTTTTTCCAAGGGAGGCTATCTTCTCCTGCAGAGGTGTCTTACCCTCATCCTCCTGTATCATCTCGGCTATCCTGCCTATTGATGTATCCATACCCACCGCTATTACGGCACCCTTACCGCGACCTGATACAACGTCAGAGTCCATGAATGCGATAACATCCCTTTCATCCTCAGGGTCTTCATGTGTCTTCTGGACGGGTATGGATTCTCCTGTGAGGGTGGATTCGTCTATGCGGAGGTCATAGGCTTCTATGAGTCTGATGTCTGCAGGTACATTGTCTCCCTCCTCTATGATTACAATATCTCCTATTGTGAGCTCAGAGGCGGGTATTTTCTGGGTCATACCATCCCTTATAACCGTGGCCTCAGTTGATACCAGGCCCTTGAGTTTCTCCATTGCTTTTTCGGCCCTGTATTCCTGTATGAAGCCAACTGTGGCATTCACAACCACCACGAAGAGTATGACTGCAGAATCGAGCACATCACCCACAAAGTAGGATGCCACAGCCGCAAGTATGAGTAGTATGATGAGTATATCCATGAACTGGGCAAGGAACATTCTGAGGGGACCTGCCTTTTTCTCCTCAACCAGTTCGTTTTTACCATAAGTTTCAAGTCTTCTGGCTGCTTCATCTGAATTTAAACCATTTTCTGACGTTTTAAGTTCCTTCAAGACTTCCTTTACACTCATCGTGGCCCATTTCATTTTTAACACTTTTCAATTTATTTTGGTAATTTTCTTGAGATCTAGGATCATGATATTTTTTGAATTGGATTACCCAGTGACATTCATTATCCAGTTTATAAAGTATATATTATTAATGAAGTGGTGTGATTGTGGTGGGATCACCTATGAATCATATATCATCTCAGGTAAGCCGCTTTTGAGGACATCATAAAAAATCAGATGGTTTATGGACTGTACTCGTAGAAAAAGCTTTTTCTGTAATTTACAAGTTTCATAGGTTTTTCTGTGGCGATATTTTCCCCAGTGAGTGGTTTTATTATCAGCCGGGCACCGGCTGCGTCCGCTACCATCATAAGGGGGTTGTGGAGTTCAGATGGGGGTCTTATGGAGTATATGGTGACGGCATCCCTGTAGATATCCATGTCCGGTGATGTGATGTCATCATAAATTATGTCTCCACGGGAAGGTTTAATATCTGTTAGAACCAAATCAACTTTTGAATGTTTCATGATATAATCTGAAACATACAGGAATCTACCGGCACCAACCTCAACAACACGGTCGGATGGCTGCGAGCTCCTGATTATGTAAAGTGCAAGATCTTTCCACATTGTACCACGGAGATAGAGATGATAGTAAGGGAATTCAGACCACAGGACCTCAAAACGGTCCTGAAGATTGAGAGGGAATCATTTGCTGATCCCTACCCGGCACACCTCCTGAGGGACATCTACAACCTTGGAGCAGGTTTCCTCGTGGCCCAGGAGGATGGTAGGGTCGTTGGATTCATAATATTCTGGATCCGGTTTGAGGATGAAGGTCATATTATCTCACTTGCAGTTGATAAAGATTACCGCCGCCAGGGTGTCGGGGCGGAACTTGTGAGGACAGCCATAGGTATATTTGAAAAATTTCATATTAAAAATATTAAACTGGAGGTAAGGGCAAAGAATAGAGGGGCCATAAATTTCTACAGGGCCCTTGGCTTCAGTGAGGAGAAGGTTATAGCAAACTACTATGAGGATGGAGAGGACGCTGTGGTGATGAGGATGGATCTCCACTCTGGAGGGGATTCTCCTTATGGTCATGAATATTAAATTAATCTAATCAGTCAGAAGTCATGATCACGGTGGTGAAATGTTTAGGGAAGCAAAATTAGCCTTGGAAGACGGTACAATAATAAAAGGAGAGGCATTTGGATTTGAAACAGTGAAGACGGGAGAAGTTGTATTTGCAACTGGGATGACGGGTTATGTTGAGTCGCTCACCGACCCCTCCTACAAGGGCCAGATACTCATGCCAACCTACCCCCTGCAGGGCAACTATGGAATATCTGAGAAATGGTACCAGTCAGATGGGATAAAGGCCGAGGGCCTGATAGTGAGGGAGGAATGCCAGAAACCCTCACATCAGCTATCAGAAAAGACACTCTCAGAGTTCCTTGAGGAATATGAAATCCCTGGCATAGCGGGTGTTGATACAAGGGCTCTCACAATAAAGATAAGGGAGAGGGGTACCATGAAGGGTGCCCTTGCAACAGAGGAGATTGATGATGATGAACTCCTTGAACTGGCAGTGAATCAGCCAGATATAACCGAGATTGACCTTGTGGACAAGGTATGTGTTACCGAACCGGTCACCATGAATGAGGACGCAGAGAGGAGGGTTGTTATAGTTGACTGCGGAATCAAGAGAAACAGCATAAAAGCCCTCCTTGAAAGGGATGTTGGTGTTGCTGTTGTGCCCTACAGAATGGAGCCAGAGGAAATAATGGAATATGACCCTGACGCACTCCTAATATCAAGCGGACCTGGTGACCCCACAAGGGTGAAGAAGGCCATAAGCACGGTCAGAACACTATCAGAACAGCTGCCCATATTCGGGATATGTCTTGGACAGCAGATAATCGGCCTTGCATTCGGGGCCAGCATATACAAGATGAAATTCGGGCACAGAGGTATAAACCAGCCGGTGAAGGACCTCAGGACAGGCACGGTCTCAATAACATCCCAGAACCACGGGTTCACCATCGACCCGGACTCAGTAAGGGGGACGGATATTGAGATCACACAGCTGAACCTCAACGACGGGACACCTGAGGCAATAGAGCACAGGGAACTCCCGGTTTTCAGTGTCCAGTACCACCCTGAGGCAGGACCAGGACCACATGATACCATGAACATCTTTGATCGTCTTGTAAGTGTTATGAAAGAGTACTAGTATAAGAGGAAGATGGGGATAAAATGCCGCGGGATGAAAGCATCAACAAGGTACTTATCATAGGATCCGGCCCTATACAGATAGGGCAGGCTGCTGAATTTGATTATTCAGGTTCTCAGGCATGCAAATCACTGAGGGAGGAGGGGATTGAGACTGTACTTGTGAACTCAAACCCTGCTACCATCCAGACCGACATGGAAATGGCTGACAGGGTCTATGTGGAGCCCCTCACACCTGAGATAGTTGCAAAGATAATCGAAAAGGAGAAACCCGACGCAGTACTCCCAACCATGGGGGGACAGACAGGCCTCAACGTTGCAACAGGCCTTGCAGAGATGGGTGCCCTTGAGGGTGTGAGGGTTATAGGGTCCTCCATTGAGACCATAAGAAACGTTGAGGACCGTGACCTCTTTGACAGTTTCATGAAGAAACTCAACGAGCCAGTGCCCGCAGCAAGAGCGGTAAATTCAGTTGAAGAGGCCCTTGAAGCTGTTGAAGAGATAGGTTATCCTGTTATAGTGAGGCCCGCGTTCACCCTTGGGGGTACAGGCGGGGGGGTGGCCCACAACCGTGATGAACTCATTGAGATAGCCACAAGGGGCCTTGAGATGAGTTTCATCAACCAGGTCCTCATAGACCAGTCTGTCATGGGCTGGAAGGAATTCGAGTATGAGGTCATGAGGGACCGCAACGACACCTGTATAATCGTCTGTAACATGGAGAACATCGACCCCATGGGCATACACACCGGGGAGAGCGTGGTGGTTGCACCGGCCCAGACCCTCAGTGACGAGGACAACCAGAGACTGAGGGACGCGGCAATAAAGATCATAAGGGCCCTCAAGATTGAGGGGGGCTGTAACATACAGTTCGCTGTCCACCCGGAGACCGGGGAGTACAAGGTCATAGAGGTGAACCCGAGGGTGAGCAGGAGCAGTGCACTGGCATCAAAGGCCACAGGTTACCCCATAGCCAAGATCGCCGCTAAGATTGCCGTGGGCATGACCCTCGATGAGATAGAGAATGACATAACAAAGGAGACACCGGCATCCTTTGAACCATCCATCGACTACATTGTGACAAAGATTCCAAGGTGGCCCTTTGATAAGTTCAGGGGTATAAGCCGGGAGATAGGGGTTCAGATGAAATCCACAGGGGAGGTCATGGCCATAGGAAGAACCCTTGAGGAGTCCCTTAACAAGGCCATAAGATCCCTTGATATAGGCGCTGATGGCTTCATGGAGATACCCTACACAAGGAAGGACCTTGAGAACCCCACTGATCTCAGGCTGTTCCAGATCTACACAGCCCTTAAGGAAGGTATGGGTATAGAGGAGATACATGAACTTACGAGGATAGACCCTTTTTTCCTGGAGAAGATCTTGAACATAGTGAACTTTGAGTCATCCCTCAACAGAGAATCCCTGAGGGATCCCAGGGTCCTCCTCAAGGCAAAGAGGATGGGGTTTTCAGATTCAAGGCTGGCATCAATAACAGGGCTTGCAGAATCAGAAATAAGGTCCCTAAGGCTCAAGAATAATATAAAACCTGTCTACAAGATGGTTGATACTTGCGCAGCCGAATTTGAGGCGAAAACACCCTACTACTATGGCTGCTATGACCTTGAGGATGAGGTTGAGGTCTCAGACAGGAAGAAGGTCCTCATCATAGGTTCAGGTCCAATAAGGATAGGTCAGGGTATAGAATTCGATTACTGCTGTGTACATGCGGCAATGGCCCTCACTGAGGATGGTTATGAGACCATAATGGTCAACAACAACCCTGAAACCGTGAGTACAGATTACGACATATCTGATAAGCTCTACTTTGAACCCCTCACACTGGAGGACGTCCTTGCCGTGATAGATAAGGAGAAACCTGAGGGCGTCGTGGTACAGTTTGGGGGCCAGACATCCATAAACCTTGCCGTACCCCTGGCAGAGGAGGGTGTCAGGATACTGGGAACACCACATGAGAGCATAGACAGGGTTGAGGACCGTGAAAGGTTCACCCGTGTCCTGGATAGGCTGGGGATACCACAGGCACCCTACGGAATCGCCAAGTCCTTTGAGGATGCAAGGGAGGTGGCTGAACGCATAGGCTACCCTGTACTTGTACGGCCATCATATGTCCTCGGTGGAAGGGCAATGGAGATAGTCTACGATGAGAGGGAACTTGAGGAGTACATGAAGGAGGCTGTGAGGGTATCCCCCGAACATCCCATCCTGGTGGATAAGTTCCTTGAGGATGCAATAGAGGTTGACGTGGACGCACTCTCTGATGGAACCGACGTATACATTGGGGGGATAATGGAGCACATAGAGGAGGCAGGGGTCCACTCAGGGGACTCGGCATGTGTGATACCACCCCAGAGCATCCCACAGGAGATAATTGAAACCATAAAGGAGTACACAAGGAAACTGGCCCTTGAACTTGATGTTGTGGGCTTAATAAACATCCAGTACGCGGTGAAACCCGACTCTGACCCGGCAGTTTACATACTCGAGGCGAACCCCCGGGCCAGCCGTACCGTTCCGTTCGTCAGCAAGGCCACCGGTGTTCCACTCGCCAAGATTGCTGCAAGGCTGATGATGGGGGCAAAGCTCAGGGACCTTGGACTAACAGAGGAGAAGGAGATAGAACATGTGGCGGTGAAGGAGTCAGTGTTCCCATTCATAAAACTGCCAGGGGCAGACTCTGTGCTTGGCCCTGAGATGAAATCCACCGGCGAGGCAATGGGTATCGATGAGAACTTTGGGATAGCCTACTACAAGTCCCAGCTATCTGCCAGCATGGACCTCCTCACAGAGGGCAAGGTATTCATAAGCGTCAGGGACCAGGATAAGGACAAGATAGCCGACATCGTTAAAAAGGCCAGTGACCTGGGCTTCAGGATCATGGCAACCCGTGGGACAGCAAGGGCGGTCAGTGACATAGCCGATATAGAGGTCGTGAGGAAGGTGAGCCAGGGGTCACCAAACATAAGGGACTCCATACTCAATGGTGAAGTTGGTCTCATAATCAACACACCATCAGGGAAGCAGTCAGCCGACGATGGCTATCTAATAAGGAGAATGGCAGTAGAACTTGGAATACCCTACGTTACGACACTCGCCGGGGCAAGGGCGGCCCTCAATGCCATTGAGGCTGTTCGACTTGGGAGGATAACTGTGAAGTCCCTTGACGAATACCATGGGATGTGATACATGGCACCAATTTTCTTTTAAATTTTAAACTATTGTGATATTATAGAATGTGGCGGTGAAGAACATGAGATATGGAAAACTCATGCTCGCTGCATTTATAATATTATCACTCACTGCATTACCCCTATCAGAGGCCCACATACTCATAGTTGCAGACAGCCTCTCAGATAGCAGCTGCATGTATGAGGAGGCAAAGAAGGTTGCAACAACCCTCAAGAACAGGGGTTACCAGGTAGTTGAACTCTACAAGGGAAATGCAACCGTTAAGAACATACTCAAGGGCATGTACGGTGCAGATGCTGTGATATACGCGGGGCATGGCGGATACATGTCAGGAAACTACGACTGCCGTGGGGGTTATGCCAGCCCCCCATTCTCACTGGTTGCAAGTGACGGCTACATATGGGGTGCGGGTGACATGGTGCAGGTCAATGGACAGACATTTTACCTACCCTTCAAGGAAGGAATACCTGTAATATTACTCCACGCATGCTTCTCAACTGGCTGGGTTGAGGATTATGAGGTTAAAAACCCCATAGAGACCATCTACCACTTCTCAAGGATGTTCACAGGTTCAGGCGCCAACTACTATGCCACAGCATGGGATGGTGCAGAGATAATATACGACTTCCTGAACGGCTCCAGGAACTTCTATGATGCCAACCAGCAGAACTTTGAGGTTATAAATAAGAGCACAGTTTACAATGGCACAACCATCTGGCGCAACGACCATGGATATGCGACCTTTGTGGGGGACTGGAATGGCACCTTCCCAGGGGCCAGCAATACAACACCGTATGATGATGCCGCCGCAGAGGAGTGGTACAGAAACAAGGTCAAACCCAACTTCACAGGAAGCAAACCAGTGGTGGACTTCACATACACCTACAGCGGTTCAACATCACTTCGAACATTCACCTTCAGGTCAACAGCATATGACCCTGATAACGACACATTAACACTCAAGTGGAACTTCGGCGACGGCTCAACAGCAGCATGTGAAGAGGTCACCCACACCTATGCAAGGGAGGGCTACTACACAGTTTCACTGACAGCAACGGATAGCAATGGATTAATCTCAGTTAAGAAGAAGACAATCACGGTTGGAAACCCAAAACCCGACCTTGTGGTAACGGGAACAAGAAAATCTGGAAGCACACTCTACATATACGTTAAGAATCAGGGGACAGCTGCAGCCAGAAACTTCTACACAAGGGTGTGGTATGGCAGCTACTCAACAAGGAACTATAAACAGGTGTACACAGGCACACTTAACCCTGGCGCGACGGTCACACTAAAGACATACTACAAATACTCACGGGGCACGGTTAAGACAGACTACTACGGCAAGGTCTCTGAGAAATCAGAAACAAACAACATCAGGAAATTCTGAAAAATTATTTTTAATTATTTCTTCATGAACTCACAGTAGATGTCTGAATTTAAACTTCATTTTTTTATTCTCCTCCTGAACTCACAAAGAATAAAATATGGCAAGAACCAATACTCAAATATGCTTGTTGTTGAAAACGGGACTGTCCTCCGTGGTGCAAGTCTGAGACCTGAGAGGACAAACCTCCTCATTGAGGATGGCATCATAGCCGAGATAACCCCTGATAGGATCCCGGGAAGCAACAGGATTGATGCATCAGACCTAATAGTTGCACCTGCCCTTGTGAACTCCCACGTGCACCTTGGAGATTCAGTTGCAATGGACGTTGGTGATGGGAGGCCACTTGAGGATATAGTGAGACCTCCAAATGGCCTGAAACACAGGATACTTGAATCATCACCACACTGGAAACTCAAGGCAGCCATGAAGGATGTGATGGCTGACATGATGGCACATGGCACAGGATCATTCATTGACTACAGGGAGGGTGGTGTTAAGGGTGTTGAACTCCTCACTGAAGCAATGGCTGATCTCCCACTGAGGGGAATGATACTCGGGAGGGACCCTGCGGTTTTTGACCCTGAAGCATCAAATGCTGAGATCAGGCGAGCTGTGAGGAGGATCCTTGAGTTATCCGATGGGTTTGCACCAAGTGGCATGGGAGAGATAACTGATGAGGCAGCCCGCATAATCGTTGATGAATGTGAAAGGATGGGTAAGATTGCATCGATTCACGTTGCAGAGCACCCCGAATCCCAGAGGAGGTCACTTGAAGAGACAGGCAGGAGTGAGGTTGAAAGGGCTGTGGATGCCGGATTTAAGCTTCTGGTGCACCTCACAAATCCAGTCAAGGATGACCTTGAAACTGTAAGGGAAAGAGGGGCCTCGGTTGTGCTCTGCCCCAGATCCAACGGGGCGCTCTCAGCAGGCATACCCCCAGTTAAGAGGATGCATGAGATGGGCATAAATCTCCTTCTTGGCACAGACAACGTCATGTTCAACTCGCCGGACCTCCTCAGGGAGATGGAGTACACCCTGAAGGTTACAAGGGGATCCACAGCTGAGTACTTCCCACCACTTGAGGTGCTGAGGATGGCAACCGTTAACTCATTGGGGATAACAGGTGGGGGTGTTATTGAGGAAGGATTTCCCGCGGACCTCATGATCACCGAGAAACTATCCGCTGACCCCTACCTCTCCATCATAAACCGTACTGAATCGAAAAATATAATATATTTAATAATAAAAGGTAAACTAGTTAAGAGGTGAGGCTATGTACAGTAAAATCCTGCTCCCAACCGACGGCTCAAAACATGCCAACAAGGCAGCTGAACATGCTATATGGATTGCCAGGGAAAGTGGAGCCGAGATAATTGCTTTAACAGTTATGGAGACATCATCCCTCGTGGGTCTCCCGGCAGACGACCTTATAATAAGGCTGAGGGAAATGCTCGAGGAGGAGGCATCAAGGTCCCTTGAAGCCGTTAAGAAGCTTGTTGAGGAATCAGGGGCAGGTGTTAAACTGACACTCAGGACCGATGAGGGTTCACCTGCAGAGGCCATACTAAGGACAGTGGAGAAGGAGGGCGTGGATCTCGTGGTCATGGGAACCTCAGGCAAACACGGCCTTGACAGATTCCTGCTGGGCAGCGTGGCAGAAAAGGTGGTAAGGTCAGCAGGCTGCCCGGTCCTTGTTGTTCACTGAAAACCATTTTTTTTAACCGACTCGCTTCTGGTGTTGGTCATGCTTGTAAAGGAGATAATGTCAGAGAAAATACACTATGTAACTGTTCCAGGAAACAGGTCAACAGCCCTTGAACTCATGAGAAAGGAGAATGTATCAGGGCTTCCAGTAGTTAAGAAGGGGACAGAGGAACTTGTGGGGATAATAACAAGATCAGACCTTGTTGAGAATCCGGATGAGGAGCAGATAGCGCTGATAATGACGAGGAATCCTGTCACAGTCGCCCCAGACGATGACGTCAGGGTGGCTGCAGAGAGGATGCTTGAGAGGAACATCCGGAGGGTCCCTGTTGTGGACCAGGACAGGCTTGTGGGTATAGTGACAAGCTATGACCTGGTTGCAGGTGCAATTGCAGAGATGGAAATCGATGAACCCGTGGAGAATTACATGACAAGGAACATCCCCACAACATGGGATAGAACACCCCTCAGTGTGGCATTTGAGATAATGAGGTACTTTGGGCTGAAGGTCCTCCTGGCCCTCAACAACAGCGGTGAACTCTCAGGGGTCCTCACAGAGACCGACTTCATAAATGAGAGCGAGGTTGTTTCTGAAAGTACCGTTCATAATACATCTGTGGGTACAGAGGGGGACAGGTGGTCCTGGGACAGCAAAAATGTGCTCTACGTTATAAAAAACCAGCTCAAATTCCCTGATAAGGAGGTCCGGGATGTTGCGACCACAGATATAGTCACCGCAACCACCTCAACCACGGTCACCTCCTGCGCAAGGAAGATGAAGAGGAGGAACATTGAACAGATACCCATCATAGACTATGAGGGAAACCTCACCGGGCTTGCAAGGGCCAATGACCTTATAAATGCTCTGATTGATTCAAATGAGTGACCAGAGGATAACACTGAAGGCCTCAAAGGGCCTTCTGAGGGCGGCGGCTAAGAACCATGGTGAGGTCTCAATAAGGGATATAGAGATCAAGATGCTACTCGGCTACTGCTGGTGGTATGACCTGCCGGTTATTGAGACACTGCTGGATGTACTTGAGATGGCACTGAAGAGGTCCATCTCTGAGGTACTCCCCCATGATGAGCTACTGCTTGATTACACCGTGAGGACAAATGACCTCCCTGATGACTCCAGTGAGGTTGAGATAATTTTCAATGGGATAAGTGCCGATGGGATTGAGTTCAGCACACCCTCCGGACTTGTTTTAAAGGGTGATGATTCAAGGGGCCTCCTTCAGAAGATCACCTCCTTCAGAAGGAGGGTTAATGAGAATGTTCAGAGGGTCCTGTGACAGGACAATCCAATGCAACCATAATCTGAGGCCCCACATTAGCTGTGACTGGACAATCGTGTTTCTCATCAGGTCAGCGGCCTTATATTCACAGGATATTGGATGACTTATCACTGGCCCACTATGTTCCTGATTGGGAGTGGTTCTGTGTCTGCATGTCCTCATGCTCCCTTATGATGTGTGGCAGCACCTCAAGGAGCACCTCCTCAGCATCTTCCCTGTCCCTCACCCTTCTTGCCACTATCTTCCCGTTCCTGAAGATGGTCACGTTACTATCACCCACCTCAACCATGACAACACCCATCTTCTCTGAGCATCGGGGATTCCTCTCCTCCAGTTTTTCACATGTTTCTTTTACACTGATGTGGTAGGGCAGCTTAACCTCGAACATTATCCTTGATTCAGCATCCCTGCAGGGCCTGTAGAATACAATGTCATCCTCACCCTTCCTGTAGCCTGTGAGGTCCAGGAGCACCCTCTTAAACCCGACGGCCCTCAACTCATTCTCTATATGCCTCAGATTTGCTGCATTGAGGAGCCTCTCAGGTTCATCAACCTCTATTATTGCAGAGTCCCCCTCATGCCTGACCCTCACGGTACCCTCACCGTAGAGCCCCCTGACGAGGGTTTCAGCATATGAGACCCTGTTTATCCGTTCAGGCGTTATATCCTGATCCTTTATCCTTGTTGCAAGGCATGTGGTATTCTCTGAGTATTCAAGGTTCCTTTTTTTGAGATATTCAAGGACGTCACTCCGTGTAATCCCCGCATCGAGTAGAGGGGTCTCTATACCCAGCAAATGGTTAACCAGGGTGCCAGGACGGTCCTCAAACATGTCACTTGCGGTTGTGCCATCAAGGACCGCCTCAAAACCCCTCTTTCTGGCCTCATGGAGTATTGAACTGTATATGATGTTCTTGCATACAAGGCACCTCTCTGGGGTGTTACTCACAAACTCCTGGTTTTCAAGGAGCGGCCTGTTTATTATAAAGTGCTCCACCCCAAGGGATCTGGCAATTGATGAGGCATTTTCTATGAAGCCACGGGGCATAACACCTGTGTCAACTGTGAATGCAGCAACCGCATCAGCAGAATCCCCTGCAATATCAAGCAGTGCTGTGCTATCAGCCCCACCTGAGAATCCAACAGCAACCCTTCGGCCCTTAAGGGCATCCTTCACCCTTTTTATCTTTGATTCAAGATCCATGAGTTTCACATCCATGATCCTGATCAGAGCTTACCAGCCCCTTAATGTATTTTATAACCTCAATTGCATCCTCCCTTTTTATATCCCTACCTTCAGATTCAAGGAATGACATGAGGGATGCCTTTTTGTTTTCGGGTATCTCTGCATCATGCAGAATCCTTCTGTAGGTCCTGAGGGGATAAAATAGATCCTTAGCGATTTTCATGAGTTCTCTGAAGTAATCTTCACCTATGATGCCCCTTTCAAGGGCCCTTTTAAAGTTAAAATGAATGCTCACAAGGGAATCAGAGAGGGCCTCAAGGGTTTCAGGGTTGAAGGCAACTGCAACGTCATCATCAGATTCCAGCTCACCGTTTAGGTAGGCCCTGAATATACGGCCGACTCCCACCATCCCCAGGTCATGGAGTTCAGAAGCCCTTAGTGCCCCCATACTGGCACCCCCAACAACGGTAACACCCATCCTGAGGGCCTCAATGATTTCACGGTGCCCCACTGCTGGACTCTGATGGAATACACCGTCAATTATCCCTATTATGTCTGGTTTCTCAGGGAGAGCGTCATGGACGTCACCCCGCCTCACAGGGGGTCTGTAATCTGCCCTGAGGATATCTGATGCCTCACTGTGGGAAAGTGATGGCCCTGTAAATATTATGATCTTTCTGCTGTGCATATGGATTATCTAGTGCGTAGGGTCACTTAATCATTTCATCTGTGTGACCTATGATATTTTCACCTGGAGGGCCTTATGCGCCCCCCCACCCTTTCAGGGTCAACAGAGAAAACCTCAAGTCCCGGTACAATGACCCTTACAACGGGAACACCAACATCACGGGTTAGATCCACATAGAGTGTCTGCTTCAGGCCCGCCCTCTCCAGTTTACCCAGGGTAATCTCAAGGTCCCTCTGGAATGACCTTGTTGAGAGGTCCTCCATATCCTCAAGTGCAATGGTATCATCGGGCTCAGAGAACCAGTGCCTGTTCAGCCTCTTCATCCTCTCATAGCCGGCCCTCCTCATGAACTCCGCCCTTACGGTGTCCTCCCTGGTGCCGTGTATCTGGGTGGCCCGGCTCTGGGCAACCTCTGTGAGGGCCCTTATAACTGCAATTTCAGGGTCAAGGTGGGTCCCCACGCCCATGGTGAGTAGAGCAGGGTCCCTGAGCACAACATCATCGGCAACTGCAGCAACCGTTGCAACGCCGGTGTCAGCGGTGAGATCCACCAGTGTTATCTCAACCCCCGCCCTCTGGAACCTTTCAAGGAGACACGTTATTATCCTGTTATCTGTCCCCGAACAATCAATTTCTATTCGGGGACCCCTTCTCGCCTCAAAGAGGCTCCAGGCGTCCCTCTCTATCACCTCCATGAGGCCGTGGAATATGGCCTCCTCCAGGACGTTCCCGGATGCAAGGCCATTGGTGTTGGACCTGAAGAGACTCACACAGCCCTCGGGGGGATTGTAAGGGTGAAAAACCGCATTTGCAGGCACATGAATCTTGTTCTGGCTTTTTATATCCTCTGCAATTATCCACTCAACTTCAGAGTCTGTATCAGCGTTTTGTGGAAGAATAAGTGCTTCAGGGTCCAGGCGTTTATCCATCTCAGATGGATGGGCCATCAGTGTTTCGTCCAGGGGACTTCTCTCGGCAGAGTACCTTTCAAAGGCCTCCATCATTGCAGAGGCCCTTGCCTGTTTCCTGGTGGCGCCCTTACCTGCGTATATGCTAACAGCACCCTCCTCCGCTGTCGGCCTTATGGCTGAGAATACAGGTATGCCTATACGGTCGAGGTGCGTTATCTCGGTTATCCTTGTGACACCTATGGCCCTGAGTTTTTCCCTGAACGCCCTGAGTGTTTCTGAGGGCTTCATGGCCCGGTGGGTGCATCCAACATACTTAACAGGAATATCCCGGAACATCTCGATCACTTAGAACATGCTGCTGAATGTGAGTGCGAATGCAGATGCGGCTGCAATGAGCCATATGAGGGGGTTCCATCTGAAGACCTTGGCACCATCAAGTACGGCGATGGGTATGAGGTTAAAGAGGGCAAGGAAGCTGTTAACGGCGTATCCAAGTACAGCAACATCGCGAAGTGGTGATGGAAGTACAGATGATGCCATGAGGAATATTAGAGCCAGCATTATGTTGGTGAGGGGTCCTGCAATGGATATCTTCCCGTTAACGTCCCTGTCAATGTAGTTTCCATGAATGTAAACGGCCCCTGGGGCTGCGAATACGAATCCAAAGTAGGAGGTTACAAGCGCCAGTATGAGGCCCTCGAGCCACAGCCTGTATTCGGCCCAGAATCCATACCTTATTGCTATTAACTTATGGGCGATTTCATGGAGGACAAATCCAAGTCCCACAGTAACGAGGGTTGCCGGAAGCAGAATCAGTGCTACCTGCAGGTTTCTACCTGAGAATACATAGGCAAATACTCCGGCGATAACAACCATTGAGATCAGGATATCCCTTACCTCTCCCTTACTGAATCTGACCATGTTTATATTAACATGGGACAGGGCTTATAATGCTTTCCATTGCTGGATTGAAACTGCATTTCTATTACATGGGAAGATTTAAGAACAATCACTTGATTTTACTGTCTGGAAAAATTAAAATATCTTTTCAGAGGATTATTTCTCAGAATCCACTGACATCCTGTTGGCGTAGTGGGGTTCCCTGAATTCTATCCGGAAAAATCCGCCGTCCTCCCCTGAAAAGGTGAGGGTTCCTTCAAGCTGTTCTGTGAGGATTTCAACAAGTTTGAAGCCAAGGGAATTGCTATTCCTGAGATCCTCCTTATTGAACCCCACACCGTCGTCTTTCACCTCAAGAATACAGTCAGAGTCCCTCTCTTTAAGTCTCACAGTGATTCTGCCCCTATCCCTTCCTCTGAAGGCGTGTTTGAGTGCATTGGTTACCAGTTCACTCAGTATGAGACCCAGGGGAATTGAGGTCTCAAGGCTCACCTTTATATCATCGGCTTCAAGCGAGAGTTCTATATCCTTTCCATGGGAATATGACCTCTGGAGGTTCTTCAGGAGTCTGGAGGCGTACACTCCAAAGTCTATGGAGCTGAAATCACCTGAACGGTATAGCTGCTCATGTATGAGTCCCATTGACCTTATCCTGTCCTGGCTTTCCTCAAGGATATTCCTGCAAGTGGGGTCCTTGATGCTGTGGCTCTGGAGGCTCAGGAGACTTGAAATTATCTGGAGGTTGTTCTTGACCCTGTGGTGTATCTCACTCAGAAGTACCTCCTTCTCCCTCAGGGACTTCCTGAGTTCCCCCTCCATCTTCAGCCTCTCGGTTATATCCCTGGCCACCAGGACCGCGTACCTTTCACCATCAAAATCAACCATATCTACCTTTATCTCAACAGGTATCATTTCACGGTTCCTTTTTATAAGGTGCCCCTCCATTGTTATCCTCTCATCATTACCCTCAAGGATACCTTTGAAGCGGGAATGCATGTCCTCAGGCAGAAGATCATAGATACTGTGGCCGGGTATATCATGGGTTGAATACCCCAGCCTTGTGCAGGCTGAGCGGTTGGCGTCTTTAAGTTCGCCTCCAGGCGTTTTAACCAGGAATATGGCGTCATCTGTACAGTCAAACAGTTTCCTGAACCTACTGAGCTCTGCTAGTGACTCCTGAAGACGGGGATAGTAGCTCTTCCTTATGGATTTTTCACCGAACCCTATTATCTTCTCCCTGAGGGTTTCCCACTCCCTATCAGACATTTCATCACCCTCAAGGCCCATGGAGGGCCCTCCTGAATATCTCCTCAACATCCGCCTTTTCTGGCAGGACAGGGTTTGTAACTATGCAGGGATCCCTCATCGAGGTCTCTGCAAGGGATGGGATGTCCTCCTCATCAACACCAAGGTCCCCAAGTGTCATATCAATTCCCAGGGACTCCCTTAATTCCCTCATGTGCTCCTTGAGTTCTTCCAGACCCGAACCACTGAGTCCCATGGTCTCTGCGATCTTGAGGTACCTCTCCCTTGCGGCTTTGAAGTTGAATTCAATAACGTATTCAAGGAGGAGAGCATTTGCCTCACCATGGGGTATGTCCAGCATCCCACCGAGGCTGTGGGCCATGGCATGCACAAGTCCCAGACTGGCGTTGGAGAATGCAAGACCCGCCTCAAGGCTTGCAAGCATCATATCCTCACGGTAATCCATGTTATCTGGTTCAAGTACAGCCCGGGGCAGGGCGCGGTTTATGATGCCTATTGAGTCGAGGGCGTTGAGGTCGGTCAGGTGGAAGCTTGCATTGGATACGTACGCCTCAATGGCATGTGCCAGGGCATCCATACCCGTCGCAGCTGTCAGCTCACCATCCATGGTGAGAGTGGTTTCCGGGTCTATTAGGGATGCATCAGGCACCATTGCCTTGCTTATGATTGCCATCTTAACCCTCCTGCGGGTATCCATGATTATCGCAAACTGTGATACATCTGCACCTGTACCGGCGGTTGTGGGGATGCATATAATTGGAACCGATGGTATGGGGATGCGGTCAACACCCTCAAAATCCAGCACATTCATCCTGTTGGATACAACAGCACCCATGGCCTTTGCACAGTCAATGGGGCTTCCGCCGCCCAGCGCAACTATCATGTTGCACTCCTCTGCATCAAAGACCTCAGCACCATCCATGACCTCATGGTCGCGGGGATTTGGTGTTACATCACTGAATATGACATAATCAAGGCCCTCCTCACTGAGACTACCTGTAACATCATCCACAAGTCCAGTCCCCATTATACCATGATCTGTTACAAGGAGGACCCTGCTGGCCCCGAGGTTTGAAGCGTATCTTCCAGCCAGGAACCTGGCCCCGTTTCCAAAAACAAATTCAGCCGTCACAAATTTCCGAAGCTCCCCCATCCTAACCACCTGTGCAGATGCCGGTGATGGCTACATACATATAAATTAGGTGTAATGATCAATATAAAACTTGGGTGTTACACTGTCCATAGATTTTAGCGGTGATCATATGGCGGTCTGTGAGTACTGTGGGGTTGATGGTTATTATGGTCGTGAAATTGCCAGCACAGACAAATGGATTGTTTACCTTGCACCGAGCCAGCGCTACCTTGCAACCTGTGTGGTGGCCCTCCGGAGGAAATGCAGGGACCTATCTGAACTAAACAACGATGAGTGGGTTGACTTCTCAGTGGTGGTGAGTGCACTTGAATCCGCTGTGGGGAGCCTTTTTGGTCCGGACCTCTTCAACTGGAGCTGCTTTAAAAATTCGGCTTTCAGGTCTGAAAATCCGGACCCAGAGGTGCACTGGCACTTCATCCCCCGCTACAGGAGACCTGTGAAATTTGGAGGGGAGGTCTTCCGGGACCCTGACTTTGGTCACATACCTTTACCCATTGAGTGCAGGGCACCCGATGAGGTTATGGATGAACTTGAACTGGTCATTAAAAGAGCTGTTATGGAAAGTCTGGGTGATGTACTTGGAAAGGATTGAAAGGGCACTTGAAACTATCTCCGGTAAAGCTGACATGGCACTCATAACAAAGAGGGAGAACATATACTATCTCACAGGGTTCATGCCAACGGTCACGGCCTTCCTGTTCCTGACTGATGAACCGGTTCTCTTTGTAAATGAAATGGACATCGAGTCAGCAGAGGGATGCGGGATTCATGTTGATGTCTTTAAGAAAGTATCTGATGTGTCTGACATGGTTGAACCCGGGGCACTTGCGGTTGAACCCTCCATTCCGGTGGGTCTCGTTGAGAGAATCGGTCTTGGCAGTGACTTTCAGGTGATGGATCCCATCGCAGAGCTTAGGATGGTCAAGGACAGGGAGGAGATAGGAAGGATGGATAAAGCCCTTAAAATTGCCGAGGAATCATTTAAGGAAATTGAATTCCATGGCAGCGAATCTGAGATAGCCGCCAGACTGGACTACATTATGCGTCTTGGAGGTTCAGAGGGGGTTTCATTCGACACCATCGTAACATCGGCCTCAAGGTCAAGCATGCCCCATGCGGTACCCACCTCTAACGATTTAGGTTCCCCTTTACTGGTTGACTGGGGCGCTGTTCACAGCGGCTACCACTCCGACACCACAAGGACATTCGTGGAGAGTGAACGGGAACATGAGGTCCTGGATATACTGATTGAAGCCAAAAGGGAGGGTTTGAGGGCAGCTAAACCTGGTGTAAGGGCATGTGAAGTTGACAGTGCAGTGCGGGGTGTTATAGATGAATATGGCTACGCTGATAATTTCATACACTCAAGCGGCCATGGTGTTGGACTTGAGGTTCATGAGAGGCCATCACTTTCAGCCGACGATAAAACGGTTCTCACTGAGGGAATGGTCCTCACCATTGAACCAGGGATATACCTTCCCGGTGAATTCGGTGTGAGGGTGGAGGACATGTTCGTTGTGGGTGGCGGGGTAATGAACCGCCTACCTGATCACCTGGGGTGGATATAGAAGGTGGCGCTGTCCAATGTTAGGATCTCCACATTCACCGGCATCCTTCAACCACGTGGATATAGAAGGTGGTGCTGTCCCATGTTAGGATCTCCACATTCACCGGCATCCTTCAACCACGTGGATATAGAAGGTGGTGCTGTCCCATGTTAGGATCTCCACATTCACCGGCATCCTTCAACCACGTGGATATAGAAGGTGGTGCTGTCCCCTGTGACCTTCCACAATTTCTGGCAGTGAAATAATAGTATAAATAATAGGCTGTAAATAATTAGTAACGGTAAGGACTTCAAGTGGTGTGCAGATGGCAGTATTACCGGCAGCATTGAAACCTGTGAGCGAGGCCCTGGAGAGCATATTACCTGATAAACTGCTCCTCAGGGTGCAGGAAACGCTCATAAGGACTGGCCTTTATGTGAAGGCATCTGAGATAATAACTCTTGCATTTCTCGCTGGGGCACTCTTCGCTGTTCTTGGATCAGTTGTAGCCGCAGTTACAGGTCTGAATGTTATCCTTGCAGTAATTGTGGGATTCTCCATGCCATCAATCCTTCTTGGGGCCTACATCTTTGTCATGATGGAGAGGCGTGTTGATGCCATTGAGCAGTCAACCCCCGACTTCCTCCGTCAGATAGCATCACTGCTGAGGGCAGGGGTAGGCCTTGAATCGGCCCTGGAGGACGTATCCAAACAGGGTGAGGGACCACTCTACGATGAACTCAGGAGGGCGGTTATTGAGATAAAGATCGGGCGGACATTCGATGATGCCATCCTCTCCATGAGCGAACGGCTCAAATCCCAGAACCTTGACAGGACATTCAGGATGATCCTTGAGGGTAGAAGGGCAGGAGGAAGCCTATCTGATGTAATTGAGACAGTTGCAGAGGATCTCAGGGCGGTTCTGGCACTCAAGAGGGAGAGGAAGGCCAATGTTATGATGTCTGTGATGTTCCTTATTGTCGCCGCCATAATCGCGGCACCATTCGCCCTTGGAATGATAATGGTCTACTCGGGATTCATGGAGTCTGTGGGGAAACCCAACCCCATCCTTGGCGCCGCCAAGATCGCCGCTGCAGGTTACATCATAATACACTCCATAATCGCTGGACTGCTGATTGGCATCATAATGTATGGGAGCGCAAGGAAGGGTGTTAAGTTCTCTGTGCCACTTTCAATCGTGGCCTACGCAATATTCTATGTTATAGGCAAATTTGGATTGAGCCTTGTTGGAAGCATGGCACCATAGGAGGTTAAGGTTTTGTCAGGGGGTTTAATTGCTGATGATTCAGGTCAGGGGTCAGCCGAGCTGATACTTGTATTTGGAGGTATAATAGTCATCGTGACCTTTGCGGTGGTGTGGTACCGCAACTATGTGAGCTCATCGCAGACTGCAATGAACTCTGATGTTCAGAACGTCACCAACTCCATTAAGGGACTCAAGAAGAAGTTCTAATTTTAAGGTGGTCATATGGACATGATCATTGATGGTGAATACGTGGGGGGAGATAACCGTTTCAGTGTCAGGAACCCCTTCAATGGCAGGGAGGTTGACACTGTATCCATCGCAGGCAGGGATGATGTGTTGAGGGCCCTTGAGGCGGCCCACCGTGCAAAAGGTGCCATGTCTGATCTTTCTGCCAGGCGCATCTCGGAGAACCTCCATGATGTTGCTGATGAGCTCAGGGCAGAGATGGATGAACTTGCCAGGCTCATAACCCTGGAGTCAGGTAAACCCATAAGGTTCTCACGTGATGAGGTTAAAAGGTCAGTCGAAACCGCACGTCTATGTGCAGAGGAGGCAGGAAGGCTCTACGGCGAATCAATACCCATGGATGCGGGTATTGGCGGGAAGGGTCTTATTGGATTCACTGTAAGAATCCCCCTGGGGGTCGTGGCCGCGATAACCCCATTTAACTATCCACTCAATCTCGCCATCCACAAGGTTGGACCTGCCCTGGCAGCAGGTAACACCACTGTTCTCAAGCCTTCACTTGAGGCGCCCCTCTCCGCACTTAGACTCTGTGAGATACTGAATGAACACTTCCCGCAGGGGGCTGTTAATGCTCTAACAGGGAGGGGCCGGGAGATGGGAGATCTTATAATAGATAGCCCCCTCGTGGATAAAATAACATTCACAGGCAGTGTGGAGGTTGGAAGATACATATCCCGGAGGGCCTCAATGAAGAAGGTAACACTTGAACTGGGAGGCAACGATCCCCTCATCGTCATGGATGACGCAGACATTGACTCTGCAGTTGAGGCCGCGGTGAGGGGTTCCTATCTCTACTCTGGACAGGTCTGCATCGCGGTTAAGAGGATGGTGGTCCATGAAGATGTGGCCGACGAATTTGCAGATAAACTTGTGGATAAAACCCGCAGGTTAAGGGCCGGGGATCCACTTGACCCGAAAACTGATATAGGACCCCTTATAAATGAGGAGGCGGCCATTGAGGTTGAAAGGCGAATTGAGGGTGCCGTTGATGATGGTGCCCAGCTTCTCCATGGGGGGTCAAGGAGTGGCAACTTTGTTGAGCCCACCGTCCTTGACCATGTGCGTCCTGAGATGGAGGTTGTTTCAGAGGAAACCTTTGGGCCGGTTTCCCCGATTATAAGGTTTTCTGATGCTGATGAGGCTGTAGGGATTGCAAATGGTACATGCTATGCACTTCAGGCAGGGGTTTTTACTGAGAACATAAGAACCGCCCTGAAGATGGCATCTGAGATCGAGGCTGGCACAGTTCTTGTGAACAAACAATCCACCTTCAGGGTGGACCATATGCCATTTGGCGGTTTCAAGTGCAGTGGAATGGGAAAGGAGGGCGTTAAGTACGCAATAGAGGACATGACCCGGACCAAACTTGTGATTTTAAACAGCAGATGATTTCACATGTCCCATCAACATTTAACAGCATTTGTATTAACCGAAGGATCATCGCTATTTAAGGAATAATGCCGGGGCTTTTGGCTGAAAACAGGGTCTTATATTTTCCAATTCTTTAATAAAAAAACCATATTATTTATTTTTTTAATAATAGAAGAACATGTCTTATTTGAACCATTTGAATTGACGATGTTAATTAAAAATGGCTATAAGCATATTTCAGTTCACTTTTAATTATATGGAGAGATAGTAAACATTTAAATTAAATTAAGCCATTATAAATTTGAAATAACAGATTTTTATCTCAATAAAAAAATATAAAATTTACTATTTTATAAATTCAAAAAAGTTTTTATATTAGATATATGAATAAACATTTTTACAGCTATGTGGAGGTGAAACTATTTTATAAATTCAAAAAAGTTTTTATATTAGATATATGAATAAACATTTTTACAGCTATGTGGAGGTGAAACATTGAAAACTGAATATAAATTGCTGTCATTGATGCTTCTCCTTGTAGTTGCAGCGGGCATCTCAGGAGCATCGGCGACAGCCATACCCAATGCCGTGAGCCTGAAGATGCAGCAGAATGCATCTGACCCGGCACAGATAATTGTGGATGTAAACTACAGTGATAACCTTCAGGATGTTAATCAGAGTTTAGCCGTTGATGCAAAACTTGAACTCGTAAGCGGTAACATAACAGGCTCAGAAATAAAATGGTACTACACAGGTGACCTCAGCGGACCCTTTGCAAACTACACGGTCCCTGAGGGTGTTAGCACCGTCTGGCTCAGTTCATTCACAAATGCACCGGTACCTCAGGGAGCTGCAAAACTGTACATGGAGGACGGCAAAAGCTACAGGTGGCTCTTTGCAATTGAAAATGCAAAGGGCAAGGTATTCACGGTGAGGGCAAACTCAGTGGCCTTCCATATGGGCGCCAGTGGACCTGAAAATGAAACCGTACTCAACTCAACCCAGCTCACAGTGGACCTGCAGCCACACTTCACCCTGAAAAACCTGACGGTCACACCAGCATCTGGCAACGCACCCCTTGATGTGACTGTCAAAGTTAATGTCACAAACACCGGTATTGAAGACAAATTCACAGCAGAACTCAGGGTCAACGGTGAGGTTAAGGATACAAAAACTGTGAACGTCCCAACAGGTCAAACTGTCCCTGTAACATTCACATACACCCTCCCAGCAGGGCTCTACAATGTTACAGTCAATGACATGGTACCTTTCAGTGTCGAATCAACCCCCTCAGCACCGACAGCATCACCAGTTCCCGGTATCTACATGAACAATGTAACAGTGACACTGACAGGTCCAAAGGGGTCAGTGATCTATTACACCCTTAACGGGTCAAATCCAACTGTTAACAGCACAAAATATACAGCACCAGTTCTCCTCACAAAATCAGCGACACTAAAATTCATCGCTGTTGTTAACGGAGCATCCTCTGCAGTGTCCTCAGCCACCTACACTGTTATGAAACCGGTAACCCTCAGCTACTATGTCAAGGAAAAGGTTAAAAAGTGGTACAAAAAATGGTACAGGTACAGGGGCAAATGGAGATACAAGTGGAGTTACTACTGGACCTACAGGTACGTTAAGAGGATCAGCAGCTTCTGGCAGATAGCCTGATCCATTTTATTTTTACATTTTTTGGAAAATGTATTAACAGAGATACCTATACTTGTTTTATGGACGAACTAATGAACTGCAAGCTATGTGAATGGAGGTGCGGGGCAAACCGTTCCGCAGGTGAGAGGGGCGTCTGCGGGGCTGCGGAGACTGAGATCGCCTACACATCAATTACAGATGTCCTGAAAAGTTACTCGATAACCCTCCTGTCCTGCCCCTTCAGGTGTGCCTACTGCAATGCCTACAGGATATCACAGTACCCTGACTCAGGGTGGGTCTACAGGGGTCATGTGAAACCTGAGGATCTGGCATTGGAGGCGTTGAGGGAACTTGAAGCACATGGTATATCAAATCTGAGCTTTACTGGCGGGGAACCCACAATACACACACCCTACATCGAAAGGATGCTGCATGAAATAAAAGGTGAATGCGATGCTGATGTCATGGTGGCAACAAATGGCTTTCAAACACCTGAAACATTAAAACGCATCATAAGGTTCACCTCACTCTTCAGTTTTGAGATAAAGGCCATTTCAGATGAACTCCACAGAAACCTGACAGGGGCACCAGTGGCTCCTGTACTCCGCAACGCAGCCTACCTTGCAGAGAAATTCCCTGAAAAGATACGGGTCTTCAGGACGGTTGTGATACCCGGTATAAACCACCATGAGATAGGTGAGATAGCATCATTCATTGCAGAAATAAATCCAGAGATCCCCTACCGCCTCATAGGTTTCAGACCGAACTTCCTTCTATACTACCACAGGGGACCAGGCAGAAAACTTATGGAGAAACTCGTGGATGATTGCAGGGCAGAGGGCCTTGAAAGGGTTGATTATTCAGGATACTACCCATTATCAGAATTGAAGCTTGAGGACCGTCTGAGAAAAGCAGGATGCGGTCTGCCAAGGGACTGCGGAAGCTGCAGATATGAAGTGTGCAGGGCGATTCTCAGGGAGCCATGGAGGAGTTAACCAGCCAGGAACTCCTCCACGAGGTTCCTTGTCTCGTTAAGCGCCTCAAGAGGTATCCCCCTGGGCATTTCACCAGGGATCCCTTCAACGCCCCTCAGAACACCGTCGGCACCAAGGAACATGCCCTCACTAACAACACCCATGAATTTCTGGGGAGGTAAAAGGGCCACCGCCACCCTGTCATTCTCCCTTACATCAGGGTCATTTGTAACCACCTTTATGGACCTTCCACCCACATTAACATTGCAGATCTGAAGTTTATCCGCAGATGGGTGCCCCCCAACACTCATAACCTCACCTGCAACTATATCAACTGCAATAACAGGATCTGATATCTTTCCAAGCATCAGCCGACCCCTAAGGTTTCCGATGGTGTTCATGAAGAACTTCACCTTTGCTATGTTCTCCTCAACCCTCTCCCTCTCATCCCTTGAGGCCCCATCAAGGAATTTACGGCTCCAGTCCTCACCCCCCAGGGCATCGGTTATCTCCTTAAGTTTTTCCTCAATACTCATCATCTCAGGACTTGCTGCAAGGTCCTCGGGTTCAAGGTATGAGTATATGAGGCTCTGCAGTATCCTCTCAATCTCAGAGGCGGCCTGGATGGCCGGTTTCTTCTTCCACTGCCCCCTGAAACCCCCTGCCTCCAGGGCCCTCCTGAAGAGGTCAACTGCCTTAACTGCAACCATGAGCCTGTAATCCTTACTGGTGTCCCACATTTCAATCACAATCCAGAATCATTTTTTTAATTCCAGCAACAGCCTTTTCCTGCCACTTCAGTAATCTGTTATTTCCCTATAACTATTTAAGCTATGAACAATAATATTAACCAACAGCAGGTTATGCAGCAGCGCTACATGTTTAAACTGCCGGTGGTGGAAAGATGGTTGAATTATCCAGTCTATATGGACTTGAAATATACACCTCAAGGGGTAAGTACGTTGGAAGGGTTCAGGACGTTGTTCTCAACATCAAAAAGGGACGTGTATCAACACTGAAGGTCCGTCCAATGAGACACGATAAGAAGAATGTGGGTATAAAGGATGTCCTCAAGACCAGCATAAGGATAGTCCCTGAATCATCAGATGAGATAAGACCCATACAGGAGGAGGGAATCATAGACATAAACTATGAACGTGTCCAGGCGGTTGGAGATATACTCATAATATCTCCTGATGTTTCAGCGGAGAAAAAGGTAAACCCCATTGAATCCTGATTCTTTCTGTGTGATGACATGATCGTGGGTATAGTGGGCTGCGGTGCAATAGCCAACCTTATAGCGGGTTTCGTGAGGGACGGCAAGGTGCCCGTTGAACTGGGATTCTTCTATGACAGGGACCTTGAGAGGGCAGAGAACCTGGCGTCCATGGTGAACGGGACCGCGGTCCTTGATGTTGCAGACATGATCCCCCACGTTGACCTTGTGGTGGAGGCCGCATCACCTGAGGCTGTGAGGGAACTGGTCCCCGGGATACTTGAGGCCGGCAGGGACGTCATCGTTATGAGTGTAGGTGCCCTCATGGACCCTGAATTAAGGGGTCTGCTTGAGAAGAAGGCCTCAGAGAATAACGCTGAGATACATGTACCCTCAGGGGCAATAGTGGGTCTCGATGGTCTTAAGGCGGCATCCATGGGCAGTATAGAGTCAGTTAAACTTGTTACAAGGAAACCCCCACGGTCCCTGGGAATCAGCATGGATGAGAAGAAGGTCCTTTACACTGGGAAGGCATCAGAGGCCGTTAAGAGGTTTCCCCTTAACATAAATGTGGCTGCAACCATCAGTATCGCCTGTGGACGGGATATTGATGTTGAGATAATAGCAGACCCTGCAGTTGACCGTAACGTCCATGAGTTGACCGTTAAGGGGGACTTCGGGGAGTTCAAGACAATAACAGAGAATGTCAGGTGCTCCATAAACCCCAAGACAAGTGTGATGGCCGCATATTCCGCCATAAGACTCCTTAAATCCCTCAGTGAGAACATGCGCATTGGAACCTGATGGCATGATGCGAGAACATGAAATCTACTCAAACCTCAGGGTGCCACCATCCTCCAGCATAATACTGAGGCTTGATGGGAGGGGCTTCCACAGGTTAACAGCAAAGGCAGGGTTCAGGAGGCCCTATGATGATGTCTTCCGTGACCTCATGGTTTCAGCATGCCTTGAGATCATGAATGAGTTCAGTCCATCCTTCATATACACTTTCTCTGATGAGATCAATGTACTCCTGGATTCTGTTCCATTCTCTGGAAGGGTTGAGAAGCTTGACTCGGTCTTCCCGGCTTTTTTATCGTCATCATTTACACTCGGGGCCGTCAGCAGGGGTTTATCACTTGATAAACCTGTTTCATTTGACTGCAGGGTTATACCACTGGGCAGGGAGCTGGTCTGGGAGTACTTCAGGTCAAGGCAGAATGAGGCCTGGAGAAACTGCCTCAACAGCTATGCATACTGGACACTGAGGGATGAAATGGATAGAGATGATGCTGCGAGAACTCTGAATGGGATGAAATCGGATTCCCTCCATGAACTGCTCTTTGAGAGGGGTTTGAACATCTCAGAGGTGCCCGCATGGCAGCGAAGGGGTATAGGGGTCTACAGGGCTCCGGTGAAGGTGAGGGGCTACAATCCCATCACCGACAGGGAGGTCTCTGCTGTGAGGATGAGGGTGAGGGTCGACATGGAGCTTCCCCTCTTCACAGAGGAATTCTTTGAGGGGCTCAAGGGTTTGAAGGAAGACAACGGATCAGAGAGTGCCTGATAGAATGGGTTTAATTGAAAGGATCCTTGATTTTATGGATGTGAAACCGGTAAGGAGAGTGCTGGTTGATTCCGATGTCATTGAGGAGGCCCTGGAGATCGCAAAAAAGTCACATCCCCACGAATTTGTGGCGCTCCTTGAGGGAAAACAGGAGGGTGATGCCCTTCACATCACGGGCCTCATATTCCTCCCATCAAGGACCTCTGATGAGGGTGCTGTCATGGATGTCCTGATGCTCCCACCATTCACAGGTACTGTGGGGTCGGTGCACTCCCATCCGGGTCCCAGCAATTTACCATCGGGTGCTGATATGCAGTTCTTCTCAAAAAATGGCCTTTTCCATATGATAATAGCATACCCATATAGTATGGATACTGTGGCAGCCTATACTAGAGAGGGCGTTCCTGTTGATTTCCAGGTGGTTGAGCCAGATGATAACCTTTCATAATAATGTTGATCATTAGCTTGAATTTTCACATAATATGATGGGATTTTATCTGTGATTGGATTAGAACATATAAAATCAAAAACGCATTGAATGTTGGCTGGTATTTTTTGAATTTCCAGAAATTAACCTTGATTGTATTGGTCCTTCCAATGTTTTTTCTATCTGGACTCTGCTGCTAATTGAATGTAAGTTCTGAGTTTCCATTCATCAGCTGGAACCGATCAGGAGATGGTATATTCATACCGGTTATGAACGCTGGGAATGAAGCTTCTAAAATTGTTTTGAGATGGTATATTCATACCGGTTATGAACGCTGGGAATGAAGCTTCTAATATTGTTTTGAGTTGGTATATTCACACCGTTATCAGTGTAGGGTGCGAAAACAGGCAATATGATGGCAGCAGATTGGAGGTCATCATTCAAAATAAAAGGAAGGGGGTTACCCCCAGTTCCTGAGGTCAGGATTGAGAGCAAGTTATATTTCTATTGCAACAGCATCGTCCACGTTCTCAAGCTTCTTGACCTCATCTATGACCTCAGAGGGGACACTCTGGTCAACCTTGAGGACCATGACCGCCTCGCCACCGATCTCCTTCCTTCCCACCTGCATGGTGGCTATGTTTATCTGGTGCTCGCCCAGCTTGGTTCCAATGGCCCCTATGGTACCCGGGAGGTCCCTGTAGCGTGCTATTATCATGGTACCCTCTGGCTTCACATCCACCCTGTAGCCATTGATACCGATTATCGTGGGTTCCTTGATATGGGTGGCCTCCACGCTGAACTCGCCCCTGTCGGAGACAGCCCTTACCATTATGATGGACCTGTAGCCATCAGCCTCTGACCTTCGGGCCTCTGTAACCATGATACCCCTCTTCTTTGCAATTGCCGGGGCATTTATGAGGTTCACAGGTTCTGTGAGTATGGGGTTGAGTATGGCCTGAAGCATGGTCCTTGTGAGGATGTCGAACTGCATCTCTGCAAGTTCACCGCAGTATGTGACATCCAGTTTCTCTATGTTACCGGGCAGGGCCTGTGTGATGATGCTGCCCAGTTTCTCTGCGATCTCGGTGTAGGGTCTGAGGGACTTGTAGGTCTCCTGATCCATCACTGGCATGTTGAGGACGTTCCTCGGGGCACCTCCCTGGAAAACGGTTTTTATCTCATTTGCAACTATTATTGCAGCGTCCCTCTGGGCCTCGGCGGTTGAAGCTCCTATGTGTGGCGTCAGGACCACGTTTTCCAGTTCAAGGAGAGGGCTGCCCTCTGGAGGCTCCTCCTCAAAGACGTCAAGTGCTGCGCCAGCTATTTCGCCCTCTGTGAGGGCTCTGTGGAGGGCTTCCTCATCGATTATACCGCCACGGGCACAGTTAACTATGAATGCGGTTTCCTTCATCAGTTTGAATTCATCATCTGAGATCAGGTGCCTTGTCTCAGGTGTTAGGGGGACATGTATGGTTACGATGTCTGATTCCCTCAGGAGGGTTTCAAGGTCCGTGACGGTCACACCCATCTCCTCGGCGGCATCCCTGCTTATGTATGGGTCATAGACCAGTATGTCCATTCCGAAGGCCTTTGTCCTCACAACAACCTGTGAACCTATACGGCCCATACCGATTATACCGAGGGTTTTGCCGTTGAGCTCTATACCCATGAACCTGTTCTTCTCCCATTTACCCTCCTTTACGGATTTATCTGCAAGGGAGATCTTCCTTGCAAGGGCCAGCATGAGGCCTATTGAATGTTCGGCAACTGTTATGGATGTTGACTCAGGGGCATTTATGACCATTATACCCCTCTCTGTGGCGGCCTTAACATCCACGTTGTCAACACCCACACCCGCCCTTGCGATTATCTTGAGGCGGGGGGCTGCCTCTATGACGTCCCTTGTGACCTTGGTCCGGCTCCTGACAACTATGGCATCGAAGTCCTTTATGGCCTCAAGGAGCTCTTCGGGTGTTATGGTTGTGTTAACCACAACCTCCGCCACCTCTTCAAGTTCGGATATTCCCTTCTCATTGATGGAATCAGCAATAAGAACTTTCATCTCTGGCATAATTTCACCACACTTATCACAATGAAGATTTTATAGAATGATAGAGAATCTATAGAGGTAGTGTATATTATAATTATTGGTGTTATGAGGAGGACGTTATCATGTTCACAGGTTCGGTCAGTGTTAATGGAATTGAACTCCCGGAGGCGTTCCTGGGAAGCGCACCCTTCACTGCAGCACCCTATTTTGGGCATCGATCGAGGCTCTATGAGATGGACCTCAAAAGGAAGCCTGAAAATATTGCGGAGGTTATCATGGGAGCATATGATGTGGGTGTGAGGGGTTTCCAGGTCATACCTGAGAATCAGGTCCTTGAGGCCCTTGAGATGGTGAGGGATGCTGGCTGTGATCTGACCCTCATGGGTACTGTGAGACATGAACACTTTGAAGAGGACCTTGAGACTCTATCTCAACTGGGGTCCACCGCAGTGCTTCTTGATGAACACTACACGGACTTACTCCCGGCATCCAGGGTCTCTGAGCTCCTTGATGAGGTGGAAGGGATGCTCAGGGGTCTTGCCACAACCATGCCCCGGAAGACAACAGGGAGGCTGATTGATGAGGGTATTGATAACTTTGAGCTCTACATGGTCCCCATCAACAGACTTGGCTACATGACAGATTTCCCGGTTTTCCTTGAGGATGAACGGATGGAACTCGGAAAGCTTCTTGATGAACTTGGAAAAACCGTGGTTGCTGAGAAGGTCCTTGCAGCCGGGATAATACCTCCTTCTGAAGCATTTAAGTTCATAGAAAGTCTTGAATATGTGGACATGGTTGCAGTTGGTGTTGCATCGGTATCTGAGGCAGGTGAAACCTTCAGAGAACTCTTTGGGATATGATATGGAGATTTTTTCATCGTACTGGTTTTTCAGAGGTAGGTACATAAAATAAAATTCTGAGCTGATAAGTCTCTCTGTTGGGGGTGTTTGATGGAAGAGCGGGGCTCATGGTGGGGATGAGCCGTTGATACATATCTCTGTCGGGGCGATGAGCTGCCCAGATTTTCACAGCTACTGTGAATTTTGGCAGTAAGCCAGGATAAACAATGGTACCCTACAACATTTTTGTCATCGTGGAATATATGGATTCCTATGAGGCGTTTTCATTAAATCGCTTTTCCTTCTGCTTCTTGTTTATCTGGATGTTTTTCTGTGCATGGTCCTGTTTCCACTCTTACTGTGTCGTCTATGGCGGCCTTTATGGTGCCATATCCTGTGCCTGTCCTTTTCAATGGGACGGCATAGGAGTATTCTCTATACCTGCATTGTTGGCTGCTGCAGCACTGGCTGAGAACGCTATCAAAAAAGCATGGAGGATATTACAGGTTTTAAAGGGTTCAGCTAGCGCAAATAAAATATTTTCAAAATATAAAAGGGTTTTTTGACTGTTGAAGGTGTCCCCTGTGGTGATCTTGAATGGCCGTGAAATATGGTACTGTACTGATGAAAAGAATGGGTGGATCAATGTTCATAAAACTCGAAAGGGATGGAAGACTTTAACCATGCCAGCAGCATAGAGGATCGATGAGGGTGCAAAAATTCTTCAGCTGCTAGCTGCAGGTCCTCCTTTCTGCTATTACCTTCAGGAAGTCCCTGCTGCTTTCCATCTCATTTATCTCCCAGCTCTTGATCACAGGGACACCCTCAAGGTTCTCCCTTATACGGGGGCTGTCAATGATAAAAACAGATTCTGAGCCACTTATGAGTGACAGATCCCGCAGGGGTACAGCCATCCTCCTGAGGGTCCTCGAATCTCTCCCCTTTTCAAGGTCCGTTATGACGGTCCTCTCAAATTCCATTTCCTTTGCAACGGCATCAAAGGGGGTCCTTTGGGTCTCGATCATCCCGAATCCAATATCACCCAGCCTACCTGAAGGTTTTATCTCCACATCCCCCCTCTCAGGCACACTGAAGATGTCAATTGAGAGTGTTATTCGCACATTGAGCAGTTCCTCAAGTACCATGGCTGTTTCGGCTGAGGCCCTTGCAAGTCCATTCTCATACTTGTAGATCGTCTTGCGTGATACATGGGCGAGGTCTGCCAGGTCCTTAAGTGATAGCCTGTATTCCTCACGGACCTCCTTCAGGGTTCTCCCATCTATGTGCACATAGTAGCCCCCGCGGTCAGCTATCACCTCAGGGCACTCACCATCAACAACAATGTTCCTGAATGTCTCAGGGGCAACAACAGGGATGCCATGCCTCTCATAGACAACATCCTCCTCAAGGTACTCTGTCTTTGACCTTATACCGATGAGGAGTGGTGATGCAAGGAACGTGTGTGCAAGGGTTTTTATCTCATGGGCCTGCAAACTATTTATACCATCAATGTTCACAAGGACCTTAAGTAGGAGTAGCAGGAGCTTTCTCCTCGCCATCAGGTCAAAACAGCTCCGCTCATATATATGGGATGTTTCAAATCCGTTGTTGACAAGAAGTTCATGTATCTCCCTTAATACATGTTCTCTTTTAACAGATTTATCCAACTGGATCACCAGGTGATTTAATGTATAGAATTCATGTGGGTATAGATGATACTGACTCCCCGGATGGGATGTGCACAACCTATATATCATGCTTTATAATCCATGAACTTAAAAGTTGTGGTTTCTCTCCTGACGGTTACCCGCGCCTCATAAGACTAAACCCCTTCGCACCCCATAAAACGAGGGGTAACGGGGCAGTGGCATTCACCATAAAGGCTGAATCAGAGGATGAAATCAGAGAGATCAAGAATAAAGTCCTTCAAAGGGTTGAGGAACTTGCAGAACTTGATAATGACAGAACAAACCCTGGAGTGGTCTTCTATACGGGAGAAATCACTGATTCCATGAGAAAATTTGCCATATCAGCCATAAGGAGAATAATTAAAATCGAAGACGCGCTCAGGGTTGCAGAGGATGTTGGGGCAGAGGTTCATGGCTTCAAGAAGGGGCGTGGGATCATAGGGGCTCTCGCAGCCATTGGATGCCCTCTGGAGGACCGTACATACGAACTTCTCACCTACAGGGTCCCTGAAAACTATGGTAAACCCCGCCAGATAGATCCTGAATCAGTCAGACTCATGGACTCTGAGACCGGTAGGGAGACCTTCGATAACATTGACGGGGACTACATTGCAATAGAACCGCATACGCCATGCCCCATACTGTATGGTATCAGGGGAGAATCCCCTGAGGTGCTTCTGAGGGCGATGGAGATGGTTGATGTCTCTGAGGAGATAGAGAGGTTCTGCATCTTCGAGACAAACCAGCACACAGATCAGCATATACAGGACGCCCCCAGCATAGCTGCCATGGAAACCTTTGGCTGTTACCGTGTCAGAGGTGAGGTGCTCGACAGACCAAAGGTAATCGAGGGTGGCCACGTCTTCTTCACACTTGGCGATGCTTCAGGAGAAATCGAATGTGGCGCATATGAGCCAACAAAGGACTTCAGGAAGGTTATCCTTGAACTCATACCTGGGGACATGGTCACGGTTTATGGGGGTATCGGGGCCCAGGGGACACTCAACATTGAAAAGATACGCCTTGAGAGGGCATCTGAACTCTACGTTGAGGAGAACCCCCTCTGCACCTGTGGCAGGCGCATGAAATCTGCAGGCAGGAATAAGGGATTCAAGTGTCCCTCCTGCGGACGGAGGCTAAGAAATTCCAGGAAGGTTAAGAGGGTACTTGAGAGGCCGGTCAGGGAGGGGTACTATGAGGTTCCCACCTGCGCCAGGAGACATCTCTCAAAGCAGCTTGTCAGAATGGGAATCAGGGGGGGCAGATACCCTGATTGACTTAAATAAACGGAACCCCTGCAGGTGAATATCCTCAGCAGGAGTTAATAAAAAATAGGAACCTTTATAACAATCACTGTTATATTTAAAGGCAACATAGTAGCATCAATGATAACCGCAAAGCTCGCGCAATTTGCATCATCACTCTCATACACTGATCTGCCTCCCCAAATCATTGAAAAGGCCAGGATATGCATCCTGGACTTCATGGGAGTCGCACTCAGGGGTTCAGAGGAAAGGAGCGGAATCTCAGCTCTAAGGGCACTTGGCACCGGGCAGGGCAATGTGACGGTCATAGGCCATGGAAGAGGTTCCGATGAAAGAGCAGCCCTTCTGAATGGTATATTCGCCCATAATCTTGACCTTGATGACGGCCACAGGGGGGCCCAGCTGCACCCGGGGGCATGCGTGATCCCCGCGGCCCTGGCAGCTGCAGAGGCCATGGATGCAGAGTTCAGGGAGTTCATAGCAGGGGTTGTGGCAGGTTATGAGGTGGCCATCTTCATGGGTCTCCTCGCAAACCCCGGTCACAGGGGGAGGGGCTTCCACACCACAGGTACCTGTGGCACGTTTGGGGCCGCCGCAGCCGCAGCCAGCGTAATGGGCCTTGATTTCGAGGAGACAGTCAATGCACTGGGACTTGCAGGGACCCAGGCAGCAGGACTCCTTGAGTCAGACCATTCAGGGTCAATGGGCAAGCACCTTCACGCCGGGAGGGCGGCCCATTCAGGTCTTATATCTGCAAAGCTTGCATCGGAGGGTTTCACCGGGGCAGAGTCCATAATTGAGGGAAAGGAGGGATTCATCAATGCAATGTGCCAGTCTCCATCAGGAGCACCTGAAACTGGCGTGTTCCACATAGGAGACGTTTACCTCAAGAGGTACCCTGTCTGCAGGCACCTCCACTCCGCCCTTGACTGCGCCCTTGAGATACTTGAAATGACCAGATTCTCCGCATCAGAGATCCATGATGTCCTTGTGGAGACCTATGAGGTTGCAGCAGAACACGACAACTATTCCCCAAAAACCATTGAGGCGGTGAGGCAGAGTTTGCCTGTTTCACTGGCCATACTCATGGAGAAAGGGGATCTGAACATTGAGGATCTTGAGATAACATCTGATGTCAGGGAGACGGCATCAAAGATCAGAATAATGGTGGATCCAGAGATGCAGGGAATGAAGAACAGGAGACCTGCACGTGTTACGGTGAGACTCAGGGATGGTAGTGTTCACACGGCCTTCAGAGAGCTCCCATCAGGGGAACCAGAGGACCCCTACACCTGGGAGGACGTCCTTGAGAAGTTCGCCCTCCTGAACCCGGGTTACAGGAGAGATAAACTGGGGGTCCTCAGGGGTGCATGGTCAGAGACAACCTCAGAGGTAATCTCTGAGGTCCTTGATTGATGCATTGGAGCGAGCTGATGGTGGCTCCTTAGGTTTACACATGCTCAGAACATTCATGGGCTACTGATTAAAGGGTATAATTAAAACTGGAGGTGAAAAGTTGGAAAAAACCCGCAGATACCTTGATAGAATCGGAATAGGAGTTCCCAAAGGTGAATCAGAGAAGAGATTCAGTGACGGTGGACAGTACCGCTTTGAGGTCCCCGGGATACAGAGACCTGGGGCCATGAGGGCCCTCCTTGATGCAATGGAAGAACACGACGTCAGGGTCCACAGGGTAACCCAGACAAAGGGTATAATGCTCCTAACCGACGGTGAGATTGAGGAGATGGCTGAAATGGCCCGTGAAGCCGATATAGAACTCTTCCTGAGTGTGGGTCCTCGGGCAACCTACGATACAAGTGCATCTGCAAGGACCCCGGAGGGCTCAAGGATAGGTTACAGGCTGAGGGGATACGACAACCTGGTTTATGCGGTTGAGGATGTGAGGAGAGCGGCTGAACTGGGCGTGAGGGGCATAGTGGTCTATGATGAGGGACTCCTATGGGTTCTGGGGAGGATGCGTGGTGACGGTGAACTTCCAGCGGACCTCCACTTCAAGGTTTCAGCCCACTGCGGGCACGGTAACCCTGCATCAGCACGGCTACTTCAGGATATAGGCGCCGATTCCCTCAACCCTGTGAGGGACCTCCAGATACCCATGCTTGCAGCGATAAGGGAGGCCACTGACATTTCAATCGATGTCCACACAGAGAACCCCAAATCATCCGGTGGATTCATAAGGCACTATGAGGTCCCTGATATCATAAGGTATGCATCGCCGGTTTACCTCAAAACAGGGGGATCTGTGGCTGGACACCATGGATGGGACACCACAGAGTCACAGGCCCGTGAGAGGATAAGGCAGGTTGTACTTGTTAGGGACATGATAGAGCGTTACTACCCTGAAGCGGTGTTTTCATCAGGAGAGGACCTGGCGGTACCTGTGGGGGGAAGGTAGATTGGATATAGCAGCAAGGGTGAGGGATGCCCTTGTGGAGGCCGGCACAACCACGCCACCGGATGTTATGAGGGCATATAAACGGGCACTTGAGAGGGAAGAGGATGAAAAGGCCGCATGGATCCTTGAACTTCTCATTAAGAATGCCAGGATAGCCAAAGAAAGCGGCAGACCCCTCTGTGATGACACCGGAATACCCCATGTCCTTGTGGAGGTGGGTGAGGACTCCTTCATCCCCGCCGGCTTTTTCAACCTCATAAGGAGGGGGATTGCTGAGGGCCTACTCAAACTTCCAGGAAGGCCAATGGCGGTGCGTGGCGATGAGATTGAGAGGATAGAGCAGAGCAGGGGTCTCTACAGTGACCCATCAAAACTTCCCCCTGCACCATTCCTTGTTGACTCAGTCCCGGGAGATGAGGTCAGAATCCATGTTCTCCTCCTTGGAGGCGGTCCTGAGATAAGGGCGAGGACCAGGAGGGTTTTTCACAGACACAGTTATAGAAAAGTATTTGAGGAAGTTCTGACATGGATGAAAACAGAGGTCCCTTTACTTGGATGCACCCCGTGCATACCTGTTATAGGTATTGGGAGAACTCATTTTGAGGCCACAGGCCTTATGCTCAGGGCAATGGCCACTGGAAGCCTTGATGAGCAGTCTGAAATTGAGGATTACATTACAGAATCCCTTAACAGTACCGGAACAGGACCCCTGGGTCTTGGGGGATCCACAACAGCCCTTGGTTCCCTGGTGAATGTGGGGCCTCAAAGGGCCAGCGGTGTCAGAATAGTCTCAATGAGGCTGGCATGCTGTGTGGAGCCGAGAAGGGCAACCATAAAACTGTAGATCTCTGAGGTGAATGAATGGCTATAGGAAAGGATTCACTTGAAAACGTATTCAGGATGGGTTCCCCGAAGTGGAGGACTTCCATTACGAGGGTTGAGCCTAATCGGATTGTTACCAGGGGTTATTCTCAGGAGGATTTGATTGGTGGTGTTTCTTTTTCTGAGATGGTTTACCTGCTGATTCGGGGTGAGCTTCCGCCGGGTAATGTTGCGAGGATGCTTGAGGCTGTCCTGGTGTCTTTCTGTGATCATGGTGTGACACCGCCCAGTACGCAGGCTGCCCGTATGATTGCCTCTGCTGGTTCTCCGGTGCATGCCTGTATAGCGGGTGGTCTTCTGGCTTTTGGTAAGAATCATGCCGGGGCTATTGAGAGGTCCATGAAGCTTTTCCAGGAGACGGTTGCAGGGTGTGAATCTGAGGATGAGATTCCTGAGGCTGCTGTGAGGCTGGTGGATGATCATCTGCGAAGGAACAGGAAGGTGCTCGGGTTCGGGCACAGGTATCATAATGCGGATCCCCGGGCTGTGCGTCTCCTGGACCTTGCTGAGGAGTATGACTGTGTGGGCCCCCATACAAGGCTTGCGATTGAGGTTCAGAACGTACTCCTTGAGCGTAAGGGTGTCAGGATGAATGTTGATGGTGCCAACGCAGGTATACTCTCAGATATGGGTTTTGACTGGCGCACAGGGGCAGGGGTTTTCATGATAGGACGGCTGCCAGGCCTCATATCCCACGTATACGAGGAGAAGGTGCGTGAACCAGCCTTCAGAAAATTCTTCGACATCGAGGAAATACACTACGACGGCGAGGAGGAGAAGAATCTCTCTGCCGGGGCAGACCTTGAACCGATGCCTGAATAGCAGAAACCTTCAGGCAGCATAAAATCATTTTATGGTACATAATAACCTCTATGACACTCTTAAATTCATTTAAATATCATAATATGATTTAATGAATCAAGGGAGGGATTCAAAAGGCTTTGTTCACCGAATAGGTTTAGTTGAGTATCATAAACTCTGGAATAAAATAGTAAAAGATAAATATACCCCTAAATAGACCTTTGCATTAATAGGGTGATTTACATGACAACCATATCGGAAGCTATCACTACCATAAAGAAGGCTGAAAATGACGCTGACAGGTTAATTCAGGAGGCCAGAGAAAAATCATCCCAGCTAATCGATGACGCCATAACCAGGTCCAGTGAAATCCTTGAAAAGGCTGAAAGGGAGGCCAGTGAGAAGGGCGACGAGCTCATAATGGAAGCAGAGGAAAGGGCCAGAAAGGAAGCCATCAGCATTTCAGGGAAGGCGAAGCGTGAAGTGGAGACAATGAAGTCAGCGGCAATGGGCAGGGTCCCTGAGGCCGCCAGCATTATCGTGAAAAGTATCTTGTAGTGTGAGTAACATGTTTCTACCGGCAAGGATGCGAAAACTCAAGATCATAACCCTGGACCAGTACTCGGATTCAGTGGTTCGGTCCTTGCATGAGGAGGGAATAACCCAGATCGATGACATCTCAGAGCGCATCCAGCAGGATGCAGAGTGGCGCCAGATCCTTAAACCATCGAGGGCAACGCCATACACAGGAAGAGTATCATCTCTCCTCATGAAAACCAGCGGTATCCTGGACTTCCTTGGCTCAGTGGCAGCCCAGGAGAAGGGTCTCAGGGATACCCTGAGGGAGTTCATCAACCCCCCTGTCTTTGATAAGAGGGAGGTTGAGGAACTGGACACAGAATCACTCCTGAAAAGGGCCGATGAGCTCCTGGGGAAGGTCGAATCAGAGACCAGGGTTATGGAGGAAAAATTGAATGAGCTTGATTCAGAAAAAGCAAGCCTTGAATCAAGCCTATCTGTTGCAGAGAAACTGAAAGAATTTGATATTGATTTTGCCGATCTCCATGATTCAGAGTACATAACCGGAATCGCCGGGAGAATACCCTCTGAAAACCTGGATGAAATCCGGGAAAAGCTCTCAGAGATCACAGATGAACTGATACTGTTCGATGCAGAGGGGGAAAGCAAGGCAGAGCGCATTTTAATAATAATAACCCTCAGGAAACATGGGGACAGTGTGACCTCACTCCTCAGGCGAATGGAATTTGAGCGTTTCGAGATCAGCGAACTCAGCGGAAGACCATCAGAGGTCATATCCTCCTCAGAGGCACGCATTGCGGAAATTGAAGGGGAAAGAAGTGAGATAATCTCAAAGCTGAGGGAGATAAACAGCGAATGGGAGGACGAACTCCTTGTCCTCAAGGAACAGCTTGAAATCGAGAAGGAGCGAAACGAGGTTTTCTCACTCTTCGGTGAAACCGAGAAGACGGTGATGCTGGAGGCATGGGTGCCCCTCAAGGAGGCAGATAGGGCCATCGAAGTTGTTGAGGAGTCATCTGAGGGTCACTGTGTCACCGAACTTGAGGAACCAGACCCTGAGGAGGTCCCGGTGCTTCTGGACAACCCCAGATTCGCCAAACCCTACGAGAATTTCGTGGAGATGTACTCCCCACTGAAGTACAACGAGATCGACCCAACGATCTTCATGGCCTTCGTGTTCCCGTTCTTCTTCGGGTTCTGTCTGACGGATGCAGGGTACGGTATACTGGATGCACTCATAGGACTCATACTCTACCGGGGCCTTGGTAAGGTCAACCGGTTCATGAGGGACTTCGGTATAATAATGATGTCCTGTGGTGTATGGGCCTTCATCCTCGGGATGGTCACCAATGGATTCATAGGGGACTTCTTTCCACGGTTCCTGAACATTCAGCTGCCAACGGTCATACCGGCCATAGACGCATTTGTGAACCCCCAGAACATACTCATAATGGCACTCACTGTTGGTGTGCTGCACATCAACTTCGGTTTAATCCTGGGGGCAAGAAACAACATAAGGCTCGGGAACATGAGGGAGGCCCTCGGGTCACAGATAGTCTGGCTGATACTTGAACTGGGTATCATCCTCTACATCTTCGGGGGAATGTTCCTCGGGGCGCCAGTGATAATCCTGGCAGCTGCAATGCTGCTCTACTACAACGGCCTATTTGGCCTCATGGATGTATCAGGGTTCCTGGGTACACTCCTATCATACGCAAGGCTCCTGGCCCTCTGTCTATCAACAGGGGGTATAGCGATGACCGTTAACATCCTCACAGGACTGAGCTATGAGATGATACCGGTCATTGGAGTCATTCTGGCCCCGATAATATTCGTGTTCGGGCACCTTGCCAACAACGCCTTCCAGAGCCTTGGTGCCTTCATAAACTCACTTCGTCTGCATTATGTGGAATTCTTTGCCCAGTTCTATCTGGGTGGAAAAAACAAATTCAACGCATTTCGTGCTGAAAGAAACTTCACTAAGATAAGGAGGTAAATAGAATGGTTGAAATAGCATTAGGAACTGCTTTAGCAGCAATAGGTGCTGGAGTTGCAGTAGGATTCGCAGGTCTTGGATCAGGATTAGGTCAGGGTATAGCAGCCGCAGGAAGTGTGGGTGCAGTTGCAGAGGACTCTGACATGTTTGCGAGGGGTATCATATTCTCAGCCCTGCCAGAGACACAGGCTATTTACGGGTTCCTGATCGCCATACTTCTCCTGGTGTTCTCAGGACTCCTTGGAGGAGGAAAGGGCCTGGATGTAACAGCCGGACTTGTGGCTGTGGGTGCAGGTGCAGCCATAGGATTCGCAGGTCTGGGTTCAGGTATGGGTCAGGGTATAACATCAGCATCATCAGTTGGTGCAGTTGTTGAGGACCCTGATATGTTTGCGAGGGGTATCATATTCTCAGCCCTTTCAGAGACACAGGCTATTTACGGGTTCCTGATCGCCATACTCCTCATGGTCTTCGGCGGAATACTAGGAGGCTAATTAGATGAGCTCCGGAGCCGAAAAAATTGTCTCCAGTATAATGTCAGAGGCTCAGGCAAAGGCAGACGCCATCATTCAGGAAGCTGAAAAGGAAGCCGCCGGTATACTAGAGGAAGGTGAGAAAAGGGCCAGAATGGCCAGCGAACGAATCCTGGAGTCAGCCAGGAAACAGGCCGATATGAGGTACCAGCAGATAATCTCAGAGGCCAAGATGAACGCAAGGCGTGCAGAGCTGGAGGCAAGGGAAGAGGTAATACAGGAGGCCTTCAGAAAGGCCGAGGAGGAACTTGAAAAGCTGGCATCCGCATCCTCAGATGAATACGTCAGTGCCCTGAAGGCAATGATAAAGGAGGCCGCGGTTGAGATAGGAGGGGGAGAACTCACCGTCAGCATGAAGGAGGGTGATGACTCCCTTGACCTTGGCCTTGATAAAATCGCAGCTGAAGTGGAAGCCGAGACAGGTAAAAAAACAACCCTGGAGGTTGGAGACAGTATCAGGACCATTGGAGGAGCAGTGGTAAGGACAAAGGATGGACTGGTTGAGGTTAACAATACAGTAGAGGCCAGGATGTCCCGCTTCAAAAAGGCTCTACGTTCAGAGGTGGCCAGGGTTCTTTTCCAATGAAAGGGGAGATAACAGATGGCTGACAGCATCACAACAATTGTAACAGCGCTTGGATTCCCTTCAATAGAATCTTTTATAGGCGTACTCCTCCTTGGAGGGGCAATTATAGGTGCTATTGTTGTAATAGCAACTATAAGGCCTATATTAGATTTATTCCCCTTTGCATACCCCAACGCCAGAGTCAGGGCACGTATCGGGAGACTGATAAACGAGAAACAGCTCTCAGAGATCCTTGAGACAGAGTCAATGGAGGAGTTCAAAAACTACCTCAGAGGACTCCCTGACTATGCAGGCTACGTTGACCGCTTCCCAATTGAGAAGGCACTTGAAAGTCAGCTTGCAGAGACCTATGAGACAGTATCAAAGATAGCGCCCGCATCCATAAGGGATCCTTTCAGGGCAAACCTCAGGAAGTGGGATATAAGGAACATAAAGAGCCTCATAACAGCAAAGGACGCTGGTCTAAGTGCTGAGGAGACAGTGAACCTGATAGTACCTGCAGGGGAGATCTACGAGGTCATAGAGGGACTGGTGGATGCCTCAAGTGTTCAGGAGGTCGTAACAGGCCTTGAGGGGACAGAATATGCGGAGGTACTGGAGGACGCACTCTCCCAGTACCAGGAAACAGGTATGCTGCTCCCAATCGAGGCGGCCCTTGACAGGAAATTCCTGGAGGACCTCATAAGGTCAGTTGGAAGCCCCTCAGATGACAACACGAAGATTCTGCACAGCTACTTCGGTACACAGGTGGACGTGGCCAACCTCAGGATGATACTCCGTGCAAAGGCAGACGGCCTCAGCTACGATGACATAAGCCCATACATAGTACCCCAGGGCTACCAGCTGAGGGAGTGGAAGCTCAAGGACCTCATGGAGGCAGAGGACGTCAGTGGAGTTATAAGCGGCCTTGAGGGGACAGACTACGGGCAGATCCTGTCAGAGGCACTATCAGAGTACACATCAACAGGTTCAGTGGCGGTCTTCGAGCGCGTCCTTGAGGACAACCTCAACAGGATGGCCAGGAACTTCGCACTCAAGAAGCCCTTCGGGGTGGGACCAATGATAGGATTCCTCAGCAGGAAGGAAACCGAGGTGCGAAACCTCAAGGTCATAGCAAGAAGCAAGAGGGAGCCCGGGTTCCCTGAATCAATGGTTAAGGAGATGTTGGTATGAGTTCAAATATTGCAGTGGTCGGTGACAGGGACACCGTGACAGGGTTCAGACTCGGAGGCGTCAGGGAAGGTTACGTCGTGGAGACACCTGACGAGGCAGAGGAAACCATAAGGAACCTTATAGGCGAAGGCTTCTCCATAATAATCGTCACAGAAAAGATTGGGGATGAACTGAGGGAATTTATTGAGGAAACCACAAGTTCAAGCGCACTGCCAATGATAATAGAGATACCTGATAAAACAGGGCCCTCAGAACGTGAAACCGATCCACTGAGGGACCTTATTAAAAGAGTTATTGGGGTTGAGATGGTAAAATGACACAGGAAGGAAGGATTATAAAAATAGCGGGTCCTGTTATCATCGCCGAGGGGATGAGAGGATCCCAGATGTACGAAATGGTCAAGGTGGGTGAAGACAAGCTCATAGGAGAAATCATTGAACTTGAGGGTGACACAGCAACCATCCAGGTCTACGAGGAAACAGCAGGTATAAAACCTGGGGAGACCGTTGAGAGAACAGGCGGCCCTCTATCAGTGGAACTCGGACCTGGAATACTGGGTTCAATCTTCGATGGGATACAGAGGCCCCTCGAGGACATCAAGGCACTCACCGGAGACTACATCGAAAGGGGAGTGGATGTACCATCACTCCCAAAGGATAAAAAGTGGACCTTCAAGCCAGTGGCCCAGGAGGGTCAGATGGTTAAGGGTGGGGACATAATCGGTGAGGTGGAGGAGACATCCTCAATAACCCACAGGATAATGATCCCACCAAACGTTGAGGGTAAACTCACAAAGATAGTGCCCCAGGGCGAATACACGGTCCTTGATGATATAGCAGAGGTGGAAACCGATAAGGGCACCGTTAAGGTGCAGATGCTCCAGAAGTGGCCTGTGAGGAAGGGCCGGCCATACAAGAAGAAACTTGACCCGGACGTGCCACTCATAACAGGTCAGAGGGCACAGGACACATTCTTCTCAGTCGCCAAGGGTGGTACAGCCGCAATACCAGGGCCATTTGGGTCAGGTAAAACCGTTACCCAGCAGCAGCTTGCAAAATGGGCCGACGCAGACATAATCGTCTACGTTGGATGCGGTGAAAGGGGTAACGAGATGACAGAGGTCCTTAAGGAATTCCCTGAACTGGAGGACCCAAAGACAGGTAACCCCCTCATGGACAGGACTGTTCTCATAGCAAACACATCAAACATGCCTGTGGCTGCAAGGGAGGCCTGTGTGTACACGGGTATAACCATAGCAGAGTACTTCAGGGACATGGGATACGATGTTGCGCTCATGGCTGACTCCACCTCAAGGTGGGCAGAGGCCATGAGGGAGATCTCAGGAAGGCTCGAGGAGATGCCCGGTGAAGAGGGATACCCGGCGTACCTGGCATCCAGGCTCGCACAGTTCTATGAGCGTGCAGGAAGGGTTACAACCGTGGGTTCAGAGGACAAGGTTGCATCCGTGTCAGTCGTTGGTGCGGTTTCACCACCAGGTGGTGACCTCTCAGAGCCTGTCACACAGAACACACTCAGGATCTGTAAGGTTTTCTGGGCACTTGACGCATCCCTTGCAGACAAGCGTCACTTCCCATCCATTGACTGGCTCCAGAGCTACTCACTCTACGTTGACAGCGTCGAGGAATGGTGGGCCAAAAACGTTGACCCTGAATGGAGGGCCACAAGGGACGAGGCAATGGCGCTCCTCCAGAAGGAGGCAGAACTCCAGGAGATCGTCCAGCTCGTGGGACCCGACGCACTTCCAGACAGGGAGAGGATAACCCTTGAGACAACAAGGATGATAAGGGAGGACTTCCTCCAGCAGAACGCCTACCATGAGGTTGACACATACTGCTCACCATCAAAGCAGTTCGAGATGCTAAGGACAATCATAATGTTCCACAAGAATGCAACAGCAGCACTTGAGAAGGGTGCGCCAGCAGCGGACATCATAGCCCTCCCGGTCAAGGAGGACATAGGGCGTATGAAGTACATACCCGAAGATGAATTCCCGGCAAGAATCAAGGAGATCCAGGAGAGGATCGTCAAGGAATGTGGTGAGGTGTGAAGATGAACGTTAACATCAAAACCCGAGAATACACCACCGTCACAGAGGTTTCAGGGCCTCTGATGATTGTTGAGGGTGTTGAAGGGGTTGCCTACAGTGAGATAGTGGAGATTGAAACACCCACAGGTGAGAAGAGAAGGGGACAGGTCCTTGAGGTAAAGGAGGACCTGGCGGTCGTCCAGGTCTTTGAGGGTACAAGTGACCTCAACACAGAGACCACAAAGATAAGGTTCACAGGTGAAACAGCCAAGATCGGCGTATCCCTTGACATGATGGGTCGTATATTCGACGGTACAGGGAAACCAATAGACGGCGGCCCTGAAATCATCCCTGAGAAGGAACTCGACATCAACGGTAGCCCAATGAACCCCGCTGCAAGGGAGTTCCCTGCGGAGTTCATACAGACAGGTATATCCACAATCGACGGGATGAACACCCTTGTGAGGGGTCAGAAACTCCCGATATTCTCAGGTTCAGGGCTTCCCCACAACGAGCTGGCTGCACAGATCGCAAGGCAGGCAAAGGTGCTTGCAGAGGAGAGTGAATTTGCGGTTATCTTCGCGGCGATGGGTATCACCCACGAAGAGGCAAACTACTTCATGAGGGACTTCGAGAGGACAGGCGCCCTTGAAAGGGTTACAGTATTCATGAACCTTGCAGACGACCCTGCAATTGAGCGTATCATCACCCCGAGGATGGCTCTGACAACAGCAGAGTACTTCGCCTTTGAACACGACATGCACGTGCTGGTTATCCTCACTGACCTTACAAACTACTGTGAGGCCCTCAGGGAGATATCAGCTGCCAGGGAGGAGGTCCCAGGTCGAAGGGGGTACCCTGGTTACATGTACACTGACCTTGCAAGCCTCTATGAGAGGGCAGGTCGTATAGTTGGCAAGGAGGGGTCAATCACCCAGATGCCAATACTTGTGATGCCACAGGACGACATAACCCACCCGATACCTGACCTCACAGGTTACATCACAGAGGGCCAGATAGTGCTTAGCCGTGACCTCCACCGTAAGGGTATATACCCACCGGTGGATGTGCTGCCATCACTTTCAAGGCTCATGAGTGGCGGTATCGGCGAGGGAAGGACACGTGAGGACCACAGTGGTGTCTCTGATCAGCTCTACAGTGCCTACGCCGAGGGTCGTGATTTAAGGGACCTCATGGCTGTTGTGGGTGAGGAGGCCCTCACAGAGAGGGACAGGAAGTTCCTCAAATTCGCCGATGAATTTGAGAAACGCTTCATCACCCAGGCACGTGATGAGGACCGCTCCATAGAGGAGACCCTCAACCTTGGCTGGGAGCTCCTGTCACTCCTGCCAAGATCCGAACTCAAGAGGGTCCGCGAGGAGCACATACCCAAGTACCTCCCGGGTGCAGAATAAACACCCAACATATTTTTTCAGGAGAGGTAGCAGATGGCACAGGAAATGATTGAGGGGATCAACCCAACGAGGATGGAGCTCCTGAAACTCAAGCAGCGGGAGAAACTCGCTGTTAAGGGTTACAGTCTCCTCAAGGAGAAGAGGAACGCCCTTATAATGGAGTTCTTCAACATCCTTGAGAGGGTTAAGGGTTCCCGTGAAAAGGTGGAGGAGCACCTCAGGGAGGCCTTCATGGACCTCACAGAGGCCCAGGTACTCATGGGTGATGCCGCAGTTGAGAGGGCCGCCATGTCAGTGAGGGAGTCAGTGGAGGTTGACATAGACTCAAGGAGCATAATGGGTGTCGTGGTCCCTGTTGTGGATGCCCGTGCAACCAGGAGGACGGTGGTTGAGCGTGGCTATGGCTTTGTGGACACATCAGTTAAACTTGACGAGGCAGCCAGGAAATTCGAGGAGTCCTTGGCACTCATAATAGAACTCGGTGAGATCGAGAAGACCATAAGGCTCCTTGCCGGTGAGATAGAATCAACCAAGCGAAGGGTCAACGCCCTTGAGCACATCATAATCCCGAGGCTCAAGAACACCGTCAAGTACATTGAGATGAGGCTCGAGGAGATGGAGAGGGAGAACTTTGTCAGGTTGAAGATGATCAAAAAATCCATGGAGATGGAGTGATGGTTAGAATACTTACAAGGCTCGGCCAGGTCCGCGAGGCCGAGGAGAAATACAGGAGGGAACTCGTGGACTTCAGGATGGGTGAGGTCTACGGGAACCTCAGGGCCATCATTGCAGACGAGGACGTTGAGGTCAGGGCCGGCGAGGCAAAGCCGGTTAAGATCAAGGAGGTCAGTATACCGGCAAACCACATAGTCTTCATGTGTGCCTACGCCACGAACCCCCTGGGTCATCCGATAGCTGCAGGGGAGGAGACACCCCTACCCATAAGCATGGACCGTAAGGCAGACCATGCAACCTTCGTAGCTGCTGCAGACGGGAAAATCAGCAGGAACGACCTCCTGGGTGTCCTCATAATTCTACCGGTTGAATTAACCCACTAATATTTATTTTTAAAGTTGCTCCAGTTCCAACGCTCAGAGAATGTTTTATGTGATGAGTGACCCCTGATTTTCTCTCACTTCACTACACTTATCCGGATTCGGCATAGGGAATAGATTTCGTCGTATTAAACGTACCATTCGTATACTGGGCCGTGCAGATAATTCCATTCTCTGGATAGAGTCCCATGAATCCTGAGGCCTTTCTTCCAGAAATGGTTTATCCCAGGAAGCCTTTCATTTCCTCATAGAGTTCAATCATCAGGTCCTCAATGTGCTCGGTGAGTTCCTCTGTGTACTCCAGGAGGTCCCGGTAGGTTTCCACCAGTGCTTCACGGTTCATCTTCAGCTGTTTCATGGCCCTGGCCTGGGCAGTGGCGGGGTTACCTGAAATGATCCTTCTGAGTCTTGATGAGCCCTCCCTCAGCTCCTCAACATCATTCCTTACCTCGGTCATCCGTTCAAGGTAGTATCTCTCAACGCCCCTGATATCCCTCTTCAGGTTCTTTCTGATCTCAAGGAGTTGGTCCCTTCTATCCTTCAGTTCCACCAGGGAACTCCTTATGGAGGCTATCGTGGACGTGTCAAGGTCCCGGAAGTCTGCAAGTTCGGTGAGAATCCTGTGATAGTCCTCAGGATCCATCAACCATCACCCCTACTGGAGATGTATCCTTAACTCTATGAGGTTACCACTGGCCCGGGTCTCGGTCTTTATCTCCTCATGCTCCTTTTCCATTTCACGTACACGGTAGAATATGTTGGTGAGGGCCCCTGTCCTGAAAACCCCTGTCCTGTTCTCGGGCTTGGAGGATATGAGGATGACTGAGACCATGTCATCTTCTATCTTCACATTGTAGTTGACGCCGTTTATGTATATCCCGTCCGAGAGCCTTAAAAGAAGTTTTATATACTTTATGGGGAGTCCGCTGCCGCTTATTATCTCCTTTATCTTATCATTTTCCCGGCACTGCTCGATATCGATATCCAAGGTACACCCTCCACTAAGATATTAATGTTTTATAGAATATAAAACATAGCCTAATAGGATGAGAGGTGACAGATCAGACAGGCTGATGAAGAAGGAGATCTTTAACCTCAACCGTCATCTCCCCTCAAGGAGGAAGACCCTGGAGGAGCTCCTCAGGGAGGACAGGCCCCATGTTACAGGGGCTGATGGCACCAGGCACAGGTTCAAATGGGCTGAACTTGAAGACCTCAGGGGGATGCTGACTGAGGATGAGGCAAGGAGGCTGAGGCTCCCGATATACATCGAGATAGAATCTGAGACCTCGGGTGCAAGGATCGCCGGTGATATTGAGGTGAAGGTGGTCTCGGAGGTCCTTGAGAGGGATGATGAGGGTGATGAGATCTACATCTACAGACCTGAGATGAGGGTGCTGAGGGCGAGGTTTCCAACGGTTACACAGTACATGTTCCTTGTGAGGGAGCTCTAAGGAGGTTGATGGAATGAGCAGGGATCCGCTTAAGGAGTACCTTAAGGACCCTGATAGGAGGGCCAAACTTTTCCTTTTAATGACAGGTGGCATGATTCTGAGCACAGTGCTCATAACGATAGGTACCATAATACTGATACTTCTACTGCTTGGCATAATCTGATGCCCGCCCTGTCCCGCGGTGATTCATGTTATCGGAGGATCTCCATGCACAGGGTTCTGAGTGCAGGACACCAGATCCAGTCACCTGAGATGATCATATCAGGGGAAAATGGGCACTGGAGAGTACATGGACACTGAAAAACAGGGGGATATATAAGCGGCATTGGATAGTATGGGTACTGCAAGAGCCGGATAAGCAGCTGCAAATTCATGGAAGATACCTTAAGGATCTGCTCCAGAGGTATCTTAAATCCACCTTCTTCTTAACCCTAGGATATGCAGTTTGTCCCCTTAAAGTAGGGTTCTTTAATGGAGCAGAAGGTTCTCAGCATTGGAGGTAATGGAGTTCTTTCTTGACAATATATTCTCATGCTCCCTGTGGTCGAGGTGTGGGGCATTGGAGGTAATGGAGTTCTTTCTTGACCCTGGAGCAGATGGTTGATGCAAGGTTCTCAGCGGCCTCCATGGAGTTATGGGAGGCCAGGACGGTCAGCAGGGGTTCACCCTCCTCAATTATGGCCCCCGGGACCGGAAGGTCATGGACCCCCATGGTTTTTATCTCACCCACCAGGCACCTTGCCGGGGCATAGAGTATCCTCTTAACAGCATACCTCACCGGGTCCGGTTTTTCTATAAGCTCGCCCATGCATGCCCTGATATGGGCATCCACCATGTTTATCCCCAGGGAGGCTTCAGCACACTCAAAGGTCCCCTGTATCCTGGGGTTGACCTCTATGACATACAGCTCGGAGTCCCTCATTATGAGGTCGACGCCGTTGGATCCGCGCAGGGAGAGGTCAAGTATGAGGTCACTGGCAAGATCCTCAATCTCCCCTGAGGGCCCTGGTGTCATGTTACCGGCGTAGACGAACTGCCCCTCAAATCCAGGGACGCCCCTGTCAATGATCTGCCTGCTCGTCAGAACCGTGATGGCCTCCTCTCCGGTTGAAAGAACAGAGGCACTCACAGGGACACCCTCGATGTACTCTTGGAGGAGGAACTCCCCATCACCTTCGCGGAACTCGGTGACACCGAAGCCTCCAGCACCGGAAACCGGCTTTGCGATGTATTTCTTCTCCCCTGCAGCTACAATCTCCATTGCCTCGGCAGGGTCACTGATGAGGTGTGTCTCGGGTGTGGGGTATGAGTTCCTGATCCTCCTGTAGAGGCGGTACTTGTCCTCCACGTGATCAACCCTGGAGTTACCGAGGACCTTCCTCCCTGGAATGGGGGGTGCGCCTGTGAGGGGGATTATACCATCAGCCCTTTCTATGAAATCTGAGGCTGCTTCAAGGAGCTTCTCCTGAGTGAAGTTCTCATGGAATCTCCCGCAGCTTTCACCGCTACGCTCCCTCAGTATGCACCTTCTTTCGGTGTAGTGCTTGAAGTCTGCTGTGCAGTAGTAACCTGCAGAGTAGACCCTGTACCCTAACCTGAAGGCTGATTCAACCACCGGTCGGGTGTTGACGCCTATTACAAGTATTTCCTCCATTTTGGACACAGAATCAGTGGTTTGATAGTCCCGAGCGGAGTCGAACCGCTGTCGCCGGGTCCAAAGCCCAGCAGGATTACCACTACCCCACGGGACTATAACAGTTATTAGGTGGTGATGTTCTTCATAAATAGGTTTCGATAAAAGGGGGTGTTATGGGGGGATAGTCCCGAGCGGAGTCGAACCGCTATCGATGGATCCAGAGTCCATCAGGATTGCCATTACCCCACGGGACTATGCTTAAAAAGAGCTTATATCGGCAAGATAAGGTTACATGGAACCCCTATAAATACTTTGCGGTTCTTAAAGTGTGGTGGCTGACCCCCAGATGCCTCCAGAAAAAGGGGTTAAAAAATAGAACTAGAAGGGTGAGAACACCCCTATGAACACCAGCCAGGCCAGCAGGGTCTTTGCAACCAGGCTCAGTATGATGTAGACCCTCTCACCGTAGAGGTAGTCCCTCCATTTACCGACACCCCTGTACTGCAGCAGCATGTTGACGGAGAATGTGTTGAACATCACAAAGTAGATGAGCAGTGTGAGGTAGACGAAGTCCGGTGGCTGTGTCTCGGCGGAGCCCAGGGCGGCGATGAAGTAGGCTGCAATGACCACCCATGGGGTGAAGCCGGAGATGCACCCCAGGAGGTAGGGTGACCAGTCGATCTTCTCGGTGTACTGGTTGATCTTCTCCATCAGGTAGCCGAACATTATCATCGATGCGTTGAGGACGAAGATCATCACAAGTGACCAGAGGTCCCAGACCCCCACGAAGGTGGCCAGTATCACTATCATTATTGAACTTGAGAGAGCATACTCGTACCAGCGGTAGGGGTTCATACCCCTCTTCAGGTTCTCAACGTAACTCTCATTCCTGAGGAAGGCTATTGTGAAGTGGGCCACCGCAGATATCAGGAGGAAGGATGCAAGGATCACCCCGAGGTAGCTCACGGTGAATGCCACCTCAGGGCTGGGAAGGACCTGGAATGACGGCGGATTCAGTGAGAGTATCTTGAACTTCAGGTAGAACGTGTAGATGTCCCTGTCCCAGGTGAGCAGGTAACCCAGCGCAACCATCAGAAGCCCCTGGATCAGGTGCAGGGACCCGGCCGCTATGTTCAGCTTCCTCAGCCCCTCAAAACTTATAGGGGACTTCTCAATCATTTTAATTCTTTCAATGTTGTCCATAAAACACCCCCACATTATTGTTATGTCAGTGAAGCTATTTTAATGTATCAACAGGTCAGTAAGGAAGGGTGGGGATGGTGATGCCAGAATTCTATATCAGCGGGTCCGTCAGGAACAGTGGGTAGACTGATGCCAGAACCCGTGGGAAGGCCGGGTGGTCTTACAGTGGATGTGTATGGATGCTTTCAGAATTGAAAAAATAGTTTATGGGGGGCAGCTCTCTGCTCAGCACAAAAAATGGTGGAGGGTTTCAGCCGAGGAACTTCCTCTGGCTTGCAGCCTCAAGGATGAGCTCCTGGAGGTTGGCTGTCCTGTTGATTCTGAGGGCCCTTATGATCTCCTCTGTGGTCTTCATGTGTCCCTCATCATACTCAGGTTCAAGGTACTCCTCAAAGGATGATTTAACCTCAGGGCTGAGGAATGGTGATTCAGGGTTGGCGTACCTTGCAGCGTCATGGAGGTCCCTTCCAAGACCCGGGTAGACCTCCTCAATGAATTCAAGGTCACCTGATGATAGCGCGTTGAACCCGAGCAGCTCCGGGGGAACCCCCAGCGAGTAGAGGGCCGCTGTGAAGGTTATTGCCCTTGGGAGTGAAACGTTTCCCATGCTCCTGGAGTATCCGAAGAGTCCGATGTGGAGCTTCCTCTTCCTCCTGCCGGGCACGTACCTCGCAACCCTGTTTATGATGTCCACGAGGTCCATGACCTGCCTCCTGTACTCCCTGCAGTAGGCTGAAATTATCTCCAGGACACTTTCACGCTCGATTTCAGCTGCCCTGCCCGGTTTAACAGACCTGAGTTTCTTTATGCCCCTGATGACATCTGATGGTTCATGGTCGTACTTGAAGGATGACTGGACAGTGAAGGTGTAGGCGCCACGGTACTCCCAGGTAACGTCCTCCACATTATCGGGGCGGAGGTTACCCCTGAAGGGAGCTGAGCCCATACCTATTATGGGGTAGAGTTTAACTCCTGACTCTTCCTCAAGGTCCCGGAAGTCTGAGAGGGCTATCCTGTTGAGGAGTGTGGCTGATATCATACCGTAGTTCATGGCGGGGTCTGACCTTGCAAGGAAGACCCTCTGCTCCGGGATATCCTTACCATCAAGGTACTCGCCTGTGATCTTGGCGGCGTTCAGCATCCCCTCATGGTCCTCGAAGAGGGGGATAACGTTGATCTCGTCGGGCCGGAATTCACCTATCCACTCCTTGACGGTCACACCATCTGCGAGCTGCAGCCTCTCCTTACCCTTCACAAAGTCCAGGTAGTAGCTGTGGATCCGGTTGAGGCAGCTGCTTGATGAGGTCATGGGGAGGATGACCTCGAAGACCGGGGCTGCGTCCATCCCGTAGAAGAGGCTTGCGGTGTCATAGGATCTGGGTATGCTCTCAAGGGTCTCAAGGAGTATCTTTGCCTCGGCCCTCTCAACTGTGGGGTTGGGCACCCTGAGGGTGAGCCTCAGATCCTCACCCAGGACATGGTCCCTGAAGAAGGCCTGGTACTTTGTGAGGAGTTTCTTTACAACGTAGTTGTCCACTTCCTTGCCCTCGCAGTCCCACATCTGTTCGTCACATCCCAGGTGTGAGAAGACGTAGTATGCCTCCCTTATCTCGTCTTCACCACCCAGTTCAGGTTCTTCTGCAAAGAACGGCGGGTTAACGTTGTCTGGATGCTGTGTACTCATGCATCTTGGAACCTTCATGTTTAACACTCCGGGGTGATATTTCTGTGGACTGGAATATAAGGATGATGATGAGGATAATGAACCTGGACCTTGAAATGACATGCTATGTAATGGGTTTACAGCGCCATACCGCACAAAGATATTTATATTAAAAGGTATAAATTATACAAGTGGTAAGTCAATTAGCTTGTATAATCTGGACCGGGATCATTGCAGGCAGGACTGCCACCTTAACTGAAGGTGATAATATGAAACTACCAAAATGGCTTGAAGAAAAATATGACCTCCTCTGGGATAAATTTGAGGACCGGGAATTCAGGAGCACCGAGGCCCTTGAAATACTTGGAAAGGAACATCTAATTGATGAAAAGTCCCTTTCAGCTGCAATATCCGAGATGAGGAAGAAGGGATGGATAGAGACAAGAAAGGATCCCGATGATGAGAGAAGAAGGATCTACATGCTCAGACCCAAATCAGAGATCATACAGGATTACCTCACCCTCAAGGACGATAAACTTGGCCGTGCAGACATAGAGAGGATACTCAAGGGGGCAGCAGACCTCATAAGGACAAGGGTCGACTACAAGTTCATCCTGGTCCTCCTGTTCATGAAACAGATGAGTGACAAGTGGATGATGGAATACCAGAAGGCATATGAGGATGCCATAAAGGAGTATGGCCTCAGTGAGGAGGAGGCGAGGCTTGAGGCACGTAACAGTGCATACCATGACCTTGACATAAAGGAGGAGTACCTCTGGGACAACATAAGGAAGGACGTTGAGAACCTGCCCATAAAATTTGCAGGGGCCCTCAAGAACCTCGCAGAACTCAACCCCGCCTTCAAGGACGTGGTGGACGCCTTTGACTTCGTGGAGTTCACACAGAGCCAGGAGAACCGGGAGATACTCAGGCAGCTCGTTGAACTATTCAGTGAGAAGAAACTCACAAACGTTGACCCCGACATCCTTGGAGACGCCTATGAATGGATACTGAGATACTTCGCCCCAACCAAGGCCAAGGAGGGCGAGGTCTACACACCCAGGGAGGTTATAAGGCTACTGGTCGAGATACTCGACCCAAAACCCGGCGAAAGCGTCTACGACCCGGCATCAGCGTCCAATGGCATGCTCATAATATCCCACAAGTACGTTAAGGAGACCTATGGTGAGGCCGAAAGGCTCTTCCTCTACGGACAGGAGGTCAACAGGAAGACAATGGCCTTAGGATCAATGAACATGTACATACATGACATAAAGGACCACCACATAGCCCATGGTGACACACTCCTCTACCCCAAATTCAAGGAATCAGACGGGATCATGAGGTTCGACGTAGTGATAGCCAACCCACCATGGAACCAGGATGGTTACGGTGAGGACACCCTCAAGAAGGGAGATTACTGGAGGGAGAGATTCAGGTACGGATTTGTGAACAAGCAGTCCGCTGACTGGGCATGGATACAGCACATGATAGCCTCTGCCAAGGATGACGGGAGGATAGGTGTGGTTATAGATAATGGTTGCCTCTTCCGGGGTGGCCGTGAGAAGAGTATAAGGTCAGCTGTACTGGAGGACGACCTCATAGAGGCGGTTATACTTCTCCCTGAAAAATTATTCTACAATACAGGTGCCCCGGGGGCAATAATAATCCTCAACAAGGATAAGGATGAGGAAAGGAGGGGTAAGGTCCTCTTCATCAATGCAGGTGAGGAGTATGAGAAGCACCCTGAGGTCAGGAAGCTGAACATCCTATCTGACGGGAACATTGAGAGGATACTTGAGGCCTACAGGGAGTTCCAGGGTGATGATGGATTCTCAAGGGTTGTCGACCTTGATGAGATCCGTGAGAATGATTATAATCTGAACGTGCCGCTCTACGCATTCCCTGAGGAGGAGCTCGAGGATATTGATGTGGCAGGTGAGTGGATGCGCCTCTCCGAGATCGAGGAGGAACTCGCCGAAGTTGATGAGAGGATAAGGGGTTACCTGGATGAACTTGGGTATATGGGGGTGAAAATGTGAATACTGTGGAATTCAAGGATTCTCCTGTTGGCAGGATTCCTGTGGATTGGGATGTTGTCAGTTTGGGTGAGGTTGTGGATCAGAGAAGAGAGTCCATTCAACCCGCGGGGGAAGGTAAAAATAATTTTGTTGGGTTAGAACATATAAGATCTGGAGAAACTAAACTTTGTGAATATGTGTCTGATGAAGGTATCCGCAGTACAAAGTACAGATTTTACACTGGAGATATTTTATATGGTAAACTGAGACCGTATCTCGATAAAGCAGTATTAGCGGATATAAATGGAATTTGTTCAACGGATTTAATAGTCTTAACACCCTCCGATAGGATAATTCCTGAATTTCTTATCTATTTTATTCATACAAATCAATTTATTCAAAGAGCAGTATCTACGACTTCAGGAACTAACCATCCAAGGACATCGTGGAAAGCAATTAGTAAATTTAGGATGGCTCTTCCTCCTCTTGAGGAGCAGAAAAGGATTTCAGAGATACTCCAGGATGTTGATGGTGCGATAGAGAAGGTTAATAAGGAGATAGGGGTTACAGAGAAACTTAAGAGGGGTCTCATGCAGAGGCTTCTGATGGAGGGCATCAACCATACGGAATTTAAGGATTCCCCTGTTGGCAGGATTCCTGTGGATTGGGATGTTGTTAAGTTAGGTGATTTATTCACTTTTAAAAATGGAAAAAGGCCCCCTGTTTTGAATGAGGGAGAAATACCAATATATGGTGCTAATGGAAAAATGGGATTAACTTCCAATTATTTGAAAACTAAGGATAAGGCACTGATATTTGGGAGAGTGGGATCCTCTGGCGAGGTCCACCTCTCAAAAGGATGTGTTTGGGTCAGTGATAATGCTATTTATACTGAATCCTATGATTCAAAGCGTGTCAATGTGCATTTCATGTTTTATTTAATTAAATTTAAAGATCTTAAAAGATTTGCAACAAAGACAACTCACCCTATTATAACTCAAACATTCATCAATAACTTTAAAGTCCCTCTTCCCCCTCTTGAGGAGCAGAAAAGGATTTCAGAGATACTCCAGGATGTGGACAGAAGGCTCGAGCTCCTCACGGAGAGGAAGGTTAAACTTGAAAATATAAAGAGGGGGCTCATGAACGACCTCCTGACAGGTAAAAGGAGGGTCAGAATAACATCATAGGGGGGATAGAACATGAAATTAAATGAGGAGGCCCTTGAAGACTACTTCATGAAGGAACTGAGGGGAATGGGCTGGAATGATATACCGGCCGCCGAACTTGGGAGGGATGACCCTGAAAACCCCCTCATAGAATCTGAGCTGATAGACTCCATAAGAAGGATCAACCAGTATATAGAGGATGATGATATACAGCAGGTCATCCAGGAGCTCCGGGGTAAAGCAGCAAGCATTGAGGGATGCAAATCGATACTTGAATACCTTAAAAATGGCGTTTACATAAAATCTGCCACAACAGGGGAACCCAGGAAGGTCAAAATCCTTGACCACGATACCCCGGGCCACAACTCATTCACAGCATCAAGGCAGGTCGTATTCCGTCGCGGTGACCAGACCATAAGGACAGACATAATGCTCTTCATCAACGGCATCCCCCTCGTGAACATAGAACTCAAAAACCCCGTGGGGATGTCAGAGACATGGGCGGACGCCTACCGGCAGATAAAGGACTATGAGAAGACAGTACCGGAACTCTACAAATACGTACAGATGGGTGTCGCTGCTGAAGACTTTGCAAGGTACTTCCCGGTAGTTCCCTGGCTTGATGAGGTCCCCACCTTCGAGTGGAATGAGACGGATGGTAAACTCCCTCCACAATCCAGAAAACAGGACCATGAGCACCATACAGGACTCCCTGCCGCAGATATACTCCCACTCCTCAGACCAGAACGGGTGCTCGACTTCATCAGGAACTACATCTACATAAGGACAGAATTCGGATCAACAACCAAGGTAATAGCAAGGCACATGCAGTACCATGCAGCTGAGAGGATAGTTGAAAGGGTCCTGAGGAACATCAGGGGAGAAGATAAAAGGAACAGGGGCCTTATATGGCACTGGCAGGGATCAGGCAAAACCCTGACAATGATATTCGCGGCCAGTAAACTCTACAGGATGAAGGAACTGGAGAACCCAACAGTATTCTTCATAGTGGACCGCAGAGAACTTGAGGAACAGTTATACGCAGAACTCGCGGCACTGGAAATCCACCAGCCTGAGAGAATAGAATCCATAGCAGAATTAAAGAGAACAATAGCCAGCGATGACTACCGGGGAAAGAGGGGCCTCTTCATAACACTCATACAGAAATTCACAGACAAACTTGATGATATAACAGCCGAACTCAGGGAACATGGAGGAGAAACCATAATGGACAGGAAGAACGTCATAGTCTTCATTGATGAGGCCCACAGGAGTCAGTATGGCCTCCTGGCAGCCCAGATGAAGGACATGCTGAGATCAGCGTTCTTCTTCGGCTTCACAGGAACACCCATATCAAAGAGGGAACGCGACACCTATGATAGGTTCGCATACCCCCCCGAAGAGAAATACATCCACCAGTACTTCATAACAGACTCCATAAGGGACGGCTTCACCGTGAAGATAACCTATCAGCCGAGACTCGCAGGTGACGTCCACCTTGACAGGAAGCACCTGGAGGCATTCATCGGTGTGGAATTCGAGGAACTGCCAGAATCCATAAGGAAGGACGTTGAGGAATCTGTTAAAAGGAAACTGGACACCATAAAAACCATCCTCGAGAACCCTCGCAGGATAGAGCTAATAGCAGAGGACATCGCGAAACACTTCAAAGAGAACATCGATGGAAGATTCAAGGCCATGGTTGTGGCTCCAAGCAGAAGGGCATGCGTCCTCTACAAGAGGGAACTCGACAGGCACCTCCCACCAGAGTACTCTGAGATCGTAATGACCTACACTCCACGGGACGAGGAGATAATAAGGGCCTATGATGAGGAACTCATGGATAAATACCATGGCAGGAACCACCATGAGATTAAAAACCTGGTACTGGAAAGGTTCAGGGACCCTGATAGGAACCCCCGGATACTCATAGTGACGGATATGCTCCTCACAGGATTCGACGCACCCATACTCCAGACCATGTACCTCGACAAGCCACTGAAGGAACACAGACTGCTGCAGGCAGTTGCAAGAACAAACAGACCCTACAGGGACGTCAAGGAGGCAGGCCTCATAATAGATTACATTGGAGTCATGGGGGCGGAACTGAGGCGCGCATTTGAGCTCTACAGTAAGGAGGAGTATGAGGGCGCAGTATACGATATGGAATCCATGAAGAGGGAATACGAGGAGCTACTCAGGGAGACCCTCAGGATCTTCAGCGACCTTGAATGGGATGGGATGGATATTGAGGTCCTCTCCGACGCGGTTGAACTCATAACCTCTGATGAAGAACTCGAAAAGAAATTCACAGAGAATTACCGTGAACTCAGAAGGCTCTTCGAGCTGCTCTCTGACCAGCCCTTCATAAGGCATGGCCTCAAGGATTACAGGTGGCTCACGGTCATCTACACATACTATCAGAGAGTCGTATCAAGGAAACCATCAGTTGAAGCCGAAACTGAAAGGTATTACCAGAAAACCCTCAAATACATCCACAGGACCACAGAGTTCAGGGAAATAGAAAGTAAACTCCCGGTAATAGAATTTGACTCCGATTACTTTGAAAACCTCAGGAAGGTCAGGGATATAAGGGATAAGGCTGCCTTAACAGTCTACACACTCAACTCATATGTCCTCAGGAATGGCACAAGGAACCCCATCTATGAATCGGTGGCTGAAAAGGTTGAACGCCTCCTGGAACAGTGGAGGGAGAAAACCATGGACTACGAGGAACTCTACAGGGAGGGCGCTGCCATCATAAGAGAGATCTGGAAGGAGGAGCGCAGAATGAAGGAGCTCGGTCTTGACGAGAAGGAGTTCGCGGTCCTGATGACCCTCAGGGGTAGAGGTATACCAGAGGATAAACTGAAGGAATATGCTGTTGCCCTTACAGAGGAGGTTGATGGGAACATATTCCCTGGATGGACGTCCCAGGAGAGCGTTAAGAGGAATGTTATGAGAATCATAAGGGTTTTCCTCCTGAGGAACCTCCCGAAGGATGCGCCCAAAAGAAGGCAGATCGCCGATGAAGCACAGGAAGATCTTATGAAAATATTTGAGAGGTATCAGTGATAAAATGGACAGATTCATGGCCGGGGACCTGGAGGTCAGATGTGAGGTCATATACAGGAGGGTTAAGAACCCGAGGATTGAGCTGAGATTCGACAGCCTGCGCCTGATACTCCCCGCAGATTTCACCGGGGACCCCATGGAGGTTCTATCATCCAGGAGTGACTGGATCCAGAGGAAGATCCATGAGTTCCATGAGATGCTTGAGAGGGCATCTGACATGGAACTGGAGTACCGGCGGGATAAGGAACTGAGATCACTGGTCAGCGGATTCCTGGACCATTACTCTGATGTCCTGGGCGTCGAATATGGGAGGGTCCGTTTCAGGAGGATGAGGTCCCGCTGGGGTAGCTGCAGCTCCAGGGGCAATCTGAGCTTCAACACCCTCCTCTCCCATCTCCCGGACAGGATGGTGGAGTACGTGGTGCTCCATGAACTGGCCCACCTCCGGGAGATGAATCACAGCCCGAGGTTCTGGGGTATCCTCGAATCTGAGATGCCGGACTGCACCGAAAGGAGGAGGATGCTGAGGTACTACTGGGCCCGGCTTTACATGGAGGGCCTTGTCGATTAGCAGGTCACATGTATTATGGCCGCAACCCTCCTACCGGCACTCCTCTCCTCATTGTACCTCTTTATGGCCTCACAGGTGGGAAGAACTGTTGCATCTGATCTGAACCCGGTTTCAAGGGCTCCATGGACCCCTGAGCCTATGATTATGGATTCAGGTTTCTCTTCCAGGAGTTCCTCAAGTTCCTCCTCTGCCATGACATGGGATGTCCCGTATTTCCTCCTTGATATCTCCTTCCTCCTTGGTGTCACACTCCCATCAACGTGCACCACGATGTCTGATCTGTATTCACGTCCCCTGTAGGTCACGGAGCCGAATCTGCAGTCTGAGAACATGGTTTCCCTTCCAGCTTATCTGAGTCCCCTAACCTGGAATATGACTGTGCCGCCATCTGTGTAGGGTTCGCCAGGGTCCACGCACTGCATGTAGGCGTGCTCCTCGTCGCCGTCCACTGTGAGTCCAAGTTCCACAGGACACCAGTTCCTCTCAAGGATTGTGGTGTAGTGCAGGATCGTGGATAGGGCGTGTGTGCAGAGGGCGTCTGTCCTTTCAAGGTCTATCTCAGGGTCGTCAACTGTTATCCGGTCCCCCTCCCGGTGCACCGGGCACTTACCCCTTATCTCATGCACGCGTATCTCAAGCACATCCATCACCTTTCATGAATATAAATGACAAAACTTAAATAGGTTTTGAATATATATTCAATTGGTGTCTTTATGGAACTCACAAGGAGCATGGAAAACTACCTCGAGACATTATACAGGTTAAGTAGTCACGGGATCGTTAAAACCTCTGACCTGTCATCAAGGATGAACGTCAGACCAGCCAGTGTAACCCAGATGCTCAAGAGACTCCATGAAATGGGCCTTGTCATCTACCACCCATACCTGGGGGCTGAACTCACAGATGAGGGAAGGGAGATTGCAGAGATGGTTCTGAGGAGGCACATGATCCTGGAGTGCTTCTTCCACAACGTCCTTGGAATGGACCTCGACTCATCCTATGAGGAGGCCTCCCGCATGAAGCACGAGCTCTTCAGGGAAACAGAGCTGGCACTCATGAGGTACCTGAGGAACCCGGCAAGGTGCCCCCACGGCATACCCATACCCTGAAGGTATTTAAGTGATGATGTCAGCTTAAGGAACATGAAGACAGGAGCAGACAGATTTCTTGGGGAACTACCTGAAGTTGCAGAATCATTCAAAAACTTCAGGGAAGCAGTTAGATCTGAGGGTAAACTCACAGAGAGGGAGAAACTTCTCATATCGGTGGCATGTTCGGTTGCAGTCAGGTGTGATGCATGCACACGGAGACACGCAGAGGAGGCCCTTGAGGCAGGTATAACAGAGGGGGAACTGGCAGAGGCCGCGGCGGTGGCGGCACTGATAAGGGCCGGCTCTGCAATGAACACGGCCTCAGCCATATTCAGGGACTGATTCCCGAATTCTATTCCAGGTCAATCTTCAGGACGAACTTCAGCACAAATTTGAGGCCATGAAGGAATACGGCGACCGCAAGGACGACCATTGCAACAAGGAGGGCGAATCTGACAGAGTAGAACACATAGATGTTCCTGAAGGTGAAGGGGAATACACTGTAAAGGGATGAGACCATAAGGTACCCCAGTGCACTCAGGATGATCTGCATGAACGTCCAGAACCACTGCCTCCCGTAGATGAGGAAACAGGCATTCGCAGCCAGATTGGCTCCTATCACAGCATTTAATAATGGTATAAGGTCCCTGAAGGAATCTGCAATGAAGGAGATATCCCAGTTCATCACACTGTTTATGATGTAGAGGAGGACGAGGTTGGCTACAATGCCAGCCACGAACTCAGAGTTTCTAAATTCCTTATCCCCCAGGAATTCCACCAGAGCTTTATTCTCCATTTTCAGTCCCCATAGATGAATGTACCGGTGTAGCTGTAGTTTTTAAGTTCATCCACCCCGTCGAGGATTCTGAATTCAGACCGGTACCCGTGGTATTCAAGTGAGATCCTGAGGTGTGCAAGGGCTATCCCCATATCTATGGGGTTCCACCTCCCCACAAGGCGCCTCTTGAGGGGGCTCTGCACCTGGCAGTAGGCATGGATCTTTCCATCTCCACCGGTGAAGTACCATGGCTGGTTGTTGACAGCTGAGGGTGCAAGTCTCACGGCCTCGAGGACGTCATCCATCCCCTCCATGTCCGTTATCTTACTGAGGGGCTTCCTCCTGAACTCGGAGTGCTCCCTGTGGACGGGTTCAGCTGCAGCACCAAAGGCCAGGAGTATGACAAAATCAAGTTCAGACTTCACATGAGCCCTCAGCCGTGGGATCCCCTGCCAGCAGCTCCCGAGGCCCATGCCTGAGATTCTGAGGTCCATCTGCTGGAGCATGAATCCCACATTCACCTTCCCCACATAGCCATCTGAGAAGGCTGCTATATAGTGGGGGGCCGGCTGCTGCATCCGGGTCCTCACATCATCCCTCTCCAGGAGCCTGAATTCGGTATCAACATCCTCCAGCAGGGGTTCAAGTTTCTCAAGGCGGTCCTCAATTTCCCTGAGCTCATCCTCTGATGCAGGGCCCCTGTACTTTCTCGTGGACTTTCTTCTGAAAATGAATGGATAGAGTTCTTTCATAACAGTATCTCCTATGTTTCATAATATATTTAAAGTGCCCTGAATTTTCTTCAATCCTGGAGTGATCCGGACAGTTAAAGCGTCCTTATGTTGAACTTTGCGTCTCTGATCCTTCCATGGAAGTACTTCAGGTCACCCTCCGGGAGGTGCCATGTTGCTGTGCACTCCGCGGGATAGATAAAACCCCCGGCATCCCTGTATGATAGCACCTCAACACTCCAGGGGTGCTGCTCCATGTTGAACTCTACACAGTACCTGTCCTCTGTATAGAATTTCAGGAACCTTCCATGCTCATCGAAGGTGAACAGACCACTGGCAGTGATGCCATGGTCCCTGATTCTACCCTCAACCCTTTCATCATCCAGCTGTGACCATTCCGTACACTCTGCAAGGAATAGGGATGGGAGAAATGGGGCCTCTGAGAGTAGAGTTACAAGGGCTGACACGTCCATAGGATCTCCACGCTCCTCTGCGACCTTCAGAAATTTCAGTGCCCTGATGGTCATCTCTCCATGGCCTCCGGAATATATGTCAAGGCCCTCAAGGGGTATTCCTAAAAAACGGCCCTTTATGTAAACGCTCCTGAAGGGTGCTGGAGTGTTGATCTGGGTCATGTCCACATTCATCCAGCGGGGTCCTCTCCTTATTTTTGAGTCAGCCCACCTGATCAGGAGGTTTTGAGGGTCATGGGGGAGACCGGAGGATTCAAGGTATCCTGCAAGTAACCCTGGTAGTTCCCTCTCATTCAGATTATAAACCTTTCTGAGTTCTTCTCTAACTTCCATTTCAAATCTTTTTCTTAGCATATGCTCATCTCTTACGGTATTCCATATATCGCTGCTTTGAGGCTTCCTCAAGCTTTGAAAATACGTTAAACAGGCTTTTGACCTCTTCATCGTCAAGTGAATCGAAGAGGGATTTCAGGGTGGCGGAGTCTCTCTCATCTCTACCAGCCCAGAACTCATGGAACCTCCCTGTTGGCTCGAGGCGCAGGATCCTCCTGTTTTCAGGGTCCTTTTTTATTCTCAGGAGTCCCTTATCCTCAAGGCGAACTGCAAGTTGCTTGACGTTCTGGTGGGTGGTGCTCATGGCATCAGCCATCTCCTGCATTGAGGGGGGCCTTTCAAAGACGTTTCCAAGGATCACCATGAAGAGCCACTGCTTTGCTGTTATGCCATCTTCGCGGAACTCGCGGCTCACTATGTAGCTCCAGCGCTGCTCGATGAGGAAGAGGGCTACCAGTATGTACCTCTCCATGGACTCCCTTGTCTCCCGGTGTTCATCCCGTATTGCCTGCATATCCTTCATCCAGTGTCAACCTCCCTGATGTGATTGCCATTCCCCGGTAGAAAATCCCGGTGACGGCCAGGCCTGTGAAGGTGAGGACCATAAAGAAGGCAGCCTGCCCCCAGCTGAATGGGACCCCCTCCATGGCCATGAAGGCCACCATTGAGAGTATGGCTGTTCCCAGTAATGATACCTTGACAAGGAATACCGGTGCAAGTATGTAGCCCCACACTTCTCTCTTCAGGAGGAAGTATGATGTGAGGAGGGCCGCTGGAACCACGACGCCGAGGTCGAGTGCCTGTATGACGAGGGTTGTGTAGCCCTCAAGGGCCCCCGGGGCCATGCCGGTTATCAGGGAATCTGTGATCATCTTGATCCACATGGCTGCCAGCATTAATCCGGTGAGGGTGAGGTAGATGGCTGTGAAGCCTGATTTTTTTTCATCAACCTTAACCCTGTAGGTGGTTGTGAACAGCTCTCCCATGAGGCCGTAGAGTGATAAGGCAAGTATGCCCACATACAGGAGGAAGAGACTGTTGTAGGATGCGAGGAAGGCCATGGAGGCATAGGTGTAGGTGAAGTAGAACATTCCACCCATCCACAGCAGCCTGGCTTTGGCCGAGGAACGGCTAAGGTATGCTGAAATGATTAGGAGGGGGATCCCTGTGGTGAGTGTCACGAGGTCCTGGCCCATCATCTGTGCAGTTGCTGATAATGAGTCGTTGATGTATGTATTCTGGTCCAGGAGGCCAGATAGTGTTGCAAAGAGCCCCATAAGTGTTATGAGGGCTGTTAGTGTATGGATCTTATTTATTTTCATCTTCTCAAAAACTCCTATGGTAATATATTACATGTTTAGGTAATATATTACATTCTTCCCATATAAATGTTTCCGGTTGTGTTTAAATTAATGGGCATCACAATTTTCTATAGGATAACTTAAGGTTCTGACATGGAACCTGAACCTGGGGGTGATTGAATGGAACTTAAGGTTCTGACATGGAACCTGAACCGGGCATCCTACAGGCGGAGGAAACTCTGGAGTTATATGGGGGAACTGGAATTTGATGCAGGATTTTTCCAGGAGGTCTACATGATACCCAATGAGGTAAGGTGGAATTACCATACCTTCCGCGGGGAGATGAACACATTACTTCTTCATAAGGATCTCATGCTGGATTCCATGAAAAGGAACTACCTTGAAATCTCAGACAACCACTGTATAGAAGATTTTTATGTTTCCTGCAGAATAGAAATCGGAGGAAATAGTCTTTCCCTCTTTAGCATATACAATTACATTGGGCCAGCAGATAGTGACTTTTCTGAGTTCCTTGACCTCCTGTATAACTACATTGAGGAGGGAGAGGACCTGATCATAATTGGCGGTGATTTCAACATCAATAAAAACTTCAGCCCATCCCTGAGGAGGTTAGCACTCCTTGCAGAGGAGATGACCGGAAGACTCTCTGAACTTGGATTCAGGGATGTTCTCAGGGAGGAGGAAGATCCATTCACATTCATGACACCTAACGGGGGGAAATACCAGATTGATTACCTCTTTGTCCCGGAAGGAGTGAAGATCCTTGACGTCTGGCACCCTCCGGCAGGTGAAATTATAGAGACCAGGCCAAGGTTATCTGATCATATACCCCTCAGGGTAACCCTGGAGATCTAGCACCCTGTGATTAATTTATTAAATATAATTTTACATAACCGGTGCATTGAATGGCACTAAATGGCCTCTTCAGTTGATTGATCGATTCCGATTTTTTGAACATTTAAAGGGCTTTCCAGATTAACCTTTATTATGCGTGTATTAATGAGTGAGTCATGCAGTACATGAACCCGGACCTTCTCTCAAGGGTCAGGGAGAAGCTTTACGCTGCCACGAAGAGCTCAGCATTCGCACTATCCCCCGATGGAGGATCCACACCGACAGCACCATCAAATCCAGGACAGCCACAGGCACCGGGTACATCAGCAGACAAGGGGGAGCCACATCACGAGGAATCACAGGGTTCAGATGTTTCAACATCAGCACCTGGAGTGGAGGCAGCAACTCATTCCTCAGCGGGCGAAAACCAGGGTAAGGCCTATGAGGTCAGCAGCGCCTCAGGTTCAGCTAACCCGGAGACCGGGCTACCTGTCTATGCCATAGTTGGTATAGTGGCGATAGTGGGCCTTCTAGGTCTGGGGTACTTCTTTGGACCTGGAAGAACAGATTAATTTTAATTTTTTATTTTTCAGGAAATATGTGAGGATATCCATTATAACTGCGGGGGTCTTCAGCTGCCATGTAAAACAGTACTGTTTTCATGAGGTCCATTAAGAAAGATTTATATATGGACTTTTGGAATATACGATATGCAAAAAATTACATTTCGAGGTTGGTCTATGATAGTCATCAATAGGGAGAAATGTAGCGGTGTTGAAAACTGCGCGGGAAAAGGCCTCTGCATTCTCATCTGTGAAAAGGATGCAATAATTGAGGACAACGGATTTCCCCTTGTGATAAATGATAAATGTGATAATTGTAGGCTTTGCATCTCTAACTGCCCAAACGGCGCTATTTCTGAGGTAGATACTGATGTTGGTTAATGAAAGGATGGGTTCTGAAAGGAGGACACTGAATTACAATCCGGATCTATGCACGGGTTGTGGGTTATGTTCAGAGACATGCCCTGTGGACGCTATAGATATAGCTCCTCTTCTCCCAATAGCTAGGGGTTTAATCAAAATGAACAGAGTGTCCTTCAACAAGGAGAAGTGTGTTCTATGTGGGTTATGTGCTTCAGTATGCATCTTCGGAGCCATAGATCTCCAGAAGGATGGTAAAAGCATAAGGGGCGCCGATGAATATCCGTTCTGGGACTTTAAACTTGAAATTGATGACGAAAAATGCTTTTTATGCGGTAATTGCGCCGATGCATGTCCAAGGAATGCACTCTTAACCATCAGGGATCTTCCTGAACGTAAATCCCTTGTAAAAGGGGAGATAAATGTATCAATGGAAAAATGCATCTATTGTGGTGAATGTGCAGCTATGTGTCCTGTATCAGCCATTGAAATAAGCTGGAGAGACCCGGATTCATCAAATATGGCGATAGCCGATGGAATCCGGGTGGATGAGGATAAATGTCTCTACTGCGGCATATGCAAAAGGATATGTCCTGTTGGCGCCATCCGTATGAGCTGTCTGACATGCATGTATAAGGAGGAACTGAAGGCCACTGTTGAGGGTGCTGTCATAACAATTGATGAAAAATGTGCTCACTGTGGTTGGTGTATGGAAATATGCCCGGCAAATGCGATCACCGTTAAAAAACCCATCAGAGGAACCATAGGCCAGGCAGATGAGCGATGCAGGGGTGAGTCATGCCACGCGTGTGTGGATGTTTGTCCCTGTAATGCAATCAGTATAATAAATGGTACTGCCCGGATCGATGAGAAATTCTGCGTATTCTGCGGAGCATGCTCCAGTGTCTGTCCCGATGGACTCCTCTCTATTGAAAGGTCTGAACTAAGGATCAGGAATCTAAAGTCAGTGGCATGGGAACACATCATAAAGACGGCACTCCAGAAATAAATGCCCGAAATTGCCATTATACTGGTGCTATTATGATACTTGATGATATACTGGATGAGATTGAGAACATGCCTGAAATCAGAGTAAGGGATGTGGCCATAGGCAGATCATGGACGGCTGTTTGGAGCAGCTCCTGCGGTATAGCCAGTAATAATGGATTCATCAGAGATTTTGAAATTCCAGAGATGACTCATGAATTACTTGAACTTTCAAGGTCATGGGACCCATTTTATTCCAGCCTGGGAATTGCTACTGTTAACTCAGTGATCGAGGGAGGTGGTAAACGATGCAATGCATTTGATATACTGATGGAGGAATGCCGAAATCGAAAAATCGCTATGGTGGGTGAATTCCCACGCCGCTACACTGACAGGATAAGGACGGTTTCGGACGAGTTCTATATTCTGGAGATCAATCCATTTAAGGTCAATCCTAAAAGGGGTGTTTTTCCTGAAACAGCGGCTGAACAGATTATCCCCCGGGTTGATGTACTTGCAGTGACTGGCAGCACACTGGTCAATCACAGCACAGAACGTTACCTTGCACTGGCAGAACTTGATGCTTTTGTGGCTATCATAGGACCCACAACGCCAATGACAGATGTTTTTTTTGAATACGGGGTTGATATGATTGCCGGGGTTGAAATAACTGATCCTGTTAATATTCTAAAGAAAATAAGGTTCAATGAGGGTATGTTACATGAAAAAGATGGAGGAATAATCTACAGGGTAATGGAGGCCTGATCATGGATAAGAAGATAATGGCGTTTGTAATAGGGTTGCTGATCCTTTCAGCGGTTACAGGAGCGTATCTTATCACAGGAAATTCAAAGACTATGAAGGGATCAGAGATCACAGTCCTTGCAGGGGCAGGGCTCATGAAACCAATGAATGAGATAATAACTAATTTTGAGAAAAAGACAGGAAAAAAGGTTAATGTTCAGTATGGGGGTTCAGGAGAACTTCTTGCAACACTGATGACATCAAAAAAGGGCGATGTACTCATAACAGGCGAATATACGACAATGGACAAGGCAAAAGAAAAGGGTTACATAATCAATGATACCATTGTGAATGTGACCTCGCATAAACCGGTCATAGCCGTTAAAAGGGGAAATCCGAAGAACATAACCTCCCTTAAAGATCTGGGTAAAGAGAACGTGAGAGTTGCGATAGGAGATCCCAAGGCATGCGCGATAGGCAAAGTCGCCCAGAAAATGTTTGATAAAGAGGGCGTAAATATAAATGAAAATTTAGTTGCAAAGACTCCAACAGTTAATCAGCTCTTAACATACATCCTTTCAGGACAGGTAGATGCAGTTATAATATGGGAGGACATGTTGACATGGAACAACAGTAAATCAAAGCTGGAAATGATTGAAATCGAGGGAGCAAAGAACCAGACAATACCCGCAGCGGTCACTTCAATTTCAGGAAACGTTGAAACATCAAAAGAATTCGTTGAATACATTAAATCAGATGAGGCAAGGGTTATATGGGAAAAATGGGGGTTCAGAGTCATTTCCTGATTTAAACCAGGATCTGATACCATGATACATGAGTTTATCAGGGATAAGATGAACTATCTGATACATTCGTCAGCCATGGAGTCCACATATGTCGAGATCTCTGTGAAGAACCCTCTCCTTGATACATCAACCATCAAGGATTATCCTCTTGTTGAGGGGAGAGAGGTCATGCTCAGAGCGACTCTTGAAGATGGTACTGTAGGGGAGTGCTTCACAGCTACTCCCACTCATTTCAGAGGAACCCTCGGGGAACTTTTAGTAAAAGGGAAACAATCGTGTTTGATAGCTACTTTCAATGCACTCATGAGGAAGAAGGGTTTCATTGATAGGACAGTTCACTGCACTGGAAACACTCCTGAAAGGTGTGCTGAATTACTTTCAGATTACCTTGAATTGCTGGGATATGACAGAGTTGCTTTGCTTGGGTTTCAACCGGCGTTTGTAAGGAAACTTCACGAGACATTTGGAGACAGATTGCGGGTTACAGATCTGAATCCTGGAAATAAGGGTAAAAAATATGGTGTAGATGTATTTGATGCAAAAAAATGCAATAAGAAGATAATTCAGAATTCTGATGTTTTAGTGGTAACCGGTTCTACTGTAGCTAACGGTACATTTGAAGATATCATGGCCATGGCATCAGATAAAAGAGTAATATTTTATGGAACAACGATAGCAGGGTTAGCAGCACTGATGGGAGTTGAACGGTTTTGTCCATTGAGCGAGTGAGTATTTTCAGAGGTACTTGCAGATTCTTTGCGGTCATCTTTGTGGCCGCATTTTTTATAATATGTATTTCACTCTGGACAGTATCCTCTCCGCAATCCATCCTGGATTCATTCAGAAGTGCTGATATGATCCACTCAGTGAAATTATCTCTTTTAACATCCACTATAACAACACTGATTGTGATGTTATCTGCGCTGCTCATTGCTTATTCACTATCAGAGGACTCCTTCAGAGGGAAATCCATTGTTAAAACAGTGCTGGATATTCCTATAGCATTCCCTGAAATTCTTATAGGTATAATGCTTCTCATATTTCTTGGAAACACCCCTCTAAATTATATGATGGATGGACTCGGTATTCAGATAGTCTTCACGGATCTTGGAGTCATCTGTGCACAGTTCTTTGTCTCTTTACCGTATACGGTCAGAATATGTTACTCAACATTCTGTAACATCGATAGGAGACTCAAATTTGTTTCCCGTTCCCTTGGATATACAGAATTTGAGACGTTCAGAAATATCATGATCCCTTTATCCAGGGATGGAATATTAGCTGCAACAATAATTACCTTTTCAAGGTGCATAGGCTGCTTTGGAGCGGTACTGATAGTTGCCGGAGGTACCTATCAGAAAACAGATACTCTCCCTATATCTCTGTATCTTAATTTATCCTATGGAAACGTGGAGATGGCTGTGGCATCCGGTATCTTCCTTATGATAATTTCATTCATAACAATATTTTTCCTTGAAAAAATGGGGGCTTATGGGAATGAGTTTTCTGGATATAGATAATTTAGAAATCGACCTTGGCGAATTTGTAGTCAGGGTAGATGAACTCCACCTTTCGAGGGGAGATTATCTTGTTATAATCGGCCCGACTGGTAGTGGTAAGTCTATCTTTCTTGAGACCATCATGGGATTCTTTGAACCGATTTCGGGGACGATATCTCTTGATGGGGCGGATCTAACCACCCTCCCACCTGAGGAACGTGATGTTAGCATAGTATATCAGGACCACTGTCTCTTCCCTCACATGACCGTGGAGGAGAATATAGCCTACGGCCTTCGTAAGCAGACAGAGATGAAGGAAAATATTCACAGACAAGTCCATGAAATCGCAGCTATGATGGGTATAGATCACGTACTGAATAGATACCCTGGAACCCTCAGTGGAGGTGAGCTCCAGAGGGCATCGATAGCAAGGGCAATCATAGTGAATCCCCGATTGCTATTGATGGATGAACCATTCAGTGCCCTTGACCAGAGAACAAAGATATCCCTAAGAAAACTTATCGCAGATATCAGGGATAATTTTGAAACCACTGTGATCCATGTTACACATGACCTTGATGATATATGGTGGCTTTCAAATAAGGTGGCGGTGATGAATCATGGAAAAATCATTCAGATGGGTAAAAAGGAGGAAGTCATCAATAAACCATCGCCCTACTTTGTTGCAGATTTTCTGGGTGCTAATATACTTGAAGGGACTGTTGAAGGCCAGGTGAATGGGCTCACCTCTGTAAATGTTAATTCAAATATCTTCAGGACAGTTGACTGCGGGGAGGGGTCTGTGATACTTTCCATCAGACCAGAAAATATAATGATAGCAGCTGATCCGTTTATGGCATCTGCACAGAATATCTTCAAGGGTACAGTTGAAGACATTATAGAAACTTCAAGGATTGTTTATGTAAACTTGAGGATAGGGGATATAGTTCTGACCTCGGCTGTAACTCCAGGCGCAGTCACTGAGCTTGGTATAAGAACGGGCGAAGAGTTTCAAGTTCTGATTAAAGCCACGAATGTCCGTATCATAGGAGAAAAAAATAAAAATGGTTAGCAGATATTTATTCGCCTTTAATTGATTTAACCCTCTCAAGGATCTGTCTAAGAGTATGTTCGTTGCTCTCTGTTTCAGGGAATGGTGATGTTGTGAATGCCTTATGGTGGATGGGAACATTGTCAAAGCGGTAGAAGGTGCCGCTGGACTCCATAGCATCAATAACTCCAGGGATCACAACATCGGATACAAGTGTTGTTGGACATGGGGCAATATCTATGCATATTACAGGAATCTCTTTCATATACTCAACGCATTCTTTGGGGAGGTGAGCTCCAAGATCTGAACATATAACGAGGACTGCATCGGATTCTTTTCTCTGGAGAAGATCGACTATAGTTGTTTCTCCGGGGTTGTAGCGTGGATAACCCCTTGTAAAATCAACACCAAAGGGGAAACCATATTCCCATGAAGCCACCTGATTAAATCCTGCGACATTACAATGACCTCTTATGGCTCCTATTGTAAATTTGGTGTGTTCATTAAGTGCAGCTACCAGTTTGAGAACCATCTCAACGTTTCTATGCTTACCTTCTGATGATGCAAGTCCAAGACCTCCATAGATGGCTCCAAACTGCGCATTCAGCATTATGTCTGCGACTTCCTTTATGGTTTCAACTGATATCCCTGTTATACTCTCAATACTCCTGTGCGGTTCATTGCCCCTTATAACTGTAAGCAGTGCTGAAAAAAGTTCATAATCTGAGTTTGGTTTCAGCTGCAGATGGATATCGGAGGCTTTAGTTGTTGCTGTTTCACGGGGATCCACGGAGATGACAGTTCTATCTTTTTTACCACGTTCTCTGAAAAATCCGCGCATGAATATGCTGTAACGTGACATGTGGCGAGGCATGGAGTCCATAACATTTGTACCCCAATAAATGATGACGTCAGCTCTATTCTTTATCTCACCTGCCGTAGCAGCGCTCTGTCCAGCTTCCTGGATTCCCATTAATGTGGGGCCATGACATATGGTTGCATTTGAATCCACCATGGCATTTAGATACTCACCAAGTTCAAGACCTGCAGCCATGGCTTCAGTTGACATCTCACTACCCATGAATAGGGTTGGTCTTTTTGACTCTGTAAGTATCTCTGCTGCAGCGTCAAGGGCTTCATCCCATTCTGCGGATCTGAAACCACTTTCAGTTTTAATCTGGGGTCTAAGTATTCTGTGGGAGCTGACCATCTCCTGAAACTTTGCATTCCCCATCCTGCAAGCATTCCTTGTTTTTATTGTTTTCCCATCATAGAGAACCTCTATGTCATCACAAGACCCTCCGCAGACGGGACATGTCACATTTTTATAGACGCTCATTTTCCCACCCCGTATTCCTCTACAAGTTCCTCGGCACTCAGGATCCTTTCACCTTGTGAAGCCTTTCTAAGATAAACCGGCACTCCTTTATACATTGGGGAACCGGTTGACTCGGTATACGGTGGCGTTAGCACATTGGCCCATATACCTCTGGGTATGAATATTGTTCCCATCTGGATTCCAGGGTCCTCAACAGCTCTCAGAACAACTTCATTTCCATGTGATGATACGACAACATTTTCGGGTTCACCTAGGAGCTTATAGTCTTCAGGACTAATACAGCAGCGTGCACATTCATCTATATAATCATCTGTGAGTTTATTGCCTCCCTTTATTATCTGCCCTTCACGGATCGTACTTCCACTGTTGTAGATTACTTTAATTCCCTTTTTTGTGATGACTCTCCCTTCATCGGTCTCATTCTCTAGAATGTGAAGGTTCTTATTATAATTGATGTATAGATTACCCTCCGGATTTTTTTCGGATAGATCTCCTTTGAATAGGATCATAAGGGATCCATCTTCTTTGAATGTTGAGATCTCCTTGAATCCCGGGAGGAGAGAGGAGATCCGTCCATGAATTTTGATGATACCTGATACCATCTCTGCTCCGGGGGCCCTTCCAGCATCCCCGCGTACTGTTATTTCACCCCCATTCATTCGGATGCCGCAGAAATTACCTGCATCTCCACCTATATAAATTTCTCCGGCCATCATACCACCCCCAATATTGTTCCCTGCATTACCCTGTATAATGATTTTACCTCCTTTCATGCCACGCCACTCTCCCCTATATGCGCAGCCAACATAATCCCCCGCGTTTCCATTAATTTTTATGGTGCCACCATGCATTTCCATGCCGATCCATGAAGAAACATTTCCATTTACCTCTATTTCACCGCCTTTCATTTCACAGCCAAGCTGGAGTCCGACATCGCCGTTTATGATGATTTTTCCGGATTTCATCCCTGAACCGATATACTTCACCCTGCTGACATCCCCATCGATCCGTATTAACTGATCTTCATGGGATGTCTCTGCTATCTCAAAAAATTCGCCTAGGGGTCTTTTGATGTTCCCTTCGTATACTTGAAGGGAACGAATTTCATCAAGATCCAGCCCTTCAAACAGATCGGGTCTTATGGTATCTGCTTCCAGAGGTATCTGGAAATCTGATTTTGGTACCAACACAAATCCCATCTTTTTTCACCTCATGTTTATCTTTTCAGACAAGCTGGACAGAGATCCAGCTCATTTCTTTTTATGAAAGGTTCGTTGCAAAGATTACAGATTTCAATTATCTTCTTTTCTTTTTCTGGAACGATCACATCAACAAAATACCAGGAATATAGATTTTCACCGGCTCTTATGAGTTCTGGATTCACTTCTTCTGCGGATACCTTGCGGGTGTTCATGTACCATTCATGTATGATCGGGTAATTGACGGTCTTTTCAGGATCCAGTATTATTCTAAGAGCCTGGACTGTTTCTCCAGGCATACCCTTTCTGTTGATGATGACAGCCATTTTTCCAGTGTCCAGGATATTCAGTCTCCCATTTCCTATTGTTGATTTGCATATGGCCTGGAATGCGTCGGGTAAACAGTTTGTCGTTTCACATGTAACATAAATTTCTTCATCGACTTCAAAATCAAGGACCTTCCTGGCTATTAGTAACATATGAGCTCCTATGACACTGCCCGGGCTTGCGAACCCACTGAAATTTTTTATTAAATCAAGGTATTCTCTGACCTGCCCCACCTTTGATCACCACACGATATGCATATATCTGCATCTCGTTGTATATGGGAGGTACTATAAAAATTTTTTTATAAATTCTAGGAATTTAGATCGACGATAATTTCTCCGTCCCTTGTCACTCCTATTTCAAAATCGCTTTTAACAACCCTGTGAACGATCCTGTGGCTGGCCTTTTCCCTTATCAGAAATGCGAGTGTAATTGAGTCATGTATTACATGTATGCCCTCTTTATTTGATTCTTCCAATAATCTCTTTATAATTTCATCAAGGGTATCCCCGCGTCTGCAAAGTATTCTTACAGGTGATTTTAGGAATTTAACAAAATCTAGAGTGTTCCGGGATTTCTCTATGTTCTCCATGGCCTTTCTTTCTATTGCTGACACGTTCTGTCTTGTGGTCTTCAATTCCCTTGCAATCTTCTTCTGGGACCATCCCCTCTCCCTCATTTCAAGAACGGTTTTCTGTCTTTCGGTTAGGAAAGTTTTTTTACTCAGAATTATCCCTCCTAGCTCGATTATTCAAATTATAACCATTTAGGAGTATGACGTTCCCTCCTTATCAGGGCCCCTTTCTTCTCGATTTCCATGTATTCAGCCACAATTTTTGGATTTACAACAGTTTTTGAGTGATCTTCATAGGCACTCAGAAACCTTTTTATAAGGTGTTTTTTGTCATTCATGGACATCTGTGAGTTACTATCCATTATGAAGAAGCATAGTTTTCCAAGATCATCATAGGGATTCCCATAGTGTATATATTCAAAATCAACCCCAAAAATTTCTTTTTCTGTGAATATGAAGTTTTTAAGATTGCAGTCACCTTTTAAAAGGGTCTTTGACTGTTTTTTTATACTGTGGATTTCTGAGAACCACTTTCCAAGGCTTTCTGTCCATGTTGTGTCTGCCCTAGATATCAGGTCTCCAATGGTTTTTCCTTCGATGAACTCCTCAATCAAGATATTCTTGGATACACCAAGTATTCTAGGCACTCTGACTCCTTTATCCCTCAGTAGTTTCACATTTTCTGATTCGAGGTAAGATTTTTCGCTGGTTTTGTGTACTTTGACGATGAAACTTTCTGTACCTGATTGGATTAAGTATACATGGTTTCTCTTACTTTCAAGTCTTTTAAATCCATGAATCATCATATCTGCATTTCACACCCAGTTATTCTTTTAAAACTGATCTTTCTCCTCGGCAGAGTACTGCAGTTCTGTGGATTCACATACCTATTTATACACGAATTACATAAAAATGTAACTCGATATTTATGATTTAAATGGAGGTGAAAATTGAAATGAAAAACAAACTTCTGACTCTAGTGATCCCAGTGCTAACAGTGTTTCTTTTTACCGGTATCAGCTCAGCGACACCACTGGAAGATATTACACACCACATCTCAAATGACGCGGAGACTTCCCTGAACATATCAAACGCAGATGATATGATCCTTATAACAAATGCCGGTTCAGCAAGTATTCCAACACCACAACAGAAGACGCGATACAGACCGTGATGGAAACAGTTCCTATAAAATATTCAAAGATTTTTCAGATGAACCAGCCGGACCATGACCCAACCTTCACATTTGCCGTGAAAAACAGCAAGGGATATTATGCAAGGAAATACACAGTTCTTCAGTCAGGGGAAGTGCTAAAAACACCCGTAGTATACATAGGTCTTGACATGACTGAAAACCAGTTCCAGCAGGCAAAGGCGAATCTGGGTTATGATGTGCTGAGCCTGCTGAGTGCATGGAATGCTGGCGCACCCAGTGATCTTTTAAAGGTGGCTGCGTGGACTGGAAACGTTAGCCCTGGTCTTATAGGGGCATACTCCGCTTCAAAACAGTTCATGGCCAACTATCCACTAACTTCAAATGCAACATCATATCATGTGATAGTCTCCACTGGGGGTGGTGATGATGACTTGCCAATGTTTTTCATGGATTCAACGCCTTTGAAGTGGGTTACAGTAGGTTCAGACACATTTTATAACTTCAAATCAGCATACACGGATGATTCCCATGAGAACATTTACATAAGATGGGATTCTCTCTCAAGGACAGGTGTGATGTTTTACTGGACCCTCTCAGATATGACATATAATGGTGGGGAGACACTTCAGGGACTTATAAAGAATGCTCAGTGTATAGGAATGCTCGCAACTAATCCATCAGCACTCTACAAGTTACTTAAAGCAACAAACATCGACTATCAGACCTTTAAAACACTATGGGATACTGGAATTGACAGCGAATACATTTCATCCATCCCGGTAACTCCAATTGAGTGGATAAGCACAGTCAGTGTCATCCCACGTGAGGAGTACAGTGCAATGTATGCCAGTGGTATTAATGCTGTCATGGTAGCCAATAGAGCCCTTCAAGCTGCTGGTTTTGAACCGCTTGACAGTGATGATCTTCTAATAACATCTGCAGGTTACTCAGAGACACAGGGAATCTCTGCTGGCGCCATTGATGGTATAATATCAGCAACAGGCATAAAATTTAAAAACATATACTCCCTCAAAAGAGGTACGCAGACACCTCTCTGGTACGTGTTCGTTAAAAAACCAGACGAAACGACAGGTCCACTCCACGCGGTTTTTGTTGATGGTAATGGAGCCATAAGACCGGTCACATATGGAGGGACACAGTTCAATGTGTTTGATATCAGCGCTGTAAACCTTGCCGGTGCTACGGGAACCGAAGGCTATCAGAAATCCCTCGCAGTCGCGTCAACCTATGGATACAGCATTCCCCAGTACGCACAGCAGGACTACTATATTGTGAGTCTGGCGAACCAATGGGCTTATGCTATGCCCTACGAGTTCGCTCTGGCTGCCACCGGGGGTGGATGTCCAGGGTCCGGTCTGGCACAGGGATACGTGCTTGCCAACATAATCCGATCATGGCTTCCTCTATCAGATGGGCAGTACTATGCATACATCGGTGTGCCTGCTCACTGTAAGGAACAGGTGCTCATGGAGGTCCTGGGACTCTCAGCAGCGAGAGGTAACTATTTCACGACAGGAACCAGAACAGCATCAGATGCCAGTGCAGTTGGTATTGCCATAAGGTGGGATCCTGTTAAGAACACGGGAAAGGCCATACTTGTATCCTACAATAAAGATGCAGTCAACGCCATACAGCCAGCATCTAACAGTTACTACAAAACAATGTACTGGGCTCTCTGGTACATTACACAGGCATTCCCTGGTAAAGAACTCTATGGTACAGTGACGTCTGCTTATTCCATTGCAAAATCAGTAACTCTGACATCAGGAGAGTTCAAGTCATTAATTGCTGCCAGTGATCCAGTGAGCTATATTAAGGACTTTGAAGATGTTACAGCACCATCTTTAAATGTGCGAGTAGATGACTCCACACTGTACATGGATATCAATGAGGAAGGGACGATCTTCTATTCCTTTGATGGCAGAACATGGAATGTTTACAGTGCACCTGTCAAACTGGGTAAGCATGTAAAGACAGTCTATTACTATGCTGTTGATCTTGCAGGAAATGCCCATCAGGTAGGCAGTATAAGTGTTCCAGAAAACCAGGCTCAGAACACACCAGAAGTTTCCTATGGATCAGTGACAGCAGGAAAAGCTTCAGTGATTTCGTGGATCATGAAAAGAATAAGATCTGATGACTCCAGTGCTGTGGTCGAAGAGGTTACCGGTCAGGGAACATCATCACCAGTAAATCCAGCGGAGCATCCCGGCAGTGCATCATCAAGCTGGTTTATACCTGTGTATGCGGCAATTATTCTGGCTGTCGGGGGTCTGGGCATGTACCTCTTTAGGAGAAGGGCCAGCAGATCCAACGAGGCAACATGGCAACCGGGCAAATAATCCATCACCTATTTCTTTTTTTATGAACTGAATGATGCAGATGTCAGTTTTAATTTTCAGGGTCTTATGTCCGTGTGGACCTACAGCTACCTTCGTAATAGGTCACTATTACGAATATAAAAAATTAATTCACAGGATGATGTGCAGTGATTGATGCTCTCTTCCTTAAAAAGGGGCCAATGCAGAAAAACTGACCTGCAGCTATATGGGACCCTGGCAGCGTTCATTCTGATCCCAGAAGGTCCAGTTGCTCCGCTAAAATAGGTCCAGCTCACACTCCAGATGCTAAGAGTTTCAGCTCCGGTGGGATCATCGAGGCTGTTAACAGCCAGCCCATGAAGTCGCCCGCAGGTCAAGCAGGGGCCTTCTGATGAGACCTTTTATAGACGGAAGGCTTTACAGAATATTCGAGCATAAAAAAATCGAAGTTCAGTCAGTGGCGCCTTCACAGCCATGATCTATAAAACCATTTAAATGTAAAGCTGATGAGCAAAATATTTATAAAATATGCTTAATATTAATTAATATTATTGAGCCATCATGGTTTAATCTGGACTCGCCTCTGCTGTCTCTCTGATGGTATGGGGTAGGGTACTCATAAAGGTGATTGAATGGATGATGATTGCTGTGGTGGAGTCGCTGGGTGCATGCTCTGCATGGTGGGCTTATTGATTCTCCTGGCACTCCTCACATACTGACCCCTGGTGGTTTATATGGACTTCAGGTTCTATGGTGGAGTTGATGAGATAGGCGGTAACAGGATAGAGGTATCCTGCAACGGTGATGGGATATTCCTGGACTTTGGGATGAGGTTCAACATTGAGGAACTCTACTTTGATGAGTTCCTGCAGCCAAGGAGCTTCAACGGTCTCGGTGACCTCATGGAGCTTGGGGCCCTCCCAAGGATAAGGGGGGTTTACCGTGAGGACCAGGTGAGGTACCTTGGAATGAAGTTTGAGGAGGAGCCGGCGGTGTCAGGGGTGCTTCTGAGCCACCCCCACCTCGACCATGCAGGATGCCTCAGGTACATACGCCACGATATACCCTTCTACATGATGGAGGAGAGCTTTCTTATACTGAAGGCCCTTGATGAAACATCCCAGGGTGGTGGCGAATTTCTTCACTACAAACCCAAATTTCATTTTTCTGAAAAAAAGACCAGGAGTGGCGGCACAACACATAAGAGGGATAAAATTAAGATGGAAAGGCAATTGAGGATTCTAAAGCCTTACAGGAAGTCTGAGGCTGGTGAGTTCAGCATCACACCGGCACCGGTTGACCATTCGGTTCCAGGGTCATGCGCGTATCTGATAGAATCAGAGGAGGCAATAGTATACACCGGAGACATCAGATTTAAGGGTCGAAGGGATCATGAATCCAGAAAATTCGTTAAAAAGGCCAGGAAGTTTTCCCCAAACATCCTCATAACAGAGGGGACAAGGATAGACCAGGATAATAGCACCTTCGAGGAGGATATTGAGAGGAGAACAGCTGATATAGCCTCACACCACAGGGGACTTGTCATTGTCAATTACCCCATAAGAGACCTTGACAGGTTCCTGACATTTTATCTGGCCGCCAGAAACTCAGATAGGACACTTGCAGTGAGCCTCAAACAGGCATACATAATTAGACTTTTTGAGGATCTCGGTTACCCACCTCTGAGTGACCTTGCAGTCTATATGCCCCGTAAAACATGGGGACTCATCGGTGAGGATGCATCTGTCTGCTTTGATGGCGAATGGATACCTGCAGCTGACCTTCCTGAGGAATACATCGTTCAGGATTACAGGGGATGGGAAAGGCAATTCCTTGAACTGGATAACATCATAACCTACAGGGACCTCCAGGAGGAACCAGGGGAGTACCTCTTCCAGTGCGACTACTTTGACTTTAAGGAGTTCATAGACATCAAACCTGAGGGCGCGGCCTACATCAAGTCCAAGACTGAACCCTTCAATGAGGAGATGGAAATTGATGCAGAGAGGGAGAGCAACTGGCTCAGGCACTTCGGCATAGCACAGTACAGGAGGTTCCACTCCTCAGGTCATGCAGGAAGATCTGACCTTGTGGAGATGATACTCGACGTGGAACCGGAGGCCATATATCCCATTCACACCAGGAACAGGGAGGAGTTCATGATCTTTAAGGAGGAGGGTATTAGGGTTCTTGATCCCGTAATGGAAAAATAGTGGATGATTTTCATACCCAAGGGCATAGTATCTGAAAAAATGAGAGGGGAGGGGGTCATCCCAAAATTTTAGAGTCTCCTTATATTTCTATTTTTGTTACCGATTGCTGTGTTCTTTGCAAGGGTTGAACGCTTGCCTGCGGAATATATGCCGTAGTAACTGTTGTATGAAGCCCTGTTGTATGCTATAACTGCCCTGTATGAGGCTGAGTTTATACCTGAACCCTTATTTCTGTTTGCAGTGTTGTAGTAGATCTTTGCATAGCCTCCCCTTGCAGTTATGCCGTCGCCACCATTGTACTGCAGGGTGTTGCGGTAGATGGTTACAGATGAGCCCCCGACGTATATGCCGTAGCCCCTGTTGTTGCTTATGGTTGATGAGTAGACAACTGAACCGGCACCGGCGACATAAACACCGTACCTGTTACCTGTTACCGTGCTTTCCTCCACACCTGTGGTTCCTCTGGCGTTTACACCGCAGTTTCTGTTTCCAGAGACCCTGGTCAGGATTATCCTGGAATTTGTTGCAGTGTATATCCCATCGGTGTTTCTGAGGGATGTGCAGTTGTATACGATTGAGTTCTTACCATAGACAGCTATTCCTGCTGCAGTATTGTCTGTTGCATTCACAGATCTCACGATTGTATCGGCACCGTTAACCTGAACTCCGTTCTGATGGTTTGAGCTGGCGTTCCCTGATACGATGTAGCTGCGGGCCCCTGTAAGGTATACGCCGTTTTTGAGGTTTTCCAGTGCTTCGAAGTATGCCACCGTGGCGTTGTATCCTGAAGCATAGAGCCCATGCAGCCTGTTGAGTTTCACGGTGACGTCAAATATCCTGGCATTGATCCCCGTTGAGTTGATACCGCTGAGGGTGTTGTTGGTGGCGTTCCTCACATATGAAAGGTAAAGGTCCTTACCTGCGGAGTAGATACCGTTGAGACCATTATTTTTAACCTCAACAAACCATATGTATGCGTTGTCCCCGAGGCTTGAGATCCCGTTATGGGAATTTGAGGAGACGTCCAGTATTATCTGCATGCTTGCATTCTGTCCAGCTGAGAGTATGCCATTCTCACCATTGTAGGATGCGCTGGTTATATAGAAGAAGCTGGCATTGCTTCCTCTGGAATATATACCGTTTTTTCTGTTGAAACTTGCATCCACAGAACTGAATGATGCATTTGAACCTGTGGAGTAAACCCCATTTTCACCGTTGTAATATGAGTATGAACTGATAACAGAGCAGCCAGGACCAGCCACATGTATGCCGTTGCGGGTGTTGTTCTGTGCATAGGATCCCTGCACAGTGGATCCGTTCCCTGAAACATAGATGCCGTCGGCACCTGAGTACTTGACGGTATTCTGGGTTATATTTGCCCATCCGCCTGTTGAATGGATTCCTGTGAGGTTGTTACGGAGCACCGTGTTGTTGGTGATCCTTGTACTATTACCTGAGGAATTTATACCGTGCCCTGAGTTGAAGGATATGCTGTTGCCTGATATTGAAACACCTGATGCATTTGAGCTTATCCCATCCCCCTTTGAGAGGTAGATGGTGTTACCGCTGGCCACACAGCCATCCCCCCTTATTGAAATTCCGCTTCCGTTGCTGTTCGTTATGGTGTTACCTGTGATTGTTGCGTTTTTCCCGGTCACAAGGATACCATGTGATGCTGAAGCGTTTATGAGACTGTTGCTTATGGTTACATTATCACCCATCACGGTAAGTGATGTGGGTGAGTTGAATATCCCTGAGCCATTGACTGCACACGAGTTACCGTTTACCACCAGTGTGCCTGTGATGTTTGTCCTGTTAAGGAAGCTTTTGTTACCGTTTAACTCAATTGATCCATTAACACTGAAACCTGTTATGTTTGCTGAGGAACTTACGTCAATGAACCCGTTGAGCTGCACAATGCCCGATGCAACAAGGTTAATGGCCCTGTTAATGAAGATGTTAACGTTTTCATATATTCCCTCAAGAAATGTGATGGTATCCCCATCCTGGAGGGTGTAATCCGTACCGTTGAGGGTGAAGTTCTCTGAGACCCCTGTGGGCGTGAATATCTGCATGTAGGTCGTGTTGTCCACGGTGTAATCTGCACCGCAGCTGCACCCTGCCATCATGAATGATATGAGGAGAATAAGGGGCAGTGTTCTTAGTTTTTTAATAATTAAACCTCCTTTATTACCTGTGAATGTACATTATCTTGGATCCTGAATATAAATTTTCAGAATCCAGTATTAACCAAAAAAGAGATTTTTGTGGAACTCAGGCTGTGGCCTGAAGTTCCTGGTAGGCCTGTTTCACCTGTTTGTAGGTCCATCTGTACTTCCAAGTGTATCTCCACTTACCGCCTCTCTTGTACCATTTTTTGTACCATTTCTTGACCTTAACCTTTGATATCCTGACCTTGTTGACCAGTTTTGCAGGCGTGTTTTTGATTATGCCCATCATTGTTGTGTTTGTGCTGTTTTTGAAGTATTTCAGGATTGTGTTTCCTGTCAGGGCGATTGGTCCGCTGTAGAGTGTCATGTTGCCGTTTTTGATCCTGTAGTATGTGTCGTTTTCAAGTTCTATGATTGGTGTCTGGTTGAATATCAGTTTGGGGTATGTTCTGTTGGTGATGTTTCCTGTTAGTGCGTGGTTTATTATGCCGTATTTCACTGTGCCGTTTTTGATTATCATGTACTTTATGTTGAGTGACCTGTTGAGGACAATTGGGGCTGTGTACTTGGTACTTTTTACAGTGGGCATGGCACCGTTGATGGTGTAGTAAACACCATCTTCTATAGCTGTATTTCCAGCCACGGCAACTTTTAAGGGTGCATTAGCAGCCGCAGCACAACCCGTTCCAGCCAGTACCGCCATGGCAAAAAGAACCATGACGACACCCGCATTCATTTTCATGAAAAAACCTCCTTTCTAATTTTTAATATCAAAATGTGAATTTCACCCCTTCTTCAGAACATCATGGGGCTTGAGTACGCTCACACCTGTTGCCTCACCGACAACCTCTATCTGTATAATCCAGTCAGGATCCTCAGACTCCTTAACTGGAAACCTCTCCATTAAAAACTCTGAAACTGCTTCAACGACCTCCTCTGGAGACTTTATGTACCTGCGCCCCCGGAGGTCACAGATTACCCTGAAACTCTCTCCTGCATTAACCTTCTCAGATACCAGGCTCGCAACCCTTTCGATTATACTGTCCAGCCTTGTTCTCACAACAGCCTCAACAGGGACGACCTTGGATATTACAGTTGTTGGAGAATTCCTGATTATATTAACAGCCTCAAATGGGTCCATATCAAGATCAAATTTCAGGACATTTGGAAAATCAGAATCCCTGACCCTGAGTTCGCCTTCGTACCTTGAAAGCGCCATATCGATCTCTTCAATGCCAACTATCTCCTCACCTGCAGGGCCACCCTTCTGACCGCTTAGGGTCACGATGAGGTTGAAATTTTCAGGAACCTTCAAAGAAATCACACCCCCTATCAATACTATGTTGGGGGATATATAAGTCATTATCCATGTAGCTATGATTCAAGGTCACATATCAGAGATTTTAGGTCCATTTTGCCCTTCTGTAACTCCATTTAAATTTAGGGTTCAAGGTCATATATCAGAAATCCCAGTATGAATCCGAATATTCCAAATGCAACAAAACCTTCAATGGCTGATCTCAGAACGTTCCAGTCCACAGCCATCCTCCCAATCATCCCCCATATAAAGAGGACGGCTGAGCCAAGCACAGCGAGTATCACCGCAATCTTGATTGAGTACTTGATCCTTTCAATCAAGGGGTTCACCTATCCAAGTTTTTCATGGACCCTCCTGAGTTCAGAGGGTATATCGATCATCTGGGGGCAGGGCATGCATGAGCCGCAGCCGGAACAGTTTGATGCACGTTCCCTGGCATCCATGATCTTCCTGTACTCAGTTTCCACGCCCCCGGTGCTCATGAACCTGTATACGTCATTCATAAGTCTGAAATTGCGGGGTATGTCAACACCCTCAGGGCAGGGCATGCAGTATCCGCATTCTGAACAGGGAACACTCTTCCTCATGCGGTAGGCCCTTTTAACTTCCCTCAAAATTTCGCGGTCATCTTCCGTGAGCTTTTGGGAATTCAATGCAATTTCAACATTTTCCCTGATCTCTGATACACTTCCCATACCACTTAGAACCACGTCAACATCATCCATATCCCATAGATACCTAAGACACCACTCCACAGGTTTTCGGGGGGTCCTGGCCATTTCATATATCTCCTTGACCTCCTGTGGGATGTTACGTACAAGTGAGCCTCCCCTCAGCGGCTCCATTATCACAGTACCGGCACCAAGTCCGCGGGCATATGCAAGGGTGGTGGGGTTTGCCTGGTGGTCATCCACTATATTGTGCTGGACCTGAATGACATCCCAGCTATATGAGTCTGCTATCTCAAAGAATACGTTAGCTGTATCATGGAATGAGAATCCAACATAGATTCCATCATCCCTGAGTGAGTCAAGAAAATCAAGGACCCCCATATCCTTGAGGGTCAGCCAGGAATCCTTTTTGAGGTTGTGAAGGAGGTATATATCAATTTTGCCTCTGAGGCGCTTCATCTGCTCCTCAAAGTAGACATCCATGTCCTCGCTCCTGTTAACGAGCCAGGTGGGAAGCTTGGTTGCCACCACCGCATCGTCCCTGTAGTCACTATTTTCTGAGAGAAATTCACCAACGAAGACCTCGCTTTCACCGCCATGGTAGGTGTAACCGGTGTCAATGTAGTTTATGCCGTTCTTAAGGGCAAAGTCCATAATTTTCGCTGCAGACCCTCTTTCAAGTCTTCCATTCACCTCGGGGAACCTCATGACACCTATCCCCAGTATCGAAGTAGATATGTCAGTTGAACCGAGTTTTCGCCGGATCATTATTTTTCACCTTGGGTTTCTGTGTACCAGGCAGACGTCAATCCAGGAACATTCACCGCATATCTCACTTAATTCAGGGGAATCTATGAGGGGGGAGATGAGGCCATCGATTTCTGTGGATGTCAGTTCATCCCCACTCTTTATACCCAGTAAATCCATGAGCATCCGATCCATGAGCCTCACGGTGTCTTCGGCCCGCAGGCAGGTGGATCCATTAAGGAATGGACATGCGGCACAGATATCATCTGGAAAATCAACAATCATTATTGGCTTCTTGGGATTATCATGGATCCACTTGAGGATCCTCTCCATATTATCAATGAATTCCCTGCTGTAGCCGTATCCCTGAAACCCCTGCATACAGAGGAGGTGATGTGCCCTGATTATCAGTTCAGGGCAGCCTCCATTCAGGGAATTTATGGACGTCAACCTCTTCACCGTAGGGCTCCTTTGGTGTTATGGCCCTTGTAACTGCTGCAGCCCCTGTTATCTTAAGCAGATCGCCGGGTATGAACGGTAAAAGCCCCATGACAAGAAGTTCCCATGCTGATGGCATGTGTCCTGTTGTCTGCAGGGTCCAGAGGCCCAGAACAAGAAGTCCTGGGATGTAGATAAGGCCAAAGTTTGCAACAAGCATCAGTGCCAGCATCGGTGTGAATTTCCTTGATCTTATGTGTCTGTCAACGAAGTGGCCCAGCAGCAGCGCTGCAAGAACGAATCCAATGAGATATCCCCCTGTTGCACCCATCAGTACAGCGGCTCCACCTGTCATACCGGCAAACCAGGGCACTCCAGCGGCACCAATAAGGACGTATATGACCTGGCTCAGCCCACCCCAGTACCTTCCAAGGACAACACCGGACATGAGGACTGCCAGTGTCTGGGCTGTGATGGGTACCGGGGTCCAGGGTAGTGGAATCACAACCTGGGCCATTATCCCTGTTACACAGGCCATGAAAAATGCCATGACTGTCTTGCTGATCCATGTCTGATTGTGTCTCCATCTGAACAGACTGTAACGTATCCTGTAGTATCCTTCAAGGTCAATGTTCATATCATAACCTCCATGGAGTGAGAATAATTGGAATCCCTTAGATAATTGGGTGTAGGATGATAAAAAAGTTTTGCTGGGTGAGGGTTTTTCATTAGGTGTTTGTTCTGTGGAATGTTCTCTGTGATAAAATAATGTCTGGCATCATTTACTCTTCCAGCTCCTGAACTCTCCTCACATATTCACCTATCTGAAATTTCCGTTCAAGTCCACGGTCATTCATGTACCTGACCTTTCCGAATATCTCCCTTTCGGCCCAGGCCCGGTCATGTTTACCGAAACACCAGGCAACCCCTGTGAAGCCATTGGGGTCCCTTCCATCTATCTCATACTTATCATTGAGGCAAAGTGCTATGTCATAGGCCCTTTCAGGGTGATCTGTCCACTCAAGAATCTTTTTACCCCAGTACATCCTCATGTAACCGTGCATCTTCCCGGTGATAGCCATCTCCTTCTGGGCTGCGTTCCAGTAGGGGTCATGGGTTCTGGCCTCCTCAAATTCCCTGAGGGTGTACTCGTATTCCCTGGGGTCCCTTGCGTGCTCCATGAGGGTGTTCTGGGCCCAGTCAGGAAGGCAGCTTATGCTGCTGTAATTCTCACTGTAGTGCACAAAGTTCATGCTGAGTTCCCTTCTCACAATGAGTTCCTCAAGGAATTCAGGGCATTCACCCGTCTTTGATGCTTTCATGGCAAGGTAAAGCGGTGATATATGTCCGAAATGAAGGTACGGGCTCATATTTGATAGGCAGTTCTTCACAGGGTCATTCCTGTACTTCTCAAAGCATGAAAGTTTCTCTGAAAGAAACTCATCAAATAGCCTTATTGCCTCAGAGGTCCCACCCCTGAATCTGGAGGGCTCCAGTTCCTCAGGGGCCCTGAATTTTCCGGTGACATCATCAAGTTCAGGGCCCGGGTCAAGGTCAAGGGAATCCACAGCCAGCCTTCGCTCCTGGAGGGGGACCATGAATCTTTCAAGCTCCCTTGTTATCTTTGGTCTGAAGGTCCCTGCAGAGTATTCCTCCTTGGGGGAGGCTGTTTCAACGGGTACTATAACGTTGCTTTCAACCTGCATCAATGGGATGTGGAGTGATTCAGCGAGTTCATCCACCCATTCCCTCTGAATGTCAAGGTATCCCCTGTCCACCACCACTGCAGAGGCCTCATCCGCGTATTTAATAACAGCTGAGGGGGGCCTTTCACCTTCAACCACGAGCCTCACACCCCTCTTCATGAGGGCATCCTCCACGTCCCTCAGGCCCTCTATGAGGAACCTGTAGTGGCGGGAGTTGGCATTGGGGAATTCATCTGTGAGTCCAAATATGACAATCAGCGGTTTATGGAGGCTGTTGGCAGTTTCAATTGCATACTCAAGGGCATGATTCCAGTGTGCCCTCACCGAGGCCTGCATCCAGTAGATGACATACTTACCATCCCTGGCTGGTTTTTCAGTGTTGAGGCTCCTTATCCTCTCATCATGTATCATCACCGCCACCTCAAACGATGAGGGTTACAGGAACAAGTTCACGGGGGTATGGTTCAAAGAGAGTCTGGCCCTTAAGGTAGTCATCCCTGAATCTCACGACCCATGACCTCAGTATGCTGAGGGGCACAAGAAGTGGCATGATCCCCTTACGGTACCCCTCAACTGATTCAAGGAAATAACTCTTCTCCCTTCCATTTAGTTCTGATGAGAAGTGGCCAAAGGCATGCAGGAGGCTGTTTATGATTCTTTCAGGTTTCAGAGGGTCTTTTATAACGCTGCAGAGGGTTTCGGAGTATCTCCTGAGGGTGTCATCATGGTTCTTCTGATCTGCTATTATCCTCCCGAGTGTTCTCTGCCCCTCTGGACTGTAGGACATGAGGAGCAGCTTGTTTGACGTGTGGAACTCTATGAGGTCAGCCAGGTCTCTCACCGCACGGAAGTCCCTCACCAGGTAGAGCTTTATGAGGAAATCCTCCCTTATCTGAAGGTTCCTGAGGCGCCCCTCATCCTCAAGGGGGAGGTGGGGGAACCTTTCCATCACAGCCCTTCCAAAGAACCCCACCCCATGGCTGCCAGGTCTTTTACCGGCGCCCATGTAGACCTTAACGTTCCTTATACCACATGATGGAGACTTGTTCTTTAATATGAATCCATCGACTTTATCCAGGGAATCCAGGAAGGAGCTTATGAATGAATTCATCTCCTCTGTCAGATCCCTGCCGGTTTCGGGTTGAAAAAGTCTGAATTCCCCGTTTTTCATGATTATATGTATGGGTGGTCTTGGAACACCCAGACCCATCTCAACCTCGGGGCACACTGTGATGAAATCCGCGTAATCAGAGAACTGCCTCACAAAGGGGCTGGATATCATTGAGCCGTCATAGCGACAGTGATCATGTTCGATGCAGCGGCTGAGTACAACGAGGGGTCTTCTGAATTTTCTCATAAGTATATTATAGGGAGACAGATAAATAAGACTTGCCCAGCAGATTTAGGTGTTATAGATCATGACTGCGGCGCATAAATATGACCTTTTCGACACATTCATTTAGGAATCATAGCTAAAAGAGGATAGGATGACATGCAGGATTCTCATACTTGAGGATGTCCCCCTTGACGTTGAACTTATGGAGAGGGAGATAAGTCGCTCAGGAATTGATTTCATCTCAGAAACTGTTGAAAGTGAGGAGGACTTTGTAAGGGCACTTCATGAATTCAGGCCGGATGTTATACTGGCTGACCATTCACTACCATCCTTTGATGGCCTCTCTGCCCTGGCAATAGCACGCAAGCTGTGTCCAGATGTGCCTTTCATATTCGTGAGTGGAAAGATAGGTGAGGAATTCGCTGTGAAGGCACTTAAGAGTGGGGCCACTGATTATGTTCTTAAGAGCAACTTCTCAAAGGTTCCCGTTGCAATAAGAAGAGCCCTAAGGGAGGTTGAAAAGGAGAGGGAACTTGAGAGGACAAGAAGGTCCCTCGCAGAAAGTCACTGGCAGCTGAAGGAGGCTCAGAGGATAGGTAAGATCGGAAGCTGGCAGTGGAATTTTGAGTCAGAAACACTTTCATGTTCCGATGAGGCCCTGAGGATACTTGGAATCAGAAAGGATGATTTTGGGGGCACCCTTGATGAGATGGTATCAAGGATCCACCCTGAAGACAGGGAGTCATTCATTGATTCAATCACAAAAAAGGAGCCCTTTGAGGCGGAGTACAGGGTGGTGCGGGATGATTCAGTGGCATATGTACTTTTCAGGGCAAAGGTACTCTCTGACTCCCGCGGGAACCCCATATCCATGATAGGAATAAAGCAGGATATAACAGAGGACAAAAACATCAGAGAATCCCTGGAGGCCTCTCTTAGGGAGAAGGAATTCTTGATGTCTGAGATACACCACAGGGTCAAGAATAACCTTCAGCTTATCATAAGCCTCCTGAGGCTTCAGTCCAGGTACATAGATGATGAGGAATCCCTTGAGATATTCACCGAGTGCCAGAACAGGGTGCGGTCGATATCCCTCGTACATGAGAGGCTCTATGGCTCCAGAAACGGGATGGCCGTGAACCTATCTGACTACATTGAGGAACTCATTGGTGAACTTAAGGGCATGTGCCGCGGCAGGGATGTGGTGTTCAGGGTGAACCTGGCTGAAATTGAGGCAGGGATCAACACCGCGGTTTCCATAGGTCTGATAGTCAACGAACTTGTAACAAATGCCATAAAGCACGGTACCGGAGATTCAGGGGAGATAAAAGTTGAACTTGAATCATTCAAAGGTTCAGGGGTCCTGATGGTTGCCGATGATGGTTCTGGCTTACCCGAGGACCTTGATCTTTCAGATCCTCCAGGTTTCGGTCTAAGGCTGGTTAATTTCATGTTAAGCAGAATTAAGGGCTCAATTTCGGCAGAAAATCAGAATGGCGCGGTATTCAGGATCACATTCGATCTTGGTGGTTGATGATGAGGAGAAGGGTTGTCATTGTGGAGGACGAGGAGCTGGTGGCCCAGGATATCAGGGTTATACTTGAAGGTGAGGGCTATGAGGTTCCTGCGATATTTCATTCGGCTGAGGATCTCCTTGAGGGAATTGAGGACCTCCAGCCAGACTCCATAATAATGGACATCATGCTTGCAGGTGAAATGGATGGGATAGAGGCTGCGAGGATCATAACAGAGAAGATGGACGTACCCATCATATACCTCACAGCCTACAGCAGCAACGATATCCTCAAGAGGGCCGGTGAAACAGAGCCCTATGCATACCTGCTGAAGCCATTCCATGAGAGGGACCTCAAGGTCAACCTTGAGATGGCAATCCACAAGCATGAGGCAAAGAGGAACAGACTTAAACTCATCCGTGAAAGAACCCTGAATGAATACCTTAAAAGGTCAATAGCTGAGAAGGAAGCTCTTCTCAGAGAACTTCACCACAGGGTCAAGAATAACCTTCAGCTTATCATAAGCCTTCTTTCACTTCAGATAAGGTATGCTGAGGATCCCGCCATGGAGCACTTCTTCAGGGACTACGTTAACCAGCTGAGGTCAATCGCGGTTATACATGAGAGGGCGTACCCATCAGGTGGCAGCTACATTATTGATTTTGGTGATTACCTCAGAAGCATCTCCTCCCAGCTTCTAGAATCATATGGTGCATCATCATCTGTCCGTCTGGATATAATGGCAGATGATGTGTGCCTGAATATGGACACTGGGGTCCCACTGGCACTCATAATATCGGAACTGATATCAAATTCACTGAAACATGCATTTGAGGGTGAGGGGAGGATAACGATTTCCATTGAAAAAATGAATGGCTCCTACCTGCTGGTATACACTGATAATGGAAGGGGACTTCCAGAGGGAGTAAGATTCCCGGATGGGGGATCCTTTGGGTTCAGGATGATTGAAAACCTTTCCATGCAGCTTGGGGGGAATATAAGGGTGGAAAAACCTGAAAGGGGAGTTAAATTTACATTTGAATTCACTGAACAGGTCTACAGTGACAGAATGTCATGATAAAAGAAATCTTTGGATGCCCAGAACCATTTCAGTATTCCAGGTCATTCAGGAGGTATTCGACCTTTGAGGGGAGGCTGTCATCTGATAGCATGTAGTGGACCCACACCCCTATCTTCTCTGATTTAAGGAAACCTGCCCTTTTGAGTATGTTGAGGTGATGTGAGACCGTTGGCTGGGGCTTTTCGAGTGCTGCCATGATTTCACAGACACACAGCTCCCCTTCAGATAGGAGATGGATTATCTTGAGCCTCGTCGGGTCGGCGAGGGCCTTAAGGGCATTTGCATCCCTTTCTATTTTATCATCATCAGGTAGCCTTTCAAGTCTTTCCTTAAGTCTCTCAAGCTGTTCAGGGCTTGGTTTATCTGCTGAACATGTCCTCATAACAATTACCTAGCATTTCTGTTTTTTGCTGTGGACCACCAGTACAGGGACGGTTGAGTGCCTTACAACCTTCTCTGAGACACTCCCCAGAATGAACCTTTCAAGGGCGTGCTTTCCTGAAGCACCAACGACTATGAGATCAGCACCTTCCTCATCAGCGACCCTGAGGATGGTATCTGCCGCCTGACCCTCAAGCACCATCTTCCGAACCTTAGCAGGACCCTCCATGGAGCCTGCGAGTTCCTCGACCCTCTCCAGAGCTTCCTCGGATTCCCTTCTGAAGAGTTCTGTAACCTTCTTTGTTAGTTCCTCAACCGGGAGATTCTGGAGTGCCTTTGTTTCGGTGACTGAGAGTGCTATGAGTTCTGCCTGGTTCTGCCTGGCGGTTTCAATGGCGTATTCCGCGGCCTGATTTGAGCATTCGGATCCATCTGTTGCAAGCAGTATCCGTTTATACATCTTTTACCTCCAGATAATTCATCCATAAATACTTTAAAGTTTCTCCTTAAGGTTCCGGTAGAGTGCCGTGAGTTTATCCCTGTAAATGGATCTTATATGGTCTTCTTCAGTGGTGATGGGTTTTATGGGAATCAGGTCCATGAGCACATCTCTTTGAGGGTAGCTGTAGAATGCTTCAACCGCACCAAGGGTCATTGATGAGACTGCCGTCCTGACCTCTTCGGTGTCCATCCCGAAGTCCACGGCCAGCCTTTCAAGTTCATCCAGCTGGAACCATAGATAGGTGGGGCCCATTGCAGTTATAATTGCGTATGCCTCAAGTTTTTCCTCATCAACCTCTGGAAAGTCTCCTAAAGCGTCAAAAATTGATTTCAGATTTTCTTTATCTGATTGGGATGCTTCAGTGGCTATGCAGAATGGGTTGTATCCCCTGTTGATGATTGATGGGGCATTGGATATAACCCTCGCAACCTTTGGGTGGTTCATGGCATTCTGCATGTAACCCATGCTTATTCTTGGTGCAAGGGATACCACCAGGGAATCCCTGGGCGGCTTTATATTGGCGAGGACATCCTTCAGGACAGGTGGGTGGAGCGCCAGGAAGATCAGGTCCCCCTCAGCGTTTCTGCAGTCGGTTGATGTATTAACACTGAACTCTTCCTCCAGACTCTTCAGTGTTCCCCCATCGGTGTCACAGACCATAACGTCCTCTGGAGTCCTCCCGACCCTCTGAAGGCCTCCAATGATTATTCTTACTACCCGCCCCCCACCTATGAATGATATTTCCATTTAGATCATCATTTCATTTTTCTTTCACAGTCCATACAGTAATCTGTGTCCCTGTCGGTTTTGAATAGTTTGCCGCATCCCTTACAGTTAACATATCTGAGTCCTGATTTTTTCTTTTCAAGGATACCTGTCTGGCATGCGCAGGCCCTTGAGGAGATCATGGCCTTTATTTTACCCTCAAAACCCTTTTCTTCCTTGACCATTGAATTCACCATAAAAAGTGGATCAGGAGAGGATCTTCATTATCTCCTCCTTTGAGGCGACCCTTCCCATGATTTTGAGTTCACCGTCAACTGCAAGTCCCGGGAGAGCTGTGAGTCCCGCTTCAAGTATCTCGTCCATGTCCTTCACCTTCTCGAACTCTGCATCTATTCCCAGTTCCTTAACGGCTTCCCTTGCATTTTTCTCAAGCATCTGGCAGTTTGCACATCCTGTACCGTATATCTGTATCTTCATCTTATCACCTCAATCATATTATCAGGTTGAATAGGTAACCTGTAAGTGTTATGGAGACTGCGAGTATTGCTATGAATGTTCCAAGGAGCCTGGACTTCATAACCTTCCTGAGGATTATCATTTCTGGAAGGGATAGGGCTGTTATTGACATCATAAGTGCCAGGGCGGTTCCGGCAGCCATTCCCTTCTCTATGAGTGCTGATATGAGGGGTATGGTCCCTGCTGCATTTGAATAGAGGGGGACACCTATGAGTACAGCCAGGGGGACTGCGAGGATGTTGTCTGAACCGGCATATTGCAGCAGGAAATCGGATGGTAGATAGCCGTGTATCCATCCGCCTATGGCTATCGCGACTATTATGTAGGGCGAGACCCTGCGGAGTATATCCTTCATTTCGTTTTTTGCTATGATGTACCTTTCCCTGAGGGTTGGTTTAGGGAGCTCAACATCTGCTGTGCCCAGCGCCTTCATCTTCTCAAGTGTCTCATAGACGTAGTCTTCAAGCTGGCTTTCCATTTTGAGTTTTCCTATGAGCACACCGCCAATTACCGCTATTATGTACCCTGATATGATGTAGAATGCGGTTATCTGCCACCCGAAGAGTCCCAGGAGGAGCACTATTGCTATTTCGTTTATCATAGGGGAGGATATGAGGAATGAGAATGTGGCTCCCAGAGGCACGCCAGCCTCAACGAACCCTATGAATAGCGGGACCGCAGAACATGAACAGAATGGTGTTATTATACCTACAAGGGCTGCAATGAAGTTTCCTGTATACTTGTGCCTTTTTTCAAGGATCTCTCTGACCCTGTTGGGGGGTATGTATGTCCTTATGAATGATATGACGAATATGAGTGTTGCAAGGAGGATGAATATCTTTATGGTGTCGTATATGAAGAAGTTAACAGCGCTTCCCAGGTGTGATGCGGGTTCAAGCCCAATAAGATTGTAGGTCACATAATCGGCAAATTCCTGTAACAACCTTTAACCTCCAGATCAATATATTCAAATCTATGGATATATTGCTGTTGTAGTTTATATAATTTTTGGTATCAGACACCACTCACTGAGGATAACCCACTGGAAAAATAAGATTGAAGCTAGAGGAGCTTTGCACGGTCATAAACATTTTTAAGGGTCTGCATATCCACACTGGTGTATATCTGGGTTGTTGAAAGGTTTGAATGCCCCAGAAGCTGCTGTATGGCCCTTATGTCCACACCATTCTTTAGGAGATGGGTTGCAAAGGAATGCCTGAGGATATGTGGGGTCACCTTCTTGTTTATACCTGCCTTCCGGGCGTAGTTCTTTATCATCATCTGGACGTACCTTGGTGTGAGGGGGTCCCCGAAGCGGTTTAGGAAGAGGTACTCACTCTCATGGATCCTCCCCCTGAGGTACTCCACAAGGAGGTCCCTTGTGCTCTCATCAAACAGGACTATACGATCCTTATCACCCTTACCCCTTATCCTAATTGTCCGCTCACCGGTGTCAATATCATTGACCTTGAGTGAAACAAGCTCAGAGACCCTGAGACCCGAAGAATAAAGGAGCGAGAGTATCAGTCTGTCCCTGGTCTTTATGAACCTCTTAATGGCCGAACCATCATCTGAGAGTTCAACGGCATTTATGAGCCTCATAACCTCATCCTCATTGAGGGACTTGGGTAGGGACTTCGTCCTCTTGGGAGCCTTGACCTCCTGCAAGCAGTCTATTTCACTGAACTCAAAGAACTTCTTGATAACAACGGTAACAAGATAAATGTAGTTCTGGGTGACGTTCTTATCCCTCTTAAGGTACTGTATGTACCTCTTGAAGGACCTCAGAACCCTTCTATCATCGTAGAGGTCATCCTCCTCCATCAGAAATTCGTAGAAATTTTTAACAATTGACCTGTAGGTTTTGATGGTGTTGGGGGAGTAGTTCCTGATTTCAAGTTCCACAAGGTAGTCCTCAATGAGTTCCGGGAAATTGTAGCGTTCAAGAAGACCCTGTTTTTCCTCTGACTCTCTCTTCATGTTCATGGTATCTACCATAAATGCCCACTTAAATCTTGCGGATCAGTGGCATATCACATGTAGCTTCGATCTATGTTCTCACTGTTATAACTTTGATGTGACATCCTCTGTGAACTTGAGAGGTCCTTCTCAAGGGCCTTCTCATAGCTCTTGTACCTCCTGAGGATCTGGTCCTCAATGGAAACAGCCTTCCTTATTGCAACCTCCATGTGCTTGGTCTCGATGTATTCGCTGCCATCCATTACCGCAAGGTCCCCGGCCATCCTCACAACACCACCAAGGTCCCTGAGGCGGAGTGTAAGGGCATCATCCATGTCATCAACGGCCCTGGCCCTTCTCCTCGCCTCCTCAATAAGGAGTTCCACAGCGGCAGCCCGTGCATGGGGTATCTTTCCATCAAGCTCTATCTCCTGTGCAACAAACTGCGCGATTTTTGCCCTGTTTTCCTCAGTATCGGGCATCGTGGTATTCAGGAGAAGCTCATAGCCCTCCCCCTGAACCCTTGAGCGAAGAGGGGGGAGTATGTACTGGAGATCAGCAATGTTACAGGCACCCACGAATATGAAGTCACAGGGGACCTCATCAACCTTAACGGAACTCCCGGCGCTCTGGGGGTTTCTGCCGACTATTGGGAATGTCTTATCCTGCATGGCAGTGAATATGAACCTCTGAAGGCCTGCTATGTGGACTATCTCGTCTATGAAGAGCACGCCCTCATGGGCCTCGTGGATTGCGCCCGGGACCACACGTTCATAGGGCTGGGAACCCAGGTCAGGGTGTCCCCCATAGGGGTCATGGCGGACATCACCCAGGAGTTCGGTTTCACTTGCCCCCGTGGCCTGAATGAAGGTTTTCCTCTCAAGGGGGACTATGACGTTCCTGGGTTTCTCTTCAACCATCTGCCTCCTCTTTTCAAGGGCCCTCTGATCAAGGACCTTGATGCTGTCTCCACCAACCCTCTCGTAGATCACAACCTCCTCAACACCATCCATGATCCTGGTGGTTGTGACCCTCTTCTGGGGCACGCTGAGGCTCCCTGAACTCATCTCGAACATTCCGAGGAGGTCTCCGATGTGTTTCCTCCTTGCCTTAATGTGGGAGAACTTATCGCCGCCACATTTGGGGCAGATGCTGTTGTAGGCGCTGCTGTACTCGCCGCAGTGTATGCACTTGAATCCCAGGCGTTCTGCAACCGCCTCAGGGACACTATGGGGATCTATGAGTTCACCCTCAGCCCTTTCAATCTCAAGAATTTCATCCTCTATTTCCTTGCGGTTTTTAACCTCAACGAATGGTCTTTCAGGTCTTTCAGGGTTATGGACAACTGTTATCTCCTCTGATGGTTCAGGGAGGTGAAATGATATTGCCTGTGCAAGGAGGGACTTTCCTATACCTGGCGGTCCCACGAGAAGCAGGTGCCGCCTCTGCTTTGCAGCTATCTTTATCATGGGCATGACGTCCTCATGCCCTATGACCCTCTCAAGGGGGTCTTCAGGTATCTTAACGTCTTCTGTTGTGTTTATATCCTTCAGGTACTCACGGTTCATGTCGACATACATTTTTATGCCTTCCATGGGTTCAGGTGTGGCCTGTTATGAGTTTGAGGTTGTGGGGTTTCTTGACAATGTCCCCGCTCCTCACAGCCACAAGGTATCTGAGCCCCTTTTCAAAGGAAAGGTCCACGAGGCGCTGTGTTATCACACCATCAAAGACCACAGCGTAGGGGTGATTGTTGGCGCGACTTAGTTCATCGTAGAGGTTCTCCACCTTGACCTCCTTCAGTATATTGAGGGCGTCATCGAGTATCTCGGCATTTCCTGTCCCCTCAAGTTCCTTCAGGATATTCCGGAGGAGCACCATCTTGTCCTCTGATTTCTTCTTCTCCTTCTGCATCCCCAGGTCATGGTAGAACTGCTCAACGGGCACCTTGTTTCTGAGGGCCATCATGATCTCATCCTTCTCAAGGTCCTCCACCTCCTTGCCCTTGGGTGCCCTTGTGACGTAGTCTATATCCCCCACCTGGAGGAGCTCCTTGAGGATCAGTTCCCCGCCCCTGTCACCATCGACAAAGGCTGTGACCGTTTTCTTCTTTGTGAGCTCTGCAACGGTTTTGGGCACACTGACCCCCTCAACTGCGATGGCGTTCTTTATACCGTACTTGAGGAGGTTGAGGACGTCGGATCTTCCCTCCACAACAAGTATGGCGTCTGAGGTCTCAACGTTGGGTCCTGCTGGAAGCTTTTCATCACCATACTCTGTGATTTCATGGACCCTCATGGCCTCCTTGACCTCTTCGATCATTCTGAGGCTTTCAGGGGTCACTTCCTCCATCATGCTGGCGTATATCTCCTTGGCCCTCTCAACGACCCTTTTACGTTTAACCGCACGGACGTCCTCAACCTTTGTGACCTGTATGTAGGCCTCACATGGTCCGACACGGTTTATTGTTTCAAGGGAAGCTGCGAGTATGGCGGTTTCAACACGGTCAAGGCTTGATGGGATGATTATCTCCCCCTTTGATTTACCACCCCTTGATGTGATGTTGACCTTGATCCTGCCGATTCTACCTGTCTTCTGGAGTTCCCTGAGATCCAGGTCATTGCTGAGAAGACCTTCAGTCTGTCCGAATATTGCCCCAACAACATCAGGTTTCTCAACGATTCCGTTAGCATTAATTTGAGCGTGAATGAGGTATTTGGTTGTACTTATTTCTTCTTTTCCCATGTAAACCCTCCTTTGAGGAATGAACTGGTTATCAAATTGAAAAAATATGATGATAACAGTTTTCAGATATTATCAAGGGGGTACGGGCATACCTCCAGCTTCAGCCTTTCGATGTATGAAGGAAGGCTCTGTATGTCCTTGATGTATCTTCTGGTCATCCCCATGAGTCTTCGTCGTATTCTGAGGTCTGGATTTGCTCCAAGGCTCTGTATATCAGTGTACAATCTTTTTGCAAGTTCACTGCCCTTACGGTCAAAATCTGTAAGTATGATAACCCTCGAGGCTCTGGCTGCCCTGAGGGCGATTTCAGAAAGTCCCATCATGGATCCTGAAACCTTTATGAAGGGTCCCTCGACACCCAGTTCCCGGAGGGCCTCCTCGTCCTTCCGGCCCTCGATGAGAATGGGTACTCCAAGTTCTCCCTGGTACTTAAGTTCATTTATTTCATGTGTTATCTGCTGAAGCTTTATAAGAGACATATTGAGCCCTTTCAGTAGCTTGATAATATCTATATTTTATATGGAGATACTGATATATAAAATAATCACAGATGTCCCTTGCTGGAATGGGACTATATTTAAATATCCTTTCTATCATAATACCCATATCATTTTAAAGAATCATGGAGGAAAGATGGTGGCTAAGGGCCTTATAAGAATTGTTCTGGATATACTAAAACCACACGAACCCATAATACCTGAATATGCCAAGTACCTGAGTGAACTCAGGGGCGTTGAGGGTGTTAACATAACCCTCATGGAGATCGATAAGGAGACAGAGAACATCAAGGTCACGATTCAGGGAAACGACCTGGATTTTGATGAGATAACAAGGGCCATTGAGAGTTATGGGGGCTCCATTCACAGCGTTGACGAAGTTGTAGCTGGAAAAACCATGGTGGAAGAGGTTACAACTCCTCAGGATTGATTACATGGCCATAAAGGGCATAAAACCCATTGAACGCCTGAGAAGTTTCCGCAGCCCGCGGGATCCCCTGAGGCTCCTTTCTGACATATCAGCCCCCCAGGTTTCAGATGCACTCAAGGCGGTGGCAGGTATAAGTGGGGTTATACACTCCATAAAGCCTGTTAACAACCTCAGGCTCTGCGGATGGGCTGTGACCGCAAGCACATCAAGCAGTGACTGGGGGACCTCTGTACTGGCCATAGACGCTGCAGGTAAAGGTGATGTTGTTTTCATAGGGACTGATGGCGATGATATGGCCGTCTGGGGAGAGCTCACATCAAAAACCGCCATGACTAAGGGCATAGCAGGTGCTGTGATCTACGGATCCTGCAGGGATAGGGATGCACTTCTTCAACTTGAATTTCCGGTATTCTCCAGGGATTATGTCCCCTGTGCAGGGGAACCGCTGGCAGAGGGGGGGCTCAACGTGACCCTTGAGTGCGACGGTGTCAGAGTTGAGAGTGGAGACCTCATATTTGGAGATGAATCTGGAGTGGTTGTGGTTCCCGCTGAGATTGTGCCTGAAGTTGTTCGTGCAGCAATGGAAATCAAAAAGAAGGAATCATCCATCAAGGAGAAACTTGCCGAGGGCTTCACCCTTTCTGAGATTCTTGGATTGAAGTAGTGGGTTTCCATGGGAGAGAGGGACGTTTTTGCTTACATTGGGGAGAATAAGCGTACCATAGTTCTCTCCTTCATTGCTGTTGCTGTTCTCATATTCATTATAGGATTATTTGCAGGCTTTGGGGATATTCTGAGGGCCCTTGAGAGGACCAGCCCCTATTTTCTTGCATTGAACTTTCTCCTGGAGGCACTTATACTTGTGCTGTGGACGTTGAGATGGAGGCTTATACTGAACCTGGTTGATGATGCTCCATCGTTTCCCAGGCTCATGATGCTTCTTTTTGCAAGCATCTTCGGTAACAACATAACCCCAGGGGCCGCAGGTGGCGAGCCACTAAGGGCATACCTCCTGCGGGAGGTTGAAGGGACGCCATTTGAGATAGGTTTCGCGTCTTCAACGGCAGACAGGGTCTTTGAGTTCATACCCTTTGCGGTTATATCAATTCTCTCAGCGGTCCTCATCATGACCTGGAGCATATCCATCTGGACGAGGGTTGTTGTGAGTGTCCTGATCTTTTTCACAATAGCATTTTTTTCCGCTGCAATCTATGCCGGAATGAACCGTGATATTGCCCAGAGGCTTGCCCTATCTGTTGTGAGAAGAGCTGTGGAGTGGTTTTCAAGGTTCAGGAAGGGGGATGTCAGTTTCTCCAGAATACATGAGAGGGTCATATTCTATATAAACAGGTTCAGTGAGGGCTTTTCAACAGCGATAACTGATAAGAGGGTCTTTATGGCGGGCATTTTTGTTTCACTTGGAATGTGGGCCCTCGATGTTTGCCGCATCTATATTTGCTTCCTGGCAGTTGGGGTTTCACCACCTGCAGTGCCCCTTATAATAATATACACCGTGGGGATCCTGATATCACTTTTACCACTTCTACCGGGATCCCTTGGACTGAGGGAGGGTATACTTGTGGGTCTATTTGCTGTTGCAGGGATAGGGGCTGATTATGTCATGGCTGCCAGTGTGGTTGATAGAATCGCAAGTTACTTTGCACCCACCATTATAGGTTTTCTCGCAGCGCTGTATTACGGGAGATACATAATGGCCCCTGGGGATTGACTCAAGAAAACCATGCACATCCCTGTACATCAAACACTGTTTTAATATAAAATTATCGAAACATTTATATAGTAGTAAGTAAAGAGTACACTATATAAAATTTTCGGTGAATTATGAAGAGTTTAGGGAATATTTCACATGTCTCCAGCAAGGGAAGAATCATAGTACGTTCCGCCAGAACACCGCAGCTTGGAGCACCCGTTTTTACTTCTGAAGGGAGAATGATAGGGAAAGTGCACGACATCTTCGGTCCAACACGAAATCCATACATATCAGTAAAACCAGTTCGTGCAATAAAACCTGAAAAGTTTGAGAACCGAGCTGGAGAGACTTTATACGTGGGTATAAAGAATGTGAAAAAATGGGGGCGAAGGAAACGAAGGAGAAAATGAGGTCTGATGTTTCTGAAATAGAGAAGGAAACAAAATGCCCTGAGTGCGGCTCTGAGGATCTCAGGGGCGACTACGAAAGGGCTGAAATAGTATGTGGAAAGTGCGGTCTTGTCATAGACGATAACCTGGTTGACATGGGTCCAGAATGGAGGGCCTTTGACCATGAACAGCGTGACAAGAGGACAAGGGTGGGGGCACCCATAACCTACACCATACACGACAAGGGTCTATCAACCATGATAGACTGGAGAAACAAGGACATCTACGGAAGGGACATCCCAGCAAGGAACAGGGCCCAGTGGTACCGCCTCAGGAAATGGCAGAGGAAGATAAGGATTTCAGGGGCCACAGAGAGAAACCTCGCATTTGCCCTGAGCGAACTCGACCGTGACTCCTCAAGACTTGGGTTACCGAGAAGCGTCAGGGAAGCCGCATCAATGGTCTACAGGAGAGCCGTTGAGAACAAACTCATCAGGGGAAGAAGCATTGAGGGAGTCGTTGCAGCGTCACTATACGCGGCATGCAGAAGCTGCAATGTCCCCAGAACACTTGATGAGATCGCGGAGGTCTCAAGGGTCAGCAAGAAGGAGGTTGGAAGGACCTACAGGTTCTTAACAAGGGAACTCAACATAAAGCTGCCGCCAACATCCCCTGTTGACTACGTACCAAGGTTCGCAAGTGAACTGGGACTCTCAGGGGAGGTCCAGTCCAAGGCCATTGAGATCATAGAGATGGCAATGGAAAACGGCCTCACATCAGGTAGGGGCCCCACCGGTGTTGCAGCAGCAGCCCTGTACATAGCATCGGTCCTCCTAGGGGAGCGCAAGACCCAGAGGGACGTTGCAGAGGTTGCAGGTGTAACCGAGGTGACAATAAGGAACAGGTACAAGGAGCTCACAGAGCAGCTTGATCTTGGTGTGACACTCTAGTTACACCAGGAACAATTTTTAATGAGTTTTTATCAGGATCTTTCTTTGCACTGTTTTTTGGGAAATTCAGAATAAATTTTTTCTTTATATTCTGTATACTTGTTCTGAAATCATGGATTTTCAGATAGACACTATAATCTTCTATTTTTTTCAATTTATAGTCCTTCAGAACTTAAAAATAAGAAAAACAGCTAAAGAACCTTCAGGAACGGTTCTGCGGTTTAACATCCCCTTGAACATTCATCTATTGCCCTCCTAAGGGCATCTATTATCTCGTTGTTACCCCCATCATAGTCCTCAAGGTTCCGTCTGTAGATGTCAAGTCGCCCAAGGAACCCCTCAAGAGTCTCCCTTTCTGTCTCCTCATGGAATTCGCCGTAGCCCAGCTTCTCAAGGTACACCGCATTGAGTATCTGCTCGAACTGTCCCTTAACAGGAACACTGTAGACTGGCTTTCGCAGGTAGAGGGCCTCACTTATCAGTGTGAAGCCGCCGTTTGTTATAACAGCAGCCGCAGACTCAAAGTCCCTGAAGAACTGGTCCTCATTGAATCTCCTGAAGGTGAGGTTCCCATCCACTTCATCCCTGTCAAAGCCGTATACGATGAATTCCCTGTCCAGGTTCTTCAGGATCTCAATGAGCCTCCTGTTTGACCTGCTGGTCTGGTAGACCAGCACATGGTCCCCATAGTAAGGATCAAGATTCATTATCTCCTCCCTCAGGACAGGGGGATACATGGATACCTTCTCGGGGTTTTTGACCTCAGGGAAGAAATAACTGGTTATTAGATATCGCCTGGGCCTCACAATGAATGACCTCACAACAGCCGCGGCCTTGATCTTGTCCCGCCTGAATTTCTCAGGGTACTCTATCCTGCACTGGGTTATGACGTGCATGTTGTCTATGCTTATCAGGGGTATCCTGAGCATGTTGCTTATGACACTGGCATAGAACTCAAAGTCAGACACCACAACATCCGGCCTGAAATCTTTCGCTATCCTGTAGAGGAGTTTGAGGTTCTCCTTGAGGTCCCTGGGGAATGTTTTCATGGCCTTTACGAATGTTTTGATGTCATTTACACTGTTATCCTCATAGACCGTGTTGAAGCCGTATATCTCATGGACATTATCAAATTTGCTGCTCAGGTACCTGTAGGCGCGGTCACTTGCAAATATGAGGACATCATGATCTTCCGTTAGCTTGTCCAGGATCACACCACTCCTTATGGCGTGTCCCATCCCCTCACCGCAGACAGAGTAGAGAACCCTCTTCTTCTTGGAGTGCCCGAATTCGTATTTGAGGTCACCTGCACTCACCTTCTTTCCCATGAAGTCATATATCGTGCTCTTTGTGTACTTGAATGCCAGGTTCCTGAGGCCCTCCTTTTCAAGCCTTCTTATGGATACCAGAACCCTCGGCTTCCTCAGAACCCTGAACCTGCTTATCTTACCTATGCGCTCAATGTAGTCGGTATCCTCTCCAAAGTCAAGGGATTCATCGAAACCACCAACCCTTTCATGAAGTTCCTTACGGGTGAGTATTCCATAGCAGCCTGCCCCGTGGGGTTTAATGGATTCAACGAGTATCATGAATCTGTTTGCGAATTCGTGGAGTATCTTGTCACGCCTTCTTGTTGAGAGGGGTATCATCTGGGTTATGGCGATTCCCAGCTCCTCTGATTCGAATTCCTCTACAGCATCCCTGAGGTACCCGTCGGTGAGGACAAGGTCGGCGTCCAGAAAGAGGAGGAGTTCTCCCCTGGCGACCTCAGCCCCCCGGTTTCTACCGGCTGCGGGCATGCCACCCTCAACCACCCTGCAGCCGTACTCCTCTGCGATTTTCCTGGTATTATCCTCAGAGTCTGCATCTGCCACTATAACCTCGTAGTCTGTAAAGTCCTGTTTCCTTATGCTCTCAAGCAGCGCCGGTAGATATTCCTCCTCATTGTATGTGGGTATGATTATGCTGAGTTTCATCCATTATCCTCCTTCAGAAGAATGAAAAGAAGTTCCATGTCATGAAGAACCCGCTGCATCTACCATCAAGGCGGCGGGTTAACCTATCAAGGAGCACCATCTCGTTCTGATCCGGTGAAAGTTTCAGTACCAGCGTATCACCCTTTCTCTCCTCTGAGAGAACAGGGAGCCCCTCAAGGTTGGGGTTGCCGGATGGCTCAATGATGGTGACCTCATAGTACCCGGGCACTGACCCCAGGATTCCAAGGAGCACCCTCAGAACCACCAGTGAGGCTATTATGAGTGCCGGTATTTTAAGGTTCCCTGGGCTGAAGGGGACCCTGAGGGCGCTCATACCTATAATCCCGGATAGCCCGACAAGTGCGGGGGTTGAGAAGAGTCCCCCGTCTATTATACCTATTATTGTGGATGCTGTGGCGAATATGACTATCGCCACATGGAAATCCCTCCTGTCACCTGTTGATAGAAGCCCAAAGATGTATATCATTGTGATTGAGATGATTGTAACCGGGAGAAGGAATGGGATGTGACCTGCCAGTGATGAACCTGTATGGATGTCTGATGAGGCAGGCACTACAAGGCCGGTGAGGGGGCTGAGGCTTGCCTTGAATACATGGGAGTGTGTCAGGCTTGTTGAGGCAGCTGGATTCATTGATATGAAGGTCGTGAATGGTGATACGCCCATTTGAAGGCGGAGTGCCAACTCAACTGCAAGGCCGGTGAGGTATGTTACAAATGCTACAATCGCCGAGATGTAGAGGTAGGTGTTCTTATCGAGGCCTTCAGGGCCAAAAATTCCACCCTCCCTGAAGAGGGGTGCAAGGAGGAACATGGTCCCCATTATGGTGAAGAATATCACATCCTTGCCCTCTGAGGAGCCCATGAGGAATACATGTGTGAATGGTGTTATTATGGGGTCGAGGATGTCTGTGGTGAAGAGTGTGATTGCCAGTGCAATGAAGATTATGCCGGCTGCCATGAATCTGTCTGATCTCAAAGTTACTCACCAGAAGAAATTAATTTAATTAGCAGGGAGAGATATGGATCTTGTCACTTATAAATTAATCGTGGTAATGATTGATGACTGAACACCTCAGGTTATAAGATGGATCCGGTATTCTATATTGCGGCACTTCTTCTCACAGGCATAGTGGCTGGACTTGCAACAGGCCTCCTGGGTGTCGGGGGAGGCTTCATAATAGCGCCGGTGCTCTTCTTTTTAATGGAGTCCTCAGGCACACCAGAGGATATAGCAATAAGGACAGCCTTTGCAACAAGCCTTGCAGTTATTCTCCCAGCTGCCCTAACAGGGGCTTACTCACATTACAGGAGGGGCTGTGTTGATGCAGGCAGGGCCATACCCATGGGAACTCTCGGTGTATGCGGAAGCATCCTGGGGGTTCTGACTGCCACATCATCACCTGCGGGGGTCCTAAGGGCGGTATTCGGTTTGCTCCTGATCCTTGTTTCACTGCAGCTCCTCCTGTCGTCCCGGATTTCGCCCTCCCATGGGAAGAGGAATGCCGCCATTTCACTGGGCTTCATCGCTGGTTTCCTTTCAGGTCTCCTTGGCATAGGTGGTGGAGTGGTCCTCGTACCACTCCTCGTGCTGGTTGGAGGTTTCGATGTCCTTGAGGCTGTTGGGACATCCTCGGTTGTGATTGCGATGACCGCAGCATCGGGCACAGTCTCCTATCTCCTGAGCGGACCGGGGGGCCAGTTTTCTGTGGGATACGTTAACCTGGTCCAGTTCACGGCCATTGCATTCATGAGTGTCCCGGCCTCACGTCTTGGTGTTATGGTAGCCCACAGGATTGATGTGAGGTACATAAGGTACCTTTTCATAGTCCTGCTTCTTGTCACGGGCTTCAGGATGATCCTTTAAGTTTACATGGCTTTCTACGTGTTACGAATCCAGATGATCCTCAGGTTTATGTAAAAATCAGATGAAATTTCATAAAATATATAAAATCAGATGAACATAATAACAGACCGGTGAGATGATGCTGAAAAAATGGATGGGTCTCCTCTCGGTTATTCTCGGTATTGTATTTCTTGTATCTCCGATCTCAGGTGTAACAGCCATAAGCATACTCACGGGTCTTGTGCTCTCGGCTCTTGGTTTGTGGATGCTTGCAAATGCCATCATGGCCAGGAGGTACATGGAGGTGGGGATACTCTGGATGATATTTGCAGTTATAACCCTTGCAGTTGGCCTCATGCTTGTCTTCAGGGTCTTCCTCATAAATCAACTTGCCGGGGTCTGGCTTTACGTTACGGGCATCCTCCTGCTTGTTGCGGCGATACTGATACTTGCAGCAGGTTCCCAGAGTTACCTGAAAAGAAATGCTGGTATAATCAGCGCCATCCTGGGGGTCATATACATCCTTATGGGGGCGCTCTCGTTCAACCCTGCCTTCGTGGGTGTCGCAGTTGGTCTTATACTTGTTGTTTATGGGGTGGCGGTGCTGAGGTCACCGTGAGCCACCCGAATAAAATCAGCTACCTTTTTATGGAGAGCACAACCCACACCACAATGAAAAGCGCGAATACAAGGTAGAAGATTGTCCTTGTTCTCCTCACCCTCTGCTGATTCTTTGATAGAATCTCCTGGCACCTCTCTGAACAGGTCACCTCGTCCATGGGTATGGGAGTGCTGCATACAGGACAGTGCTTGTGCGGTTCAACCATTCTCTTTACCTCCATTTTTTGATGAATTTAAGTTTCCACATTTATTCAGGGATAACAGTGGTTCCTACTCCACCATCGATTGCCCTCAGAAGGTTCTCAGGGTCACTGCCATTGGCTATGATGGTCTTTATCCCTGACCTCTTTATCATCTTGAGGGCTGTATGGTCAAAGAACTCGTAGGTACCGGCCTTCACATCGGATTCGCTGAGGTGCTCCAGCATATCACTGGCGCTGATCTCAGGGTAGAACCTTGCGTCCGGGTACTTCTGGGGGTCCCTGTCATAGAAACCATCAACCGACGTGAGGTTTATCATGAGGTCGGCCCCAACTGTTTCGGCCAGTATCGCCCCAACTGCGTCGGTGCTGTGGGCAGGCTCGGTACCACCCATCACAACTATTCTGCCCGACGCTGCAAACCTGACGGCCTCCCTGAAGTTTTCAGGTACAGATGGGTACGCACTTTCACCGAGGGCTGTTATCAGGATCCTTGCATTCAACCTTGTGACATCGATTCCTATATCATCGCACTGGGCCTCCCCTGCCCCCAGTTTTCGTGCAAGCCCTATGTAATCACGGGCTGGTCTGCCCCCACCCACAACCACAAACAGTTCATGTTCATTCCTCAGTGAATTCAGAATATCGGCGTATGCCCTGAACATTTCATGTGTGAATTCACTTATCAGGATTGATCCTCCAATGGTAATAACAATTCTCATAACGATCCACCGTGAAAATTAGTTGACTCTTCCTTTCCAGTTATGGCTGAATCCACTTATATCTTTTCTCCCGACATCCAGTAAACTTTATAATTACCCCGCCCCATATACAGTTACAGTTTATTTTATCATTTTCATGAGGAGTGATTCATAGTGAGTGAACCATCATCAAAGGAGCTTTTCGAATTCAAGAGAACCCTCCAGGAACTCTCAGATAAGAGGGGAAGGGGGACAGAGCTTGTATCGGTATACATACCCCCCGACAGGCAGATCAGTGACGTTGCAAAGCATATGAGGGAGGAGCTGAGCCAGAGCGCCAACATCAAGAGCAAGCAGACCAAGAAGAATGTGCAGTCCGCAATTGAGGTTATAATGCAGAGGCTGAAGCTTTTCCCGAGACCACCCGAGAAGGGCCTTGTGATGTTCGTGGGGATGGTTCCCAGGGGAGGCCCCGGTACAGAGAAGATGGAAACCTACGTCTTCGAGCCACCTGAACCCATAAAGACCTACATATACCACTGTAACTCGGAGTTCTACCTCGAACCCCTGAAGGAGATGCTTGAGGAGAAGGAGACCTATGGTCTGGCTGTACTTGACAGGAAGGAGGCGACCATCGCAACCCTCAGGGGTAAGAGGATAGACATCCTAAAGACCCTCACAAGCGGTGTCCCGGGTAAGCACAAGGCGGGTGGTCAGTCCCAGAGGAGGTTCGACCGCCTCATAGACCTGGCAGCCCACGAGTTCCTCAAGAGGATAGGGGAGCACATGAACGAGGCCTTCCTCCAGATAGAGGACCTCAAGGGCATCATCCTCGGGGGCCCTGGCCACACCAAGGAGGAGTTCCTCAATGGGGACTACCTTCACCATGAACTCAAGAAGAAGGTCATAACCACGGTGGACACATCATACACAGGGGAATTCGGTATCAGGGAGGTCATCGACAAGTCAATGGACGTCCTGAGTGAAATTGATGTGATGAGGGAGAAGAAACTGGTCCAGCGCTTCCTCAGGGAACTAATAAATGAGGATGGACTTGCATCCTATGGTGAGAGGGAGGTCCGACAGCACCTCCAGATGGGCGCAGTTGAGGTTCTACTGCTCTCAGAGGACCTCAAATACCAGAGGGGAACCTACGAGTGCGCCTCATGTGGTCACAGCATGGAGAAGACAGGTAAGGATCTACCGGACACTGAAACCTGTCCAGAATGTAACGATCAGATGAGGCTCTCAGACAGGAGGGATATGATCGATGACCTGGTTGAGATGGCTGAGGAGGTTGGAACCGAGGTTGAGATCATATCAACAGAGACAGAGGAGGGTATGCAGCTCCTGAGGGCCTTTGGGGGTATAGGGGCGATACTGAGGTACCGCCCCTGAGCATTCAGAGGGTTAAAGGTACCTTGAGGGATCCCAGAATAAGTATTAGATGAAGGGGACCCTCCAGGTCCGCAATGAGTGTGGCTCTTTTTATATCCATCTCCCCCTTCAAGTGCAGGTAGAGTCCAGTGTAGATGGCAAGGATCACTGCAGCAGCACCGGTTCCAGATACAAGCCTTAGGAGGATACCTGCACACAGAATAACAGCGCTGGTGGCGTTTATAACCTGCAGGATAACTGAACTTCCATTTTCACCGTAAACTGCAGGAAGTGTTCTGAGTCCCTGCAGTCTGTCTGATTCAAGGTCCTTGTAATCACTGAAGGCAGTGTTCACGCATACCTTCAGGAAGATGAAGGTGAACACCACGAGGTGCGATGCTGTGAGGGTACAGGGATCTACCGGTAGAACGGTCCATGAACTCCATATGAGGGCCAAGTAGATGTTTTTAAAGCCAGTAATTCTTCTTGTGAGGTTCTTGAAGAATCCTGTGTAGAGGATCCCTGCTGTCAGAAGAACCACGGTAAGAGCTGTTATGAAGGGGTCCCTGCATATGCCAAGCAGCACGATAAGTGTGACTGCACATGATGCAATAATCGATTTACCCCACCGCTCGCTGAAAAGGGACCTCCGGGGGTCTGTGAGGGAATCCACTCTGGAGTCTGCAAGGTAGTCGTAGGAGTACACAGTTAGGGGGAGCATGAAGGATATCGCTGCGTTTATGGGGCTGCACTGTTTTTCAAGAAGTGCGGACGATGCCAGAAGGAGTGATGGCCCCCAGAGCGCTGGGAGAATTCCACCATAAATGAACAGGTCTTTCAGGGCTGAAAAAAATTCCCTTAAAATTTTGACGTTTTTCAGAAAACCGATTTCATATACATGGCCTGACATAGTATTAACTATGTTTAAATGAAATCTTATCGATATCTGACGATTTTATCTGAAAAAATAATTCAAAATTAGATGGGATTGTGGTAATCTTTTAATCAATCATCTGATCTGCAGCCCAGTATTAGGCAGAACACTGAATGCATTTAAAAAATGGAGTTCAGTATACAGGTGCTGGAGAGCACATTTAATCGAATGGGATGATATTAAGGTTTAAAACCATTTAAAAGGTTAAATAGGGTATAAAAACCATAAAAGGCTTTAGAGTGAAATTTCAGGTTTTTAGAGAATGAAAAAAGTCTTTAGGGATGTGCTCATGGGTAAGGTGGGGATAATGAAATTGGGATGTTTATCATCCAAGTCTGCTGACCCTTATGAGTGACTCAACGGGTACACCATCAACCTCAGAGATCCCCTTCTTATCTATGAGGACGGTGACCGCCAGGGGTTTGGCTCCCTGCTCCCTGAGGACCCTTACAACCTCACCTATGGTCCTCCCGCTGGTTATCACGTCATCAACAACCACAACCCTCTTGCCCTTGACCTTTGCAAAGTTGCTGCTTATGGCGCCCTCTGCCCCCTCATCCTTCCGGTGTTTCACAGGGTGGAAAACGGCAAGGGATGTTTCAAGACCTGTCTCAGCCCCCATGACATCGGCCATGAGGGTGGCGAAGGGTATGCCGCTTATGGCTATACCGAGCACAACATCTGCAACACCATACTTGAGTGCCATGTCTGCCATTGCAGCGGAAACATACCTCATACGGGATGAACTGCCGCCGAGGCTCTCCCAGTTGATGGCAAAATCCACAGGGACCTCCTTTGGGGAAACTGAACTGGTGGTCTGAAGCGTCAGCCACCTGGCAGTATCCTTTGATACGTTCAGTTCATCTGCAATTTCCCCTGTTGTAAAACCCCTTTTCCTCAGTTCCCTAGCTTTCTTTATAAGTTCATTTTCCATTACAAGCACCTCAAATATCGCCGTTAAGTTTCACGGGCCTGTGTTCCCTCGCAGATTTCATGGCTGCAAGTACAGTTCTAAGGGCGTATATGCCGTCCTCACCTGTTATCTCAGGCTCCTCATCGTTGATAACCGATGAGAGGAACGATTTGATTTCATTCCTGAGGGGTTCCTCATGTTTGATCTGGATGTCCTGGGCGAATTTTCCGTACACATCCAGTTTCTGATCGATATAGTCAACGTTTATTATGCCATCTGTTCCTGTGATGGCGAGCTTCCTCCTCTTGTAGGGTGTGAGCCAGTTAACTTCAAGCATCCCTGTGATCCCGCTTCTGAACTTTGTCATTATCTCTGCATGGTCCTCATATTCACACTTCTCTAGTATGCTCCCCATGACCGCGTATACCTCTGCCACTGGTTCACTGAAGAGGTAGTGCATGACATCAAGGTCATGTATCGCCAGGTCAATTGTAACACCAACGTCCTTTATCCTCGGGGGGAATGGGCCGACTCTCTTTGCAGATGCAGAAACCACGTCCCCTATCACATCATTTTCAATTAACTCCTTTGCCTTCTGAACAGCAGGGTTGAACCTTTCAACATGCCCTGTCCCCAGCTTCAGACCCTTCCTGCGGGCTGTTTTCACCATCTCCTTGGCCTCTTCAAGTGTGAATGCAATGGGCTTTTCCACAAGAACGTGTTTATCGTGTTCAAGGGCATCCATGACCACACGGTAATGGTGGGTGGTTGGCACGCAGACACTGACTACCTCTATCTCTGGTATCTCAAGGAGGTTCTCGTAGTCCACATACCCTACAGCATCGTACTTGTTGGCAACCTTCTGGAGTGTTCCCTTCATTATGTCGGATACGGCCATAAGATTCGCATTTTTAAGTCTGTAGTAAACCCTGGCATGGTTGTAACCCATGGCTCCAACGCCGATTACACCCACATTTATCTTTCTCAAATATAATCCTCCATTTCTTTGGCAGCTTTTTTACCGATTTCCTCTGCTTTATCAACAGATCCTTTAACATTAACTCTTTTGAGTATCTCACCATCTCTTGTTAGAAGAACAGCATAGAGATTGATCTCTCCATCAGAGGCCCTTGCTATAACGCCAAGTGGGCACTGGCACCCGGCACCCAGTTCCCGGAGGAGAGCCTTCTCGGCTGCGACCTCCTGCTGGGAGGGGTAGTGGGTTATCCTATCAATTGATTCCCTCAGTTCACTGTCTCTTCTTGTTATAACAGCCAGGGCCCCCTGCCCAGCGGCGGGCGTGAAGTATTCCAGTGTGAATCTTTTTTTAATGCAATTTTCGAGTCCTAGACGCTTTAAACCCGCCTCGGCCATTATGGTTGCATGGACCTCCCCTTCCATCACCTTTCTTATCCTAGTATCTATATTTCCTCTTAGGGGCTCCATCTTAAAATTTTTTTGGTGATGATTGCAGAATGCCTCCCTCCGGAGACTGCTTGTTCCAAGTTTAGCACCGGGGGGAAGTTCATCCCAGTCAAAACGGGATACAAGGACCTCATTGGGGGATTCCCGTGGGGGTACCGCTGCAATCACAAGTTCAGGGTCAAGGTCACTGGGGACGTCCTTGAGGCTATGGACAGCAAAGTCAACCTCCTCCTCAAGGACTGCTATGTCAAGTTCCCTTGTGAAGAGGCCCCTTGAGTCCATACTGTAAAGCTGGGAATCCTTTATTCTGTCACCCTTTGTCTTTATGATTCTCCTTTCGATCCTCTCACCGCAGATTTCGCTGAGCATATCAATGACGTGGTCGGTCTGTACCAGTGCCAGGCGACTCCCCCTTGTTCCAGCTATCAATGAATCATCTCCAGTAAACGTTAATCACTTGAAAAATTTATGGCATCCTATTTATAAGTTTTTAAAAACTCACGATTATTAAAAAAACCCAATTTCTGACTACATACACTGCGTTACTCATCATCTTCTTGAGAGGTCACGGTACTCTGACCTGTAAATCAGGATCACGGTTTCATGTTCAAGGGCAGCCTTCAGTGCATCATCAGGGGACTTAAAGTAGGGGCTGTTTTTATGGGTTTTTCTCATTATACTGTACCCCAGTTCATCGGTGAACATGATGTTGAGGTCACTGAATTCTCTAAGAATTTCAGAGAGTCTGTCCTCATCTATATCCTCACAGGTAACCCCGTATCTTCCACCTATGATCACCACAGGATCAGGGAGGTCCTCGGCCATTTTCAGTGTGTACTCGACGGCCTTCACATTCAGACCGGGGTTCACCTCCTCTATTATGCAGGTGCCATCCACTTTTCTGATTGATGTGCGGCCAGGTATTCCCTGGAAGCCCTTAACCCCCCGCTGGATGTCCTTCAAATCCAGGTTAAGTGTGAGAGCGGCGCTGACTGCGCCAAGGACGTTTGATAGGTGGTGCTCTGCAGGTGCAAATGTTTCAATTCCAAACTCTGTATTGATCCGGTTACCATCAATGGTTTTAAGGTTTTTCACAGTGACAGTGGCCACCGTGGAATCGAGACCGTACCTGATATCGGTGGCATGGACACTGGCACCGGTGTCAACCGAGAATGTGTTTGTCTTATCCCCAAAATTCCGGTAGTATCTGTTGAATGCCTGAAGGTCACAGCAGACCATCCTGCTTTTGAATATCTGCCTCTTGGCGGAACTGGCCCTTGATGTGCCATTCCTTATGGCGTAGTCCTCGGCTATATTTGTCAGCACACCCACATCTGCAAGGCCCGTACCACCAAGGGAGACCTCAAAGATGGCTGAACCATAATCACGGGGACCAGCGAGTTTCACGGTCTCAATCATACTGGCAGGGGTTATGCTTATATCCCTCCTGAGGAGTTCAGGACCCGCATAGGACCCCAGGCTGCTCAGGATGAGGGGATTCAGGTTCTCCATGATCTTTCTGAGTATCCACACTGCGCTTGTCTTACCCTTAACCCCTGTAACCTCAACCACAGGTATCCCACGTGCTTCCTTCCAGGGGCCCAGCAGAAGGCCTGTTATCTCATGGTGGGTTATATCAGCTTTAACCGGGCAGTGGACCGGTGCTATTATGGTTGAATCGGCTATGGGACCATCGACCTCATCGATGCCCATTTCAAGGAGCATTTCATGGTCAGAGCCCTTCAGTGTCCCGTATATGTCCCATGCCAGGACCTGGTCCGATATTTTTTTCAGTTCACGGGCAATGGTAACTCCACCATGTGTGAGGTCAACAACAAGGGGTTTTGAGATGGTTTTGAGGTCTTTGGTCATCTGTATAACCTTTTTTAACCTTTTTTGGGTTTTGAGATGGTTTTGAGGTCTTTGGTCATCTGTATAACCTTTTTTAACCTTTTTTGGGTTTTGAGATGGTTTTGAGGTCTTTGGTCATCTGTATAACCTTTTTTAACCTTTTTTGGGTTTTGAGATGGTTTTGAGGTCTTTGGTCATCTGTATAACGTTAGTCCAGTTAAATGGCTTTGGTTAACCATTGAGATCATAAAGGTCCTTAAAATCAGCTTTAACTCTTTATTGAGTCTATGCCCCCCTCTATGAGCTTCTCACGCACCTTCCTGTAGAAGTCCTTACTGAGCCTTACAAAGTGGGCGCAGTGATCTGACTTTTTGAATACAACCTCCTCCATGTGGTTGATCTCCTCCTCGTACTGCCCATCAATCACCGCGATGGCCTTCTTACCCTTCCTCAAGAGCTTGACCCTGATGACACTTTTATTGGAGACAACCAGTGGTCTGGCGCTAAGCTTGAAGGGGCAGATGGGGACTATAAGGAAGGCCTCCACACGGGGATCCACTATCGGACCCCCAGCGGACATGGAATAGGCTGTTGAACCGCTGGGTGTTGCTATGATTATACCGTCCGCCCTGAGCTCCTCGACCACCTCATCGTCAACGGATATCTCTATATGGAGCATCTTGGCGGGCTTCCTGGTCATCATAACAACCTCATTGAGGGCTGATGGAAGTTCACCGTTATGGTATACGCTGAGGAGGGTTCTCCTCTCAACGGCATAGTTGCCAATAAGAACATCCTCCAGGGCCGAGAAGACATTTTCGGGGTCAACCTCCGTGAGGAAACCGACTGTGCCCATGTTTATTCCAAGTATCGGTATCTCCTTACCCTCTATGAGGCTCTGGGTCCGGAGTATTGTCCCGTCCCCCCCAATGGTCAGTATCATGTCGACCTCCATGTCCCTGATGTCCTTTCCGTATTCACGGAGCTCAGGAAGTTCTTCTGTGATTTTAAGGTCAACGCTCAGCTCAACACCCCTGTTCAGAAGGAATGAGGCCACCTTACCTGCAAGTTCAACGGCTTCGGGCACATCAAAGCGGGCTATTATACCTATACGCATCATATGACCTCCAGGGTCTGCATTATCTTTTTGTGGAGTTCCTTGTTTCCTGCAGCGATAAGTGAGGTTCTTGCCTTGACATTTAGCAGACCGTCTATTGATTCGCCCCGCTCATTTGTCACCACTCCACCGGCCTCCTCCACGATTAGCTTGGATGCGGCTATGTCCACTATTCGCAGATTCTCCCTAAGGTCCATGAAGGCGTCATATGATCCGCTTGCAACGTATGCGAGTTCAAGGGCCACGGAGCCCAGAATGCGCATCCTGCGGATCACCCTGCAGATGCTATCAACCCTCCTGAATCTCGTGCCGTAGATGAATGCACCGAGGGAGGTCCTATCCAGGGAGTTCTGGCTTGATGCACAGATTTTTTTATCATTCAGAAAGGCTCCCTGACCCCTTATTGCCCAGTAAAGGTCTCCAGTTGCAAAGTTCTTCACGAAGCCCATGAGGACATTGTTGAGGGAGGGGAGGTCGCCTCCAGGGATATATTCCGCAACAGCCACAGAGATCCCGTAGAAGGGTATGTTTCTTATGGCATTGCTTGTACCATCGAGGGGGTCCACAACGAAGATTATTCTGGGTTCATCCGGGGGCTCCTGGTTTATGTGGAGAATACCGATCTCTTCACTTATTATGGTGACTGGCCGATCGGTGTTCTCAAGCACACCTATGGCCTCATCCTCCGCCACGAGGTCTATGAGTTTTGTGGGTGTTCCATCGGCCCCCATTTTGATTATCTCCCCGGCATCTGGAGTTCCTACAAGGGGAGCAACAGCCTTTTCAACCTGCTCGGCCATTTTAACTGCGATGCTCTTCCAGTAGTAGATGTCTGATTCTTCCATTCAACCCCCTTCTTGAGTTCAATCAAGGTAGATGAGCGCTGATACAGCAGCCCCACACTCTTCAACAACATGGTTTGTTTCTTCTACTATTAATTCATTTATTTCAAGTCCCCTCACAGACATCATGTATCTGACCATTGAGATGGCCTCTTCCCTCACATCCTCAGGTTTTCTGTTAACCGCAGAGTTCTCAACGACACATCCGAACTCATCTGAAGTTGCAGCCGCTATGGCGGCGGATATGAGGTCACCGGGGGTATCTGATATTTTGTATGAGAGCACACAGTTCACCATGGACCCGGGTTCAAGGGGTGGAAGTTCAACTATTTTCGTGGCATGGGGGAGTATGCTTGAAACCTTTATGAGGTTCACGTCACCTATTCCAGCTTCAAGGAGTGCATTGTCAAAGGCATTGAGCCTGGTGGGCCCTTCAGAGCTACCTGATGTTATAGCAACCTTCATTTCAATCACTTCTTATCAGATTCAATTCGATCACACAATTCGGAGATAATGATTCTATAAAGCTTTTATATATGTGCCAGATTAATAGATATACATCTGTCTCATATCACTCATTCTAACAGGAGGTAAAATTAATGTCAAAGAAAGTGGTTGAAGTTAAGACACTTAAGGTTGGAAAGTACGTGATCATTGATGGTGAGGCATCAAAGATTACAAACATCTCAACATCATCTCCGGGCAAGCATGGATCAGCAAAGGCCCGTGTTGAGGCTGTTGGGATCTTTGACAACCAGAAGAGGAGCTTTGTTAAGCCTGTTGACTCAAAGGTTGACATACCCATAATCGACAAGAGGACAGCCCAGGTACTTGCAATAATGGGTGGAGACGTCCAGCTGATGGACCTTGAAACCTATGAGACCTTTGAAACACCCATACCTGATGAACTGAGCGACCAGCTGGTTGAGGGTGTTGAGGTGGAATACATAGAGGCCCTCGGTCAGAGGAAACTCATGAGGACCAAGGGATAATCCCACAAACTCCTTTTTACAATCTGATAAAATCAGGTTTTTGATCTGAATGCTTTTACATACAGAAGACTCCCTAAAATTTGCTTTTTCAACAACGGACCCTGAGAGGATACCTGAACTTTCATTTGGGATGGTGGGGGTCCCCTTTGATTCCACAACCACCTATGTTCCAGGGACACGCTTCGGCCCCCTGGCGGTGAGGGAGGCATCCTACAGCTTTGAATCATATAACCTCAGGTTTTCAGGAGAGCCAGGCGTTAAATGCTTCGACTTCGGTGACGTGGATGTGGTGCCGGGTAATTTCCAGAGAACCGCAGAGTTCATAGGTGACTCCATAGGTGGGGTGCTGGATCTGGGTCTCAAACCCATCACCCTGGGTGGTGAGCACACGGTTACACTACCCGTGGTCGAGGAACTCATATCCCAGGATAGAGCTCCCGTGGTTATCCACCTCGATGCACATATGGATATGGCGGATCGCTATGCAGGCGAGAGGTACTCCCATGCAACCGTCATGAGGCGTGTTCATGAACTCGGGGCAGAGGTCATACAGATCGGGGTTCGCTCGGCATCAGCCCCTGAGGCTGAATTTGTAAGGGAGAAAGGTATAAGATGCATAATGGCCCATGATGTAATGCGAAACCCTGAGGAGACGCTTGATGCCCTCAAGGGTATCAGGGACCCTGTATATATCTCAGTCGACATGGATGTACTTGACCCGGCATATGCACCATCCGTTGGTAACCCCACACCCTGCGGTCTCACACCATGGGTTCTTGAGGATATTGTTGAGGTTCTCTCCAGGAAGGATGTGGTTGGTTTTGATGTGATGGAGGTTTCATCCACCGGCTTTGGGGATCAGACATCTGTGAATGCGGCCAAGATAATCTATGACCTTCTGACACTTTTATAATTCTTTAAAGCATCTAAAAGCCCGGATTCCCTTTCTGATCCCAGCAGATTTTATATACTTTGTTGGCCAACCATTTAATTATCAATCCCGGTGGTGTAAATCATGAATACTCGAGAGGTGGAACTCAGGGGTCACATAATTGACAGTCTCATACTCCCCAGGGCCCTTGATATAATAATGGATATGGGCGGGGATTTCCAGATACTTGAAATCGAAATAGGAAAGAGAAAATCTGATCCAAGCCATGCAAGGATACTTGTGGAGGCGGAGACACCATCACTCCTCAACCAGATCCTGGATGAACTCAGTGAGATAGGGGCGTCCATAGCAGAGATAAGGGAGGTTGAACTGAAAAGGGCCCCGATGGACAGGGTTCTCCCTGATGACTTCTACTCCACAACCAACCATCAGACCTTCATTTACCACGGAGGCGAATGGCTGGAGGTTGAGGGGATAGAGATGGACTGCATGATAGTCGTTGACCCTGAGGCAAAAACTGCCCGGTGCAAACCCATCAGGGACATAAGGGAGGGGGACCTGGTTGTTGTTGGAAGGGAAGGAATAAAGGTGGTACCACCCGAGAGGCCCAGGGGTAAGCAGGGGGTATTTGAATTCATGGGCAGTGATGTTTCAAGTGAGAAACCCCTTGTGACCACCATAAAGAAGATAGCCTCTGAGATAACCGATATTAAAAGGAGGGGGGGTAAGATAGGCCTTGTCGGTGGCCCGGCAATTGTGCACACAGGTTCTGCACCTGTGATTGCAGAGATGATACGGCGTGGTTTTATAGATGTGCTCTTTGCAGGTAACGCCCTTGCCACACATGATATAGAGTCAGCCCTGTACGGCACTTCACTCGGGGTTAACCTTGAGAGGGGTGAGGCCGTAAGCAGGGGTCACAGACACCATATCAACGCAATAAACGAGATAAACCGCGCCGGTTCAATAAGGGATGCAGTGGAGAAGGGGGTCCTCAGGTCAGGGATAATGTATGAGTGCATAAAGAATGACGTGCCATTTGTCCTTGCAGGTTCAATAAGGGATGATGGGCCGCTTCCTGACGTCATAACCGATGTCATGGAGGCCCAGAATGAGATGAGGAAGTACGTTCAGGACCTCGACATGGTCATAATGATAGCCACCATGCTCCACTCAATAGCCACTGGAAACATACTCCCATCACGTGTAAAGACAATATGCGTTGATATAAACCCGGCAACCGTAACGAAGCTCTCTGATAGGGGCAGTTCACAGGCTGTGAGCGTTGTTACAGATGTGGGTGCCTTCATCCCCATACTCCTCCATGAACTCAAAAAGATGAACAACCTGGGGGATTAGATGATAAGGGGTAACATCCTCAACGTCTTCACAGGGGACATATACCCTGCAGAGGTTGAATTTTCAGGTGGCGTGATAACATGTGTCCGGAGGGTGGAGGGGAACTTCACCGATATAATCCTCCCGGGATTTGTGGATGCCCATGTCCACATCGAAAGCTCAATGCTCACCCCATCATCCTTTGCAGCCGCCGCAATCCCCCATGGTACCACCGCTGTTGTTTCTGATCCACACGAGATAGCCAATGTTATGGGTGTTGAGGGTGTTGAGTTCATGCTGGAGGATGCTTCGCACACACCCCTGAAATTTTACTTCACTGCACCATCCTGCGTACCTGCAACACCCTTTGAAACATCAGGTGCAGAGCTCTCGGCCAGGGAGATAGATGATCTCCTTTCAAGGGACTCTGTTGTGGCACTGGGCGAAATGATGAACTTCCCAGGTGTGATATCAGGGGATGAGAAAGTAATGGAGAAGATAGATGCTGCAAAAAAACTCAATAAGCCGGTGGACGGCCACGCACCCCTACTATCAGGTGATGAACTGTGTGCATACATAGGGGCCGGTATATCCACAGAACATGAATGTGTGAGCCCCGAAGAGGCCCTTGAGAAGAGGGAACTTGGAATGAAGATAATGGCACGGGAGGGCTCCAGTGCAAGGAACCTCAGGGACCTTGCGGCCGTCGACTGTGACTTTCTGGTATCAGATGATATCCACCCAGCAGACCTCCTGGGGGGTCACATGGACAGGATACTGCGGAGGGCTGTTGAATACGGTGTTGACCCTGTTAAAGCTGTGCAGATGGCCACCGTGAACCCTGCAGACCATTACAATCTCAACACAGGGGCCATAGCACCTGGAAGGGCAGCCGACATGGTGGTGGTTGATAACCTAAGGGACTTCAATGTTAAGAGGGTCTACATTGATGGAAGGGTTGTTGCAGAGAATGGAAGATACCTGGGAGCCCCTAAAACCAGTCACAGGAACATGAACCGTCTTGATATCGCAGATTTCACTGCAGAGGATCTTAAGGTGAAATCAGATGATGATGAGGTCACTGTCAGGGTAATTGATGTATTCGATGGCCAGATAGTGACAGGGGAGTTACAGAAGAGACTTGGGGTAAATGATGGTTTCGTAGCCCCTGACCCATCCCTGGACGTACTTAAGGTATCGGTTATAGATCGTTATGGTAAGGGGAACATCTCCAATGGTTTCGTTCATGGCTTCGGACTTAAAGAAGGGGCCATTGCCTCAACTGTGGCCCATGACTCACACAACGTCATTACGGTGGGCACAGATTCAGAACTCATGGAGAGGGCTGTCGATATACTCAAAAAAACAGGCGGGGGGCTTGTGGCTGTTTCAGAGGATGATCAGAGGACCCTTGAACTCCCGGTTGCAGGTTTAATGTCAGATGGAAATGCAGAGGAGGTCGCATCCAGGATGGAGGACCTCAACGATTTTGTGCGTGAACTTGGCTGCACTCTGAGTGCCCCATTCATGACGATGTCCTTCCTCTCACTTCTGGTTATCCCTGAACTGAAAATAGGTGATAGGGGTCTCTTCAGTGTGAATGAATTCCGGTTCGTAGATGTTATTGTTGGGTGATGATTGGCCTTTTCTGGATGTATTCAGTGGGTGATCACTTAAACCCCTTCGATTCAAGTTTTCTTATTATCCTTTTCATGGCCTCCCGTTCACGGGGTCCCCCCACCTTCCTTGCAATCCGGTTCATTTCACGGATTCGGCCCATGAGGTCCTGGGGGTCCATGAAGCCGGCCCGGGTGTAATTTATGAGTGACTCTATAACAGCATATATTCCCCTGTTGAGGACGATCCTGAAATCTTCACCCCTGAAAATCTCAGGGGTTCTGGCATTTACGATGTGGATCTCTGTTTCACCGTACCGGTCAGTCCTCACCACCTTCTTAACGGATTCAACCTCTGCGGTGAAGAATGCATCGGTGCCCTCGAGGTGAAGGTATCCCCTGTGGGATGAGAACATCTCATCACCAGGATCACCCAGGGTGGCCTCGGTGAAGATGAGGGGATCCAGGGTCACGTTCACCGTGAATTTTCTGTTTCTGAGTATATTCTCAAGTGTGTGGGTTCCAGGATACAGGTAGAGGGTCACACTCCGCTCACCGGTGCAGAGGACCCCAATGGGGGCGGCATTCCCCCTCATTGATTCATCCCATGTCACAACTATGGTCTCATATAGCTGCCCGGGGACCATATCTAAAGCAGTCAGAGTGGATTCTTGTGTGTACCCTGTGCCCTCAGATGTCCCATCATCTTCAGGTTTTCTCTTCAGATCGATAAATATCACCTTCTGAGGACGAAACCCTCTATATCTGCGTTTATGACACAGTCAAAGTTAAGGAGGTCGTACCATCCGGCCCTTGCAAACATGTCCATGTAACATATTCCCATGAGCATCCCGCCCTCAACAAGGGCCTCATCGGCGAGCCTTTTAACGTCCTCAATATCTGAACCTATACCTGGCATTGAGAGTCCCCCCAGCAGCACGAGGACATCGACCTTTTCTGATTTCATTTCACCAAGCTCAACCCCGTACTCTGTTAATTCCAGTGTTCTTGCCCTTTTAAAGTCTGTGTTGGGTATAAATATGTTATCCTTGTCCCTTGAGGCGTATGCAAATAGCTGGGCAAAGGGTGTGCAGACCCCTGGTACACCTGCAAAACCGATCCTATTAGCATCCTTAACAGCCTCCCGGAATACGCCGAGATGTTCCTTTATACCCCTGAATTCCTTCACCTTCTCCATACTGACACCTCGAAACTTATACTTATAAATTAATGGTCTCCCTATAACTATTTTACTGGAATATTCTCTTTGAGTGATATCATGGAAATAGAGAACGTTAAGATGGCCCTTGATATGCTCTCATCATCTGAATGCTTCGGGATTCTAATACCCGAGGTGAGGTCCAACCTTGTAATGGCACGGGAAAACCCCCGCGATATCGAAGATGTTGTGGCGATACCTGGCAGAATCACTGAGTTCCGTGGGAGGGCCTTCGCATGCAGGGAACCTGAATTTGGGGCATCATCCCACATGGCCCGTTTCATAATAGCCCTCAACAGGCACTTTCCCTGGAAGAGAAGCGCACTTAATATTAAATTTGATGAAAGTATAATTGATATCTGTGGGGACCATGGAATGGTGGTCTCATCATATGACCGTAGCCGGGAACCCCCAGAGATGCGGGAGGTTGAGGGCGGCACCATACCCTGGGGTGTTGAGGAGGCCATAAGAAATTCAGAATCACCCCCTGATGTCATATACCACAGGGGTGCATGGGGTAAGGAGCCAATGATCGTACTCACTGGAGGAGATGCCGTTGAAGTTGCAGAGGCGGCCCTTAGAATAGCTGAGGATTATGAAAAACTTTTGGGGAGATGAAATGAAGTACCGGATGTACAAAGAACTAATGGAACAGCCAGAATCACTTAAAAGGACCCTTAAAGCTGAAGGGGACAGAATGTCCCAGATATCAAATGATATTGCTGACTGCAGACGCATATACCTTGTTGGTTGTGGAAGTTCACTATCCACATGCTACAGTGCAAGGGATGCAGTTGCAATGAACTATGAGCTTAACATTGATGTCATGACAGGCTATGAATTCTACTACCACAGAAAGATTGAGGAAAGGGACTCTGTGGTTATATTCACGTCCCAGTCCGGGGAGACAGCAGATACCCTCGCGGCACTTAGAAGGGCCAATGAACTTGGACTTAAAACGGTGACCATCACAAATGAACCTGAAAGCACCATGGCCTCTGAGTCCCAGAGCACCATAATAACCCGCTGCGGCAGAGAGGAGGCCATACTTGGCACCAAGACCTACATGACACAGCTCCTGACCCTCTACAGGATATTATTTGACATGCGCACCGATGAGTTATCTGAGGGGATACTCTCAGAACTGGACGAGCTACCTGATGAGATCGGGAGGCTCCTTAGGGACACCGAGGATGACTGCAGGGGTCTTGCAGAGGAGCATGCAGGGGAGGATATATTCTACTGTATGGGGAGCGGCCCAAACTATGGACTGGCATACAAGCTTGCCATGACCATGCTCATGGAGGGCGCCCTGAAACATGCCTGCCCACTATATTCAGGTGAATTCAGGCATGGGCTCATTGAGAGGGTGGAGAAGGGGGTGCCGGTGATATTCCTTGATTCAGGCTTCCCGGGTGATGAGCTTACAGAGCGGGCTTTGAGGTTCTGTGAGAGTCTTGGAGCTCTGAATATAGTATTCAGGATGTCTGATTACTCTGACCTCAGTCCACTGCTCTCACCATTTGTGCTTGCAGTTCCCCTTGAGTGGTTCGTATACTACCTTGCCCACTTCAATGGTGAGGATCCTGGAAGCACGAGGCATATCGGCAAGGTCAGATACTAATGAATTATTACTTTCTTTAAAGTAATCCGTGAACCGATTTTTTCTTTAGTTAGCCAGCAAAAATCAGCCTAAAGTTCCAGTGGCAACAAAAAATAGTAGGTGGTTCATTCCACCTTGAGGACCTGTTTCTTTTTGACCTCCACCTTTGGGAGCTCAACTGTAAGGACACCATTTTCAAATTTGGCCTTGGCCTCTTCGACCTTTATCTTTTCAGGGAGCCTCATCTCCCTTCTTGCCTCACCGTATTTCCTTTCCTTTTTGACGAAATTGGCCTCCTTGACCTCAATTTCCTCTTCAAAGACTGCAGATATGGATATGGTATTTTCTGTGAGTTCTATGTTTATATCTTCCTTCTTAACACCGGGAAGGTCCGTCTTTATAATTATCTGATCATCTGTTTCTATGACGTCCATGTTCAGCTTTTCAGGTATGTTCTCGGTGTACTCTGATATCTTCTTCTCGAACTCCTTCTGCATCTCTTTCATGTTCTTTATCATATCCTCCATCATCTTCTCAGCCATCAGCCTTCTCTTCTCAAACATTGTCATAGGTTTTTCCAGTTTCTTTTTCATATAAACCCTCCAGTTTTTTTACTATCTCGGAGACCCCTCTGCCCTGGAATGCAGACACCATCAGTGGTTCCTCAACCATATTAATATATTCTTCCAGATACTTAACATTTTCTGCAAGGTCCATCTTGTTGAAAACCGTGATTATTGGGGTGTCAAAGACGCCCTTTATGCCAAGGTAGAGGCTGTACTGGCTTTCGAGCGTGTACCCGCAGGTTTCTGAGGCGTCAAATATGAAGAGTATGACATCTGCTATGTTCTCAAGGGCAACCATGGCCTGGAGTTCAATATTGTTCATATCCTCAACCGGCCGGTCAAGGAGACCTGGAGTATCTATTACCTGGATTTTCCGCCATTTACGTTCAAGGTGGCCTATCTGTATACCCTTGGTGGTGAAGGGGTAATCAGCAACCTCTGGTTCTGCACCAGTCAGTGTCCTGAGGAGCGTGGATTTCCCCACATTTGGGAAGCCCGCTATAACAACCGTGAATGCATCGAAGTCCACGGTTGGCATGTTCCTGAGTTTGTTCTTTGCAAAGTCAAGGAAGTCAAGGTCCCCTTCAATTCTTCTCACAACTGATGATATCCTCCCGAAGGCCTCTCTTCTTAGGTTGGATGCATCTGATGGCTTTGAACGTTTGATTTTTTTCATGTAATCGGATTCAAGCTGATTTAGTATTCCGACAGCCCAGTTAAGCGCGCCGAGGGACTTTTTGAGGTCATCCACACCCACTGTTACATCGATGTAGTCCTGATAGAACTCTGGCAGTGACTCTATATCGGGTATGCGCTGGATGATCATCTTCAGACGGTCCCTTATAACCTGGCATGCTGTCTGGATGCGTGTGGATTCAATTATCTTGGCCTTCTTCTGTCCAGGGATCTTTGAACTCCTCTTGAGGGATGCGGCCTTTCTGGCCCTCCTGAATCCCTTATCAAGGAGTTCATCTGCTGTTGGAACTGTTGGTATTATCATGAAAATCACTCTTCTCTATTGATAACTTTGGATATGTATTTATGCGTGGTGAAGCTCAGGGGTATGATTTGGGGTTTTTATTCATAATCCCTTTCACTGAATATCTGGGCCTGAAACCTGTAAACCCTTGTCTGGGGGTCATAGAAGCAGTCAGGTGGGAGTCCAGCCTTCATACATGTGTTGCAGAGGAACTCCTCAGCATCCCATCCCCACTCTGTTGCAACCTGTGGCAGGAGAAGGCCCCTGGCCCATCCCCTCTCAACGATGAGGCCATCAACACCAACCCTTATTCTCTGGGGATAATCAGAAGGATTCTCAACCCTGATGGGGCTGGGTGGTGTGAGTACGCTGACCTCAACCTCTATCTCATCAAGTTCCTCGGGTTCAACAGGAGGGAACCGGGGGTCACGTGTGGCCGCGGAGATGGCGGCGTCGATGAGGGCATCTATGAGGGGCCTTACCGGTTCAGGGTAACCTATGCATCCCCTGAGCTCACCATTCTTCTCCAGTGTAACGAATACTCCCCTCTTCTCCCTGAATTTGTCAGGAAGATCCGATGGTAATCTGAAGGTTTCGGAGCCGCACAGGTGCTCCTCAATAACACTCCTTGCAATTTCAATAAGCAGTTTTCCCTCCTCTCTTGATATGGATTTCATGTTCCACCAACCATTGCATTGAGTATTCTCACATGGGGCCCCCCATCACCCACAGGGACGCTCTGTCCGGATTTACCGCAGAAGCCGATACCAAGTTTGAAATCTGACCCAACACCATCAACATTCATCAGTGTCTCAAGAACGTTTCCTGAGAGTGAAACATCCCTGAGGGGTTCACATATCTCACCATCCCTTATCCTGAATGATTCAGCTGCATTGAACTGGAATATTCCCTTACCTGTATCAACCTGACCTCCCCTTGAACCCCTGAGGTAGATTCCGTCACGCACATCCTCAAGGAGTTCATCAAATGATAGGTCCCCTGGTTCAAGGAATGTGTTGCTCATTCTGACAATGGGCTGGTCCCCTATGGCTGAACGTGCATTTCCTGATGGTTCAAGCCCGAGCTTGAAGGCTGTTTCCCTGGAATTCAGGAGTGATCTGAGGGTGCCATCCTCCACAAGAACGGTCCTTGATGCCTCTACACCCTCTGCATCGTAGCTGTAACTACCAAAACCCTCTATGGTGGGATCATCAACTATGGTCACAGACTCTGAGGCGATCCTCTCACCGAGCCTGCCCTCAAGGATTGAGTCACCCTGAAGTATGAGGTCAGCCTCTGCGGCATGCCCCAGGGCCTCATGTATGAAGACACCTGTAAGTTCAGGGTCTGTTATTACCTGGAAGCGTCCTGATGGGGGTGAATCTGCTGATAGGAGCCTCACAGCCTTTTCACCTGTCCTGCGCCCGAATTCTTCGATGTCCTCCCTTTCAAGTATCTCAAATCCTCCTGTGCCGCCGCAGCTACCATGGCCAAACTGGATGCTGGCACCGTCGGATGCAACGGCATTGAGGAACAGGGCAACCTTTGAATCGTTCATCTCTATGCAGGATCCCTCAGAGTTGATGAAAATGGTTGAACTCTCCATATCAACGTAGCTCACGGTGGTGCTCACAACCCCATCAACCAATGCCGCATGGTGGGCCTCAAATACAAGCTCCCTTTTCTCATCTGCTGGAACATCTGAGGGGACCCTTGATGATTTAACGGTTGTCTTATCTTGTTTGGGCTGCAGTGAACCAACCTCAACATCGCCCCTCAGTGATTCTGCCATCTTTAAAGCATGGATTGCCATTCCCTCCAGTTCTTCTGGTTCATCGGTGAAGGCGAATCCCCATGAACCATTCTTAAGCACCCTTATTCTGAACCCGGCAGCCTCTCCTGACTTGACCTCCTGTACGTTGCCGTCCTTGAGTATAATTGAACCTGAAGATGAGGTCCCTGCCCTTAAATCTGCGTATTCTACCTTTTCAGCTATACCGCTGATTACCCTCTCCAGATGATCCATATCGATATCCATTTCCCATCAGCCTTCAAGAAGTTTCTCTAGGTTTATCTGTAAGTGGAGCCTTATGATTCTTTTGCCTGTTTAGTTGAATGGTATCATTAAGGTTTAGAATGCCATTGCAAGTAGGCAGATCTTGATTGGGAGGTTCAGTGGATTAGATAAATTATTTAAATGAACACCCATATACCAACTAATCAGTTCATTTTACAGATAGCACCGGATGTGGTATATTGAAAACAATTGAGGAAATAAACCAGAAGATCAGGGATGGGGACGCTGTCGTCGTGACTGCAGCTGAGATGACGGCAATTGTGGCTGAAACCGGACCAGAAGCTGCTGCAAGGGAAGTTGATGTTGTTACAACCGGTACATTTGGTGCTATGTGTTCATCAGGCGCTTTCCTCAACTTTGGTCACTCTGATCCACCAATAAAGATGTCGAAAACGTACCTGAATGGTGTGGAGGCATATTCAGGACTTGCAGCTGTGGACGCATACATAGGGGCAACACAGCCCAACAGGGACCCTGAGATAGGCCTCAGCTATGGGGGTTCACATGTCATAGAGGACCTCATAAGGGGAAAGGAGATAGAACTGGTTGCAGAGGCCTACGGTACCGACTGCTACCCATTGAAGAGTGTGGAGACCCTCATAAGCCTTGATACGATAAACCAGGCGGTAATGGTGAACCCCAGAAACTGCTACCAGAACTATGCGGTTGCCGTCAATTCAACCCAGGAGACCCTCTACACCTACATGGGAACACTCCTCCCAAATTACGGTAATGTGACATATTCAAGTGCAGGGGAACTGAGCCCCCTCCTCAATGACCCATACTTCCAGACGATCGGTGTGGGCACAAAGATATTCCTCTGCGGTGCAGAGGGCTATATAATCGGGGAGGGCACACAGCACTCAACAGATGTGGATAGGAAGAATGGTGTTCCTGTTTCAGCTGCAGGGACCCTCATGGTCAGGGGTGATATGAAGGAGATGGACCCTGAATACGTGAGGGGGGCGACCATGCCACGGTACGGCCCCACACTCTATGTTGGGGCGGGGATACCCATACCAGTGCTCAATGAGGATATAGCGGCGGCAACAGGAATATCAGATGAGGAAATAGTCTGCAGGGTGATAGATTACGGTGTTCCAAGAAGATCAAGACCAGTTGTCATGGAAACAAACTATAAGGAGCTCAAATCAGGTAAAATTGAAATAAATGGTGTTGAGGTCCCAACATCCCCACTTTCATCACTTAAAAAGGCGAGGGAGATTGCAGAGGAACTTAAATCATGGATTCAAAGGGGAGATTTCTTCCTCACAGAACCCCTAAAACCCCTACCATCAAGGGGCCATTCCACAAAGCCACTTGAAATAAGGAGGCCCTCCATCATGGTGAGGGAACTCGAGAGCAAACCTGTGATAATGACCCATGAGGATGACGACCTCAGGGAGGTGGCGAGGAAGATGGTTGACAACAACATAAACCATATACCTGTTGTTGACAGCCAGGGCATCCTCAGGGGTATTGTGACATCATGGGACATTGCAGATGCGGTCGCAAGGGGCAAAAGAAGCCTTAAGGATGTAATGACCCGTAGAGTAATCGTAGCACGGGAAAATGAACCCGTTGACGTTGTTGCAAGACGCATAGATAAATATAACATATCAGGTTTACCGATAGTGGATGAGGAAAACCGTGTGAAGGGTATAATCACAGCAGAGGATATTTCAAGGCTGATAGGAAAACTGGAGAATAGGGGAGAGTCAATATGAAGGCCTGGCTTAAATTCTCACCTAATATCGTTAACAAATCCATAATCTCAGAGGCAATAAAGAGGTACGACATTGACTTCAACATACTCCGTGCCAACATCACACCCCGCGGGGGTAAGATGCTCGTTGAGATAAGCGGTCCGGAGGAGAAGGAGGGAATAGAGTTCATAGAGGATGCTGGAATTGAGGTTCACCCTGCAATGAGGGTGGTGAAGAAGGACAGGGAGAAGTGCGTTGACTGTGGGGCCTGCGTCTCGCTCTGTCCTGTGAGCGCAATATGCATCGAGGATGACTGGGAGATAAGAATTGACGACCAGAAGTGCATAGGATGCAGCTTCTGTGTGAACTCATGCCCTACAAGGGCCATAATGCTATTTGAATGAAACAAGGATCCGGTTTTCAGATCCTGAAGAACAGGTGAATTATGGTTCTCATAGTCGGTTCAGGGGCCTCAGGGGCAACCCTTGCAAGGGAACTTGCATTGAGAGGATTTGATGTTACCGTAATAGAAAGGGGTCCCTACGTTCAGGATGGGGATGCATTTCTGTGCTACGATGAGAGTTCAGATGACCCTGACATCCTTAAAACAAGCTGTGTGGGTGGATCGACACTCGTGGCAGCAGGTAACGCCGTAAGAGTCCTTGAGGACACGCTGAAGGATTATGGTGTTGATATAACAGATGATCTCGATGCCATTGAGAGGGAACTTGATGTGCGGGAACTCCCTGATACACACATTGGGAGGGGGACTGCACTCATCATGGATGCGGCAGAGTCCCTTGGACTTAAAATCAGGAGGATGCCAAAGTTCATAAGGCCCGAAAAATGCAGACCATGCGGTAAATGCTCCTTTGGCTGCCCCAGGAGTGCCAAATGGTCTGCAAGGGAATTAATGGATGAGGCCATTGAACACGGCGCGGTGCTGGTTAAGGAGACAGAGGCAAGGGATCTGATTCTGGAAGGGGGGAGGGTCAGGGGTCTTGAAACATCAGCAGGCAGTTTCCATGATGAAACCGTTGTCCTGGCAGCAGGGGCAGTTGAGACCCCCAGAATCCTAATGAGGGCAGGTATTGATGCAGGGAGAAAGTTCTTCATGGACACCTTCGTTACGGTGGGGGGCCTACTTGATGGGATCGGGTTCTGTGATGAGGTCCAGATGAATGCACTCATTGAAATGGACGGCTTCATACTCTCACCCCACTTCTCAACCCTCCTCTTTCCTGATAGGGATAGGGGTGACGTCCTGGGGCTCATGGTCAAGATAAGGGATGAGGCCTGCGGCCGTGTGGAGGCCGATAGGGTTGTGAAGCACCACACCCAGAGGGATGTGAGGTATCTCGCTGAGGGCGCTGCCCTTGCAGGGACGATTTTATCTGAGGCAGGTGTAAGGGCGGATACCCTACGATCCACCCGCCCCCGCGGAGCCCACCCTGGGGGTACAGCTGCCATAGGGGATGTTGTGGACGCAAACCTTCAAACATCCATTCAGGGCCTCTTCGTGGCCGATGCCAGTGTTCTGCCTGAGGCACCAGGGGCTCCGCCGATCCTCACCCTCATGGCACTTGCAAGGCGCCTTGCAAGGCACCTGACATCTGATATATAACATTTTATCTTTTTAAACGACCCTCTTTTTCTCTGCTCTATGGATCTACTGGAGACACAATTTTTTTAAAGGTCTTTTTCTGGAACCAAAAATCAATATAGGATGCTGAATATAATGTAGGGCAGGTGAAGATTATGAGGAAAGTACCGTTGAAATTTCTAACGATTCTTATTACACTTGCACTTTTCCTTTCATCTGTGCCCGTGGCTTCGGCACTCAAAACTGAGATCATCTATACTGGTACCGGTGGGGATGTATCAAAGAACTATTACATCAGGCACTACTCCCCTCACACATCGGTAACATCAGAGGTTTTTCAGGCCGCAAAAAAGGGCACGCCAATGTTCACATTTGGAAATGGTAGCAGGAAAGTTATAGTGGTTGCAGGGGTCCATGGAAATGAACTTCCAGCTTCAATTGCCGCTGTTAAACTCATAAATTATCTTTCAGGTAAAAGGATAAACGGAACGGTCTACGTTGTACCGTTCCTCATACCCTCATCCACTGCCAGAAGTTCCAGGTACTGGAATGGTAAGAACCTCAACAGCATTGCAAATGTGAGGGGCACACCATCCAACAGGATAGTTCAGCTGGCTGCTTCAAGGGGTGTGTGTGCCGTGGGGGACTTCCACTCAACAAGGCCCGGTGGAGTGCCGGGGAAAACATCGATTCTCTGCACAAGGATACCCACTTATGAGAGCTACAGGATGGCATCCTATATGAGCCGCTACAGCGGATCAGCCCTCATACCATCACAGGTGGCAGGTAAGGATTATCCTGGGGCCCTTGAGGATGTCTGCAACCTTGCAGGTATCCCCGCAGTTACAGCTGAGGTCAGATCCCCCCATGGTTCGGTTGCATCGGGGAGTGTTACAAAATCCTACACCCAGATGATAGCCTTCCTGAAGTACAACGGCATCATCTGATGAGGTCATGCAGGGAAAATATCGGGTGTTCAAGGCTTCTGAAAGAGGTAATTATCGGGAACTTCCAGAGCCGAAGTCTTAGACAAAGGCATCTAGGAATAACCTATTCCTTCCTTTTTAATGGAACATTATCTGCATTCGTTTTTTGCAGAAAAAACATATCAATTAAAGAGATGAAGAGGTTAAATTAAAAAAGAGATTTTTGACACATCTATGTTATGAGGTCCTTTATGAACTGGACCACAGTGTCAATGAGACTCTCACCCACCTTAACAGATGATGGGAACACCATCTTGCTCTTATCTGTGTGGTTCTGGATTATCTGTGCAAACATCAGTGTGTACTCGTCCCTTCCAAGCTTCTTATCACCCACTGAGACATAGGCTGGAAGCCTCCTGTTGGTCTTTGTGAATTCATAGACCCTCCTTGCGGCGTCACGGTACTCGGCCCTTGTGAGTGTCCCGGTGTAGGTGTTGCTTGATGAACTGGCGTCGCATATTGCAGTTGTGTTCTTTCTGATGGGAAGCCCTGCTATGTACTGGGATGCAAGGTAGACCCACTCCTCCCTAGCCATTTCGGTCGTGTTACCACTGACTATGCGGCGGGCATCTGCTGAGAGTGTGGTTGGATCGATTTCATGCCTTGCGATGTACACTGATGAATTCACTGTCCTCAGGTGCTCACCATCTGCAGAGTAGGCGTGGTCGATGAGGTTCATTGCTGTGAAGTGAATCTGCTGGCTCTGGGGTAAAACCTTTGGTTCCAGGAGAAGGATACCCGAAGTCTTGAGGTACTCTGAGGGTTTACTGATACCTGCAAAGTAGACGTTTGAGAAGTTATCATCCCAGGCCCTTGATAGGTAGCTGGTCTTCTCAAGATTGAGGCTACCGTAGTTCACATAGGCCACCCCGTCGAGCCTGGAGGCGTATGATCTGAGGTAACCTGATTTTATCCCTGAGATGGTGCTGTACATCGTCCCGGGACATGCGGCTGCTATGTAAACGGCAAGGGAGCCTGGGGGGGCATTCTTAATGGCACGGTCGGCTTCCCCGGGGGCCGGTGACCTCTCATCTATTATAACCCTGGCTGACCCTGCTATCTCTGCCTTTATGGATTCCATGAGTGTTCTTCCATTAACACCATTCAACCTGTCTGAGCTTATATATATGGTCTCTGGCGTACCTGAAGCGTAGCGGTTCATTATAACAGATGTGGTTGGATAGCATGATGACCAGAGAACCGTTCCATTGACTCTAACTGATGCGGATGTGGAGAATACGCCTGATTTCCAGAGTGTCATCGCCACGGGGAGAAGCGACCTGGGTGCCATGACACTGGGTCCTGATTTTGGCTGGAGGGCGCTCAGTGTGGCTGAATCACTGCCATACCACACCCTCTGGTAGGGTATGCCAAGACCCTTCAGTGATGATGAGGGTATGGCTGATGCTGGGGCGCATATGATTATCTTCTTGGGCTTCAAACGCTTTATCTCTGTTTTTGTGGCTGATGGCAGCGTCTTTCCACTTATAAGAAGGGGGGCATCATTTTTTATTGCAGCATAGGCTGCTGAGATGTCTGACCCCGTTCCAAGGACAACCACGTTGCTCCTGCTCCAGTAACGTGCAAGTGAGGATGTCCTTGCAGGGATACGGGTTCCGTTAACCTTGACGTCACCAACAACAACTGTGTCCATCCCCTTAACATACTTGAGGACGGATTTCTCTGGACTGTAACTGCTCACCACAAGCCCGCTTTTTGTATGGGCTGCCGCAGGTGCCGTTATAATGGCATGGGATGAATCGGTTACAAAAACAGCACCGGCTGCAGGTGATACAAGAAACAGGAACATGATGACCAGTGCAGATACCTTAATCTCTCTCATGGAATCACCCTAAAACTGGGATTCTATCTCCTCGCTCTCAATGAGGCGCTCACAGTAATAGCATCGCAGCATCACAGGTTCCTTTGATATGACATAGAACCGGTTCTCAACGCCCTCATCGCTGTTTGTGATACAGTTGGGGTTGGGGCACCTCAGAATGCCCCTAACCTCATCCAGAAGCCTCACCTTGGCCTTTTCAACAATCTTGTAATCCCTTATGATGTTTATGGTGGCCCGCGGGGCTATCAGGGCTATCTGATCCACCTCGGATGACTCAAGTTCCCTGTTCTCTATCTTAACAATATCCTTGGAGCCAAGCTGGGATGAATCCATGTTCATGGCAACCGTCACCTTGCTCCTTCCATCGGGTAATCCAAGGATATTGAGCACATTGAGGGCCCTGTTGGCGGTTATATGGTCTATAACCGTCCCGTTCTTTATTGGTTTGACCCGCAGTTCAAAGGGTTTCTTCATCTTATACCCACCTTCAGATCACCTTCTCCCCAGATTGAAGGTTTCAATGAACTTTGCATACACCGGCCTTGTTATGAACACACCTATAAGCACCCCAAGGACGGTGGTGAATGCGAAACCTGAAAGGAGACCTATACCGGTGGCACCCCTTGAAAAGCCCACGTAGGCCAGCGGAAGCATTGCGGCTATCAGGGTACCTGCAGATGCGAATATTATGAAGAAGGCGTCCTTTATCCTGAACTTACGTCTGGTTCTCCTGCCCTCACCTGCCAGCACCTCGTCTGTTATGATGATCTGGTCATCCACCCCGGTACCTATGGCTGCCAGTATACCTGCTATTGCAGCAAGGTCAATGTTCCACCTTATAACAGCAGCCGCGCCCAGTATGATTATGAGTTCCGCAAGGGTCGTCATGAAGATGGGCACAACCAGGAGGGGGGTCCTGTAGCGTATTATGAGTATGACGGCAATTGCAAGGACAGCGAGGAGTCCTGCGATGAGTGCACCCTCTGCAAACTGTTTTCCAAGTTCCGCAGATACACTGCTCACACCAACAATTTTAACCTTCACAGGAAGAGACCCTGATTTCAGGAGGGTCTCTATCTCCTTGGCCTGGGCTTCAGCCTCTTCCTTGCTGTTCTCAGCCCCTGTTATCCGGACATCTGTGGTTGGTTTTCCTGTTGCAACCTCCGGTGAAATCTCAGGGGAGGTGATCAGACGGTCATCCAGGTACATGTTGACTGGTTGCCCTGCTTTGCCCCTGGCTGCCTCAGCGAACCTCTGAGCCCCTGCAGTTGAAAGCTTGAAGGGCACCTCCCATTCATTGGCTGTGATTATGGGTGCCTGGACACTCACAATATCCGCCCCTGTAAGGACGGTCTCGTTTCCTATCCTGGCCTCAAATTTACCGGGTTTCCCAACTATGTCTGCAACCTGATCAGGCTGGACACCTGCAATTTCAACTATGACGTTCTGATCGCCACTGGCACGCACCTTCACGTCCTTGACACCGAATATGTTGAGCCTCTTGTCCAGCACGCTTGTCACTGTATTCATTGTGGCAGCATCCACTGGCTTTTCAAGCTGTATCTGTATGAGCGAACCCCCCTTGAGGTCAAGACCCTGCTGGATCCCCAGGGTTGACACCGCAGCTATACTGCCTGCAACAAGGACAAGGAGAAGTATAACCCTGTAATCTTTGAGGAATTTTGAAACCTTCCTGTTCATGCTTTAACCTCCAGGTACCACCTCAGAATTCCAAGGTTCATGAGCCAGGTGGTTATGATGTCTGCAAGGAGCCCTATTATGAGCACAGCGGCTATGTTACTCAGGACCTGTGCCTCTGGCATAAGGAAGACAGTGACCAGGTACAGGGCTGTCATTGAGGCTATGGCTGATATGGACATGGTGAGCCCTGTCTTCAGGGCCCCGAGAGCCCTCTGGTTGATGTCCCCCTTTTTCTGCTTCAGGACCCTTGTTGTGAGGAGAATATCCGTGTCCACACTGTAACCTATGAGCATGAGTATGGCCCCCACTGAGGCGAGGGAGAGGGGTATGCCGAAGAGTGACATCCCACCAACCGCTATTATTATGTCGGAAGCTGCTGCAAGGATAACAGCGATGGAGGGTATCGGGTCCCGGAATACTATGAAGACGGTGATCGACATGAAGAGGAATGCAAATCCAACGGCCCAGTATATCTGATTCAGTGCCTGCTTGCTCAGGACAGGGCCTACTGACTTGTAACTGTTTATGGTTGCGGTTCCCTTAAGGGCATCACTCACCCTGACAACATCCACATCGGTACCGAACTGTACCGTCGCCCTTTTACCTGTCACAGAGAGCACCTTCACATCATCCAGGCCCAGTTCACCCTTGAGGAGTGATTCCAGTTCCGGACCACTGATGCTCTTCTCAAGGGTGAGGTCTGCGAGCGCCCCGCCCCTGAGGTCCACGCTTTCATTGAGACCATGGAAAACCACAAGGAGAAGGGCCAGCAGTGTTATTGCTGCAGGTATTGCTATGAGCGGCTTGTATGATCTGAATATCCTATCAAACAATGTTATCACCTGATCTCTCTGGCAGTTCATCACCTGGAGCTGTATATCTTCAGGTCCTTTTCTGCCATAATCTTGAGTGTATCCTCCCTTACCTGGATAAGTTCCTTTCCGCCGGTTTTCTGCATGAAGAAGTTCACTATACGGCCTCCACGGGCCCTTATCTTTTCAGACATGCGTTCGATTACCCCCTCACCACCCTGTCTGCTCATGGTTGTAAAGGGTATCACGTCCTTTCCCATGAAATCTGCCCTGTCAATGAATGTTATCACTGCAGGTGAGGGCTTTCCGGCCCAGGTTGGGGTGCCAATGTATATGAGGTCATATTCTGAGAGTTCAACCCTTTCTGGACTGATCGGGGTTTTTGATTCCCTAAGCGCATCTATTGAGGACTTAAAACTACTTAAAAATCCTTTTCTATCCTTAAGATCCTTGATTTCAATTAGATCAGCATTCAATTCCTCTGCAAGTGTCTTTGCCACCATTGCAGTGTTTCCTGTGCGTGAATAGTAGATCACACATGTCTTCATCGTATCACTCAGCTTCATCACCTAACAGATAATCTGATCCATTTATTTATAATATAATTTTCTGTTCACTTAATATTTCCCTTGAATCCAGAATCTCATGGATGCATTCCAGGGAAGTCAAGGCCCTCCACCTCACTGAATCCACACATTATGTTCATGTTCTGTATGGCCTGACCTGAGGCACCCTTCACAAGGTTGTCTATGGCAGAGACTATAACGGCCCTCTGGTTATCATCCACCTCAAAGCATCCTATGTGGCAGAAGTTTGAACCCCTCACGGCACTGAGCACAGGCATCCCATCGACAACCCTGACAAAGGGTTCTCCATCGTAGAAGCCCTGGAATATCTCCCTGAGTTCATCCTGACTGAGGTCCTCACTGAGGAAGGCGTGTGCGGTTGTGAGGATGCCCCTGGTTACCGGGACAAGGTGTGGGGTGAAGCTGAGCCTCACAGGGTTGAACCTTGAAAGTTCCTGCCTTATTTCAGGTGTGTGCCTGTGTCTTGTCACGTTGTAGGCGGTAACATTGTCACTGCATTCAGGGTAGTGAGTGAGGGGGGTTGGCTTCACACCGGCACCACTCACACCTGTCTTTGAATCAATTATGAATGTGTCAGCAAGCTTCTCATAAACCAGGGGGAGACATGCAAGTATTGCACCTGTGGGAAAACATCCGGGATTCGCCACAAGATCTGCAGATTCTATCTCCTCCCGGTGAATCTCGGGAAGACCATAGACAGCTTCAAGGGGTTTTTCATGTTTGATCCCATACCACTCCTCATAGGTACTTGTGTCCTGGAACCTGTAGTCCCCGCTGAGATCCACAACCCGCATACCCCTCTCTAGCAGATCAGGAACGATCTTCATGGAGGCTCCATGTGGGGTGGCCGTGAAAACGATATCCGCGTCCATTTTTTCCATGGACTCCTCGAATTTCAGGTCAGTGTCCTGGAGGTGGGGATGTACCCGCGATACAGGAAGACCCCTGTACTGCCTTGAGGTTGCAGCCACCACCTCCACCTTACTGTGGTTATAAAGTAATCTGAGGAGTTCACCACCTGTATATCCGCTGGCTCCAATAATACCCGCACTGATCACGTCAATCACCTTTGCTAATTTATTAGTAATTTGGTGGAATGCATTTAAATAAGGTTGTATTCTGCTTAAATGGACCAAAAACTTATAAATGGAGTGGCATAGAATTCTTGAATGTCCACGGGGGAGAGTTACCCCCACAATGGAGGCGGTAAAATTAAGCGTCACTCGATATTTGCAGTGCTGCTACTTCTTGGAGTGGCAGTGTTGCCTGCAGGGTATGTGAGTGCAGCTGATTCAAATGTAACATCCAATGCAACGGTTAACAGCACAGCAGCCAGCACATCTGCGTACACAAAGGTATCTCCATCAACAACAGTGAGCTACACCTACCACGACTATGTCCCGTATACTGTGAGGGTGAAGGTTTCCTACATGAAACCCTACACAGTGAAGGTTAAGACACCCATAAAGAGGTACTACTACAGGAAGGGAAAGTACAGGGTGAGGTACGTCTACAGCTACACCTATGTGACCAAGTACCGTAAAACCTACAGATGGGTTACAGAGACACGCTACAGAAAGGTTACTCGGATCGGGTATGCTGAGATGGGTGATTACCTCAGGGAAACAGAAAACTGCCAGGTTTCGGATCCTGAAATTTCTTCTCTAAGTTCTAACCTGACTTCAGGATGCACTTCAACCTATGAGAAAGCTGTCCGCATATTCAACTGGGTCAGGGATAATATAGACTACAGCTTCTACTACAACACAAAAAACGGTGCGGTTGAGACACTCCACAAGCGGTCAGCCAACTGCTGTGACCACACACATCTTCTGGTTGCTCTTTCAAGGGCTGCAAACATACCCGCAAGGTACATGCATGGCAAATGCGTATTTAGAAGCGGAAACACCTATGGACACGTCTGGGGACAGTTATATATCAACGGAAAATGGTATGACGCAGACGCAACAAGCTTCTCAAACACGCTCGGCACAATAAAAAACTGGGACACTTCCAGCGCATTCATAAAGGGTGTTTACGCAGAATTACCATTCTAGAATCTCAAATATCCAATTTTTTATTTTTTTAGCAGTTTTTCAGGGCGTCCTCATTAAATTCCATATTCCGTATCCTTTTTATTATCTTACAAGTACTGTCAAGTTCTGATCTTCTGTATTTGCCCACCCTTTTAACCTCACACTTAAGGCCCCTTCTCCTGAGTTCATCCCTCAGTTCATCGATATCGAACTTCTGATCGGGGCCTATGGCAATTATATCAGGCTTTAGCCTGTGGACTATCTCAAACATATCGGTTTCACTTCCAAGGTAGGCATCGTCAACGGGTTTGAGCATCCTTACAACTTCAAGTCTCTGCCTTTCACCTATGATGGGCGTCCTCTTGCGCGCCCTTACTGTGGAGTCCCTTGCAAGTACAACCACCAGTCTGGCGTTTTCTCCCCCAAGTTTCTTTGCCTCCTCAAGGAAAAACCCGTGGCCAGGGTGGATTATGTCAAATGTGCCTGTTGCCATGACGGTTTTAATTTCAGTTCGCTTATCAATGGATCCGTTCATTTCAGTTCCTGATATTTTAAGGCCTCCCTGAAGTCTATCTTGCCCTTATAAATCGCTGAACCAATAACAACACCCGCTGCACCTGTTTTCTGGAGCTTATCAATGTCCTGAATGCTGCTAACACCTCCTGAGTAAACAACGGGTACATCAACGGCATTCACAAGCTCAATCACAGGTTCTGGATCAAATCCAGAGAGAAGACCCTCAAAGTCCACATTTGTAAAGAGTATACTTCCAGCCCCTTTCTCCTGGAGTTTTCTGCCCATTTCCACTGCTGTATGTTCTATATTCTCTGTCCATCCCCTTATAACAACCTTTGAGTTTCTGCTATCGAGTGAGACCATTATACGGTCTGAACCGTATTCCCCTGAGAGATCCCCTATAACCTCAGGGTTTTCGATGGCCATGGTGCCGAGTATTATCCTCTCAAAGCCCATATCCAGGAGTTCAGAGGCATATACCTTACTTCTTATTCCCCCACCTATCTGGAGTGGTACAGAGACCCTTTCTGTGATTTCTTTAAGGATATCGGTATTCCTCTCTGAACCCAGGGCACCGTCAAGGTCAACCACATGGATGGTCTCAGCACCCAGGGATTCCCATCTCTCTGCCACACCAGCAGGGTCATCAATCACAACCTGCTCGGTACCTGGCTTTCCCTGCACAAGCTGGACGCATTTACCGTTTCTTATATCAACAGCTGGAATTATGAGCATTCTATCCTTTCTGAAGGTCATATTAATCACGGATGCAATGTAATGTAAGAGGGGTATTAGAAAATCCATTGAAATATTATCCTCTTGTTCTAATACCCAGTTTTCACTGAAAATATTTAAGAATTTCACCAACATATATTAGGACATAGATAGGTGTTTGCAATGAGCGGTTTAAGGGCCCTCATCAGGGAATACAGGAAGATCACAGACAATGAAATCAAATCTGAAACAGGAAATGGAACTCTTATGGGTCCAAGGGGCCCCTTGAAGGAGAGTATAGAGTTCAGAGACCTCCTGAATCCAAGTAGAAGGTATTTTTCAGCTTTCAAAGAGGATGATAAGTATGTATCCAGCTTCCGCCTAGGCCACTTCAATATCCCTGATATAATCGCGGGGTCAGCTGCAGGTGTCTCATACATTGGGGGCATGAACCTTGGAAGGGCGCTCATAAAGGAGGGCCTTGCAGATGACACGAGATCACTGGGGGAGTTAATGCTGGAGCATAAACTCGGGATACTTGACGTGATATCTGAAGAGGGGGACGGAAGGCACCTCACGATGGATATAAGGGTCTATGAGTGCATCGAGTGTTCGGGCCTTCCAAACATCGGACGTCCCATCTGCTTCTTTGAGGCAGGCATAATAGCAGGGGCCCTCTCTGAGATACTTGGGGGAAGGGTTGATGCATATGAGAGGCGCTGCTGGACCAATGGCTACTCGTTCTGCCAGTTTGATGTGAGGGCCAGAATCTGATCAAGTGCTGTTTCAGTAGAGAATTATAAATCAACTTGAACTATTTTTCATGCCGTTCCAGTAGAGAATTATAACCCCGGTGAGCATCACAATTCCAGAAACCACCTGCATGGCTGAAAAGGGTTCATTCAGGATTAAAAACGCAAATATGGCCCCAAAGAGTGACGATAGGGGGAACAGGGACCCCACCATCGCCGCGCCTATCTCCCTTACTGCAATGTAGATAAGGATGAATGAGCAGCCTATACTGAAAATCGAAACCATGAGTGCATAGGGGAGCATTTCAGTTGGAAGAGCTGTGCTCAAACCGAGAATCAGCATGATAATCAGGAGCAGAAAGCCCCCCACCGAACTTTTGATACCTGAAAGAAGGATGAGGTCTCTTTTTTTGCTTAAAAATTTACTGAGGACTGTGTCAAGGCTCCAGAAGAAGGCCGCCGAGATAACAAGGAGGTTGCCGCTCAGCGCCACATTGTTGAAGAGGCTCTGAAACTCACCCTCACTGACGAGGTAGGCGGCGCCACCTATGAGAAGCATTATTCCAAGGAGGTCCTTAAATTTAAGCGTCTCCCTGAAAATCAGGTAACCTAAGATAATAATGAAGAGGACCTCAATGTTTAAGGAGGGATGCATTAACGGCTGTTGTCTCACCAAGACCTGTAAGGAAAAGCACAGGTGCAATAACCGTACTGAGGAGTGCTGTGAGGAGGAGTAAAAGGTAATCCCTTCCGGTTATTCTGCTCTCTATCCCACCTGTTCTGTTTAACACGTCAAGTATATTCTCTTTTAGGGGTGACTGCCTCACCATGAAAAGAAAAATGCCCGCAATGAGGTATGTGTAGGCCCCGATGGTTATGGGGTGCATCTCAGATAACATTATCTTGTCAAGGGTTGCTGACATACCAAAGAAGACCGTTGCAGTTATGATACTTAGATAACCCCATAGCCGTCGCATACCTCCACCCCGGAGTGAGTGAATCATCAAAATATAACTTGTGGATCACATATAAAACATGGCATGATATCATGGTTCAGATATCGCTGACGCAGCCTATAAAAGGAGTGTATGTTATTTCAGGAGTCATGCTTCATAGTCAGATGTTCATCAATAACGAATTAAAGCATCCATTGCTCTGTAACATTGTTCAGGGGGATCTAATATGAAGAAGATAGCACTTAAGGTTGCATATATCGGTACCAACTATCACGGGTTTCAGAGACAGCCTGATGTCCCCACTGTGGAGGGAAAACTCCTTGATGCCCTGAAAGAGGCCGGTGTAATCAGAAGTCCTGGAGAGTCCCGCTTCCAGATAGCAGGCAGGACTGACAGGGGTGTCCATGCACTGGGGAATTTCGTGAGCTTCTTTACAGAAGAGGAGATCCATGTGAACCAGATAAACGACCTCCTCCCCCCTGACATAAAGGTCCTTGCCTGGGCATCTGTAATGTACCCGTTCAAGGTGCGCTACCCCCTTGAGAGACACTACCGCTACATTCTACACAGGGGGGAGTCCATGGATATTGATGCAATGAACGAGGCAGCTGAACACTTCAGAGGCACCCACGACTTCAGCAACTTCTCGAGGAGGAGGGACAGGAATCCCATAAGAAAAATAAATGATGTCAGAGTATCAGAAGATGAGAACTCCATCCTGGTGGACGTCTACGGTGAAAGCTTCCTCTGGCAGATGGTACGCAAAATGGTGAGAGTCCTCCTACTGGTTTCAGAGGGGGAACTATCTCCAGAGGATGTTGCAAAACTTCTGGATACAGAAGAAAGGGTTTTCATAGACCCGGCGCCCCCTGAGAACCTCATCCTCATGGACCTCAAATATGGGGTTAAGATAAAACTCAGGCATGATGAATATGCCATTGAACGTTTCAGATCCCTTCTTGAAGAGGAATTCCGGAGGTACCGTGACATGTCAATGGTCAGGAGGGTTATGGGAGATTCCCTGAAACATATACGCGACTCTGACTGAGTTCCCCTCTGGTTTATCCAAAACTCTAAATAATTTATTAATAAATATAGTAACCAGGGAAGCGATAATTCTGGAGGATCATAATCTGCAGCAGAATGGAAATTCTGATAGGGGTGCTGCGAAACCCCTAACGATAGTTGGTGTTGATCCTGGCCTCACGGTTGGCCTGGCAGTCCTAGACCTGGAGGGGAGACTTCTCTACCTTGGAAGCATGAAGGAGGCCTCAAGGTCCAGCATAATAGAGGAGATAATAGAATATGGAAAACCCATAGTTGTCGCATCGGACGTATATCCCCCTCCCGGAGCGGTTAAAAGGATCGCTTCAATGCTCAACGCTAAATTATATACTCCGGAGAAGGTTTTAACGGTATCATTCAAGAATGAACTGGTATCAGAATTTCTAAGGGAATCTGAGAATGCACCGGAAAACTCCCATGAAAGGGACGCCCTTGCAGCGGCTTTGAGGGCCTACAGGCATTATGAAAAGAAACTGAGACAGATCGATAGGAAGGTCGAGGGGGCTGGCCTCACAGCAGGGGAAACCCTTGAGGTCAAGGGCCTGGTTATAATGGGAAAACCAGTTGCAGAAGCAATAAGATCACTTAAAGAAATTGGAGAGCCAAATAAAATCTCTTCTGGGGTTATGGGTGAGTTTTCTGAGACAGAAACCTCCGAATTTTCAGCTGAGGATGAAAAATCCCACGGAGACGTTGAAAAACTCAGGAGGACCATAAGGACTCAGCGTTCAACTATAAGGCACCAGAGGCTGACAATTGAAAAACTCAAAAGGGAGGGGAGGTCCCTTAAGGAAAGGATAAGCAAACTCGAGAAGGAGAAGTCAAAGCTGAAGTCAAAGCTTGAAAGGTTACAGTATGAATATTCAAGGGACCTTCTACTTAACCGGGAGTTATCACATAAACTCAAGGTCATTGAAAAGCTTCAGAGGAAATACACGAGGGAGCGGGAACGCAGGGAAGCCCTTGAGAGGGACCTTGACGCACTGCTTCAGATAAAGGACATGGAGTCATCGGAAAACACATCACCTGTGAAGATAATTGATAGCTTCACAAGGGAGGGTATAAGGAGCGCATGTTCCCGGTGGAAGATAAAGAGGGGTGACGTGCTTCTACTCAGAAGTTCCGAGGGCGGGGGCTCACAGACTGCAAGGATATTAAGGGACCTGAAACCCTGTGCCATTATAACAGAGGACAGAATGTCCCACCAGGCCCTTGAGGTTTTCGAGGAGGCCGAAGTGCCTGTCATATCCAGGGAATCCCTTGATATTCAGATACATGATGATTTCGGCTCAGTTAAAACTCAAGATTTAAATAGAGAAATTAAAAAATGGAAACACAGATTAAATGAAAAGAGAAAGAAAAGAGAAGAAGAGGAGCTTCTGAGGGTAATAACTGAATACAGGGCTCAGAGAAGAAGAAATCATTAATGAGACTTTTCAAGTGGTTAAAATGAAGATTGCAGTTGTTTTGGGAACGCGGCCAGAGATAATAAAGATGGCCCCTGTCATAGATGAGATAGAAAGGCGCAACCTTGACTTCACACTCATACACACAGGTCAGCACTATGACCATGAAATGTCAGACCAGTTCTTCATTGACCTGGAACTCCCATCACCGGACTACAATATAGGTGCAGGTTCAGGGAGCCATGGGGCCATGACTGCAGAGATGCTAAGGGGTATAGAGGATGTCCTCATGAGGGAGGAACCCAATATCGTGATGGTACAGGGGGACACAAACGCTGTCCTTGCAGGGGCCCTTGCGGCAGTGAAGCTCCACATACCCGTTGGACACGTGGAGGCGGGCCTCCGATCATTTGACAGGACCATGCCCGAGGAAATAAACCGGATGGTGGCAGATGTCTGCTCAAAACTCTACTATGTACCCACCGAGGAATCTGCCATTAACCTCCTCATGGAGGGTGCCGATCCAGAGACAGTATTTGTAACCGGAAACACGGTTGTTGACGCCTGCCTCAGGAATATTGAGATAGCATCAAAGAAATCAGATATCCTCTCAGAGTTTCAGGGGGACGAAAAACTTGTTGCGCTGACCCTTCACCGCGCAGAAAATGTGGATAACCCTGAAAGGCTCAGATCAATAGTGGAGGCCATACTTGAGCTTGATGAATTCAGGATAGTCTTCCCGGTTCATCCAAGGACGAGGAAGAACCTGGAAAAATCTGGCCTCTACACCAGACTGCTCGAGGCGGAGCACGTCACATTAAAAAAGCCAATGGGTTATCTTGATTTCCTTCTTCTCCTTTCAAACTCGTTCATGGTACTCACGGACTCCGGCGGACTCCAGGAGGAGGCCATAACATTCAATGTGCCCTGTTTGACCCTGCGATACAATACTGAACGCCCTGAAACTGTTGAGGCGGGGGGTAACATACTTGTAGGGGCTGATAAGAACAGGATAACCGCAACAGCCAGGAGGCTCCTTGAGGACCCTGATTTCAGAGAGGGGATGATGAGGGCAGATAATCCCTACGGTGACGGCCATGCCTCAGAGAGGATACTGGATGAGACCCTTCGGCTACACATGGAGGGCAGGCTCACAATGAAACCACCCGCTGAGGTCATGGAAGCACCATCAAGAAGGCTTATACATGTGGATGAAAATATCACGGTGGCTGAATTCGCTGAAAGGAATGATGCAGTTATAAGGATGGTTTATGCTGGAGGAGAACCGGTTTTTCCATCCCATACACTTAACCTGAAGGATAAGGATGTTTTGATTGAGTACAGGTGATGGAGGAATTGACATGGACGATTACAGGATAGCAGTATTTGGCCTTGGACACATAGGTCTTCCAACAGCAGCACTTTTTGCCAGGGCAGGATTTGATGTTACAGGGGTTGACATAAGCACAGAAACGGTGGAAAAGGTCAACATAGGAAAATCACCTGTCCCTGAACCGGGTCTTGACGAACTCGTTGCTGAGGTTGTTGGGAAAGGTAAACTGAGGGCAACAGTCGATGGTGTTAGCGCTGCAGAGGAATCAAACGTGATGGTTGTGGTGGTACCGACACCTGTTAACAGCGACAACACGTCTGACCTTTCTGCTGTGATATCCGCGACAGAGACCATCTCAGAGGGTCTTAAGAAGGGCGACCTTGTGATTATAGAGAGCACCGTACCTCCAGGGGCCTGCGAGAACGTGGTGCTTCCAATACTTGAAAAAACAGGTTTACGCGCGTCAGGGGACTTTGGGCTTGCATACACACCTGAAAGGGCCCTTCCAAACAACACACTCCATGAGATGCAGAACAATGCAAGGGTCATAGGGGGCATAGATGGGAAAAGTGCAGAGATGGCAGCTCAACTTTACGGTAAGGTCACAAGGGGCGAGGTAATAGTTGTGGATGACATCATAACAGCAGAAATGGTTAAGCTCATGGAGAACACCTACAGGGATACCAACATAGCCCTCGCCAATGAACTTGCAGTTATATGCGAGTCACTTGGCATAGACGCCATAAAGGCCATAGAGGCAGCAAACCACCACCCCAGGGTGAACCTCCACACACCAGGACCCGGTGTTGGGGGCCACTGCCTGTCGATAGACCCCTACTTCATAGTTGAGATGGCAGAGAAACATGGTGTACCAGCAAGACTCATAAGGACGGCCAGGGAGGTCAATGAATCAATGCCCTTCCATGTCCTTAACATCATAAGGGATGCACTTGAATCAGCTGGCCGGGACCTTGCAGGGTCACGGGTGGGTGTTCTTGGAGTGGCCTATAAGGGTGATGTTGCAGATGCAAGGGAGACACCAACAAGGCCCCTTGTGGCAGCACTCATATCAGAGGGGGCTGAGGTCGTTGTCAACGACCCCCATGTTGACCCTGTGCTGATAAAGAAAATGGGTGTTGAACCTGTCTCACTTGAAGAGGCACTTGAATCTGACTGTGTGGTTCTCATGACGGATCATTCTGAATATCTTGAAATAACCCCTGAGATGATAGTTGGTGGGATATTCATCTGCACCAGACCTGTTCTGGATCCTGAAGAATTCAGAGAACATGGCATAGTATTCCGGGGTGTGGGGCGCCCTTGAAACTTCTAATATTTGAATATGCAACTGCCTCAGGGATTGAAGATCCCGAGATATTCCTTGAGGGCCGTTCAATGCTTGAGGCTCTTCTTGCTGACTTCAGTAACCTTGAAATTGACTTTCTTCTCTCTGAGAAGTTCGCTGATATTGAAATCCAGTCCAACTGCAGGCCAACAATCATCACAGGTTCCCTCAGGAAATGGCTCAGAGCAAACCTCCATAGATTTGACGCCTGCATATTCATCGCAGCAGAGGAGGATATGGAACTCTATAAACTCACAGAACTGGTTGAGGACTCAGGAGTACTTCTTATCGGCTCAGGCAGTGAGGCGGTCCGCATATGCTCAGATAAGAGGATGACCTACAGGGCCCTCAGGGGCGTGGTTCCCCTCATAAGGACCTATGAACGTGATGATCTTGAAGAACTACCATCAAGGGTTCTCATAAAACCCGCAGACGGTGTTGCCTGCCAGGGTATAAGGATACTTGAGCCGGAGAACCTCCATGAAATCCCTGAGAATATGATAATACAGGAATTTGTTGAGGGTGAGAGCGTCAGCGTGAGCCTGCTCTCTGATGGAAAAAGAGCACTTCCACTGAGCCTCAACAGGCAGAATATCCTCATAAGGGGGGATTCACTGGAGTATAATGGGGGCGTCACCCCTGTGAATCACAGGATGAGGGATGAGGCCTTCAGGGTTGCCAGAAGGGCTGTGGAATCCATTGAGGGTTTGAGGGGCTATGTTGGTGTGGACATGATACTTGCAGATAAACCCTATGTTGTTGAAATAAACTCCAGGATCACGACACCCTACATAGGACTCAGAAGGATTTCAGAGGGAAACCTGGGCCATATGGTCCTTCAATCTGTTATGGGTGAACTTCCAGAGCGTATTAAATTTAATGGGACAGCATACTTCAGAAAAGGTTCCAGCGGCATGGTTGTGGATATCCGCAGGGGAGCTGAAGCCGGGAATTAAGAGTATGGAGTTGACCTTGATGAAGATCGCAGGATTTGATATTGGAGGAGCAAACACTGACATGGCATTAATAGAGTTTGGAGCCGATGGTGAAATGAAGAAAGTCCGTGTGGACTTCAGGTACCTCCCCATGTGGCTTAAACGTGATGAACTTTCAGAGACCCTGATTGAGCTTGCAGGGGATGATCTTGATGATCTTGATGGCGTTGGCGTGTGCATGACAGCGGAACTGGTGGACGCCTACCCAAGCAAGGCAGAGGGAGTTATTGACATAGTTGAAAGTGTCCAGAGCGCATTTGATATTCCAGTGGCATACGTGAGCCTCTCTGGTATGGTGGATGCCTCCGAGGCGGTCAGGGACCCCATGGATGTGGCTGCAGCCAACTGGGTTGCCACCTCACAGATAGCCTCTGCAATGAGCAGCGACTGCATAATGGTGGACGTGGGAAGCACAACAACGGACATAATACCTGTGAAGGACGGATTCGAGGCTGCAAGGGGAAGGAATGACCTTGAAAGACTGTCAACTGGTGAACTTGTCTACACGGGTACACTGAGAACCAATGTGGCAACGATAGTCGACAGGGTTCCCCTGCATGATAAATGGTTCAGGGTTTCATCTGAACTTTTTGCAATAACGGCCGATGTTCACAGGGTACTCGGCAATATCAGGGAATCCGACTACACCTGCAGCACACCTGATGGTTCGGGGAGATCCATTGAAGATTGCATGCTCAGGATAGCCCGCGTCCTATGCGCAGATCTGGAACTCCTTGAACCAGAGGATATACTTGAGGTGTCAGAGTACATCTACCACCAGCAGATACTCAAGATAGCAGAGGGAATCGCAGAGGTTTCAGAGCGCGAGAACCTTGATGAGGTGATCGCCACTGGCCTTGGAATGAATGTTCTTGCAAAAAGGGCCGCGGAGATTCTTGACCTCAAATGCAGAACCATGGACGAATTCCTGACAGAGGAGGAGTGTGTAGTGGCCCCTGCAGTCGGCACAGCACTCCTGATGGAAGATTACCTCCAGAACATATAGACGGATGGTTGAATTGAAATCAAGGATTTTAATTGCCGGGATTCTCCTCCTCATTGTAACCCCCCTTGTAATCATGAACCTATCTGACCATTCAACCATCGGCTCGGATTCCAGGGGATATGTTACAAAGGATGTCTATGCACATTACGGGGAGCGGAACATAAAGGTGGCCGTTGTAACAGGGATACATCCGCGGGAGGAGGTTTCAGTTGCGCCAGTCCAGTGGGCCAGCAGGGCATTCGCACTTCTCCCTGTGGAGGTTGCACTTTACAGTATAAATGTTGAGGACAGTCCAATGGATTACAGCAGGGGCAGGGCCAGTGGTGAGGGCCTTGCAGCCACCTACATCCTCTCTGATGTAATGAAATCTGATTATGACCTTGTGATAATCGCCCATGCCCATGCACCGGGCTATGGGGAAGGATTCTATGTTGCAACACCACAGATGGATGAACCCTCAGTGAGGATCGCTGAAAGCCTAAGGAAGGAAGGCTTCAATTACTACCCGGTCTCAGGAAAAGCAAGGTACAGGAGTTCATCTGCAAGACTCTTCTCAAGACCACTTGCTGCCGCAGGTTACCCCACACTTGTCTATGAGGTCCCTGAGTGGTCATCAGCATATGAAGTATTTTTCATGACCCTTAAACTTTTGAGGGCAAGCAGTTCTGTTCTATCTTAATTAAATGGTGGGGGTCATTTTTCATGACCCTTAAACTTTTTTGGGGGCAGTTGTTCCAATTATCAGTACCAGACATCCTTCATACCGATGAGGTATGCTATGATGTTTGCTGAAAGATGAAGGACCAGTGTGATGAGCATTATAAGGATGATGTAATCAACTGGCAGTACCCTCAGGGGAGATACCAGTATCAGGGCCCCGACAACGAAGTCAAGCTGATCAAGGATGGGCGCAGGCCTACCCCTATCTATTTTGAGCCTTCTTTTTATGAAACTACCCGCAGCATCTCCCATAAGGGCTCCGAATCCAAGTAAAATACCTGTTATTGCTCCAATTATAACTGAACCTGAAAGAAGACCCTGAATTAATCCCACAAGCAGTCCAATAAGGGTACCAGCCGCGGTGCCACGCCAGGTTACCCCGTCCCCTATGAGGCGCCTGCCATCACGGAGGGTGATACCCATGTCAAGGGGTCTGCCCCCACCAAATACGAGACCACTTATATTTGCCATGTAGGCAGGTAACATAAAGTATATTACATAGAGAACATCTATAATATTGATAATATCGGTATTCACGTGTACACCTCGCAAAATTATTTAATTTGAGATACCGTAAGAACCTGTCAGTTCAGGCTCCAAGAAGAGGATGCATGGGTTTGTAATTTCATACATCAAGTATATAACATTTGCCAGTGAACTGATTCAATGATTTTAATATTCAAATTAAACAGGTGACTGTTGTGGTAATAAAGAGAACAAGGAGTCTCTGCCCTGAGTGCCTCAGACCCGTCGATGCAGAGGTCTTTGAGGACGAGGGCAGGGTTCTAATAAGGAAGGAATGCCCGGAGCACGGAAACTTTGAGGGTGTTTACTGGAGCAATTCCGAGGTCTACCATAAGGCAGAAGATTATGATGAGGAAGGTGAGGGGCTACTGAACCCGCAGACGGATCCCCTGAAGGGATGCCCACTTGACTGTGGTCTCTGCCCCGAACATGAGAGCCACACTGTTCTTGGTCTTATTGATGTTACTAATCGATGCAATCTTAAATGTCCCATCTGTTTTGCCAATGCTGCCGTTTCAAAGTACCTTTATGAGCCGACCTATGAAGAGATAAGGGAGATGCTAAGAAATCTCCGCAGAAACAGACCCGTACCCACCCCAGCCATTCAGTACGCGGGTGGTGAGCCCACTGTGAGGAAGGATATAGTGGAGCTCGTTAAACTCGCAAGGGAGGAGGGCTTCACCCATGTTCAGATAGCCACAAATGGAGTGAGACTTGCGCGGAAACCTGAACTCGCAGCGGAACTCAGGGAAGCAGGGCTCAACACGGTTTACCTCCAGTTCGATGGGGTCACAGAGGAACCCTACCTTGTATCCAGGGGTAAAAATCTGCTGCCACTGAAATTACAGGCAATAGAAAACTGCAGAAAGGCAGGTCTTGGAATAGTACTGGTCCCCACACTCGTCAGGGGCCTCAACGACAGCCAGGTGGGGGACATAATAAGGTTTGCCATTGAAAACATTGATATAATAAGGGGCGTTAACTTCCAGCCGGTGTCCTTTGCAGGAAGAACCCCGGCCGACAGGGTTGAGGAGCAGCGCATAACAATACCCGACTTCCAGAAACTCGTGGAGGAACAGACAGGTTCAGAGATAGCGGTGGACGACTTCTACCCGGCATCATCTGTCCGCCCAATATCCGACTTCGTTGCGGCCATTGAGGGCGAACCCCAGGTTACATTCACATGCCACCAGCACTGCGGTACAGCCACATACATATTCATAGAGGACGGAAAAATAATCCCAATAACAAGGTTCATCGATGTTGACAGGTTCTTTGAGATACTCGATAAGGGCCGGGAGGAACTTGAGAAGGGTGGAATAGCAGCAAAGGCCAAATTGATCGCAAAATCAACAATAGAACTTCCAAAAACCCTTGACAAATCAAAGGCGCCGGAGTCTGTTGATATAAAGAGCATACTCACATCAGTATTCAGGGAGAGATCATACAGTGCCCTGGGAGAGTTCCACTACAACACGCTCTTGGTATCATGTATGCACTTCATGGACCCATGGAACTTTGATATTGAGAGGGTTAGAAGGTGCGTCATACACTACGCCCTGCCTGATGGGCGCATAGTCCCATTCTGTACCATGAACTCAATACACAGGGCAGAGGTTGAAAAACAGTTCTCAAAACCTCTAAAAGGATAATCGAAGGAGTGGTAATTGAATTGATCATCAACACACCGTCCCGGTTACACCTCACCCTCATAGACCTCAATGGGAGGAGGGGCCGCCTCGATGGAGGGGTGGGAATCACCCTCAGGGAGCCTGAACTCATCATGGGCCTCAAGGCCTCAGATGAAATCACTGTGGAGTTCACTGGTGAAGTGGAGAGCTCACTCAGGGAGGAATATGTTTCAAAGATAACAGCGGCTGCAGAGAGAACCCTCAGTTACATTGGCAGTGATGAAAAATTTGCCTTCAAGGTTGAAAGCATGTTCCCGGCCCACTCGGGTCTGGGATCGGGAACCCAGATATCCCTTGCAGCCGCAAAGCTCATCGCAGAGTACCACGGCGTCAGTATAAGGGCAAGGGAACTGGCAGCGATTGTTGGTAGGGGTGGAACATCAGGTATAGGTGTCGCCTCCTTTGAAAAGGGAGGATTCATAGTGGATGCAGGACACAGCACCCGTGAAAAGTCTGACTTCCTGCCGTCATCTGCCTCACATGCCTCTCCACCACCGGTTATTGCAAGATATGATTTTCCTGAGGGCTGGAATATCGTGGTTGCCATACCCCACATTGAGAGATCCGTTTCAGGGAAAAAGGAGGTTAACATATTCCAGGAATACTGCCCCATCCCCCTCAGGGAGGTTGAAAGGCTATCACACATAATTCTCATGAAGATGATGCCCTCAGTCATTGAAGGGGACATTGAGGCCTTTGGGGAATCTGTTAATGAAATACAGAAGATAGGATTCAAGAAGGTTGAAAGGGATCTTCAGGACCCACTGATTGACAGATTAATAGATGCTATGTTGTCTGCAGGGGCCGCGGGGGCGGGCATGAGTTCATTTGGTCCCGCAGTATACGCAGTCACAGATGGGAAAGCTAATGATATGGTGGATGCGGTTCTGGAGATAATGGATTCAGGTCAGGCCTTTGCAACAGGCGGCCGTAACAGGGGGGCCTCTGTGATCAGATACTGAGTGCAGGAGGGAATATGGATGGAAGAAGTTATAAGGGGAAGAGTATGGAGATTCGGTGATAACATAGATACTGACATGATCATACCAGGTCGTTACCTGCGGACCTTCAGCCTTGATGAACTCGCATCCCATGTAATGGAGGGTGCAAGGTCAGAGTTTGCCTCTGAGGTTAAGAGGGGCGACATAATAGTGGCCGGGCGCAACTTCGGATGCGGATCATCGAGGGAACAGGCCCCGCTGGCCCTTAAACATGCAGGTGTCGCCGCGATCATTGCAGAATCCTTTGCCAGGATATTCTACAGGAACGCCATAAACATTGGGTTTCCCGTTATAATGGCTCGTGTGGATGCGGCGGACGGGGATGAAATCTCTGTTGATCTCAAGGGTGGTTTCATTGAGAACCTCACCTCTGGAAAGAGGTATGAGATGAAGCCCTTCAACGACTACATGCTATCGATACTCCAGGACGGCGGCCTTGTAAACCACTACATCAGGACGCTGAAGGAAGGTTCAGGATAGGAGAAACATTTAAATTCACAGGAAAGTGTATGAGGGGTAATAGATGCAGTGTCCGATTTGCGGGTCAAAGGCATTCAGGGTTTTAAAGAGCAGAACAGACGAGTCCAGATCAAGGAAGGTCAAGCACCTTGTACTTGAATGTGAGGAATGCGGGACGGTCTTCAGGGATAGCCTTGTGATTGAAAAGCCCGAAAGCCACAGGATAATAATAAGTGAGCATGGAAGCTCCTACAGGGATGAGGTGGATCTATACCCCAATGAGGAGGTATCAACAGGCGATGCAATCACCGTATCAGGAAAACTCGTTGAAATAACATCACTGGAACTTAAGAGCGGCAAGAGGGTTGATAAAGCCACTGCCGCTGATGTTAAGACTCTCTGGGCTGTTTCACTCGAGGCCCCCGCCCGTGTTGGTATATCCGTGGACCTCCATGGTGAGGTCTACTCAAGGAAGGTTGAGGTGGACAGGGACTTTGAGTTTCGGGTGGGGGATGTCATGAAGATAGATGAGCACGTCTTCAAGATCAGGAGCATAAAGACAGAGGATGGCATGATAAGGAGGGGCTCCGTACCGGCCCGGAGGATTAAGAGGGTGTATGGTTATCCTGTAAACCTCAGGTTCAGACAGGACCTCACAGACATGATCGTGTGATATCTGGCAGAACATAATCGTTTTTAGTGGTCCAATGATGAATGAAAGACTTAGAATGGTCCAGGACCTCATAGATAAGGGCTACATAAAATCTGAGTCCGTGAGAAGGGCGATGGAGAAGGTTCCAAGGGATGAGTTCGTCCCCGAAGATGAAAGGCACAGGGCCTACCTTGACATGCCCCTCCCGATAGGTGAGGGACAGACCATATCCGCACCCCACATGGTCGCCATGATTGCCGAGCTACTGGACCTTGAGAGGGGAATGAAGGTCCTTGAGGTTGGAACCGGCTGCGGTTACAATGCGGCGGTCATAGCAGAGATAATAGGGAGGGAGGGGCACCTCTACACCGTTGAAAGGATACATTCATTATATGAGAGGGCAAGGCAAAAACTTGAGGCCCTGGGATACGATAACATCACGGTTATACATGGGGATGGAAGTAGGGGGTACCCTCCTGAGGCCCCCTACAGCAGGATCTATGTGACCGCGGCAGCACCCCACATACCTGACCCCCTCAGGGAACAGCTGGAAGTTGGGGGAAAACTTTTAATACCTGTTGGTTCTGATAAATTCTACCAGGAACTTGTTCTTGTTGAGAGGCTCTCCTCTGGGGATTACAGGTCCAGGAACCTGGGGGGAGTTGCATTTGTTCCATTGATAGGTAAACATGGCTGGAAATTCCACTGAACCCGTATTTAGGCGGGAATTTTACAGATGACTTTTAAAGGGGATTCCTAATGGACAATATCAGGGTTTACATAGAGACGTTTGGATGCACATTCAACCAGGCAGACTCAGAGATCATGGCGGGCGTCCTGAGTGAGGCAGGGGCTCTCCTTACAGGGATTGATGAGGCGGATGTGATAATTCTTAACACATGCTATGTTAAGCATCCCACTGAGCACAAGGTTATAAACAGGATAAAGAGGATCAGGGAGATGTACCCTGATAAGGGCCTCATCGTTGCCGGGTGCATGGTTGAAATAGACCCACAGAAACTTGAATCCATATCAGGTGATGCCTCATGGCTTGGACCCCACCAGCTCATGAGAACGGCGGAGGTTGTGCGTGCCACCTACCAGGGTCATGTTAAACGGATAACCGGTTTCACATCTGATTTGAAGGTGGGGGTCCCCAGGGTGAGGTCGAACCCCCTGATACACATCATACAGATATGTGAGGGATGCAGTGGAAGCTGCAGCTACTGCTGCACACGCTTTGCAAGGGGGAGTATACAGAGTTACCCATCAGATATCATCGTCCAGGAGGCCAGGGAGGCCATTGAGGCTGGGTGCAGGGAGATCCAGCTTACGGCACAGGATACTGCAGCATACGGTTCTGATACAGGTGAGAGACTTTCTGACCTCATAATGGAAATAACTGAAATACCCGGTGATTTCAGGGTGCGTGTTGGCATGATGCACCCTGCGAGTGTCCTCAGGGACCTTGATGGTCTTGTTGAGGCATTCAGATCAGAGAAGGTGTACAGTTTCCTCCACCTCCCTGTTCAGAGTGGAAGTGACCGTGTACTCAGGGATATGGGGAGGGGGCACACTGTGGATGATTTCAGGATGATAGTTGACAGGTTCAGGTCAAGGATTCCTGAAATCTCCATTGCAACCGATATAATCGTTGGCTACCCCACTGAGGGCGAGGATGACTTCCTTGACACCTGCAGGCTCCTTGAGGAGGTGAGACCCGGCTTCATACACCTCTCAAAGTACAGACACAGGCCACGCGCCCTCTCATCCTCCCTTGATGAGATAGACTTCAGGGAACTGCGGAGGCGATCAAAGGCCGTTGAGGAACTCAAGGGGAGGATCACAGAGGAGGAAAATAAGAGGCTTGTTGGAACCACCCAGAACATCCTCATAGTTGAGAGGGGAAGGAAGGGCGGCTTCATAGGCAGAACAGACTCATACATACCTGTTGTCACACATGATGGCGAGGTGGGATCCTTCAGGAGTGTGAGGATCAAGAGGGCCACAGGAACATACCTTATAGCAGAATCAGAAGAGTAATAGCCTCCAGTAAGGTTTTATTTTATTTCTTAACTGACTTGAGTGTTTGCAGGTCTTTAAAACCAAGTAAATAGGTTAAGACTTGTCTCATGTTTTAATGTCCTTAAAAATAACTATATAATTAGTTTCTGGATAAAGAGGTGGTTATAAGTGCCGTGGGCCGGACTTGAACCAGCGACATCCAGATCTTCAGTCTGGCGTTCTCCCAACTGAACTACCACGGCATAGTGGGCCGGACGAGATTCGAACTCGTGATCACCTCCGTGTCAGGGAGGTATCATACCCCTAGACCACCGGCCCATGTTCCTTCTAAAGTATGGAAGTAGTCATATATAACCTTTTCCATTCTGGGTTGGGGATTCTGGAATAAAAGCCTCCTTACAGGCATGGGGTGGCACCATGAACCTGAAACGCCCAATGAAACCCCATCGGCATGATAATGGTTAAAAATCAGGGGTTTCAGGAGTTCCAGCACAAAGTTTTCAATTATTATATACCATAAATGTATTTCTAATACTTCATACATACTATTCATGGAAAACTTTTTAGTGAATCTGATAACTTAAATAATAACTGAATGTGAAACCATCATGGGATTGATGGTTTTACATAGATACACAAGGTTTATTGATAGGGTGGGGGCATTGGTTAATAGGACTCTTACTGCTACTGAGAAGATACAGTACTACCGGGATAGAAGAACCCGGCTGGCTATTGTAGCATCACTCACAGCTCTCTGTGTTGCTGCAACGGTCTATTTCCACATCTTTCTCAGGGTTGAGGTTGTATTCACACATATCTTTTACATACCAATAGTCCTTGCAGCCCTCTGGTTTAAGAGAAAGTCATTTCTTGTAACGGCATTACTTGGCACGGTGCTTATTGTAACAAACATCATGGCATCTCTTTCAGGTTTCTATGAGGACCTTCTGAGGGTTTCAGTGATGCTCTTTGTTAACCTCATGACAGTACTCCTGGCAGAGTCCATCGAAGAATCAGAGGAGGTTGTCCGTGAGACCGAGGAGAAATACAGGACAATAGTGGAGACAGCAAGGGATGCAATTATAACCGCTGATGAGCGGGGAAGGGTGGTTTCATGGAACCACGGGGCTGAGAAGATCTTTGGGTACACTGCAGATGAGATGAAGGGAAAACAAATCAATAAAATAATCTCAGAGCAAAACCGGGACATGCACAACTTTCAGGATATAAATAGTGACATTTCTCTGATGATCACAGATGTAGAGGCACTCAGAAAGGATGGAAAAAGGGTTCCTGTGGATATATCCATTACAGGATGGCATTACCTGGGGGAAAACTTTGTAACAGCGGTTATAAGGGACATTTCAGAGAGAAAAAAGGCTGAAGAGGCATTGAAGGAAAGTGAAAAGAAATTCAGGGCGGTTTTCAATGGGGTTGATGATATAATAACCATCGTTGAGTTAAGGGATAATGGTCTGCCAGGTAACTACATTGAGGTGAACAGGACCGCTGTGGAGAAACTGGGCTACTCAAGGGATGAACTCCTCAACATGACCCCCATGGACCTTGGACCCACAGAGGAGGAGATCTCAGATAATATGAGGACACTCCTTGAAAGTAGGGCCGCAAGGTTTGAGAGAACCTACATATCAAAGGACGGCCGCCGGATCCCGGTTGAGGTGAACTCCCGCCTTATTGAAATTGGCGGTAGAAATGTGGTTGTATCGGTTTCAAGGGACATAACCCACTTGGGAGGAAGTACACCGTAAGGATATACAATAAGCTTGTACATGTGGAGGGGAGGGACTGTGCCCTGGTGGTCCTCCATGACATCTCAGACCTCAAGAGGACACAGAGGATGCTTGAAAAGTCCCTCGAGGAGAAGGAACTCCTCCTCAAGGAGATACACCACCGGGTCAAGAACAACCTGATGATAATCTCAAGCCTCCTCAGCCTCCAGTCAAGGAAGGCCAAGGATGAAGAGACCCTGGACCTCTTCAGGGAGAGTGAAAACAGGGCAAGGTCCATGGCCCTGATCCATGAAAGGCTTTACCGTTCAGAGGATCTCAAGAACATTGATATGGGTGAATACGTAAGGACACTCGCATCTGAGGTGTTCAGAAGTTACTCTGCAGATTCCAGGATAAGGCTGAATATGGATGTGGATGAACTGAAAGTTGACGTGGAGACCGCCATACCCGTTGGCCTCATCGTCAATGAACTTTTAACAAATGCTGTGAAGCATGCCTTCCCTGATGGTGAAGGTACTGTGTCTGTTTCGGTTAAAAGAAGCAATAAACACGTTCTGATTGAGGTTAGTGATGATGGGGTCGGATTTCCACCGGATCTTGACTGGGAGAGCAGTCCATCCCTTGGCCTCCAGCTTGTAAGGAACCTCACCGACCAGATTGACGGGACTGCAGAGATGATTTCAGATGGGGGTACAACATTCAGGATAACCTTCACAGAGAAGGGCGTTATTGATGAAAAATAGAAGTAAGGTGATAGAAAATTATTCTATCTTTCTGAACTCCTTCTTGGGGGCCCCGCAGATGGCGCACCTTTCGGGTGCCTCACCCTCAACGGTGTTACCGCACCAGTTGCAGACGTAGTAGTCCACCTCAACGTTCCTTCCAAGGTTATCGAGGGCATTCTGGTAGAGTTCAGCGTGGATCTTCTCAACCTTATTTGCAACGTCAAAGCTCCAGCGCGCCTGTTCTTCACCCTCTGCTTCTGCTTCCTCTATGAATCCAGGGTACATCTCCTTGAATTCCGCGGTTTCTCCGGCTATTGCCTCCCTTAGGTTCTCCTCTGTGCTGTTGATGGCCTCCATGGCCTCAAGGTGGTTCATTGCGTGGACTGTCTCTGCCGCTGCTGCGGCACGGAAGAGCTTTGCAACCTGGTGGTAACCCTCCTCATCAGCCTTCCTTGCGAATGCAAGGTACTTTCTGTTTGCCTGTGACTCCCCGGCAAATGCTTCCTTCAGGTTATCCATTGTTGACATCAAAAATCACCTCATCTTATTATTATGTTAGTCTGAGCTTATAAAGAAAAAACATGAACCAGTACAGAATCATAACAGCTTAAATCTGGTAGGGGGCACCTGGTCCCTGAAAAAATAAATAGGTAGAATTATCGGGTCTACCTATAACTGTTTAGCGGCCATTTCAATGTCTGTGGCTTTAACAGTTTTTCTGCCGGCGTGTTTTGCAAGTTCAACGGCTTTGCGTGAGATTTCCTCACCCATGTCTTCGAGGGCCTTTGCTAAAGCCTCTTTTGCATCATCACTTATTCTCTGGGCACCGGCATTTTTTATTATTCTACCTACTGGTGCGATTGGTAATTCAGCCATAATTTCACCTCCAAATTAAGCTGGTAATCTCTAATATTTAAATTTATTGGTTCTGCCGGGTTAATGGACCACATAGGGCCCATGGGGGTAAATGGATATGGATTTCACCAAAACCAAAAATTTTAAACTTGGAGAACCAGATACTAAATCGCATGTTTGGCACCATGGACATCAAAACCCGCACAGAAAAAATACTTGAAAAGGCAATGGACGAGCCAATCAACAATGAGGAGGCCCTCTACTTAATGAATGTGAAGGGAAGGGACCTCCAGGCCCTTTTAATAGCCGCGGACACTGTCAGGGAGTCCGAGGCGGGTGACAGGGTAACCTACATTGAGAACTGGAACATCAACTTCACCAATATATGCTCGGGACAGTGCGGGTTCTGTGCCTTTAAGAGGGATGATCTGGATGGGGACGCATATTATCTTGAAACTGAAAGGATCCTTGAAATTGCCCGCAAGGCCGTGGAAAACGGTGCCCGTGAACTCTGCATACAGGGAGGCCTCTACCCGGGCCTTGACACCTACTTCTATGAGGATCTTGTGAGGACCATAAAATCAGAGCTACCCCATGTGCACCTCCACTCATTCTCCCCAATGGAGGTTTACTATGGTGCTCGTAATGCGGAGCTATCCATTGAGGAGGCCCTCAAGATACTTAAAAGGGCTGGTCTTGGTTCAATGCCCGGTACGGCGGCAGAGATACTCAATGATGATATAAGGGCCGTTATATGCCCTACAAAGCTGAGTACCGGGGAGTGGGTTGAGGTTATAGAGACAGCACACAGGGTTGGGATACCAACAACCTGCACCATGATGTACGGTCACATCGATGGACCCGAGCACAGGGTTGAACACATGGACATACTGCGGCAGATTCAGGAGAGAACAGGGGGATTCACAGAGTTTGTCCCATTACCATTCATGCATCCAAGGGCCCCCATATACCGTGAGGGAAAGGCGGCTGCAGGCGCAACCGGTGCAGATGACCTCAAGGTCTACGCGGTTTCAAGGCTGATGTTCAGGGGCCTTATCAGGAACATACAGGCCTCATGGGTTAAACTGGGCTTTAAGTTTGCACAGGTTGCCCTCATGTCAGGGGCCAACGACCTTGGGGGTACACTGGGTGAGGAGAACATATCAAGGTCCGCGGGCGCCTCACATGGTGTTAGAACGGAACCCGAAGAAATAATAAGGGTTGTGAGGGACCTGGGAAGGATTCCAGCAAGCAGGGATACGCTTTACAGGGAAATAGAGGACGTTTAGCGTTTCCGGCCGCTGATTTTTTGTTAGTCCATTCTTTCTATTATTATCCTGTCGCCCTCATCAACACTGAAGAAAAGGTCAAGGTTTCTGGTCACCCTCCCTATATGATTCACCGGGGAGTAGGGCTGTGTTGACCCGAAGAATATGCAGAGGGCGTACCCCGGCGGCCAGTAGGATATGTCCCCCGGACCGGCGGTATCAGAGGGGTTCTCATAGTCAAGGGTGACTGGTATGTCAAAGTAGACCTCCTCCATCCACAGGAGAGCCCGGCCCTCAAGCGGAAGGCTCTCATAGATCCTCTCTGCAGATTCAGGGTTTCTCTCATCAAATTCGGCCTCAGCGTAACCCTTCCCCTCTACGGTTATCCTTATCCTCATGTCAGATCACCTTCTGAGAATGTTTTCGGGATCGAAAAACGATCTTTTTCTCCTACTTCCACCCCTCCATGATCTGGACCCCGGTTGATGTTCCAATCCTGTCTGCACCGGCCTCTATCATTGCAAGGGCTGTTTCAGCATCCCTTATACCGCCGGCTGCCTTAACACCCATCTCATCACCCACAGTCTCACGCATGAGTTTCACGTCCTCCACTGTGGCACCTGAAAGCCCACCATAGGCTGTAGATGTTTTAACAAATGCGGCACCAGCATCCTTACTTATGAGGCATGCCTCCACCTTCTCCTCGTCTGTGAGGTAGGCTGTCTCCAGTATAACCTTGACAGGGACGCCTGCGGCATCAACGACTCCACTTATATCCTCATAGACAAGTTCCCTCAGCCCTGACTTCAGTGCCCCTATGTTCATTACCATGTCAACCTCCTCTGCACCGTTATCCACGGCCTCTGATGCCTCGAAGGCCTTAACCGCCGGCGTGTTAACACCTGCCGGAAATCCTATAACAGAGCAGACCATGACATCACTGTCCCTCAGGAGTTCAGATGCCAGCCTGACATTGGTTGGGGTGACAACCGCGCACCTGAACCCATACTCAATGGCCTCCCTGCAAAGTTTCTCGATATCAGCAACCGTTGCATCTGCCCTTACGTTTGTATGGTCTATGAGTGATGCAAGTTCCTCTGCTGTTTCAACCTTCATTTTAACCCTCCTGGAGTTCTTTTGACATGTAGGGGCCCTCCCTTCTGTAGCCAAATTTGCTGTAGTATTCACGGGCCCCTATCCCGCTTGTGACCATAATTTTCTCCATCCCCCCATCGTATGCTATTGCCTCTGCACGGCTTAGTAGCTCCTCACCGTAGCCCCTGTGCTGTCCAACGGTATCGCGACGCTCACCTATGGGTATCATTGAACCGTAGACATGGAGTTCCCTCACAAGGGCGGTCTTATCATCTATTTCAGGGCGGTGGGCATTTTCTGATGGGAACCTTAGCCTCAGGAATCCGATGAGGACATCATTTTCAGGGTCCTCGGCTGAGATGAAGAACTCCCTGCCGCCTGTGGCATCGTACTCCTCAACCATCACTGTAACTGCATCCTCATTGACACTCACACCCCTGCGGCTCATATGGCCAACCTCACGGCACCTTATGCACCTGCATCGGACACCCTCCTCCTCAAGGCGCCTGTAGACCAGTTCACCCAGGTTGGACTTTCTGACACCATCAACTATAAGCTGGGAGGGTATATCCCTCTGTATCCTCATGGTCCTCACCCAGGGGGGCATCATCTTCTTTATCTCGACGATTAGATCAACGGCCTCCTCTGTGGAGTATGGTTTATAGAGGCCCCTCTCCCAGAGGCTGTAGAGTTCGCTGCCCCTGGTAACAAGGCAGGGGTATATCTTCAGCATGTCAGGTCTGAAGGATGGGTCCTGGAATATCCTCCTGAATATCCGGAGGTCCCGGTCAAAGTCTGAGAAGAGGCCGGGCATGAGGTGCATCGCAACCTTTATCCCCGAGTCCCGAAGTATCCTGTTGGACTCTATAACGTCCCCTATGCTGTGGCCCCTCCTGATGCGCTGGTAGATGTAGTTGTAGATGGTCTGTACACCAAGCTCAACCCTTGTAACCCCAAGGTTGAGCATTCTGTCAACGTCCTCCTCCCGGCAGTAGTCTGGCCTTGTCTCAAATGTCATCCCAACGCAACGAACCGGCGATGTCTCGTTGAACCGCTGGGCGTCATCCACCTTCACATAACCGTGGTGATTGGGCATATCCACCTTGACACCACTCAGTCTAGCTCCAAAGTCCACCATGGCCTCAAGGCAACTGGATATGAACCATTCCTGGTAGCAGAGGCTGTGGGACGGGAAGGTGCCCCCCATGACTATGAGTTCCACCTTGTCAACAGGGTGGCCTATGCTGTGGAGCTGCTCAAGGCGATTGTAGACCTGCCTGTAGGGGTGGAAATCGTACATTCTGGCCCTCAGGGCGGCTGGTTCCTCTCCTGTGTAGCTGGGGGGTGCCTTTTCACTTTCAGGGCAGTACAGGCACCTTCCGTGGGGGCATTCATGTGGGTGACACATGACTGCCACAACGGCAACACCTGATATTGTCCTGGTGGGTTTTTTCCTCAGGAGATTTTCGATCAATTTCTTTTCTTCTGGAGTAGCATGTTCAAGGATTTCTGAGTTACTCATGAATTTTTCAAGTCCAAAGTCACGGCAAACCCTGTGTTTAGCCCTTTCAAGGTCCTTCCTTGTTTTTATTTCACCTGATATTATATCATCGATTATCCGGCGACAAGCTTCCCTCATTATCTTCACCGTAAAGGTTCACTGTAGATATGTTTTCATTCGATTCAGCGTCCTTAATATGCATTTTTCATTCAATTCCCTTTCTCATAAGATTCAGCGTCCTTATTATATCTGTCCTTGAAATTATACCCTTCAGTTTACCGTCACCCATCACAGGGAGCCTTCCAAGCTGGTGGCGGTTCATTTTTTCAAGGACGGAGGTGAGTTCCTCGTCCTCTGTGGCAGTCACAACCTCCGTGGTCATCACATCTCCCACCATCACATCTCTGGCAGCCTCTGATATGTCATGGAATGTCACTATTCCTGCAAGTTCATTCCCGGTGGTTACAGGGTAACCCATGTGCTTCTTTCTGAACATGACATCAAGGGCCTCCCCCACCGTCATATCGGGTCTGAGTGTTACAGGATCCGGGGTCATCACGTCCCCCACCGTCACGCCCTCAAGAAGCGAGGATATTAGGGTTGACTGGTACTCCTGCTCCGCACCTATGTAGATAAAGAGTCCTATCAGTATCAGGAAGAGGTTATAGAAGAGGCCGGTGACAGCCATCATTGCGGCGATGGTCTTACCAAGGTTCGCCGCTATTCTGGTTGCCCTCAGGTAACTCACACGTTCAGCGAGTATGGCCCTCAGTATCCTCCCACCATCCATTGGAAAGGCGGGTATAAGATTGAAGAGTGCCAGGACCAGATTCACGACCAGAAAATCTCCAAGGAATGGCCTGATGGGTCCAGTGAGGTTCAGGAGGAGGGGTACCGCTGTTAACATGGCCATTATGATGTTGGTGAGGGGCCCGGCGATGGATATGAGGAACTCCTGCCTTGGCACCTTTGGTATCTCCTCCATCCTTGAAACCCCACCTATGGGAAGGAGAAGTATGCTCCTTATCTTCACACCGAACCTGAGGGCGACATAGGAGTGGGCCAGTTCATGTATCACCACCACCACGAAGACGAGGGTTATGAGCACAGCAAGGTTGAGTGATAGGAAACCCAGGTAGGTGAGGAGGTATATGAATACCATCAGAATGAGGAATGAGATGTCGAGTTCAACGGGTATTCCAAGAACCCGGAATATCTTCACGGCAGCCATGCTATTATATTGGAGTGCTATGAATAAATCATTTTTTATACCATGAGGTACATAGATTTTAGTGGTGTTAAAATGAAGGTAACGGAGTTCCTGGGTCGTAAGGTGCTGGATAAGAATGCGATGGAGATAGGGAAGGTCTCTGACCTTGAACTGGACCCTGAAAAGGGTGTTGTGAATTCCATTACAATATCCAAGGGGGAGCTGTCCCTTAAACAGAGGACATTCATTGTTGGCATGGACAACGTGAGCAGGGTTGGAGACTATGTGGTACTTAAAATAGCCGCTGATGAGGCGGAAGAGGCTCCTGAAGATGAGTCAAATGAAGTTTCCCCTGAATGATGGTGGATACAATGGAGGTTAAGGACTTAAACGGGAATGTACTGACGGTTGGTATGGCTGTCCGTTACACAGGTACCGGAACGACGGGTGAGATCTCAGCCATCAAGGTTGAAGATGGTGATGGTTGGGTCCGCCTTGAAGATTCTGATTTATGGTACAACGCGAATTACCTGGAGTTAATCGACAGATCCCAGCTTAAGAGGGGATCTGGAAAAGGAAGAAAAACTGATACCGTTGAAAAGCTTAAGAGGATGAAAGAGGACTTTGAAGACATTGATATGGGTTCAGAGGTCTGTGATGGAGGGGGATGAACCTCCACCAAATCCTTTTTTGGCGAATTTATATTGAAATTTATATCTGAATACAAACAGGTATATTAAATTCATATATGTTTAGAATAAAAAAATTTAAAGGGGGTGAAATTGTGGCTGAGACAAAACTTCCAGGTCTTTTAACACTGATTCTGGGTATTCTTGTGATAATCTTTCCGGTGTTTTCAATATTCACACTGAGTGTCCTCACAGGTGTTGCGGTTCTCTTTCTGGCGCTCTGGCTGTTCCTTCTTGGCGTGAACGCATGGAAGGTTAGCAAGGGGGCAGGTGTGCTTTATGTTGTGCTGGGAATACTTGGTGTGATACTTGCAGCTGCCCTTGCAGGTAACGTGACACTATTCAGTTTCCTTGCGGCATTCTGGATATACCTCACAGGTATAATCCTCATAATCGCAGGTGTTGCAAGTTTATTCTCCAGGGAACACAGAGCAGGAATGGTTGCAGGTCTATCAGTGGTGGTTCTGGGAGTCCTTTACATCATTCTGGGAGTATTCGTAAGAAACCCTGTTTTCCTTGCCTGGCTGATTGGTCTTTCACTGGTCATTGATGGCATCGGTCTTCTTCTCTATGAATGACCGCCTGGAACATCAGGGTCCTGCCTGCTCACACAGAAACGGCAGAGGGCGGTGGGGGTGCTGATCTGCCTGTCCTTCACAGGGCAGTAGAAGACATCACCCACCCTTCTAACCCTCAAGCCTCCGGGGAAGCGGGTTCCAACGGGGTGGACTGGTTCCTCCCTCACAAAGGTTACGTAGATGGTTATTATACGGGCGATCCTCTGGAAACACCTTTCAGGCCGTGACCTGGCACGCCTTAACTGTTCATCAAGGAACCCTATGAATTCAGCCAGTTTTTCAGTGTCAACCTCTCCGGGGTAGATGTTTTTATCATTCTTTATATCCCTTATCCTGTTGAAGAAGGCCCTGGTGAACCTTTCAATGAACTCCTTCTGCTCCCTTGGTGGCATGTATCTGGCATCCTCCCTCAGGTAAACCGATGCGTCCATCACATCCTTTATATGTACCGACGAGGCCTCCTTTTTAACCATCTCAAGGAGCTCCATTTTTGTCAGTTTCTCTGGAATCTCATCCGCCCGGATCATTGAGGTCCTCCTTTAGGTTTTCACATGTTCTCACGATCAGAAGTCATCTTCCTGAGTCATGGGGGTCTGCTCTGCAATGCAGATATCACACAGCGCTGATGGATTATCCTTCTGCTTATCCTTCACAGGGCAGTAGTATGTCCCATGTTCCTCTGTGACTGAGTATCCACCGGGAAAAGGAGTCCCCACAGGGTGGAGGGGTTCTGAAAGGATAAAATTCCTGTAAATAACGGTTAAAACCACAATAAGGGGGCTGGAGGTATCATATAGTCTTTTCAGTGTCCTCAGAAGGCTTTTTCTATCTGCAGTGATATCCCCCACACCACCTTTAAGAGCAAGAACAGCTTCAACAGCAATTCCAGTATAGGTTTTTATATAGGCCTCCCTGTACCCTCTGGGGACGTGGGCGCATTCCCTCTCAATGAATTCACGGATCCTCATGATGTCAAATATGCTGATGGACGCTGCGCAATCCCTTAAAATGGTTTTAAGACTGGCAGGATCTCTCAGCATATCCTCTAATGGCCTCGGCGAGTTTTTCCCCGATACCATCGATACGTTTGAGTTCATCCTTCCGCACATGTCTGAGGTCCTCCCCAAAGGTTTCAACAATCTTACGGGCCCTGACACGTCCAAGGCCCCTTACACCAACCACCAGTGGAATGATGTCATCCCTGACTCCATAGTAGAGTCTTGCAGCCAGAACATCAAGTTTCCCTGCGTAACCATACACACCCTGGATTTCACAGATCCTCTTGAAGAACTTAACGAGCCTTGATGCCTCGTATGCGGTCCTTCTTGTTGATGCAGCATAGACATTGAAGGCGTTCTCAATCTCATACTCCGTCCTCTCATTTATCCACTCAATGAGGGCTGCTGCTGTTGCCTCGCTGTTACCTGCATCCATGACAAATATTCCATGTTCCATGAGCCTCTCACGTACCGGGTCACGGCTCTTCCGCCCCTTGAACGGTATGAGTGGAATGTCGGGGGTCCCTGCCAGCTCGTAGATGAGGCGGTAGATGTCGAGTTCATCCATCTCAGATGCGAACTGGTGGAGTTTTATGGCTGTTTCAACAGAGTAACTGGATTTTGCAATCAAAAGCCCGAATTCTGTCGCTGATAAGCCACTGGGACCAGGATATATGATCCTGTTCTTCATTAAAAACTCTGTGGCGGTTTCTATTTCATACTGAATACTGTCCAGGCCGAATGCATTGCTGAATGGACCCTCACTCATCTGATAGCCGTAGAAGCTTTCCCTGAAGAATTCAAGAAGATCTTCAGTTGTGGATGCAAGTCCTGAGGCGACCTGTGCGATTATCTGCCTGTAGAGGGCATCCCGGTTCTCCATGAGCCTCGAGTTGGTCCTCTCCACCTCACCATTCACATAGTACTCCTCGAGTTCCATGGCCTCGTCATGGCTCTTTGCTATGAGGTAGGAGTAGCCGATATCATCATAGAGTGGTCTCCCGGCCCTCCCTGACATCTGCTCATAATCAAATACAGGGATCCTCTGGGGGCCCTGCCCTGTCCACCTAGTGTAGTCCCTTATCACAACGGTCCTTGAGGGGAGGTTCACCCCGTACATGAGGCTGGGGGTTGCTGTGATCATGAGGATGTTTCCCCTCCTGAATTCGTCCTCTATTATTTCTCTCTGCCTGTTGAAGAGGCCCGCATGGTGGAATGCAACACCAGCCCTGATGCAGTCTGCAAGTTTCAGGCAGGTGGATGTTGGGGGTGAGCCGCTGGACCTCGGCACATCAAGTATCCTCTCTGCCACCTCATCGAATCTCTCCAGCAGGTCCCCCGGGATCTTCTTTTTGATCCTATCTGCAAGGTAGGATGCAAGGGATTCTGTGAACCTCCTTGTGGATACGAATGCCAGGGTCTGGCTGTCCTCACTGATGGACCTTTCAAGGATCTTCAGGACAACCTGATTCTTGTCCCGGGCCCCGAACATCTCGGTGTCAAGCACCTCCCGGTGGAGGGGTACCGGCCTGTAGTCGTGTTCAACGATTCTGGCACCTAGCCACTCCCCTATTTCATCCATATTTGAGAGGGTTGCTGAGAGGGCCACAATGCGCATCGTTGGATTCAGTTTTCTGGCCCTTGTGATGGCGGATTCTATTACAGGGCCCCTGCTGTACTCCCCGATCATATGGAACTCGTCCACTATGAGAAGGTCAATCTCCCTCAGGGTGTTCCATGAGAATCGGGTGAGGCTATCAAAGGATTCGAAGACCATCACCGCCAGGTCAGAGGTTCGGGGATCCTTACCCACACTTATACCGTGCTTTTCAAGCTCCCTGAACTCCTTTACCTTTTCGTTCTGTATTGATATGAGTGGTACGGTGTAGATAACCCGCCCACCGTCCATTATGGCTTGAATGGCAGCCAGAACTCCCAGGAGGGTCTTTCCACTGGCCGTTGGTATGGCTATGATGAAATTTTCATCTGATTCCAGGTAACCGGCCTCAACAGCACTCATCTGGGCTGGGTTCAGGGATTTTATATATGGGTAGCAGTCGGTGATGATCTTTCTTATTTCGGGCATCAGAAATTTCATTCAACCACTTCTTCCAGTTCTGCCTTCTCCTTTTTAAGGACTCTGATATTACTGATTGCAGTTTCAGGGTACTGTCCATGCTCGTCCTTCTCAACACTTTTGACCATGTCCCAGATTGTGAGGAGCGCCACAGAAACCCCTGTGAGGGCCTCCATTTCAACACCTGTTTTTCCATCGCACCTTACAGTTACCCTGGCGGTGATCCCGCCCTCCATTACATCGAATTCAACATCAACCCCTGTTACAGGAAGCGGGTGACAGAGGGGTATGAGGTCCCAGGTCCGTTTAACCGCAGCTATGGCTGCTATCTGGGCCGTTGCAAGAACGTTCCCCTTCTCAATCCTTTTTTCCCTGATCAATTTCAGGGTGTCCTCTGTGAGTGATATGTGACCTTCAGCGGTCGCCGTCCTTCTGACAACCGCCTTCGAGCCCACATCAACCATACGTACAGATTTTCCATCTGTGTGGGTAAATCCTTTCATGCGAACCACTACCATCAGTTGATAAAAGTCTACATCTAATCGTATCACTATTATTGAAGGTATCTAACGATTATGATCGCCGTCCCTGAATCTGTGGGCAGGTGCGGTTTTAAAGCTGGAGTTGAGTATTCTACCATCCAGGCTGAAGATCAAAACGTCGGTTTCAAATGGGAACCTTTCAGAACACCTCTCCCTTATTGATTTGCTGATGCTGTTGAATACATCCTCCCTCAATCCCACCCTTTCGAGTTCACCGATCATCTCCTCAACGGTTGCAAGGTTGAAGATCCTTTCTGTAACCTCTGGCGCTGCACCGCTGATGGCGGCATGTGCTGTCATTATCTCGCGACGGGCATCTGCAATGGAGTTCTTTGTCTGGAATATCCCCGCAGAGAGCTTTATGAGTTTACCTGCATGGCCCATCAGTATGATCCTCTTCACACCCTTTTTGGCGGCCTCACCCAGCATGTAGCCCGGGAAGTTGGCCATCTGTATTATCCGTTCCTCCTCAATCCGGTTGAAGTATTCCCTGGCAAACCTTTCCCCTATGTTACCAGGGACGAATACGAGTTCCCTGAATCCACGGGCGACTGCAATGTCAATCTGACATGCAAGGGATCTCCTGTAGGCTGAGGAGGACATGGGTCTTGCAATGCCACTTGTCCCCAGGATGGAGATACCTCCTTCAATCCCGAGGCGGGGGTTCATGGTTTTTGATGCGATTTTCTCCCCCTCGGGAACCGAAACCGTGACAATCGCCCCCTCGCCATTCTTGAGGTATCTCCTCAGATTATCCTCTATCATTCTCCTGGGGACTGGGTTTATTGCAGCCTCACCCGGGGGGACCTGGAGACCCGGTTTTGTCACGGTACCGACACCCTCACCGCCCCTGATTAAGACTCCAGATGTTCCTGTGATCTGAACCTCTGCCATGATGCTGATGTTCACTGTAACATCAGGGTCTCCGTAGGGCCTCTTTATTACACTGGCCCTTGCCGTGTCCTGGGAGATCCTTTCAACAGAATCAACGTCCACATCGATTTTTCCTGAAGGGGTTTCAACATTTACTCTTTTAACCACACGACCCCTTAAACATAGAAGTGATGCGAGGGCCGCTGCAGTGGCAGCTGTCCCCGTAGTGATCCCGAATACCCTCTCATCCTTCATCAGAAAAATCCTTTAAAATTTAATGAAGAAAAAGTAATCTATTCTATTTCGTCGCTTATGGCTTCGAAGAGTTCCTCCCTACCAGGGGCCCCAACGAACCTCACAACGCCGTTTATAGCTATTGCAGGGACTGCCATGAGACCATAGTCAATTGCCTTCTCCCGGTCAACCATTATGTCAATTTTTTCAACATCTATTTTGTCCCCGAATTCCTTCTTGGCCTCATCAACAACCTCAATCGCCATTGGACAGTAGGGACAGGTTGGGGATGTGAAAACCTCTATCTTAACAACCATTTCCTAACCTCCGTGAGAATGATATATAATTCTTCACTCCTTTTAGGATAAATACTTATCCTTTTATTCTTTCTTAGATCTTTTGCTGTTTTGTTGTATTGCTGAACTTGAGGATCCAGTACTGTCCTTTCTTTCTTAGATCTTGAGGTGTTCTGTTGTATTTGCTGAACCTGCAGATCCAAGCTTTGAGAACATGCTTGAGAGGATCTTCACGAATCCACCTGGCGGCTCAAGGGTTACGGTGTCATAGTTCTTTAAACCTGCAAGTTTAGCCGCCACATCAACAGCATAGTCCCTTCCACCGGTATAATCCACAAGCCGGTTCTTCAGGGCCTGTCTTCCAGTGAATATCCTTCCCTCTGCAAGGCCACGCACATATGATACGCTGAGGTTTCTGTTGGCAGCAACGGTCCTTATGAAGTAGTCATACTCCTCATTCACCATTGACTGGAGCATCTGCCTCTCCTCATCGGTTATCATACGGTAATCAGCACCCATATCCTTGTACTCCCCGGCCTTTATTGCATACTTGTTTATACCCATCTGTCTGTACATCTCAGAGAGGTCTGTGAGGTCAAGTATGACACCTATGCTTCCGACCCATGCAGATGGACTTGCAACTATCCTGTCAGATGCCGAGGCTGCAAGGTATGCTCCTGAGGTCCCTGAATCACTTATCCAGCTTACAACAGGTTTTTCAGATTTTTTTATGGCATCCATCAGTTCCTCACTCGCAACTGGAGTCCCTCCTGGACTGTTTATATCCAGGACTATGGCCTTAACTGACGGATCACTATTGGCCTCCTCGATAAGATTCTTTATGTCATCAGGGCTTACAGCATCAGAAAACCCCGCTGAATCATAGGCTATGGCCCCGTGAACCGGTATGATTGCCACAGTACCCTCAGGTCCTCCAATGAGCCCTGAAATTGACATGACCAGCCCTGCAATTGATAGAACCACAATTAAACCAACAACTATCTTACCGTTTCTGTCCATGATATCAGACCTTCAGAGTTACCTCCCATCCTAAACTTTCCTGTTTTTGTATTAATTAGACTGCAACCCCTTATATAAATAGTTTTATATAATCTAGGTATATGAACTGTTTGGAGTGATAGGTTGAGAAAAGCAGTAAGAGCACCTGGATCAGCCACGGTTATAAATGCCATTGCAACAGGGAGGGGCTCGGCATTCGGGATAGGCCTCAGTGTCAGGGCAGAGGCAGAACTCATAGATTCCGGTATAGAGTGTATCTCCCTTGAGGGTGCGGACACAGCACTCATAGAGCTATGCACAGAGATGGTCCTCGAGCATTACGGCGCCGATACTGGCGTGAGGGTGGTCACAGCCTCTGATTTACCCGTTGCGAGCGGTCTTTCAAGCAGCAGCGCGGCATCCAATGCCACCGTGATGGCGGTTTCTGAACTCATATCAGAGGAATTTCAGCTGGAACCCATGGATGGAAGTGAGATGCTCAACATGGCAGTGGACGCATCCCTCAGGGCAGGGGTGACGGTGACAGGGGCCTATGATGATGCAAGCGCATCATTCTATGGGGGCCTCACCGTGACAGATAACATGGCAAGGCGTATAATCTGCAGGAGGGAAATGGAAAATCAAAAGGTATTAATATACATGCCGGACAGAAAATCACTGACTGCACAATCAGATGTCCCGAGGATGAAACTGCTGGCCCCCTGGGTTGACATGGCCTTCAGGGAGGTCCTTGAGGGCAGGGTGCACAGTGCACTGACACTCAACGGGATACTCTATTGTGCATCCCTGGGATTCGATCCGGGAATAGCCCTCGATGCCCTTGAGGCAGGTGCCCTCTCAGCGGGTCTTTCAGGCACAGGACCGGCCTTTGTGGCGCTGGCTGATGAGGATTCTGCAGGGAAGGTCATTGATTCATGGGAGAACCTTGAGGGCAATGTTACTGTAACATCAGTGGATAACCAGGGTACACATGTGCTTGACTGATCCCGGTGACCCTTAAAGCTTTGAAGCTCGGGGAATGTTTTATGGACGAATCCAGAGCACTGGAAACCCTTAAAAGGTCCAGAAGGGAAATAGATAGAATAGACAGGGAGATCCTTGACCTCATATCCTCACGGACATCCCTTGCACGTGAGATAGCTGAGGCCAAAGTTGCCCTGGGAATGGAAATATTCGACCCTGAGAGGGAGCTTGAGATCATAGAGAGGACCCGGAGAATCGCCAGGGCCTATGGTATCAATGAGGATAAGCTCATACAGCTGATGAAGATTCTGATGGATCTAAGCAAAACTGAACAGAAAGAACTGTTAAGGAGGCAATGAAATGGGAAACATAAGAACTTCCTTTGTAAAAAGAATCGCGAAAGAACTGATAGAAACTCACCCAGGTAAATTCACATCTGATTTTGATAAAAACAAGAAACTTGTGGAGGAGTTCTCAACAGTCAGCACAAAACACCTCAGGAACAAGATAGCAGGTTACATCACAAGGATAATCAGCCAGCAGAAATAATTTTGATTTTTTTTCCATTTTCAACATTTAAAAGGTTGTGAAGGTTAATGGAGTTAATAGTTGCTAAATTTGGCGGTACATCTATAGGAAATGGTAGACGAATTAAAAAAGCTGCCCGTTCTGTCGTGAAGGAGTACATGAAGGGCAAGAAGGTCGTTGTTGTTGTATCTGCCATCAATAAGACAACCGATGAACTCCTTCAGATAGTTGATGAGGCAATGGAAGATGCTGTTACAGAAAAGCAGCTGGCTGAAATAGTATCCATGGGTGAAATGACCAGTGTAAGGATATTCTCCTCTGCAATAGAGGCACTTGGAGTTAAATCTGAATACATAGACCCATTCATGGATGAATGGCCAATAATAACCGACAGCAACCTTTTAAATGCTAAGGTGGACTTTGAGGCAACCGAGAAGAAGTCAAAGGAACTCCTCAAACTCCTCGACCAGGGAATAATACCGGTGGTGTGCGGGTTCCTTGGTAGGGACCCCAATGGTTACATAACAACCCTGGGAAGGGGTGGAAGTGACATCACAGCCTTCCTCCTGGGACACTGCCTGAAGGCGGATGAGGTTATAATCGTAACCGATGTTGGGGGCGTAATGTCAACGGATCCAAATAAACTGCAGGGCGCAAAGAAGCTTGATAAGATCTCTGTTGAGGAGATGAGGGATCTTGCAACCCATGGGGCGCAGGTACTACATCCACATGCCCTGAAATACAAGGACCCGGATATCAATGCAAAGATCATAGGTTTTGAGCACGGGGATCTCTCAGCCCCGGGCACTGAAATCATAGGCCCGTCAAAGAATAAGATGGTCAAGACAACAACCCTCAACCCTGAACCAATATCTGTGGTTGCGGTTGTGGGGGAGAAGATACTCAACAAGCCCGGTATACTGGCAAAGTTAACCTCAAAGCTTGCAGAGAACTCCATCAACATCATAGGAATTTCAACAGGCCAGAACTCCGTTACAATATTCGTTGATAAGAAGGACGCCGATGAGGCGCACAGGCTCCTCCATGATGTGGTCATTGCAGATGATAACCTCAGTTCACTCTCCCTGGGAAGGGATATTGCCATGATAACCATATCCAGCCCTGACTTCATAGACACTCCGGGCATAATATCCGAGATCACCAAGCCCCTCAGGGATAATGACCTTAACATAGTTGAAATTTCATCCTCACAGACATCTGTGGTTATATTTGTTGACTGGAATGATGGTAAAAAGGCGTATGAACTTGTAAGGGGTGTTCTTGAATGAAGATTGAAGGCACAGTAGTGGCCATGGTGACTCCATTCACAGATGATGACCGGGTGGATGAGGCCGGGCTGCGGGAAAACATAAACTACCTGATTGAGAATGGGGTTGATGGTTTGCTGGTTGCTGGCACAACAGGTGAATCAGCAACCATAACCCATGAGGAACAGAGGAGAATGATTGACATACTTGTGGATGAGGTTAACGGGCGTGTTAAGACCATTGCTGGGGCAGGGAGCAACTCCTCAAGGGAGGCCCTTGGCCTTGTAAGGTATGCAGGGGACGCAGGTGCAGACGCGGCCCTTGTAATAACACCCTACTACAACAAGCCCCAGCCCCATGGGCTCATTGAACACTACCGGATGCTGGAGCAGGCATCGGAAATACCCCTTATAATCTACAATGTGCCCTCAAGGACCGGTACGGATATCGACGTTGACACGGTATCTGAACTTGCAGGGCTCGACGGTATAATCGGTATAAAGGAGGCGAGCCCCGACCTGGATAAGATCTCCATGCTGAAATCACGGCTGATGGACCAGGGCACCGATGATTTTATCATACTCTCAGGTAACGATAACCTCACACTCCCAATGATCTCAATGGGTGCAGAGGGTGTCATATCTGTTGTGGCGAACGTCGATCCAGCCCGTATGAGCCGACTCGTCAACGAGGCCCTCTCAGGGGACTTTGAGTCTGCAATGAAAACCCACTATGAACTTTACAGCCTCATGAAGGTCCTTTTCATCGAGAGCAACCCTGTACCTGTCAAGGAGGCCCTCAACATGATGGGAAGGCCCGCAGGTCATGTCAGGATGCCGCTAGCACCCCTAAAGGACAGCAGCCGTGAGAAACTGAGGCTGGTACTTGAGGAACTGGCACTCATCTGAACCCCTGAGGTGTTATGATGATCAAAGTTGCGGTTACCGGCGCCTGCGGGCGCATGGGGTCTGGAATAATAAGGAGGGTGCTTGAAGAGGATGACATGCAGCTTGTGGCTGCCATAGAGGCCCCGGGAACACCCCTTAAGGGAAGGGATATAGGTGAATTCACAGCCACAGGCGAAGTGGGTGTTAAGGTAAGCGACGCATCTGACCTTGCCGAAACACTAAGAAAGACAGAACCCGACGTTCTCGTTGACTTCACAGTGGCGCCGGCAGCTGTTGAAACCATAAAGACAGCGACCGAAGCAGGGGTTAACCTTGTGGTTGGAACAACAGGATTTTCAGATGAACAGATGCAGACCATCAGGGAATCCATTGAGAGGACAGGTTTGAGGGCTGTTATCTCACCAAACATGGCAGTGGGTGTCAACGTCTTCTTCAAGGTACTCTCTGATCTGGCACCGATACTCTCTGATTATGACGTTGAGATCATAGAGGCCCACCACAGACACAAGAAGGACGCCCCTTCAGGTACCGCGGTGCGTGCACTTGAGGTTATCGCAGAGGCCACCTCCCGGAAACCCGATGAGGTAGCGGTTCACGGGAGGTCCGGCCTTACAGGTGAGAGGACCCGTGATGAGATAGGTGTCCATGCTGTGAGGGGCGGTGACATAGTGGGGGACCACATAGTCCTCTTTGCAGGTGATGGTGAACGCCTTGAAATAGTCCACCGGGCCCACAGCAGGGACGCATTTATAGGTGGAGTTATAAGGGCAGTGAGGTTCATTGAACACGCAGAACCCGGAAAGATAATGGATATGGGGGACGTGCTTGGAATAAAATGATAAGGTGGTATTATGGTTAAGGTTGGTGTTCTTGGAGCAACAGGGATGGTTGGGCAGCGGTTTATTGAGATGCTTGAGAATCATCCTGAATTTGAACTTACAACCCTCGCGGCATCTTCAAGGTCCGCGGGGAAACCCTACGGGGAGGTTGCAAACTGGTACCTTGACAGTGAGATGCCTGAGTCTGTAAGGGATATAGAGGTTGTTGAAACGGACCCTGCAAGTGTGGGGGACGTGGACATACTATTCTCTGCACTTCCCGCAGATGTGGCCCGGAAGGTTGAGCCAAAATTTGCTGAGAAGTACATCGTGGCTTCAAATGCCAGTGCAATGCGAATGGAACCCGATGTTCCCCTTGTGATCCCTGAGGTTAACCCGGAGTTCCTGGACCTCATAGAGGTTCAGCAGAGGAGGAGGGGATGGGATGGGTTCATCATAACCAACCCCAACTGCTCCACCATAGCACTTACCCTTACACTGAAGCCCATCTATGACAGCTACACCATAAAGAGGGTCTATGTCTCCACCATGCAGGCGGTTTCAGGTGCAGGGTACAGTGGGGTGCCATCCATGGCTATACTTGACAACATCATCCCGTATATCGGAGGCGAGGAGGAGAAGATTGAAACCGAGACCCTCCACCTCCTCGGTGAACTTGATGATGGTGTGGTTAAACCTGCAAGTTTCGGTGTGAGCGCATCATGCCACCGTGTACCTGTTGTTGATGGCCACACAGAAGCTGTCTTCGTGGAACTGGATGATGAATTTGTAATTGAGGACATAAAGGAGGCCATGGACGGATTCCAGGGGCTCCCACAGAAACTGGGGCTCTACTCAGCACCTGAAAAACCTGTTATGGTCCTGGATGAGGAGAACAGGCCTCAGCCAAGGATGGACAGGGACAGGGATGGTGGAATGTCTGTAACTGTTGGAAGGCTCAGGAAGGATGCGGCATTCAGTAACAGTCTTAGATATGTCCTTGTTGGCCACAACACTGTGAGAGGGGCCGCGGGGGCATCGATCCTGAATGCAGAACTTATAAATGAGATACTGTAAATGATGCATCCATTTTTTTTATTTCCTGGTGTCGATGCATCCATTCTCTATTTTGTGATGCATCCTTTTCTTTCATTTACGGGTATTGATACCTCCATTCTCTATTTTTTTAATTCAGCAATCAGTTCACCAATTATTGATTCATTGATGCAGATCATAACCCTTGGCGGAACCCAGATCTTCTGGGTGCTTCTGTGCCTCACACTCTACATTTTTGGGGGTGAGAATGAGAAGGAGGCCGCGTTCATTGCACTCACAGCCCTTTTAATGGGCTTCTTTCTCAGTGAATTCCTGAAGGCTGTTATTGCAAGGCCAAGGCCCTATGAGGTTCTCAGCTGGGTGAAGCACACCACAACAGTTGGCGGCTACTCCATGCCATCAGGGCACACAGTGGCAGCATTCAGCGGGTTCCTGGCACTCTACTTTAAATTTGGGAGACTATGGCTTTTCATGCTGCTTGCCTCCCTTGTTGGTGTTTCAAGGGTGTGCCTTGGTCTGCATTACCCCAGTGATGTCATTGCAGGGGCACTCCTTGGAGTTCTATGTGCCCTTGCGGCTTTGAAGGTGGAGGAGAGGGTTAAGTGTTTTGGCCTCTGCAATTTTGAAAGGCTTGAATGATGCTTATGGGGGACTTATTGTTTTGTTTTCGTTCCCATTTTAGGGAATATGTGGAGATTCTTTCGCTATATAACTCTATCTGGTATCCCGGGATGAATTCAGGAAGGTTTTTAAGGTTCCATGTGATATTTAATTAAGGGGAAAGGGGTACCATGAAGTTCATGAGGGATTCGGAAAAGGAACAGCTCAAGCTTCTTGTCAAGGCATGCATGCTTGAGATAAGCAAGCTCAAGATGGATCTCAGGAAGTGCAGGGAGAATTCAGAGAACTCAGGGAAGGTGAGGAAACTTGAGGAGACCCTCAAACTCAGGGAACAGAAGATAGCTGAACTTGAGGGTCTCATGGCTGAGAAGGATAAAATAATACAGGACCTCAATGCAATCATAGCCGAGAAGGAATCCCGCATATCTGACCTTAAAAGGTACAGGGAGTACTTCCATGCGCTTACCCAGAAACCTGAAAGGGATCTGACCTCCTTCCAGTCACAGATCTACCGTCTGCTACCTGATGAAAGATCCACAGCAGAGGAACTGCTCAGTTTTTTAAATGAAATAGGGTTCAGGGACATGAAACTTGAGAACATGGTTCAGATACTGAGGAACCTTGAAAGGAAGGGTTACTTCAGGTCAGTGAGAGATGATGGAAGGGTGCTCTGGGAGAAAATAGAAAGATGATGGATCTTTAACGGCAAATAGTATCATATTCAATGATGGTCAGTCTGTAACGGCAAATACCCTTACGGGCGAGGCCTCTGCCCTCACGTTCAGGGGAACAACGAATATTCTGAATCTTTCTGGAACCAGACCCGTGTTTTTCATGTTTTCAACTATCCAGATCCCGTTTTCAAGGAGAAGTCTGTGTACAGCTGTTTCTCCAGGCATGTCAACGCTTGGCCCGTCTGTGCACACCCCCTTCACTCCATGGTCAACCAGTTTCTCTGCAAGACCCATGGGAATGCCTCTGTAGTCTCTGAAGTATTCATCCAGACCCCACTTTGAGTCCCACCCGGTTCTCAGAATCGCAATGTCTCCATCAGGAATTTTAACTGTTTTGGGTGATATAAGGAAGCCCTGCCCTGTCAGTCTTTCAAGGCCTATCCTATCAACGGTCTCACCACAGCAATTTAAATGTGCCGGTGCATCTATGTGGGTTCCAGCGTGCAATCCTGTCTCTATCTCTGAGTTAATGTAATCTCCATTTTCAAGTGTCTTTATTCTGACTGGAGGATCCCCTGGAAAGACTGGCATGGAATCCTCAATTCTACGGGTCATATCAATGATTTTCATGGATCATGATATCTCATGGGGGGATATAAGGTTTCAGTGCAGATCATATTCCAGAAGCACTTCCCTGACCTCTGACACACTGGTGTTCCAGTTATAAACATGTCCAAGGTTGTTCATGGTGTGGGTGGTGTCTGCTGTCACCCAGCCGCGACCCCTTATCCATACCTGGGCCCACACATGGGAATACCAGTTTCCGCTTATGAACCTGCAGTATCCACGGACATAACGGGCCGGTATACCGCTGGTCCTTGCAAGGGCAACCATGAGGTGGGCCTGGTCCACACAGTTTCCTGTCCTGTACCTGAGTGTGCCTGAGGCACCGTAGCGGGTCCTGTAGTAGAAGGAGTAGTCAATATTGTCCCTTACCCAGCTAAAGAGATTCAGTGCATTGGAGTGGGTGGTGTTTCCTGAGAGTTCCCTGGCAAGGTAAACTATATTGGGATCATTGATGTTGCAGTGGGCTGTGGACCTTATGTAACGTCGGAGGGATGCTGGGACGTACCAGGGGCTGCTCCTGAGGTCCTCATAGTATCTGAGCTGACCATTCAGATAACTGTATTTTTTTTCAAGTGACCTCAGTTTTCCCTGAAGCCTCATGATGGTTTTTTTGTTTCCAGAATATCTGATTCTCTTATTAATAAGGTTCATGAGGTTAATTGTTTTTCTGATCTGGGATTTCAGGTTCTTTATCCTTGTGTCAATGGCTTTGGAATTGATGCGGTATGCATTTAAAGGCAGTGGGGTGCTGATTTGCATGGCCACGGGAAGTTTCCCATGAAATTGTCTGTAGCGCCCGATCTTTGATAGGAGATAGACTGCATTGTAGAAGTCGATCCTACCCCCACTGAAGGAGATGGTTGCTGGACAGCATTGTGTCCTGGATGTGAAGTTACGGAATTTTGATGCTATCTCCAGGTACTGATTTTTTGTTAGTTTCACTGATATGCGCCTTATATCCAGTTGGGGCCCATTAATGGTCTGGTTTTCCACCACCTTTGAACCTGTAAGTACCTTGCTGAGGGCATAGGCATAGGAGGGGGTGTCAAGTGTCCTGTTACCCACACTGACGTTTTCAGGGAGCCTCTTATTTTTTTCCATAAAACTGGAAACTCTGGCACTTGCAGCGAGAACATCAGAGCTATTCAGAGGATCCTCAACTTCTTCAATGGCATAAGAGCCTTCAGTTAATAAAATTAAAATCATGAATGCCAAAAGGCAGACAGGGACTACTGATTTAAACATTGTCCTACCCATATTTAAATAGGGTCACCATTGAATAAATACATTGACCGCAAAATATTTATAGAACCTCTAACCCATTGATAAATGCACTAATGATAATAAAAATTGAGGTGATTAAATGGCACAGGGACAGCAGCCAATTCTTGTACTGCCTGAAGGTACAAGCAGGTACCTTGGAAGGGACGCACAGAGAATGAACATCCTTGCAGGTAAAATACTGGCAGAAACCGTCAGGACAACCCTTGGACCAAAGGGAATGGACAAAATGCTGGTTGACTCCCTTGGGGACATCGTGGTGACAAACGACGGTGTCACAATACTCAAGGAAATGGACATAGAGCACCCAGCAGCAAAGATGCTTGTTGAGGTGGCAAAGACCCAGGAAGACGAGGTCGGTGACGGTACAACAACAGCCGTCATAATAGCAGGTGAACTTCTTAAAAAAGCTGAAACACTCCTTGAAATGGAGATTCACCCGACAATAATTGCAATGGGTTACAGACAGGCCGCTGAAAAGGCCCAGGAAATACTCAACGACATTGCAATTGACGCAAGCGACAGAGACACACTCATAAAGGTCGCAATGACCGCAATGACCGGTAAGGGAACAGAAAAGGCAAGGGAACCACTGGCTGAACTCATAGTTGACGCTGTCCAGCAGGTTGAGGAAGACGGCGAAGTCGAGAAGGACCACATAAAGATAGAGAAGAAGGAAGGCGCAGCCGTGGACGACTCAACACTCGTCCAGGGTGTCATCATCGACAAGGAAAGGGTTCACCCAGGAATGCCCAAAAAGGTTGAAAACGCCAAAATAGCACTCCTGAACTGTCCAATAGAAGTCAAAGAGACAGAAGTCGACGCAGAAATCAGGATAACAGACCCATCACAGATGCAGGCCTTCATTGAACAGGAAGAGCAGATGATCCGCGACATGGTCAACTCCATAGTCGAGACAGGCGCAAACGTGCTCTTCTGTCAGAAGGGTATCGATGACCTTGCACAGCACTACCTGGCCAAGGCAGGCGTCCTTGCAGTAAGGAGGGTTAAAAAATCAGACATGGAGAAACTCTCCAAGGCAACCGGTGCGAGCATAGTCACAAACATTGAGGACCTCAGTGAGGACGACCTAGGCGAAGCAGGCATTGTCTCAGAGAAGAAGATCTCAGGCGAAGAGATGATCTTCGTTGAGGAATGCAAGGAGCCAAAGGCAGTCACAATACTTGTGAGGGGTTCAACAGAACACGTTGTAAGCGAAGTTGAAAGGGCAATCGAAGACGCAATAGGAGTCGTTGCAGCAACAGTCGAGGACGGCAAGGTCGTTGCAGGTGGAGGAGCACCTGAAATAGAGGTCGCAAAGAGGCTCAAGGACTACGCTGATTCAATAAGCGGAAGGGAACAGCTTGCAGTCTCAGCATTCGCAGAGGCCCTTGAGATCGTTCCAAAGACCCTCGCAGAAAACGCTGGACTCGACAGCATCGACGTCCTGGTGGACCTCAGGGCTGCCCACGAGGAGTCACCATACATGGGACTTGACGTCTTCGATGGCGAAATCGTTGACATGAAAGAGGCTGGTGTAATAGAGCCTCACAAGGTCAAGAAACAGGCCATCCAGTCCGCTGCAGAGGCAGCTGAGATGATCCTCCGCATAGACGACGTTATAGCCGCATCATCCTCCGGATCCGATGAGGACATGGATATGGGCGACATGGGCGGAATGCCTCCAATGTAGGCACCCCCATAATATACTCTTTTTTTACAAGGCTTTTCATGTGCTTGTGAATTCAGAATAGAGGTACTTTCAGGTTTTTGAACCTCGAGTATTTTTAAGTTTTCTAAATACAAACCTGTGCTGGAAGTCTGCTGACTCCATCAGTTAAGACAATCTCAAAGATGGAATTTACTTTTCATTTCTCTATGTAAGAACTTATTCTATGGGTTTAAGGAATAATGAACCTTCAGAGAAAAAAAGGGGCATTGCAGTTTAGTTTTTCATGGATATAAGCATAAAAAGAGTTATTATAGAATTGAAAAAGTCATTTAGCTTATCAGTGCAGAAAAAAGGGGTGGTGGTGGCTACCTTGAGAATATGTGCACAGCTGCTGTACCACCGGTTCCACCGATGTTGTGGGTCATACCTACCTCAGCACCCTCAACCTGCCTTTTACCGGCTTCACCACGTAGCTGCCAGACCACCTCAGCTGCCTGGGCGATACCTGTGGCCCCTAGTGGATGACCACGTGCCTTGAGACCCCCTGAGGGGTTTACGGGTATGTCACCATCGATTCGGGTCATGCCCTCCTCAAAGGCCCTTCCACCTTCACCCTTCTCGACAAATCCAAGGTCCTCAACAGCCAGTATACCATTTATGCTGAAGCAGTCATGGACCTCAACAAGGTCTATGTCCCCTGGTGTAAGATCTGCCATCTTGAATGCGGATCTTGCAGCATTCACGGTGGCGTCAATCCGGGTTATATCCCTTCTATCGTGCAATGCAATGGTACCTGATGCCTGTGCAGATGCCTTCACGTAGACGGGGGTATCGGTGTATTCCCTGGCCATCTCGGCGGGGCAGAGTATGACTGCTGCTGCACCATCAGAGATGGGTGAACAGTCAAGGAGTCTGAGCGGATCAGCGACCATGGTTGAGTTGATGACCTGCTCAACCGTGACCTTCATGGGGAACTGGGCCCTTGGGTTGTTTGAGGCGTTTTCATGGTTTATCACGGAGACCATGGCGAGCTGTTCCCTCGTTGTACCGTACTCATACATGTGCCTCCTTGCCATCATGGCGTAGAGTGATGGGAAGGTTACACCCTGCTGGGCCTCCCATTCCTGGTCAGAGGCCGTTGCAATTGCAGGTGTGGGGTCAACAACGTCGGTCATCTTCTCAACACCTGCTGATATCACAATATCATGGTATCCTGATGCCACGGCCATTATACCGCTCCTCAGGGCGAGTCCACCTGATGCACAGGCGGCCTCCACCCTTGTTGAGGGTATTGGTGTTAGACCGGCATGATCTGCGATGAGTGAAGAAATGTGCTCCTGTTTTATGAAGAGGCCAGCTGACATGTTACCAACGTACATGGCCTCGAGGTCTGCACCTTCAACTCCAGCATCCTCTATGGCACCGAGGCCGGCCTCGGTTATCATGTCCCTGAATGAGACGTCCCAGAGTTCTCCGAATTTTGTCTGTGAGACTCCAATAATTGCTACATCCCTCATGTTATCACCATCTTAAGCCATCCTGAGTTTGCCCTTGAACTTGGCATAGAGTGCATAGTCAACGTATTTTTTCTTGCTGATGATGTCAGAAACGGCTGGGGCGAGGTCCCTCTTTTTCTCTATCTCGTCTGTGACCTCTATTATGAATGCGTCACTCCCGGCCCCTGAACCATAGGAAACTGCAAGTATCCTTGCCCCGGGTTCTGCAACGTCCAGTGTTGCTGCGAGACCTATTGGTGTTGCACCGGAGTATGTGTTACCTATTACCGGTGTTAAAAGCCCCGGTTTCACCTGTTCGCTTTCAAATCCAAGTTTTTTTGCTGCCTTCAGGTAGAACTTTCCGTTTGGCTGGTGGAAAACCGCGTAGTCAAAGTCACCTGCAGAAAGGCCCGTCTTTTCCATCATGCCCTTTGCAGCGCCAAGAACATGTTTGAAGTAGGCTGGTTCACCTGTGAACCTTCCACCGTGTCTTGGGTAGGGCATTCCCTCCCTCCTGTAGAAGTCGGGGGTGTCGGTGGTGAAACTGTAGGTTTCCTTTATCTCTGCAAGACAGTTCTCATTTCCTATGACGTAGGCAGCCCCGCCTGCTGATGCTGTGTATTCAAGGGCATCCCCCGGTGCCCCCTGGGCTGTATCTGCGCCAACAGCAAGGCCGTATTCAATGATTCCTGAGTCAACAAGTCCCATACAGGCCTGTATACCTGCGGTTCCTGCTTTACATGCGAATTCAAGGTCAGCAGCTGTCATTTCAGGAGTTGCCTCCACGGCCTCTGCGACGATTGTTGCTGTTGGTTTGACTGCATAGGGGTGGGATTCTGAACCAACATAGACGGCCCCTATCCTTGAGGGGTCTATCTGGCTTCTTTTGAGGGCGTTTCGGGCAGCCTCCACTGAGATTGTTGCGGTGTCCTCATCTGGACCTGGAACTGATTTCTCTTCAACAACCAGTCCCCTTGATATGGCCTGGGGGTCGTCTCCCCAGACCCTCGCTATTTCTTCAACCTTTATTCTGTATGATGGAACGTAAACTCCATATCCAACGATTCCAGCCATGAGTATCACACCATTAATATTAGTCTGGATCCTGTTATTATCTAGAATTAAAGTACTTATCCTTTGCTCTACTATCGGGGTTTCTAATATATATAGCTGATATATGCCTGGTCACTTCCACTGGGAGGGAGGTGCAGATTACATCTAATGGAGTTTCAAGCGGAATAAACAGTTAAAATCAGCCAGAAACAGGTTTATGGTGAATTAATGGGGCACTGTAAAAGAACATTTTATCATATACACTAGAATTAACAGGTTACTGACATCAGAAACAGTTTTTATGCGGTTGCCGGGATTTGAACCCGGGTCGCGGGCTTGGAAGGCCCGAGTCCTAACCAGACTAGACTACAACCGCTATGCGGCGTCCGGGATTTGAACCCGGGTCGCTGGCGTGGCAGGCCAGTGTCTTAACCAGGCTGGACTAACGCCGCAATTCGTAGGCATAGAAAAGGTTTGAAATCATCATATATAAAATTTTCTATTTTCTTCCAGAACACTCCCTGTGGAGGCCCTCCCTGCAGTGGGAACTGCTTTTACGGGGCCTCACACAATTTATAAATGGAGGTTATTCATGGGGGAAGCATCGTCCAGCGAGAGGTTTCATGAGGTGGATGCCCTGAGGGGCATCGCTGTTGTGATGATGATCATATACCATGTGATCTTTGACCTCAACTTCCTTGGAGCGGTGGAACTGGATATGAACTCACCGCTGATCTGGCTCACCGGGAGACTGGCCGCATTTCTCTTTATATTCCTTGTGGGAGTATCACTCAGCCTGAGCCACTCCAGAAGGGGTTCTGGGTGCCCTGGACATTACATTAAGAGGGGTATCAGGATATTCAGCTACGGCCTCCTGATAACTGCTGCCACCTGGATATACCCCCATGAGGGATTCATAGTGTTCGGGGTGCTCCACTTCATAGGTGCTGCTGTTATCATCACATACCCATTTGCAGGAAGAAGGGTACTCTCGGTTATCGGGGCGCTCCTGGCACTGGCAGCCGGTATGTGGGTTTCAGGCTTGCGGGTGGAAACACCATTTTTTGTCTGGCTTGGGCTTAAGCCCCCTGGATTTTACACTCTTGACTACTTTCCCATGCTTCCCTGGATTGGTGTTGTACTCCTTGGTATCTTCACAGGGGATACTCTTTATCTGGGGTACAGGAGAAGATGGAATTGGGAGTTTCCACGAAGAAACCATACACTTGAATTTCTGGGAAAAAACTCACTGGCCATTTACTTTATCCACCAGCCTGTAATACTGGCTTTCATATGGTTTTTGATGAATATTTAAATGTTAAAGCACTACCTCTTTCTGATGTAAGTTTTTGCTGACCATCCTTATGGATTGATTGCAAGCAGAAACCTGCAAGCATCAGGACCTATGTCTGTGCATACCTCCCTATGGACTTGTAGTCAGCAAAATGAGGGGCTTAGTATTACAGGCAATCTCTTTATATATGGTAAAAAATTATAAGCTACTGGAAACTTACAGTTACCAACAAGAGGAGGTAATATTACGAATGCAAAGAAAGGATTTATTCTGAGTTTTCTTCTTGCACTTGCAGTGTACCTGATACCATTACCTGGCCTTAAGGCCTCAGGACACGCAGCAATATCCTTACTTGTTTTCGCGGTTTCAATGTGGGCAACCGAGGCAGTTCCACTTGCGGTAACATCCCTTATAATACTCTTTGCACAGCCACTTATCGGCGTTGAGAGCTTTGAAAATGCTGTTATAGGATTCGCAAACCCCATACTCTTCCTTATGATAGGTGGTTTCATAATGGCTGAGGCCATAAGGAAGAGTGGCCTTGCACAGAGATTCACCTACTACCTTTTGAGGAGGCTTGGAACATCACCCGAGAGGGGCCTCTTTGTGAGCATATTCTCCACGGGCCTCCTCTCAGCGTGGATAGAGAACGTGGTGGCATTTGCAATGCTCCTTCCAATCATAAAGGAGATAGTTGATATAATGGGATGTTCTGAGCCTGAGAGGGGTAGGAGTAACTATGCAAAGGCAATGATACTGGGGGCATCATTCGGGTCCCTTGCAGGTGGCTTCGGGACGGAGATAGGGACAGCCCCCAACCTTATGGCGGCTGCCTACACCCAGATACCCTTCCTCAACTGGATGATCTTCGGGTTCCCCCTTGCAGTTGCAATGCTCTTTGTAATATGGTTTGTCCTCATGAGGATATTCCCCAGTGAGGTCACAGCCCTATGTGACGGTGACGCAGTTATAGGGAAGAAACTCATGGAACTTGGCGAGGTTAAAAGGGAGGAGAAGGTCAGCGCCGGAATACTCCTATTTGCAATTCTGCTCTGGGTGACAGCTGGATGGACAGGCATCAACAGCTACTCGGTTTCACTGATAGCCGCGGTGATGTTCATCTTCGCCGGTGTTATAACCTGGAAGGACGCCCAGAAGAATATTGACTGGGGCCTCATTGTGTTCTTTGGGGGTGCACTCTCCCTTGGAAGCGCCCTCCTCAAGACTGGTGCCGCCGCATGGCTGATAAATGACCTTGTCAGGATGCTGGGATCTGATCCATCAACGATTCTTGTCATGCTGGTCCTCATGGTCCTTGCAGTGCTTATAACTCAGGTGATGTCAAATATAGCACTTGCAGCGATCCTGGTTCCGCTTTCAGTGACCCTTGCAGGTGCACAGCATCAGCCGGTGGGTATATATGCGGTTCCGGTTGCCATAGCATGTTCGCTGTCCTTCATGCTACCAATGGCTGATCCAACCGTTGCCATGGCCTATGGTTCTGGCTACGTTAAGCTCCGCGACATACCCAGGGCAGGGATTCCGGTGATAGTGGTGGGTATCATCCTGACGGTCCTTGTGATTACAACACTCGCGGTGCCGTTCATAGCATAGAATCAACGATTTGGACTCTGTCCAATAAAAAAAGCTTTTTTTAATTTTTTTAAGAATATTCCTTAATTTTTGGATAGGTTTTAAGAAAAAGGGATTTGTGGAGGATATGCATTAGGGCCCTTTTTCTTCTAATCCCCTTCTATGATGTCCTCAATGATGGATAGGTCCATGTTCTCCTCGACTATCTCAGCCAGGCGGTCAATTGAGAACCTCCTTGAGGCATCGAAGTGGTCGTCAACATAGTCAAGCTTTTCAAGGCCCTTCCTCTCCCTCAGAATGTTGGTGAAGTACCTCCTGAATCGGAAGTTGTGGAATATGCCGTGGAAGTAGGTACCAGCAACGTTCCCATCAGCGGCCCCATCGAATCCCATGGTGTATGTGTTACCAAAGCCCCTCTTCACCTTCAGGAAGGGTTTAACATCACCCAGGACTGTGGTTCCCTCATGAAGCTCATAGCCCTCAACGGTTTCCCCTGCAAGACCTGAGAACAGTCCTGAACCGGTTATCTCCCCGGCGCTCTGGGATATTATTTTACCATCACCTGTGAATGTGGTTTTGCAGTCAAGGAGGTTGAGGCCATCCACGCTTCCCAGTTTTGACTCCTGAAGCCCCTCATCAATGATCCTCCTTCCAAGCATCTGAAAACCACCGCATATACCGAATACTGGTATCTCACGGCTCAGATCCCTGATCTCATCGGCGAAGCCATTCTCCCTCAGATACATGAGGTCACTTATGGTATTCCTGGTGCCGGGGATTATGATGGCGTCAAGGCCATCAAGGCTGTCACCGGCCTCTATGAGCCTCACAGCAACGTCCTCCTCGTACTCAAGGGGGTCTATGTCTGTGAAGTTGGATATTCGGGGAAGCCTCATGACACCGATCTTCACATCCCCCCTTCCACGGTACTTCCGCTCTGCGAGCGAGGCTGAATCCTCCTCAGGAAGCTTCAGGCTCTCATCGTAGGGGAGCACGCCAAGAACAGGCACACCGGTGATCTCCTCAATCCTTTCTATACCGGGCATTAGGATGTCAAGGTTTCCCCGGAACTTGTTTATGACAACACCCTTTATCCGGGACCTGTCACGTTCATCGAGAAGCATCAGGGTGCCTGCAATTGAGGCAAAAACACCTCCACGGTCTATATCAGCAACAAGTATAACATCGGCGTCTGCAAGGTGGGCTATCTCCATATTGGCAAGGTCCCGGCCCCTCATGTTTATCTCTGCAGGGGATCCGGCCCCTTCAATCACGATGATATCATATCGCTCCTTAAGGTAATCGAGGGACTCCTTTATGGCCTTTAGGGCGGTTTCCCGGAACCCTGTCTGGTACTCCTGGAAGTTCATGTTCCCTGCGGGTCTACCGTGGACTATGACCTGGGATGTGAAGTCCTCCTTGGGTTTGAGGAGTATGGGGTTCATATGGTATGATGGCCTGATACCTGCAGCCTCTGCCTGGAGGACCTGGGCCACCGCTATCTCTCTGTTCTCATGGGTTGTGAAGGAATTCAGTGACATGTTCTGGGATTTGAAGGGGGCAACCTGGTAGCCCCTCTTTGAGAATATGCGGCAGAGTGCAGCCACAAGGACACTCTTACCGGCACTTGATGATGTCCCCTGCACCATTATACATTTTGAACTCATTTCTTCACCACTTCTGGGCTGCTGTGATCCTAAGATCTATTGATCACTAAAATCTTAAATACCTTGCCTGCATAAATATTATTTGAGTCTATTTGATTTATTATGTGGAGATGGTTGGATGTCCGGTGTTTCTCCTGAAAGCCCTTTACTGTCTGATGAGGACCTTAAATCAGTATTTGAGACAGTTATACATAACAGCCCCGATGGGGTGATCACAGTTGACTCTGAGGGCATTATCGTATTCTCAAACCCTGCTGCAGATAGGATGTTTGGATACACATCCCTTGAGGGTAAAAGGGTTGATTTACTTGTTCCGGAATCCCTCAGGGATGATCTCCAGGCCAAGATGAGGGAATACCGGATGGAGGGGGAGCACGAACTCGCAGGGAGGGTTTTTGAAACCACATCCCTCCGATCAGATGGGACCGAGTTTCCTGTTGAAATGAGCCTGAACCCTGCACGGACATCAGGGGATCTTTTCCTGACCTCAATAATCAGGGATATCTCAGAGAGGCGGAGAATGGAGGATGAGGTTCACAGAAGGGAGGAGCAGTTCAGGGACCTCTTTGAGAACGCCAATGACATGATACAGGCGGTTGACACTGAGGGCAGATTCGTATATGTGAACAGGGCATGGATGGAGACCCTGGGTTACACTGAGGACGACATTGAGAATCTCACAATATTTGATGTGATACACCCCGACAAGCTGGATGAGTGCCGTGAGATCTTCAGCCGTGTAATGAGCGGGGAGAGTATTCCCCTGGTTGAAACCGCATTCATAACAAAGGATGGTGAGAAGATCTTTGTGGAGGGAAACGTCAACGTCCGCATGAGGGATGGTGAGGTTGAATACAGCCGGGCAATCTTCAGGGATGTGACAGAGAGGTTGAAGTTTCAGCGTGAACTCGAAAGACTGGCTTCCATCGTGGAGTCCTCGGGGGATGCCATCGTAAGCTATGACCTTGATGGGAACATAATTGACTGGAACAGGGGTGCTGAGAGGATATATGGTTACAGCGCAGATGAGATCAGGGGACAGAACGTCTCTATTCTCATGGATGAGGAGGAATTTGAAAGGCTCAAGGGCCTCATATCTGAGGTGAGATCCGGTAAACTTGTTTCAAACTTTGAGGCCAGAAGGCTCAGGAAGGATGGGGAGGAGATATGGCTTTCCATTTCACTCTCACCACTCAAGGACGTTAATGGCGAGATTATAGGGGTATCCACCATTGCAAGGGATATAACTGAGATGAAGAGGACACAGGAGGCCCTCAGGGCAAGCGAGGAGAAGTACCGTAAAATCGTTGAGAAATTTATCCAGAATGCCCTTGCCCTCATATCCGAGATAAACCGCTGACCAATTGGAGATACCTTTATAAGTGACATCACCATATATTAAAATAAAAATTTGTAAGTAAAATATTTTAGGCAGAAGGGATAACCATAAACTGTGATTTTATTTTAACCACTTCACTTAATGGAGGCATTTGAATAGAAATGAAAACCACCATTAAAAACTTCAGAACTGAAGGATCTGTTTCATATGAAGGTACTGACGATAAGAAGGAATCAGGAAGGAGCCTTTCATATGAAACCTCAAAGGATATAGATGTCCCTGAAAGACTCATAGATCAGATCATAGGTCAGGAAGAGGCAGTTGAGACCATAAAAAAGGCTGCAGAACAGAGGCGTAACGTATTATTGATAGGTGAACCCGGTGTCGGCAAATCAATGCTGGCAAAGGCAATGGCGGAACTCCTGCCCCGGGAGAAACTCCAGGATATACTGGTCTACCCCAACATAGATGACCCAAATAACCCCCTCATAGGTACTGTACCGGCAGGAGAGGGCAGGAAAATAGTCATGAACCACAAGAACAGGGCAAGGGCACAGGATGAGAAGAAGAACCTCTTCATGATGCTCATAATATCATTCATCCTAGTCCTAGGGTTCATGGTTAACCAGTTCCTTGCAGCCATAATAGCGGCGGGTATAGTCTTCCTGGCCCTCCAGCAGTTCAGGCCAAGGACCACCGTCATGGTGCCCAAGCTCCTGGTCAACAACGAGGGAAGGCAGATTGCCCCATTCGTTGATGCAACAGGTGCCCATGCAGGTGCGCTCCTGGGGGATGTGAGGCACGACCCCTACCAGTCAGGAGGTCTTGGCACACCGGCACATGAGAGGGTCGAGGCCGGGATGATACACCGGGCCAACAAGGGTGTCCTCTACATAGACGAGATAGGGACAATGAAGATGAAGACCCAGCAGGAACTCCTCACAGCCATGCAGGAGAAGAAGTACTCCATCACGGGTCAGAGCGAGACAAGCAGCGGTGCAATGGTGCGCTCACAGGCTGTCCCATGTGACTTTGTTCTCGTGGCGTCAGGTAACCTTCAGGTGCTTGAGGGCATGCACCCGGCCCTCCGGTCAAGGATAAGGGGATACGGGTACGAGGTTTTCATGAAGGACACAATGCCTGATACACCTGAAAACAGGGACAAACTTGTCCAGTTCGTTGCACAGGAAGTTGAAAAGGATGGAAGGATCCCCCACTTCAGCAGGGAGGCCATAGAGGAGATAATAAGGGAGGCCCAGAGGAGGGCCGGTAAGAAGGATTCACTCACACTCAAACTCCGTGAACTTGGGGGTCTTGTGAGGGCTGCAGGGGACATTGCCAAGAGCCGTGGCGCGGAACTGGTTGAGACCAGGGATGTGATGGATGCAAAGAAACTTTCAAGGACCCTCGAACAGCAGATCGCTGACCGATACATTGTACAGAAGAAGAAGTACAGTGTCTTCAAATCAGAGGGCGGCGAGGTTGGACGCGTCAATGGACTTGCAATAATCGGTGACAGGAGCGGTATCATCCTCCCGATAGCTGCAGAGGCAGCCCCCGCTCAGAGCAAGGAGGAGGGCAGGATAATCGCCACAGGTAAACTGGGTGAGATTGCCCGTGAAGCTGTTCAGAACGTAAGCGCCCTCATCAAGAAATACACAGGTACAGACATATCAAACTATGACATACACATCCAGTTCCTCCAGGCATACGATGGTGTGGAGGGTGACAGTGCAAGCGTCTCAGTGGCAACAGCCGTCATATCAGCCCTTGAGGAGATACCTGTGGATCAGTCAGTCGCCCTAACAGGCTCACTGAGCATACGTGGAGATGTGCTCCCGGTGGGTGGGGTTACAGGGAAAATAGAGGCGGCTGCAGAGGCAGGGATAAAGAAGGTACTCATACCAGCCTCCAACATGGGGGACGTCATGATTGAGAAGAGGTATGAGGATAAGGTTGAGATAATACCCGTTGAGACCCTCGGTGACGTCCTGGAACACGCCCTCATTGGTAAGGGCAAGGAGAGCCTCCTTGAGAGGATGCAGAAGATAAGTGATATAGTACCATCAATCATGAAGAAGCCAGCCATGCACTGATTTTTCAGGGCTGGGCTTATTTCCCATTTTTTGACTTTTGAAGGGCTTTCGAAGTAGCTGATTGTTTTTTACTTTTATAGAGGGTCCACGTTTTAAGGTCAAAATGAAAAAATTATTTTATTGCCTCCGCAATCAGAGGGGCAACCGAAATCTCACTCACCTCTGATTTCAGGGTGTCCGTTGCAATCACCCTCTCAACACCTGCAGTGAATATCCTGAGCAGGGCGTCCTCCACAAGGACAGGGTGGACGCAGCACACGGTTATGCTTGAGGCCCCACAGTTTCTTAAAATTCCCGTGGCGTTGACAATCGTACCCCCGGTACTTATGATGTCATCCACCACCACAGCGTCCATCCCCTCAACATCCAGGTCCCTAACCCGGGTCTCAACGGTTTCAGGGGAAAGCCTCACCTTCTCCATGTAATCGCATTCACATCCAAGTATGCTGCTGACCTCCCTGGCATGGCCCATGGCACCCTTATCGGGTGCGATGATCACAGGGTCATCCAGGAATGAGATGTGCCTGGCTATGAGGGGCATGGCAGAGAGTTCAGTTACAGGTACGTTGAAGAATTCGCTGAGGCAGTTCTCATGGAGGTTCACGGTTATGATCTCATCTGCACCAGCGGCCTCAAGGAAGCGGGCAACTATCCTGGCTGACACAGCCTCTCCACTCTTGAATCGCCGCTCCTGCCTCCCGTAACCGAAGTAGGGTATCACAGCCCGTACATAATCCGCCCCAAGATCCTTAAGGTTCTCCATCATGAAGAGGAGTTCCATGAGGTTCTCATCCTGGGGGTAACCTGTTGACTGGACAACGGTGACCTCACCATCAACCTCGCTCTTAACACGGATGTAACGCTCCCCATCAGGGAATTTACGGGTTTCAACTGGGCACAGTTTATCATCAAGCAAATCTGCAACGCTTGCAGCCAGTTTTTGTGATGCTGAACAACCTATTATCATGAAAAATCACCATGCATGATTAACAATTTTTATATAGATAACTCTATTAATTCTAATTATAAAATTTTGTCAGACCAGAGAGGTGAAATGGTTGCATGAACTATCCATGGCCGATGCAATTGTAAGGACAGTAATCGATGCTGCAGAGAAAAACGATGCAGTGGAGGTCCTGGAGGTCACAGTTGAGATCGGTCAGCTCACTCTACTTAACCCTGAACAGATCAGATTCATGCTGGAGGTCCTCAGCGAGGGCACAATACTTGAAGGGGCAGATTTTAACCTTGAGGTTGTCCCGGTTGAAATAGAATGCAAATGTGGGTATGAGGGCGTGGTTGAGGCCGATGAACTTGACCACTTCGCCCCAGTCATAAGCTGCCCTGAATGCGGGGGACATGAGTTCCAGGTGATGGCTGGCAGGGAATGCAACGTCAGGAACATAAAAATTGAGAAGAGGGAATAGAGGAGGAATTCCATGCATAAGATAGCAGAGGTTGAAATTCAGAATGATATTCTCCTTGCAAACAGAAAACTTGCCAAGAAAAACCAGAGGCGCCTTGACAGGTCCAACGTCTTTGCAGTTGACTTTTTAGGTGCAATAGGATCAGGAAAGACAACACTCATAGAGAGGCTCATTGAGAACATGGACAGAAAGGTTGCGGTCATTGCAGGGGATGTTATAAGTAAATTTGACGCCGGGAGGTTCGAAAGGTACGGCGTGCCGGTTGTCGGGCTGAACACAGGTAAGGAATGCCACCTTGACGCTCATCTAGTTGAACACGCACTTGAGGATCTTCCACTTGAGGAGGTGGACATCCTTTTCATTGAAAACGTTGGTAACCTCATATGTCCAGTGGACTTTGACCTTGGATCACATATGAGGGTCGTTGTTGTGAGCTCCACAGAGGGCGATGATACGGTGGAGAAGCACCCCCTCATATTCAGGGAGGCCGACCTTGTGGTTATCAACAAGGCCGACCTTGCAGATGCCGTTGGTGCAGATCTCGATAAGATGGTTGAGGATGTTAAACATATCAATCCCGATGTAAGGGTACTTAAAACCAGTTTAAAAACCGGTGAAGGTGTTCAGGAGATAATTGATGCCATTGAGGATGCCATGGCCGATTAAAATTTTATGGTGGTCCCCTTGAAGGTATGGATTGACATTACAAACGCCCCACACGTGAGGTTTTTCAGGGACATCATCACCCACCTCCAGGACGAGGGGGAGGATGTGATCATAACCGCAAGGAAGTTCGGGGATATACACAGACTCATGAACCTCTTTGGCTTTGAATTCACCTCGATAGGTAAACACGGTGTGACACTCGCTGAAAAGCTCCTTGAGAGTACCAAGAGGGCCTACAAGCTCTCAAAATTTATAGCCGAAGAGAAACCTGATGTTGGTCTTTCAAAACATTCAATAGAGCTTCCGAGGGTCACATTTGGTCTCGGAATTCCCAGTGTCTATGTACTGGACAATGAACATGCCATTGCAGCCAACAAGCTGACACTCCCACTCTGTGATCATATAATCATGCCTGAGGTCATTGACCTCTGGGATATAATGAAGACCGGGGCTGACCCCAACAGGATAACAAGGTACAGGGGGACATCTGAGATAATCCACTTCCAGAACTTTGAGTACAATGAGAACATCTTCGAGGACCTGAACCTGAAACTTGAAAGGGAGAAGACAATACTCATGAGGCCAGAACCATCGCTGGCCTCCTACCTGGATGCCGACTGCCATGAATCTGTGCTCACACCAATAGTGGAGGTTCTAAAAGATTACGCCAACATCCTCATCATCCCACGGTTCAGGGAACAGGAAGAGATCTTCAGGGGATACGACAATGTCACCATAATCAAGCCGCCGGTTGACACATTCAGCCTCATGAAGAGGTGCGACCTTGTAATCGGTGCAGGGGGGACCATGAACAGGGAGGCCGCCCTACTGGGCACACCCGTCATATCATGTTACCCTGGAAAGCCGCTTTCGGTTGACAGGTTCTACATTGAGAACGGGCTGATGTACAGGTCAACGGATGTTGACGAGATAGTCAACATGGCACTGAGGCTTCTTGTTTCACGAAAGGGTATGAAGGAAATCAAAACAGACGACCTTTTCAGAATAATAATTGACAGTGTCTATGAGGCCGCTGATTCAGGACCTAAAAAGTAGAATTGATGGACTGGCCGGGATTTGAACCCGGGGCCTCCGCCATGCCAAGGCGACGCTCTACCAACCTGAGCTACCAGCCCTAACACAGTATACATTAAGTCTTTTCATATTTAAACTTAACCCCTTAAAAGTTCTCCAGTTCATTAATATCTCCGGTGGTTTGCTTGATCTTAAGGAATGTGAGGGAGGAGGATTTCACTGCTATAGCGGAACTGGCATTCAGATGTCCCCCCATGGTTACAGAGAGGAACTCAATCTACCATATATTCACAAGGTTCTTCAGCAGCACTTCCTTTGTTGCAGAGGAGGATGGAAGGATCACTGGCTTTCTCCTGGGATTCATATCCCAGGACGACCCTCATGAGGCATACATTCATCTTCTCTGTGTCTCACCACACCTCAGGGGAAGGGGCGTGGCATCCCGGCTTCTTGAGGTCTTCACAGAAACTGTGAGGCAGAAGGGGGTTAATGTGATATACCTTATAACAAAACCAGTGAACCAGAGGGCGATAAGATTTTACCTTAAAAATGGGTTCAGGGCGGTGGAGGAGGGTGAAACAGTCGATGCTGGTCCTGTGAAGGCGGTGGCAGATTACAATGGCCCCGGTGAGGACATGGTGGTATTCAGAAGACTCATCTGATGCTAAAAGACCCATGGGAATGCATCCCTGCTATCCCCAACGGGTGCTCTGGCTCCGGAAAAACTTTTTAAGATGACCCCCAATATAAGGATGTATCTGATAATCTGATAAATTTCTGGAGGATTAAATTGGCCCTCATAGCACAGAATCACCTTCAGTTCATAGTAGAGGTCGGCATCCTCATGTATGCGGCCATGATATTCCTGCTGAACCTGGCACCCCTTTCCCTCAGCATGATACTGTTCCTCTGTCTTGTGCTGGGGATAGGATTCAATATAATATTTGGCCTTGATGTTGTGGCGCTCTTCATGTCCTTCGGGCAGAGTGAATTCACGCACCCATTTGGCCCCATAGCACTTCTTGTTACCATATCATCCCTTGCAGCCCTTGCAATCATGGAGGACTCAGGGGTTGAGGTGGGTGGACTCAGGGGATTCGTTTATATCCTCATGGCGGGCATAACCGTTTTTGGGGGTCTCATGCACAGGTCATTCCTTCTCCTGTGGCTCCTTGGGCTGCTGATAGGCTTCTTCCTGATCTCCAAGTCCATGAGGCAGAAATCCATCATAACAGTTAAGAGGGTTCTGGGTTTCGCTTTCATCGCGGTCGCAGGATTCGGGGGCCTGGAGTTACTCTCAAGAATACTCCAGATGCCTGTTTTAAGTCCTCTCCTACGTATAGAGAGGCTTGAAACCTTTTCACTTCCAAGCCTCAAACTTGTACTCAAGAACACCACCCTCCTTGGACATAACCCCATGTCATCCTACTGGGGTGAACTCTCAAGTGGATTTGCAGACGGCTACATTTCACTGCCACTCCAGCTGATACTCTTCTTTGGCCTTCCCTTCCCGGTCTTCTATGGCATACTGGTCAACAAGAAGGATGTAATAGATTACATGGTGCCTGGAATATTTGGATGGGCATACGACTTTGGTTACATTACAATGGTGTTCCTTTTAATCTGGTGTGTGGGCATCATTATCATGGGCCTCAGGATGCTCTACATGTACCGGGATATGAGGGAAAATGGCTCAAAAACGTACCTTGGAAGGGAGGTCCTCCTCACAGGCGCACTTGCAGCCTTCATGTCCCAGGCACTCATAGGACTCTTCATAATAAACAGGACAATAAACGGAACAGCTCTCATGACATTCATATTTCTCAGCTCACTCATATTCGCCACTTCATTCGGGGTGAAGGAATAATTCAGTATTCAGGGAGTGTATATATGAAAGCTTTGATGATACTCGGATGCCCGGAGTCCCCGGTGCAGGTTCCCCTGGCAATTTACACATCACATAAACTCAGGAAGAAGGGGTTCAGTGTTACCATAACAGCAAATCCCGCTGCAATAAGGCTTGTGCAGGTTGCGGATCCAGAGGGTGTATACACTGGTGAACTCACTGACCTTGACTCCTGCCTTAATGAACTCTCTGAGGGGGACTATGAATTCCTTGTGGGTTTTGTACCCAATGATGCCGCCGCAGCGTACCTTGCAACCTTTGCAGGAATACTTAATACAGAAACACTGGCGGTTGTATTTGAAAGGGATGCTGAAACCCTTGAGAAACTGGTTGATGCTGTTATGGAAGGTACAGAAGCCGAGATAATAGCCGCGAGGGCACACCACAACCCGGCCCCATTGAGGGTCAGGATAGACAGATTCCTGGAGGAGCTATGATGTCATTCTGCATAGAGACCTACCTGCAGCAGTCCGACGACTATGAGATCCACATGACCCGTTCAGGGTTCAGGGAATGCGCGGCATTCATTGAGAAAAAGGCAAAGAGGGTCGTCCACATAAGGCCCGGCGAGAAGATACTGGGTGCAAGGATAATAGGCATACCCCCGGTACCTGTTGGCATAGATAAGGAACGCTCAACCGTGATGATACCCTACACAAAGCCCTGTTATGGGACAGCGGTCATAGAGATACCCGTGGATGAGGATGAAATAGATAGAATAATTGAAGTTGCAGAGCACTGACGGTGATAGAGTGATCACAACGGTGGTTGGAAGCTACCCAGCAACCCCCCGGGAACCTGAAACATTAAGGGAGCGAATTTCAAGTTTCATCGGCGCCTACGATGCCTGCAGACCCGCCATAGAGACTGCAGTGAGGGACCAGGTGAGGGCAGGTGTTGACATCATCTCAGATGGACAGGTGAGGGGGGACATGGTGGGCCACTTTGCAGAGGCAATGGGTGGCATGATGGTAAAGGATGGAGTATCAATCATATTTTCAAGGATAACACCCCCTGCAGGCTCCATAGGATCAGATGACCTGATATATGCGATGAAAATACTCAGAAAACTTACAGATGACGAATCAAAGGGTGTTAAGGGGATAATCACAGGACCATCCACCATGGTGCACGCATCAAGGATAGAGGGATTCTACAGCCCCCAGAATAGGGAGAGGGCAATTATGGATATGGCAGAGGCCCTTAGGGTTGAGGCCGAACACCTCCAGGATGCAGGGGCGGTCATGATACAGATAGATGAACCATTCCTCTCAACGGGTATGGTGGATATGGGGACAGCAAGAAGGGCTGTTAAACGCATTTCAGGGGCCCTCGATGTGGATGTCTCCCTCCATGTATGCGGTGACATCAGCGGGGTTATTGGGGAACTCCTCACATTCCCAGTTGATATGCTGGACCTTGAGTTTGCAGGAAGACCATCAAACCTTGAAGTGCTGGCAGATAAATGGAGGGGCGATAAAAAACTGGGATTCGGCTGCGTTGACACATCAACTGAGGCTGTTGAGTCCACTGATACCATAAAAAACCTTATTGAAAGGGGTGCTGATATAGTCGGGGAGGATAACCTCTACATAGACCCTGACTGTGGAATGAGGAAACTTCCAAGGGAGGCGGCATTCGCCAAACTCAGAAACATGGTGAAGGCCGCATCAGAGTTTTAGGGGGTTCAAAGATGGCCTATGAGATAAGCGTTGATGAAATTGCAGAGGGATGGCTTAAACTGGTTAGGAAGATAATGAGTGAGGGGAGAGAGATAAGGGATGAAAGGGGGTCCCTCACAAGGGAGGTCATGAATACGGTTGTGACAATAAAAAACCCCCTCGGCAGGTCAGGAGACTTCTACCACCTCCCGGCCAGATCACTCATCAATATAAGGGTCCCTGAGGGGTACTTCTGGAGCGGGGAGAAACTTGAGAAGTACTCAGAACAGTTCCTCTCAGATGACAGGAAGGGATTTGTATACACCTATGGTAACCGTCTCAGGGCACACTTCGGTGTGGACCAGGTGGATAGGGCGATAGAGAGACTGAAAAACTGTAAAGAGTCCAGGAGGGCCACCATGGTCACATGGGACCCCAAAATAGATACTGAAAGTGATGAGGTCCCGTGCATGATCCTTGTGGACTTCAAGGTGAGAGAGGGGAGGCTCTTCACCGCGGCACTCTGGCGCAGCCACGACATCTACGGGGCATGGTTCCCCAACGCCGTTGGCCTCGCCTACCTTGCAGATCACGTTGCATCGGAGGTGGGGGTTGAGGTGGGGCATATAACCATCCACTCCATTAGCGCTCATATATATGAGGTTAACTTCAAAGAAGCAAAAGAGGTGATTGAAAATGGTTAGTGTGAACATTGAGGCAAAAAAGATAGTTGACCGGATGATCGAAGGTGCAGATGACCTTAAAATAAGCGTTGATAAACTTGAAAATGGCTCAACAGTCATAGACTGCGGTGTTAACGTTGATGGTAGCATAAAGGCCGGTGAACTCTACACCGCGGTGTGCCTTGGAGGCCTTGCAGATGTGGGCATATCAATACCCGGTGACCTGTCAGAGAGGTTCGCCCTGCCCTCAGTCAAGATAAAGACAGACTTCCCGGCCATCTCAACACTGGGTGCCCAGAAGGCAGGCTGGTCAGTCAGTGTTGGTGACTTCTTTGCCCTTGGGTCAGGACCTGCAAGGGCACTTGCACTTAAGCCGGCAGAGACCTATGAGGAAATAGGCTACCAGGATGAGGCTGACATCGCAGTTCTCACCCTTGAAGCAGATAAACTTCCAGGGGAGGACGTCACAGACAAGATTGCAGAGGAATGTGATGTTTCACCGGAGAATGTTTACGTACTCGTGGCCCCAACATCATCCCTTGTGGGTTCAATACAGATCTCAGGTCGTGTGGTGGAGAACGGTACCTACAAGATGCTTGAGGCACTCCACTTTGATGTTAACAAGGTCAAATACGCCGCAGGTATCGCCCCAATAGCCCCCGTTGACCCTGACAGCCTGAAGGCAATGGGTAAAACCAATGACGCCGTCCTCTTTGGAGGCAGGACCTACTACTACATAAAATCAGAGGAGGGCGACGACATAAAATCCCTTGCAGAGAACCTGCCATCATCAGCCTCTGAGGGCTACGGTAAACCATTCTACGACGTATTCAAGGAAGCGGACTACGACTTCTACAAGATAGACAAGGGCATGTTCGCACCAGCAGAGGTCGTCATAAATGACCTCAGAACCGGCGAGGTCTTCAGGGCAGGTTTCGTCAATGAAGAACTCCTGATGAAGTCCTTTGGACTTTAATTTCTTTCTTAACTTTTTTTCTGGAGCAGCAGTTCATGCCATCAGTATCAGTAACTCACTGCCAGTCCTATGACCCTGAGGAGGTCAGGGATGGTGTTAGGGAGTGCCTGGATCACCTTGGGGGTGTTAAAAAATTCGCATCACCCGGTGACAGGGTCCTTCTGAAACCCAACATGCTCATGGCGGCCCCTCCTGAAAGACACGTCACAACACATCCAGCGGTTATCGAGGCGGTTGCAGAGCTCTTCATAGACACCGGGGCGGAGGTCAGAGTTGGGGACAGTCCAGGAGGATCCTTCAGGAATATAGAGAAGTTCTGGAGGGCCACAGGGATACTTGACGTGGCAGAGAGGCTTGATATTGAACTCATAAACTTTGAGGCATCTGGGTCATACATAATGGGAGGGGAGGGCTACCCCATCTCAAGGCCGGTTGTAGACAGCGACATCGTTGTCAACCTCCCCAAGCTCAAGACCCACTCCATGACCATCTTCACCTGTGCTGTAAAGAACATGTACGGTGCTGTACCCGGCTTCAGGAAGGCGGATTATCACAGGGAACACCCGGGGCCATCTGACTTTGCTGAGAAGCTCCTTGAGATCTACCTGATTACTAATCCTGCACTCACCCTGGTGGATGGGGTGGTGGGGATGGAGGGCAATGGTCCCTCAGGAGGTGACCCAAGACACCTAGGCCTTCTTCTGGCATCCGAGGATGCACTGGCACTTGACACTTACATACCCCTGCTCCTTGGGATGGATCCGTTCAGGGTACCTGTGAATGAGGCTGCACGGAGAAGGAACCTTGCTCCTGACCCTTCAGATATAGAGATTCTGGGATTTGAGGCTGAAGTGGTGGATGACTTCAAGTGGCCCTCCAACATATACTACACCCTTGACCTGCTCCCATCGGGCCTTGCACGTGCGCTCATGAAGCTCTGGTGGTCAAGGCCCGCCATAGACCCTGAAAGGTGCAGGAACTGTAATGTATGTGTTGAGAGCTGCCCTGCCGACGCCCTGAAGTCCGGGGCGCTGGTACCAGAGTTTGACTACTCCAGCTGCATAAACTGCCTCTGTTGCATGGAGGTATGCCCACACAGGGCTTTCTACCAGGATAAAAGCCTCCTCTACAGGCTTACCAGTCTGTTCTCGGGGGTGCTCAAATAGCTTTTTTTATGAAGTTGGCGGTAAGTGCACACCAAAACTTTTATTGATATCTGATTCTGGGGGAACCCCACAAACCCATGATCTGGTGAGGCGAACACCAAAACTTTTATTGATATAGGGCCATAACTAAAACCGGTGTTTTCATGGAATTTTATACAGAGGAGATTCCACTGCGAACCTCCATGCGGGTTGAACTCATTGATATAACCTCCATGGTTTCAGGGGTCCTCGCGGCATCCGGAATAAAGGAGGGAATACTGAACGTATTCTCAAGGCATTCCACATCAGCGATATTCATAAATGAAAATGAGACGAGGCTTCTGGGGGACATAGAGTCAATGCTCACAGGTATGGTGCCTTCAGGCGGTTCATATGGCCATAATGTAATAGATAACAATGCCGATTCCCACCTGAGGGCCGTGCTCCTTGGTGGGAGCCAGACGATTCCAGTGGTAAATGGGAAGATGGACCTGGGTACATGGCAGAGCATATTCTTTGCTGAACTTGACGGACCAAGAAACAGGAGGATCAGGGTTTCGGTTGCTGGCAAACCCTGAATGTTGGTTATGGGTGTCAGGGTTTCAGTGTAAACCATAACCCGGTTATTTATTTTTCCTACTGGAGGATCACAACACCCAACGACCTGGGATTCAGCTTGGGTTGATATTCACTTCTCCTTAAATTCAATTTCAAGGGCAATGACAGGATACTCCAGGTTGAAGTTTGTCACAACCTCGGGGTGAACCTCACCGAAGAACCCTCTTATTCTCGATGACTCACCCTCAGATTCAATGGCAGCACACCTTCCCCTTATGAATGATGGGTGGTCAAGGGGTTCCACTCTAAACTCATATCCAAGGTTCTCGACCACTGCAGCCGCAATTGACTTGATCTCGGTGAAACCAGCGCTTGAATGGGTGACTGCACATGCCAGTTTCTTCACGGTACGTGTACGGGTCTCGGCTTCAGCGTCAATGTATACCACATCCCCAACCTCGAATATTCTCTGGGGGAGATCCTCATGCCTGTTATCCTCAAGGAATTCAAGGAGACCATTCAGGAGGCTCTTGCGGATCATGGTCCGATCCTGTGAAATCGGCTGGGCAACCTGCACCCTTTCATCCTCCTCGAGCCTCATCTTCTGGTAGTGGCTTTCCTCACTCGTTAACATGAGGCTCATAACCTCCTGGAAGCCCAGACCAACCATAACCTCCCTTATGAATTTATCGGCCCTGTTCCAGTTATCCTCCTCTGCAATGGTTGCAACCTCAGGGATTAGGGGTTCGATTCTCCCTATACAGTACTGGGTTGCTATGTTCTCCACAAGGTCAACCTCGTGGAGGATGTCCACCCTGTAGGCAGGGATAACCGCAAGGACCTCGTCAGGGGAGACGACGGATGTATCCATACGGGCCTTCATGAGGAGCCCTTTAATCTCAGCAGCGTCAAATTCAAGGCCTGTTATGCGTGAAGCTGTTGATACAGAGACACTCATCTCCTTTGGTGTGAGGTCAGGGAGCCTTAACTCAGAATCAGGACGCCTCACTATTACTGACCTTATGACACCACCGGACTCTGCAAATGATGTGCATATGATGTTCAAGGTCTGGTTAACTGCCCTCTCATCGGTGCCTGTGACATCAACGAGTATCCTCTCTGTCTCTGTGGTTAACTTGGTGAGTTCCCCGTTTATTATGGGGGGGAGGGAGAGTACATCTCCATTCTTATCGGTTATGAGGGGATACATTTCATGGTCCCTCAGGAGATGTGCATAGGCCACACCCTTGGGGTGCTCCTCCAGTATCTCCCGGGGTGTCATTTCACATACACTTTCAAGGGGGGTGAAGGTGACACCCTCAGGTTCAACTCCGCTGTATACGAAGGGGGGCTCAACACGGTCAAGGTCATGTATACCAATGGCCACCTTCTTCCGGTCACGTCCAATAACCCAGTGGAGGTCCTCCTGAAACTCCATGACCTGTTTGAGCTTCTTATCTGTGAATCTCACATTTTCAATGACAGCCATTCCAAGGTGGGGCCTCACATTGAGGACAGACTCATCAACGGTCACCTCAATGTCTGATTCAAGAACATCATAACGGGGCATGCCTGTTTCAATCCCCAGAAATCCCCTGAGACTCCTTGCAACACCCTCAACCGAGAGGAGGTCAGGGCGGTTGGGGAAGAATTCAACCTTAATACCCTCATCATCAAAGTCCTCAATGTCACTCCCCATCATCGGCAGAACTTCAATGAGCCTTTCTCTATCAATGTCAATGCCCAGTTCCTTCAGGTCATCGTAATCCAACGTTATAACAGGCATGGTGATCTCTCCGGTAAATATGATGGTTCAAATTATCATGGGTATCCAATAAATAATTAACCCGCCCCCATCTCAAAATTCATATAGTCAAGGAAACAGAATACATAGAAAGGGGGTGTGAAGTTGAAACACATTTTTTTGCTATATTTTTTGGTAATCGCGATTCTCATGGGTGCAGCATCAGCCGCCGCTGTAAATCAGACACCTGCAAATAAGAGCTGGAGTACTTGGGGTTCATCAGGGACCCATCACCATGAGGTGGACTCTGACTGCTGCTCGGTGGTGGTTAATGTTAATGAGAGTGACGCTGTCTTTGCCTACAGGCGGGATTCCACCTATGCCGCCACCCTCAGGATTCAGAAGACGGTCTGGAATGGCAGGGAAACCCTGAAGGAATACAAGACCGTCAACGGATACTTCTTCCACACTATAATCTCAGAGGGCGGATGGATGATGGGGGCCGGCGGACCCGATATAGTCTGGATAAACCGGGCCCTTGAGGCTATAGGGGGAGACATCATCCGGCGCGGCAACGTGACATCCTATGATATGAAGAGGGCCCACAGCCTCGTGAGGAAACTCGGCCTCGGACACTTTGTTATAAGGGGCCCGGGGGGTCAGGTAGGGGTTTCAATTTACAGGAGGGGATACTCAAGGCTCTCGGTATTCAGGCTGAGGAATGGGGAGTACATAAGTGTACCCAACAGCCCCTCGTATTACCGGAGAGGCTACTATTCACGCTGGAGTCAAAATCCCCTTAAGGCAGCGGTTTATGCTGCCGGGACAGACCGCTGGGGATACAACAGACGAAACATACTTCTCTACGAGACCCTGAGCAGGGAGAACTCAACACTTCTGAGGGTTCACGCAACCTTTGATGGAGGCAGGCTCCTTGGAAGAAACAGGGGAAGGCCCGATAACATAATATTCCTTGGAAAATATGTGGCAGCATCATCACTCCCACGGATACCCAACACAAAATTCATAGGCTCCGTGACACTGAAGAGAAACTGATAAATACAGATCAAATTGTTTTAAAAGGAAAATGGGATTTCTAGAGGGCAGAGAAGACCATTATGAAGAAAACCGATTCCACGGTGAAGTGGAGGGCCCTGTGATACAGCCACCCATGGTCCACCCCGCTCAGCTGATGGTAAAGATCCACAACAAGGTGTATGAGGGCTGCAAGGAACCCTATCTCAAATGAGAGAAACACAAGGGACAGCACTATGAAGTGGAAGAGGGCCTCCAGACCCTCATGGACCAGCCACAGCTGGATGTTCGATGAGACGGTCTCCTTTATTATCCCGGCAAGAAGTATGTAGAAGTCAAAGAAGACATTCCAGAGAATCCTCGTGTGTATCTCATCACTTATTGCAAGGAAGAGTGCTATGTAGAACCAGATCAACTCCATTGGCATTCACCATATGAGAACTTGCTCTCCTTTTATTTCTCCACAAAGTTAGAGTATTCAAACATCTTTATAAAGATTGGGTAGTGAATATTATCATATAACTTTTCCAGCACTTCACAGCTTCTATCAGGGAGAGAATAAGATGACCGATAACCAGATCCCAAAGGATTACAACCATAAAAACGAGGTTAAATGGCAGAAAAAATGGCAGGAAGATGACATATACCGCTTCATAGGGTCAGGGACAAAGCCCAGGTACATCATAGACACGCCACCACCATACCCAACAGGATCCATACACATGGGCCACGTACTCAACTGGGTCTACATGGACATAATAGCAAGGTTCAGGAGAATGAGGGGATTCGATGTCCTCTTCCCCCAGGGCTGGGACTGTCATGGTCTCCCAACGGAGGTCAAGGTTGAGGAGACCCACAACATAAAGAAGAGTGACGTGTCACGTGAAGAATTCAGGCGCCTCTGTGTGGAACTCACACAGGAAAACATCAAGATGATGAAGGAACAGATGCAGCGCCTTGGCTTCAGCCAGGACTGGAGCCACGAATTCGTGACCATGACCCCTGAGTACATGAGGAGAACCCAGCTCTCATTCCTCCGCATGTACGATGACGGCCTCATATACCAGGGTGTGCATCCGGTCAACTGGTGCCCAAGGTGTGAGACTGCGATAGCCTTTGCAGAGGTCGAATACGTTGAGAACGAGACAAACCTCAACTATGTGAGGTTCCCTGTCGATGGTGGTGAAGATATAGAGATAGCCACAACAAGGCCGGAGCTCATGGCAGCCTGCGTGGCTGTGGCTGTGCACCCTGATGACGAGAGATTCAGTGAATTTGAGGGTAAGGAGATAGAGGTACCCCTCTTCGGCCAGAAGGTTAAACTGATAAAGGACCCTGATGTTGACCCTGAATTCGGTACCGGTGCTGTTATGATATGTACCTTCGGGGACAAGACGGACGTTACCTGGGTCAACCGCCATAACCTTGACATTATAGAGGCGATAGATGAAAGGGGATATATGACAGAGGCCGCAGGCAAATATAAGGGTCTTACCATAAGGGAGTGCAAGGAACAGATAGTTGAGGACCTTGAAAGGGAGGGCTTCCTCCTGAGAAAGGAGCCTGTCAAGCAGAACGTGGGCACCTGCTGGAGGTGCAAGACACCGATAGAGATCCTGGTCAAGAAGCAGTGGTTTGTGGCGGTAAAGAAACTCATACCCGATGTTAGAAGGGCTGCTGAGGAAATGGAATGGGTGCCCGAACACATGAAGACGAGGCTCCTCAACTGGACAGGGTCCATGGACTGGGACTGGTGCATATCAAGGCAGAGGATATTCGCAACACCCATACCCGTGTGGTACTGTAAGGAATGCGGAAGGGTCCACGTTGCAGATGAGGATATGCTGCCAGTTGACCCAGCAAGGGACGATCCAGGGATAAAATGTGAATGCGGAAGCACAGAATTCATTGGCGAGGAGGACGTCCTTGACACCTGGATGGACAGTTCAATATCCCCTCTCTCGGTTGCAGGATGGCCAGATGAATCCTACAGGGACCTCTTCCCAGCAAATCTTAGGCCACAGGGACACGACATAATCCGTACCTGGGCATTCTACACCATACTGAGATGCATGGCACTCACCGGTGAGAAACCCTTCAGTGAGATAGTGATAAACGGGATGGTCTTCGGGGAGGACGGACACAAGATGAGCAAGTCCCGGGGAAATGTTATAGCACCTGAGGAGGTCCTTGAGGACTACGGCGCCGATGCACTGAGGCTCTGGGCCGCAGGGAGTGTGCCAGGGTCAGACGTTCCATTTGCCTGGAAGGACGTGAAGTACGGCTACAAGTTCCTCAGGAAATTCTGGAATGCATTCAGGTTCATAAGCATCCACCTGGGAGATGACAGGGAGGCGGAATTCAGACCCCTTGACCGCTGGATACTCTCCAGGCTCATGAACCTGGTGAGGGACGTTACAGAGAGTCTGGAGGAGTACAACTTCGCCGCAGCGGTGGGGAGGATCCAGAAATTCGTCTGGCATGACTTCTGTGACGAGTACATAGAGGCTGTCAAGTACCGCCTGTACTCAGAGGGGGATGAGGCCTCAAGGGTGGCAGCCCAGACCACCCTCAGGATGGTCCTCGAGACATGCCTCAGGCTCCTTGCCCCGGTGACACCCCACTTCACAGAGGAGGTTCACCAGCACATCGGTGAGGGATCAATACATGTGAAAGCCTGGCCAGAGTACCGACCTGAGCTGGTTGACCCTGAAATCGAGGGGATGGGTGACCTTGCAGTTGCGGTTATAGGTGAAATCAGGAGGTTCAAGTCATCATCAAAGATGCCCCTTAACGCACCCCTCCGATCAGCCACCATATACACGGATGAGGATTCAGCGGCAATGCTGGAACCATTCCTCCAGGACATAGCCGGGACAATGAATATATCTGAGGTGGGCCTTGAGACGGGCGAACCTGAAATAACAGAGAGGGTCGTGGAACTTGAACCGAGAATGGACAGGATAGGGCCCGAGTTCAGGGGAGACGCCCCCGCCATAATCTCCCATCTCCAGGGATCTGACCCCCAGGATGTCTACGATGAACTCCAGGAGAATGGGGAAATAGAGGTTGCTGGAAGAAGACTCACAGCCGAATACATAAGCTTCAGAAAGGAGGTTGTGGGAACAGCCGGCGAAAGGGTCGACGTGCTCAACATGGATGAACCTGAGATCATAATAGAAATCGTGCGATGATCCCCTCGAGGTGTTTCAATGGAACTTAAAGTTGATGTGTCATCTGAACTTTCAGGAACGGTCAAGGCCCCGCCATCCAAGAGTTACACACACAGGGCAGTTATAGTGGCGGCTCTTGCAGATGGCATATCAGAGATCAGGGACCCCCTTGTGGCGGAGGACACCCTCTCCTCAGTGGAGGCCTGCCGGGCATTCGGGGTTGACATAGAGGGCAGTGAGAAATGGTCTGTCACCGGAAGCGGGGGCGAACTTGAAACACCCGACGATGTTGTATACCTTGGAAATTCAGGGACAACACTGCGCATCATGACCTCGGTGGCTGGCCTTGCAGAGAACTACACTGTACTCACCGGTGATGAGTCCCTCAGGACAAGACCCATGCAGCCCCTCCTGGACGCCCTCAAACCACTGGGTGTTGAGGCAGTATCCTCAAGGATGAACGGCCTCCCACCTGTTATTATAAGGGGAGGGTTCAGGGGCGGCGAGACATCAATAGATGGTAGTCTGAGTTCACAGTTCATATCGTCGATCCTCATAGCAGCACCCCTCTCAGAGGGTGTTGACCTGAAGGTTGAGGGGGAGTTCATATCAAGGCCCTACGTTGACATGACCCTTGATGTGATGGAGAAATTCTCTGTCCCGGTTGAATACTCTGATGGGGTATTCTCTGTTGAACCATCCAGGTACAGGGGAAGGAAGTACACGGTTGAGGGGGACTACTCCTCTGCATCCTACCTTGCAGGGGCAGTTGCAGTTGCAGGCGGAGAGGTCAGAATTGAGAACCTCTTCAGGGATTCCAGGCAGGGGGACCGTATCATACTTGACATAATCAGGGAGATGGGGGCCGATGTTGTGGTGAGAGATGACCACGTGGTTGTATCATCCACCGGGAAACTTTCAGGTGTCCAGGTGGACCTCCATGACGCCCCGGACCTCCTCCCAACTGTAGCGGTCCTCGGGGCCCTTGCAGATGGACGAACCGAGATAAGGGGGGTTGAACATGCAAGGTACAAGGAAACAGACAGGATAAGGACATGCGCCACTGAACTTGGAAAACTGGGAGTGGAGGTTAAGGAGCTGAGGGACGGCATGGTCATTGAAGGTGGTGTGAGGGGTGGGGTGGTCTCATCCCACGGCGACCACAGACTTGCAATGGCATTCACCCTCATAGGCCTCAGGGAGGGTATAACAGTAATGGATGGTGAGGTCTTCAGTGTTTCGTTTCCTGATTTTCCAGAGAGGATGAGGTCAATTGGGTGTCGGATAAACCTCCCACAGCATTAAATATATAAAATATGGTACATAAAATAGGGACACAGCATTCAGACATTATACTTAACTATAAATTGAGTGTGAGTTGATTATAATGAAAAATAAGGAGACAAAGGTTGTAATCTTCGGGGATTATGATACCGGTAAAACAACCACCCTTGAGCAGCTCTGTGATAAGATAACAAAGGTTGAGTACAAGGGCACAACACTGGCACTGGATTATGGTAACTGCATCGTTAACGGTGAGAAGATACACCTCTTTGCAACACCCGGCCACGAGAGGTTCAAGTTCATGCTTGAGATCATCTCCAATGGCCTTGATGCCGCCATAATAGTGGTGGATAACTCAAGGGGGGTAACCCTGGCTGAGAAGGAGATAATGGCAGAACTTGAGGAGAAAAACATCCCATACGTTGTGTTCTCAAATAAACAGGACCTTGATGATTCTGAACTTGAGATTGACAGGGATGTGGATGTTCTGCCCACCATTGCAACCGAGGGTGAGGGGCTGATGGACGGTCTTCAGCTTCTGCTCCAGAAACTTAACTGATTCTTTTTTCCGGTGGTATCCATCAGGGATATTGACAGGATAATGGAGGGTCTTAGGAGCCTCTACTCCCTCAGGGTCTTTGAGGACAGGGACCCCTACCGTGTCCTCATAAGGACAATACTCTCCCAGAGGACCCGGGACGAGAACACCGATGAGGCAACCGCCAGGCTGTTCTCTGAGTACCCCACCATGGAGGACGTTGCATATGCACCGGTTGAGAAACTGGAGCAGCTTGTAAGGAAGGCTGGATTCTATCACGTCAAGGCACGGAGGATCAGGGAGGTTTCGCGGATTCTCCTTGAGGAATACGGGGGGAGGGTCCCTGATGACATTGCTGAACTCCTTAAACTTCCAGGTGTTGGGAGGAAAACAGCAAACTGTGTGCTTGTATATGCATTCAATAAGCCAGCGGTCCCTGTTGATACACATGTCCACAGGATATCAAACAGAATAGGTCTCGTGAACACCAGGACACCTGAGGAGACCGAGAGGGCCCTCATGGAGGTCATACCCAGGAAATACTGGATAGAACTCAATGACCTCATGGTCCAGTTCGGACAGGACATCTGCAGGCCAGTGGGTCCAAGGCATGAGGAATGTCCCATTGCAGATGAATGCGACTACTATAAGAGCCTGATGGACGAAAGGGAAAAACCTGATGTTTAGGAGTAATTACTTTTTTCAGGCATTCATGAGAAATCCCTGATTAATTAAAATAAGCTTTAGAATCAATCTAATTTTTTACTTTTTCAGCATATGAAGGATATCTGATCAATTAAAATAAGATTTAGAATCAATCTACTTTCAAAATTAAAATCTAGAGATCTAGTTTCCCAGAGCGTTACAGGGAAAAAATATCAAATTTTAATTGATTTTTTATTCCCTGAGGGACGCCACCTTCTCTGCAAAGGCCGATAAAACCTTCTTTGAGAGGCCCTCAATGTACTTGAGTGACCCTGCGCATTCATGTCCACCCCCATCGATCACCGCCTCAGGAATCTCCTCTGCCAGTTCCCAGACTATCTCGTTGAGGTTGAACCCGAATTTCTCATTCACAGCGTCAGTTGCCCTTATAACCCCGAAATCCGGTCCATAGGCAAGGGTGATTATTGGTGTCTCCTCGCCGTGCTTCTGGACCATGTAGTCATGGACGAAGCCGCAGGTCTTGCCGGGGGCAGGGAAGGTGAAGCGGTGTGAGTACTTCTCAACGTCAAGGACATTGAAGAGTATACCATTGGGGAGCCTCGTGGATTTGAGGTTGGGTATCGCGGCCCGGAGCTGGGTATCAACCTTTCTCTCGTATTCCCTGTAGAGGGCGTCCACCAGTTTTTTGTGCTTATCAAGATTTCCAAGGCCGAGGATGGTGTCTATTATGCCCCTTCCATTCATGAATCGGAGGTAAAAAGCCTCAAAGTCAACACAGGCTGCTATTTTTTCAAGCTCATCCCGTTCATAGCCCCGCTCACCTGCGAGTTCAATGTAACCTTCGGCTTCAGGGGAGTTTGCATGGTCCCCCACAGCAGCAATGCCAGGGAGGTGCAGGATCCTCTCGGTGATCTCAGGGTTTATCATCTTGGCTATCTCCACTGAAAGGGCACCAGCCGTTATCTGGGAGTCCCCACCCACCAGGTATGGGTTCACGTGCACGTCAACGTATTCATCAACCTCCACCCTTCCATCGGTGACCTCACCTGGGTAGTGGTGGTCCACGACCACTATTTCGATGTCATATATCTTTGCCTTCATGAGGGCGAGTATGTCCTCCTCTGTCGACCCGTTGTCAAGGAGCACAAGGAGGGGGAGTTTCTGCCCGTGCCTTTCCAGGTCCTCAAGTGCATAGGAGAGGTCCTTCACCACGTCCTCCAGTTCATAGAACGGGGCCTTACTTGGGGCCCTCTTGAAGTAGTGCCACTCTGCATCTGTGCTGGGGTTCAGTTCCCTCAGCAGGGGCACAACTGCCTTTTCTATGGCCACACCAGCACATATACCATCGGCGTCTGCATGGTGCCTTACCAGTATGGATCTTCCATCGTATATTGCCCTTCTTATGGCCTTGGCTGCTTCAATGAGTTTCGGCCTCAGTTTTTCAAGGGTTTCGCTTTCTATGAGCAGGTCCTTCCTCTCAGGTTCTGCCCTCCTGTCAATTGCCTCATCGATGAGCCTCCTTGCCTCAGCGGCATCCTTTCCTATGAGGCGTTCAACGGACTCTGATTCTATCTGGATCTTGCCGGTGTGCTGGTTAACCTCACCTATAACCTCAACTATGTGTCCTATCTGGATGTGGGGGTAGACCCTTATGCCCGGCTCATCAAAGGCCGCTGCCCAGGTTGTCCCTGTCTCATCTGAGATTGTGAATATTGTTGGTCCCGAGGTCTGCTGTATCTGTATGACCTCACCCACTATTCTCACTGTTTTACCAAGACTCTTGGTGTCTATATCAGCTATTCTTGTCCTTGGGAGGTCCTTTTTTAATTTAACGATCTCATATGGTCCCTTTATACTGGCAGGTATCATGTCAACCTCGCCCTTATAGGGCTTCACATGGGATACCCTGACGAATATTTCGTCACCGATCCTGTGGTCAGGGAACAGGCCCCTCATGAGCCCCCAGACATGGCTGTTGAGGCTCACGAATACGCCATATTTTTCTATCCTCGTTATCTTTCCCCTGTATACGCTCCCGACCTCAAGGTCGTCGATGGTGCACGCAGGGTGGAGGACGTAGACGTGTTCCTTCTTCTGGCAGTCAGGGCAGTACTCGTCCCTGCCACTTATCCTCTTTCCACATGAGGGGCATATGTTAACCTCACCCTTACCCCCACAGGCGGGGCAGGGTTCCCTCACCTCGACCTCACCCTTTCCCCTGCATACCTCGCAGGGTACGTCATGGGCCTCCTCAAGGTCGAATCTCTGCCTTGCAGTGTTTGACACACCCTTGAAGTGGTCCTTAATATCCTCTGTTGATTGGTAGCCTGTCCCATGGCATGCGCTGCATATTTTGTAACTTTTAACACGGTAACCCTTACCCTTACATTCACTACATGACTGGATCATGGTATTCCTCATAGAAACGATTTATTTAATGATAAATAACAGGAACTTATTATATAATGGCGGTGTTCATTATTTATATTTGATTGTTGTGGAGCCGGAGGAATAACATGTCGGGGACATCACCCATAGCTGAGGGGATAATTAACTTTTTTGACAGGAGGAGACACCAATCAGGGGGTTACACACTTTATGAGGGGCTTCCTGACTCTAAAAACACGTATTACGCCATAAAGTCCCTTGAGGTGATTGATTCTCTCCCTGTTGACATTGGGAGAACCCTTGACTGGCTTGAGGAGCTGCACTCAAGGGGTAGCTTTGCTGCACAGGGACTTTTCTACAGGTGCAGTTTGCTGGCTGATTATGGCAGGGAATTCAGGGTAAAGCAGAGGTTTCTAGATCTTCTCAGAAGGTCCTACAGGAAATCAAAGCTTGAGATAACGTATTATATGGATTCGGTCCTCCGCCTCCATGGCGAGTACCTTGAGGGGGTCCCTGAATGGGTTCTTTCGCTTCAGAACGATGACGGCGGCTTTGGAAGGTACGGCTCAGACATCATAAACACCCACTTCGCAGTTGAGATACTGGAGGCCCATGGTGTGAGTTTCAGCAGGAAGGATGTGCTTGAATTTACTGATTCCTGCTGGGGTGATGGTGGGTGGAACTTTACACCCCTATCCTATCCACCCTACCTTGAGACGGTTTACGCAGGATTCAGACTCAATGAGATCCTCAGGGGAAGGAAATATGACGTGGAGGACTTCATATTGAAACTGAGAAACCCTGATGGCGGGTTCAGGAGGTCACTTTATATGGGTATATCTGAACCTGAGTACACCTACAGGGCGGTTTACATGCTTTTCACTGGGCGTTGAGTGGTGATTATCATTTTCTGTTACAGGATTTACAAGCAGTTAAATTTGGAAGAGGAGGGAAATTCATTTTTCTGATGGGGCTTTATCATGAATAGGGCAACTAAATTCATAATTATACTTGGAATTGTGAGTCTCCTTGCTGACATGACCTATGAGGGTGCCAGGGGAATAACAGGGCCATTCATGGCCTTCCTCGGCGCCAGCGCATTCATGGTTGGATTTGCGGCAGGGTTCGGTGAACTCTCCGGGTACCTCATAAGGTTCCTTTCAGGGTATGTCTCAGATAGAACAGGGAGGTACTGGTTCATAACATTTGCAGGCTACATTATCAACCTGATCGCCGTGCCTCTACTTGCATTTGCAGGTAACTGGCAGGTGGCGGTTCTCCTGATAATAATTGAGAGGATGGGTAAGGGCCTCAGGACACCACCCAGGGATGCTATTTTATCATATGCCTCCTCCACTATGGGTCATGGAACTGGATTTGGGATACATGAGGCACTTGACCAGATCGGGGCTGTTGCAGGACCTTTCATAGTTTTCATGGTTCTGGCACTTGGCGGAGGCTTCAGGGAGGGGTTCCTGGTCCTTGCAGTTCCAGCGGTCATGGCGCTCTCAGTTCTAACTGCAGGTTACCTCCTCTTCCCGCGTCCAGGTGAACTTGAAACCTCAACCAGGATTGATTACACATCATTCAGGGGCTCCTACTGGATTTATATGCTCGCTGTATGTTTCATAGCCCTCGGTTACGCTGATTTTCCCCTTGTGGGTTACCACCTTGGAGTGAGCGGGGTTCTGGAACCCTCAATGATTCCTGTCCTCTATTCCCTTGCCATGCTTACAGATGCCGTATCAGCGCTCATCTTTGGAAGGTACTTTGACAGGTATGGTTTCAGGGTCATGGCCCTTGCAGTATTCATATCCATGCTCTATGCCCCCCTAGCCTTCCTTGGCGGCTCACTGGCAGCGGTTACTGGCGCGGCACTCTGGGGTGTGGGTATGGGTGCCCAGGAGTCTGTTATGAGGGCTGCAGTCTCAAGGTTTTCCCCACCGGAGAGGAGGGGCTCAGCCTACGGGACTTTCAACATGGTGTTCGGGGTTGCCTGGTTTTCAGGAAGCCTTCTTATGGGTTACCTCTATGGTGTATGGATACCCGCGGTTGTCCTGTTTTCAGTTATAACCCAGGCAGCTGCCATAGCTGTAATAGCTGGTATTGAAAGGATGGAGGGCAAGATTCTAGATAAAGGCAGGTGGTATTGAAAAGATAGGGGGAAGGTTCCAGATAAAAGCAACCGCAAAACTTATATAAAATCAGTCTGAAACTTCAACCTATAGGTGATGGAGTCCACCTTTAAACGCTTTTTCTGGCTGATGACTCCTGCAGAAAAAATGTAGGAGGAGCTATCCTCCAGATGGAGGTATCAATTTGGAGTATGTTGCATTCAGCGTAGCTGTTATTATCTTACTTGGCCTTCTGTTCAGCAGGGCATTCAACCGTATCGGAATACCTGGAATCCTGGGGATGCTTGTACTTGGTATGCTGATAGGCCCTCATGGACTGAACCTGATATCAAAGAGTATAATGGACGTTTCACCGGACCTCAGGGTCATAGCACTCATAATAATCCTTCTGAGGGCTGGTTTCGGTATAAACCTTGAAAGCCTCAGAAAGGTGGGTATGACAGCGGTTAAGATGAGTTTCATACCCGACGTGGTTGAGGGTTTCGCCGTGATGTTCGCGGCCCACTACATACTGGGGCTTCCACTCATAGAGGCGGGTATCCTTGGTTTTGTTATAGCAGCGGTTTCACCTGCGGTTATAGTCCCACAGATGCTCTCCTTCATTGAGAGGAGGATGGGGACAGCCAAGGGCATACCCACCATTATACTCACAGGTGCATCTGTGGATGACGTTGTTTCAATAACCCTCTTCTCGGTGTTCCTGGGCATGTATCAGGGACAGCAGGTTAACTTCCTTGTTGAAGCCCTTGGGGTCCCGATATCCATTCTGACAGGTATAGTTGCAGGTCTTGCCCTGGGCCTTGCCCTGGTGTATCTCTTCAGGAAATTTGAGATAAGAAACACTGAGAAGACGCTCATCATCCTGGGCGCTGCAATACTTCTTAAAAATGCAGGGGATATACTCAGTGCCCATGTCCCGATAGCCGCACTTGTTGGTGTGATGGTAACGGGACTTGTTATACTTGAGAGGATGCCTGAAACAGGACTCAAACTCTCTGAGAAATTCAACAAGGTATGGATATTTGCAGAGATACTGCTCTTCGTGCTTGTGGGAGCAGCGGTTGACGTTAAACTCATATTCCAGGTGGGTCTCCTGGGACTTGCAGTGATACTCCTGGGACTTGCAGCAAGGAGTATGGGTGTGCTACTGGCACTCAGGGGCTCCAACCTTAATTTGAGGGAAAAGGTATTCTGTATAGCAGCTTACATACCAAAAGCTACTGTGCAGGCAGCTGTGGGTGCAATACCCCTTGCTGCGGGGGTTGCAGCGGGTCAGACAATACTCGCAATGGCGGTGCTTGCCATACTCTTCACAGCACCCGTGGGATCGCTGGCTGTTAGGATCACAGGGGAAAGGTTCCTGGAGGTTGAAGGGGCCCCATAAGGGGACCTGAACCTTTCAGGTTTATAAAAAGTGTGTACTGTGGGTTAACTGAACCTCTCAGGATTTTTATTTACAATTTCCTGTCTTTTTCTTTCAAATTCCTTTGCACTCAGCATGTAACCATTTGCAAGTTCTATATTGGAGTTCCCGCTCTCGGTATCGTTCAGTGTGAACATCTGTATGGCATTCTTAAGCTGGTAGGTGGCGTTGAGTTTTGCCTCCAGCTCAGAGACCAGTAGTTCGATGTAGTTGACCACTATGGGGTCACCTGCATCCTTAGCATGACCCAGGGCCTCGGATGCAAGGCTCCTTGCGGAACTGTACTCACTCTCTGCAAGTTCACACTTTGAAAGCGCCTCGTCCAGTTTGAAGCTGTTTGCTGCAAGTGCTGATTCATTGAAATAAGCATCACCCTTCTTTATATGGTCATTTATCTGGGGGGTGAGCTGGTTGATGCTGCTGTTTCCTGAAGTTATGCATCCACTCACACTCACGGTAAGAAGAAGGAGTGCCATAAGATAGATCCGCTTCATGGAGAGGATTTTATAATTTGAAAAATAAAAGTTTTGGGTTTAGGGGTCAGTTTTTCTGGTGGTTATGGAGCCAGATGGTCTGTAACTATGGGTTTATGGTGTCAGGATTCTTCACTGGTATGGAGTCAGATAGTCTGTAAATTAATCTTCACTCACTGTCCATGTGCTGAATCAGGGCTATCCTCACCCCATTGGGGTCCTCTATGAATGCAAGTTTTCCCACCGTTATGGGTGTTGGTTCCATTACAACCTTTGCCCCACGGGATCTCAGCTCCCTTAGTGTGACTTCAAGGTCATCAACGTCCATTCCCACTGAGAATAGTCCGTGTTTATTGATGGGATTCCTTATGAGCTCCACCATGGTTTCTCCATCACCCCTGAGGAGGGTTATCTCGCCATGATCTCCGAGGTCATAGTGGCTATCCACCTCAAAACCCATTACATCCCTGTAAAATTGGACGGATTCATCCATATCTTCAACTATCATTGTTACATACTTAATTTTCATAAAATAAAGCCTCCTTCCATAAAAACTCTCCAGAGGATCCCGTAGATACTAATACATGCCCAGATACTTCCTATTTAAATTTAGAGCAGCAAAATTCATTCTATGGATTAAAAAAATTAAGGGTTGATTGGACCATCTCAGTACCAGAGTCCATGTATATTGCAGTAGGCCCTCACCATGAACTCTGAGTCAGGGTCAACAGGGAATTCAGCCTCTGGCCTGTCACCTGGACTGAGATCCCTCCTGTGGACCTCTTCCCCTGCTATGACCTCTACCCACTGTATGTGATGGTTCTCCTCCATTGGGTGGGGTACCTCGCCAATTTTAACCCTGATTCCATCGCCGCTCCTCTCAACAACGGGCACGTGCTTTTCAGGCCCAACATCTGTCCTTCTTGCAACGAGGAGCTCCATTGGCTGGTTGCAGCATACGAGCTGACCCGCACCGGGGTTGAGCACCTCAACGATGTTCCCGCAGACGTTGCACCGGAATATCTGGTTCCTTTCTGTCATGTGGCTTCCCTTCTAGTACTCCTCACATTTCACCTGGAAGTACCTGGCGGGGTGGTCACATGATGGACACTTCTCTGGGGGCTCTGTCCCCTCATGGACGTAGCCACACTTCCTGCAGACCCAGACCACAGGTTCATCCTTCCTGTAAACCTTGCCTGTTTCAACAAGTTTAAGGAGCTTCCTGTAGCGTTCCTCGTGGTGCTTCTCTGCCTCTCCTATTGCCCTGAGCCTCTTGGCAATCTCAGGGTACCCCTCCTCCTCTGCAACATCGGCAAATTCAGGGTACATTTCGCTGTTCTCGTAGTGCTCACCTGCAATGGCAGCTATCAGGTTCTCATCGGTACTTCCAAGTATGAGGGGGGCCTCGGCATCCACAACAATGGACTCGGGCTCATCCCCTGCTTCCTCTCTGAGTTGATTTATGAGGCGGAAGAGCCACTTGGCGTGTTCCCTCTCATTGTCCGCGGTGGTCAGGAATATCTCGGATATCTGCTCGAATCCCTCCTTCTTTGCAATTTTCGCATAGAAGGTGTACCTGTTTCTAGCCTGGCTTTCACCAATGAAGGCCTTTGTAAGGTTCTCCAGGGTCCTTTTCATTTTTTTCACCCATCTAATATATGCCACCAACTCATATTAAATCCTTTCATTTTATGTTCTCTGCATGTGAACCTAACCGCTCTGTCCCCTGAAGCTGAATGTCTTGGCATTGAGGGCCACTATGACGGTACTTACAGACATGAGAATGGCCCCCATGGCCGGAGTCAGGATAAGGCCCTGACCATACAGCACCCCGGCAGCAAGGGGGAGGGCTATGACGTTGTAACCTGTGGCCCAGATCAGGTTCTCCTTCATCTTGCTGTAGGTGGCCGATGCAAGGTCCATGAGGTCAACAACATCCAGGGGGTTGCTCCTCACAAGCACCACATCGGCACTCTCAATAGCCACGTCGGTCCCGGCACCTATGGCTATTCCTATATCTGCCTGTGCAAGGGCAGGGGCGTCGTTGACACCATCACCCACCACGGCAACCCTCAGCCCATCACCCTGCAGATCACTGATAACCTCATATTTCTCCTTGGGGATGAGTTCGGCCTGGTATTCTTCAATGCCAAGTTCAGAGGCAACCCACTCGGCGACCCTCTGGCTGTCACCGGTTAACATCATACACCTTATACCCCTTGATTTGAGAATCCTGATGGCCTCCCTTGCCTCTGGGCGTATGACGTCTGCAAGGGCAATGCAGCCCTTGAGTTCATCATTCACGGTTACAAAGACCGTGGTTTTTGGCTGCTCCATGAGTTCATCAACCCGGGGGTCCTTGACCATGAGTCCGAGTTCCTCTGTGTAACTGTGGCTGAGTACCTTCACCCTTGAGCCGTTCACATGCCCCATGACGCCCCTTCCACCTATCGCCGCAAAGTTCTCCACAGGGAGCACCTCATCCACGGCCTCAACTATACCCCTGGCTATGGGGTGACTGGAGGCTGACTCAACGGCTGCAGCATAGGATAGTATCTCCCCCTCATCCATTTCAGGGTCAAAGGATATGACATCGGTTATTCCGAGTTCACCCACAGTCAGTGTTCCTGTCTTGTCAAAGACAACAACATCAGGGTTCATGGCGTTCTCGAAGGCTTCCCTGTTCCTTATGAGTATCCCCCTTCCTGCTGAGATTGCGGTGGATACCGCTATCACAAGGGGTATTGCAAGTCCCAGGGCATGGGGGCAGGCGGTGACCATGACCGTCACTGACCTTTCAAGTGAGAAGAAGGCTCCCATACCAAGTGCGTACCACGCTGTGAATGTGAGGGCCCCCCCTGTAAGGGCAACAAGTGTTAACCAGAATGCCGCCCTGTCTGCCAGCACCTGCGTTCTTGTCCTTCCCTCCTGGGCCGTTCCCACAAGCTGGATTATCTGGGAGATGAATGATTCCTCACCAACACGCTCCACCTCCACGGTCAGGGAGCCTCCGGTATTGATGGAACCCCCAATAACCCGGTCACCGGGGGACTTTCTGACGGGAACTGATTCCCCTGTGAGCAGCGCCTCATTTACATGGGACTCCCCCTTTATCACGGTTCCATCCGTGGGTATCTTCTCCGCTGACCTCACAAGCACAATGTCACCTGGTTTGAGGTCGGCCACATCCACATCCTCAACCTTCCCGTCGACCAGGAGGTGGGCCTTCTTGGGGATAAGCCTTGCAAGCCTCTCAATGGCCCCTGAGGCGCTTCGGACGGATCTCATCTCGATCCAGTGCCCCAGTAGCATGACGTCAATGAGGGTTACAAGTTCAACGAAGAATGTCATACCATCAAGGCCCGCCAGTACCCCCAGGCTGTAGATGTACGCCACGGTTATGGCCACTGCGATGAGGGTCATCATACCGGGTGTTCTGGATGAGATCTCCCTCAGGGATCCCCTCAGGAAGGGGTAGCCCCCATAGAAGAATATGATGGATGATATGATGAGAACAGCCAGTTCACTACCCTCAAAGCTTACCAGAACGGTCCCTGTGGGAAGTTCACCAAGCAGGATAACAGGGATGGTGAGGATGAGGCATATAATGAACCGCCTCCTGTATTCCATTTCATGGTGTCTGTGCATTTCCATTTAGATCACCCCCAGTTGTTTCAGGACGTCTCTGGGGTCATTCAGCGGGGGATAGCATCTGCTGCCATCACAGAGGTAGTAGGCGCAGCCCTCAGACGGAGCCCCCTTATCCCTGAGGTGCGGAGGTGCAATGGGCCAGTCATGGGGCATAACGGTAATGGTGAAGTCGGGTATCAGTTTCTTCCTGAGCTCCAGGGGTATAATGGGGTTTCCGCTGCAGACGACGGTGAGTGACCTCCCGCCACTGGTGGCCCACTCTAAATTGGAGAGAAGGAATGTGTGGGCTGCCGGTGCAGATTCAACCTCACCGGCAAAGGCCCTCATTACGTCCCTGGCAGATTCTGTTAGATCATCATCCTCGAGGATGCCCCCCAGCCTCAGGAGGTTAAGCATCTGCACAGAGTTTCCTGAGGGTATAGCACCATCAGTCGCATCCATGGGTTTTACTATTAGCTTGGGGTCATCGGTTGAATAGAATCCACCATCAGGGGCACCGAATCTATTCTCAAGGGATTCTGATAGTTCAAGGGCCATCTCAACGTAACCCTCCCTGAAGGTGGCATCATACATCTCAAGGAGTCCCCAGATGAGGAATGCGTAATCATCGAGCTTCCCGTCTATTCCAGCGTCCCCGTCACGGTAGCGGTGAAGAAGCTCACCATCCACGTGCAGGTTGTCCATGATGAATTTGAGGCACCTCTCTGCGGCGGCCAGGGCCTCTTCGCTGTCGAGGATCCTCCCACACGCTGCAAGGGCCCCAAGCATAAGGCCGTTCCAGTCCGTTAATATCTTATCGTCCAGTGCGGGGGCCGGTCGCTCCATCCTCCTCTCAAGGAGGTGCCTTCTTGCAGTCTCTATGATCTCATTGAGCTCACCAGGCGTGAGGTTGAACTCATCTGCAACCCTCTCTGGGGAGCCGATGTGGAGTATGTTCTCCCCCCTCACATCACCTGCAAAGTTTCCATCCTCAAGGACGTTGAAGTAGCGCATTACAACGTCTGCGTCATCCCCCAGGACCTCGCGTATCTCAGAGGCCCTCCAGAGGTAGTACTTACCCTCAACTCCCTCACTCTCGGCATCCTCAGCTGAATAGAAAGCCCCCTCAGGGGACTGGAGGTTTCCAAGAACGTATTCAACAATCTCAAGGGCGGTTTTTTTGTAGAGATCATCACCGGTAACCTGGAAGGCCTCCAGGTAGGCTTTCAGTATCAGCGCCTGATCATAGAGCATCTTCTCAAAGTGTGGCACAGTCCACGTGGGTTCAACCGCGTATCTGTGGAATCCGTAGCCCAGCTGGTCATATATGCCCCCGTACCTCATCCTCCTGAGGGTCAGGTTAACCATCCTCAGGGCCTCATCATCCCCTCGCCTCAGGTGATACCTCAGGAGGAAGTAGATGTTGTGGGGTGTCGGGAACTTCTGGTAGGATCCGAAACCGCCGTTCCGGGTATCGAAGTTCCTCCTTAGATACTCATACGCCGCATCCACGGTTTCGGGTTTGAGTTTGGATGCCTTCGCCACAGACTTTTTAAGGGCACTGACAACCTCCATGGCGGTTTTTGCTATTCCATCCGGGTCGTTCTTCCAGAGCAGAACCACCCTTTCGAGGATTGTCCTGAGACCGGGTACACCGCCCCGGTCATCGGGCGGGAAGTAGGTTCCTGCAAAGAATGGTTCCCCCTCAGGTGTCATGATGATTGTGAGGGGCCAGCCACCTGTCCCGGTCATCATCTGGCAGACCTTCATGTATATGGCGTCGATGTCAGGGCGCTCCTCCCTGTCCACCTTCACGGCAACAAAGTTTTCATTGAGTATGTCTGCGATTGCAGGGTCCTCAAAGGATTCCCGTGCCATCACATGGCACCAGTGACATGTTGAGTAGCCTATGGATAGAAATATGGGTTTTTCTTCCTCCCTTGCCCGCTGAAATGCCTCATCCCCCCAAGGATACCAGTTAACAGGGTTGTGGGCATGCTGAAGCAGGTAGGGACTCTTTTCATTTATCAGAGAATTAGTGAATTCTTTACCTTTCATTTCCTCCCCTCAACATCAATTATGTTGATCCGGCTTTATTAATATTAAGAGGCAGGCTGCTGTGGGGATTCGAATCATTTATTATTTCCCCAATCAAATATGGTACCTGTTGGGTGATCCACAATGAGTCTCATCATAACATACATAAGTACCAGGGGATGCGTGATAGCAGGAGACAAACGCAGAATAGCCTACTTTGGGGATAAATCAAAGAGGGAAAAGCTTGAAGAGGAACTATACAGTGGGAAGATAAAGAGTGACGATGAACTCCACAGGAGGGCGTCGGAGCTTGGTGTCAGTATAAAGGTCACAGATGACACAGCCAAGGTGAGAAGCCTGGGGGATGTGGTTGTTGGTGAGATAAGCCAGAAAACCCCATTCGAGACAAAGAGGAGAAGGATATACGCAACAACAGGCGCCTATCAGATAATAGATCTCACAGGCTCAAGGATAACCAGCATGGAGAAGGGTGAAACTGCGATAATCGTCTTTGGAAATAAGGTGGCCAAGGAACTGACAAACAGGTTCCTTAAGAAGAGGTGGAAGACAAAGACGACCCTCAAGGAGGTTGAAAATCTTTTCAGGGAACTCATGGATTACGTTTCATCCAGAACCCCCTCAGTTGGCAGTAAATATGATATATTCATGAAGAGCCCCTCACTGGATAAGAGGAGCGCACATAAGCTTCTCAGCGATACAATCGTTAGGGACGTCCGGCTCCTCCAGAAGTGGAGGGCTAAACTTAAACAGGAGATGCTTGATCGCAGAGAGGAGATGAAACTGGCATCCAGAATACTCACTGAGGGGGAGGTTGGCCGTGTAATCAGTCAGGACGGCAACCATGTTGAGGTAAAACTTTCAGATGGTGTCGAGGCCTACGACACCAGATGGAAACGTGTTGCAGGCCCCGGTGAGAATGTTCTCATGAGGCTCTCAGACGATGTTGCGGTGGCTGCAGGTGAGAGGGTCGCTGTGAGGAACGAGAACCTCTGCGTGGACGGAAGGGACATAAAACTTGAGTGCGACGTCATAATCTGCCGCACTGAGGAATAGGGTTTTAGGAAATGCGTCAGGGGAATAGATTTTTATAATCTCCCCCCATTACATAGATAGGTGATATAAAATGAGGCTAACATTTCTGGGGAGTGGTGGCGGACGATTTCGCCACCATAACACAGAAGAGGATGACCGGCGGACTTAGAATTGATGGAATCGGTGGAATGAACATCCATGTGGATCCCGGCCCGGGTGCCCTTGTGAGGTCCTACCAGTTCGATGCTGACCCCAGAAAACTGGATGCAGTCATGGTCTCACATTCACATACTGACCATTACACCGACGCCGAGGTACTCATAGAGGCGATGACAAGGGGGATGACCCGCCAGAACGGGACTGTTGTGGGTAGTGTGAGTGTCATAGATGGCTACAGGGACTGGGGTCCCTGCATATCAGATTATCACAAGAGAAAATCTCGCTGCCTGACACTATCCCCCGGCGAGACCGTGGAGATAGGGGAGATTGAGGTGATGGGTACAGGGACCGTGCATGGAGACCCCACAGGGGTGGGATTCAAACTGAGGGCTGGTGATCTTACAGTATCCTACACATCGGATACAGAATACTTTGATGGGCTCTCAGAATACCACAGGGACGCGGATGTTCTCATAGCAAGCGTCATAAGGCCCGGGAATGACCATATAAGGGGTCACATGTGCACCGATGACTTCATAAAACTCGTTGAGGAGGTTGAACCGGGACTTGCGGTGATGAGCCACCTTGGAATGAAGATGATACTCAATGACCCTGAAATGGAGGCATTCAGGGTTCAGGAGGTCACAGGGATCCGTACACTGGCAGCGAGGGATGGGATGAAAATTGAACTGGATGAGAGCGGCATTTTTAACATGATCCGCTGATTTTGCCTGAGATGGTGCTGAAAGGTGAGAACCTGGAGCACCAAAATTTTATATAATAAAAATGCATTAATTCTTGACATGCCCCGGTAGCTTAGGTGGGAGAGCGCGGGATTCGTAATCCCGAGGTCGCGGGTTCAATCCCCGCTCGGGGCTCTTATTTTTTCATGGAATGGTTCGGTCAGAAGGGCTCCAACCAGGAGTCCGAGGGCTATTGCAATCACCGTCATTGAAAAGAGTGTTATCTCAGCAATGGAGGTCAGGTAGTTCTTCCCGAGGAGATTGGCAAGTCCTATGAACCCTATGGACCCCGGTGCAAGGAACCAGAAGGCGGGGTAGAGCGTGACAAAGTGTGGGGTTTTACCGGCCATCTCAATGGCCCTCGCCACCAGGGTCATGGAGAGGGCACCCAGAAAGGCCCCAAGAAGCCCACCCCCCATGGTGTTTCCAAGCTGCTGACCAACAAGTGCCGTGTAGAGCACAAGGAGTATCCAGGGAAAATCGCTTCTGTAAACCGATAGGAAGAGGTATATTCCAGCCGCAAAGAGCACAGCGCCAATGTAGGGACTGTAACTAAGTGTTGAAATTTTGATTGCCGCGAATTCTTCCTGGGGAAATCCATTGATCTGCATACCCATCAGAACACCGAATACCAGGAGCAGAAGGAGCATGCAGCCGTATATCACCCTGCTGGATCCTGATACCAGTTCACCGCTTGCAAGTTCATATATGCCCGTTGTGAGGGTGACCCCCGGGATGAAGTATATGAGTGGGGGTACAATGAGGGTGAGGTTACCTGTGACGGCCCCTGCCCTTATCAGAAAGAATGCAACACCTGAAACCGTGAAGGAGGCAAGTACAGGCATGATTAGGGAGAGCCTCCTGTTACCGTAACCCAGCACTATCAGCGCGCCTGATATCACGCTTAGAAGGGAGGAGTAGACCACAAGGTTCAGATCAGGCTGTATCAGGAAGGCTATCCCCACCGAGAGAAGCAGGTACCCCAGGAACATTCCATGCGCCCGAACCTGTGGGGTCCACCCACTATTTCCCTGAGTTCATCAATTGCGTCGCTGATTTCAGTCCCGCCTGACCTGACATCGTCAATGAGCCTGTAAATCTTTGTAACCTGGTGGAGAGGCATCACACCGGGTGACTGGGCTGCAAGGCTCATCCGTGATGTCTCCCCGCCAGCCTTGATTATCAGCATGGTTGGGAGGACCGAAACCTCAACCTCCACATTCTGTGACTCTGCAACGCCCCTTAAAATTCTTTCAGTTTCGGAAACAGAGTTTCCTGAGGCTATAAGCGCCCTGCTGAGCTCCTCAAGGAATTCCACCAGTTTATCCGTCATTTTTCTGCTTGCTTATATCTGTGGGGTGGATGAAACCTGCCCTTATCATGTGGTCTGCAAGGACCATCGCAACTGCGGCCTCGGCAACCGGCACAACCCTCGGGCATATGCAGGGGTCGTGCCTTCCATGGATCTCAATCCCGGTCTCCTCCATCCTCTCAAGGTCGACGCTTCTCTGGGGCAGCGATATTGATGGTGTGGGCTTCACAGCTATCCTTGCAGTTATGGGCATGCCGCTGGATATACCCCCGAGTATACCCCCTGAGGTGTTGGTGGTTGTCCTTATTTCACCGCCAGCGATGTAGAACTCGTCGTTTATTTCACTGGCATGGTGTTCTGCAACCTCAAATCCCATTCCTATCTCCACACCCTTCACAGCCCCGATACCCATGAGTGCGGCTGCAAGGTCAGCGTCAAGTTTACTGAAGACAGGGTCTCCAAGCCCGGCCGGCACCCCCAGCGCCACAACCTCAACGACTCCACCAACAGAGTCACCCATTTCCTTAGCATCAAGGATGGCTTTCTCCATCAACCTGGCCGCAGCGGGATCAGCACATCTAACGGGGTTTCTCTCTGCGTACTCCCCTATCAGTTTCAGGTTTACCCGGTCTGCCCTGATGTCACCCACCTGTACCACGTGTGCGTTCACCTGGATACCATGGGTTCCGATGAGTTTCTTTGCAACCGCCCCGCCAATCACGTGTCCAATGGTTACCCTTCCACTTCCACGGCCACCTCCACGGTGGTCATAGTGGCCGAACCTGGCCCTCCAGGTGTAGTCGCCGTGGCCGGGTCTTGGCACCGACTTGAGGTTACTGTAACTTGCAGAGTCAACGTCACGGTTCCTGACAATTCCGGCTATGGGGGTCCCGTCTGTTTTACCCTTGAATATCCCTGAAAGTATCTCAACCCTGTCCATTTCACCCCTGGGGGTGGTTAAACTGCTCGTACCGGGTCTTCTCCTGTCTAGTTCCCTCTGGATGTCCTCTTCACTCAGTTCAAGGCCTGCGGGGCAGCCATCGATAACCGCCCCAAGTGCAGGTCCATGGCTGGACCCGAAGGTTGTAACCCTGAATACTTTGCCGGTACTGTTCCCAGCCACCGAATCACCACCATGGAGTTATGAATTCATCGATTTAATCCCTTGAGGGGAGCATGGGTATTAACCATCCAACGAAGCTATCAACACTTCTTGTCTGCATGTAAACGGTTCCTGTACCTTCAAATTCGGCTACAAGTCCCTCTCCACTGAGAAATGTGCTTTTAAGTCCTCCGATCTTTCGCACATGGAAGTCAAGGCCCTCTGTGAAGGCTACGATGTGGCCTGTGTCCACCACGAACCTCTCATTCACAAGTTCCCTGTGGTATATTGCCCCGAAACTTGAGAGGAATATGGGTCCGGAGGCCCTCACTTTAAGCAGGAAGAGGCCCTCACCTCCGAAGAATGTTTTGAAACCCCCAAATTTGGTATCTATCTCCACATCCTCTGAAGCCGCCATGAATGAGCCGCTCTGAGCATAGAGTGTCTCATGGGTTTCAATGACCTCAACATCTCCTGGATATGATGGTGCAAGCTGTATCTCACCCATTCCCTGTGACCGGAAGGTGTTGAGGAAGATACTTTCCCCTCCAAGCATGGATCTCTTAACAGCCCCCAGAAGACCCCCTGTTTCGGTCTGGATCTCTATGTTGGAGCTCATACTCACCATTGCACCGGCCTCTGCCTTTATGGCTTCACCGCTTGCAAGCTGGATATTTGCCATACTGTAACTTGGTCTGTTTATGATTTCATATTTCATGCACTTATCTGTGTAGCTTTTAATTAATAAACTGATCAGCTGAAGCCGATGTGTGCAGATTTTCCAGAGAATTTGTGAACTGACTTAGCTGAGGCCGGTGTGTTTGTGGATCTGAAGAATCTGAGGTGTGTGGTGTGTGATGGTGCAGCATTCTATTCCAGTATGGTGAGTCGGCGCGACACCTCCACATGCTATCAGTGCCTGTAACCTAAACCTTTAACTGTGGTCTCCATACTTATCCCTATACATGAAGGTGCTCATGGATATCTACAGGGTGCTCATGGAACTCTATGGTCCCCAGGGGTGGTGGCCGCTCCTTGATAGGGATACCCTCAAACTCAGGTACCACCCTGGCGACTACACTCCACCATCATCTGAGACCGAAATCTTTGAGGTGATGGCGGGGACAATACTCACCCAGAACACGTCATGGGACTCAGCTGCAGCTGCACTCCGCAACCTCGCATCAATGGGTGCCCTTGACCCTGAGGATATACTTGCAGCTGATGACGATGAACTTGAGGGTGCCATCAGATGTGCCGGTTTCTACAGACAGAAGGCATCATACCTGAGGGGGATTTCAGAGTTCTTCATCTCCCTTGAGGGCACCAGCCCATCCAGGAAGGAGCTCCTGGGGGTAAGGGGTGTTGGATATGAGACCGCGGATTCCATCCTCCTCTATGGATACAGAAAACCTGAATTCGTGGTTGATGCGTACACAAGGAGGATGTTATCCCATACCGGCATTATAGAGGGGGATGAGGGCTATTCGGTGATAAAGGGGATCTTTGAAGAAAACCTTGAACCTGATTTCAGGGTCTTTCAGGAGTACCATGCCCTCATTGTGAGGCACGGAAAACTGTATTACCGGGGGCGGGTTCATGGTGAGGGGGATCCCCTCCCACAGAGACTCTATGGTGATTCAGGTGATTGATTTCACTGATCTGAGCATTGCAATAATAAAAAGAACGTTCCAGAGGAGATTTGAACTTGCAAGGATCACCAAAAGGTCAGATACCTTCAGGAAAATTGTCAGGAGACTGTTCTTTGAGGGGGACGATATACAGGTCATACCCAGGGACGCGTCGGTTGAAGTAAATAGGAGTTTTCAGCCACCGGAGAGTACCGTGCTGCCATCAGATGTTTTAAGGAGGATGATACTTCGCTCAAAGCACATATTCAGGATGGACTTCTGTATATGCAGGGTTTCATCCGGTTGCAGTGACTATCCCCATGATCTCGGCTGTCTCTTCCTGGGCCCCGGGGCACTGAGGATATCGGATAAGGTTGGAGGCCTCATATCAAAGGAGGAGGCCCTTGATCACATTGAAAGGTGCAGGGAGGCGGGCCTGGTCCATATAATAGGTAGAAACAGGATAGACTCTGTCTGGCTCAATTCAGGCCCACACGATGAATTACTTTCTGTCTGCAACTGCTGTGAATGCTGCTGTCTCTGGAGGATGACTCCCCTCCTCTCTGAGGACATAGCGTCGTCCATAACACCAATGGAGGGGGTCAGTATCGTAAGGGACGCTGAAAGCTGTGTTCTCTGCGGGCGCTGTGAGGAGGCATGTTTTACAGGTGCCATCAGTGAAGGGGGAGCACACCATGATACCGGGAGGTGCCTCATATGCGGAAGATGCGCTGAGAGGTGCCCCCAAGATGCCCTGAAAGTAGTTATGGATCCTGATGCTGTTGATGAGGCTGTAAGGAGGGTTGAGGTCCTTGTGGACGTTGAATCGTGATGTCAGTGAAACGTCCTTCAGGTCAGTACAGCGTCCGGGCGTTATGTTTTTTAGCGGTGAAAATGTAATATTTATTCTGTTCAATCTTTTAAGAGTTACCTGTGAGTGATATTATGGAGTTTCCCACAAAAAGGATGCGAAGATTGCGGAAGAGTCCACAGATACGTGACATTCTCCGAGAAACACGGCTGCACTCATCAGACCTCATCTACCCCATTTTTGTGAGTGAAAAACTTGAAGGGGGTGAACGTGAGGCCATAGACACAATGCCTGGACAGTACAGGTACTCTGTGGATGATGCGGTCTCTGAGGCATCCAGACTTGAGGATGAGGGGCTTTCAGCTGTCCTTTTATTTGGCATGCCATCCACCAAGGATGAGCTTGCCTCATCAGCATATGACCCTGATGGCGCTGTGCAGAGGACCGTTAGGAGGTTGAAGGAGGAGACAGAACTCGTTGTTATGACAGATGTCTGCCTCTGCCAGTACACAACCCATGGCCACTGCGGTATCGTCGTTGATGGGGAGGTTGTCAATGATGAAACCCTTGATGTCCTTGCAAGGATAGCCCTCTCCCATGCAGAGGCCGGTGCAGATGTGGTTGCCCCCTCAGATATGATGGATGGGCGTGTTGCAGCTATACGGCGGGCCCTGGATGATGCAGGTTTCAGTGACACGCTGATAATGTCCTATGCCGTCAAGTATGCATCCGCATTCTACGCACCATTCCGTGAAGCGGTCTTCTCAGCCCCAGCATTCGGTGACCGCAGGTCATATCAGATGGACCCTGCAAATGTCAGCGAGGCCCTCATGGAGGCGCAACTTGACCTTGAGGAGGGCGCCGATATACTGATGGTGAAGCCCGCCCTGGCATACCTGGATGTGATAGGGGCTGTGAAGGACAGATTCAGGGTCCCCCTTGCAGCCTACAATGTGAGCGGAGAGTATTCAATGCTGAGGGCGGCCATAGATAACGGATACCTTACTGAAGAGGCGATATATGAGTCTATCCTGTCAATAAAACGTGCAGGCGCTGACCTTATAATCTCACACTTCGCACCGGAACTTCTGGGGGTGATCTAGTGGACCCCCTCTATGTTTCAAGGATAGCCCAGATAGCATCTGTACTGGAGGTCAGCGGCTATCCGAAACCAGGGAACGTCCACAGAACCCGCGACTTTGATGACATGGTCTATGAGGACTTCCTGGTGAGCGGGATAGTCATCGGGGATACCATGCGCCTTGCAGCTAGAAGGGGTGTCGATCTGAGGGATAGTTTGGATCTCTCAGCCATTGGACTGGGGGAACTCATACTGAGGGCTGTGGAGGATACCGGGAAATGGGTTTCCACCAACACAAACCTGGGTATAGTCATGCTCCTTACACCACTCTCAGCAGCCGCAGGAATGGTTGATGAAGGGGATCTGCAGGGGTTAAGGGAACAGGTGAACAGGTTAATACTTCAGACAACACCTGAAGATGCTGTTAATCTCTACAGAGCCATTTCTGCTGCGAATCCAGGGGGTATGGGTGAACATGAAGGCCTCGATGTTAATGACCCTGCATCACAGCAGAGGATACTCGATGAGAAAATCACACTCTTCGATACACTGAAGATGTCCTCTGACTGGGACCTCATTGCAAGGGAACTCACGTCGGGGATGCCAGTCACATTCAATGTCGGGTTCCCGGTGTTCAAGGCGACCGTCAGGGAACATGGGATGAACCGGGCAGTTGTCCAGACATTCCTCACAATACTTGCAAGGTTCCCGGACACCCTCATAGCAAGGAAGTATGATGAAAAAATAGCAGAGGAGGTTTCAGAGGAGGCCGCCGAGATTGTTGACAGGGGCGGTGTGCTCACAGAGGCGGGGCTTAAACGTGTTGAAAGGTTTGACAGGAAACTCCACAGCAGCGGTTTAAACCCGGGCACAACAGCGGATCTTACAGCGTCATCCATAATGGTGGGTCTTCTTGATTATTTTATTCAGAACACAGATTAAAAACTGGATTGAGCAGTTTACGGAGGAATCGATATGGATCCTGATAGGGTAATCGATCAGCTTCACATTTACGAAAAAAAGGTCCTGAAGGCATTTGAAGATTCAGATAAACCCCTTAAACCAGAGGAGATAGCAGAGTCACAGAATATGGATATCAAATCCGTGATGAGTGCAGCGGGCGCACTTGAATCAAGGGGATTTGTGAGGGTCATCAAGGAGGTAGATGAAGCAATATCACTCACAGATGACGGGAAGGTGTATGCAACTGAAGGCCTTCCAGAGAGGAGGGTCATCGATATCATCTCCGGGGAGGGGGAACTTGAGATGTCCGAACTCTCCAGAAGGGCAGGCCTTGATAAGGCTGAATCAGGGATCGCCATAGGCTGGCTTGTGAGAAAGGGATGGGCAAGGATAGCCGATGGGAAGGTTTCACCCACCCAGGAGAAACCCCCTGAGAGTGGAGATGACGAGAAACTCCTTAAAATGCTCCTTGATAAAGGGCCTATAAGGGGCGCGGAACTTCCTGAACACTTAAAGGGTGCCCTTAAGGACCTTGCAGGGAGAAAGGGCATAGTTGATATTAAAAAGGTCAGGAAACACAGGATTGAACTCACACCTGAGGGCCGGAAACTCCTTGAGAGGGGTGTGGAGATTGCTGAGGAGGCCACCCAGGTCACCCACGAGCACCTGAAGACAGGCTCCTGGAGGAAGCTTCACTACAGGGGTTACAATATTGATGCAGAGTACCCTGTGGTTTATCCCGGTAAGATGCACCCACTGAGGCGCATAATTGATGAGATAAGGCTCATATTCCTTAAACTGGGGTTTACAGAGTCAAGGGGTCCACTTCTTGAATCAGCCTTCTGGAACTTTGACTGCCTCTTCCAGCCCCAGGACCACGCTGCAAGGGAGATGCAGGACACATTCTACGTTAAAAATCCCCCAGTAACCGAACTCCCGGATGAGGATCTTGTGAGGGCGGTGCAGAGTGCCCATGAAACAGGGGGCTCCACCGGATCAGAGGGCTGGCAGTATGAATGGGACAGGGACGTTGCAATGCAGAGCGTTCTCAGGACCCACACAACCTGTGTATCTGCCAGGTTCCTGAGGGAGAATGAACCACCCCTCAAGATGTTCTCTGTTGGCAGGGTTTTCAGGAGGGAGACCATAACCTACAAGCATCTGCCTGAGTTCCACCAGGTTGAGGGTATCGTCGCAGGTGAGGATGTTAACTTCAGAAACCTTCTGGGCATACTAAGGGAGTTTTACAGGAAACTGGGATTTGAGGTGAGGTTCAGGCCGGCCTACTTCCCCTACACCTACCTCTCAACAGAATGTGAAATATACCTCCCTGAGAAGAAGAGCTGGATAGAACTTGGAGGGGCGGGTATGTTCAGGCCAGAGGTCCTCGAACCGCTGGGTGTTGAGACCCCTGTGGCTGCATTTGGCCTGGGTATCGAGAGGCTTGCAATGATACGATTTGATATAAGGGATATAAGGATGCTATACCAGAGCGACCTTGGCTGGCTCAGGGGCCTCCCTGTGACGGATGATCTGAAACTCTAGACCTGCAGGGGATTAAATGATGGTTCAGCTGCTGGTCATATCATGGGGGGCTGAGGGGCGGTAATATTCCCCGTCATCCAGCACCACCATCTCTATGAGTTTTTTATTTTCAAGTGAAAGGAGTACGTTGTACATGCGCCTTGTGCTGAGCCCCAGGGGACCATAGAGGAGGTGGCCCTCAAGGAGGTAACGGGGAACAGGTCCTCCACCTCCAAGTTCCTTAATGGTCTTCAGGGTTTTCTCCTCTATCTGGTTCAGCTCGGCTTCCCGGACTTCCTCCTGACTTTCCATTACCTGCACATCTTCATCAGGGTTCTCAGCAGCTATCCTCCCGTTTTCTCTTGATATAAGCCCTTTTTTCTCAAGGCTCGCTGCTATGTCATGGTATTCGTGTTCAGGGAGGTCAAGGTTCCTCTTAAGCATCTCCTCGGATACAGGGGCGTTGAGATCAAGCTGCATGTACCGTATTTCCCTGTAGACCATGTTCTCCTTTCTTGTTATAATCTTCAAGGGTTACCTCCTCTGTATGGATTATCTCTGATCAGAGGGGGATGGATGTGTGGAGTGTCCACACCATTCTCTGTATGGATTATCTCCGATCATGAAAGGGGAATCGTGTATTAACCTCTGCTGTACCTCTGAATCAGGAGGGTACCAGTATCTCCGCCGCAACCAGCCGGCAGATATCTGTTTTTGTTATCACACCCACAGGTTTATCGTCATCCATCACAAGGAGGCCTGAAATATCGGCCCTCAGCATGAGGTTGGCGGCGTCCTCTATGTTGTCGTCGGCTGAGATGGTTATAACCTCATCCACCATGATGTTACTCACCTTGAGGTCCCTCTCAGGGTGTTCGCTGTCGGGTTTTATTGATCCGAGGACCCCTATGAGGTCTGTGTAGGATACAACGCCAACAGGTTTACCGTCATCGTCAAGCACAAAGAGTCTTCTGACACCGTGTTTGTACATCTTTTCAAAGGCTTCAAGGGGCCTTGTCTCGGGGCTCACCGTTATTATTTCGGGGTTCATTGCTTCTTTAACTTTCATTGATAATCCCTCAAAAAACTCCACTGGATAATATTATGATGGGGCATCTTTTTATGTTTTGTTGTTCCATTGGCACTGTCCGGTGGCGGGATACCATGCATGCCCCTTGGAGTTGACGCTGCACCGGACCTTCATTCCGATGCATTTAAATATTCAGGTTAATTATTCATGTAATAACTGATTGTTCCATACAGACAATACTGCATGCCTTAAAAAAAGTTTAAATATGACTTTAGATTAATACTATCATAAATTCATATAAAATTACTTGTGGGGTAATAGCCATGATGCGAATAAGCATGTCTCTACCAAAAAAGCTCCTGAATGAGTTTGATGAAGTTTTAAGGGATCGTGGTTACCAGTCAAGGTCCAAGGGTATAAGGGATGCCCTGAAGGACTACATTGTCAGGTACCAGTGGATGAATGAAATGGAAGGAGAGCGAATCGGTATAATTGCAGTTATCTATGACCACCACTACACCGGGGTCATGGAGGATCTTGCGGATATCCAGCACGACTACCGTGAATACATCAATGCGGTTATGCATGTGCACATGACAGAGAAGCACTGCCTTGAGGTGATCGTTGTCAAGGGTGACGTTTCAAAGATCCGTGAACTCACAGAGAAGATGATGAGGCTCAAGGGTGTTGAACACGTAAGGCTCACAAGCACATCAACCGAACAGAAAGTGGAGCATGAACACTAGGCAAGGGTCGGATGAAATTCAGGGTCACAGCGTACCACCAGCACCTCCTGCGGGACCATGAACGCCTTTCAGCATTTTATGAGGCAATAGCCTCCGCTGCCCATGGACTCACATATGATCTTGGCGCTGGAAGCGGCGTCCTCTCATTCTTTGCATCAGAATACGCGGATCATGTCATTGCAATTGAAAGGGACCCAAGAATAGCGGCATGTGCATGGGAGAATCTCTCGGGTCTTGAGAATGTCACGGTCGTGAATGAGGATGCCCTGGAGTATGAATTCAAGGAGAGGGCAGATACAATCATCTGCGAAATGCTGGACACTGCACTGATAGATGAGGAGCAGGTCCCGGTTTTGAGGAGGGCCCTCAGATTCCTTAAGGATGGAGGTAACGTCATACCCGCCGCGGTTATAAATGCGGCGGAGCCTGTGATGATTAAGGGTGGAAGCATATCATATGATGAAAACATCAGAGCCCCCTCATCGGGCCCTCTATGTGTCTATGACAGGGTTGATTTCAGGGGGAGGATACCTGAAAAATTCAGAGGAACCCTGAAACTTTTGGCATCAGACTCCTTCAACGCCATAAGGATAACCTCCTTCACAGTCCCCGCAGAGAATATAATCTGTGGCCCAACACCCATGATGAACCCTCCACTCATCCTGCCCCTGGGGGATACCCTTGAAGCTGGCTATTTCAGGGTGAAGCTCTCATACAAAATGGGCGGTGGTCTTGATTCAGTTAAAGCAGAGCTTAAGTGACTTTCTGAAGGGCTGCAGCAGGCTCCTTGTACTTACAGTTGGAAATGAACTGAGGTCCGACGATGGATTCGGACCATACCTCGCATCAATCATATCCGGGGATGTGAGTGAAAGGGGCCATCTGATCATAAATGCAGGTACAGTCCCTGAAAACTTCACAGGGATGATAAGGTCAGAGAGGCCCAGCCACATAATCATAGTCGACGCGGTGGAGATGGGTAAAGAGCCAGGGACCATCATGCTGATTGATAGGGATAGAATATCAGATTACAGCATATCCACCCATGCCATGCCCCTTTCATTCCTGGTGAGGTACCTTGAGGAGCAGGGCGACTGCAGGATAACCCTGATAGGGGTTCAGCCAGAAAACCTTGAATTTGGAATGGAACTATCTGAAGGGGTCAGGGGGGCTGCATATGAACTCAGAGATTTACTCCTCTCGGCAATCGATGAGGCATCCTGTGAGAAGAGCCCCTCTAATTTAAACCAGATCTAGATCATAGCCTCCCAACTTAAAGGGTATTAAATTATTTATAATAGCTTCCCAAACAGTAAATCAGTTCTTGATTTTTAAGTGATAACATGAGGATCCTATTCATTGGCTCAAGGCTATTCAATGACGTTGCAGACTACGCCTCATCAAGGGGAGTTACCACAATACTCTCAGAGTCAAATCCAGAGGCACCCAACCTTGAACTCGCAGACTCCTGCTTCATAGTGCCCCGTGGTATGGAGGCACCCCTGGAAATTGCACTGAGGGAGGATGTTGACGCAGTTGTACCCCTCATCGGTGTCGACGGTCCCCTGAGGGACGTCGCCAGGCTTAAGACGGAACTTGAGGAGAGTTACGGGATTCCAGTGGTTGCCTCTGGCGAAGGGGCGGCGGAAATCTCCACAGATAAACTCAAAACCAAGGAGTTCTTCACTGAAAATGGTATAAACACACCGGGCTATGCTCTGATAGGGAGTGCAGATGAGGTAAAGGGGTTCCCCACAGTCCTTAAACAGAGGGAGGGGCAGGGGGGATCAAACATAAAGGTTGCATCTTCATATACTGATGTGGATGAATACCTCAGCTCCCATGACTCTGCAATCATGGAGGAATACATACAGGGAGTTGAGATCTCAGTGGAGGTCCTCCGCTGGGATGGGCAAACATTCCCCCTTGTGGCTGTGGACAAGGGCCCCACAAGTACAGAGGGAATCCACCCACTGGGGAAGGTTAAGAGGGCCCCCTCAGTCATTGAGGGTTTCAGTGGAGATGAGGCCCTTAGAATGGCCTCCAGGATAACTGAACTCCTTGGAGCCGAGGGGAACACGGACGTTGACATGATACTCTCCAAGGAGGGCATCCTCTATGCTATAGAGGTCAACACAAGGCCCAGCGGTACAAGGTACATCTCCGAGGCCGCCACAGGAATAAATCCAATGCACAGCCTTGTGGACATGGCAATTGGGGACTGGAACCCCAATAAACTTAAAAGAGAGAATTACCATGCGGTGGAGATACCACTGGGCAATCCAGGGAATATTGAATCATTAATGCCTGAGGGGGTAAAGTGGTTGCTGCACGGGCCTCAGAATCATATGAGACTCACAGCAAGGGCTGATAATATGGAGAAGCTTGATCTGATCATGAAGAGAATCAGGGTGATATGATGGAGATTGGATTAACAGCATTCATTATAAGTGCCGCCGCGTCAGCGGCCTTCACACTCTTTATAAGGAACGTTCTGAGAAGTGCGGGTATCGGGGACAGGCCAATAGTTACAGAGCACAGCCACAAGGCAGGGACACCCACAATGGGGGGCCTTGGCATGCTTCTTGCAGTGCTTCTTGTAACCATCATCTACCGCAACAACCCATACCTTGTCCTTACAGCCCTCATAATCCTCACATCTGCCATTGTGGGACTCCTCGACGACCTCATTGGACTTAAGGTTAAGGAGGTCCAGAAGATAATCAGGAACGTATCTGAAGGTCCCCTTGAGGTTGGTCAGCTGGTGCTGAAGCCAGGGGAGGAGGCAAGGGCGGCCACAGATAAGGCAAAAAGGGATGTGGAGGAGCTCCTGGAGAGGGGGCTTGTTGAGGTGGTGGGTGAGGCACCCATAAAGAGCGAGGTGAGTGAGGGTGAGAAGATACTCGCCCAGCTCATGATAGGGGTATTCCTTGTTATTGGTGGCGCTGTCACCAAACTTGGAGGATTCAATCTGGGTCTTGCAGCGGCACCCATTGTTATCGGGGGGATGGTGGGTGCCATCAACGCGGTCAACCTTATCGATGGTATGGATGGTATGGCCTCAGGGATAATGCTCATAGCCTCCCTATCATGTGCACTGCTCCTGGGATTATCTGCAGCCGCGCTTCCATTCGTGGTTCTTGCAGGGATCTCTGCAGGGTTTCTTGTCTTCAACAGGCACCCTGCCAGCATATTCATGGGGGACACAGGTTCATTTGCCCTTGGGGCTGGCTATGCAACGGCGGTGATGCTCACAGATACGGTGTACTTCGGTGTTCTCGCCATAGCTGTCCCTGTGGTCTCAGTTATAATCAGCCTCCTTCACCGTGCAGGAGTCATCAGGCTACCTGTGGAGCCACTGCACCACACACTCCACTACCGTGGAATGTCTGAAAGGATGATCGTGCTACTATACTGGCTGATAACCGCAGCGGTCTGCGGACTTGGACTCTACCTCAGTGGGTTCACGTTCTGATGGTGTATGGGGTGGACATTGTGGAACTCTCAGGGGTTCACGTTCTGATGGTGTATGGGGTGGACATTGTGGAACTCTCAAGATTGCTGTCCCCCTCATCAGAAATCTCAGAGGATGGTGGATAGGATGGACATCGAGGAAATCGCAGGAAGGATTTCAGGAAAACTCCTGGGAAATGGCGGGGAGTTCAGGGGTAAATTCACAACCCTGGGGGCTGCAGAGGAAGGTGACATTGTTATAAGGCACTGGATTGACGATAGGGGGATCCAGATTGCCTCAGAAAGGGGTGTTGCAGCCATAATAACCCAGGATTTGAGGTCCGATGCCTCAAAGGTTCTTGATGTCCCCATCATCCTTGTGGATCGTATTGAAATCGCAAATGCCCTTGCACTATCATGGACGATAAACAGGTTTGCATCTTCCTCCAGGAGGATAGCTGTAACAGGTACCAACGGGAAATCAACCACCACCCACATGATCAACCACATCATAACCACAGCCGGCAGGTCATCCTACACCAATACAGATTCAAGGTCCGAGTTCAACACCCTCATCGACCCTGTAGTCGCGCAGCATATAGCAGAGGCCGCCAGCAGGGAGCAGCTGGAATTCATGGTCATCGAGGTTTCAGAGGTTCAGGGCTGGCTTGGAAGGGTTATGAGGGACCACGCCCAACTCATGACCTCAGCAATACAGCCAGAGATGGTTGTCATAACCAACGTTGCTATGGACCACATAGGACTGGTTGAATCGGTGGATGACGTCTTCAGGGAGGTTTCAGGAGCCCTCAGGGCGATGGATTCAGGGGTTGCTGTACTGAACTCTGATGATGAGAGGGTCAGGGCAATGGCAGATATCAACCCCCTCCTCAGGACGGTCTTCTATGGATCCCATGGACCTGTGAGGTACACTGGGAATGGGATCCACTGCGGAGATGATCTTATAATTCAGACAGATGAACTCCCATTCACAGGTGAACACTTCATACAGAACACCCTTGCAGCGATCACAGCAGCACTGGAACTGGGATTCTCATATGAGGATGTGAGGAGGGGTGTTGAAACTTACAGGGCACTTAAAAGGAGATTCACCCATCTCATGGATAATCCCAGGGTCATCGATGACTTCGCCCACAACCCAGACGGCATAAGGGCAACGGTCAGAAGCGCAGCCTGTGACCTCAAGGGGAGACTGTGGGTCGTGAATGCCATCAGGGGATCCAGGGGAGAGGACATCAACATCATGAATGCGGAGGCCCTGGCAGAGTCACTGAAGGACCTTGATGTGGAGCTCATAGTAACATCAAGCAGCGACCTTGTTGATGAGCAGAACAGGGTACTTGAAAACGAGAGGAGGGTCTTCCTGCATGTCCTGGATGAGAACGGGATAGGGTATACCCATATTGAAAATCTGAGGGACGCACTCAGAAGAGTCCTGGAAAATGCAGAACCCTCTGACACGGTTCTCCTCCTTGGTGCCCAGGGAATGGACCCTGCAGCGGATGTTATAGGAGATTTAACCCGTAAAAGCTCCTGAATTAACTTTTCAGGGGCGCTGGATATTTTGTCAGCATCTCAATCAGCACCATCTCCTGCTGCTCAATCTTTATAAACCCTTACATGGCTGCCTTGCAGTTTGTACTTGATGGTGGTTACTCGCCGTTGCTCAATCTTTATAAACCTTGAGCCAAGAATTAATATTCAGTAACTGTAAGAAACTGCAGTTTAAAGGTGAAGTGTAATGCTCATAAAGATCAGAAGGGACACGCTTGTGATACTCCTCCTGGCATTCATACTCATCCTGTCGGGGCGCGTGATGACATACCTTGCCTATGCCTCATCGATGGAGGATGAGGGGGGAGTTCCAATATCTGGTGTCATAGTGAAGGGTAACGATATAGTCCCACTCTCATCCATAAAGACCAACGTGTATGCTGCTGGATTCAGACCGGGGAGCTACATAAAGGGGGATATACTCGTAACATCCAAGAGGAAGGTTCCGCTGAGCGAGGCAATAGAAAACGCGGAGAAATTTGTTAAAAGAACAACAATTCCAGGTACACGTGTCACGCCAATAGCGGCTGCAGATGTGAAGGTGGACACCAGAACGGGTATAGTGACTGTCAATGTCATTGAGGACTTTTCAACAGTTAAAATCACTAACAGAACAGGAGGGTAACCGGTGCATAAAATTTCAAGGCTAATCGCCCTTATATTCATATTCAACCTTCTCATAGGTCCTGTATCCGCCACGATGAACGTCATCGTAATCACGGACCCCAACGGCGCAGATCCCAACGGCGCAGCAGCAGGGAGTATGTCATTTGCACAGAACATGTTCCAGTCCACATTTCTCATGTCCAAGGAGAAACGATTCGCTGTACTCTCAGGGGGTGAAGGTGCGTCCATACCAAGGCTCATGGCGATAATGGATGTTATAAACCGCCTTGAGAATGGGGCCACAGCTGCGGAGGCTGCATCAGCAGCCAACAGTTACCCGGGGATCAGGGTAATGTGTGGAGGCCCGGGTATGGGTGCGGCGGTTGGCGGATCCTTCGATGCCTATGTGGTTATCGTGGAGAATGATGGTACAATAACGGTGACACCATACTCAGGCGGGCTTGCTGTCCTCCCACCAGGGAAGAAGGGTGCAATAATACACCTCAGGAACACACATGGTAACCCCAAGTATGGTACCGCAACGAGGGTGCACCAGGAGACAGCGGTGAACATAGGTAAGATGATAAGGGATGGTTACCCAGCCACCTACATAGTTGGGAAGGTCTTCGAGGAGGTGGCAAAGGACGCCGGTGAAAAATACGGTGGTGGTGCAGTGAACCTCGTTTCAGGGGTATCCACAGGGGACATGTTCACCCCTGAGAACCTCAATGAGACGGGTTATCCAATGGATGAGCCCTACGTCAAGGTATGCGATGAGTGCGGATGGAGCATAGGTTACCCTGCAGCCGAAAGCTATCAGGTCTGCCCGATTGATGGAAGTAAACTCAGGGTGATCTATGCATACGAAGCCCTTAAGGACGCCATAACAGTGACCAACGGCTCTGTTTCAGTTTCAGTGTACGGAACAGAGGAGGCAGGTGTTGTGCAGACCACTCAGGAGATTGTGAGGGTCTCAGTCAGAAAGAATGGTTACAGTGCAGAGGCCATAGCAAGATCCATAAACAGGGCAATAAAGAACGGATTCCTTGTGGGCGTGAACTACGTTGAACCCAAGGATATAAATGTTAAACCAAGTTCAAGGGCGGTTGGTGTCTACTACACACCACTACCAGACGATCGGACAGCACCACCAATGGAGCTGCCTGTAAGTTCAAATCTTCTGGATCTCCTGGGCAACATACAGACCGCCCTGGGCTTTGTGATGGTACTCCTGGTACTCTTCAGGAGCAGCCTGATAAGTTCATTCAGAAGGGTTTAAATCCATTAAAAAGTGGTTAATGTGTCTCTAATAATATTAAGGGCTGATAGCAGAGATAAGATCCTGAATGCCCTTGCGGATCTTGAAAGACATGCTGGCCTGAGGGTAAGGGGCAGGCCCCGAATAATGAAACATGAAATCGCAGATAAAATGGCAGCATCCATACTTGGAGGTAACCTCAGGACCAGATCCAGGGTTGCAGCCGCAGTTGAGGTTGAGGAGGGTGATACAGAGACCATAATGGCTGTGAGGAGGATACATCCACCGGCCCACATAATTGTTGTGAGCAGCGAATATGATGAATATGAGGACCTCAGGGAAATGTTCGGCACTCTGAAGGTCCTCAAGGGTTATTATTCATATAAAAAGAGGTGAGTGTCCACAGGGGGAATCATTCAACCCCTTTTTATTCTTGCTATATCACCTATGGTTGCTCCGCGGAACCCTCCAACCTCAATCCTTTCCTCTTCACCGGCCTCGAATTTCTCCAGGATCTTTATTTTAAGGAGCTTCTCGAGTTTCCTTGCAAGTTTGATGTCGGGTTCCATTCTCTCAGATTCAATCCTGTTTATGACTGAGACCTTCTCATTGATTCTCTCTGCGAGATCCTCCCTTGACCATCCCCGGGACTCTCTCTCAGCCCTTATGATCTCACCGTAACCCTCAACAACCTCATATAGGGTTTCCATTGGCCTCCTTGACCTCTTAGGGGCTCTCCTAACACCCGCCTTGGTGGGTCTTGGTCTGGAAGGTTCCCTGATGATTTTACCGAACTTAGAGCATTCTCTGCATACATCCATCACTGAACTGTCGATTTTGGTCTTCACAGGTTTTCCAACAATCTTTTTGCCGCAAATCTCGCATCTCATGAAGATCCCTTTTTATTTTATACTAGTTTTATCTCACCCCAATATTTAAATATTACTAGAAACAAGATAGTATACAACAAAATTTAAATAGGAGTGTTCTAAAATCATGGAAAATAACTCCCAGAATGTATTAAAAAAGATTGAGGACCTCAAAAAAGAAATTAGAATGCTTAAAGAGGAGAATTCCAAGACAAAAAGGAATCTGATGTGGAAGATCAGAAAACTTGAGAAGGATAAACTTTTAATTGAAAATGAAAAGACAAGGCTTGACAGGGAGGTTAAATCTCTCCGTGGTGAGATTGAAAGATTCAGAACCCCGCCACTGGTCATAGCCACCATCACAGAGGTTCTTGATGATCACAGGGTCGCAGTTAAGAGCAGCACAGGCCCTCACTTCGTAATAAACTATTCAAGATTCATTGATAAGAAGCAGCTGGAGCCAGGTGCCAGGGTTGCACTCAACCAGCAGACATTCAGCATAGTCGACGTGCTTCCATCAGAAAAGGACCCCGTGGTAACGGGTATGGAAGTTGAAGAAAAACCTGACGTCTCCTACGAGCAGATAGGCGGCCTCGAGGAACAGGTACGTGAGGTCAAGGAGACAGTGGAATTACCACTTAAAAAACCTGAACTATTTGAAAAGATAGGTATAGAACCACCAAAGGGTGTACTGCTCTATGGACCCCCGGGTACAGGTAAAACACTCCTTGCAAAGGCAGTTGCACATGAAACCAACGCAACCTTCATAAAGATAGTTGCATCAGAGTTCGTCAGAAAGTACATAGGTGAAGGTGCAAGGCTGGTGAGGGGAGTCTTTGAACTGGCCAAGGAGAAGGCCCCCAGCATAATATTCATAGATGAAATTGACGCTGTGGCAGCAAAAAGACTTAAGAGTTCAACAAGCGGTGACAGGGAAGTTCAGAGGACACTGATGCAGCTCCTTGCAGAGCTTGATGGTTTTGAATCCAGGGGTAACGTTGGTATAGTCGCTGCAACCAACAGGCCAGACATCCTGGATCCTGCACTCCTCAGGCCAGGAAGATTTGACAGGTTCATTGAGGTTCCACTTCCAAATGAGGACGGCAGGAGGGAGATCCTCAAGATACACACATCTGGAATGGCCCTTGCAGAGGAGGTTGACATTGAACTCCTTGCAAGGATCACAGACGGCGCATCCGGCGCGGACCTCAAGGCGATATGTACAGAGGCAGGTATGTTCGCCATAAGGGAGGAACGTGATGAGGTCACGATGAATGACTTCATGGACGCCGTTGATAAGATAATGGGTGTCGAGAAGGAAGAGGAATACAAGCAGGAAACCGGCGTAATGTTCGGTTAAATACACTGCAGCCTGTGATGAACCCTATGAGCTCTGAATAGGTGATGAATGATGGGCGATCTGAGGCTGTAATCCTATTATTTTTTTCTGAGATTAATTGATTATCAACTGGATTTCTTCCAGAGTAAGGCTTAGTTTTAGGATCTTCAGTTAGACTTCCTCCCAGAGGTCTGAAAGCACGGCTTTTCTATCGGTCATTACGAGTTTCGGTATCTTCCCCACCGTGCCTGCATGCTCACCCACCACAATCATAACCCCTCTGAAGTGCTCACGAAAGTCATCAGCCCTCTCAAGCGCGCTCTCAACCGCGGATCTATCATCGGGGCCATCCGCACTGTTGGCTATTGAGGTTGCAAGGGCATCTGCGGTGCTGGCCTCAGATGCGAATACCGTCACAGAGTCGGCCCTGCCAAAGCTTATGGAGTGACCCACTGTACCAGAGGACGTGCATATACCCCTGGGGGAACCTGGCTTCAGGAGAAAACCCACGGTCCCTGAAAGTGATGATGAACCGGCATAAAGTCCCACGGTAACCTTACGGTTGTTCACGAGGGCGATGTCCCCGCCATTGTCCACTATACTGCACCTGGAGCCTAGGCCCATGAGGTGCATGAGGGATAGCTGGGCTATTGTTCCCGCCACAGCAGCCATTGGTCCCACATCAGCCTTCCCTGATGCACGGGACATCATCCTCACTATCAGGGGCCCCTCACTCACATGGATGGGTTCAAGGGATGTTAAAAACTCGTGATTTCTCTGTATATGACCTATGAGTTTCATTCTCTCCCCCAAAATGAAACCAGCAACTCCATGGTCCTCGATATCGGTTCTGAGCCTTATATGGGTTTCCCCGATGTTTATATTCTCCGCTGTCATTTAATCAGTGCCCCTCTTCCTATGCTCAATTCCTGAGTTCTTTTCTGAACCAACCATTAGATATAAAAACACATGCATACAATTAATGTAAAGTGAAGTTAACTCCTTTTAATCTATGTAAGTTCACTGTGATAACATGTTTGGCAGGGAGAGGTTATATCCAGGTGAAAGGGTTCTATATGAAACACGGCCAAGGTTCATCCTCAACTCAAAGTCATCCATCATAAAAATCCTGTTCCTTGCACTCATCATATACATCTTCCCGGCGGCGGTTAAATTTGCAGGGGACCTTGATAACCTTCTCATTATGAGGTACGGGTTCACGGTTGCAGATAAGGTTGTCTGGATTTTAACTGCTGCTTTTATCCTGCTGGTGCTCAGTGTGCTCTGGGATGTGATCTCATGGAGGAGCAGGCGCTACATAATCACCGACCACAGGGTTATAGTTGAGAGTGGAGTTTTAAGGAAGAGGAGGTTCTACATGAACCACAGCAAGATAGTGGACATATCCTTCTCACAGGGTATCATGGAGAGGCTCCTGGACTCTGCGGATATAGAGATCCACGGCGGCCATGAGGATACCCACATAATCCTTGAGGATGCCCCATTCCCGGCCAGGATCGAGTACCACATTAACCGCTTCACAGAACACCGATCAGTTGATGAGGCAGAGGAGATACTCAGGGAACTATCATCAGAAAGACAGAAAGGGCGGGGATTCGCAGACCCCAAGTTCTGGGAGGATACAGATGGATTTGATGAAAACACTCCTGAAGAATCCCCCCATGAAATGGGAGGCAGTGAAGAGTCAGTAATGAAGAGGCATTCACGGAAATTCAGGAGGTCCAGAGAGGAGGATGAGAATGACTGAATACGATGTCATCATCATGGGAGCCGGGCCGGCGGGTTCAACGCTTGCAAGGCTCACTGCCAGCATGGGATTCAGGGTGGGCGTCCTTGACAGGAAAAAAATACTGGGTGTTCCCCTCCAGTGTGCAGGACTCATATCCCACAGGATAACCGAGGCAAATGTACTCCCGGACAACTTAATACTGAACAGTGTAAGGGGTGCGGTGCTGCATTCACCATCAGGCATAAAACTCAGGGTTTCCAGGAAGAGGCCCGAGGCACATGTGATTGACAGGGCAGCCTATGACCAGTACCTTGCAGACCTTGCATGCGAAGCAGGTGCTGAGCTGAGAACAGGAACAGCCGTTAGGGACTTCAGTGAGGCCACAGGCGAGGTTGAGGTAAATGGAAGAACTCTTAGGGCCAGTGTGCTTGTGGATGCAAGGGGTCAGGTCGCTATCCGCAACAAGTACCCGGCAAGGCAGTTCCTTGTGAGGTTCAGGGACCAGGAAATGGACACAGACTTTGTTGACCTCAGGGTCGACTCACGCCTCTCACCAGGTTTCCTCTGGAGAATACCCCTTGATGAGAAAACAGCCCGTGTGGGTGCATTCGGACACCATAAAAATCTCAAGGATCTTATTAAGGGATTCATTTCAGATCTCAGCACAGATTTCAGGATCATGGAGAGCCACCATGGATTCATACCGGAACCAGACCCTGATATGGAACTTGTAGGAGGAAGGTGCATCAGGATAGGTGATGCCGCAGGACAGGTTAAACCCACAACCGGCGGAGGCATAGTTCTTGCATCCAGGGCTGCCCACGTGGCGGCAGAGGTCATCCAGATGGCCCTCGAGGATGATATGGGGCTACTTGAGAACTACCCGGAAGCCTGCAGGAAGCTCTACATGGCTGAGATGAAAAACCAGATGAGGGTGCAGAGGACCTTCAGGATACTATCCGATGAGGACCTCGACCATATCTTCCTCAAGATGAAGGAGTACGGTGCTGAGGAGATAATATCGAGGTACGGGGACATGGACATACAGACACCGCTCATAATGGAATTCCTTAAGAGTGGCCTCCTCTTCAGGATAATACCATCCATCATCTCAAGGAAGGTGGCCAGCATATGGAAATAATGGTCATACTCTCACAGGAACACCCTGAACTCCCCTCTGCTGAACTCAAATCTGTTCTGAGGTCAGAGGGTATAGAATTCAGTTTGGTTGAGGATGGAATGGGATATGTGATTCTGGATGCCCCCCCATCTGCATGGAAAATCCTTAAGGGGAGGCTTGCATACGCCCATGAAATCTGCCGGGTCGCCGGATATTCCACCACCGGTGAGGTTCAAGGGACTGCAGAGAAAATTGACTGGAAGAGTCATATTAAGGGTAGCTTTGCGGTGAGGATAAAAAAGCTCAGGGGCGAGGTTGATGCAAGGGAACTTGAGAGAGAACTTGGGGCCATCATAAAAAATAAGACAGGAGCAAGGGTTGATCTTGAGAATCCCTGGACCCTTGTAAGGCCGGTACTCATTGACGACAGATTCATCCTCACACTGCGCCTTGCAGAGATAAGTAAGGATCACTTCAACAAGGCCAAACCACACAGAAGACCATTCTTCTATCCGGGCTCGATGAGTCCGAAACTTGCAAGGTGTATGGTGAACCTCGCAGGTGTGAGGTCCGGTGACAGACTCCTAGACCCATTCTGCGGTACAGGGGGGATACTCATAGAGGCAGGCCTCATGGGTGTGAGGGTGATGGGTGCGGATATAGACTGGAGGATGGTTGAGGGCACACGGAAAAACCTTCAGCACTATGGTATAACTGATTTTGAGGTTATAAGATCCGATGCCAGGGATCTGAGGCTTGAGGGAGGGGTGGATGCAATAGTGACAGACCCCCCATATGGAATATCAGCATCAACTGCAGGTGAGAGGAGCGAGAAACTCTACAGGGAGTTCCTGAACTCAGCATACTCAAATCTTAAAGAGGATGGTGTGATATGCATGGCAGCACCCCACTACATTGACCTTGAGGGACTCATCGATGATAGGTTCACAGTAAGAGAAAAATACTCCATGAGGATGCACAGGAGCCTCACAAGGATTATAAGGGTTATTGAAACCGTGTAACGGTATCAACGCATTTTACGAAGTGAACAGGTACGGTTTGGCGCCCTCCACCGCAGAGGACTGAACGCTTAACCATAGTCATCCTTTGCACAGAACTGAACACTTAACCATAGTCATCCTTTGCACAGAACTGAACGCTTAACCATAGTCATCCTTTGCACAGAACTGAACACTTAACCATATATAAGTGTCGGAACTAAAATCTAAAATAACTATTTTCTGAGCACCTGAAAGAGGGATTAATTTGCAGGTTAGAGTACTTGACACCACACTGAGGGATGGAGAACAGACACCAGGGGTTTCCCTTACCCCGGAGGAGAAACTCAGAATAGCACTAAAAATCGATGATCTGGGGGCTGACATCATCGAAGCCGGCTCAGCAATCACATCAGAGGGTGAAAGGGAAGGTATCAGGAGAATCACATCAGAGGGTCTGAACGCTGAGATCTGCAGCTTTTCAAGGGCTGTCAGGGATGACATAGACGCCGCGCTCTCATGTGAAGTTGACAGTGTGCACCTGGTTGTGCCCACCTCTGACCTGCACCTTGAACACAAGCTAAGAAAAACAAGGGAGGAGGTCCTTGAACAGGCGGTGGACTGCACAGAGTACGCAGTTGACCATGGCCTCCTGGTTGAACTCTCAGCAGAGGACTCAACACGTAGCGACATGGAATTCCTCAGGAGGGTATTCACTGAGGGTATAGCTGCAGGGGCAGAGAGGATATGCGCCTGTGACACCGTGGGGATGCTCACACCTGAACGCTCCTATGAATTCTACGGTGAACTCTCAGAACTTGGGGTCCCACTGAGTGTCCACTGCCACAACGACTTTGGACTGGCAGTTGCAAACTCCCTCGCCGGTTTAAGGGCAGGAGCATCCGAGGTCCACGCAACCATCAATGGCATAGGTGAACGTGCAGGTAACGCAGCCCTTGAGGAGGTTGTGGTTGCACTCAAATCACTCTATGATGTTGATACAAACATCAACATCGAGATGCTCTATGAGACCTCCAGAATGGTCGCAAGGATGACCGGGGTATACCTGCAGCCAAACAAGGCAATAGTCGGTGAAAACGCATTCGCCCATGAATCGGGGATACATGCAGATGGAGTCCTCAAGAAGGCGGAAACCTATGAACCAATAACACCTGAGATGGTTGGCCACAGGAGAAGGTTCGTCATGGGCAAACACATAGGGACCCATGCCCTCAGACAGAGGCTTGATGAGCTTGGAATGAAGGTCGATGAGGATAAGCTGATGAAGATATTCAGGAGGGTCAAGGCACTGGGGGATATGGGTAAATGTGTCACCGACGTGGACCTCCAGGCCATAGCAGAGGATGTTCTCGGGGTCATGGAGGACAAGGTTGTGGACCTTGAGGAGGTCACCATAGTCTCAGGTAACCGGGTGACACCCACAGCATCGGTCAAACTTAGGGTGGATGGTAATGAGGTCCTTGAGGCAGGTATAGGGGTTGGTCCGGTGGATGCTGCCATAGTTGCCATAAAGAAGAGCCTTGAGGACTTTGCAGATATCACCCTTGAGGAGTACCATGTGGACGCCATAACAGGGGGTACAGATGCCCTCATCGATGTTGTTATAAAGCTGAGGCACGGTGACAGGATAATAAGTGCCAGGAGCACCCAGCCTGACATCATCATGGCCAGTGTGGAGGCCTTCCTCAGCGGTGTTAACAGGCTGCTGGCAAATGAGGCAGCTCAGAATCAGAAGGGTGGTTAGGTGAATATAGATATCAGGGGATACCGTGGAACCATTGAAGACCTGGATGAACTCCTGAATGAGATAAGAGGGTTCCCATGCACACTCCAGCTTGTTGATGCAAGGGCCGTTGCAGGGAGTGACCATGCACTCCATGGTGCACTCCACGCCCTCAGGGCCTTTGAGAGGGGTCAGAATATTTCCAGCGACCCTGGAATTGAGATATGCCTACGTATTGCAGGTACCAGGCAGATAAGCCGGGCCCTTGAACTTTTAGGTGTCAGGAAGGGTGAAATGGAGATCTGCGCGATCCTTGTGGACTGCGAGACTGATGTCCAGGAATTCCTTGATTCCCGGTTCCAGAGGGATGACAGGGTCCTTGAACCAGATGAGGATTATCTCAGAAGCCTCTATGGTCTTGGGGAGGAGGTAAAAACAGTTGGAGTTGAGAATGCACTCATGGAGAGGACGACGATGCTCCAGGTTTTATAGTTTATGATGGGGATTTGAGGATACTCCACCTTCATATAACAGAGGAGATGATCTCCGCCATCCTCTCAAGGTTCTCATGGGTGAGGCATCCCACATCCAGGTTCTTAACCTCCACTGCAACTGCACTCTCAAGTATCCTGTCAGGTGAGGGGCATGCTGTGAATATGCTCCTGCCATCTGCTGTTATAAGTTTTCTCAGAGTTTTAACATCCTCCCTGGGGGTGCTGGATGGGATTATAACATTTATACCTCTTTTTTCAGGGTGGAATGCCCCCTCAAGTTTTTCTTTGAGGTAACTGCATGCCCTGAGGGTCTCTGTGAGGTTCCTCCTGGCGACATCAAGTTCGGCGGCAACGGCAGCCCTCACATATGGATCCGCCTTGAGGGCGGATAGTAGCATGTCCTGCTGCACAAACTCTGGAATGGAGGTTGAGATGAACCCGCCACCACTTGCGTTAACGGTTTTTGGAGAGCCAGTGGATGCAATTATAATGTGACTTTTTTTACCATTGCATAGCCTTTCAAGGGGGTCAGAGACGCTCCCGGATGCGTCCTCAACCAGGATTGCATCATGGGATCTGCAGATATCTGAGAGTTCTGCGATGGGTTGCTCCGCTGTATAACCGGCGAAGCTTGTGACAAAAACTGCCCTGGCCCCTGTATCTTCAAGACGTGATTCCAGGACTTCAGGGTCAATGATTCCCATCTCTGTCTTGACCGTGAAAACCTCCCTGCCAAGGATCTCAGGTATCCTCTTAAAGCCCCGCCATCCGCCCTGGTCAGGCACGAGGATGGGACCATCGAGCCGGGATACAGTGAGGAGGATTGCGGCATTCCCGCTGCTGAGGAGTCTTGCGTATCTGTGTCCTGTGATCCTCCTGATTTTCTTTTCAGGGTCTGGTATTTCCCTGTAGAGTGCGGCTTTGCAGATGGCTCTTTTTGTTTCAGGTGATGGTTCTCTGAATCTGAGTCTAAGGGGTTCAAGATCCTCCATCATCTCTGCTGGGGTTTCTGAATTCATGATATCACCTGAAGAAGGAGTCCAGGGTTGTCTGCCTTGAAGAACTGATGTCCCGCAGCAGGTTACTCCTCCTTCTGAATGCATCAAGTCCAAGTTTAAGTTTGCTGTCCATGAATTCAAGGGCCTCTTTAAGGCCGTTGAACTCATGTGGCCTTACATTCATGGCGTTTTTAACGTTCTCCCTGACGTTGAAGACACCCAGGGGCACATAGCCCGGGTAGGCCTCCCTGAGTATGATTGCACCTGCCTGTTTCTCTTCCCTGTCAAGGGCCTCAAGGACAGCCATCCTGGCGCTGTAGTAGCAGCCACCAACCCTTGAGTACTCCCTCTTACCCTTCAGTGTTTCATGGTCTGAGAATATCATTGCACGCCCGTCACGCTTTATAAAGGCCTCCATCCACTCATACTGCCACTCTGAGGGTGTGAGGAGTATGAGGTATCTGTTTTTGAGGCTTTCAAATTCATGGACCCTGTAGGTGTCCAGGATATCATATTCAAGAACCCTCCTGTGGAAGTGGTCCGCCAGGGTGCTGTCGCAGGCTGTTATTGACCACCTTGTGGGGACAAGCCTCCTTTTCATGGCATCACCAAGTGCACCAACTGAGAGGGCCTTCTGGATGGCAGAGAATGGGGTTCCCTTTCTGTGGAGTTCCACTATTGCCTCATCTGCCCTGAGGTCAGTGTCGTAGTGGGCCCTTTCAAGTTCACGGTCCCATTTGACGTTCTCTATCTCAAAGTTCTCAAGGACTGCGCTGGGGCCGTGGGGTGTCTGCTCCTCACTGAAAAACAGGCCTCTTGGTTTTCTCCTGAACTGGGCCTCGCTTTCAATGGCCCCTGATGAGAGGGATATTTCCTGGAGCTTCTCCACGAGATGGTTATCAAGGTCCCTGACTCCCACTAGCTGCTTGCCCCTTATGAGGTTGAGGCGGTAGTCTATGATCTCCTCCTGTGTTTTACTCTCGGGTATCCATCTCTCAGGGGAGTCAAATATCTCCACCTCACCCTGGATGGGTGCTATCATGGGTCCAGCGTAGACCCTGGGGTAGTTCCAGCTCCCTATGAATACCGATGGGGGTGTGGCCCCCTCAAGCTCCTCTCCCACCTCCACGGACCTCATTTTGAGGTCCCTGGTGAGCCTCTTGAGGAAGGCGTACTTTGACCGTATCATTGTTAAAGCTCTGTTTCTGGATATTTATTGTTTTTATGGTACACCTGACCCGTCATCATATCCCATTGGAGGGACTGGGTTTCTGGATATTTATTGTTTTTATGACACCTCACTGAAACTTATTCTTTATATCAAGAAAATTCGCATTGTGCTTTTTGACATCTGCTGTACTTCGTTAAAGATAATGAGTATTTCCCTGTTTTTGTTTTTTCTTCTGATCTCATGTACAATATCGTTTATAGTATATTTTTGTATAGGTGTTTTTCACGGTTTCACCAAAATATCTTTTTACCCTGTGTTTTCCTTCCTACTTCATACTTCTCCATTGCATATTGTAGGAACACCTAAGAATGGGGGAGCAGGAAAAATTCTGTATTTCCCTAGAAGAATCATTATGTAAAGAAATGAGGTTTCTCTTTGCCCATCTGGGGGGGATGGTAAGTGCCTATTTTTTCCTGTTTAAGCTTGTAATGATGGGATTCATGCTCTCGTCTTAAACCCCACCTTTTATATTTTTCGCCCCTAAAAGAGATAGTAATCTTTTTATACTATAATGTATTATCATATTATGGTGGTGGTTATTTATGAGGAGGTTATTGTTTCTTCTGGCAATCCTCTCTTGTTTCTGTCTTTTGGGCAGTTCTTCAGCTGTGAGTTTATCCTATAATGAGATTTGTGACGCTTCAAAGCTGATCGGAAACTACACCGCACAACATGAAAAAATACCATCACAGGTTGCGATTAACGGTAAGAATGTGTCGGCAGACGACTACCTCTACGCCTCATCCACAACCATCATAAACCTCGATCAGGCTAGGAGAGTTGGCTTGTCATTCAATAGTATGGCCTCCCCGCCCAGTCCAAGTGGAACAGGAACAGGAACACTCCAAAAAGCAGGATACCTGCAGGTGGCAAAGAATGTTAAGGCTTTCATGGAATCCTATGGGAGGTCGCCGAATTATGCCAGCACAGCCATCGGACAAGTCCGCCCAGAAAGCCTAATATATGCCAATGCAAGGATAATAAACTTCTACAACAGCACAGGAAGACTACCAAACTATGTAACAGTAGAATATGTTACAGGTAAGGGTGGAATTATAGTAAGGCCAAGGGCAGACTACACCTACACAATACAAGGCTATAATGTCCAATTCCAGGATAAAAGTACAGGGACAATACAATACTACAAATGGGACTTCGGAGACCAAAGCACAAGCACCCAGAAGAATCCAGTACACGCCTACAAACCAGGAACCTACAAAGTAACCCTAACAGTCCAAGGCTATGGCATAACAGACACGAAGACTATGACATTGGAGGTTATGCTTGCAACGGTCCATGTTAATTCCACGGCAACATCCTCTGGGAAGCCCCTAAATTTAACATTTAAAATTCCGCTCAATGACACGGTTAAATGGATTAGTATAGGGGCTATAGCTTCGGGCCTATTCAATGAAACAATATTCCTTGTGGAGGATGGCACAGCATACAAACTAGCCGAGGTCACTAACCCATTCTACCAGGCTAACAGCCAGAGCCAAAGAGAAATAGTCTGGCAAGTCATAGCTGGCCTGAACAGACTCATAGAAATTTACACAAAGCTCGGAGCAGAACCTCAAGTGAATGAATATCTCAACAACTTCAATTTAACCCAGGCAGAAAAGACATTCATACTCACAAACTATAACAAGTGCATAGACCCTTTACAGGTCAGTGTGGAGTATCCCGGCGAGGAAAAGGTGACAATAGCCAATATAACATTCCCAGGGAACAAATCAACAAGAACACTCCTCCTACTCTACACAAACGGCCAATACATACACCCACCAGGAGAAACAGGACCCAATATCATAATAAACGACACTCTCATCTGGGAGGCTAGCAACTACGACGCCATCATAACCTACACCCTCGCCACAGGGAAGATAACAAACCAGACATTACAAAAGTGGCTAAACAGGACATACGAGCCCGGACCATTAAAGGCAGCCCACGGAACATTCCTAACAGGCCTTGAAGTAATATACCTCCACGATCTCATCGCAGAAGAAGCAGCCACGCGCTATAATGTAACATGGACCAGGACCATGCCAGTGATGGTCTCAGCAGGAGACCACAGCCCAGGGACATGGATAAGCCTCGAATGCAACCACAACATGGCCGTGAAAGCAGAAGGCACACCCGAAAACATAAAAGCATTCAATTATGCGAGAACATCAGCTATAAATCCAATAGAATACTATGTGATGGAGGCCCTCTTCCCAGGATCAGACCCCACAAGCGCGCCCACAACAGGAATAGGCCTAACACTCCTCAACGGCGGGTCACTAAACATTCTCGAAAGCGGGAATTACACGCTTATCAGTGACGGGCAGGGAAGATACCTCATCATAGACCATGCAACAGGGATAGTAAGGGACATGATCTATGCTTTCATGGGAGCATACTGCTACTACCACCAGCAAACAGAACTAGCCAAAAAACTTGGGAATGAAATTTTGAATGGGAGTGGTTGGTGGAAATTTATTGGTGTTGCTGGTGTTTCAACAGCCGAGGCTGCTGTGCTTGAACTGGGTGTGCTTTCAGCCCCAGAAACCCTTGGTTTGAGTTTGGCTGTTACCCTGGCCACATATATTATCATGGAGCATCCTGAATGGCTACCATACATCAAAGACGCCGCAATAATGACACTACTACTAACACCAGGTGGTCTGCCAACATTCATCACCTACACATTACTAACAGGAGACACAGAACCAATACAAAACTATCTTGAAATACTATCAAGACAGTCAGACGGATGGACCCGTAGAATGGTAAATGAGTATAGAGAAGCCGTAGATACTCTAAGGGCGGTTAGCAGTGGTAGTGTTGGTGGCGATCCCGACGATATAGAAAGGGCTATAAATAATTTAGGTAAATTCATGAGGGATGAATGGGAGCTGTTCAAGGAGGCTTTAAAGGATGGGGATGTTGTGGGCGCCATAAAACATGGAGGCACTATAATAGGCACCGGAATGGGCGTTGTGGCCCTGTTAACATATGAGAATCGCGAGGCGATAGAGGCATGCATACTAGGATTCAAAAACTACCTGGAAAAGAAGTTGAGAGAGGCTGGAGCATGAATCCCCTTAAGAAGATAAAGGATTGGATAGCCAGGGGAAAGGCTGGATGGCACCTCAGCGGGGGCCGATCAAGCCTAAAACAGGGAAAATACAAAGAAGCTCTTAAAGAATTCAGGAAAGCCCTCAAGGCGAGTCCAAACGACCCGGAAATCTTGCACTATAATGCAATGACACTACTAAAACTCAAAAGACCAGAGAAAGCCTTAAAATGTTATGAAAAAATCCTCAAAAACAATCCAAAACTAGCAGAAGCATGGAACAACAAAGGAGTAGTCCTTAAAGAACTTAAGAGATATGATGAGGCATTGGAATGCTATGGAAGGGCACTACAAATAGATCCACAAGACGATGGAACATGGAACAACAAAGGAGCGCTCCTTGACACAATCGGTAAACCTGAAAAAGCAATAGAATGCTATGAAAAAGCCTTAGAAATAAACCAAAAAAATGCAAAAGCATGGTATAATAAAGGTAACGGATTACGCAGTCTCGGAAAATATGAGGAGGCATTGGAATGCTATGAAAAAGCATTACAGATAAACGCAGAATTCGTAGAGGCATGGTACAACAAAGCACTAATTTTTGAAGAACTTAAGAGATATGATGAGGCATTGGAATGCTATGGAAGGGCACTACAAATAGATCCACAAGACGATGGAACATGGAACAACAAAGGAGCGCTCCTTGACACAATCGGTAAACCTGAAAAAGCAATAGAATGCTATGAAAAAGCCTTAGAAATAAACCAAAAAAATGCAAAAGCATGGAACAACAAAGGAGTAGTCCTTGAAGAACTTAAGAGATATGATGAGGCATTGGAATGCTATGAAAAAGCCTTAGAAATAAACCTAGAAAACGACGAAACATGGGCTAACAAGGGAGTACTCCTCAGGAAACTTGGAAAATATGAGGAGGCGCTGGAATGTTTTGAAAAAGCCCTTGAAATAAACCCAGAATTCGCCGATGCATGGGAATGGAAAGGTATAATCCTGGAAGACCTCAAAAAACCAGAGGAAGCCCTGAAATGCTACGAGAAAGCCCTCAAACTAAACCCCCAAGACAAAACACTATGGTACATGCAAGGAAAAACACTACAAAAACTTGGAAAACACCAAAAAGCCAAAAAATCCTACAAAAAAGCCCTGAAAATAGACCCAGAATACAAAAAAGCCAAAAAAGCCCTGAAAGAACTCCAAATGAAAGGCTAAAGTCACTCTTAGGATAACAGCACAGCAAACCTTTGAAGGCTTAAAGGACAACGCGAGAAAAGCCTTCAAGAGGCCTTATTAGCCCAATACAACCCGCCCCACACAATCCCATGACCTTTGGAAATCATCAGTTATGGCCTGGTGGGTCAGGGCCTCATAAGAGTTAACATGGCAGCATACGCAACAACAATAGCCTACATAGACTCCAAACTCAACAACATTACAGGTAGCATCAAAGAATTTATCGTGGAACATCAAACATACATCCCAAAGGATATTCTAGATGCAGTAGGTGTGGTTGGTGGCTGTTATTTTATGTTAGAAGGAGGATCTTTTGTGGCAACTGTAGCCTTGTTTTTTGTATTATTGCAGAAGGGGATTTGATTCTTAATATAAGGGATCATTACCTACCTAGGGAATATTGGAAGTATATATCCCTTCATCGTGGCCCGATATATGGATACAAACTGGAAGCATACATTGGTGCGGATAATTGTATACACTACAAGGAGATTCCTAAAAATCCAGATGATACGCTAAGAGAGAATGAAACAATATACATTTAGGTAAATAGAGGGGTTGTAATGATTGAAAGGTCTGAAAAAGGTGAAAGAAAATTTGATATACTTTTTATGGTTACTTTCATAATCTTTTTCCTTGAACTGTTATATTTAAACAGCCCAAAGGTTGAGTTGACTGACTGGTTAGTCGTGGGGCTCCTTTTCGTTTTATTGTATTTTTTCAGAAAAAAAGAAGATTGGATAATTCGCCATCAAGAGGCGATCAGAATTTTTGGGCTAATGATGCTCGCAATTCTTACGATTAGAATCCTTAAGACATGAAAAAACCTTATGTAAACCTATACTAACAGATAAATAAAGAATCAACCCATAATAGGTTCCGCTGCAAGCATAGGAAGCCTATCAGAATCATGAGACGATAAAAACTTGCATACTAGGACCCAACGATTACATGAAAAAGAAGTTGAGAGAGGCTGGAGCATGACCCCCCTTAAGAAGATAAAGGATTGGATAGCCGAGGGAAAGGCTGGATGGCACCTTGCTGGGGGCCGATCAAGCCTAGAACGTGGAGACTACAAAGAAGCCCTCAAAGAATTCAGGAAGCCCTCAAAGCAAGACCAAACGACCCGGAAATCCTCCACTACAATGCAATAACACTACTAAAACTCAAAAAACCAGAGAAAGCCTTAGAATGCTATGAAAAAATCCTCAAAAACAATCCAAAACTAGCAGAAGCATGGAACAACAAAGGAGTAGTCCTTGAAGAACTTGAGAGATATGATGAGGCACTAGAATGCTATGAAAAAGCCTTAGAAATAGATCCAGAAGATGATGGAACATGGGCTAATAAGGGAGTACTCCTCAGGAAACTTGGAAAATATGAGGATGCACTGGAATGCTTTCAAAAAGCCCTTGAAATAAACCCAGAATTCGCTGATGCATGGAAATGGAAAGGCATAATCCTAGAAGACCTCAAAGAAGCAGAGGAAGCCCTGAAATGCTACAAGAAAACCCTCAAACTAGACCCGCAAAACAAAACACTATGGTACATGCAAGGAGCAGCACTACAAAAACTCGGCAAACACAAAGAAGCACTAAAATGCTACGAAAAATCCCTGGAAATAGATCCAGAATACAAAAAAGCCAAAAAAGCCCTGAAAGAACTCACCATCCAAAAAAATCAACCATAAACCCAAATCCCAGGATCAAAACCTCCGCACAACAGGAATAGGCCTAACACTCCTCAACGGCAGGTCACTAAACATCCTAGAAAACGAAGTATGCGCTTATCAGTGACGGGCAGGGAAGATACCTCATCATAGACCATGCAACAGGGATAGTAAGGGACATGATCTATGCTTTCATGGGAGCATACTGCTACTACCACCAACAAACAGAATGGGCCAAAGAACTTGGTCTGATTGTTATGGAGGTTGAGAGGTTTATGGATTTGCCTTTTGGGCCTTTGTTGGCGGCTGTTTTCCCAGGTGAAATGTATATTGTTTGTTGCTCCAGCATCATATATTATTATTTAGGTTCTATAGAACCGCTTAGAGGAGTTCTAGAAAATTTAACATGCAATTGGAGGATGGTGTACAGGTTTGATGGATGGGAAATTGTCAAAGAGAGGATTGAACATGCAAAACTGATATTCTTGGGTGCTGTAACAATACTAGGAGGATTGGAAAGTGGAGGATGGTTCTCTCGTTTGTCAAGTTTGGGTGGTGGTTTGGATTTATTGGTTAATGGACTGAGAGAATATGAGCAATGGTACAAGAGTGAAGGCTATAAATATGATGATGCCTTGAGGCTGAAAGCATGAGTGAAGATATGAAATGGTCGTTATTTATCATCGAAGGAATTTTATGTTCCCTTTTCATTGCTTGTTATATTGTTTTAGGTTTTAATCTGGCGTTTCCATGGCTAATATTGGTAGGGGTGGCTGATTATTTAGGTTGTGAGGCGGCTGGAAAATACCCTGATAAAAAGAAAAGATTAGAAGCCATTATATACATACTAACTTTAATTTCATGCGTCATCCTTATTTATTATATGTCAGAACCCTTCAAGATACTAGCAGCATTAACACTCATAGTAACCTTAATATACGGGAATAAAAGAATCCCCAGCCCCCCACGCCCAAAAAAACTGGAAAATCTTAAAGAAAAAATATTAAACCTATAAAAAAATATCACAACTCATCACAGACGATATCAAAAAATTCATCATAGAACACCAAACATACATTCCAAGAGACATTATAGATATTTTACTTATTGTTTTTGGATACGTGTCAAAAGGAGGTGCTAGTGTAATATTAGTGCCAATTGGGTCTTGTATGTGGATAGGTGAGAACATATTGAGATTTAGAGATCATTATCTTCCAAAAGAGTACTGGAAGTATATTTCGATTCATCGTAGCTGGGCTTATGGTTATGAGTTGAGAAGTTATGTTGGTGAGGATCATTGTATACACTATATTGAAATACCGAATAATCCTGATGGTACTCTACGGTGGGATGAGGCAGTATATATTTAAGGTGGTGGTTTGTTTGGATTGATAAGCTTTATTTGTGCTGATTACCTAGGGTGTTGGGTTCAGTGGCAGATCTACTAAGCTGTGTTTGGTTTTGGCTTTAGTTCAAATGCGATTGTGGTGGAGTGAATGATTGGAGAAAAAGAAGGGGTGGTTCTATGTTAGGTTCAAGAATAATCATAGGCTGTATACTTTTTATATTAGTATTTATAGGTTGTATATTACTGATATTAGGAGGTTTAGGAGAACGGAAAAAGAGGTTGGATTTTCTCTTATATGGAGTTATAGGTGGTGTGTTGCTTGCCATTGGATTTTTTTTCGTCAATGAAGGGGATGTGGGGGCTTTCGCATTCCTCATAATCTCTTTCATCTTCTTAAATAAGATAGGGAAACTCAACATGGAATGGTTAGCCAAATCCTCCATAATATTAGTATACATCTTTGCTTTAACAATGATAATCCTAAACAGAATATTAATAGGTATTTTTGCTCTAATAGTGGCAACCCTTTTAATCAAAGAATCCAAGACTTCAGTATGAGGGATCCCATCGCATACAACATGGAACGCCAAAGACCCTGATGGTAGTTTGAGGTGGGAGGATGCAGCATACATCTAAGCTTTTTCAGTTTTTGGCGTCGTTATCGTGTTTTACAATTTTGTTGGTTTTACTGTTTACGGGTAGTAAGTTGGCTTTACTGCCTACTGGGCCTAAACTACCTATTATATTGTTAACGTGTCTTTTACTGGGAAATATGTTTTTGCTAATCTATTTTCTGTCGAAGAATGTGTTTAGAGGCGAGGAAAATGGGTGATCAAAACACTTTTTGTTATAATGTCCCTAATAGGTGTACTTTTTCTTTCTCGGTTATATATTTGAGGAGCGTTAAACCCAACAACAAGCCAACACCAAAATAAAGAGGTTCAGGGCATTTTTGGCCTCCAAATAGCAGCCCCCCATCAGCCCAATCTTATCCCCCTCTTCCCAGATAACCTGAAAGTGGATCAACACCCACTGCACAGACCCAAAAGGGAATATCAGGTTCCCAAAAAAGCGACTATCAAAGTTTTCTTCTCAACCTCCACATATTTTATTTTCAAGCATGACAAAATAAACTCCTCAAGAATCTTATGTAAACAAGAATCATTTTATGACAAATACAAAGTTACATAAGATACTCTTTATAGATGAAAATCCCGCGCCCGGAGCAGAGGACGCAGACTATACTATTGGACGGGTGGGCGGGTATAACGGCCATTACTGACATGTGAGTTATGGAGTTGGTTTTTCAGGTGTATTTTATTTCGTTATATTCTTGTATAGAACATGTACAAGTTTTCTGCAGTATCAGAGAAGAACAGACAGATATCATATAGGCTGCTAGATAAGATGGCGGTTCTAAGCGACCCAGACGATGAAATCATAGACATAATGATTCCAGCGATGGTTTTCGCAGGAATACTCGCCTTCCTCACATACCTAAAAATGAGATGGATTTATCAGGCCTTATAGCCTATAGTGCCCGCAGCTGTATGGTTCGGCACAATAATCGCCATAACACTCATATGGATCAAAAAATAAATGATGGGGATAAGATTGAACGGCACAACATATCCTCCTTCTCATACACGTCATCCATATGATACTACTGCAGGAACATGGTACACTTGAATATAGGGAATAAATGGAAATCTATTTTTTCAGAAGGACACTTAGATTGAAATGGGGAGGTCCTATGTACACTGAAAGTATGCAGAGGCATGTCCAGAGGATAGGGTACAATGTGAACCGATTCAGGGGTAACCTTCTCCTTCTGAAGGGCGGGAAGAATCCTGAGGAACTCAAAGAGGAATTTATGGATATCGAACGTTCCTTAAGTGAAATATTCAATGATATAAGGGTTGAAGTCCCGGATCCTGGACTGGAGGGTGTGCACAGCACGATCCTCAGGGCGGCGGGGATTTACAGGGATTCTCTGAGGGAGTTCATGAGGTTCTATGATGATGGTGATGATGACCACTTTGTCCATGCGGGTCTCATGATAAATGAGGCCAATGAGCTCCTCAACGAGGCAGCTTCAATGATGGGTGTCTAGCCAGGGTTTTTCTTCAGCTCTGTTTCTTCTAGCTCTTCAGGGGTGGCCTTACTCAGGGGTGTTTAGCTAGGGTTTTTCTTCAGCTCTGTTTCTTCTAGCTCTTCAGGGGTGGCCTTACTCAGGGGTGTTTAGCTAGGGTTTTTCTTCAGCTCTGTTTCTTCTAGCTCTTCAGGGGTGGCCTTACTCAGGGGTGTTTAGCTAGGGTTTTTCTTCAGCTCTGTTTCTTCTAGCTCTTCAGGGGTGGCCTTACTCAGGGGTGTTTAGCTAGGGTTTTTCTTCAGCTCTGTTTCTTCTAGCTCTTCAGGGGTGGCCTTACTCAGGGGTGTTTAGCTAGGGTTTTTCTTCAGCTCCTGGCTATGAACCTCATGTATATGAACTCCACTAGCCTCCCGTAGATCCAGGGTACCAGGATGAACATGATGACCCCTATTGCACCTGTGAGTATTCCCAGCAGCCACTCAGGGTATTGTTCAGGTCTCCAGGTTCCTATGATGTAGGTGAGGGTGTTCAGCATACCACCGGCAACGGCCATTATGAGTCCGGCCACCCAGTACCTTCCAAAGTCCTCAGCCATTAAATGCCTCCAGGCCTCTATATTTGAACCTCAGCGTATCTGGCTCCTTGGGATGAATTTAAGTGCCGCTGAGTTCATACAGTACCTCTTACCTGTTGGCAGGGGGCCGTCATCGAATACATGGCCAAGATGGGCGCCGCACCTCGCACAGAGGACCTCACAGCGCACCATTCCAAGGCTCCGGTCCTCCCTGAACTCCACATTGTACTCTGATATAGCCTCATAGAAGCTTGGCCATCCTGTGCCTGAATCAAATTTGGTTTCTGAGTCAAAAAGATCCGTACCGCAGCACACGCAGCGGTATATACCGTCACCATGGAAGTCATGGTATTTACCTGTGAATGGGGGTTCCGTGCCTCCGCACCTTGCAACACGGAAGGCCTCGGGTTCAAGTATCTCCCGCCACTCCTCAACGGTTAACTGGATTTTTTCAACCATCTCAACATTTCCACCTGCAGCGGAGAATATGGGTATTTTTTCACTCATGACTGGAAATATGTTCTTAAATGTATATTAGATTATATTATAATCATTCATCTTTTTAGAGGGATCTCAGATCCATGACTGGCAGCGTTGCAGAACCGGATCATAACACATGATAAAAGGAACTTTTGTAGGGGGAGCTTACCTGGATGAAACTAAAGAATAAAAGAGGATGTCCCAAAAATTTCAAAAATCTAATTCAGGCAAATTCAATGGTACTTGGTGGCTTATCACTCACAGAAAGCGCCACATGTGTAACCTCAGGTATTTCGGAGGTTATACGCTTTGATATCCTCTTCACAAGGTCCCAGGGGAGTTCAGGGACACTGGCGGTCATTGCATCAAGGGATTCAACCATCCTTATGACCACGAGGTAGCCGAAGTCCCTCACATCACCCTTGACACCGGTCACCATGGTGTCTGTAAGCACAGCAAAGTACTGCCAGAGGCTCTCATGGAGTCCGCTTTCAAGGACCTCCTCCTCCACGATGGCGTTGGCCCTCCTGCATATCTCTATTTTCTCCCTGGTTATTTCACCCACGATCCTCACTGCAAGTCCAGGCCCAGGGAATGGCTGCCTCTGGATCATCTCACGGGGAAGGCCGAGTTCAAGGCCAATTTCCCGCACCTCATCCTTGTACAGTTCCCTTATGGGTTCCACTATCTCAAGTACCAGTCCATGGGGGAGTGCAACGTTGTGGTGGGATTTTATCTTACCCTCGCTCTCGATCCAGTCGGGGGCTATGGTACCCTGCACCAGGTACCTTGCACCTATCTCCTCTGCCACCCGTTCAAAGACCTCAATGAAGACCCTTCCGATTATCTTACGTTTCTCCTCAGGGTCTGTTACACCCTCAAGTTCCCCCAGGAACTCTTCTGATGCATCAATGTAGCGGAAGTTAAGCCTCTCACTGAAGGTCTTCTTCACGTATTCTGCCTCACCCTCCCTGAGGAGTCCATGGTCAACGAAGACCGCTGTCAGGTTATCACCTATGGCCTTACCTGCAAGTACAGAGGCCACGGAACTGTCAACTCCTCCTGAGAGTGCTATTATTGCCTTTTCATCACCCACGGTATTTCTTATCTCTTCAACAGCTTCCTCAATAAAATCAGATGGATTCAGCATTAATATCACCGGATAAAAATGATTGGTTAATTATTTGTGCGGCTCCTATTTAATGTTAAGGTCAGCCTTTCCATGAAACCTTACTCTTGGACTGACGTTGAGGTCTGCCATGAAATGAATTCTCTTAGAGGTTCTTACAGACCTCATGGAAGTTCTCAAAGACCCTGTGACCATCCTGTGTATGGTGGACCTCAGGGTGGAACTGTATACCGTATACTGGCCTCTCATGGTGTTTCATGGCCTCCACCTCACATATGCTTGAGGTTGCAAGCACATCGAAGTCCTCGGGGAGCCTCTTAACCTCATCCTTGTGGGAGGCCCATACGCTCATCCTGGGGCCCAGGCCCCTGAATATGTCGTCCTCGTCCAGTATCTCCAGTTCTATCTGGGCGTAGCTCTCTGCCTCGGCGGTTGCAACCTCTCCCCCATATGCAAGGGCTATGAGCTGGTGGCCCAGGCAGATACCCAGTATCGGGATATCGAGTTTCTGGATGTATTCAACACAGTTACCTGCCATCTCAAGTGATGGGCCGCCGCCGAGTATGAGGCCATCTGGTTCCATTGAGATTATCTCATCCAGTGGTGTTGTGTTGGGCACGAGACTGGATGGTATCTGGAGATACCGGAGTGTCCTGTGTATTCTGTGGTTGTACTGGCCGTGATTGTTGATGATGAGTATCATAAACATTCTCCCTGTCTGATTCTGAAAATCTATTTATATTTCATTGGATAATTAAATATTATGGAGGCCATGGATATAATTTACATTCTGGTTGCACTTGTACTTGCGGTTGTGGCATTCTATGTTCTTGTCTGGCTGCTGCCGGTTATAGTGGTTCTTATAATCGCCTATGTGATATATGTCTTCCTCAGAGAGGGAAGATGACACCGGAGGGGTGCATATAGCCGTCCCTGATTTTCAGGATATAATGTTACCCCTCCTGAGGCTGGCAGGTGAGGGAGAGCAGAGTTTAAATGGGGCAATGGAAAAACTTGCAGAGGAGTTCCAGTTATCCCCGGACGATTTAAACGAACTCATGCCAAGTGGCTCCCCAAAGTTCAGAAGCAGGGTTTCCTGGGCCAAGACATACCTCAAGAAGGCGGGTCTCCTTGAATCAAGGAAAAGGGGATTTTTTAATATCACAGAGCGTGGACTGGAGGTTCTCAAAGAGGATCCATCCGTCATTGACGTTGATTTTCTGATGCAGTTCCCTGAATTTGCAGAGTTTCGCGAAGGATCAGGGAAACCAAGAAAGACCCGTAAAAAGCGTCGAAAAAGAGCCGGTTCGAGGAGGGAGAGACTCACCCCCGAGGAGAGACTTGAAAGGGCCTATGATGAACTCAGGAAGGGTCTTGCAGCAGAAATCCTGGATATCGTCAGGAACAGTTCACCAGAATTCTTTGAACGACTTGTTGTGGATCTACTTGTGAGGATGGGGTACGGCGGCTCCAGGGAGGATGCAGGAAGTGCCATTGGCAGGCAGGGCGATGGTGGCGTCGATGGAATAATAAAGGAGGACAGGCTCGGCCTTGACGTTATCTACATACAGGCAAAGCGCTGGAACAGTTCAGTGTCCCGTCCCGAGATCCAGAAATTTGTGGGTGCACTGCAGGGTAAGAGGGCAGGAAAGGGTATATTCATAACTACATCGAATTTCACGGAAGGTGCAAGGGAATATGTCTCCAAAATTGACAGCAGGATAGTGCTAATTGATGGTATGCAGATGGCGAACTTCATGATTGAACATGGTGTGGGTGTAACCGAGGTGGCTTCCTATTCTGTTAAAAAGATTGATAATGATTATTTTTCTGAATGATATAGGTCCAAAAGGAATTTAATTCTTAGAGTCTCTGTATTTCACTGTAGGCGTAGGTTGCTGCAATCGCACCCTCTGCACATGCCGTTACCCACTGGTTCAGGCCCCCTGTGATATCCCCTGCAGTGTATACAAGGGGGATGTTTGTCCTCTGTCTTTTATCTGTTATGATGTAGCCACCATCATCCACCTCAACACCCAGTTCAACTGCTAGCTGATTGAGGGGCTCTTCACCTATCGATATGAATATCCCATCAACCTTCAGGGCCTCATCCTCGCCTGTTACACGGTTGTGTATTGTGACCTCCTCAACCCTCTCATCACCCCTTATCTCGGTTACAACAGAGTTCCATATCACAGGGATGCCCATTTCCTTCAGCTTGTCCTGGAGGTACCTGTCAGCCCTCAGCTCATCTCTCCTGTGGACTATGCTGACGTCACAGCCTATGTTTTTGAGGAACACTGCCTCCTGGGCTGCGCTGTTTCCTCCACCAACCATGAGGACCTTCCTTCCCTTGTAGAGTGGGCCGTCACAGGTTGCACAGTAACAAACACCCCTCCCAAGGAGGTCGTTCTCCCCTGGCACACCCAGCTGCCTGTGTTTGCTCCCTGTTGCAAAGATCAGTGCAGAGGCTGTGTAGGTGTCCCTTGAGGTTCGGACTGTGAATATGTCATCCTTTTCTATCTCCTTCACTTCCTCCATTTCCCTGAGTTCAGCAACCTTGGTTGCCTGTTTCTTCATTTTTGTGACGAGGCTCATCCCGGCTATCATCTCAAATCCAGGGTAATTCTCCATCATGGGGACCTCAAGGCCCAGTCCACCTGCAGGTCCCTTATCAAGCATTAGGACACGGCTTCCCTGCCTTCCACCGTAGATGCCTGCTGTTAGTCCTGCGGGGCCAGCCCCTATAACTATTATATCGTAATCAGTCATCATACCACCTTCACGGTTTATCTTGGTTTTTGGTTGAGATAAAGATTTCAGTAAAATGGTTCATGAATGCATCCATGAAGCCTGCACTAAACTCTACTCTAATAATTTTCAGTAAATGACTTATTGAGGCATCTCCGCGGGTTCCACAATAAATTTCAGCTCCCGGGTTTCAGTAATTACTTACCAGAAAGAGTATGCGGAGTTCACAGGACTAAGGCGTTTAAATTGCATTAAAAAGTAGGTGGGCCATGCTTTTTAGAAACTAAAAAAAATTTGAAAGTTGGGGTTTTTAGAGTCTTTCGCGGATTTTTGAGTTCAGTATCCTGTTTACAACCTTACCATCGGCTCTACCACGCAGCCTACCCATGGCCTGACCCATCAGGGGCCCCATTGCACCCATACCCCTCTCCTGGATCATTTCGTGGTTGAGTTCAATGATCTCATCTATCACAGCCTCAACCTCATCCTCTGTGAGGAGCAGGAGGTCCAGTTTCTCTGCAGCCTCCCCTGCTGTTAGACCATCATCGGCCATGCAGGCAACTATGTCCCTGAGGGCATCCTTTGACACCTTACCCTCCTCAAGGAGTCTGATGACGTCTCTGAGTTCCTCAATGCCAATACTGTCCATATCATGGCCCTCCCTTCCAAGTTCCCTGAGGGTGTAGGCGAGGAGTGATGCTATCACGGTCACATCAACCCTGAACTCTGCGAGGGCCTCGAATTCCTCAACAAGGTTCCTCTTAACGAGCTGGGATGCAAGGTCCTCACTGAGACCGTACTCTTCTATGAGCCTCTCCCTCTTCTCTGATGGAAGTTCAGGGAGGTTCTTTCGGATCTCTTCGATGAATTCCTCTTCTATGCTGAAGAGCGGTATGTCTGTTTCAAGGTACATCCTGCTTGAGGTTGGAAGTGGCCTGAGGTACTGGGTGTTTCCGTCGGGAAGGGCCTTCCTGGTCTCCTCTGGCACACCATCAATGGCCATCCAGGCACGTTTGATGACCTCCCTGAGGGCATTCTCTGCTGTATCCCTAGCATGGGCCACGATGACCACAGCATCATCCTCTGAAGCGTCAACAGCATCCCTGAGGGCTTCAACCTCCTCGGGGGTTATGCCGTAGGCTGGGAGTTCATCGGTGTGGAATATCCCCTTAACGCCCCTCTTCTTTGCATAATCAGCCATCTCTGTACCTAAACGTCTTCCTGGCTGTATTTCAGTTCCTATCAGTCCATGGAAGCCCCTTAGTTTAACAGCGAGCACTGACTCTGCCGAGGATATTATCTTTGACTCAGTATCCCCGAAGACCTCTGAGACATCAACCAGATCCTCCTCAACCGAGGCGCCCCTCTCCCTGAGGGTGTTTCTTATCTCAACAAGTTTCAGCTGCCTTCTGACCTCCCTCTCAACTATCTCGGGGATGAGGTCAAGGTCCTGGACACCCTTCACCTCGACCCTGGCCCCCTCACGTATGGATATGTTGAGGTCCTGCCTTATGGTCCCGAGGCCCCTCTTAACACGGGTGCTCCTGAGCACCTGGCCTATCTGGTATGCGACGTCCCTGAGCTGCTGGGGGTCACTGATGGATGGGTCTGTGGTTATCTCAACGAGGGGTATGCCCAGGCGGTCCAGCCTGAATACAACACCATCCTCTGTCTCCCTGATCCTCCTTGCGGCGTCCTCCTCAAGGCAGAGGTTCTCTATTTTAACAGTCCCCTGTGGTGTTTCAAGGTGACCGTCGGTTGCAACAAGGCCCGTCCTCTGGAAGCCCCCGGTGTTGCTGCCATCAATGACCTGCTTTCTCATGGTGTGGAATTCATCCACAACCCTCATGTTGAGGAGGAGTGCGATTGTAACTGCAAGTTCAAGGGCCTCCCTGTTGAGGGGGTGGGGTGGCTCCTCATCCGCCTCAACCAGGCATGTTCCATCATCGTAGTTCTCGTAGTGGAAGTGAAGTTTTCTCATGGCCTCCTCAAAGGCTGCCCTGTCAAATTTCCCGAGTTCGCTCTGGGTTGGCCTGAGGTTCCTAACTATGTCGTGGTCAGGTTCTGAGTCAATGAGTTCTGTTCTGCAAGGGCAGAAGAGTTTGCTCTCTGTATCAAGCTGCTGGTGTATCTCGAGGCCCATTTTGAGTCCTATCTCATCCCAGTTCATCTGATCAACCCCTGAAGTATGCTATTGATGTCCTATCCTTGATTTCTCCTGCAATGTTATCCATCATCATTTCACGCACCCCTCCTGGTTCAGATGTCTGTCCCAGGACCCAGCACATCTTGACGTAGGCGACCTCCGGGAGCATATCTGCGCAGGGTATGACACCCGCCTGGAGGAGCCTCCTTCCTGTGCTGTAGACGTTCATGTTGACCCTTCCATTAAGGCACTGGGATGTCATGGCAACAGGAACCCCCATATCATGGGCCTCCCTGAGTACCGGTATCAGTGTGTCGGGGCAGTGCCCGAGGCCTGTACCCTCCATGACCAGTCCCCTGTAGCCCCTCTCCAGGTGCCATTCTATGATATCAGGGGACATACCAGGGTAACTCTTTATGAGGGCAACCCTCTCCTCCACACTGTCACGGAGTTCCAGTTCAGCTGAACCCCTCTTCCTGTAGTCAGCGTCAAGTATTTTGATGCTCCCTGGTGTTACCTCTGCGAGGGGGAGGGCATTTATGCTCCTGAAGGTGTCCCTCCTTGAGGTGTGCATCTTCCTCACCTTCACCCCCCTGTGGAGGTGGCAGGTGAGGTCATCCATGGTTGCATGCATGCAGACCGTGACCTCAGCTATATCAGAGGTGGCGGCCCTCACCGAGCACTGTATGTTGAGGCTTGCATCCGATGATGGCCTGTCTGAACTCCTCTGGGCGCCAGTAAGAACTATAGGGACTGGAGTTTTGAGCATGAAGCTCAGGGCGGCGGATGTGTAGTGCATGGTGTCGGTTCCATGTGCAACAACAGCGCCATCTGCACCATCATCTATCTCCCGGTATACGGCCCTTGCGGTTTCAACCCAGTATTCTGGTTTCATGTTCTCACTGAGAATGTTCAGGACGGCCTTACCCCTTATGTTTGCCATGTCCAGGAGTTCGGGGTTTGCCCTGAGAAGGTCATCTGCGGTGAAGGCCGGGTGCACTGCACCTGTACGGTAGTCTATTATTGACGCAACGGTACCTCCCGTTGATATTATGGACACATCTGGCAGGTTGGGGTCCTCACTCACATCAACCGGGGGTAGCTCTATTTTTGGCTCTGAACCCCTCTTGATGAGCTCTATTTTCGCTTCACTTATTTCAACCCCAATGTTGTATCCGTTTTTGAGTTTCAGGACGATGTGCCGGTCATCTGCATCATCTGCACGGTCCAGCACCATACCCTCATAGGTCACATCGGGTTTCTCCACCCTAACGGTGTCCCCCACATCTATGGAGGCTGATTCAAGGAATCTCCTGGCTGATCCACGGTATGACATTAAAATTCCCCCTCAAGGTTCTTTCTGGCCCACTCTGCCCCGGCCTCCAGTATTTTGAGGTTGATGTATATGATCTTATCCTTACCAGAGAAGGTGAACCTTATGGCCTCCCTGAAGGATTCCTCATCGAGGCCTGTGATTCCAAGGGCCATCATAACACCCAGCATGGCGGTGTTGGCAGCTCTCCCTGTACCGTGTTCCCTTGCTATTTCAAGTGCCGGCACACCTATGGCCCTGACATTATCCTTTTTCCTGAAATCTGCGGTGGCAGTGTCGTAGAGGACAATACCACCCTCCCTGACATCACCTGCAAATTCATCTATGGATGGCTGGTTGAAGGCCACGAGGATATCTGGCGTGTCAACCGCCGGTGACCCCACCCTTTCACCGGATATAACCACTCCGCAGCTGGATGTACCACCCCTCTGTTCGGGTCCATAGGCAGGATACCATGATGTGTGTCTTCCCTCACTGCAGGCTGCCTGTGCCAGTGTCAGTCCCATACTGAGGACTCCCTGACCACCGAAACCCGCAATCTTAACCCTTACCTCCTTGAATTCCGGGTCATCCACAGGGTCTGGAACCGAGTCCTCCTTTATCTGGAATATGCGGTCCAGGCTCTCCCTTGAGAAGTCACTCTCTGACCTTATGAGGGGTTCTGTCTCGGATGAGCGGTCCCTGAAGTTCTTCACAGGGAATTCCCTTTCCATTTCCTCCTTCAGGAACCTTTCGGCACCCTCTGCGTCCTGTCTGAGGTTTGTGGGGCATGGGGATAGTACCTCAACGAATGCGTAGCCCTTCCCATCCCTCTGGATTTCAAGGGCTCTTTTAACAGCCCTTTTAGCCTTCCTTATGCTCTTTGGGTCTGCAAGGGAGACCCTCTCTATGAAAACCGGGGCCTGGAGGTTGTCGAGGAGTTCACACATATGTAGTGGGTAACCTGCATATTGGGGGTCCCTCCCACCGGGACATGTGACTGTCACTTCACCTATGAGGGTTGTTGGCGCCATCTGACCGCCTGTCATACCGTAGACGGTGTTGTTGACAAAGAAGACCGCCATTTTCTCACCACGGTTCGCGGCCTGTATCGTCTCATTGAGTCCAATGGATGCGAGGTCCCCGTCGCCCTGGTAGAGTATGACCACGGCATCGTCCTCTGCACGTGATATCCCTGTCCCCACTGCAGGGGCCCTTCCATGGGCCACCTGGACGTTTCCGCAGTCAAAGTAGTAGTAGGCGAACACCGCACAGCCAACCGGGCTTATCATTACTGAACGCTCCTGTATACCCAGTTCATCAATGGCCTCGCCTATGAGTTTGTGGAGTATTCCATGGCCGCAGCCTGCACAGTAGTGTGTGGCTGTGGGTGCACTTCCACCCTTCCTCTCGAACACATCGTGGAGTGAATCTGGTTTCCTGATCACCTTTTTAGTCATTGGATTCCCCCGCGAGTTCTCTGATCTTCCTGAGGATGTCCCTCAGTTCTATGAGGTTTCCACCCATTCTGTTTACGAGTTCAACATCCCTGCAGCCGGAGGCCATCCTTATATCCTCCTTCATCTGGCCGCTGCTCATCTCAACCGATATGAAGGTGCAGCCGCCCTCTGCAAGTTCCCTGATTCTTTCTGATGGGAATGGGAATAGCGTTATGGGCCTCAGAAGTCCCACATTTATGCCATCTGCCCTTGCTGTGTCAACCGCGCTCTTCGCAACCCTGCTGCTTATACCATACGCCACGAGTACAATGTCAGCATCCTCAACCATGTATTCCTCGTATCTCACCTCATTCTCCTCCACCGCCGCGTATTTCTCCTGGAGGTAGAAGTTGAACTCCTCGAGTTCATCGAAGTCAAGGAATATGGAGGTTACGAGGTTCTTCATGGTTTTCCTGTTGCCGCAGACGGCCCATGATGTGTCCGGGCTGTGCTCCACGGCCCTTTCAGGAAAACGAAGGGGCTCTGCCATCTGCCCCAGGACGGCATCTGCAAGTATTATAACAGGGTTCCTGTATCTGTCTGCCAGTTCAAAGGCCTCCATTGTGAGGTCGCACATCTCCTGTACACTGTTGGGTGCAAGGACGATGTTCCTGTAGTTTCCATGTCCACCACCCTTCACAAGCTGGTTGTAGTCTGCCTGCTCCGGCCCGATGTTCCCGAGTCCAGGACCGGCCCTCATGACATCCACGATGACCGCAGGAAGCTCAGCACCTGCAAGGAAGGATATTCCCTCCTGTTTCAGGCTCATACCTGGCCCTGAGGATGCTGTCATTACCCTGTGGCCGGCTGCGGCTGCACCGTACACCATGTTTATGGCTGCCTCCTCTGATTCCGCCTGCACAAACTTCCTTCCCACCATGGGGAAGTACCTTGAGGCCTCGTGGAGTATCTCACTTGCTGGTGTTATCGGGTAGCCGAAGTAGCAGTCGCAGCCAGCATACATGGCCCCTATTATCACGGCGGTGTTACCCTTAACCATCTGTGTCGCCATCTTCACACCTCTCTATGTGGACCTCTATTGCGTTGATCTCGGGGCAGGTGTAGTAGCAGTTCCCGCAGCCATTGCATCCCTCTCCACGGTACTCAACGTAGTGGTAGCCCCTCTCGTTGATCTTATTGCTCATGTAAAGCACTTTCCTGGGGCATGCGATTATGCACCGCTCGCATGCCTTGCATTCGACCCTGTTTATTACCGGGTAGGCCTTCTTCATTGGTTTTCACCGTCTCCTTCAAGGTCATGCTGTCTGATCTCAACACGCCTTATCTTACCGCTTATGGTCTTTGGCAGTTCATCAACAAATTCAACTATCCTGGGGTACTTGTAGGGTGCTGTCACCCTTTTCACGTGATCCTGTATCTCCTTCTTCAGTTCCTCTGATGGTTCATATCCCCTTGCAAGCACCACGGTTGCCTTGACAACCTGTCCCCTTATGGGGTCAGGGTAGCCTGTAACTGCACATTCAAGGACCGATGGGTGGGATATGATGGCGCTTTCAACCTCAAAGGGCCCTATACGGTAACCTGAACTCTTTATTATGTCGTCGGTTCTCCCGACAAACCACATGTATCCATCCTCATCCATCCAGGCTGTGTCCCCTGTGTGGTAGTAACCGTCGTGCCATACCTCTGATGTCTTATCGGGGTTCCTGTAGTAGCCGTTGAAGAGCCCTATCGGTTTACCATCCTCTGTTTTAATAACTATCTCACCCTCTTCACCGACATCCACAGGTTCGCCGTTCCTGTCCACAAGTTCAACCAGGTAGCCCGGTGATGGTTTGCCCATTGAGCCGGGCTTTGGCTCCATCCAGGGGAAGTTTGCTATGCACACAACGCACTCTGTCTGGCCGAAGCCCTCCATGAGCTCCAGGCCTGTGTGCTCCTTGAACCTCTCAAAGACCTCGGGGTTGAGGGGTTCCCCCGCTGTCACCGCGTATTCTATGCCTGATAGGTCGTAGCGTGAGAGGTCCTCCTTTATGAGGAACCTGTATATGGTTGGAGGGGCGCAGAAGGTTGTTATGTCATACTTTTCAAGCTTCTCAAGCATCCTTTCGGGGTCAAAGCGGTCGTAGTCGTAGACAAAGACGGCGCTTCCAGCTATCCACTGCCCGTAGATCTGCCCCCACATGGCCTTGGCCCAGCCTGTGTCTGCGACCGTGTAGTGGAGGCCGTCCTCCCTGACGTTCTGCCAGTACTTTGCGGTTATTATGTGGCCGAGTGGATAGGTGTGGTCGTGCTCTATCATCTTGGGCATACCTGTTGTACCTGATGAGAAGTACACAAGCAGCGTATCCTCTCCACCGGGGCGGTCTTCAGGGACCTGGAAGTCCCCCGGGATATCACTGAGTTCCTTCCTGAGGTTTATCCATCCTTCCCTTTCCAGGTCACCGACGATGACCCTTTTAACGTCTGCCCCCATTTCATCAATGGCACTGTCAAATACATCAGGCACACCGTCCTCTGCTATGCAGACAACCATCCTTATATCGGCTTCCCTTATACGGTAGATGATGTCCTTCTCCTTGAGCATGTGTGTGGCTGGTATTGCAATGGCGCCTATTTTGTGAAGTCCCAGGAGGGAGTACCAGAAGTCGTACCTTGCCTTTAGGGTCAGCATGACAGTGTCACCCTTCTCTATACCCTCCCTGGTGAAGAAACTGGCCGCCCTGTCTGAGAGTTCCCTGAGTTCACCGAAGGTTATCCTCCTTTCATCTTCACTGTCGTTGCACCAGACGATGGCTGTCTTGTCGGGTTCAATCTCTGCGTAGCGGTCAACCACGTCGTATGCAAAGTTGAAGTTTTCAGGTATCTTTATCTGGAAATTATCACGGAAATCCTCGTAGGAGTCAAATTCAACACGGTTAACGAATTCATGTATGAGAGCAGTCATTGGCACACCTCTACATTATTATTGCAAGGAATCTGGCCCTTTTACCGTCCAGGGCCTCCATGGCATGTTCATATGATGAGTCAAAGAATATGGAGTCCCCCTCATTCAGTATTATCTCATTGTCGTGTATGTAGAACCTTATGCGCCCCTCCAGGACGTAGTTGAATTCCTGTCCTGGGTGGCTGTTGGTCTTTGGTTTTCCGTCCCGGGGCTCCACTGTGACTATGAATGGTTCGGCCTTCTTGTGTATGAACTTCTCTGCCAGGTTCTCGTAGCGGTACTGTTTTCTCCTCTCAACCTCCACCCCCTTGCCCTTGCGGGTGACGGTGAAGATGTGCATCCTTGTCTCCTCACCTGTGAGCAGAAGTCCCATGTCAACGCCCATCTTATGGGCTATCTCAAAGAGTATGCTTGCCGGGATGTCCTCCTCTCCGGTCTCATAGCGGCGGTAGGTTTCCACGTCAATGTTCAGGTAAGTGGCCATTTCATCTTCTGTGATTTCTGAGAGTTCCCTCAGTTCCCTTACACGGGAACCAATCTCCTTACTTTTCTCTTTCATGGTTACACCTCATCAGTGCCAGAAAAAAATAATAATGATTATTAATGATAAATGTCTTCTGCCTTAAATACATTTCTCCTCCTTTAATGATTTAAGTTACACATAATAAAAATATATTGAAAGGAGGTCTTTTCATGGAGATAAAGACGGTCAGAATAGAGCCCCAGGAGGACCTGAACCTGATACTCGGGCAGAGCCACTTCATAAAGACTGTTGAGGACATATATGAGGCCATTGTGAACACGGTTCCCCAGGCAAAATTTGGGGTTGCATTTGCCGAGGCATCAGGGGACTGCCTTGTGAGGCATGCCGGAAATGATGAGGAACTTGAGGAGCTTGCAGCAGAGACCATGCTTGAAATTGGGGCAGGACACTCTTTCATAGTGTTCCTCAGGGAAGCATTCCCCATAAACGTGCTGCAGCGGATAAAGGATGTATCTGAGGTTGTTAACATCTACTGTGCCACCGCAAACCCTGTTGAGGTCATCATTGCCGAGACAGAGCAGGGGAGGGGGATCCTGGGGGTCATAGATGGCAGCAGACCTGAGGGTATAGAGGATGAGGAGGACATCGCCGAGAGAAAGAGGTTCCTCCGCCTTATCGGATACAAGTTTTAAGGGAGCCACATAATCAGGGAGGGCCAAAATTATATTAAACACCCCGCCCAATAATAATACGGGGGTTGTTTAAATGTCAGATACGGTGGTTTTTGTTAAGGAGAGCGGAAACAAAAATAAGGGCGAAAACATCTTTGAAATAAACCAGAGCAGGGTCCGGATGAAGGAAAAACAGAAAGGTACACTCTCAATAACCTTTGAAAGTCCGGATAAGGGGGACATAGAGGCCGCAATGGCATTTTTTGAATCAATGACCGACATGGAACCTCTCACAATGAACATTGCAGATACCGGTGAGGTTAAGGCCTACTTCAAGGGGACAGCACCCTTCAGTCAGACCGAAGAGGAGGGAATGACGGTCTACACCTACGGTGTGACCATCCAGGAACTGCAGGAGTAAAAATTTAAATTCATTTTTTAAATTTTCATTGGTCCTTTGGGTAGGTCCACTCCTCAAAGATCTTGTAGATTTTGTCAGGGTCACTGAAAACCTCTGTTTTGTCCATCCGTGATATCCTCTTCACGTGTTCAACGTCCTCCCTGGTTATTTTGAGTTCCAGTTTCTTACCGTTTGGAAGTGTCGTGATGACCTTCCCCTCACTGTAATCCGATGGCATGATGTAGACAGGGACAGAGGCCTTCTGGGCCATTATAACGGCATTTGTAACCAGGGTATCCCCTATCCTCAGGGATATCTTGGCTGTGCTGTTGGAGGTGCAGGGAGCCACAAGTATGAAGTCATACTTACCAAGCTGGACCTGGCCTGCAAGGAAGGGTGAATTGGCGTTTATCTCAACCCATTTTCTGTCAAAGCTGGTCTCAAGGTCCCTGTAGAGGCCATAGTACTTGACAACCTGGTCACCTGCCTTGGATATGAAGACGTCGATTTTGATACGGTCCCCATAGATCTTTTTGATGTCCTTCATTATTTCGTAGGTTTCAGTAAGCTTTTCCCCCGCCCCGGTGATACACCAGGCAACAGTCAGTTTTTCAGTCATGGTTCATAATATGTTGGAACTTATTAATCAAATTTGGGTTGCATATGATGGCATGATCATGATGATAAACAGTTCGCATCATCAAGATTCCCAGGACAATTGCATATGATGGCATGATCATGGTGATAGCATGGAGAGCTTTGACCCGGGATCTGAGGATAAATCAACGATTCCATGGTCTGGCATTCAGCCAGGAAAAACCTTGAAGTGGGATTCAGGGATTTTGAAATGATTTCATGACCATTAAACTCTAAAAAATTAATAAGTACTTTTAATACCTTAAATGGCCTACTGCACAGGGGCACTGAAATTACATTTCAGTAGCTGATGTGGTGTCCAGCTAAAGTCACCTTCTTATAAATTCCAGAGCCTATGAAGCGCCCTGGCTACGCTTATGTCAATCCACGATCACACCATCAAGTATCCTTATGGTTCTTGAGGCCATTTCAGCCACATGGGGCTCATGGGTGACAACAACAAGGGTAACCCCCTCCTCATCCTGAAGCTTCTGAAGCATCTGGAGTATATTTCTGCTTGTCTTTGAGTCAAGAGCCCCCGTAGGTTCATCCGCAAGGATTATTGACGGGTTATTGGCCAGGGCCCTGGCAATTGCAACCCTCTGGCGTTCACCACCAGAGAGTTCCGTGGGCCTCCGGTCAGCCTTATCCCCCAGACCCACCTGTTCAAGGAGCTCCATTGCACGCTCCTCCATGTTAACATGCTTCACAGCAAACATGGGTATCTCAACGTTCTCGAGGGCAGTGAGGCTGGGTATGAGGTTATGCAGCTGGAACACGAAGCCTATCTCCTCGGCCCTTAAACGACTCAGGTCCCTCTCCTCTGAGAGATCCCTTCCAGCGACCTTGATGGTGCCTGAGTCAGGGACATCAAGGGCGCCTATCATGTTGAGGAGGGTGGATTTACCTGAACCAGATGGCCCCATGATTGAGATAAACTCACCCATCTCAACTTCAAGGTCAACACCATTAAGGGCCCTTATCTTACCCCCGTCAAAGCTCTTTTTAAGGTTTCTCACCTCTATGGCCTTCATGGAACCACCTACTCGTACCTCAGTGCTTCAGTGGGGGCGAGCCGTGATGCCCGGTAGGCAGGGTACAGTCCACCGAGAACACCCACGCTGAGGGCGACTGCAAAGGCCCTCATGAAGATCTCAGTGCTGTATACTGGCTCTATGAATCCCCTCATTCCAAGCTCAAGGAGCACCTGTATGGCTGCAACACCAAGCACTGAACCCACAATACCGGCGATAACAGTCAGAACCACAGATTCCCCGAGTATCATAACGAGAATCCTGCGGTCCCTCCAGCCAACGGCCTTCAGAACTCCAATCTCCCTTGTCCTCTCAAATACAGACATTATCATGGTGTTTATAACTCCAATTCCACCTATTATTATGGCGAGGAGTGATATGGCCCAGGTTGCGGTGTCAATGGTCTGCAGGCCCTGGTCAACGCTCTGGAGGTCCTCAAGTGAGGCTATGGTTGTGAGGTCACTGTAACGTTTCTCGATGCGGTCTGTGACGTCCTCCACCCTTGAATTTCTGGTCATCTTAACGTAGATCATGGTGACCTTACCCTCCTTCTCCTCTATTTTCTGGAGCTTTTTGAGTGAAATAAAGGCCCCTCCGTCCTGCTGCATGTCACCGGATTCAAATATCCCGACGATACTGTACTCACGGTTCTTTATCTTTATTGTATCACCAACACCCTTGCCATGGTTCTCTGAGGCCACCTTACCGATTATGACCTCATCTGCATCTGGATCCGTGAGGGTCCTGCCGGCAGTTATCTTTATCTGGCTCATGTTTATCTTGGCAGGGTCTATACCTATCAGTACAAAGTAGGGGTTGTCGTCAAGGGGCTGTACAGCCATGAGTATTCCAACGGCGTCCTCAACCCCGCTCACGTTCCGCACCTTATCCACGTATTCCTCATCTATCTTGCTGAAGAACATGTCCGAGACATTGGACTCCACAATCGTGAAGTCGGCGCCACCCGCCTTGAGGGTGTTCTCTGTTGATGCCTTCAGGCCCTCGGTTATCACTCCAAGGGTTACAATGGTTGCAATTCCAATCGCGATACCTGTTATTGCAAGTAGACTCCTTGCACGGCTTCTGAACGGATTCTTCAGAATGAGTGTTATGAACCTCATGTTTAGGTATATGAAGCCGAACCTTAATAATGTTGACTAATCCAAAAAATAAATAATTTGAGGGGTTTCAGGACACTTTTTCTGATTTCAGGGATTAAAATGGCAAATATTAAAAAATAGGTGGTTTTCAGGACATCTTTCCTGCCCTTAGAACCTCAAATGCGTCCAGGTCCACAGTGCCGATGGTGCTGTAACATTCAGCTTCTGGCATCTTCTCAAGCTCTTCCATGCTTATGTACTTCATTTTATCAAGGCCACGGATAAAGTACCTGAACTGGGGTCCAAGCCTCTCCCTCAGCCTGTAACCCTTTCCAATGTTTATGAAGTACCTTCTTTTCACCTCATATTCCCCGGTGAGTTCATGGATTCTGTTAAGAAGCCTCCTTGTTGGGTGCCTGTAGGTGCCGTTCTCCATCGCTATTACAATGTCCACAGGGACACCGAGTTCATCCGCAAGTTCCCTCTGGGTTTTACCCGCACTGATCCTGTAACCCAGCACAAGAAATTTCAGTTCATCTTCACTCATAATTCCACCTCCGTTGAATTTATTATGAGACCCACCTTATAAATACTTTTTTATAAAAAAATATTATTAAAATTTAAATTAATTGAATAAATGTAATAATTATATTCAAAATTTATATTATAAATGATTATATCCATGACTGTGACAATATTTAATAGTTGAATAACACTGGGTAACAGTGAATAATATGAACATGGAGTAGATTATTAACTGGTGGTGGGATCATGGGACCTGAGTCATGGGTGATAATAGCTGCCATATGCCTCATAGGCGAAATGCTGACAGCAGGATTCTTTCTTCTCTGGTTCGCCTTCGGGGCACTGGCAGCAGCGGCACTTGGATACATTGGATTCGATACAACGGTACAGTTTGTTACATTCATCGTTGTTTCAGTTATCCTCCTTGGTATTTCGAGGCCATTCGCCGCGCGCATAACAGGAGAACCATCAAAGAAAGCGGTTGCAGATAGACTCATAGGAAGAGAGGGAACCGTGACAGAGGCAATCACACCCAGGAGCTCTGGTCTTGTGAGGGTCGACGGTGAAACCTGGAGGGCAAGGTCAGACGTGGATCTTAAAGAGGGTGACATGGTGAAGGTGAAGGCAATTGAGGGAGTTAAACTCGTCGTTGAAAAACTGGAGGAATGAAAGATGCTGCTTGAAATAATAATTGTACTTGTACTCCTTGTACTGGCATTCAAGAGCCTGAAAATACTTAGACCCTACGAGAAGGGTGTTGTTGAAAGACTCGGTAAATATCAGAGGACAGTCGAAAGCGGCCTCGTGGTTATAATCCCCTTCATAGAGGCCATAAAAAAGGTTGACATGAGGGAGCAGGTGGTTGATGTACCACCACAGGAGGTTATAACCAAGGACAACACAGTCGTTGTTGTGGACTGCGTCATATTCTATGAGGTGGTTGACCCCTTCAATGCGGTCTACAACGTGGTTGACTTCTACCAGGCCATAACCAAGCTGGCCCAGACGAACCTCAGGAACATAATAGGGGACCTTGAACTGGACCAGACCCTCACATCAAGGGAGATGATAAACACCCAGCTCCGTGAGGTCCTGGATGAGGCCACAGACAAGTGGGGTACCAGGGTTGTCCGTGTGGAGATACAGCGCATAGAGCCACCGGGAGACATAGTTGAGGCCATGTCAAAGCAGATGAAGGCCGAACGCATGAAGAGGGCGGCCATCCTCGAGGCAGAGGGTTACAAGCAGTCAGAGATAAAGAGGGCTGAGGGTGATAAACAGGCAGCCATCCTCGAGGCAGAGGGTAAGGCTGAGGCCATAAAGAAGGTTGCAGACGCCAACAAGTACCAGGAGATAGCCATAGCAGAGGGTCAGGCCAAGGCCATACTCTCGGTTTTCAGGGCAATGCACGAGGGGGACCCGACGAATGATATAATAGCACTCAAGTACCTTGAGGCCCTTGAGAAGGTTGCCGATGGAAGGGCCACAAAGATACTTCTCCCTGTGGAGGCCACAGGCATTCTGGGTTCAATTGCAGGGATCTCAGAGATGCTCTCTGACCCCTCAAGGGCATCTGAAAAAATATCGAAAAAATCTGAGCCATCAGAAGCAGATAAAAAATCAGAATCCCCAGAATTTCAGGAAAAACAGTGAATAATCACCTTTTATTTTTTTAGCTGGTGTTAGTTATAAATATCAAGCTGAACATAATAAGATTCGGGAGGTGTAAGGTATGAAAGAGGATGTTTTCTATGGAAAGGGCATGGTCCATGTGAAGGAGGACTATCCTGATATCTACGAGGCAGTTGTTAAACTCAACGAGGCCGCCTACACAGGGAAGGTTCTTGACTACAAGACACAGAAACTCATAGCCCTCGGGATAACAGCTGCAAACTCAGATGACCGTGCAGTTAAAAAGCAGATACAGAGTGCCATAAATGAATTTGGTGTTACAAGGGATGAGATTGTTGACGTTCTCCGTGTTGTTCTCCTCACATCAGGTAACCCACCATTTGTTAAGGCAATGAGGATTCTTTATGAGGTCCTTGGGGACTGATTAAATTCTTTTTTTAAATTAAAAAGGTCATATTCAGTTTTTTATTAATCAGCTCTTGAAAATCACCTTTTGCAAAAATAAAATAGAGAATAAGTATTCTTAAAATTTAAAAATAGAAAAGAAGTATTTTTTTATTTATCTTGTTGTGAATGCTGATTTGAAATCCGCTGCCATCATGTTACCGCTGCTGGTCTTAACTGCAGTCCTTGGAACAGTTATGATGTACCTTGTACGGGCACTCCAGCTCCCCACGGGTGTTATGATGAGCCTGTTACCGATGATTCTCTTACTGATGGGCTTCAGCCGGCCGGCGGATGTTTTTACAGTTATTGATCTGTAGCTGGGGCCGGCAAGTATGCTGTTACTGAATATTATGACAATTGCCCTGGTCCTTGAAACACCTGTTGCACCACTTCTGGGATCAATGGCTGTTACTGCAATGGCAGATGTGAAATGTGATGTGAATTCCATTTCCAGGGTGTTCCCTGCAATATTTTCTATGGCATTCAAGGGTATTCTGACTGTGAACTTAACACCGGGATCCCAGCCCCCAACGGGTGTTATGATGAGCCTGTTGCCGCTTATACTCTGGATGATTGATTTCAGAGCACCTGTAGATTTTCTGACTGTTATGCTGTAATAGTTAGTTCCGGCTATGATAATGGAGCTGAAGGTTATTACAAGGCTTTTTGTCCTTGAAATGCTCATGGAACCGTTTGGGGGATCCATGGATACCACTTTAAGTTTTTGCAGAGGATCTTTGATGAGGGGAAGGCTGTCGACTCCGCCGCTAAAGGTGTAGGGAGTGTCCCCAAAGTTATCCCCATTTTCATCATTCCCGGTGTAGTCGCTCCAGTAGTTACCTCCAGTGGGTGGCGTGAGATTGAAAAGATTGGTTAAATCACCTTCATTTTCCGCCTGAATACCATTGTATATGAAGCTGTTTCCATAGATCCTGTTACTCTTGCTGTAAGTTGATATAAGTAATCCCACGGAATTGTTCAATAAAAGATTACCATAGATTGTATTGAATGAACCTGTGACATGTATGCCCCTATTGCCGCTAAAGCTTATTTTATTTCCCAAAATGGTGTTGTTACTGGAATAGTGTATAAAAATACCATCATACCTGGCCATGTGTATCCTGTTACTCTGAATAGTGTTTTTACTGGACTGCAACAGGAAGATACCATAGTCATCATCGCTTATGTTGCAGTTCTCGATCCTTGAACTGTTTGTATTTGCAAGTATTATTCCGTTACCACATTTTGAGAGGGCAACGTTTTTTATGGTTACATTCCTGCAGCCCACGAGTGCAAGGTAGCCCATTTGGATTCCATTGTAGACCCTGTTGGAGATTCCAGTGAGATAATAGACTGGTTTACCGTCAATGGTATTTGAGGTATCTATGTTCTGGATAAAATGGCCAACTGAGTTGTCCCCTCCCCCAATTTTAATGGCTCTAGATGCGTTGATGATGGAGTTACCCCTTAAGACACTGTTGAGTGAGGTCAGAAGGCAAATAGCATTCTCTGTTATGTCCTCTATTCTGTTTTCTCTGATTACATTTGAAGGTGAGAACCCAGCTTCGATTCCGTTGAGACAGTTTCTTATAATGTTACTGGAAATTGTGTTTTCAGCTGAGGATTCAAGAGAAATTCCAGATCCCTCACTGCTTATATTATTTCTGGATATAATGTTCCTGTTTGATGATATTAGAACTATTCCACCAGTATTATCAGTTATTTCATTTTCCTGGATCACGCTGTTATCGGAGTCAATTAGCCAGATTGCTATATCGTTGTGTCTTATGACGTTCTTTGTCAGGTTACACCAGCCAGCAGATGAATATATTCCATGAGTACCATTGATCAGTGTAAATCCATTTATTTTCGATCCGTTGGCAATTATATTTATTACAGGTTCTCTTTCACGCCATCCATCTATTATTACGGTTTCATTTGCTTTCAGAGTTAAATTTTCTCTGTTTATCACTATGTTTTCTTCGTAAGTTCCAGCGTCCACCACTATAGTATCCTGGGCTTCACTATCGTCTATAGCCTCCTGGATTGTCATATAAGTTTTTCCGGTTCTTTCATTCCGTGAAACAGCTGCTGAAGTTCCAGAAAAAAACAAAACAAACAAAAAAGCCATAACCAGCAAAGAGCAAAATTTGACGTACTTCACATTCAACCCCCCGAAACAAACACTGTATTATATATACCTCCATTTGGATATAGATTAGCACCAAAATCAATAACCGGTAACATATGTTATGGTATTTAAAATGGTTTTTTGATTTTATGGATCATCTGCATCATGTTTACCGGATCTAAATTCCAGCTTAATCTAGTTTAATGGACTTAAATTAAGACATACACAAATGGTTAATGACACTAAAATCGTGTATAAAAAGATTTTTTCATGGAATCCACAGTAAACTTTTTAAGTGACTACATCAAATGTAGTAGTACATAAACCGCTATTTTTAAGGGATACGATCCCATGGATGTGGCGTAAAGCCGAACAAAATAGAGGTGTAAATAATGTACAAATATGTTAAAGACGCATGGAAAAATCCAAAGGACTCCTATGTAAGGGAGCTTATGTGGGAAAGGGCCCCAAAATGGAGAAGGGACCCTGTAATTAAAAGGATTGAAAGGCCAACAAGAATAGACCGTGCAAGATCACTTGGTTACAAGGCAAAACCTGGATACATAATCGTGAGGACACGTGTGAGGCGCGGTAGCCAGAGAAAAACAAGGTTCAAGGCAGGTAGAAGACCCAAGAGAATGGGTGTTAAGAAGATCACAACTGCAAAGAGCATAAAGAGGATCGCAGAGGAAAGGGTTGCAAGGAAATACCCCAACATGGAGGTCCTCAACTCCTACTGGGTCTGGGAGGACGGAAAATACAAGTTCTATGAGGTCATCCTTGTTGATCCAAACCACCCTGCAATAAAGAATGACCCCAAAATAAACTGGATCTGCGAAAAGCAGCACAGGGGACGTGTGTTCAGGGGCCTCACAAGTGAAGGTAAGAAGAACAGGGGCCTCCGAAACAAGGGTAAAGGGGCTGAAAAGGTAAGGTAAAGCCCCACTTAATTAATTTTAGAGGAAAATGATACACAACATCTCCTACCGTCTCATGGTTTACGGTACCGAGGACGAGGAAAAGGTCCTTGAGGCCCTCAGAAACATAATACCCGGAGCAGCACCTGAAAGGGAAATGGCAGAGGGCTACCATGGAAACCCCATCACGGTTTTAAGGGGCAGGGTGGACCGCAGAAGGGCTCTGAGAGAATTCATGGAAAAATTCATTGAGGTCTTCAGGGGCAGAATGGATGAACTCGAGGACCGTTTCGATGAAAACGGTAACCTGTTCATCCGCCTGGATAAACAGGAGGCCCTTGAGGGGATCTGGAAACCTGTAAGGCACGGTGATGCAATACACCTCAAGATCAAGGTGGAGGCCTACCCTGCAAAGAGGGATGTTGCAGCTGAGAATATAAGGAAATTACTTGAATAACTGGGTCATCCAGCCAGATGAATTCTTTAACTTCCATTAGATGCTCAAATAACCGATTTCAGCAGGGTTCAGATGAAATCCTTTGACTTCAAGGAGGATGCTCGAATAACTGGGTCATCCAGGCAGATGAAATTCTTTGACTTCCACATCCAGGCAGGGGACCATGATTCCAGTCTGAGACTTCTTAGTGAGGCTTCCCGTCTCGGTTACCAGGGGGCTGTCCTGGTATGCCCTTATGAGACCTACAGCCGACTCCAGGCAGAGATTGAACTCCTGAGGGATAACCCTGAAATCAGGGGCCTTGAGGTGGCAGCCGGTGTCATGATAAACGCCTCGAAGCCCCAGGATATGAGGCGCAAGGTTAACCGCTTCAGGAGGAAGGCCGACGTTGTATACGTTTCAGGGGGTGACCTGAAGGTGAACCGCGCCGCCTGTGAGAACCCCCAGGTGGATGTCCTCTCTGCACCCTACTCCTCAAGGAGGGACGCTGGCATGAACCATGTCCTTGCAAGGGAGGCTGCAAGAAACAGGGTTGCAGTTGAACTTGTCACCACTGATATCATGGGCTCATGGCTCAAGGTAAGGGCGAGGGTTCTTGAGTACTTCAGGGACATCCTTAAACTCCACAGAAAATTCGATTTTCCACTCTTACTCTCAAGCAGGGCATCATCAATATATGACCTCCGCACACCCCGTGACCTCATAAACCTTGCAGGATGCTTTGGCATGGATCCCCAGGAGGCCGGGAGGGCGCTATCATCAACACCATCATCCATAATCGAATACTCACGCAAACGCCCCCTTATGATTGCAGATGGTGTGAGGCTTGTGGAGGATGAGGAAGAGGACTGAACACAGCCAACGGAAGAACTGGAATAGGAAGGAAAGGCTTGTGGATTACGAAGAACAGGACTGAACCCCGGTGAAGACATGAGAATGAAGATACTCCCCCCCACACTCAGGAACCCAAAGAGGTACATCGCCTTTGAACTGATATCTGAGAGGGAGCTCTCAAGGGATGAAATCGTATCCCTCATATGGGACAGCTGCCTCAAACTCCACGGTGAATGTGAGACATCAAATTTCCGTTTATGGCTCATGAAACTCTGGCGATGTGATTTTCCGGATGCAGTAAGGATGAGGGGGGTGCTTCAGTGCCAGAGGGGTTACGAGGGAAAGGTCATGGCTGCCCTCACAGCGGCACACCACCACAGCGGGGCAAGGGTGGTATTCCATATACTGGGACTCTCAGGGACGGTGCGCTCTGCAACACAAAAGTTTATTAAACCTTCCAAGAAAGATAAATACTGACTGATTTGTTCACATGTTTCATGATTACCAGATTTATCCATCAATAAAGAGAGGTTAGAAAAATGCAACCACTTCAAAGTGCAGGATATGATAGGGCCATTACGGTATTCAGCCCGGATGGCAGGCTATTCCAGGTGGAGTATGCAAGGGAAGCAGTTAAGAGAGGAACCACTTCTCTGGGAGTAAAATCAAAGGAAGGAATAGTTCTTGTTGTGGACAAAAGGCCCACAAGTAAACTGGTTGAGCCAAAATCCATAGAAAAGATATTCCAGATAGATGAACACATAGGGGCCGCAACATCTGGGCTGGTGGCAGATGCAAGGGCCATAATTGAAAAGGCAAGACTCGAGGCCCAGATAAACAGGATAACCTACAATGAACCCATAAGGGTTGAAAGCCTTGCCAAGAAGATATGTGACATGAAACAGATGTACACCCAGCATGGAGGTGTCAGGCCCTTTGGAACGGCCCTCATAATAGGTGGTGTAAACGGGAAGGGCTGCAGACTCTTTGAAACAGACCCCAGCGGGGCCCTAATAGAGTACAAGGCCACAGCCATAGGGGCCGGTAGGCCAGCGGCCATGGAGGAATTTGAGAAGAAATACACCGATGACATGAACCTTAACCAGGCAATAGAACTGGCCCTTGATGCGGTCTATGAGGCAACAGAGGGTAAAACAACACCTGAAAGTGTTGAGATAGCTGTTATAGAAGCCGCAGATAAGAAGTACAGAAGGCTTCCTGATGATGAGATCAGGGACCATGTTGAGGAACTCCTGATCAGGAAGGAAAAGGAGGAAGAGGAGTAAAAAATGGTCAGCCTTGAAGATGCGGTTATCGCCCGGCTCGAATCCCATGGCGAGCGATTCGAAATTCTAGTGGACCCTGACCTTGCAGCTGAATTTCGGAGAGAGGATTCAGAGGTCAGTGTTGAGGATGTTCTGGCGGTCCAGGAGGTCTTCAGGGACGCCAGAAAGGGTGATAAGGCATCTGAGGAGGCCATGAGGAAGGTCTTTGAAACAGCAGATCCTCTTGAGGTAACACCCATAATACTTCAGAGGGGGACAATACAGCTCACTGCAGAACAGAGAAGACAGATGATAGAGGATAAACGCAAAAAAATCATCAGTAAGATTGCACGTGAAGCTATAAACCCCCAGAACGGACTTCCTCATCCTCCAAAGAGGATTGAAAAGGCAATGGAGGAAGCAAGGGTTCACGTTGATCCATTCAAAACAGTTGATGAGCAGGTCAACATTGTCCTGAAGGCCATAAGGACCAAGATACCCATAAAATTCGAGAAGGTCACCGTTGCCATAAAGATACCCGGCGACAGGGCCGGCCCAGCCTACGGCGTGATATCCAATTTCGGGAAAATAAAGAATGAGGAATGGCAGAGTGACGGGTCATGGATAGCGGTGGTTGAGATACCGGGGGGTCTTCAGGATAGTTTCTACCAGAAAATCAATGAACTCACCGGCGGTAACGTTGAAACCAGGATTATCAAGTAAACCCTCCTCTCCTTTTTCGCCTTCAAAAAACAGGGAGGCATAATGTGTTACTCGTAAATGAAAAGGACCTGGTTGTCCCAGGTCAGGTTCTGGCAGAAAATGATTACTACCCAGGCAGGGGAACCTTCAAAGAGGGCAAAAAAATATGTTCGTCATTTGTTGGACTTGTTTCTGTCAGAAATAAGAAGATAAATGTGATACCACTTCAGAGCAAATACATCCCCAAGAGGGGAGATGTGGTGATCGGCGAAATCACGGATATAAGGTTCTCAATGTGGGGCCTCGATATAAACTCCCCCTACAGCGGGCTCCTGCCAGCATCTGAGGTTTTCGGCAAGGAGAAAAGGGAACTTGAGAACGTCTTTGAAATAGGCGACGTGCTCCTTTTAAGGGTAGTTGATGTGGACGAGGTCAAGAAGGTTAAACTGGGCCTTAAGGGCCGCGGGCTTGGAAAGTTCAGGGACGGAATTTTGGTATACATAACACCAACAAAGGTTCCAAGGCTCATAGGCAAAAGGGGATCCATGATAAACATGGTCAAGGAGAAGACACACTGCGATATCGTTGTGGGCCAGAATGGAGTCGTCTGGATAAAGGGCGAACCCGACATGGAGCGGATAGCCGAGAGGGTTATATTGATGATAGACCGTGAGGCCCACACATCAGGACTCACAGACCGCGTAAGGGAACTTCTGGACAGACTAACGGGCACTGAACCCACTGAGCTGGATGAGGATGACGGGTCTGAAGTGGTTGAAGCAGAGACCCCAGTTGAGGATGCTGAAGAGCTGGAAGAAGAAACAGAAAACCCTGATGAAGTAGAAGAAGATGAAGAGGAATTATCCGAGGGCGAAGAATCAGGGAATGAAGAAGTTGAGGATGAAAATAATTCCGAAGAACCGAGGTGATTTGTATCATCACACAGGATCAGCTGAAAACCTCCCCCAGTGTCAGGGAGGACGGAAGGGCATTTGATGAACTCAGGCCCCTGAAAATTGAGGCAGGAATACTTGAAAGGGCTGACGGTTCATCCTACCTTGAATTTGGAGGCAACAAGATACTTGTAGCTGTTTACGGGCCAAGGGAGGCACAGATAAGGAAGCTGCAGCGACCTGACCGGGCAGTTATAAGGTGCAGGTACAACATGGCACCATTCTCTGTTGAGGAGAGAAAGAGGCCGGGTCCCGACAGGCGCTCTGTTGAGATTTCCAAGATAACCGCGGAGGCCCTTAGGCCTGCACTGATACTTGAAAAGTTTCCAAGGTCCGTCATAGACGTCTTCATAGAGGTCCTTGAGGCAGAGGGCGGTACAAGGTGTGCGGGCATCACAGCAGCATCCGTGGCCCTTGCAGATGCCGGGATACCCATGAGGGACATGGTTGTCGCCTGCGCCGCAGGTAAGGTAAACGACCAGGTTGTCCTTGACCTCTCTGAGGAGGAGGACAAGGCCGGACAGGCAGATGTACCGGTTGCAATCCTACCAAGGACACGTGAGATCACACTTCTCCAGAGCGATGGAAACCTGTCAGAGGATGAATTTGAAAGGGCCCTTGACCTGGCAGTGGAGGGTTGCCTCAGAATACATGAGGTTCAGAAAGAGGCCCTCAGAAAGAGGTATGGTGAATAAAATGGATATAATACCTGAAATTACAAGAAAAAGCATAACAGACCTTATAAATAACAAGGAGAGAATTGATGGAAGGTCACTCCATGAGTTCAGGGACATATCCATTGAAACAGGGGTGATATCCAAGGCTGAGGGTTCCTCAAGGGTCAAACTCGGCAACACACAGATAATAGTTGGTGTCAAGCCGCAGATAGGCGAACCATTCCCTGACACCCCTGAGATGGGAGTGATACTCACAAACTCCGAACTACTACCAATGGCATCACCAACCTTTGAGCCGGGACCCCCTGATGAGCGTTCGGTTGAACTCTCAAGGGTTGTTGACCGCTGCATAAGGGAGAGTCAGATGATAGACCTTGAAAATCTCTGCATAATAGAGGGTAGCAAGGTCTGGATGCTCTTCCTGGACCTTCACATAATCGACTACGATGGCAACCTCTTTGATGCCGCGGTACTTGCCACTGTGGCAGCGCTCCTGGATACAAGGATACCTGCAGCGGAGGTTGAGGATGGTGAGGTCCTGGTTGACAGGGAGAACATGCAGCCACTCCCCATCAACAGGAAGGCCCTCATGTGCACCTTTGCAAAGATTGGTGATGAGATAATACTGGATCCCTGCCTTGAGGAGGAGGACATACTCACTGCAAGGCTGTCCATAGGGGTGACAGAGGATGGCTCCATATGCGCCATGCAGAAGGGCGGTGAGGGAGCCCTCACAAGGAATGATGTCCTGAGGGCGGTTTCCATTGCAAGGGAGAAGGTGCCCCAGCTCATCGAGTACCTTGATAAGTCAATGGCACCATGAATCCCCTGGAGAAATCAGAGGTCACCATATTCCGGTGGCTCTGTTCTCATGAGGAGTTATGGTTGGGATGAATCGGAGGTCACCATATTCTGGTGGCTCCCCAAATCTTAAATACTCGCCTTACAATACCTATAACATCATATTTACTGGAGTGATAAAATGGCAAGAACAAAGAAAGTTGGTATTACAGGACGTTTCGGTCCACGTTACGGTCGTAAAGCTAAAAGAGCTGTCAAGAAGATTGAAGAAGAGATGAAGAGGAAGCACGTATGCCCCAGCTGTGACAGGCCAGGTGTTAAAAGGGAGAGCAGGGGCATATGGAAGTGCAGAAAGTGTGGCGCTGTATTCACAGGCGGCGCGTACCTGCCTGTAACCCCGATGGGTAAAACAGCGGCCCGTAACATCAAGAGGATAGTTGGAGGTAAGTAGATTGTACCGCTGCGCCCAGTGCGGAACCCTGATCGACCCCAAGAAGTACATGGAGAATAAGTGCCCGAGGTGCAGGTACAGGATCCTCTTCAAGGAGGTGCCTCCTGTTAAGAGGACCATAAGGGCACGGTAGGATGCTTCTTACAACATCCAGGAAGCCTTCCCAGCGAACAAGGTCGTTTTCTCAGAGGCTCTCCAGGATAATGGGCTGGAGATATGTCAACAGGGGCAAGATGAGTATCAGGGACGTGCTCATCGAGGCATCAGGACCCGTGGCTCTTGTATCTGAAAGACACGGAAACCCCTCCCGGATAACGTTCCTTGGTGATAGGGGGGACGAGAGGGGATACATCCTGTTCAACCCATCCTTTGACATCAGGGGATCAGAGCGGGATTCTCCTGCTGCAGGGATAAGATCATGCCCCCCTCAGCTTAAAGGTATCTGCAGGATCATGGGCCTTGAGGTTGATCCCGGGGCATCAGGGAGCGTCTGGGAACTCAGGGAGGGCGAGGATTACCCCTGGGTTATGGAGTTCTTTGATGCCACTGGCGAACCTGCAGGGTTCAAACTGCTGATAAGGGACTTTAAGGCCGGTGAGTGATGTGGGTCTTAAGAGAATTCAGGGATTCATTGACATATCCACAGGAAACCCTGAATCCGCTTCAGTGGTTTACAGGGCAGTTAAGCCAGAGTTCATGGATTCTCCATCAGGGAGGTCTTCAGTTTCAGTGGACCTTGAGGATGGCCGGATAACCATAAGTATCAGTGCCCGGGACCCGGCATCATTCAGGGCGGCCCTAAACTCGTCGCTTCGCTGGGTGAGGCTCTCACTGGATATGATGGAACTAATTTCTCCAGATAAACAGGATTCATGATTGAATTAATGAAAGGTGATAATATGGAACTTCCACAGAATGTACAGCACCAGCTGGCCCAGTTCCAGCAGCTGCAGCAGCAGGCACAGGCAATATCTGTGCAGAAACAGACGGTTGAAATGCAGATTAATGAAACACAGAAGGCCCTTGATGAACTCTCAAAGGCTGCAGATGACGCTGAGGTATTTAAGAGTTCAGGAAACATCCTTATAAAGGTAGATAAGGGTGAAATCACTGCTGAACTTGAGGAAAAACTTGAAACTCTCCAGTTAAGGGAGAAAACCATCCAGCGACAGGAAGAACGTGTGATGAAAAAGCTGCAGGAGATGCAGGTTAACATCCAGGAAGCCATGAAGGGCGCCGGGATCAATCCAGGGATGGGTAACTAATTGAGCCTTAAAAAACTCAGTGACAGGGATCTGGATGAGATATCCAGTTTCCTTTATAACACCATTTCTGATTTTATACTTGAGAGGGTCTCAGCAAAGGAGATAGTTGATATTGAGATAACTGTGAGCGTTGAATACACCGACAGGCTGGATGTTGATATCACCGCCGAGCTTCATCTCGACGAACTCTCAGATGCAGACCCCCGAATTGTTGACGAGGCAGTGGATGCTGCTTACGAGGCACTGGAGTCATTCCTTGAAGGGTACAGGGAATGATTAGACTACGGGCTTTTCATAATTATTTAGGCTGATTAATTAATACTAAGATCTGGATCATTTAAATATAAGTAATAATTTTATTTCAAAAAGTATTTATATATCCTGTGCCAACCATCATATGAGCATGAATTCCTCCTAGCTTACCAGAGTAAGCCAGCTCAACAGGGCATCCAGCTACAATCCTTTCGCTCAAAAAAAATGTCATCTGATGCCCTGTTCCTCCTCTTTTCTAATCAAAATAAGATTTGATATCTACTCCAGGCATCAGTATTGAAGTACTCTGTGGGTTTTAAAGGGTTCTGCATGTGGATTGTGCTGAGTTTATCTGGACTTCCAACAGGTTTAAGGGGTTTTTCCATGTGGACCGTGTTGAGTTCGTTCCCGGTGTCAAGGGTCACCCTGTAGCCCATGGAGAGCCAGAATTCAAGTGCACCCCTCACATGTTTGTGTGTATGGAGGTACATCCTCCTGTACCCCATTCTGGCTGCATGGGCCTCTGCGATACCAACAAGGAGTGACGCGATCCCCCGTCTCCTGTAGTCCTCATGCACAAAGACCCTCCACAGACCTGCTGCTGTCTCAGGATCATAACTGAAGCCCTCAAATTCACGGTCATAGGCGCGGAGTCCCAGGGTCCCGATTACCTTTCCACCCAGAGAGGCAGAGATGAAGGTGTTCCCCGGTGGATTGAGATAGTGTTCCCTGAATTCCATGATATCCCGGTGGTAATCGGGTATGTACCCGTAGCCAAATTCCCGCCTGATCATATCAAACAGGAATCTTCTTATGGATTCAATTTCACTTTCTGTTTGGGGAATGGTAATCAGAATAATATCAACCACCATTCAGTATTAATTTTTAAGGGCATGCATGCTTCATAGTAATACCTGATTTCGTACACATATTATATATGCTGTGAAGTCTTATAAAGACTGCTGTTTAATTAATTACCATCATGGAGAACCCCACATGAGCTGCTACATCTACTGGAATAAGATAAAGAGGATAGCCTCGAGGCTTGAGGGGATGGACCACCACTTCGACAGGATGGACACATCCAGGGTCATACCCCTCCTGGACGAGATCGAGGAGATAGCCCATGATTCATCCATTGACTTTGAATCAGCCAGGCACATACTTGACGATGCTGATATGAACCATGCCCTCAGGGTCATAAGAACCTTCTATGTTAACCTTGGCATGAGACTTGAACTGGAGAAGGCGGCGGAGGTTAAAGACTCAGATTCGCCATGGGAGACCCTGGAATCATTCTACTTCTACCCAAGGTACCTCCAGCTCCTCAAAAATGAGGCTGCCCTTGGAAAATTCAGGAGTGGGGAGCGCGCTGTATTCATTGGGGGAGGGCCACTACCACTCACAGGGATACTCCTTGCAGATATCTATGGTATGAGGGTCCATGTTGTTGAGATTGAACCTGAGATAGCTGATATCTCCCGTGGCGTGATAGAGAGGCTTGAACCTGGGGATGTGGATGTGATCACTGGTGATGAGACCGCACTGGCGGATCTTGACTTTGACGTTGTTATGGTGGCTGCCCTTGCAGAACCCAAGAGGAGGGTCTTCAGGAATATCCACAGGTATGTGAACCCTGATACCAGGGTTATATACAGGACTTACACGGGAATGAGGGCGATTCTCTATGCCCCCGTGACTGATGAGGATGTGGCGGGATTCAGAAGGGCGGGGATTGTGCTTCCTTCGGGTAAGGTTAACAATACCTCAGTGCTTGTTTTTAAGTGCCCGTGATGTTTCTGTCATGATCAAATCAGTAACATCTGAACTTTTTTAAAGATCACATTATCTCTTTATTACCATTCCGGCAGTCTAGGCCCGATAATTATTATGAATATTAAAATAGAAAATATTAAATATGGCTGGTTTGCAATTTTAACTATAACACCATTATGGTGTTTGATAATAAATTTTCCCTCCAGCAATCAGTTCATGGGACCTTCCCATGAATCCCCTCCTTTTTAATTGAAATTAAGTATTACATTTTGCCTTTTATCAGTTTCTAAAGTATTAACAAAATAATTATATATGTTATTACTCCTACTCATTCTGTACATTATTAAACATTACAGAACTTAAAGGAGGTGAAAATGTTATGAGAAGACAGTATTTCATGGTTTTCATGGTTCTTCTCGTTGCTGTCGCACTGACGGGTTCAGTGAGCGCAGTAGACACAGCATGTGAGGTGGGGGTGGATGTAAAGTACGAATTTGCAGACGACAACCCCCGCATCAACCCTGACATAAACTGTATCACCGATGCAAACGGATCAAAGATCAACTTCACAAAGACCTTTGACCCTGCAGCCAACAGGACAAAGATCATCTTCAATTACCAGAACGTCACAAACACCACAAAATTCCGGATAAAGGTAACAGCACCGGGCTACAGGGACCTAGTACATGAATTCACCCTATCAACCAACCCGGCGAATCCACTGGATACCAAATACTATGCACTGCTTTCACTTAAAATGAACGCCACAGACGCCTACAAACTGGGAAGGGAGATCACCAGGAGGGCAGATCAGATCCTGAACTTCTCGAAGGGAAACGTGCTCGTCATAACAACTGCTGGTATTGTTAAGTACAGGAACGATACCACAGAGGACGTCATTGAGGGAATACTAAACCAGGCAGGTGGCCGTGTAACCTATGGTAAGGGGAACCTGCTTGTAATAAGGAAGTCACCTGTTGACCCCCTGGACACGTTCTTCATACTACAGAGGGGCAGCACACTGGTGGGTGTTTACTTCAAGAATGCAAGCACATCACCGGTTGTAATTAAAACAGTCAACGGAAAACCAGTTTACACAATCGACCTTCTGAAAAACATGACTGAGGCAAACTGGAACCTTCTGGTAAGCAAATACGGAAACTACGCGTTCCCGGTTGCAAGCCTTTCAAACGCATGGATGCAGGGCGCACCATCTGATCTCCTCAGGGCTGCAGCATTCCATGGTCACATGTGCCTCGGTACCATCAGCGGTTATGCAATGAGCCTCACACTATTAAAGTACTATCCACCGGTCATGGACTTCACCAACCCTGGCTCACCAGGTGAGATAACAAGTTACGTGACAGTGGGTGTCCCAGGGGACTCAGATGACGATTCACTGCTCATGTTCCTTGACACCACACCAGGTAAGGGAGGATCCTACAGCGGGTTCAACACCACGGCCACAGGTGCCGACACAAACCTGGTTGGCTTCATAAGGTGGAACCCCAACACCCTCAAGGGTGACCTCATAGTGATGAAGTTCGACAAGGAGGCACTCAGGAAACAGTTCCAGCAGCAGACAGGCAAAAAAACAGAACTTGAATTCAACGCATGGCTCATATCCAGGGTGAAACAGGACCCAACATCCCTTGTGACCATAGTCAGGGAACTTAAGGGCCTCAATGTGACCCACTACTACTATCTCCTGGGAAGCGAAAGCGGTGCCAACGTGACAGATAGGGTAAACAACATAACCTACCAGATTCCACCACAGGTGGCCCATGGACTTGACATGGCCTACATAGACAGCCTTGGACTTCCAAATGCGACCCGTGAAAACAGCACCTTCACATGGGGTAACCTGACATACGAGCAGATCAGGAAGATCGGTGCTGACGCAGCCAACCTTGCAAAACAGCTATTCCTCACAGAGAAGGGTATAAACCTTGAAAAGGACGACAGGGACCTTGTGGTACTCACATCAGCCGGTTACTCAAGGGTTAACGGTCAGGATATGAGTGCCGCCTGGGACGGAGTATTCGATGTTCTTGGTTCAAGGCTCAGCAGGGCAACACTTCTCCCGGTTCACAGACCACTCTGGAAACCACTCTGGTTCACATTCGTCCTGAGGGGCTACGATGGGGTGACAATGGATGCAGTCTACATCTACTATGACCCAACAACCGGGCAGCTGATTGCAAGCAATGCATCAGACGGTAAATTTGTGAATGACATCGGACCAAGAACCCTTAACAGCACACAGCTCAGCAGCAAGGTCTCAAAGGTCTTTGCAAAGGATGGCTGGTTCAACATACAGAGCATAGCAAACGCATGGAGAAACGATCCACCATACGACCAGGTACTGACGTTCCTCTTCCACGACCATGCTTGTCCCGGTGTATCACCAGGGTACCTGATAACAGAGTACATATTCAAGAACTACCCCCTTAAGGAAAACGAGAACTACATCTACCTGGGTAACACCATCTACTGCAAGGACGACGCCATAGTCTATCGACTTGGGGTCTCACCTGGACAGGGAACCTACTTCAACCTGCGTGTACCTGGATCAGATAACGACCCTGAAAACGGGGATGCATACGGAGGTAACATTGAGGGAATCCTTGTTATATGGGACAGCAAGAACAAGGTTGGAAAGGCAGTGGTCCTGGACTTCAAATGGCCGACCTTCGATGTGAACGACTGCGTGACCAGCGATGCGAAGAGGGAAAAACAGATAGCAGGTTTCATAAGCCTCTACAAGGGTGAAACACCAAGCTATATGATTTCAGGGCCGGTTGTAACCTATGACGCTGAGAGGTACATCACTGAGAGTGAACTTCAGATGATCCTCTCAGGTGCCGGTGGTCAGCCAATAGCCTATGTGAAGGGGCTCCCTGCAAACAGGACACTTGAGGACCTCATCCCGGTGAACAATGGCGGAAGTCAGAACGGAAACCAGGGTGGTGTACCAGGTATACCCGGTGGCTCCATGGGTGGTTCAACCGGTGGTTTACCCTCAGGTTCCCAGGGTACTGCAGGGCATTCAGGTTACACACCCGGTGTTGATTACAGTGCTTCACCGGCTGATGTGAGTGCAGCATCTGAGGTTTCAGAGGAACCTGCAAAAGCTGAGGGTAAGAAGGCCTATGAGGTTACAAATGCAACCTCCCATTCTGGCGGCTCTGACTCCTCATGGTACGTTTATGGTATCGTGGGTGTCCTTGTGGCTGCTGGACTTGTGGCCTTCGGATTCCTCAGGGGTGGAGCAGGAAAATAGACCATCCTTCCTTTTATTTTTTTGTCCTGATGATTATTACTTTTTCTCAATTTATATTTAAATTAAGTAATATTCCAATTCAAGTAATAATTCATTTTTAAAGTATTCTCCATTATGTAATAATAATTTATTTTAATAACATAACTCAGAGGGTTACTGTAAATTTAAAAAAATAAAAGGAGGTGAAAAGTCATGAGAAAACAGCTACTTACACTGATAGCAGTTCTCTTCATGGTTATGCTCTGCCAGACAGTGGCAGCTGCAGATAACAGCACCGCAGGAGGTGATTCCGGAAACCTGACAGTGAACAGCACACAGGAGATCAGGGATCCTGTCGTACTTGTCATACACTCGTCAACCAGTTCCAAGATGACCAACGATGCGGCAAAGAAGGTCATGGACCTCATAAACCCTTCACAGCCAGGGTACAATCCCCAGAACAGGTCAACATGGACGGTCAGGTTTGAGGTGAGAACCACCACACAGATATCAAGGATGAACTCCTCTGAACTTAAAAGCCTCATTGAGTCTGCTGATATCGTTATTGCAGAGTGGCTCTTTGACTCAGGTAACTTCAGGAATGTTATGCGTGACTACCCTGAAATCGCATCTAACAGGCCAAACAAGATATTCCTGGTCCTTGAAAGTGACCCTGACCTCACAAACATGTCACAGATCAACGGTGTACGCATATTCCAGGGTATAGATGCAGCGGTGATTGGTAATACCGATACAAAGAACACAATCCTCTATGACCTCAAAAACTCCAACGAGGCACGTCTGAAGGCCTATGTTAATACTTACCCGCAGCTTGCACCCTGGGTGACCTACGGTCTCTACTATGCAAAGAAGGGAACCGTGAACTATGAAAACCAGTTCAAGCTGCTTCTTAAGAACTTCACAGTAATGAATGGGGGTACCTGGCCATCTGAATGGGAACCTGCAGCACCCATAACCATTCCAGCGGAGATGCTCTACCGTGACGGCAGGGTCTTTACAAGCCTCGCTGATTACCTTGCAGCATACCCACTCAACGCATCACGGCCAACTGTTGGAATAGCGGGCCTTGACAGTGTGCTCCTTTCAGGGGATATGGCCCACTTTGACAGCATAATAGCCAGGCTCACAGCCAGTGGAATGAACGTGATACCCGTTGTTGGGGCGTATTCCGGTGTTAACGGTACACAGCCACTCAACATTTATTCGGCGATGGTCAAGTTCTTTGTCTATGACCCTGCAAACCCATCAAGGGTGGTCACGGCAGCGGAGTATGAGGCCAACCCCTCAGCCTACAGGTACAGGATAGACGCTCTTGTGAGTTTCACAACATTCACACTGGGTTCTGGCTTTGTGAACCAGACCGCAGCTCTTCTTGAGAGAATGAATGTACCCGTCTTCAGGGCGATGATATCCACCAAGAGGGAAGAGGGTGAATGGATAGTATCAGAGGACGGGCTTCTCTGGAGTGACACCTACTACCAGATAGCCATTCCAGAGACCCAGGGGATAATAGAGCCCATATTCGTTGCCGCACCGGCAAAGAGTATTGACAGTGTAACAGGGGTTGAGATAGTCGCATACACACCGATAGATGAGCAGATGAACTACCTGGTGCAGCGAATCAGCAACTGGGTCAGGCTCAGATACCTGGCAAACTCCCAGAAAAGAATAGCACTCATCTACTACAATTACCCTCCAGGTAAGGGTAACATAGGTGCCAGTTACCTCAACGTACCTGAAACTCTCGTTGAAATACTAAGAGCACTCCAGAGCTCAGGGTACACTGTTTCAGGCTTCCCCCAGAGTGCAGACGACCTTGTGAAGCTCCTCACCGAAAGGGGAATAAACGTTGCAACATGGGCACCGGGGGAACTCGAGAAACTTGCAAATAAGACCTCCATCATCCTCTGGGATGCGGAGGAATACTATGCATGGTTCCAGAGCCTGAACCCGATTGCGAGAAAACAGGTCGTGGAGGGTCCTGTGGGTTACATTGAGGAGATGGTTAAGCTCGCGCTCAGCTACGTCTCCAGTGACACCGCATACACCGCAGCCCTGAATACCCTTGATAAGTGGTCCTCTGAGATGATATCACTTGCAAATACCTACCCTGAGAAGGCACAGCAGGCATCAGTTCTCATAAGAAACATGACAGAAGCACTGAAATCAGTTCTCAACAACGCAAGGACAGGTCAGAGCACAGATGCACCATGGAACATGTTCTATAACTTCAAAAATGAATTCCAGTCCCTTGCAGTCCCTGGATTCAATGGATGGGGCGCCCCGCCAGGTAATGTCATGACAGTGGAGAGAAACGGCAGAAAGTACATCGTCATACCAGGTATAATGTTTGGCAATGTCTTCATTGGCCCTGAACCCCAGAGGGGATGGGAGGCAGACGTTGATAAACTCTACCACAGCACGGTCGTGGCACCACCACACCAGTACCTTGCATGGTATGCATGGGTTAACACGGTGTTCAATGCGGATGCCCAGGTCCATATAGGCAGACATGCAACATACGAGTGGCTCCCAAGAAAGCAGGTCGCACTCAGTAACTTTGACTTCTCACAGATTTGTGCCGGTACAAAGCCCTCAGTCTACATCTACATCATGGATGGCGTTGGTGAGGGCATACAGTCCAAGAGGAGGGGATATGCGGTTATAGTGGACCACCTCACACCCCCAATGAAGACAACACAGCTCTACGGGGACCTCTCAGAACTCAGAGCCCTTATCGATGATTATACAAAGACACCGGATGCAAGCCCACTCAAGCAGGAGTACTTCAGTTCAATAAAAAAGATGGTCATGAAACTCAACATAGCCGCAGAGATTGGTATCAGTCCAGATAACTTCACTGCAGAGGACATTGAAAGGGTTGAGGATTACCTTGTGGTGCTCCAGCAGACACTCATGCCTGTGGGTCTCCATACCTTCGGGTTAAGGTGGACCGATGAGGAGATAGCCCTCCTTGCTGCTGCAATGGTATCCTCTGATGGCGGCCCATCAAGTCCCTCACTGCAGAGGCTCATAGCATCTCTGAAGGGATGGAACTTTGACAACCTCACGGCACTGCAGGCAGAGGAGCTCAACAATATCACCATAAGCTGGATACTGCAGGTCATGGGTGGCACACCACCAGCGGACCTTACAAACAATTCACAGGTAATTGAGCTTCTCAACAGGGCACGTGATTACGCAGCACTGATAGGCCAGAGCTTCAGTTCAGAGATGAACTCGCTTCTCGATGCACTGAAAGGCGGATTTATAACACCAAGACCAGGAAATGACCCTGTAAGGAACCCCTCAGCACTTCCAACAGGCAGCAACTTCTATGCGGTCTCAGAGAACCTGATGCCAACAAAGACAGCATGGAATCTGGGTAAACGCCTGGCTGACATGGCACTTGCACAGTTTGACAGGATCCCTGAGAAGGTGGCTGCGGTTGTCTGGTGTGTTGAGACGGTTCGTGACGACGGTACCATGGTCTCATTTGTCCTTAGGCTGATGGGTGTGGAGCCAACATGGTCATCCACAGGGTCAGCTTCCAACCTTAAGGCCACACCACTCTCACAGTTACTTGCAGATATCAATGCAGTAAGATCAGCATCTGGACTTTCAAACTTCACAGAAAGGCCCAGGGTGGATCCGATTGTAACAACAAGCGGACTCTTCAGGGACCTGTTCCCGAGGCTCCTCATCAACATGGACAGGGCCTACAGGATTGCCCTTGCCGCTTCATACAGTGAGATCGTCGCGACCTATCCGTCACTTAAAACCTCACTTGACCATGTGCTGCAGACACTTGTCGATGCCAAGTATACAAACTTCAGGGGAAGCGAGCCTCTGCGCACCAACTACATTGCACTCCACTGGATCAATGATACCCTGAGGTACATGCAGGCGGGTCTTAACGCCACGGATGCAGGTGAAATCGCCATCACAAGGATCTTCGCACCGCCTGTTGGTGATTACGGTGCCGGTGTCAGTAAGGGTACAGAGGTGTCATGGACTTGGAACAACAGAAGCGAACTTGCAGACATCTACTTCAACAGGATGAGCCATGCATACAGTGAACGTTCCTGGGGCGTTTCAATGCCAGAAACCTTCAAGGAACTCCTCAAGGGTATTCAAACGGCCTACCACAGCAGAAACACCAACCTGTATGGGGTTGTTGATAACGACGACTACTTCGACTACTTCGGCGGCCTATCAATGGCCATCGAGATGATGAACAATGGAAGGGCACCGGAACTCTACGTACTGAGATATGCAAACCCAGGCAATCCCAGGGTCATGTCACTCAAGCAGTTCATAGCCATTGAATACAGAACAAGGTATCTGAATCCCGAGTGGATCAGGGCAATCATGAATGAGGGGTATCAGGGGCCAAGGACCATAGCCAAGTACACATCCCACTTGGTGGGATGGGAATACACGGTTCCTGAACTCCTTGACAGTGGCTTCTGGGACGAGTACTATGACGCTGTGGTTGCAGATAAATACAATCTTGGACTGAAGACAGCCTATTCAAAGAACCCCTACGCCGCAATGGACATACTGGCGCACTTTGCCGAGATGGCAAACAGGGGCCAGTGGAATGCCAGGAGTGAGCAGCTTGCATTCATTGCAGAGTGCCTTGGAAATTACGTTGCCGAGAATGGTGTTTCATGTTCAGGATCGGTCTGTGGTGACAGGGAACTGATGAAGTGGCTCAGCCAGTACATGTCCTCTGATCTCAGGAAAAAATTCACTGCAGCACTCTATGCGGCAACAGGGGCCTCGGTGTTTGCACCTGAACCATCCGGTGATGTGAATCCAGGTGAGAATCCATCCACAGGGCCCACAACAGGCCCTTCAGCCACAGGTGGCGGATCCTTTGGAAGAACATCCGCTGATGGTTCTGCTGGAAGAACCTCTGTGGCTTCACAGGCAGCTGTTTCAACATCTTCACAGGATTCAGCCGGTGAAGAGGCAGGTCAGCAGAAGTCCTATGAGGTGAAAGAAACTCATTCAGCGGTCAATCAGAGAACAGAGTTCCCGTTATATGGAGTGGCAGGTATAGCGGCCATACTGGTACTTGTGGGTGTGGGATACTTCCTTGGACCTGGAAGGAGGTAGGCCCACCATAATTTATTTTTTAGAAAACATTAAATATCAGATTTACTTTAATTCTAATAAAAATTGTTTGAATGAGTTATTACTCATTAGCGCCTAATAGTAATAAGAAATATGGTATTAAAATACTGCTTTAATCCTGCGAAATAGTAATAATTTAATTTATATAGTAATTATTATAAAGTTGAAAAGAGAAGGTGTGGAACATGGACATGGCAAACCTACTGTGGCAGGCGGGAATCCTATCGGTTTTACTGATATTCGGCGTGAAGATTGGACTGGCAATGGGTTTCGCGGGGCTATCAAGGAAGATGGCCGCCCTGATAACTGCGGGTTACGGCCTTGGCATATATGGCCTTTCAGCCCTTGCAAATGCCTACATGAGCTCGATTCAGGGTTTCTTCAACACCTACAGTTCACTGATAACAATCATAATGGCATCCATTCTGATATTTGCCGGTGTGCACACCCTCCGTGAATGGAAGGAACACAGGAGGGACACAGCAAAGACTGCGTGCGTTGCAATGGTGGCGCCCTGCCCCTGCTGTTTCGGGGCGGTGATCGTCAGCATAATACTTGTATCACCCATACTCGGTGTATCAGCAATCACACTCGGCAAATATTCCGGGATAATTCTGGCAGCCTTCATAGCGTTCTTCTATGTCTTCGCCAATGGAGTCGCATCGGCAATCAACAAACCCTACCCTGTTCTGCTGGGCAACTTCATGCTTTTTGCCGGTCTTTACTTCCTGACAGCTGCCATTGTGCTTCCAAATGTGAACAGCGCCATGAGCATGAAAATGACGCCACTGACGGTTCCAGGCATAAACACCATAATCTATGTTGTGCTGGGGACACTGGCGCTCATGGGACTTGGAATTTACCTTAACAAGAGAAAGAGCACTTTCATAGAATAAGGAGAGGTGATATGATATGGTTGCAGTACCCGGCAGTGAAATACTGAGCGGCGCACTACACGTTGTCTCCCAGAGTCTCCTCATACCTGTTATAGCAGGGCTCCTGTTATTCATGGTCTATGCAATAATAACCCTTGGCGGGCTAATGTCAGAGTACTCTGGAAGAATAAGGACTGACATCAGGGAACTGGAATCCGCTATAAAATCAATTTCCAATCCAGGAACCCCTGAGAGGATAATTGAGGTTGTAAATTCGATGGAGATACCCAAGAGCCAGAAGGAGGTCCTTACAAATATTGCGGAGACTTCAGAACTGGGACCCAAATCAAGGGAGGCCCTTGCAAGGAAACTCATAGAGAACGAGGAGCTCAGGGCTGCAAAGAGCCTCGAGAAGACGGACATCGTGACAAGGCTCGGACCAACCCTTGGTCTTATGGGGACACTCATACCCATGGGGCCAGGTTTGGCAGCCCTCGGTGCAGGGGATATAAATACACTGGCCCAGGCCATCATCATAGCCTTTGACACAACAGTCGTGGGCCTGGCATCAGGGGGTATAGCCTACGTAATCTCAAAGGTCAGGCGCAGATGGTATGAGGAGTACCTCTCAAACCTTGAGACCATGGCCGAGGCAGTGCTGGAGGTGATGGATAATGCCGCTCAGACGCCGGCGAAGGCTCCTGTCGGATCAAAATGAAGAGGACCCCATGGCCGGAAGTGCAAACCTGGTTGATGCCATGCTGGTTCTGTCTGTGGGCTTCCTCATATTCCTTGTGCTCTCCTGGAACATGCAGAATGTTGTATTCGCTGACATGACCCCACAGGAGCGTCAGGAAACCATGGAGGCAATGAAAAGGGCAGTTGAGGTTCAGAAGGGCCAGGAGCTCAACAACACTCCCGAGACCAGTTCGGGATCTGGCCAGGGATACGTTGAGATGGGAACAGTTTACAGGGACCCCAAGACAGGTAAGCTGATAATGGTACAGGGGTAGCTTACCTTCTAATTTTCAGTTTTTCCTGGAAGTTTGATGGTAATGGTGCAGGTAGTTCACCCATCCCATTTTTGGTTTTTCTGAAAACTTCAAATGGTAATGGTTCATGATGGCTTACCATTTTCTCTGAAAACTTTAAATATCTCAAACTCAAACTGAGTTCTGGTATTTAACTTCTTCTTAGAGGTATCCATATGATTGAGGTTATTCCTGTTATTGATCTGAGGGGAGGTATAGCGGTAGCCGGCAAATCAGGTGAACGTGAAAATTACAGGCCCCTCGAGACTGTGTTCTCATCATCCCCTGACCCTGTGGACATAGCACTCTCCCTGAGGGCAGCCGGGGCACGGTCAATCTACATAGCCGACCTTGACGCCATCGAGGGCACAGGATCCAATCTTGATATCGTAGGAAGGGTTAACCATGTGCTGCCGGTAACCCTCGACGCAGGGGTAAAAAACAGGGAGACATTCAGATTCATGCTCCAGTTTGCATCACGGGTTGTTGCCGCAACAGAGACCCTTGAGAGTACAGAGGAACTTGAATACATCCTTAAAGCATATCCCCCAGAGAGGACCGTTGTAAGCGTGGATGTTAAGGACATGAAACTCCACTCAGAGAACATTGACCTTGAACTTGAAGAATTCAGGGACCTCCTCCTCGGCTATGAGTCTGACGTTATACTCCTTGACCTGGGGGCGGTTGGCACATCCTCAGGGTTCAACAGGGACCTCCTTGAACTCTTCAGGCCAATCATCAGGAGGGTGATACCCGGCGGCGGCGTTCTACCCAACGAGATACCTGAACTTGAAGCCATGGGTGTGGGGAAGGTTCTTGTTGGAAGGGCTCTCCATGAGGGGATGGTGAGGCCTGGGTGAACACAGAAAGGTACCTCCTTATTGGTCCTGTTAGCAGGGACCGGATAGTGAGGAGGAACTCCACGGAGTCCAGGGTGGGGGGCGCCGTTTACTACTATTCCCGGCTACTCTCGCACCTGGGGGTTGACCACACGGCAGTTGTAACCCTGTCAGAGGCTGACAGGTATCTTCTCGGTGAATTCCCGTCCAGTACAAATATAATACCCCTTTACAGGGACTCAACGGTTGAGTTTGAGAATATCTATGATAACGGGGATACCTCGAGGAGGATCCAGAGGTCCAATTTTGCCAGTAACCCAATTGAAATTGGGGATATTGAAACAATTGCAGGGGAGGAGTGGACCGCCGTCCTTGCAGGGCCTCTTCTGCCCTCAGACATACCCCTGGAGACGCTGGAGTTCCTGGGAAAAAGGCACAGGCTCTACACAGGACTTCAGGGCTACCTGAGATACCCTGAGGGAGACATGGTCAGACTGGAATTCAGGAAGAAAATTCTCCGGGTCCTTGAGGCAGGGAGTGGAGCTTTTCTTGACATCAACGAACTTCGGACAGTTTCCAGTGACATCATGGGGGCTATTGGGATACTCAGTGAACACTGCGGTGAGGTCATAGTAACCTGCGGACCCCGGGGCTCCCTGATATCCCATAAGGGGTCCCTCATAAGGATAATGGCTGTTACTGCAGAAAGGGAACTTGACCCAACCGGGCTGGGGGATACATACATGGCTGCCTATGTCCATATGAGGAGGACCTCTGACCCTGAGGCTGCCGGAAACTTCGCATCACTCATGGCCACAAAAAAGCTTGAGGGAAAAATTTAAGGAGAAATCCTATATATGGGTTTAGATACCAAGGATCAGGGGAAGTATGATGAATGGAAGCAGCCCTGCTGCAAAGAATAAACCGAGACCTGCAAGCACCTGGTCCCTCTTATCATCCATCATACCGTTACATATGAGTATCATTCCTGTAAATCCAAGAATTGCGGGTACAGCATGTGAGTAAATCACAGACCCTGTGAATGTTCCTGCCACCATTTTTATCACGGAAAACCTGCTGGTCTAGCTATGATTCATCATCCTCTGCTTATGTTATGATTCATTATCTTAAATATTTTCGGGAGCAGCAACCCGGGCAAGATATTTAACAGTTGGTTTTCAGATATAAATATGCTGTTTATTCTAACAGGAGGAGATTGATCATGCTGCATGGTACAGAAGTACTCAAGAAGGGATTTGCAAAGATGACCAAGGGCGGCGTTATAATGGACGTTGTCAATGCTGAACAGGCTGCAATTGCAGAGGACTCAGGGGCAGTCGCTGTAATGGCCCTTGAGAAGGTACCCGCGGATATAAGGGCCTCTGGTGGAGTTGCAAGGATGGCCGATCCCAATAAGGTCCAGGAGATAATGGACGCAGTGTCCATACCTGTGATGGCCAAGGTCAGGATAGGACACTTCGTGGAGGCCCAGGTCCTTGAGGCCCTTGGGGTTGACATGATAGATGAGAGCGAGGTCCTAACCCCTGCAGATGAACGCTTCCACATAGACAAGAAGAAGTTCACGGTCCCATTTGTGTGCGGTGCAAGAAACCTTGGCGAGGCCCTCAGGAGGATAGATGAGGGCGCAGCCATGATAAGGACCAAGGGGGAACCTGGAACTGGTAACATCGTTGAGGCCGTAAGGCACATGAGGATAATGATGAGTGAGATCAGGGAGATCCAGAACAAGGAGGAAGAGGAACTCTGGGAATTCGCAAGGAAGATTGAGGCTCCACTTGAACTTGTGAGGGAAACAGCCCGTCTTGGAAAGCTCCCGGTGGTCAACTTCGCAGCGGGTGGTGTTGCAACACCAGCAGACGCAGCACTCATGATGCAGCTTGGTGCCGACGGCGTGTTTGTTGGTTCAGGTATATTCAAGTCAGATAACCCTGAGGGATATGCGAGGGCCATTGTTGAGGCCACAGCCCACTACGACGAACCTGAGGTCATAGCGGAGGTTTCAAGGGGACTTGGCACAGCCATGAGGGGCCTTGAAATCAGTGAGATCCCTGAAGAGGGTAGAATGCAGGATAGGGGATGGTGAATCCCCTTTTTTATTTTGAATGTTTAAACTGCAGTGTAAATGACTTCAGTGCTGTATGTACCGGGGTCTGTGTAGGGTGGAACTGTGAGATAATAATTCACGGGTAATATTATACCATCTACACTACCAACGTGTGTCCATATCTGAAAGTCTGATGTTGTAAAGTTTCTTATTTGAACGTCGATGTGGCCATATGGTCCATCATATTTTATACTGTACTTCAGATTTGAGAGTGGTATTGTGTTTGAACTGTTTTCAATATCTCTAAGGTCGCCGCTGGCTCTCACATAGACTCTGAGTCTTCCTGCATTGTTTTTTATCTCTACATTTGTTGCAGAATAGTATTCTCTTTCAACCCCATCAGGATAGACGGTCCCAAGATTGAGGGTTGTGGGATTAACTGCTATATAAACTTCAACTCCCAGGGGTTCCACTGCTGTCATGCTAATTTTGCTGGGTGTAATATTTTCAGCGGTTGTGTTGTTCTGCATGTCTGCAGATGCGCATCCAAGAAAGAATACTGACATTATGAGTGTTATGAGCATTATCTGGCCCTTCAAGAACCCCCAACTCCTCTTTTCTCTGATTAGGGGTATGGTATCTATATTATTAATAGTTAATTGATTGAGTCAGAGAAAAATCAGCAGTTCATAAAGATAAAATTTTAAAAAATAAAAATTTCATGATTTTAAACGGCCTTTTTACCGCTTTCACCGGTTCTTATCCTCACAACCTCTTCAACCCCTGATATGAATATCTTCCCGTCGCCTATGTCACCGGTCTGGGCGCTTTTCACTATCGTATCAACGACCTTTTCAAGGTCCTCGTCATTCACCACGATTTCAATCTTTGTCTTGGGTATGAGGTCTATCCTGTAGTCCCTTCCACGGTAGCTCTCGGTTATACCCAGCTGTCTCCCGCGGCCCCTTACCTCGGTCACTGTCATCCCATGGCACCCTACCTCTTCAAGGGCATTTTTAACTTCCTCGAGTTTCTCGGGTCTTATGATGGCCACCACTTCTTTCATCCTATCACCCCTAGATTCTGTATCCTGTCTCCTCGTGGAGGTGTGTGTCGAGTCCCTCTATTTCCTCCTTCTCGGTTACCCTGAGGCCCACTGTGAGGTCCAGGAGTTTTCCTATCACCAGTGTAACTATGAATGAGTATACAGCGACGATCACAACTGCTATTACCTGTGCCGTCATCTGCCCAGGGTTTCCGTAGATGAGGCCTGTTCCCAGTTCATTTATGAATGGCGCTGCGAAGATACCTGTTGCCACTGATCCCCATATACCTGACATCCCGTGTATTCCGAACACGTCCAGGGCGTCGTCGTATCCAATCCTTGGTTTGAGGTATGATATTGCAAGGTATGATATGGCACTTGTGACCAGGCCTATGATTATTGCTGCGGGTACCGTTACAAATCCTGCTGCAGGTGTTATTGCAACAAGACCTGCAACGGCACCTGATATGCCGCCGAGCACTGTGGGTTTACCTGTTTTTAGGTAGTCTATTATCACCCATGAGATCATACCTGCTGCTGCAGCGGTGTTGGTCACAAGGAAGGCTGATGCTGCCAGTCCACCTGCTGTTAGGGCCGAACCTGCGTTGAATCCGAACCAGCCGAACCACAGGAGCGCAGCGCCTATCACTGAGTACCCCAGGTTGTGTGGTAGCAGCCTTGTGTCCTTCCTCTTGCCAAGTAGGTATACCAGTGCAAGTGCAGCCACACCTGAGTTTATGTGGACCACTGTACCCCCTGCAAAGTCAAGGGCACCCAGCTGGGCAAGGAATCCACCGCCCCATACCCAGTGGGCCACCGGTACATACACCAGGCTCACCCATAGTGCAACGAATGCAAGCCATGCTGAGAATTTCATTCTCTCCACTATCGCACCTGATATGAGTGCAACTGTTATTGCAGCGAATGTTAGCTGGAATGCTATGTAAAGGAAGTCTGGTATCGTTGGTGCGAGTTCTGCGAGTTTATCGACACCTATGCCATTCATGAATAGGTTCGCCGGACTTCCTATGAGTCCCATTATATCTGCTCCAAATGCAAACTGATAGCCGTAGAGTACCCATATGAGGCTTGTCACTGCAAAGGCTATCAGTGACAGGAACATTGTGTTGAGCACGTTTTCCTTTTTTGTTAAACCCCCATAGAATAGTGCCACGCCTGGAACCGTCATGAGCATCACGAGGGCCGTTGATATCAGCATCCAGGCCGTGTCACCGGAGTTTAAAACCGCGTCCATCAGAGTCATCCTCCATATACTTGTTGTTATTATTCTGTTTTTTTACAATCTTATACTTCAATACCGGAAGGCGGAAATCAACTTCCGACACTATCACTTAGATCATGCTCATATATAAAGATTTCGGTTGAAATTTCAGGTAAAGTGGATGAAACTAAAATAAGTTCAAATAAGAATGTAACTTACAGCAAAATGTTAAATAAAGATCAGGGGAGGGCTGAGTTCTGGATTAATTGGTCACTGGACAGCCTTTCCCCCTTTTTCCTGTCATTATCCTTAAAAAAGGGGTTTTACATGATTTTTGATCATTATATGGCCTTTTTTCCCCTTTCACCGGTCCTTATCCTCACAACATCAAGCACATCACTTATGAAGATTTTACCGTCCCCAATATCTCCTGTTCTTGCGTTTTCTGTCACTGTTTCAATCACCTTCTCAAGGTCCCCTGAGTCAACCACCACCTCAATCTGGACCTTGGGGATCAGGTCGACGCAGTAATCCATACCACGGTAACTCTCACGGATACCCATCTGCTGACCTCTTCCCCTCACATCTGTGACGGTCATCCCGTGAATTCCCACCAGTTCCAGGGCATCCTTCACATCCTCAAGTTTTTCTCTTCTGATAATGGCTGTGATCCTCTTCATTGATCTTCACCTCTCTGTGAAAAGCTTTTTATGTATATTCTCTTGCTCCTATTTAAATCACTGATTATGTCAGTCTGTAACCGGTTTCCTCGTGTAGGTTTATGTCGAGTCCCTGAATCTCATCCTCCCTTTCAACACGGAGCCCCCTCCATTTCTTAAGCAGGCTTGCTATAATGTATGTAACTGTAAAGGTGTAGATGACCACAGTAACAACACCGATAACCTGACTGGTGAGGAGTGCGGTGCTTCCTGTTATGAGACCACCACCACTGAGGGCGGGGTTAAGAGCGGGTATTGCAAATAGGCCCACACCTATCGTTCCTATGACACCTGAGACTCCATGAATTCCGAAAACATCCAGGGCGTCATCATACCCCAGGAGGGGCTTGAGCCAGGACACAGCAAGGTAACAGATCATGGATGCCAGAAACCCAATGAAAATCGATGCACCTATATCCACGAAGCCAGCTGCAGGGGTTATTGATGCAAGACCTGCAACTGCACCTGAAAGGGCGCCGAGGAGGGTTGGCTTACCTGTTTTGATTCTGTCCATCAGCATCCAGCCGAGCATCCCTGCGGCAGCAGAGGTGTTGGTCACAATCATGGCATCTGTGGCAAGGTTGCCCGCTGAAAGGGCTGAACCTGCGTTGAATCCGAACCATCCAAACCATAGAAGACCGGTGCCTATCACCGAGTATCCAAGATGGTGTGGCATCAGTTTCTGGTCGTGCCTTGGGCCAATGACCAGTGCGAGTGCAAGTGCGGCAATACCACTTGTGAGGTGCACCACTATTCCCCCTGCGAAATCATAGACACCGAGGCTCTGCAGGAATCCACCGCCCCATACCCAGTGGGCCACGGGCACATAAACAAATGTAAACCAGAGGGGGATGAAGATGATCCACGATGAAAACCTGATCCTCTCAACCACAGCACCTGATATCAGGGCAACGGTTATGGCAGCAAATGTCATCTGGAAAATTGCAAAAAGGCCCCCTGGAATTGTTGGAGCATATTCTGAAGCTGAGTTGAGGGCTGTAAGGCTTATGCTGCTGATCTGAGTTCCTATTATCCCTGAAATGTCGCCTCCAAAGATGAGGCCATAGCCAAATAAAAACCACAGCAGACTGACCACTCCGAAGGAGACAAATGATAGAAAAATTGTATTAAGGACATTTTCCCTTTTTGTAAGGCCTGAATAGAACATTGCAACGCCGGGTATGGTCATAAGAATTACCAGGGCAGTTGATATCAGCATCCAGGCTGTATCACCGGAATTTAACATTTCTTATCACACTCCTTTTTTTGTTATCCATATGATAAACAAGACTATATAAGGATGCCGGTAACCTTTTTCCGGGCACCATGCCAACATTAAAATATCAGAAAAATGAGAAAAACAGTAAGAGGTGTTTCATTGAACTCAACAAAAAAGGGAAGGCTCTTTGCAGTGCTAATGATAGCTCTCATTGCATATGGCTTCTCATCCACAGTATGTATCTTCATAAAACCATCCTTTGCAGTTGAATTTCCCACAGACATCCTTCCCTCCGATGAGAAAATAGAACCCATGGGAAACCCAGATTTTCAGCCGGTAATCCTGAGGAAACACATAATGAACGTCACCAACAACACAACCAATGAGACAGAGGTCACATTCTATACTGATAACAGAACAAACAGAACAGCAACGGCCAGCAGGGACCAGAACCAGGATCAGTAATCCACCGGCAGATTATGTTCATGAACATTTTTAAACAGCAATTTTTTTAAACTGAAATTTTAGTAAATAGATACATATGACCATATTTTAAGGTGATCACGTGCCAGCAAACACTGTGGGAGAAAGAATAAAACAGCTCAGGGATAACCAGAACATCACACTGGAGGAACTTGCAGAAAGAAGTGGAGTTAATAGGGAACTCATTAAGAAAATAGAGGAAGGAGACATTCTACCATCACTCACACCCCTCATAAAGATCTCAAGGACACTTGGAGTGAGGCTCGGCACACTCCTTGATGACAGGGTTCAGGATGAACCGGTTATAGTCAGAAAGGGAAAAACCCAGAGGGTCATACACTTCTCAGGCTATGAGGAGAGTGCGGATACAAGCAACCTCAACTTCCACTCCCTCGGTGCCGGCAAAAGCGACAGGCACATGGAGCCATTCCTGATCGATGTTGAACTCCACAGCGACGACTTCGAACTATCATCCCATGAGGGGGAAGAGTTCATATACGTACTTGAGGGTGAAATAGAGGTCATCTATGGACAGGAGAAGTACAGGCTTGGTGAAGGGGACAGCATATACTATGACTCTGTGGTACCCCACCACCTCCACGCAGCAGGGGAAAATGATGCAAGGATACTGGCAGTTGTCTACACACCATTCTAGTGGCTGATAGGATGTTCAAAATCACGGTGACACCACGTTTTGGGGATATAGATGGTCTCAGACACGTTAACAACACTGTCCTGGCGGTCTGGTTTGAGAAGGGAAGGAACCCAATCTTCAGGATGTTCACACCTGACCTTGACCTCAGCTATGAGAAGTGGAAACTCATCCTTGTAAGGACAGAATTCGACTTCCTTGCACAGATGTACTATGGGAGTGACGTGGAGATAAGAAGCTACATAACACACATAGGGAACTCATCCTTCACCATAGGCCACGAGGCATGGCAGGACGGGGAACTAAAGGCAAAGGGGAAGGCTGTCCTGGTCCACTACGATTTCATTGAACAGAGGAAAAAGCCAATACCCCCTGATATAAGGTCACAGCTTGAAGAACACCTTGTGGAAGAGGATTAACATAGAAAGGGTGGATTTATGGTTTTCACTGAGGAAACAATAGGGGAATTCTTTGAGAAACAGGTTGAAAGGTACGCTGATAAGGAGTTCATAGTATACCCTGACAGGGATCTAAGGTTCACCTACAGGGAGTTCAATGAGAGGGTCAACCTCCTTGCAAAGGGCCTGTTATCCATCGGGATAAAGAAGGGTGACCACGTGGGTATCTGGGCCACCAACGTACCAGACTGGCTGACATTCCTCTTTGCAACAGCAAAGATAGGGGCGGTTCTTGTAACGGTGAACACCGCCTACAAGAGCCATGAACTTGAATATGTCATGAAACAGTCTGACATGAAGGCAATAGCCATCATAGACGGTTTCAGGGACGTTGACTACGTGCAGACACTCTATGAACTGGTACCTGAACTCAAAACCCAGGAGAGGGGCCACCTGAGGAGTGAAAGGTTCCCTGAACTTCGAAGCGTCATATACCTAGGGGCCCAGAAGCACAGGGGGATGTACAACACCAATGAACTGATGCTCCTGGGTAAACACGTCCCTGACAGTGAACTCCGCAGTGTGATGTCAACCCTCAAGAACACCGATGTCATAAACATGCAGTACACCTCGGGGACCACAGGTTTTCCCAAGGGGGTAATGCTCACCCACAGGAACATACTCAACAACGGCTACTACATCGGTGAGAGACAGAAATTCACCGAGGAGGACCGTCTGTGTCTACCGGTGCCACTGTTCCACTGCTTTGGAATAGTTCTGGGGGTGCTGGCCATCCTTACACATGGGGGGACACTTGTCATGATAGAACTCTTTGACCCCCTCCTGGTACTTGCAGCGGTGGAAAAGGAGAGGTGCACTGCACTCTATGGCGTGCCAACCATGTTCATAGCAGAGTTCACACACCCGATGTTTGACATGTTCGACCTTTCATCCCTCAGAACAGGGATCATGGCGGGGTCACCCTGCCCCATAGAGGCAATGAAGCGTGTCATGAATGACATGAACATGAAGGAGGTCACCATAGCCTACGGCCTCACAGAGGCATCCCCGGTCTTCACACAGACAAGTGTGGATGACCCCATCGAGAAGCGTGTCGAAACCGTTGGAACACCCCTACCACACATTGAGGTCAAGATAGTGGACCCTGAAACCGGCGAGGAGCTGGGCCCCGGCGAACCCGGCGAGATATGCTGCAGGGGCTATAACGTCATGAAGGGCTACTACAAGATGCCTGAGATGACAGCTGAGGCCATAGATGAGGACGGCTGGCTCCACAGTGGGGACCTTGCGGTGATGGATGAGGATGGATACTACTCAATCGTTGGAAGGATAAAGGACATGATCATCAGGGGCGGCGAGAACATCTACCCGAGGGAGATCGAGGAGTTCCTCCACACAATGCCCGGTATAAAGGACGTGCAGGTTGTGGGGATACCCGATGAGAAGTACGGCGAAATAGTCGGTGCCTTTGTGATCAGGGAGGAAGGTGCAGACATACTCGAGGAGGATGTCAGGGACTATGCAATCCAGAGGATAGCAAGGTACAAGGTCCCGAAACACGTTTTCTTTGTTGATGAGTTCCCGCTCACCGCAAGCGGGAAGGTCCAGAAGTTCAAACTCAGGGAGCTGGCAGTTGAACTCCTCAAGAAGAAGGAAGGCTCCTGACCCTTAATTTTTTGAGAGATATAATGATAGTCCTGAATCGAAGGAAAAGATCAGTTGATTTTATACCCGCCGGAAGTCCCCGGGGTGCCTTAAACACCCGAAGAAAGCCAGGTTACTGGGGAAAGCTGAAAATCAAAAAAACCTCCTCTGGCCCCAGAATAGCAAGGTTCACAGTGGAGAAAAATGAAAGGGAAACCCTCAGAAAACCCTCAGAGGCCATAAAACTCCTGAGGAAACAGGCCGTGTTTCTAACAGGGCGGGATGAGGAACTTGAAGAACTGCTTGAGAATCACGGTATCAGGTACAGGTATGCAAGGGTATGCCAGCACTGCCTCCATGAGGGCTATGTGACCCTTGTGAGCTCAAGGGCATCAACGAAGCATGAGGGCCAGATCATATGCTCAAGGTGCGTTGATGAGGTAATAAGAAGGGAGCTCAAACTGGCAGGCATGGATAAATCGGCATTCAGAAACTTCAGGAGGCTGATCAGGAGGGGTGTAAGCCTTGAGAGGGTCCTTGAGATGATGTCACCCAGGTTCGACCCACTGGCGAACCAGGAACTGACACTCTATGATAGGGTAACAGCAACAGCAGACAGAACCCCAAAGGTGCCCATTGACAGGCTTGGGCTTCCTGAGAAATTTAAGCGGATTCTAAGAAGGGAGGGCAGCAGGGTGCTGAGGCCAGTGCAGGTACTGGCAGTTGATGCTGGTCTCCTTGAGGGCGCTAGTCTTATGGTTGTATCTGCGACAGCCAGTGGAAAGACCCTTGTGGGGGAACTTGCAGGTATCCCCCGGGCAATGAGGGGTGAAAGGTTCATATACCTCACACCACTCGTTGCCCTTGCAAACCAGAAGTACAGGGACTTTAAGAAGAGATACTCTTCACTTGGACTTAAAACAGCCATAAAGGTTGGTATGAGCAGGATAAAGGCAAAGGGCGAGCTGCGGATTCCTGATACCGATGTGGCTGACGCCGATATAATAGTTGGTACCTACGAGGGAATCGACTACATCCTGAGGTCAGGAAAGGCAGGTATCCTCGGTGATGTGGGCGTGGTCGTGGTTGATGAGATACATACCCTTGAGGATGAGGATAGGGGAGCAAGGCTCAACGGCATGATATGGAGGATAAAAAGGTTATTCCCGAACGCACAGATCATAGCACTCTCTGCAACAGTCAAAAACTCCGCGGAAATAGCATCAGATTTTGGCCTGAAGCTGGTTGAATACGATAAAAGGCCAGTGCCACTTGAAAGACACCTCATATTCTCAAGGAGCGGTGAGGAAAAGAAGAACATCATACTGAGGCTTGCAGAACGTGAGTTCTCCTCGAAGTCAAGGAAGGGGTTCCAGGGACAGACGATAATATTCACAAACTCCCGCAGGAAAACAAGGCTCATTGCAGAGTACCTCACAAGGAACAGGGTGAGTGCAGCCGCATATCATGCAGGTTTATCCTACTCTGAGAGGCAGCGAATAGAGAAGGCCTTTGCATCCCAGAAACTCGCCGCAGTTGTGACGACAGCGGCACTTGCAGCGGGAGTGGACTTTCCGGCATCACAGGTTATATTTGAAACGCTCCTCATGGGTAACCGCTGGCTCACCCCAAATGAGTTTTCACAGATGCTTGGACGTGCTGGCAGGCCATCCTACCATGACCGGGGTGCTGTCTATGTTCTTGCAGAAATTGGCATGGAATTTGATGGTGATTCAGAGGAATCTGTGGCCCTTGAGCTCCTTGAAAGCGGTCCTGAACCTGTTGAGGTTCAACATACAGATGAAAACATTCTTGAAAATCTTCTGGCGGATATAACCTCGGGGGCCATTGAATCAGAGCATGACATCACCCCTGATGTGCCATGGACCATGGGTGGAGACATGGCGCTTGATTTCCTTGAGTCATCTGGCCTTATAAGCAGGAAAGGAGAACTCAGGGCAACTGATTATGGGATGGCCGTCTCAAGATCATTCCTAAATGTGGAGGATGCGGAGTACATAAGGAGGAACCTCAAATCCACTAAAAAGCCTCTTGATATTGCGGTTGAACTTGAACCATTTGAGGGCGCGTATCTCTCAGGAAGAATGCATAGGGGATTAACGAGGGCAGTTGGCGCCAATGTTTCAATCCGATTGACAGCGGATTCAACCCTTGATATAATATCCAATGGGGATAATCTCATAAAACTTGATAAAAATCTACAGGAGGCTGTTCTTGGAATACAGATGGATTTTCTTTCCTGTGAATGCATGGACAGACCCTTCTGTGGGTGTATTCAGCGAAAATTGTCGGAATATATACTTTGGGAGAGAATGAGTGGCAGGGACCCCAGGGATATAAGTAAGGGGCTTCTCTCAAGATATCAGATTCAGGCGTATCCTGGAGATATTTTCAGCTGGCTTGACAAAATGGTGAGAACAGTTGAGTCCATTGGAAGGGTTGCCTCTGCATTTAAAGAGAGAATTATTTTGAAGGAATGTTCAGGTATTGCGAGGGCCATCGAAAAGGGTAAACGTATTTAGAACATTATAGATTTAGATATATATTGTAAAGGTATACGATAGCTGCAGATAGGATATAAATCACCACAAGCTGATCAAGGATTCCGGTTTCAACTGAGATGAGACAGTAGGCCATAATAAGGGAGTAGATCATGACATAAAAGGAATCCCTTGTTTTTTGCATTATTCTGTAGCCCAACCCTAAAATTAAGCCAAGCAAACTCATTCCAGCTGCCACACCAGCTGTGCCGAATTCCACGATCATCTGTCCAAATATTGTGGGTGTGATTGTAACTCCTGTCCTCCAGCAGATCAGTTTCCCGATTAGTGTTCTTGGTCCACTGCCAAGGCCGGGAACCATACTCAAGGTTAATTTACCATGCATAACGCCAGTCATCCCTGAAAGGGTGGATAATCTGTCGAGCACACCCATTGTGAAGGCAGCCCTCATCTGTAAAAACGTTAAAGCGCTCAAGTTACTTAAGGAATACTCCTCGACTGATCTGAAATAACCTATACCCATGATTACAAGTAAAGTCACCATCAAGAAACCCAGGACTTCCCATACTTCAAATAACTCTGTGTAATAGCCCATTATGACAGTTATGAGAATAACTGCAACAAGGGGTGTTCTGTACCCAAGTAAAGCCAGGAGAAAAATGCAGATTATGTTCAGAATCATGACTCTAAACCTAGCAGCTGGTCTCTCTATACGCTTCTTCTGCATTTCATCTATTATGTAAGATGATAGCAGTGCTGTTCCAGGGATCATTAAAAAAGAGGGAATAGTTAATCTGGGGTTGAGGAGATATCTAAGGGCGGGTTTCATGAGAGGAATGCCATTCACGGATGTGATGGTTATGGCGAAAAAGGCGAAGCCAATAAGAAAGAGGGTAAGGCCAATTGATCTTATATCTTCCATGTCAACTTTCAGGTATCTGTTTCCCCTCAAAATTCTGTCGGGTATTACCATTGAAAAAACAAAGAAACATACAAAACCAGTTATTATGTTAACATGCAGGAGCCCTGTGACAGGAATGGCAGCGAGGCCCATGAATACTGAGAAAAACACGATGAAAGCTGGAGGTGAAAATATGTGGTTTCTGAGTATTCTGCTCTTTTTGAGGAAATTCATAAAATTACTTGAAGGGAATATTCTCCTGAAAAAGCTCTTTAACCATATTTCTTCAACAGTTAGAAAGACTCCCAGCATTAATCTGAATATCAATGCTTTCCTGACGTTAAATTCCACCTTTCTGCATAGATTCCTTGCTGCATTGTAAAGATGACTCATAAAAGATACCTGCGAAGTTTATACTGTACTAAAAGTTTATAATGTGCTAAGATTAATTACCTTGATGATCTTGTAGCGGCTTTTTATTTTTTCTAGGACATTACTGTCTGCATTGTATACTCTTATTGTTATGAAATCTGTCTGGCCATCTAGATCTCCTAGAACTTCATCAGATATTTTTATGGCCTCGGGAGTTGCCTGGAGGATCTCTATTCTACCATTTTGGATGTCCAGGGTTATTGACACATGTTTTTCTCTGCTGTACAGTTCTCTTGAAAGCTCCTGAAATCTTGATACATCCACATTGCTTATGGGTATGTTTGTTGTCATTTCATACTTTGAGGGAATATCAAGGAGCAGATCAGACATTCTCCGGATTTTTATGGGTTCTATGATAATATCAGTGGCGTTCCGGGTTCCCGTGGCTTCCAGTGTTATTGAGTCTATGTAATAATCTGCGAATTTGTCCTGGTATTCCCCTGCAAGTATTTTTTTTCCACTGACATTCATGAGAACTTCTACCCTCCCATTGATGGTTCCTACCCATAGAACCTCACCATTTATTACCCCTCTTTTCTGTGTTAAGGAGTTATAACCATTGATTTTACTGTTAATGATTTTTCCCTTACTGTAGAGATCGTTGTACTTTATCTGGACTTTGGTCATTTCTGAAGAATCGAATGTGAATGTCTGTATGTTTGAATCAATATCTGAGGTTTTAAGAAATCCGTATAAAACAAGTGAAGCGAGGAATAAAATGATTGCGACATCGATCACGGTTAATTTACCGATTTTCATTTTTTATCTCTCCCATTCCAGTATTCTAGCAGTTGCTTATCACTAAATTGCAGAAATTTAAGAGTCTGCAGCTACAGTTGAAGACATTTAGACTTGAGTAAATATTAACTTTCTAGTTATTTAACTTATGATGTGGATTAACTTTTCATATTGATATACATTTAATACCATACTTCTCTTGATCTGCGATTAACTGCTTGCACAACAAATTCCACATTGAAGAAGAAAACTTAAATGCCGTCGGTAATAGACCTTATTTAAAATATAACATGATCACAACTTCCTTATGAAGGAGGATTATTAAATGGAAAATTCAAATCAGAGAGTACTATACCTTGTACCGTCATTCATAGTATTCCTAATGGCTCTTATGGTAACTTTCAGGCACCCATGGCCAGTTGGGTGGGATATATTCTACCATATTCACCTGGCAAAGGTTTACATGTTAAAGGGTTCAACATTTTTTGATCCTGTTTACAATGCACCTGAGGGAGCTATTATTAACTACCCACCAGTTTTTCACATGACACTTCTTGCACTGGCATATCTCTTTAGAATGAACATGTTTGACGTGGCAAGGATAATACAGCCATTTTTGGCATGCCTTGTTGCTTTATCAGTTACTCTGGTTGCCTCAAGGTTCTATGAGGATAAAATCGTGGGTTTAGCTGCAGGTTTAATACTTTTCTCAGGAGCAATTGCAATGAGGCTTGTTTCACCATTGCCAGAGAATATGGCGCTTATATTCCTTCCTTTAAGTATTTACTTTTACTATGAATTCTTTAAAGAGGATAAATTACTATCTTCATTCATATCAGGAGTTTTAATGGGCATCGTTGCACTTATACACCCAGCTGCAACCTTTTGCCTTGGCTTTGCGATTACCTTCATCACAGCCGGAATTATAATAACTGAACTCTACTTTAAAAGAGATGTCGGTATCATAAAAAAGGCTTTGAAAGGTTATGGGATCCTGATTATGACTGCGGGCTTAATTGCAGCGGTATGGTGGGCACCGGCATTTTACCTTAAAAGTACTGGTGGACCTGGTGGTGTAAGCACATCACTACAGACTTCAAGAAACCTCAGTATAATGAAATATCCTGATCTCTTGGGTTACCTTGTTATAGTGCTATCCCTTGTTGGTCTCACACCCTCCATTAAAAGATTCGGTTTAAGAGATCGTTTTATACTTTTATGGGTTATTTCGATGTTCCTTCTCTCAAAGGCATACTACTTTGGGGTTAATGTCATAACCTATAGGGTACTCATCTACATAATGATTCCTATGAGCATTCTGGCGGCTCATGGGTTAAGATACACTGCAGAAATCATTGAAATTAAAAATAAAAATATTGCATGCATTTTAATGGCAGCTGTACTTTTATTTGCTGTTTTCCAAGGGTTCAGCAACCTATCAAGTACAGAAGTTGTTGATTATGGTGCTATGACATCTCATGGAAGAATTAAGATCGCGCCTCCCACACCTTCAGAAGTTGAACTTGCAGAATGGTTCAGCCAGCAGGATAAAGAGGGCACCATTTCAATGTCAAATTATTTCGCAGCAGGGTTTATAATGGCTTATACAAACAGACCCGTGAATCCTTTATTATATGAGAAACCTGAAATCCCTCAGAGGAATGAGCTGACTAAAAATGGAATCGTTTTTCTGGTATTTGATAAAAGACTTAGGGCGAACGGAAATTTCACTTTTGATGCTTCCAGCAGTTTTCTCTTCTATAATCCATCAAAGGTTGATGTATCAAGCCTGAAATACCCTTATCTTGAGAAGGTTTATGAGAATAGCGACTTTGTTGTCTACAGGGTGGTCTAGCTGAATGAGAAAGACTATATATACTGTCCATTAGATCAAAATAGGGAGGATTCAGGGTCATATGGTGTCCATTTTATCACCTTGAACTCCTCCCATATAATATCAATTGGGGCAGCTCATATCCCTGCATGAACCTGCATATTCAGGAAACCTCAGAACCTCATTCATTTTGCTTCCATACCTGTAGATGGTTATTCCCTTGCATCCAAGTTCATATGCTGCCCTGAATACCCTCTCAGCGTCCTTTATGGACGCATCAGGCGGCAGATTAACGGTTTTTGAGACGGCGTTGTCCACATGGCGCTGGAAGGCGGCCTGCATCTTAACATGAAAGACAGGGTCGATCTCATGGGCGGTTACAAAGAGCCTCCTGATTCTATCTGGAACCCCCGAGACTCCCTGCAGATTTCCCTTCGATATTATCATTTCAAATGCATCCCTTTTCAGCTGCCCCCTGGCGATTCTTTCAAACAGGGGATTGATTTCGGTGAATTTTCTGCCCAGAATGTTTCTTGTGAATGAGACCGCAAAGAGGGGTTCAATCCCGCTGCTTGTACCTGCTATTATGCTGAGGGAACCTGTGGGTGCAATGGTTGTCAGTGTGGCGTTTCTCATCCCCTCAAAGCCCATTTCATCCCACATGCTTCCTGAAAATTCCTGAAAAGACCCTCTTTCATCTGCAAGATTAAGTGAGGCCCTCCTGGCTTCACCCTCTATGAAGGACATGACCCGCTCAGCCACCCTAAGGGCCTCCCCTGAATTGTAGGGGACACCCAGCTTTATGAGCATATCAGCGAATCCCATTACACCAAGGCCGATCTTCCTTGTCTTCAGCGTCATCTCCCTGACCTCAGGGAGAGGGTAGCTGTTGACGTCTATGACGTTGTCAAGGAAGTGCACCGCCGTATGGACGGTTCTTCTGAGTCTTTCCCAGTTCACACCTGAAGCTGAGACCATTAATGAGAGGTTGATTGAGCCGAGGTTACATGACTCATAGGGGAGTAGGGGCTGCTCACCGCAGTTGTGGACAATGAAACCGTTGGCAGTGAAGGCATTTGCACCTGCAACACAGGCATCATAGACATCCTCATAACCCTTACTTTTAAGATAAAGGAATGTGGAGAACGTCTCCCCTGAGTTAAAGCTGCTTTCCGAATCCATAACAAGCACATCACCCCTTTCAAGGTCGCAGGCGGCCTTCCATACTGGTTTATCCTCCATTACCAGTAAGGGGTGATCTTTGGTCAACTTTAAACTGTAACCCTCCCTGGTTTTAATTTCAAAAACCTCTCTGTAACCTGTTTTAAAGAAACCAGAACTGGAGGGATACTCTGAGCCATTGACAACCGCCATGAATGCTCTGCCCTCCAGTTCCTTTACAGGGAGAGGACCCTCAGAGGTCATTATCAGGGTGTCACTGGATATGCACGGGTTGGTTGCCTCTATTCTTCCAAGGGATGGTGTTGGGTTGTACTGGTTTATCCTGTCCTCGAATATCATCCCGGGGTCCCCTGACCTCCAGGCGGCCTTTAAAATCCTCCTGAATATTTCCCTGGATGCTACTGAGTCAACGGTTTCACCGGTCCTCGGGTTTATGAGGTCAACCATCCCGTCCTCCATGAACCTGTCAGGGACCGAAACAGAGAGGTTGAAGTTTCTGAGGGGCCCCTCTGATGTCTTGGCCTCTATGAATCTGAATATGTCCGGGTGGCTGACATGGAGCACCCCCATATTGGCCCCACGTCTCCGTCCACCCTGCTTTATAACCTCGACTGCGACGTCGAATACCCTCATGAATGACACGGGACCTGAGGCCACGCCCATCGTCGATGCAACGGTGTCCCCCCTGGGTCTGAGTCTGGAAAATGAGAATCCAACGCCCCCACCTGATTTGTGGATTATTGCCATGTTCCTGAGGGATTCAAATATGCTCTCAATTGAATCATCAACAGGGAGGACGAAACATGCTGAGAGCTGGTTTATTGGCGTACCTGCGTTCATGAGGGTGGGTGAATTCGGGAGGAACTCAAGATTCCGCATAACCGAATAGAAGAGTTCCACTGCCCTATGGCTGTCGAAACCATACATCTCATCTGCAGATGCAACTGCCAGGGCAACCCTCCTGAACATCTCCTCAGGGGTCTCTACAACCTCACCCCTTTCGTTCTTCAGGAGGTACCTCTCCTCAAGTACCTTCAGGGCGGTTTTTGTTAAATTTATCATCATTAAGAGTTATATGGGGACCTCTAGGGTAGCATCTCCAGGAGCTCCCTAACATCGGATACGACACTCTCGATGGCATCATCAAGTATTCTCTGGCCAAGAACAGGGTCAGGGTTTATACCCTCCTTTTCACAGATTCTTGCGGCCCTATCAATCCCCTTATTGGCCTCTCTGGCCTCCCTGAGGCCTATCATTCCTATTTCAGGATAAAGTTCTGGTCTGCATTCCCCGAGTCTCGTGAGGTCCGCTATGCCCAGTATGATTCCAGCGGACACCTCACCGCTTCCTGCGTGGGGACCCTCAATCTCAACGATCCTGTTATTCCAGATTATCTCCATGTCAAGTTCATCCATGAGATCCTCAACGCAGTCCTCAAGCTGGTTTCCGCCATGACCATTTACAATAACAGCCGCGTCGATGTTCAGGCGTTTCCTGGCCTTTCTAAGGACAGGTTTGAGGTCTCCTTGCAGGAGTTCGTCCCTGTCAATATGGATGCCGTGTTTAACATATGGAAACTCGGTTGCACCGTAGATTATCCCCAGGAACTTTGCCCCTGTTCTGAGGGATGCCTCCAGGGCCACGTAGGATGCTATCTTGGCATCGGTGTCGATTGGGAGGGCCGGGCCGTGGTTCTCAAGGTGTGATCCCAGTGCGAGTATACCCACCCTGTGGACATCCCCTGAGATTACGTTACCGGCATCAAGGTTGAGTTCAACCACCCTTCACACCTCGAGGTCCCATATCGCATCTCCAATGTGGTGGATGGTTTTGATGGCCTTTCCAGAGTCATTTTCTATCATTTCAGGTCCACTTATGAGGCTTATTCCCACTGCAAGGGGTTTTCGGTGTTTTTCATCCACCACGATGACGATGTCATCTCTCTCAATTTCAGGGTCAGCATCAACTATGCCTGGACTCATCACATCGGCCCCGTTTGCAAGGAACCTCACGGCCCCCATATCAACCACCACATAACCCTTTTCTATATCCCTCATATGGATGGCCCCCCTCAGGGTGGGAACGACCCTTTCATCCATGAACATGAGGAGCGGCTCTCCATTGATGAGTATTATGTCGTTTTCATCTGTTTCTATTATCTCAACGGTGGCCTTTCTGGGTATGAGCAGGGAGAATTCCCCTATCTGGTCGAGAATCTCCTTCATCTTCTTTTTCTTTATATGGTACCTCTTTTTTATCTTCACATTCACACCCTGGAAATTTCATGAGAACCTTACATATCTATATGGTTTAATCCATTAAACCAGTTTACCCTCTAATCTGCAATCACCTTTATTTAAAGAGTAAGATTTATGCCATTATCGTTGTGAGAAAACTTATATACTAGTAAAATAGAAAAATGGAGTATCTGACTGGAAGATTCTGGCTTGTTAGTTAGATTTAAATATAATCTGACCATATTTTAATCTAGGATAGGTGATAGATGTGAGTTCACAGAGAGTTAACGTACAGAGACCACTTGATGCTTTGGGCAATTCACTGAATTCCCCTGTGATCATTAAACTTAAGGGTGACAGGGAATTCAGGGGAGTTTTAAAAAGCTTTGATCTCCATATGAACCTCGTGCTGAATGATGCAGAGGAACTGGAGGACGGAGAGGTCACAAGAAGGCTCGGAACCGTCCTTATACGTGGAGATAACATAGTCTACATATCCCCGTGATCCGGGAACAGCTTTGATTTATATATGATTAAAGAAAGCATATATTTAAATTAACAAGTTTTAACTGATTTTCAGGAGGATTAGAACATGAAAGGTACTCCATCATTTGGTAAGCGTAACAAGAATCTCCATATAAGGTGCAGGCGCTGCGGTAAGAACTCATACCACGTGCGTAAGAAGGTATGTGCAGCATGCGGCTTCGGGAAATCACGCCGTATAAGGCGCTACAGCTGGCAGAATAAAAAAATTACAGGCCAAAGGTTGAAATAAATGGATAACAAGGGCCCTGTTGATGTGCGGATAATTGTTGAGGGAGCCTCTGACGTTGAGAGTGTTTCAAGGGCACTGCAGAGGGTATCCCTCGGCGCCAAATACCATATAACCATATCATCCATAGTGCCAACAACAAGCCTTGAAATAGCCATGAGGGCTGTTGAGGGCGCGGATATTGTCCTCATAGCCACTGACGTTGACCAGACAGGGCGGGAACTGGCTGATAAATTCCGTGAAGCCCTTAAGGGTCATGTAGGGCACATTGAGAGAATGAAACTCCCCTACGGCCATGACGTCGAGTACCTCGACCCTGACCTCATAAGGGAGGAAATAGAAAACGCCATCATAAGGGCCGGACTCCAGACACTCTCCAGTGTTAAAAATCTGAGGAACATGAAGGAGAGCCTTGAAGAGTGTCAGGAGAGGCTTAATGAACTGGTAGCCGAAAACAGCGCCCTCAGGGATGAAAATATCAAACTCCTCGGTGAAGTTGAGGATGGTGAGAGGGAAGCAGAATCCCTCAAAGAGGAGATAAAGGTCCTCGAGGAGAAATTAAAGGTCCTCGAGGAGGATTATTCCCGGCTCAAAACTCGTTTTTCTGAAATTAAAGATAAGGAACTTCTTGAGACCTTCTCAATAGGGGAACTCTGGAGCGAAACCTTTGGAGAGGAACCAGATGACCCTGAGAAGATTTATTTTGTAACTGATCACATCAAACCTGAAGGCATAATCCTTGGCCAGGGCTTCATCGCGGCACCATCAAGGGAGGATGCTGTTGAGTGGCTCAGAATAGTTAAATCGGCCCTGGTGTTCACTGAAACCGATGATGAATCATCCTAGACCCGGGAACTTAAAACCTTCTTGTTGGGAGAATCTGAAGTGAGAGACAAATGTGGTATTGTAGGGATTTACTCACAGGATAAAAACATCAGCGTGGCCTCCCAGATCTACTATGCACTCTATGCACTCCAGCACAGGGGACAGGAATCCGCAGGGATTTCAACATTTAACGGATGTGACATGCTGACCCACAGGGGGATGGGGCTTGTCTGTGACGTCTTCGACCCTGAGAAACTGGATGAACTAGAGGGGAATGTTGGCATAGGTCATGTCCGTTACTCAACCACCGGTGAATCCAGGATTGAGAATTCCCAGCCATTCTGGAGTGAATTTCAGGGAGGTAAAATCGCCATAGCACACAACGGCGACATAATAAATTCAATGGAACTTCGGGATGAACTGGAGGATGAGGGCCACTCATTCATATCAACCACCGATTCAGAGGTGATATGCCACCTTCTGAGCAGGGAATACGAAAAAAAACCCAACATGATAGGTGCAATAAAGAGGGTTTCAGAGCAGCTTGTGGGGTCCTACTCCCTCGTGGTCCTCTTCAATGGGGACCTCTACGTCATAAGGGACCCTGTTGGTATAAAGCCCCTGGCATTTGCAAGGAAGGGAAACACCCAGATGGTTGCCTCTGAAACCGTTGCCTTTGATGTTATAGGGGCCGAGCATGTGAGGGATGTTCAGCCAGGGGAGATACTGCACCTCAACAGGGGAAAGTCCTACTGGGTTGCCAACGCACCCAACACCAGGAGGGCCCACTGCATGTTTGAGTACGTCTACTTTGCAAGACCCGACAGCGTCATAGACGGCCGGAACGTCTACAGGGTCAGGCTCAGTATAGGGGAGGCCCTCTACCGTGAACACCCCGCCGATGCCGACGTGGTTGTACCGGTACCTGACTCCTCAATCCCGGCGGCCATAGGCTACTCCCGCGCATCAGGGATACCCTACGGTGAGGGGCTCATAAAGAACAGGTACGTTGGCCGCACATTCATAATGCCCACACAGGAGGAACGCGAAACAGCGGTTAAACTCAAGATGAACCCCATAAGGTCGGAGCTTGAGGGTAAGAGGATAGTGCTCATCGATGACAGCATAGTGAGGGGCACGACCTCCAGGGCACTCATCGACATAATCAGGGATGCCGGGGCAGAGGAGATACACCTCCGTATAGGATGCCCCCCCATAAAGTCCCCCTGCTACTATGGTATAGCCATGGCAACCAGGAAGGAGCTTATAGCATCAAGCAGGGATGTTGAGGAAATAAGGAAGATAATAGGGGTTGAGTCCCTGGGTTACCTGAGTATCGAGTCACTCGTTGAATCCATAGGTATCAAGAAGGGCTTCCTGTGTACAGGGTGCCTGGATGGGGACTACCCGACACCTCTCCCCTCGGATATAGAGGAATATGAGGCACTGAGGTCCTGCCTCTAGTTCAGCATAAAAATTTAACGTGAACATGATGTCTGATTTCACTGTTTCTTTTTTCAATAAATCCTTCAACGTGATCTAAATGCCTGAGCTTCTATCACCAGCAGGTGACTTCCCATCCCTGATGGCAGCCCTTAAGTCGGGTGCTGACGCGGTTTATGTGGGCCTTGAGGGCTGTAACATGAGGGCAAGGGCAGGTAATTTCAGCATCGGTGAAGTCGCTGAGGCAGCGGAGATAGCCCACAGCTACAATGCAGGGCTCTATGTATGCACAAACACGGCCCTCAGGGACTCTGATGTTGAGAGACTCGAGAAATTATTCCCTGAGCTTTACTCTGCGGGTGTTGATGCGGTGATAGCATCTGACCTTGCGGCTGTGGAGCTTGCATCTGAATGCGGCCTGGACGTCCATGTCAGTGTACAGGCGAATGTTACAAATACAAGGACGCTGAGGATACTGGGGGAGATGGGCGCCAGCAGGGCCATACTATCAAGGGAGCTCTCCCTTTGTGAGATCTCAGACATTGCGGCAAAATCACCCATTGAAATCGAGGTTTTTGTCCATGGGGCCCTCTGCACAGCAATATCTGGTAGATGCTACCTCAGCTCATACCTTTATGGTAGAAGCGCCAACTGCGGGGACTGCCTTCAGCCATGCAGAAAGAGGTGGAAGCTGGTATCTGAGGACGGAGAATTTGACCTTGAGGTGACCCCTGGCGGTGATATAAGGAGTTACATCCTGAGTCCCCGGGATCTGTGTATGGTTGAACATATACCTGAACTCCTGGATGCCGGTGTCGACGCCCTCAAGATAGAGGGCCGTGGGAGGGCAGCGGATTACGTTGCAACCGTTACCTCAGTATACCGGGAGGCCATTGACACTTACCTTTCAGGCGAATGGAGTTTTGATTCCCGGTGGCTTGAGAGACTTGAGGGTGCCTTTAACCGGGGCTTTGGCACAGGTCTGTACTTCTCTGAGCCAGATACCGGTAGTGGGGGTAACATATCCAGTTATGTGAAGCAGGATGTGGGGGAGGTTGTTAATTACTACAGGAAGGTGGGGGCCGCTGAGGTGAGGCTGTGGAGGCCACTTGAGGTTGGGGATGAGATCATAATACAGGGCAGAACAACGGGGGCCCTCATACAGCGTGTTGAATCCCTTCAGGTTGATGGAGATCCTGTGGAAAGGGTTGAATCTGGCAGGGCTGGTCTACTCGTGGAGGATAGGGTCCGCCCCGGGGACCTCGTATACCGCAGGGTTAGAAGGGATTGAGGTTATCAGGGTTCAGAATCATTTCTTTGATGCGCGTAACTGCGGCCGGTAATTCTGGTGTGCGGTCCAGTACATTAAATGTCTCTGATGTACTCATCTAACCTGGGAACGGGCTTATGGCTCTATGTATCCTGTTATGTCCAGGTATGCGTCAGTAACTGTTATTTTTAAAAGTGATGCTCCACATATTAAAGAGGGGTGAGTTAATGATAAGGGTAAAGGATGCCATGCAGACAGATGTCATAACAGTTAAGAGGAACAGTAAGATACATGATGCCGCACGGGTACTGAGGGAGAACAGGATCAGCGGGGCCCCTGTTGTTGATGATGAGGGTAAGCTCGTGGGTGTTATCAGTGAGGGTGATATAATGAGGCTGATTGAGGTCCATTCACCCAGTCTGAACCTCCTCATGCCATCCCCCCTGGACCTGCTTGAACTTCCAGTTAGGATGAAACATGAATACGATGAGATAGCAAAGGGTATCAGGAAGGCTGCCATGATGCTGGTGGAGGAGATAATGAGTGATAGGGTTGTAACGGTGCACCCTGATGCATCCATCTCTGATGCAGCTGAACTCATGGACCGTCATGATGTAAAGAGGCTTCCTGTGGTTGAAGATGGTGAACTGGTGGGTATCATAACAAGGGGCGATATAATAGGCGCATTTGTTAAGTGATGAAATCTGAATCGGTGTCTTAATGAAGAGGATAGCGATCTATGGTAAGGGTGGTATAGGTAAGTCCACGATTGTATCGAATATGGCCGCTGCCTATTCCTCCGAGCACAGGGTACTCGTTATAGGCTGTGATCCAAAGGCTGATACAACCAGGACACTCTACGGTGAAAGGCTCCCTGCGGTACTTGATATACTCAAGGAGAACCGTAAACCTGACGCCTCTGAGGTTATCCATGAGGGTTTTGGCGGTGTCAGGTGTGTGGAGTCAGGGGGCCCTGAACCCGGTGTTGGATGTGCCGGGAGGGGTGTGATCGTTGCAATGAACCTCCTTGAAAAACTTGGAGTATTCGAGGAGGAGATTGATGTGGTCATATACGATGTACTCGGTGACGTGGTCTGCGGGGGATTCGCGGTGCCACTCCGTGAGGAATTTGCAGATGAGGTCTATATAGTAACCTCAGGGGAGTACATGTCCCTTTACGCTGCAAACAACATTGCAAGGGGTATAAAGAAACTGAGGGGTAAACTTGGAGGTGTCATATGTAACTGCCGTGGCATCAGAAATGAGGTTGATATTGTCTCTGAATTCGCCTCAAGGATAGGTTCACGTGTTGTTGGTGTGGTTCCAAGAAGCCCCCTTGTCCAGGAGAGTGAAATTGAGGCAAAGACCGTGATTGAGAGGTTCCCTGAATCTGAACAGGCAGAGGTTTACAGGAAACTGGCAGATGAGGTTTACCTTAACACTGAATTCTCGGTACCTGAACCCATGGACCCTGAGGAGTTTGAGGAGTTCTTTAGAAACTTCAAAGGAGATGATTGATATGGAGAGATATGTGCAGCTTGGACTCTTCCACCTTCTGGTGGGTGCTGTGATAATCCTAATGGGAGTCTGGGCACTGTACCCTGCAAGTACCCTTGGGTCTGAACCCGGGTGGCATGCAGCCCTTAAGATCATATTCGGAGTCCTCATGCTGGGGGCTGGAGTGAAGCTTTTGAGGTCCTAGATTTCATCCCATCTTTTCAGGTCAGCATGCAGGTCCCTGAAGGCCCTTTCAACGGCCTTTTCAGCTTCCTCCCTTGTTTCGAAGTGATGGAGGTGTGATCTGCATCTGCAGTCGGAGCATCCGAAACCCTTCACAGAGTGGTCTCCCTCAAGTTTTTCTGAAACTGCACATTCAAGTCTCCTCTTATCTGTGGAGTAGAGAACCCCCACAACCTCTGCATCACTCAGGAGGTGGTCTATGTGCCATCTCATCCTCTTTTCAGTCCTCAGATGTCTTTTTATTCTGGCCTCCAGTGAACCAAAACCTGATCCAACATACACGTAGTAGCCTGGAGGAAACCTTATCCTGCCGAGGCTTCCGATTCTGGTTTCAGTTCCGCTGCACCTTATGATAAGGCAGTAGGTACCCTTCATGGTGACTTGGCCTCCTAATATCATTCATAGAACCCCTCCATAAATAGGGCAGTAGGTACCCTTCATGTGACTTCATAATAATTTTAATATTTATTTTATCAATCAACGTCACTCATCATAGAATCCAGTAATAAATCCATCTGTTATTATCATTGCAAGAAATTTTTAGTAAAATTTATATTTTTTCATAATTTAATTATATTCTGGTTTCTGCAGGGCACCCAGGTATTGGGGGTGATACCATGGCAGTGGCAAAATGGTTGCTTTACATAATTGGTATAATACTCGTACTCATGGGTATACTGGGTTACCTTGGGATCCCGTACCCGGCTCTCAAGGACCCGGTATGGCACGCTGCCCTTAAAATTATCGTTGGGCTTGTAGCCCTATGGGGAGGTACCAAGGCAGAGTAGATTTTGCCAGTCGAACTTTTTTTGCGGGGCCCTGCAGGGACCTCAAACTCACGTGGTGGTGGAATGGCTGAGGTCAGGTACACTCTGAGGGCGAGGGGTCACCCCAACGTCACTGCAGAGCACAGGACAACATTTGAGGTCACAGCTGACCCTGAAATAGGTAAAACCGCAGACTGTATAATAGGTGTTTCATCATCGGATTCTGTTTCAACAATTCCTGATGAGATGAGGTCTGCCATAGCAGGGGAATCGTCGCGTGTGAGGGTCGTGCTGCGCACTGAAAATGGTTTTGATGAAATAATTGGTTACGGACACCCCGACCTCACTCTGGATCACCCAACGGATATCGTGTGCCGTAAAAGCAATTACATCTGTGGCAGAACACTCATGATAGGGGCTGATAAGGCTGCATGCGACCTTGACAGAAGGTTAGTGAAGGATCTAATGGAGGGCAAGGACCTCACTGTTGAAATAATAGTTGAATATGATGATTCTGATTAGTTCCGGTTGTTTTTTAACAAATAATAGTTGAATATGATGATTCTGATTAGTTCCGATTGTTTTTTAACAATTGCCAGTTTTCCAATGAATTGGAATTCAGATGGAATTTTAAAGTGCTAATCATGAAATAGGAGTGCAGGGGACGGGATTCGAACCCGCGAAGGGACTCCCCCACTAGGCCCTCAACCTAGCGCCTTTGACCGCTCGACCACCCCTGCATGGGAAAAATCAGTGCTTAACGGGGAGTGGAACAAATTATCTATGTTTTACTATTTAAACTTTGCGGTCTGATGGGGAAAAGAGAGCAAATCATTCTTTAAGGATGCAGTGAAAAGAAATCGTTTATGAGTGCAGCTTCAGAATCAATGGAGGTGATTATTTTTGTCCTGTCTTAGAGAGGTGGGAGATGATCTCCTTGTGGATATTGAAGTCTCCCCTGCTTCAGGTAGATTCGAGGTCAGATCTTACAATGAGTGGAGGAAGAGAATTGAGGTTAAGATAAGGGCACCCCCAGAGAAGGGCAGAGCCAACAGGGAGATAATAAAGGAGTTTTCATCTGCCTTTAACACGAAAACTGATATAGTATCAGGTCATAAAAGCAGACATAAAACATTGAAGATCCATGGAATGGATGCTGAGACATTCAGGGGTCTTCTGGAAGAGAAATTTGGACTTATAGTTCCATGATGATGTTAACTTTATATAAAAAAACCTAAAATTGGATTCATCTTTCCATAGATTGAAGATTTTAACTGTATAGAAAAACTTTATTATATTATCATAAAAAAATAAGAAGTTAAGGTTAGAAATAGAAAACTTTATTAATTACCATAAAAAAAGAATTAAGTGGAGGTTAGAAATGATTTCTACCGTTACAACGACAACAACCACCACCGTAACCACCGCTGATGTAATGACATACAGCATAATAGCAGTGATTGCACTGATCGGTTTCCTTGCTCTCAAGGAGATTTTAAGCTCGGACGAAACAGGAAACGAAACAATAAAGGCCATGGTTTCGGGGTCCAATGTGGCAATCCTGCCGCTACTCATAGTATTCGCAGCGATCGTAATATACAGGGTTCTAACAATAGTCTAGGGGGTTTAAAATGAACAGAAACGCTTTAATACTGGTAATTGTGGCTATTCTTGTCATAGTGGGCGCAGCAGCCCTTATGACCAGGAATCCAACGGTGGCACCCCCTGCAGCAGGCGACACACTTCTTGCAATGAGCAACCACGCTACTGACCACCAGGTACATGCCGTGGCAGTGGCGGAGAACGTATCAAAGGCTGATGGATCACTTACAAACATTTACATTGACTCATGGACCCAGCCTGGCGGAAAGGTCTCAGTGGACCTATCCAAGGAACTTGGCTACAATGGATCCTTACCCGCCGGAACAACATTCACCATGAAGATGTGGCTTGATCCGCACGGAAACAAAACAGGAAACGCAACACTCAATATGACAGTCAATGCAGGCACAGAGGATAAAATATCTGATGAGACAAACGCTTATCTCCTCACAGCTTCACACGTATTCTATTCATTATCCAGTATAACATCAAACCAGGTTAACATAACACAGGATCCCACAAAGGGCGCTGAGTTCCTCAAGGGTATAAGGTCAGTTTATGTTGAGCTTCTCATCACAGTAAACGCGGACGGAACCGTTACAATAACACAGCTGGCACCTCCGGTTCTATGCACACTTGCAGCGGGTGGTTAAAAAACTTTTTTTCTTTTTATTAAATGGAGGTTTTTTCATGAAGGCAGTTATACCAGCAGCTGGTCTTGGGACCCGTTTTCTTCCTGCAACCAAGGCACAGCCCAAGGAGATGTTACCGGTATTTGATAAACCAACAATCCAGTACGTTGTGGAGGAGGCTGTGGCTTCAGGCATAGACGACATCCTCATAATAACAGGTAAGGGTAAAAGGTCAATTGAGGACCACTTTGACCGGTCCTTTGAACTTGAATATTTCCTCAGGAAGAACAACAAAAAGGAGTACCTTGACGAGGTTGAGGCCATCTCGGACCTTGCAGACATATACTTTGTGAGGCAGAAGGAGCAGAAGGGACTGGGGGATGCGATATACTGTGCGAGAAAACACATAGATGGTGAGGACGCCTTCGCTGTTCTCCTTGGTGATACAATAACCTCATCTGATGTCCCATGCACCCGTCAGCTCATGGACATATATGAAAGGTACGGTGCCTCTGCCATTGCCGTTGAGGAGGTCCCAAGGGATAAGGTTGAAAGGTACGGTATCATTGATGGGAGGGAGGTCAGCGCTGGAATCTACAGCATAGAGGATATGGTAGAAAAACCCGCCGTCAGTGAGGCTCCATCGAATCTTGCCATAATGGGAAGATACGTTCTTGAAAGTGAAATATTTGATCACATAGAGAACGTTCCCCCAGGATTTGGGGGTGAGATCCAGCTGACTGATGCCATGAGGGAACTTAAAACAGTCTATGGCTGTGTTTTCAGGGGCAAAACCTATGATATAGGTAACAGGGTTGACTGGCTTAAGACATCCCTTGAATTTGCCATGAGGGATGATGAGATAAGGTCAGAACTGGTTGATTACCTCAGGGACCTCATTTCCAAGTACTAAAAAAAATATAATTTTTTAAGGTCCTTTTTTACTCATAGAAACGGCATTACAAGGAAGAGTATGGAATTTGATATCCCGTGTGATACCGTTATACCTGCAATACTCCTTGTTCTCTGGAATACAATACCATACACCAATGCAACGCTGAACACAAATATAAGGTCGTAACCGGATTTCCAGCCCACATGAAGCGCCGTGAATAGTAGTGATGCATAGAGGAGCCCTGGAACCTTTCCCATAACATCTTCGGCGTTCCTCTGAACAATACCCCTGAAGAGGAGTTCTTCAGCAAGTCCAGTCCCTATGAGCATAACAGTAAAGCCCAGAATAAAATTCTGAACTGAGAGATGGGGGATGAGGGCCTCTGGCCTGAGTATCTGGTATTCAATGTACCCCATTGGAAAACCTGTAAGTGCAACTGCAACCTGCCACCGTAACCTCCTTAAGTTCAATCCTGCATCGTCCCTTGTGAGTTTCTGGGTTCTCATGAGGGCTGCTGATGCTGCAAAAAGCGGAACCGCTATTATTATGTACCAGTAGAGGTGCTTTACAACTGTGAGGGGCATTGAAAGTCCCACGATCCTTATGATGGGAAGCATCATCATGGCGGCAAGGAGAACCTTCATCTTTTTCTTTGAGAGTGATGAGTGGATAAAGAGGGCAAAGAGAAGCACTGTGTGAATCACAAGCCCCAGTTTCATGCTTATAAAGGTTGTTGTGTACTCTGCAATAACGAGGATGGAAAGGTATAGGAGGAGCACCGAGGTGTTGTACCTGAGGAACTCATCACTGAGCTGATCCTCCAGCTCCTTCATCTTTGCATATGCAACAAGTACCTTGACCTTCTCCTGGTTCCTTAGACAGATCTCATTATAACGTTTATATGCATCAATCGCCTCATCATGCTTCCCGAGCCTTTCAAGAACCCTTGCACTGTGTAGAACAGCCTCTGATTCATTTTTGAGATCGCTTACCCTTCTGAAACCTGACGCTGCAAGGTTGTAGAACCACCCTGCCCTCTTCAGTTTACCCTTCCTCTCATAGATTTTACCCATGCAGAATGATACATCAGCCTCGCGCGGGTCGTGTTCCTCCCTGTAGAGTTCAAGGGCGTTCCTGTAACTCTCAAGGGCGAGATCAGTCTTCTGAAGTTTATGGTATTCTCTCCCCATTTTGAAGAGTGTATCAGCGGTTCTTTTCACGTCCCCTGCCTCTGCATACTCCTCGGCCCTTAGATTAAGGTACCTGATCCTGTCAATGTAATCCTCTGGTCTGAGAATCCTTCGCCTCTCCAAGTTACCACCTAATTCTTCATGACCATCCTCTGAAATAGTTCCCCATCAACGTGAAGGTCCAGCTGTCCGGCTGATGGAAGGGAAGCCTTTTCGAACTTCTTAACGTCCTGCAGCATGCTCATCTCGAGTATGGCCTCCATTGACCTCACACCATGCCTGTACTCTGGGATCCTGAGGAATGCATTCAGCACCCCATCATCGATCCTGAGGCGTCCGTCCCCATCAAAGAGGTGTGGGGTCTTCCTCTCAAACATGGACCTTAAGAGTATTGCCCTCCTCAGCATAAAAAATTTGTCTCGCCTGTGCTGTGGATCGGGGCCGATGATATTCACATAGCCCCGGAGCCTGCTTATGAAGTCCCTCACCTTGGCTTCCCTCAGAATTTCAGGGTCCTGTGACTCGAACTCCTGGAATGTGCTGCTTGTACCACCGGCAAATACAAGTATGGATTTACCCAGGGGGTGCATGCTGTCCCCCTCCCGGAACTCCCCGTCCTGCATGGGCGCCAGGAAGTACCTGATCCATCCAAGCCTTTTACCCATCATGGGTGAGTCGAATTCGTCAAAGAATGCCTGGGGAACCATACCCTCAAGAACCACATCCCTTATCTGATGAAAGGCGTCTATGAGGTCATCCTCATCCCTGAACTGGGATATGTTGAAGTTCAGGGGTTTTATTCTCTCAGGATCCACACTTGCAGCCAGCTGGCTCACAGCGAATGACTTACCAGCCCCTGGAGGACCAAAAACCCCGATACAGAGGGGTCTTTCAGGGTTCTCATTTTTCATGTATTCCATCAGGAGATTCCTTATGCTCTGATAACCCTCAATTTCCCTCCGGTCCGCTGTTATGAGTTTACCAAAGTGTGCAACAGGAAGTGGACATTTTCTTCTCCTGTAACCGTTTATCACGATGTACCTTGAAACGGCCTCTATATCAAAGAGTGGTGGTGAGTCGGCGATTGTCCAGAGACCCTTCGAGTGGTGGGGTATGTCAACGGCGCCGATATCCTCACCCCCTGAACTGAATATATCACCTATGGGGTAGTCAGGTTCCTCAGAAAACCCCAGGGAAAGGAGTTCAGCGGCAGCAGCCATCCCTCTTCTCACCGAGTTATCAATTCCGAGTCCTTCGCTCAGTGCCGATGTGAATCCCGCTGTGAATGCGCATCCACATCCCTGCATTTTACCTGGGGCCCTCTCGATGAGGTTGCCCTCGAATATCTGTGGGTGGTAGAATAACCTGGCATCACCCCTATCATAGTATATGGCGCCCTCCAGTCCAACGCGGACGATCATCCTGAGGTCCTGTATGTCCTTAAGTGTCGGGTTGTTTTTCATCTGCCACATGAAGTCCTCTGCTGTCCTCTCCCAGGAGAGTCTCCTGCTTATATTGGCACCGTACTCCCTGAGGTCCTCCATGGTTATTATGAGGATAAGGTTTTCTCGCTTCCTTTCAAGGAGGTGCTCCCAGAGGCTGCCGCTGAATAGGGGGGATGACATTTTGAGTACTGTGGTTGGGTCACCATCAATTATGGATGAGGGCCATTTTTCCTTCATTTCTCTGAAACCATTTCCCGCATCATCGATGACGACAATATCTGCATCATCGTCCCTGAATCTGAATGGCATCGATGGGAGACCATCATCTGGTCCTGTGTAGCCCATGAATCTCTTAACGTGGTAGCCGTCACCTGAGGGCTTTAACTCTGCAAATGAGTGTATGAACTCTGAAGGATCCGTTTTTTCAGGTCTGCACGATAGTGATGGGTGGTTGACATCCATAAGGCTCCTGAGCATCCTTGCGGTGAGGAGGGCACCACCCTCAAGTGCCCTTCTTTTGAAACCCAGGTGGGTTTTCCAGTTGAACATGGAACCCCCAGCGTCCTGCCTGACAGGCCACTGGATCCAGTCAACTGTTACATCCCCTGTTACGGTAATTTTCATCTCAATCACCTTGAGAATTATAAGGACACATCAAATCATTTTTTTGCAGTTCTATGCCAGTTCCATGCTGTTTTGATGATTTCCTCAAGTTCAGTGAAAACGGGCCTCCACCCGAGGATTTCAAGTGCCCTTTCTGAACTTCCAACAAGTTCTGGAGGGTCTCCCGGCCTTCTTTCATCCTCCACAGCCCTTATACTGGCACCTGTAACCTCTCTGCAGGTTTCTATGACTTCCCTCACAGAGAACCCGTTCCCGTTTCCAAGGTTGAATACGCCACTCCTTTCACCTTCAAGGTATTCAAGGGCTCTCCAGTGGGCGTCTGCAAGGTCCATAACGTGTATGTAGTCCCTTATGCATGTCCCGTCTGGTGTGGGATAGTCTGTCCCGAAGATCCTTACAGAGTCCCTCAGACCCATTGCGGCATCCAGTACTATGGGTATGAGGTGGGTTTCAGGGTCGTGGAGCTCCCCGATTTCCCCTTCAGGGTCTGCACCTGCTGCGTTGAAGTAGCGGAGTGATACATAGCTGAGGCCATATGCATCACTGTAGTCCCTGAGTACCTCCTCAACCATGAGTTTGGACCTTCCGTAGGGGCTTATGGGGTTGAGGGGGTGTTCCTCGGTTATAGGGATTTCGGATGGGTTGCCGTAGACGGCGCATGTTGATGAGAATATAAATTTGCTGACACCATTCTCCCGCATGGAATCAAGGAGGTTCAGGGTATTCATCACGTTGTTCCTGTAGTAGTCCCCTGGTTTCTGGACAGATTCCCCCACATCTGTGAACGCCGCAAAGTGCATAACTGCCTCAACATCGTATCTGGTTAAAATCCTTCCAAGAAGTCTCCTGTCGCCCAGGTCACCCTCAATGAATCTGCCCCACTTTACAGATTCTCTGTGCCCCTTTGTGAGGTTATCCAGGATGAGGGTTTCATATCCCCTCTCTGAGAGGAACTTATTGACATGTGAACCAATATAACCTGCTCCACCGACTATGAGTATCATTGTTACACCACACATCAAACATATCTGTTGGGGAAGCAGATAAATATTGATGCCGGGTTCTAATTAGGTTATGACTCTCTTATTGATTTTTTTCTGGTATTCTGCACTGTTTTTATCCATCCAGACTTTTCCTTAAAATTATTTTATTGGAAAATCCAACATATCTTTGAGTTACATATCCTCAGAGGTGATGTATTGAACTACGTGCTATTTGCGCTCCTTGCAGCATTGATGTTTGGTCTGGCTCCAATCTTCAGCAAGATAGGACTTGAGGGCGTTAACCCTGGTATCGCGCTTACAATAAGAAGTTCCGTCATAACAGTGGTCATGCTCTCATGGGTGATGTTCAGCGGCGGTTTCGATGCTCTCTCAGATGTGGGTCCGAGGGGATGGTTCTTCCTGGCACTGGATGGTATATCAGCAGCACTTCTGGGACAGCTATTTTATTACTATGCACTCAAATCAGGGGAGGCATCAATAGTTGTACCCGTGGTTGCGGCATTCCCCATATTCACCCTCATAGTTGCGGCTTTCCTGCTGGGTGAGAGGGTAACGGCGGCGAAGGCCATCGGGTTGTTAATGGTTGTTGGGGGCGTGGTGCTTGTCCGGATGTGAAGTGGAGTAACACATTTTAGATAAATTTTTATCATTTGACGCATAACTATAACTCAAGGGGAGGTCTTTTATGGAGATAACTGAGAAGATGGTTGAAGGGGTTCGGGTTGCCTACAGGGAGTGTTCTGGTAGCTATGACCGTATACCCCAGTACATAGCTGAGGTTGCAGAGTGGGTCATAGGGAATGGACTGCAGATGATGGGACGTGTATACGGGACCTACTATAACAGTCCAGAGGATGTAAGTGAGGATGAACTCGTCTATGAGATTGGGGTCTCCATTGCAGGTGAGGCGGAGCCGTCTGAAAAAATTAAGATAAAGAATTTACCTGCCCACAGGGTCCTTGCAACACTTCATGAGGGGCCATACACTGAGGTGGGTCCTGCAATCCATGCCTTAATCGATTATGCCACTGAAAATGGCTATGAAATTGCAGGTCCGGTAACTGAGATCTACCTCAACAGTCCACTGGAGGTGGATGAATCGGAACTTCTCACAGAGGTTCAGATTCCTGTCAAAAAACCTGATTGATTCATTTCCCCCCTTTTTTTATGATTGATGGGTTCTTTCTTTTTTATAAAATAAATTTTGGCCCTGATTTTAGAATGTTATAAAATAAATTAGATCTGGAGGGGTATCTCCACAGGATTGGAAGTTAAACTGTGTTTTCCCCTTAAGTCAGTGTAGGTTACGCCGAAACCACCTATGAAGTATGGGCTTGTTAGTCTGGCTTCTTCCCCGAATTCAATCTTAATCTCTTCCTCGGTGGGTATGTAGATCTGTGCCTCGAACTCCACCTCTTTTCCCGCGGCTATAACATCAAAGAACCTTTCAAAGTCCTGTGATGCGATCGTAACGTTCTTTGCTGGTCCTGTACCTTCATTTTTTATCCTGCATTTAATGGTGACATTTGTACCTGGCTTTGCAGACTTGGGGCCGATCTGGGTTGCAATGATTTTGGCTGCACCTGGGGTATTATTTTTTTTCTCACTCAAATTTTCATTTTCTTTAAGTCCCATGTTATGCGTGCTCCCTGTTGGGGTGAAGAGGTAAACACCTGCTGAGACACCTGCAATGAGAAGCACAGCAATTAAAGCAACGATTTTCGTATCCATCTTACCGTCTCCAATGTTAATAATTTGTAAAAGGGGCACATATAAGTGTTTTGATCTAGGTAAGGCTGATATGGTTGAACATACATACAGTGTAATGTGATTTAAAATGAAAATTGAAGAACCAATTAAAACAACAGTTGAAGAGCTCCGCAAGCTCCTGGATGTGAAGAACCTTGTGGGTGAGGCAATCGAGACAGAGGATAAGGTTCTAATACCACTCATGAAGATGGGCGTCGGGTTCGGTGCCGGTATGGGTGAGGGAACATCCTCTGAGTCTGAGGGGGGCTCTGGAAGCGGTGCAGGTGCTGCTGCTGGAGCTGAACCAGTGGCCATGATAGTTCTCCTTAAGGGTGTTGAGGGCCCGGAGGGTGTTAGGGTGATTGACCTCAGATCAGGGAGCACAGGGCGGATCATACAGGAACTTGGATCCACCGTTACAGATATAATACGGGAGATTTCAGATAAAAGTGAACCTGAAACTGAGAGCGAAGAATGAGATAGCCCATGAATATCCTCCTCATAATCATCTCATTTTCACTTGCAGCCGTTTTGCTGGCCCTTATATCAAGGTATACTGTTATCATGAGGATTGTCAGGGATGGGGGGAGAACCGACTTCAGAATAGGGGTCACTCTATGGAGGGTTAGAATTTTAACCAGAAGCTTTAATGGGGGAAGTAAGAAGGGGGATGGGGGTGCAGTGAAGCCTGCAGCCATGAAATGGATTTTCAGAAGTACCTGGAGGGCAAGGAGGTACATAATGGACCTTTTAAGGACCACAATATCCTCCATAACCATAAGGAGGCTCGGGATAAGAGTTTCAGTGGGAACCGGTGATGCATCTGACACAGCAATCATTACAGGTTACCTCTGGACCCTTTCAGCACTGACATCCTCCTTAAGGAACATTGAAATAAATGCGGTCCCGGATTTCCTCAGTGGAGATATGAACGGAAAAATCGAACTTGAAATGAGCATCAGGCCACTGAAACCTGTCCTGGTTTTTACCATGTTTCTCCTTAGGAAACCATTCAGGGACCTTGTTATGGGATTCAGGAAATTATAATGAACTTGTGAGATTTATGCGGATTTTTGATTGCTTTGTGGATTTACAGGAATTTCATGTGGTGGTGGTCAATGAAGATTGTTGATTTCACGTATTCGGCTGAGGCCCTGAACGTGGATGGAAGGGTTATTGTGCCTGTATTCAGGTTAACCTTCGCTTTAACCGGAAAAACTATAAATGCCGTATCAGTGGAACCTATAATGTGTATCTTTATTGAGGATGATCTGAGATACCCTGTTCTGTTAATGGATGACCTTTTAAGTCCAGGAGGAGATTGCATTGAAGAGTGAGCGTATATCAGACTTTTTAATGGTCACCTTTTTGTTTTCATGGATACTCTGGATACCCGTTGCAATGATCTCAAATGGCTTCACATTCCCTGAACCCATTCAGTCCTTTCTCAGAAGCCCCTACAACCCTGCAGCCTTTGGGCCAACCCTTGCTGCAATCATCCTGACCTACAGGTATGGGGGAAGGGATGAGCTTGTCGCATTCCTGAGGAAGGGAATTAAACGTGATTTCCCGAGGATCTGGTGGGCCATAATCCTCCTCCTCTTCCCTGTTATAACGGCTCTTTCACTTTACCTGGGTGTTCTCTGGGGTGACCCACAGCCATTCCTCTACTGGACCTCTAACCCCCTAATTGTTCCTCTGGTGTTCCTTTACATCCTCTTCCTTGGAGGTCCTCTGCAGGAGGAATTCGGGTGGAGGGGGTATGCACTTCCAAGGCTCCAGGAGAGGCACTCCCCCATCTACGCGGCAATAATAATTGGGATCATCTGGGGCCTCTGGCACATACCCCTGTTCTTTATACAGGGCAGTATACAGTCACAGGTACCCTTCTGGAGCTTCATGATCCTCATAATATCTGCCTCGGTGATATACACATGGGTTTACAACTCAACAGGGAGCATACTGGCCACCATGATAATCCACACAACCGGTAACCTATCCTACTTCCTCTTCCCTGTCCAGTCAACCATCGCAGGGGGAGTTTTCCTAATGATACTCAATGTATCCGCAGCCCTGGCGGTGCTCCTCTTTGCAGGATCAGAGCTTAAAACAGACTTCAGTTAATACAAGACTGAGCTTAAAACAGACTTTAGTTAAAACAAAAAAAGGAATTTGAGGTTTCAGTATGGGTTTGGACCTGTAACCGTTGGGTTGTCCTCTATCTGGGTCCACTCGGTGAATGAACCCTCATATATCCTCACATCGGGGTATCCGAGGTACCACTTAAACAGGAGGAACTCGTTGGTGGCCTCTCTTCCGGTTCCACAGGTGCAGATGATTTTCTTGTCTGGTGTTGCCCCCACAGACTCCACTATTTCCCTTATTTCATCCTCTGGTTTCAGAAGTGTCTTGTTTTCATCGTCCATGAGGCTGGCCCATGGAAGGTTAACCGCACCCGGGATGTGGCCAGGTTTTATCCAGGGCCCCTGACCCTCATAGACCTCTGCTGGTCTTGCATCAAGTACCAGGACGTCATCATCATCCTTTATACTCTTGAACTCAGGGTACTCTATGTAGAAGTCCTCCTGCTCTCTAACAGCAAAATCTGATTCATCCACCTCAGGGAAGACCTTTGTAACCTCTCCCCCGGCGTTCTTCCACTCTGCAAATCCCCCGTTCAGCACAAGGACCTCTTCGTGTCCGAACCTTGCAAGGCTGTAGGCAACCATGGTCTGCTCGAGTCCGTCACCCCATCCCTTGACTCCGCCGGTGGCGGTGTATACAACGGTTTGCCTGTTTTCAACACCGGCCTGTCTGAATATTGCTTCTGCGGCGTCTTTTGGGATGTACATCGCAGGTGCAATACCACGTGGCTCCCTGAAGAGACCCTCGTTGAGGTAAACTGCCCCTGGTATGTGCTCAAGTATGTAGTCGTGGATGTTGGGCTGGCAGTCAATTACTGCAACATCCTCCAGGTTCTCCATGAGCCATGCAGGTGTCACCCACCTTACGCGGCCATCTCCCCCACCATATGGTTCCATATGAATCACTCCTAACATCTGATATATAGATTATGTTGCATGGTGGATATACACCTTTTCATTGAAATTATGAAAAAATTAATGGAAATGCCGCTAAGGGATGAATAATTTTCAATCCTCATGCAATTTTTCAGTCCCCGAACCTTTTCCTGTAGTAGAGTAGACCTTCAGGTTCCCTCCCCATCAACCTCCCGGTTAATCCCTGATTCAGAAACTCGTCCACAACGCCCTCAAGAACCTCAAGCCTTTCCCGGGCATCGTCAAGGAGGCCCTTGGTTATCTCTATCCTGTGCTTGAGGCGGTTGTTTTCATCCTCGAGTTCCTGGATGTTCCTGAGCTTGAGGTCAAGCTTCATGACCTGGAGCCTGTTGACCTCCTCCTGCAGTTCCGACTTCTCGGACCTCAGCTCATCGACACGTCCCCTGCAATCGGCGAGCTTCAGTTCAAGTTCCCTTATCCTTTTATCATTCTCCTTTATCTCAAACTTCAGTTCTTCAATTTTCTCTTCATGATCCATGAAAGGCCTCCTGTTACAGAAGTGATGATGCTGGCATAACTCCTCCACCTTCGCCACCCTACTAGTTAGAGGAGTGATGATGCAACACTCAGGTATATCAGTGTTGTTGTGAAGTCACTGAGTATGGTTGCAAGGGGACCTGTTGCAACCGCCGGGTCGAAGCCGAGCCTCCGGAATACCAGGGGGGATGCTGTGGATATGAAGACAGCTGCAAGAACACTGAAAAACATTGATATGAAGACGATCAACCCCAGTGAAGGGTTCATCCTTGTAAGACCCGCCATCAAACCAGCGAAGGCAGAGGAAAGAGCCCCTATCCCTGCCGCCACCATAACCTCCCTTCTAATATAGAGGAGAGGCCTCATTGAGGGGTCCACAGCGATCTTACGTATTATAAGGGCCTCTGACTGGGTTCCGACGGCGTCACTCATGTAAACCATTATGGGTATGAATGATGCCAGTGCTATGAACTCTGATAGGAGGTCCTCAAAGCTCCCTATGAGTGCCGCTGTGATGGTACCACCTATGACCCCCACCACCAGCCAGGGAACCCTTGACCTCACCATGTTCAGTGCCCCTGGCTCCTGGTCGATGACCCTGTGGAATACTCCCCCGAAGTGCAGGATGTCCCGGTCGGCCTCCATCTTCAGTATCCTTATGATCTCATCATGGGTCACCACACCCATAAATCTGCCCTCATAGTCAACCACGGGAATGGCCTTAATTCCATGTGAAAGTGCCAGGTAGGGTATATCAAACGGGTCATCTTCAGGGGTTAAGGATATAATGTCCCTCCGCATGAGGTCACCGAGTTTTCCATCGGTGGAGAGAAGTTCCCTCATGGATGCGACACCCAGAAGTTTACCATCCTCAAGGACGTAGACGTAGTCTATGCTGTCATATTCCCCAACTTTTTTCCTTATATTTCTGAGGACATCAGCCGTGGACATGTCTGGGGTGGCTGATGGGATCCTGTCTGTTATTCGAAACTTCATGATACCACTCAGTATCTTTCTGTGTATCCAAGCTCCCTGAACCTGAGGGTGACGGTTAAACCACCTCCTGTTTCAATGTTCATGTCGGCGTCAAGCTGATCTGAAAGGGCCCTTACAAGGTACCATCCCATGTTACCTGATCCCTCAAGTACCTCTGGGGACTCAACTCCCCTCCCATCATCTGAGACCAAGAGTTCAAAGCATCCATTGAGGCCCCTCAACTCCACCCTTATGTTCTCTGCACCTGAGTGTTCCAGTGAATTGGTGACGAGTTCATTGACTATGAGTCCAACAGGGAGACTTGTCTCAAGGTTGAATTCAAGGTCCTCTATATCTGTCTCGATCATGATAGAGCCCTTCTCCACCTGCCCCTGGCTTATCTTTGAGATAAGGTTCATGAGGTAGTCCCTTATCCTTATTGTTGTGAGGTCTGTTGAGCGGTAGAGGTGCTCGTGGACAAGGGCAATGGACCTTATACGGTCACGGCTCTCCCTGAGGACCCTTGAGAGTTCCTCTGATTCAAGCTTGCGCTCCTGTATGCTGAGGAGGCTTGAGATTATCTGGAGGTTGTTCTTGACACGGTGGTGTATCTCCCGGAGTAGCAGCTCCTTCTCCCTGAGGGACCTGATTATATCGGTCTGGTCCTCCACTATGAGGATGAGTTCATCCCCGACACGTGTAAGCTTGAGGTTCGCATATATGATTTCACCATCGGATTTGAGGAGGCGACGGCTTCCCTCAATCTCTTCATCTGAATCCTCAGGATGGATGAATTCCCTGAGGTTTCTTCCCTCAAGATCCTCTTTCTGGTATCCCAGAACGGATTCCGCCCGGTTGTTACAGTCCCTTATGGTGAGTTCCTCTCCCAGTGAGATTATTGGGCTTGGCGCAAGTTCAAATATCTCCCTGTACCTCTTCTCACTCATCTCAAGGGCTTTTCTGGCCCTTTGAATCTCTGTTATATCCTCACCTGAGATTATGCTCCCTGCGAACTCACCATTTTCTCTCAGGAACCTCACCTGCCATGCCGCGGTCTTTCTTTTACCCTTACAGGTCATTATATTTCCTGTCAGGTGGTAACCGTCCTCACCTGAACTGATCTTACTGTTGTAGAGTTCCTCGCGCCACTTACGGTCCTCAGGGGGTACAAAGCCCGTGAACCAGTTTTTGCCCTCAACTTCTCCACGTTCACATTCAAGGATTTCAAGCCCTCTCCTGTTTATGAGTTTCACCCGGTTCCTGGCATCCAGCACCATTATGAGGGAGCCTGCCACCTCTAGGTAATTCTCAGTTCTTTTCCTCTCATTTTCAACCTCATTCAGAAGGGTGAGGTTTTCCCTCATGGAGAGGTGCTGTCTTAAGACGAAAAGTACTATGATGACCCCAAGAGATAGAATGAGTTCATTCGAGTGATAAACACCAATTTCAAGGATGCTGTATACTGTTAAAAGGTAGAATAGCACTATAAATATGTGGGGGAGGTATGTGATAATTGAGAGCCTCCTCTCGACATAGACGGGTTTTGACCAGTCCTCCCTGAAGAACTCGTCCGCCGCAACCAGGAGTAACAGGTAGCTCAGAGGCCAGAGTAGATCCTGAAGACCTCCAGAAAAAGCTCCGATGATGCCCTGGTAAACGAACAATATATCTGCGATGATAAGGATGATGATGCTCATGAGGAATATATAGAGTGTTTTTGAGCGGAACTTTCCAAGCTTGTTTACAATTAGGTCCATGAGCATAAAAATTATGATAAGGTCACCGATGATGTAGAGTGTTGAGACAGCAAGCTCCAGGAGATTCTCCCCTGCAAGAACTGTTGGCTTCACAAGGAAAACCCAGCTCGCTGATAGGGATGCCACAAGGATTATCATGAGATCCGTGATTGATTTGAGGTCGGAATACCTCCTTACAGGCACACTGAAGATTCCAGCTGCGAATACGGGATAGTATATCAGGTAAAATACGTCGGCAGCTGATGGGAATGGTCTCTGCAGGAGTATGCTTTCAAGAATGAACCAGGTAAGGTCACCCAGAAAGGAGAAGAACTGGCCAGCGGATAAAAGTATCAGGGTAAGGTAGAGGTGGGGATAGACCTTTCTGGCGTAGATACTGGCGTATATAAGTCCCAGAAATGCTGCAAGGTTTGTTATTACAGTTATCAGGGATACAATGTCATTTTTGAAGGCTGAAAACTGTGATATAACCGAAAGAATGATCATTGCTGCGATGAATATCTTGAGGTTTCTGTCCATAGAACACCCCCATGTATAATACATAATAACAGCAGAACATTTAAGTGTATGTATATTCTGAGGCATCCACTTGCATGTGTCGCTGTTTTATGTGGAGATGGCAGGGTTCAGAGGATCTTTTTTGCATCTGAGGGGGATAATGGCACCTCCAGTGGCCAGGAATCTGAATTCATGGCGGAACTCACAGCTTCCATATGGAGGTTCCTTGATGGTGAGGACGTCCGCTTTGACCTCTCGGTACTTGACTGGGGGGTATGCACAGAGTACCAGCGGAGGGTCCTCCTTGTGGTATCTGACATTCCCAGGGGCTCCACACTCTCTTACGCTGAGGTTGCAGAGTCTGCAGGTGGAAGTCCAAGGAGCGTGGCAGGGGCACTGGCAGGTAACCCCTTTCCACTTATCATCCCATGTCACCGGGTTATAAGAGGCGATGGAAGCCCTGGGGGTTACCAGGGGGGCACCGATCTTAAGAGGCGGCTCCTTGAAATGGAGGGTGTCCGGCTTAATGATAAAGAAATGATTTGAATTGCCCCTAGAAGAGGAATATGATCATTGCAAAGAGGAACATCACCAGGGCTATGGAGAGGGACTGCCGCGCCTTCCTTGGCTTTTCACCGTACCATAGAAGGAATCCTATTAAACCGGCGAGGGGTGAGAATAGGAGTATGACTATGAATTCAAGGGCTGTGAGGCCTTCCATATTTTTGTAGGGGAAAGTACTGTAACCTTCCGCGACATCACCCTCAAGTTTCATACCGCATCTTCTGCAGTATACCGCATCATCGGCATTTTCGGTACCGCAACGGACGCAGATTCTTCTTTTGAGGTTTCTCCCGCACCCTGAACAGAAGTTACTGTCCTTCGGGTTCTCTGCCCCGCAGTTTACACATACAATTTTCATATTCCCTCTGATGTTATCCAGTTTCTCCTCTCTGATATGGGGCCGGTGTTTTCTTCCGGGCACCTTAATCGCTTGGCACCTCCTATCCTTACTATTAACTTTGGGGTAAAAATTTTTAAAGAACCGCCATCTTCGTAATAGGTAAGTTTAACGCAGTTAATCCGTTCATTCATGTCGGGTTCCATGAGTAACCTGAACCACCAGAAAACTTATATATGATAATTATTTACTTTTTCACCTTTATTATGGGGGTTATGCAGCACACAGGTGGGCGGGGAGGTCCCGTCAAAATTAAAGGAGGCTTTGGATGTTTCTGAGACTGGCTGAACTGGATAATGAGAAAAAGCAGGCAATCATGGAGAGGTACCTCAGGCATATAGAGGAGATATGGTTCCGTGATGAGTACATAACCGTCTTCAACACACTCTATGAGGCGGTCTTCCTAGAAAAGCTCCCCGAACTCATGGACCGTTTCGTAAGGGAGGCCATAGAGGAGAGGTACCCTGAGCCACACCGATCATTCATGTGGTGGATCTATGAAAAGAAAAGGGACTACCTGAGGGACTCGATCTCGGTTGATAAGGAGTACTTCATAGTCATCTCGAAGGCGTTCCAGGAACCGGGCTGGCTGGACGTGGACATGGTATTTGAATTCGTGGATCCCCTTGAAGCCGAATACGAGTTCACGGTGAATGTTATGGGGACGGTGGTTGATAAACTCACAGAATTCGCAGATAACACATTTGAGGACTTCATGGAAAAAATAGAGCCTGACATATACGTCCTCCACATGGAAGACGATATCCTCCAGGAGATCTACCTCAACAGGGATATGATAAACATTGAACTGGACGATGAACTGAAATTCATATGTGTGTGAGCCAGATAGGACGGCCCAGTCAGCAATGGCTTTGAAATATGATGAACTGAAATTTACATGTGAGAGAACTTCAGAAAATACTTTTTTTGAGGCATTCCTCTTCGTGAGGCACATAACTGCAGTGGTACAATCATAACCGCTCCTCATAATGTACGGCGGCAGATTCACTGATGGCCAAAGCTTAAGTTACCCAACCTATTATATTATGAGAGAGACAGATTCTTAGGTGAGGAGTGGTTGAATGGATTACTACCATGATGAAAAGATGCAGGAACTCTTTGAGCTGCTCAAACAGCCAAAGACACTGGATGAGATAGACCTCTCAGTTAACTTCATAAAAAATCTCCTTCTGAAGATCATAGCAACCTACGGTAGCATACAGGTTAACAGGATACATGAGATAACCGGTCTCCATGTGGATATACTTGAGGAGTGCCTCAAGGAGATGGAGAAGGATGAACTCTGCGCCCCCACAGGTGGGGGCTTCCTCTTCCCCAGTGTAACCTACACCATCAAGAAACAGGGAAGGAAACAGGCGGATAAACTCCTCAGGGAGAACCCGTACATGGGGATGGCACCTGTAAGCTATGACAGCTACTTTGAAATAATGGGCAGGCAGCTTGAGGGAAGATTCCCTATTATGATTCCCCAGGAGGTCATAGATAAGGCCTTCAGTGACGTGGTGGGAAATGAAAGCGCAAAGAAGACACTCATCGAGGCCGCAATAGGTGGTAAGGGATTATTCATCTACGGGCCGCCGGGTACAGGTAAAACCTTCATAACAAGCAAGATGTCGGACCTTCTGCCCCCGCTGGTCATACCAAGGTATGTGGAGTTCAGTGAACAGGTCATACAGTTCTATGACCCTGACTTCCACCGTGCATGCCCTGAACAGCCAGAGGACCCGAGATGGGTTAAGATATACGCCCCATTTGTCTTCACAGGGTCCGAACTTACAAGTGAGAAACTTGAAACCAGATTTGACCCCAACAAGGGTGTCTATGAGACATCACCCATAATAAAGGCCAATGGTGGGGTGCTCCTCATCGACGACCTTGGAAGGCAGAAGGAGGACCACAACGCCCTCCTGAACCGCCTCATCGTCCCACTGGAGAACAAGAAGGACATGATCTACGTTAAGGGGTCCCCAATAGTCGTCCACACTCACTTCATACCGGCATTTTCAACCAACCTTGACATAACAATAATGGACGAGGCCCACCTCAGGAGGGCGCCGCTGCATGTGCACCTTGAAAAACCCAGTGTGGATGAGATAGTGGAGGTCTTCAGGCGCAACCTTGAATCAATGGGGGAGGAATACGATCCCGAGGTCCTTGAAAGGTTTGCAAAGGTCTACCGGCCGATGACCGAGGGAGGCGAGGGCCTCCAGCCAACCTTTGCCCATGCAAGGGATATAGCCCAGATAGCCCAGGCAGTGAGGATAAGGAAGGGTGAGGACAGATTGACCCTTGAAACCATGGAGGAGGCCCTCCAGCAGCATGTCCTTATAGCACTCCAGAGGAGATTCACCCCCATGCTCTTTGAGAGGATAATAAGAAAGAAGGCATGAGTAACTCAGTGGCACTTTGGGAAAAACTTTTATTGCATACCCCTTAATATATGAGAGGCAGAAATTTTAAGGAGAATCAGTATGACGTGCACCGTTTTAGTTGGAGGAGGATGGGGTGACGAAGGTAAAGGTAAATGCATAACCTATCTATGTTACAATGACAGGCCATCAATAATAGCAAGGGCCGGGGTGGGACCCAACGCGGGCCATTCAGTTGAATTCAGGGGTGATAAGTACGGACTCCGCCTCACACCCTCAGGTTTCTTCCATGAGGATGCAAGGCTCCTCATAGGTGCCGGGGTCCTGGTTGACCCTGAGGTCTTCCTCCATGAAATGGAGTACCTCTCAAAGTACAGTGTGGCAGAGAGGACAGGTGTCGACTACAGGTGCGCCATAATAGAGAAGAAGCACAAGGAGCAGGACCAGTCATCCAGTTACCTCTCCAAGAAGATAGGGAGCACGGGTACAGGGTGCGGACCCGCCAATGCAGACCGCGTCATGAGGACAGCGAAACTTGCACGTGAGGTGAGTGAACTTGAGGATTTCCTTACAGACGTCCCCCTGGAGGTCAACGAGGCCCTGGATGAGGGGGAGGACGTCTTTGTGGAGGGATCCCAGGGGTTCGGTCTTTCACTCTACTACGGCACATACCCCTATGTTACAAGCAAGGACACCACAGCGAGCACAGCTGCGGCTGATGTGGGTATTGGACCCACAAGGGTTGATGAGGTCATAGCGGTCTTCAAATCATACATCACAAGGGTTGGTGAGGGTCCCTTCCCGACCGAGATAAGCCAGGAGGAGGCAGAGGAGCTCGGCCTTGAGGAGTACGGGACAGTCACCGGGAGAAGAAGGAGGATTGGCCTATTTGATATGGAGATGGCCAGGGAGTCCTGCATGATCAATGGGGCCACACAGATCGCTGTTACATGTGTCGACAGACTCTACCCTCAATGTGAACGTGTCAGGGAGTACTCTGACCTCTCAGCAGAAGTGAAACGTTTCATAGAGGAGATAGAATCTGAAACCGGTGTTCCGGTTACCATAATATCCACTGGTCCATCCCTTGAGGATACCATTGACCTCAGGGATGAGCTGCTCTAATCCAATTTTCCTGGTTACCTTGGGCATTTCCTCTGATTTTCACCCCATCATTCTCATTCTGGTTCCAGATCATGGCATCACTTTTTATTATTCTGGTTCATGGAACTGGAATAAATTAGTTTACTTTCAGGTAAATTACTTCTGAGTAAATAATTTTTTTGGGGGATGAATCAGGTGTTTTGATGAATAAGAAGTTGGAATGTTTCAGTTTTCCATGAAAAAAGAGTGTGTAATGATTATCTGGAATGATATGCTGGTTTATGCCTTTCTGCAGATAAACAACCATTTCTACAGCTTTATGTGGTAGGAATAATATGAAACTTCTGAATCAGTCTTCCGGGTCTTCAGCACTTACCTGTTCACCGTACATCCAGAACTGGTTGAGGGTACCATGGTGCCCGTACCTTATGGCCTCCCTTACAAAGTCCCCTGCCTCACGCAGGGCATCAACCAGTTCAAGGCCCATCTCAAGGTATGCCGCAGTCGCAGCCGAGAATGAGCACCCGCTTCCATGGGTGTTCCCGCTCTCTATGAGTTCACCCTCAAGCACAGACACGTCACCGTCAATGCAGAGCACATTATTACCACCCAGGTGGCCGCCGGTTATTATCACGTCGCAGATTTCACCCAGGACCCCTGCGGCCCTCACCGCATCATCCACGGTCCTTATGGAGACCCCGGAGAGCCTCTCTGCCTCTGAAACATTGGGTGTTGCTATGAGTGCCTCAGGGAGCAGATGATCTCTGAGCGCATCAGAAAAACCACCTGCAGATAGGCTGCCGCCTGAGGCCGCCACCATCACAGGGTCCACCACAACCCCCAGGTCATACTCCCTGATCCTCTCTGCAACGGTCAGCACTATCTCCTCACTGTAGAGCATACCTGTCTTGGCATGCACTATATCCAGGTCCTCCATCACAAGGTCGATCTGCTCGGCAACAAATTCCGGGGGCACAGGCCTTATACCAGAAACCCTAATCACGTTCTGGGCAGTGAGTGCAGTTATAACCCCTGCACCGTAAACTCCAAGGGCAGAGAATGTCTTGATATCGGCGAGGATCCCAGCCCCACCCGATGGATCAAAACCAGCTATTGAAAGCGCCATCATGATCTCACCTAGAATGATCTTGAAACCTCAAGCCTGTCAGAACCCCTTGAGGGCCTCACAGTGAAACTGAGTTTTCTGAGGTACTCCCTTGCATGGGTCCCCTCCCCATGGAGTATTATCTCCCCGAGGTCCTCTGCTGTGTTAACGTCCAGTGAAAGGTAGAATGAATCATACACTGAGACGCTAAGACCCCTACCTTCAGCTTCACTCAAATGCTCAAAGAAGCTGCAGTCACCGAACCTCAACCTCATGGATCCAGGTCTGAATATGAGGGTGTTGGTCCCGCCACCCTTGGCAGGGGCTATCACAACATCAAAGTGGGATGCCCTGTGGAGGAGTTCATTGATATCAGTTTTCCCTATGAGGGGTATGTCTGAGGGTGTTATCATGACCCTATCAAATTCGGGTATGCAGAACTCAGCAGCCTGTTCCAGGGCACCGTTGAGGTCCTTTCTACCCCTCTCCTCAAGTATATCAGCTCCAAGGCTGTAGGCGTATTCAAGGACATCTGCATCTGCACTGATCACCAGCACACGGTCAACGTGTCTCCTGAGGGCCTCTGAGACATCCATCAGCATGGCCCTGAGCAATCCCTCCCTCTCCGATGGTGAAAGTGTGGGGGATAAGCGTGTCTTCGCATGTGCAAACCTTGAAACCGGTATTATGGCACAGGTCTTCATTGTCTTACTCCAATCTGGTTCTTCAGAGCATCAAGTACTGAGAACAGTTTAAAGGGACTTTCTGTCTGGTTGAGGATAGGGCTGGTGATGTTCAGTTCCGAAAGCTGTTCCTCTGTGAGGCCGTACTCATCCATGAGCTCTGACCTCACGGCTGTGATGTTCTCCCTGAGCTGGTAGAAACGCATATCCCTCTTTTTGACCATGGCGTAAACTTCTCCACGGTATATGTTGAGCTCATCGCCCCTTGCAAGCACCCAGAGCTTGAGCTGTGTGGTGAACGCCTCAGATGGATCTGCAGGGTTCGATGATGAGAGGACATCCACCATGAGTGCCGGGGCTTTGCCGGCAGGTTCCAGTTTAACCCCCTGCACGGTTCTCTCCTCAGGTTCCACCGAGTATGCGGGAACATCCTCCACGGAACCGGGACTCACACGGGTATCTGTGGCGATCACAACGTCTCCTGAGGTATTTGAGGCGAGAAGGGTGCCGGTATCCACCCTCAAAGGCTTGTTCCCGGTGTTCCTTACTTCAACCGTATTCGGGACGTCACCGGCGCTTCCCTTCTGTATCACCTCCGCACTACCCTCCCTGAAGGCCGATGCAAGGTCTGGGCCTCCCAGCGTGATGTAGCCTATCCCTCCGCTCACAAATGCGAAGATGAATATCAGGCTGATAACAAGAAGGATTCTTGCGTTCATCCAATCTCCCATCTAGTAGGTTCTGGCAAGGTATGCCCTGTAGGGGGCGTCTCTACCACAGTTCATGCATTTACCGCTTCCACCCTCCTGTATCCCAAGGATATCCACACGGACCTTCTCCTCAACATCCATGCCGCAATCCTCATCACCGCACCACATGAAGGATATTATACCCCTCTTCTCCTCTATTATGTTCCTGGCCTCCTCTATGGTCCCTGCCTCACGGATCTCTGATTCCATCCTCTCCCAGGCCCTGCTCCTCAGGTTTTCGAGGATGTCATCCATGAGATCCCTGAGGGTGTCCTCGATACCATCAAGGTCTGCTGTTATCTTCTCACCGGTGTCCCGCCTGGAGATAACCGCGGAATTATTTTCAAGGTCCCTTGGCCCTATCTCAACCCTCAGGGGGACGCCGCGCATCTCCCATTCATAGTACTTCCTCCCTGCCCTGAGGTCACGGTCATCAAGGTGCACCCTGAAACCTGCATCCTCAAGCCTATCCCTGAGGTCCCTGCAGGTCTCCATGACCTCATCCGCGGCCTTCTTGAAGATAACCGGCACTATAACCACCTGGTGGGCTGCAACCTCGGGGGGGAGACATAGACCTGATTCATCCCCGTGGACCGCTATAACCGAGGCTATTACCCTGTCTGATAAACCGTAACAGGTCTGGTGGACGTACTCATGCTCACCCGCAGGGTTTTCAAATTTTATCTCAAAGGTCCTCGCGAAGGTCTGCCCGAGGTTGTGGACGGTACCTATCTGGAGGGTTTTACCGTCGGGCATGAGGGTGTCAAAGGCCATGGTGTAGTCTGAGCCAGGGAATTTGTCCCAGGGGGGCCGTTTTGTTATGAGGTAGGGGATTCCCAGGGAGTCGAAGAATTCCCTGTAGATATCTATAGCCCTTTCAACCTGTTCCTCTGCCTCCTCGGCGGTCGCATGTATTGTGTGGGCCTCCTTGAAGGTTGTTATCTCACGTACCCTTATCAGAGGCCTTGTATGTTTTGTCTCATACCTGAAGGTGTTAACTATCTGGTAGAACCTCATGGGGAGGTCCGTGTGTGACCTCACCCAGAGTGCGAACATTGGGTACATGACGGTTTCACTTGTGGGCCTGAGGGCCAGTTTCCTCTGTAACTTGCTGAGTCCCCCATGTGTAACCCAGTAAACCTCATCCTCGAAGCCCTTTACGTGTATGGCCTCCTTTGCCAGTTCATCCTCCGGTACAAGAAGCGGGAAGAGAACCTCCTCATGGTCCCTGTCAAGTATCCTCTTCAGGATATTGAGGGTGTTTTTCCTTATCCTGAATCCATGGGGCATCCATACATGCATACCCTTGACCGGATACCTCTGATCTATAATCTCAGCTTCCTCTAAAATATTGTGGAACCATTCACTGAACTCTGTCATTTTTTCACCATGATAACAGTTAGGGTCTTTTCTGATAAATTTCTGCAAAAGTATATTTTTCTCTGGAGATAAACACCAATCAAAAATTATTTTATTACTCCTACTTAAATAATATACTCCATCAGAGGGTTAACATGGATCCAAGGAAAATTCAGCTACCAAGGGAGATACACACAGGGCCCGGTGTTATAGAGGATACCGGGAGGATATGCAGGGACCTCAGATTCGAGGGAAGGGTTATGGTGGTTACAGGCCCCAGAACCCTTAAAATTGCCGGTGAAACGGCTATTGATAGTCTGCAGGATGCCGGGTTCGAGGTTGACCAGGTCACGGTTGGGGATGCCACCATGGCCTCGGTGGCCCAGGTCCAGGATGGCCTCAATGGCACCTCCCTTGTGCTCGGTGTGGGTGGGGGTAAGGTTATCGATGTTGCGAAGATGGCCGCCACGCTTGAGGGTGTGCACTTCATAAGTGTGCCCACCGCAGCATCCCATGATGGAATAGCGTCCCCGAGGGCATCCATAAGGAACGGTGAGGGCACAGCATCCCTTGAGGCCTCCTCACCCATCGGTGTGATAGCAGATACCGAGGTCATAAGGAAGGCACCCTTCAGGCTCCTTGCATCTGGCTGTGCAGATATAATATCCAATTACACGGCTATAATGGACTGGAAACTTGCCCACAGGCTTCTTAATGAGAGGTACAGTGAATCAGCAGCAGCACTTTCCCTCATGACAGCCAAGATGATTATAAACTCTGCCGACGCAATAAAGGAGGGCCTTGAGGAGAGCGCACGGCTGGCTGTGAAGTCACTCATAAGCAGTGGCATAGCCATAAGCATAGCAGGGAGCAGCAGGCCTGCCAGTGGCTCGGAGCACAAGTTCAGCCACGCCCTTGACATGGTGGCACCTGAACCTGCACTCCACGGCGAACAGTGCGGGGTGGGGACCATAATGATGATGCACCTCCACGGCGGTGACTGGAGGTTCATAAGGGACGCCCTGGCAAGGATAAACGCCCCGACAACAGCAGCCGAACTCGGTATCGACTCTGAATACATCATAGAGGCACTTACAGTGGCCCACACCATCAGAAAGGAAAGGTACACCATCCTTGGAGACAGGGGTTTAACCCGCGAGGCCGCTGAAAGGCTTGCAAAGATAACGGAAGTGATATGATTGATAACCCTTATTGGCGAAAAACTTGCAAAGAAGGGGTCAAGGTTCCTCTTCTGCGGACCTGCAGAGGAATGCGAGGACTGCAGGTTCAGTTCAACATGCATAGGACCCCTCGAGGAGGGGAGGCTCTACAGGATAACCGATGTTAAGGACAGGTACCAGAAGTGCCCGGTTCATCTTGGAGAGAAGGTGAAGGTAATTGAAGTTGAAAAATCCAACGTTGAGGCACTAATAGATGCAAAGGGAGCATTTGAAGGATCAGTGATATCATTTGAGTTTCCTGAATGTGACCTGGAGTGCGGCATGCATGATCTCTGTTTCCCAGAGGGCATCCTGGAGGGTGACAGGTGCAGGATTGTAAAAAATCTTGGAAAACCTGGAAAACAGTGCCCTGGCGGTCATGAACTGAGAAGGGTTCTTTTGAAGCCCCTGAATAAAAAATGAATGGGAGTTCACAATGGATCTCAAGAGGATGGCCGCCCTCAGGGCGGTTGAGGAGATAAGGGATGGGGATATCGTTGGCCTCGGCACCGGTTCAACAACCCACCACTTCATAATGGAACTTGGAAGGCGCGTCAGGGAGGAGGAACTGGAGGTTATGGGTGTACCCACATCCTACCAGTCAATGTTCCTTGCAGCGGAGTCAGGTATAGGGGTTACAAGTCTTGCAGAACACGATGTTGATGTCGCGGTCGACGGTGCAGATGAGGTGGACCCTCAACTCAACCTTATAAAGGGTGGTGGGGCTGCCCATACACTTGAGAAGATAGTTGACTCCTCTGCAAGGAGGTTCGTGGTTATAGTGGATGAATCAAAACTTGTTGATAGACTGGGCGCCTTCCCTCTCCCTGTTGAGGTTATCCCTGCAGCCTGCAGGCCCGTTATGATGAGACTTGAGTCCATGGGGGCCAGTGTAACCCTCAGATCATGTGAGGGAAAGGACGGCCCCGTTGTAACAGATAACGGCAACTTTGTCCTTGACGCGTCATTTGGTGCTATTGATGACCCTGCAGGTCTTGAGGTGGATCTCAACAGTATACCTGGTGTTGTGGAGAATGGTATCTTCGCCGGCCTTGCAGATATGGTTATCGTGGGGACTACTGCTGGTGTTGATGTCCTCACGCCTAGAGGGTGATCGTCACAATATGCGCAAGGGGTATTATGACAGTGGTGGTTGTTTTACCACCCCTTAATTTTAGTTCAAGGCTCATATAATCGGTCTCAACCCTCTTGACCTCACCGTAGTACGTCTTCCCGGTTATGAGTGTGATGCTGAGGTAGTCACCGATTGCTGATTTCAGTGTATCCCTGAGGTCTGATCCGCACTTCATAATCTAGGGTTTCATCTATTCTTTAATGTATTTTTTGATATGCTTCCTGTGATCCTGGGTTTTATCTATTTTTTGTATTTTTTTGATAGGATCATAGATCTGGTTCTTATTAACTCCTCAGTGATTTCAGTATCCGGGCCGCACCAAATAGAAGTGTGAGTATAAGGACTATGACGGCCCCTGAGGATATATTGAACCAGTAGGAAACCCATAGGCCCAGCATGGCTGCAAATATACCTGTGATTGAGGCCTTAACCATTATGTCACCCATATCGGTACTGAAGTCCCTTGCAACAGCCGCCGGAACCGTGAGCAGTGCCATCACAAGTATTATGCCCGCTGCCTTTATGAGCACAACGACACTTATGGCCACCAGTGAAAGCAGGTAAAGGTAAAAGGTGTCAGCAGGCACACCAAGGACCTCTGCGTACTCCTCATCGAAGCATAGGGCCACAAATTCCCTGTTGAAAAGGAATGCACTTGATATTATAATGAGGTCAAGGAGGAGCATGGTCCAGAGGTCTGTGCTGCTTACCATGAGGATGTTACCAAAGAGGTAGCTGAAGAGATCAGGGGCATAACCAGGGCTGAGATTTACGAACAGTATACCCAGGGCCATACCGGCTGACCAGAGCATACCTATCGCGGTATCCTCACTTATATCTGTTTTTCTCGTGATTTTACCCATAAGGAGAGCGGCTGCAACGGTGAAGGGGATGGCCGCTGTCACCGGATTCACACCGAGTAGGTACCCCAGCCCCACACCACCGAATGCTGCGTGTGATATACCCCCGCTTATTGAGACTATCCTCTTGGTCACAACGTAGCTTCCAACTATACCGCAGGCTATGCTGACGAGTACCGCTGCGACCACGGCGTTCCTCATGAACTGGTACTGGAGGATTTCAAGCACTGCAATCACCCCTCCCTGTGTTCATGGAGCACCCTGTGGGGTATCCCATGTGCGATGAGTTCCACTGGACAGCCGTATGCATCCTCAAGGCAGCTGACGGCCTCCTCTACTGTCCCATGGACGAATAGCCTGTGGTTAAGGCACGCCACACTGTCCACGTGCTGTGCGACCGTCCCGATATCGTGGGATACTAGGATCACCGTCATCCTCTCCCTGAGGTCATCTATGAGGTTGTAGAATGAGGTCCTGAAGGCCGGGTCAACGCTTGCAGTTGGCTCATCAAGGAGGAGAAGATCAGGGTCCCTTACAATGGCCCTTGCAAGGAAAACCCTCTGCAGCTCTCCCCCTGAGAGCTCACCAATTTTTCTATCCTTGTAATCAAGCATCCCCACCATTTCCAGGGATCTGAGGGCCCTTTTTCTATCATCATCTGTATATGCCTCAAATCTCCTGTATGTGCCCATCAGGACTGTCTGGAGGACGTTTATGGGGAAATCTGTTTTGAAGTGACTCCTCTGGGGGAGGTATCCAATCCTTTTCCTGGCATCCTCAGGATTTTTTCCCAGAACCTTCACAGTCCCTGAGGATGGCCTTATCTGTCCTGTTATGAGTTTCAGTAGTGTTGTTTTACCCCCACCGTTGGGTCCGATCACTGCAAGGATTTCACCTTCAGGTACCTCAAGGTTGATGTCCTCAAGTATGGGCCTGCCATTCACGTGGTAATTGACATCCCTCATCTCAACCGCCAGCATTTCCATCACCCCTGAAGCGCCCTCAGTATCTCCTCAATGTTTCGGGTGTAGTTTCCCCCCAGCGGGTCCACGACGGCAACCCTTGCCCCTATCTCGTCTGCAATGAGTTCTGCATTCCTCCTGCTGAACTGTGGTGATGCAATTACAACCCTTATGTTCTTTCTTCTGGCCTCCTGGATTATCAGTGATAATGTTGCCGGGCCGGGTTCCTTTCCCTCCCTTTCAATTGCAACCTGTTTTAACCCGTATTCCCTGCAGAAGTAGCCCCATGCGGGGTGGTAGACCAGTATGCTCTCACCGGTTCTGTTTTTAAGCTCCATTCTGATCCTCATGTCCAGTTCATGCAGCCTTTCAAGGTAGGTCGCAGCGTTTTCCCTGTAGTATCTGCTGTGCTGTGGGTCAATCTCCTGGAGCCCCCTCAGTGTGTTGTTCACCATCACCATTGCGTTTCTGGGTGATGTCCATACATGGGGGTCGTATGGGCTCTCGGCTGATTCATGTGAATCTTCAATGGCTGAGGGAATAAACTTTATCCCCTCTGAAGTGTTTATTATCCTCATACTGGGGTTAAGTGTCCTTATTTTATCAAGGTAGTGGTTTTCGAATTCAAGGCCGGATCCAACAATGAAGTATGCTCTGGCCTCTGACACCCTCCTGAGTGTCTCTGGTTCAGGTTCATAGGTGTGGGGATCGGCGCCCTCTGGCACCAGGACAACCACCTCTGCCCGGTCACCTGTAACTGCCTCCACAAACTCCTTCTGTGGCATTACTGTAACCGCCACAATCAGCTTTCCCTGATGGGGTTCCTCTGACGCCTTTGATGTGAAGACGTACATTCCAGCCACTGAGAGTATGGTTATAAGTGCAATTGCGCCTATCTTCCATTTTTCCATCCAACCACCCATCCAATCTATGTCCCTGAAAATATATAAAAATTGTTAATATTTGGGGCACAATTTAATAAAATTTAGCATAAAGTATATAAATTCTTATTAAAATAGAGTAGTCCATGGTCGTGGTCAGTGTTTCACTCAGTGAAAAGCTCCTTGCAGATATAGATGCACTGAGGGATGAGATGGGATTCTCAGGGAGATCCGATGTTATACGGGCTGCTGCAAGGCTTCTGATAGATGAGAAAAGAAACATGCAGGAATTGAGGGGAGATATAAACGCGGTTCTCTTCCTCATACACCAGAGAAATGCTGAGGACATGGTCACAGAGATAAAACATGACTATGAGGATATAATCAGCACCCAGATACACAGTCACCTCAAGGACGGGAAATGCCTTGAACTCTTCATAATTGAGGGAGAGTCCTCAAGGGTGAGGGAACTCACAGAGAGGTTCATTGCCTGCGGTAGAATGGCCCACATAAAGCTCTTCACATTTTGATTTCTGGTATACTTAAAAAAGGAGGATAAGATTTGTTTTGGGTCTGTATTCGTGGTTGAATCCGGCTGGAAAGAGTAATTTTTGAGGATAAGATTTGTTCAGGGCCTGTATTCGTGGTTGAATCCGGCGTCGTAGAGCTTGGAGGCCCTGAACTCCCCTGGATCAAGAACCCTTCCCACGATTATCATGGCTGTCTTCTTTATACCGGCCTCATGCACCTTCATGGATATATCTGCCAGTGTGCCCCTCACAATCTCCTCATCAGGCCAGGAGGCCCTTTTAACCACGGCAACGGGGGTGTCAGGAGGGTAGTGCTTCATCAGCCTCTCTGCAACATCCCCTATCATGTGGACACCCAGGAATATGCACATGGTTGAACCGTGTCTTGCAAGCTCTTCGAGGCTCTCTGAAGGCGGCACAGGTGTTCTCCCGGCAGGACGTGTTATTATGACGGTCTGAGAAATCTCAGGGAGTGTAAGCTCGGCCCCCAGGGCGGCTGCGGCTGCAAAAACGGAACTGACGCCAGGTATAACACTGTATGGAATTCCTTTTTCATCAAGAACCCTCATCTGCTCCTTGATGGCCCCATAAATAGAGGGGTCTCCTGTGTGAACCCTCGCCACGGTTTTACCGGCCCTGCAGGCATTCACCATGATTTCTGTTATCTCCTCGAGGTCCATATGGGCGCTGTTGTGGACCTCTGCACCTGGCGCGTATTCCAGGATCTTTCTGTTTACAAGTGAACCGGCGTATATCACAACATCGGACCTTTCAAGAACCCGTATGGCCTTCAGTGTTATGAGTTCAGGGTCCCCTGGACCTGCACCTATGAATACAACCTCACCTGTAATTTTTTCCTTAACTTCAGGGTTTTCTGTACCTTTCAGATTATCATCTCCTCTGCATTATTTAGGTTTACGTCGGAGGCATGGATGACCTTGTGGATCCCATCATGGCCGCGGGTTTATTATTTCTATGGCTCCGTGGGGACATTCCCTGGCGCACCTCTCACAGGCACCGCAGGAGAAGGGATCCACCTCTGCAGTCCCACCCTTCCTTATGGTATTCATGGATAACCTGACAAGGGGGCAGACATCCATGCAGAGGAAGCCACAGTCCTCTCCCAGGCATTCCCGGGGGTCGACGTGGGCATGAACCCCGGGCACACCGGCAGCCCTCTTGAAGGCCTCCCTTGTGAGGTAACCTGCAACGTGGAGGTGTGTATCCCCCAGTGCAGGGTCAGCTTCCATGGATGCCAGGCAGGGGTAGTTGTGGAATCCTTCACCTGCAGCCACATCCACCTCATGGAGGGGAACACCCCTTATCCTCTCTGCAACGTAGAAGGTGGAACCACAGGGAGTGCTTCTTTTAACCCTGACCGCAAGGACACTCTCCTTCACATCCATCTCCACCTCAGGCTTCCCGAATCCTGATGCAAATGAGTCAATGAAGGGATTTCCTGTAGTATCAAGTGAACAGAAGGGTGATGGGAAGACGGCTGATTCAACCATCCCGGAAATTTCAGATTTAAGGCCTTCAGGAAGCTGACCTGGCGCATGGGATTCCACTATGATGGCCTTCGATCCCGATTCAACGGCTATTTCAGCTGCTACAAGGTTAAGGTCACCGAAGAGCCCCGCAGCCACTGTGAGATCTGCATCAGGGATTTCTGGGGGAAGAAGTGATGATGGATCATCCAGAAATTCACCAGAATAGTCATCATAATCAAATACAGCCACTATGTCCGGTGCCAGCCCATGTTTAGCAACGGTATTAACCACCCTGGCGCCGTATTCTCCACAGGCCACCATTATGATCCTCATGGAAGCACACCTATCTGTAGAACAGTATGTATGCAACCACCATGAGGATCAGGGCAAGCACAACCCCTGTGATGGCCATGTTTCTGTCGCTGCCAAAGATTATGGGCACGGGCCCTATCATTACAACTCCCGCGGCCTTAACCTCCCCCTTATCCCTTGTCTGGGAGGCGCTGAGGGCTCCTCCAATGAATGTTAAGAGTATGCCTGTGATTATAAGGATTACTCCGGCGGTTATGAGAATCTCTCCCCTCATAATATCCTCCACTGAATTGTTGTACTCCTATTTCTCGTGTATCTGGTTTCAGTACAGCTATTGTACTCCTCATTTTATTTAAGTGGCATGTCATGTGTCAGTGGCTGCTAAACCCATGTCTCTGAATGAAATAAATGGTCGGTGATTTTACTCTGGCTCCACGTATTCAATGGACACGCATTCCCATGGCTGAACCTCAGTATTTATTGTTGCGTAGAGTTCCCTATCAGTGTGCCTGAAGAGGTCCTCACAGCTGAAACTGAGGTCGGGCGATACCTTAACCGGGTAAATCCTCCCCCTGTTACTCTTTACGATTATCTCTCCCTCTCTGCTTATACCTATCACAAGCTGTTTTATTTCATTTGCCATATTAAATCCTCCAGCTCCTATACTAATCTGAAAGACCACCTACATAAATCTGGATGACATGGATCCTCTGATGCAGGATGGACCCCTAAATTTTTGTCAGCATAGAATCTCATAGCAGACGGTACTCGACCCTATGGCCCATCTTTCTTCTTTCAATGAGTTCCATGTCAACCATCTCATCAAGGAGGCCGTCATCAGCCGCAATCTCATCTTCGGGGGTCCATGAGGGTTCTTCTGCAAGCCTATCATAGACCTCAAGAAGGGACTGTATCCTCTCAAGGACATCTTGATTAACATCTAGGCCCTCTATTTCCCCCTTTATCCTGCGGGCGGTCTCTCTGAGTGTGTCTTCATCTGTGCTGGGAATGATGCACAGGACTCTGACCTCATTTCTCAGGAAGTACTGGCCCCTGTGAACGCTGAATGTGTCCCTCTGGATTATAAGGCCACCGGCATCCTCAACAAATTCCTCAACTTCATGGAAGTTATGGGGCCCCCCTGTGAAGACCACTAGGGAATACATGTAAAGGTTTATGTGCATCAAACTATATCTATACACCAGTTAGTAATATTTATATATAAAAATTTATTAATTACCCTCATGGATTCACATGGAGTTCTGGCAGCTGACGCCGTAACATCAACCTTTTTCATGGTTTTGCTTTTATCCATCATGGTTGCCATTGCTGGTTCAAGGATTGATGGTGTTAACCATGAGGATGGACTTCTTGAACTCCGCATACTCATGGATGATGTGGCATGTGCCGTTGACCTTGCAGTTGCAGGGGGTCCGGGTCGTGAGGTTGTTGTTGAACTCCCTCCCCGTCTCAACCACACATCAGCTTACAGGCTGAGGATCAACTCAACAGGGGTCTATGGGTGGGCAGATGGTTACAGGGGATTCTCAAATATGTCCAATGTTCTTATAGTGGACTCGAAGGGTACCCCTGCATCAATTAACCTTGAGGCAGGCAGGAAATACTCAATAAGGAACACCTGCAGGAATAACAGGACCCTTATCATGGTCTCGGAGGTGAGGCTCTGAGTTTAGATGTATCTACGAGGAGTCCCTGGGGGGTTCATCTGTGACAAATTTGAGGGCAGGTCATATCTATGGCTGCACTGAAGGGCAGGTACCCATTGAGTACCTGCTACTTACAGGTGCCGGGCTCCTCATTGCCACACTCATCTCTGTTCAGGCTGGAATGCAGCTTGAACTCCTGGCAGCCCATTCCGCTGCAAAAACCGGGGCCCTGGAGGGGGTTACTACTGACACCCTTGCAGTCTACCCTGCTGTTACCTTTGAGGAGTACCAGAATCAGAAGCCAGCCCTCCTCAGACCGTCTGATGTCAGGGTTCTAAGGGTTGAGATGATTGACGAGGGCTACAACAGCACATACGGACGGAGGAAGTTCCGTCTGAGGGCATGGCTCTCTGGCCCACCTATGGAGCCTTCCCTTAGGGAGTCCCTCTCTGACAGGGTGAACTTCTGCATGAGGAGATCCATCTCACGGACCTTCAGGACAGAGAACCTTACAGGTACCTACCACAACCCTGCCCTTTCAGATCACTACGTTTTCACAACATCTGAGGCGGTGTGGGTTCCTCCTTAGATTACACCGCGACCAGATGTAAACTGATATAAAGGGTTAACAACATAATTAAACTGTAATACTCATCGCCGGGGACACTTCCTGATACCGGTTACCGAGTCACTGGGGTGTATTGATGGCCAAAACAAAGAAGGAAAAACTGGATGATGTGCTCTCTGCTTTTATGCAGGTCGGTCAGATAAGGGCTGCGGGTATTGTTTCAAAGGAAGGGCTGCTTATAAACGCACGGACACCTCCAGATGTTGATGCCAGGATATTCTCAGCCCTCTGTTCAACCATAATGGGTGCTGCAGAGGCGGCATCAGGGCAGATGAACACTGGCGGCGTTTCTGAGATAACCGTGAGGACCGAGAAGGGTATAATCATTCTCAAACCTGCAGGTGAGAAGGCCATATTCACGGCCCTGGCAGAACCGGAGGCACAGCTTGGTCTGCTGCTCTTTGAAATGGATTCAAGGGCAGCACAGGTCGATGAAATTCTAAGGGAGATGTGAACATGAAGAGGACTTACATCCCGAAACTCGACGACCTCCTGGGCGGTGGAGTGAGGGAGGGGGCTTCTGTGATGTTCTCAGCATCCCCCGGAGTGGACTATGAGGCATTCGGTTACCAGATGCTCAACGGACGACTTGCTGAGGGTGAGAAGGGATTCGTATTCACCAACGTTGAGGAACCTGAGAGCATAATATATGAATTCAGATCCTATGGCTGGGACATCGAGCCCCACATTGAGAAAGGGGACATGTTCTTCGTTGATGGAAGTTCACCCTTCCTTGGAATGCCATCAGAGGAGCGTTACACCGTCAGTGATTACTCAGAGATAAAGGAAACAGTTCTGAGTGCAATAGAGGATATTCCCGGTGGTGTGGGGGTAATAAACTGCCTATCTGTAATCATAGATTACCTGGGCAATGGTGACACCCTTGAAATTGTTGAGGCATGGAACAAAAGGGCCTCTGAACTGGATGTCAACCTTGTCTACCTCTTCACTGAATGGGACTATGAAAGGGAGCTTATGGATAAACTGAGATCACTCATGGACTGTGTCATTGACCTGCGGACCATTGAGGAGAGGGTCATAATAGGACAGGGGTTCATGGTTGCCCATTCTGACTGGTCCAAGCCCCCTGAAACCATGGTCCTCTTCTTTGTTGTACAGCCAGGTGGCGTTAAGGTCTATGTGCCCAAGATACTGGTGACTGGTCCCTATAATTCAGGAAAATCCACCTTTGTGAAGTCCATATCCACAAAAGCAGTTTCGGTTGACAGAAAGGCCCTTTCGGCATTTCCGACAACCATTGCAATGGACATAGGTCACCTCGAGTATAAGGGCTTCATGGCGGATATTTTCGGGACACCGGGACAGGAGAGATTTGACCTCATACTGGATGTCCTCTCAAGGGAGGCTGTCGGCGCATTCATACTGGTGGACTCAACCGCACCTGAAACCTTCGCAAGGGCCAAGGAGATGATAAGAAAGACAAGGGCAGAGGCGATACCGAAGGTTGTGGTTGCCAATAAACAGGACCTTCCAGGCGCACTCTCACCTGATGAGATAAGAACAAGGATGAAGCTTGGAGGTGATGTCCCCATAATACCTGTTTCACTCAAAGAGGGATGGGGAGTGAAGGAAGCACTTGAAACCCTCCTTGGACTTCTCTATGGTGGTTAAATGATTGTTAAAATTCCCTCAGGAATAAGGGGTCTTGATGAGCTTATTGGTGGGGGGGCGATCCCTGAAAATACTGTTACACTTGTCTATGGGCCCCCGAAGGTTGGTAAATCCATATTCAGTTATGGTTTCACTGCGGGGGGTGAACCCTGTCTCTATATATCCACAGATTATGGTCTGGCGGACCTTAAGAGGAACATGCAGGTTCTTGGTATGGATGCTGAGAGCTACATGGAGAATGAACTTCTATATGTGATAGACGCGATATCAAGCATCTCAGGAGCGGCATCTGATGCTGGCAACACCTACCTTTCATCATCTGTGCATAACCCTACCGATATAATGGTGAAACTGGGGGTTGCCATAAGGAACATAACTGCAGCCTACAGCATGTTCAGGTCTGTCCTGGACTCCCTCACAACGCTAATGGCATTCAATGATGAGATGCTGATAGTCCGAGTCCTCACAGCATACATAATGAGAATCAAGGACGCCGGCGGAACTGCTATTGTCACCTACACCGAGGGATCAGCAGACCCCAAGGTTGAGACCATGCTCAAGGCAGTTGTGGATAACATAATACACCTCGATGGATCTGAACTTACAGTTGAGGCCATGATAGGGGTTGGAAGGGTCAGCGCCCCCTACACCATAGACGATAATGGCCTTAAGGTCAACCCATGAGGGATATCATGAGTGAGAACTACACCACCGGTATAGCTGGACTTGATGATATCCTGGGTGAACTGGAGCCTGGTTCAGTCATGCTGGTCACGGGCCCCCCAAGGCAGGTAAATCCGTACTTGCAACGGAGTTCATCTACAGGGGACTCCAGGCAGGAACCCCGTGCCTTTTCATAGCAGCGGAATACGGCTACAGGGACCTTCAGAGGAACACGATGGCCTTTAACTGGTTCATACAGACCTTCAGTGATAAGCTTCATGTAATCGATCTTCCAACCGGACTTGGGGGTGGTAAACCCCAGGATTCAGGAAACATAAGATATTCAGCCCTTCAAAACACCACAGACCTCATGGTAAAGGTTGGTATAGCCACGAGGAGCCTCTACCAGGAGTCTGGAATATTCCTTTCAGCCTTTGACTCTGCATCAATTCTACTGGCATTCAACCCCCCACGGCTTGTGCTCAGGGTGCTCAAGGCCTACAATAACCGTGTGAGGGAGGCCAATGGAATAGCACTGGTGGCATACACAGATGGGGTTGCTGATCCAGAAATAGAGAAGGGGATCCCTGAACTCTTCGATGTGCACATCCGCATGGATGGCTCCATGATATCTGCCAGTACCCCCACAGGGACCAGGGAGGCGCCCTACAGGATAGGTGAACAGGGCCTTCTGGTGGGCTGATGGTACTCCTTAATATCTTTTTATTTGTGGGGTGATTCTGGCTGTAGATTTCCAAGGGCTGATGCTTAACTGTCAGATTCCCTTTAGCGGATATCTATTTAAATTAATATCCACATAATTTCTATTAGAACATCCGGGGCTGTGAAGATGATATTAATTATTCTGAGCATATTTGATTTTCTCAAGGGGGATGAGGGTGGCGAATCACTGGAGAAGTACCTGCGTAAACTTGAAGAACTTCTTGAGGAGGAATTTGATACCCTAATAAGGATAGCCAGCTTTTATGCTGATGAAGGGGATAGCCGGGAGGCACTTGATTACCTTGAAAGGGCCTACAAGGTAGCCTCTGACATGAATGACGAGGAGCTCATGGCATTTGCCCTCGACTCCATGGGTGACGTCTACCTCAGTGATAGAAAAATCAAAACTGCAATGGAGTACTTTAAGGAGGCGCTCCGGATTTATAACTCTGTTAACTCACCACTCAGAAAGGATCTGAGGGAAAAGATCAAGGAGGTCGAAAAGATCAGGGAGGCCATAGATATAGCAAGCCTCAACCGCCTCCAGGAGGAAGCTGAACCTGAGATGGCAGAGGCGGATCTCGGTGCCATTCAGCCATTTCTGGACAGGCTCGTGGAAAGGATTGAATCACTTACAATGTACCAGTCACAGTCCTATGAGGACTCCATAGCCCAGATAAGGGAGGCCTACCAGATTGCAAGGGATATTGGTGATACAGCCACAGAGGCGTCATTGCTCCTGCTCCTAGGGACCTATTCACTTAAAAATGAGGACTTCAGCGAGTCAAGGAAGTACCTTAAGAAGGCCGAGGATCTTTTCAAAAAGACAAACAATGATATGGGACTTGCCGTCGCAATGGTCCTCATGGGTGTCCTCGACTTCATAGAGAACAACCCTGAGGGTGTTGCATCAGGTTTCAGGGGGGCTGTTGAGATCTTCCAGAAACTGGATGAGAGGGAGATGGAGTCCGTGACCCTTGAGCTCCTCAATAAACTCTACAGTTTCTGAGGTCAAGAAGTCAGATACTCTGGAAGATCATGGAATATTAAGGTTCTAGGGCTCCTTATACGTACTTAAGGTTCTAGGGCTCCTTATACGTACTTGACCACTTAAGGTTCTAAAGTTTCTGACCACAAAGATTCTTAGAATGGGTCCAGAGGGAGTATGAATGCAAGTAGAACCCCAAGGGCCCCGAAGAATACCCCAATTGACCACACTATCATCACAACCCTCTTCTCGGTCATGGGTCTTCTAAGTATCCATCTTATGAGGGAGTTGAATCCCTCAGGTGGAGCTATGAGTTTACCGTCCTCTGAGATTTCTGTGGGCCTGTGCCTGTGTCTCTCAACGACACCTGCACTGTAGAACTTCAGGAGGCCATCTATGATGTTGGGGAGGAGGACGATGAGTGCTATTATCTTGATCCTACCTATGAATGCAACGGAGGCTATGCAGGCCCCTATTATTAGGGTTCCCACGTCCCCGGGGAATACCCTTGAGGGGTACCTGTTGTAGATGAGGAACGCCAGGAGTGCCCCCAGCATCGCCATGGTTATTATGGAGACATTGTATTTGCCCATTATGATACATGAGGCGGTAAGGGCCGTCATTGCAATTGATCCAAGGCCAGATTCAATACCATTCAGCCCAGCAAGCATGTTTGTGAGGTTTGATGCTATTGAGACTGCAATGGGCATCATGATCATGTAGAGTATTCCAACATTGGGGGGAGCCACCCATATTATGGGAAGACCTGCAAGAAATAGAAGGAAGAGTTTTTCACGTGAGGAGAGCCTCACAAGGTCATCAACCATCCCCACTATACCCACGAGTAGTATCACAAGGAGCGTCACCATGAGTTCATAGTGGAGACGCGGGAAGAAGTACATCCCCAGAAACATTCCTATCGTGAACCCAAAGAGTATCCCGATACCACCCATCTCTGCCACGATGGGCTTTGAGATTTTGTGTATGTCGTTTCCAACGACGTTGGCATCCTTGAGCTTACTTATGAGCCTTGGCATAACTGTATATGTTGATGTAAATGAGATGATACAGCAGATTATTGATACGATAAGTACAGATGAATATTCAGGTGTAAAGTTCAGAACCATAAAATCACCGGATTTATCCTATACTAGTTAACTGCATAAATTCGTTTATAAAATTTTCAGATAATCAGCCATTCTTGAGTATATAGTATACTGTTCTGAGGGGTATCCCCAGCTCCTCAGAAATCTTTCTGGCTGGAACGCCCTTTCTGGCCATTTCACGGACCCTGAGGCGTGTACTCTTATCATACTTCCTCTTCTTACCCCTCTTCAGTTTCATATCGCCCTTGAGGTAGTAGACAGTCTTCAGAGGAATATCTGTGATACCCGAAATTTGTTTTGGGGTCTTACCCTCCCTTAAAAGGTTCTGCACCATCTTAACGTCCTTTTCTGTGTACTTCCGGGGTCTCCCAATTCTCTTAACGGGTTCAACCTCCACTCCAATTTCCTCAAGGGCCTCAAGGTACCTCTTTGATGTACGGTGATAGAGGCTTATGGGACATGTGATCTTCTTGAGGTCAGGGTTCTTCTCAAGGATCTCAATTATCCGCCTTGAAGTAAGAGGCTGATTTAAATGGATCTTTTCTGCCATAAAACCACTCAATCACCTTTTATAAGGTTAAGAAACATTTTAGCCCTGTCAGTAGATGGCTTACCCAGGTTTTCAATGCTCCTCTCCTCCTCGGCCAAATCCTCCACACTCACATGGAAGAGTTCAGCGCATGTTTCAGCATCAATATCCGTCTCCATGTGCAGCACAGCGGCCCCAAATGCAAGGGGGTCAGGTTTCATGTGTAGCCCCTTCATTTTCTCCTCAATTTCAAATTTTCTCATGAGAACATCCCCCATGTTCTCAATGTAGACCATTCCACAGTTCCAGTACCCTCTGAGGAGTTCCAGGGCGTCCTCGCTGAACTCATCAAAGGTCCTCACCTGTGTTCTGTCAAGTACGGGTCTGAGGTTGGGGAAAGGACCCGAGTACTTGGAGCGGCGGTCCAGGGATGTTCCAAGGTAGTAGAAGGCAACATCCCAGAGAATGAGGTTCACGGGAACATCCCTGAAGATCTCCCTCTTGAGTTCCTCCATTGTCTCAAGGTCCTCCTTTAGCAGGGGGTTCAGGTTACCGTTCTCATCACCAAGACCTGCTTCATGGATTAGCCTGTGCATCCTCTGCAATCGTACCTCACTGAGTTCATCCTCGGAAATCCTGAGATCAGGCGAATATGTTCTGGCATCAAAGACTATCTCCCGGTACCTCTCCACGGCATCGTAATCCCTGAGGTTCTCCCTGTAGACCGCATCCCGTATCTCATCTATTATCTTCTGGGATAGCCCGGCATATGCAAGTGCAAGGGCGGTCCTGGTGTACCTGTCATTCACTATGCTGGATTTTTTCCTGTGGAACTGTATCAGCTCCACCCTCACATTTGGCCCATACCTCTGCCTCAGCATCCTCTCGTAGTCATCATCTTCACTGTCAAGGGTTATGCGCCTTCTGATCCACCTACCATCCTCAAGGACCCTTATAACCAGTGTGGCCGATCTTACAGCCCCCTTCTTTTCATTTTTAAGGAGCCTCATTATCTTCTTGAGGGCCTTCCTGGCCCAGAGGCTCAGCTCGGACATCTTCACCATGTAATCCCCTGAGAGGGGGAGGTGCGGTATTATCTCTGGCCTGCATAGTGCCCGGTCATTGAACCTGACCTTCAGGTTATCTGATCCACAGGGGCATTCAACACTCCCCTCCGGGTCATGGAGCTCCACCTCCCCCAGCCGCAGGGTCCTTGAACATTCATGGCATTTGAGGAAAACGTACTCCTCAATGTTACCGAGGGCTATCCTGTGGGATGAGATTGCAGAGTTAACCCTGTCAAGGAGGTTCTTCTTTACAGATGCCTTCATGCGGAAGTACTGGGCGTGCCTCTTTATGTCGTGGATGTCCTCAGCGATTTCAGGGGACTGGTGGGTGCTGTACCCGGATATTGACCTGAAGGGGTACTTGAAGCCCCTCAGCTCCATGGCCTCCTTCAGATCCTGAAGCTCCTCAAGGTTTCCCCGGAGGTAGATGTAGAGATTAAGGAGTGCTTCCGGCGACTTAAGATCGTCGTCAGAGATTCTTCTATCCCTTATACTCTCCAGAAACCTTTCTGACCTTGCAATTAGACCTGATTCGTTCATACTATTCTCCAGCCAGGCACAGCATACCGAATTATCAGAAGGTTGTATCACGTCTACATTATCCGTTCACCGATACCTGCATCACCGGGGTCCAGTATGTTCAGTGATTCACCGGTTGCAAGGACCATACCCTCGGATTTAACACCAAAGAGTTTGGCGGGTTTGAGGTTGGCAAGGACCGTAACCTTCCTTTCAAGGAGATCCCCGGGGCTGTACTTCTCTGCAAGGCCTGCAACCACCTGCATTTCCCTTTCACCCACGTCTATCATGAGTTTGAGGAGCTTATCTGACCCCTCTATTCTCTCAGCGGATCTTATAATACCCACCCTGATGTCCAGGGCTGCAAAGTCATCGATTGTCACGGTTTCAGACACACTATCCTCCTCCTTGATGAGTTTTGATTTCTCCTCTTCAATTACCTCATCGGTTATCTTTGAGAAGAGGGGCCTGGCCCTCTCTATGACCCAGCCGGGTTCAAGTTCATGGAAGCCCCATGATTCATCCTCCATGTTCATAATGGAGAGCACTCTTTCTGCTGAGGACGGCATGAAGGGCATTAGGAGTTTCCCTAGGTTGGCCGCAAGGAGGTTGCATAGGTAGAGGCATGTTGAGGCCCTCTCAGGTGATTCCTTAATGGCCCTCCATGGTTCCTGATCGTTGAAGTACTTGTTACCCTTCTTTGCAAGTTTAATCACTGCCATCAGGGCGTCCCTGAACTGGAAGTTCTCCAGGAGCTCACCCACAGTATCAGGGGCTCTTCTTATGGAGTTGAGGAACTCCTCGTCCTCTGCTGTGAGTTCTGATGGTTCAGGTACCCTGCCGTCAAAGAACCTCCCTGTGAAGGAGAAGGTACGGTGGAGGAAGTTTCCAAGGACATCCGCCAGTTCATCGTTGACCCTCCTCTGGAAGTCGTCCCATGAGAAATCGGTGTCCCTGGTCAGGGGGGCGTTGACTGTGAGGTAGTACCTCAGAAGGTCCTTGGGGAATCTTTCAAGGAAATCTGATGTCCAGACAACCCAGTTCTTACTCGTGGACATCTTCCTCCCCTCAAGTGAAAGGTACTCCCCGGCTATTATGTTCTCAGGGGTTCTGCACCCGTAGGCCATGAGTAGGGCTGGCCAGAATATGGCGTGGTGGTATATTATGTCCTTTCCTATGAAGTGAACCGCGCCGGCATCCCAGTATTCCCTCCAGGGCTTCCCGGTTCTCCTGCTCCAGGCTGCAGCAGATGATATGTATCCAAGGAAGGCCTCACCCCAGACATAGATTATCTTACCATCATTTCCCTCAAGGGGTACAGGGACCCCCCAGTCCATGTCCCTTGTGAGTATCCAGTCCCTGAGGCCCTCCCTCAGCCACTGCAGGGCGTAGTTCTTAACATTTGAGGGCATATCTGATTCCTCAATCCATTCCCTGATCTCATCCTGGAACTGGCTGAGGCGGAAGAAGTAGTGCCTTGAATCCCTCACCACGGGCTCTGACCCGCACACCATGCACACGGGATCCTCAAGCTGGAGGGGTTCAAGGTGCCTTCCACAGCTCTCGCAGTGGTCTCCACGGGCACCCTCACCTCCGCAGTGGGGACAGGTCCCCTCAACATATCTATCCGGGAGGAAGCGCTGACAGCTGTTGCAGTAGAGCTGTTTTATGTCCTTCTCGTATATGTAACCCTTCTCATAGAGTTTCAGAAAGAAGTTCTGGGCTATCTCGTAGTGCAGATCATCGGTTGTCCTTGTGAAACTGTCAAAGGATATGTCGCATTCCTCAAGGTCACGTTTTATCATCTCATGGTACTCTGTGGCAACTTCAATGGGTTCCAGGCCCTCACTCTCTGCCTTGACGGCTATGGGTGTCCCATGTTCATCTGTGGCGCACACAAACAGGACATCGTCACCCCTCAGCCTCCTGTACCTTGCATATATATCTGCAGGTATGTAGGTTGACCTCAGATGACCGAGATGCGTGGGCCCATTGGCATAGGGAAGTGCGCAGGTGATAAATACTTTGCTCAACTCAACTCCTCCTTGAATCATGAAACGGATTAGAATAAGATGAGTAATATCATTAAGATACAGTTTAGATTTACGGTTTACCTCTATATAAATTTATGTGAGGGAATTTAAAACCATCTCCATTTTCATGGAACCAGTTCAGGGGCCCCTTCAGAACATCAAGGTTTATATGTGCCTTTTCATGGCTTCTGGGCTGAATCCTTGCTGAACTGCTATATCATGGGTAACTGTGAAGCATGGACCCATATCTTTATGGGTCACATCGGTAAACAGTTTAAACATGGTGTCTTCACTTTTCATAAACCCATTCTCAGAGGATGCCAGGGAAATTGTAAGAAACTATGGATCCCCTGACACGGTATTCGAGGCCAGCAATGCGCTCCTGGATACAGTTAAACGTACAAGGGGCCAGAACCTTGATGACAATTCACTCCTCCCAGGGAGCATAGGTGAACTTGCCATCAAGAGACTGGAATGGTACCTCAGGAGGCAGAGGAGGGGTTTTGATCATGGGGACTACGCATACCTCATGAACCCCAGGATAGAGGAGTACGATGTAATTGCATTCTATGTCCTTGCACAGGCGGCAGGGGCGGGTTTCAGAAGGGGTTCACGGGAGGTAAGACTGGTCGTTGAATCTACAGGGGCCCTTGTGGAGGACCGCTTCAGGGTCCTTGGAAGTGAAAGGGATGAAATAATCGAGGAAGTCCTCATTGAACTTGGATCCGAAGGAACCAGCTGGATGGAACTCTCAGAACTCATCGGATCAGGTAAGCTGAGGCTCACGGACCTCATACTCCACAGGGGCAGGGTGGTGATTGATGAGGACGAATTCCTCATGACATTCCATGATCGGATAACCGACAGGGACCCCAGGAGCCTCTACGAGGCACTTGTGGGCCTGGAACTCAAGGAGACAATGATATCCCGCATAATAATGCAGAAGACAGAGGAATACATCGCCAGAGTCTCTGAGATGAGCTCCACAGTGGAACCCCACCCAATCCTCCTTGAAACAGCAGACAGGATAAGGGAGACTGTTAATGAGGCCACACCATTCAGGGGTGGGCCGGTTAAATCTGCAGGGCCAGGTAAACTCGTCCCGGAAGCATTCCCCCCATGCATAAGGGGAACCATGGATGGTGTGAAGTCAGGTAACAGGAACGACGCCATAGTCCTCCTCCTCACCTCATTCATATCCTATGCAAGGCTATACCCCTCGGTCTTCAGGGACAGGACACCCCTCAAGGTTTCAGACCTTGACCCCGACCTCAGGGTGATCCGGGAGGAGATACTCCCCATAATATACGAGGCAGCAGAAAGGTGCGAACCACCCCTATTTGAGGACGACCCCCAGGAGAAACTGAACATAACCGCGAAGCTGGGGTTCGGTGTCCATGATGAACCTGAACCCGAACATGAGGGTGAGAGTAAATGGTACACCCCCATGAGCTGCGAGAAGATCAAAATACACCTACCCGACCTCTGCAGACCCGATGAGCTCTGCAGGAGGATCAACAACCCCCTCACCTACTACAACAGGAAGAGGTGGGAGCTCCAGAAGGGGAAGTCAGAACAGAAAGGGGAGGACTGATAGGATCTTTGAGGCCGCAACACCCCTTGAGAGGAAGAGATACTACCGTGAAGAGTGGGATGTAAGGAAACTCCCGGACTTCATAGCCAGGAACATCCATATGAGGGAGTTCGGATTTGACCATACAGGCAGGGGCCCCAGCGACAGGTACAGGGTATTCGATGATGAGAAACGCCTTTCAAGGTTCATGAGGGCCAGGTTCCCATTTGCAGCCTACTCCTCCGTGGCCTTCTACAGGGAGCCGGGTAAGAGGAGGGGCTGGCAGAGATCTGAACTCATCTTTGACGTGGACGCCAAGGACCTTCCTGTGAGGTCATGTGACTGTGAGGGTGTCTGTGAAACGTGCCTTGATGAGGCAAGGGAACTGGTCCTCATGATGGTTGACACCCTCAGGGGAGACCTGGGACTGGGGGACGTGCACGTGGTATACTCGGGGAGGGGATACCATATAAGGGTCCTTGACCCAGGGGTCATGGAACTCGGATCAGAGGTGAGGGCTGAGATCCTGAGGTACACTGCCGGCGCACGCAGGCCCAGGAGGAAATTCATACACAGCGGCGAATCCTATGAGATGGAACACTTCTCCATCCCCCTCGGGTACCACAGGGTCTTCACAGAGAGGGCGAAGCACGTCTTCCTCCACATGAGGGGTGATGAGAGGATAGAGAATGTCACAGCAAGGACGGTCCGTGAAGTTGTGAAGAACAGGGAGCTCCTCCTTGAGGACAGGTGGGGGGAGTTCAAGAGGAGGATAGGCCCCAGGGTCTACCCGAGGCTGGTTGCCGGGGTTGCCGGGATAAACATGAAGATGGTGGACGCCAAGGTCACAATTGACCTCAAGAGGATACTGAGACTCCCCACATCACTCCACTCAAAGGTCAGCATGATATGCATGGAGGTTAAGAACCCTGAGACGTTTGATCCCCTTAAGAGTGCCGTTCCGAAATTTGTTTATGAAAGGGAATCATAATGTCATCTTCTGATGGCCTTCCAGGGATTCAGGAAGGCGTCAAGGAACATCAGAAATTCAGGGTCCAGTGATTCAATGGCATTCTCAAGGAAATCAACACTGAAGCCATTTATCAGTTCTTTGCGTATGTGTTTTCCCATTTTGAGCCTTTCAGGTTTTGATAGGAGCCTTTTAATGTAGTCAACCGCGTTCCTATCCCTCCTTGGGGATTCCACCACAAGCCTTGGGCCCTCAACCCATACTCTCTCATGCCTTTCTGTGAACCTCTCACTGTGTCGCCTGGACCAGACAGGGGGTCCGTATCTCTTTCTGTAGGATGGAAGCGTCCAGATTTCCATTTCAATGAGCATAGAAGCGACACTTGATTCGTCGCTCCAGTAGTCGGCCCCAAGAACCGAGAAACCCTCATTCTCCAGGTTCCTGACTATGGAATCAAGGGTCTTCCTGAGCTGGGGGTAGAGGGCATCCGCCGGGACATCAGGCACCCCGCTGGATACCAGGATGACCTTTGAGCCCCTTTTTTCAATGGTTTCAAGTATTTCACCGGGATCTGAGGTGTACTGTGGTTTTCTGAAGTATTCTGGTTTCGGGTCCCTAAGGAAATTCCTGGCTGCAGTTACAAATTCAGCCATCCGCTGCAGTGTGAGTGCCGCCGCAACGTTCCTGTTCCTGTCTACAGGGTCAACCACCACAAGGGGCTCCTGGAAGCCCCCACCGGTACCATGACCCTCGAGGTCTATGATGTACCCGGGCCTCCAGCTGAGGGCGCCTTTAAGCACCCCCTCAAAGTCCCCGTAGTGGAGAACCAGGAGTTCTGCAAGGTAACCTGCAAACCCTCCAACCCTGAACTCGGATCCGTAGGTCCCTGTTGACTTCATGAACTGTTTGAGGAGAAGAACCTCGTCCATCTGCTCCTCCTTAAGGTTCCTCTGGATATACCCGGTGTGGAGTATGGTTCTGTCAACGGCGGATCTGAGTTCTGAGGCATTGGATATCCTGTAGCAGGGGACGAAGTCCACCTCGTAACCATCTATGTGTCCTGTAACGTAGGGGTGTGACGCATACCTCTCCTCGGCCTCTCCCTGAAACCTCTCTATGCAGAGGTACCCGAGTTTCAGGCCCTTCTCCTTCAGTTCATCCTCGGGGGTGTCCAGGGGGAAGTGGATGAATATGTCGATGTCGGCGCCGCCTGAGAGCCAGGTCCCCTTGGCAACTGAACCCACAAGGAAGGCCTCAGCATCGATCCCCCTGCTCGCTGCAAGTTCATTTATACATTCAACAAGGCTCTCTGATAATTCCATGACCCGCTGATATTCTTCTCCTCTGGGTTTTATACTCTCAAGTATCCTGCTGTAGTCCATGTTTATTCACCATGTTATCCATTTAATATTCTCAGTGCACACTGTTGCCTGTCCACCATATCAATTAAAATTAATCAGATTCTGAAGACCTCGAGGTCACTGTAGACGGGTCCCTCCGGTGTGAGCTCACTCCTTTTAAGTGAGACACTGTCAACCCTGAGGGTCCCGGCGTCCACATTCTCAAGCTCCCCTATCAGGGCTGCAAGTTTCTCACGGTTCCTCGGACCCTTGACCCGGCCGATGGTCAGGTGGGGTACGTACTCCCTTTCCTTACGGAATCCTAGCCTGGCAAATTCCAGGTCCAGGTTCCTCTGCAGCTCTGAGAATACCCCCGGGTTTTCAACACCAAGCCACACCACCCGGATGTAGCGCGGGCTGGGAAAGACACCCGCCCCCATCACGTGAAGGTCGAATGGTTCATAACCCTTCAGGGTTTCCTCAACTATCCCCCTTATCCTCTTCAGTTTGCCCTCACCCACATCACCGAAGAATTTCAGGGTGAAGTGGAGGTTCTCAGGTTCAACGAATTTTATCTGGGCATCGGCGCCCCTCAGGATATCCTGTATCTCACATACCCTTTCCCTTAATTCATCGTCAACATCAACTGCAAGGAAGGCCCTGACCTTCATTTCATGATCCTCCGTGTATTACCTGTCAAGTTTTTTCAGCCTTTCAAGGCTCCTGGCCGGTGTTTCAATGGTGTTGAGTATGTGGAGGTCCACCCTACCCAGGAGTTCACTGAAGAACCTCCTGCGAAGCCCCATCTTTCTCTCATCCCTTACAAGCTGGTGGGGGTTGCAGAAGTCATTTTCCAGCAGATACTTCAGACCCTCATCTGGATCCAGCCTCCTCATTGGGGGGTTATCAGGGTTCCTCTCAAGGAGAACAACCCTCTTGAGTGTGGTGGACTCCCTTATCCGCCCCCCGAAGAGCATCCCAACATCTGCGACTCCCCGGGATCTGGCATCCAGTTTCACAGATTCCAGGAGGGAGGAGTACTCCTTCCACACCATCCCCATATCGTCCCGGATGTAGGAGTTCTTCTCGGATGCATAAACGAGGACCCCGTTCTCAAGGAGGCGGGTGAAGAACCAGTCATCTGAAACATAACTGTAGGCCCCATCAAGGAGCAGGCCATAGGTGAGGGTCGTCTTACCTGTACCCGGCGGCCCTATGATCGCAACTCCCTCCCCTTCACGGTCGAGGGCTGATCCATGGACCGAGTAGCGGCGGTGCTCTGAATGGTACTCCTCAAAGAAGTCGGCAACCGCTGCAAGGGCTATGCTCTTAACCCAGCCATAGTAATCACAGTTTTTGATTATGACTGTCTTTGAATTTGCCTCGTAGAGAACCTCCAGGTCACCACCATCTGACACAGCGAATACCTTTGCATGGGGCCTCACATCTTCGCTCATGAATCTGAAGTTGTCCTCCCACTCCTCCTTGAATGACACGTCATCTGTGAGGAGCTTGACGCAGGCCCCATGGAGGCTGGCCTTCCTCTCAAAGAGTCTGAGTCTGGAGAGTTCAGCCAGGATTTCATCCTTTTCCCAGGGCGTTATGAGCCTGACGCTGTACATAGTATCCCATCTGGGGGGGTGGGCTGCTGATGGCGATTCAACCCACCATCTACCGGACTCATTTCTCGATTATGGTCTCTGTTATGGCCATACCAAAGTGCCTTGCAGAGTCCTCAAAGTAGACAAGGACCTTATCACCCTCACTGAGCTCACTGACAGATACAGGTTCACCCCTATCATTCACGAGCCTTATTGTCTCGGCGTTCTGCAGGAGTGTCCTCACCTTCACGCCCTCGTACTCTGCTTCAACAAGCATCAGGGGCCTCTTCTCGATCTTAACCCTGCCGACAACCGCGGTCCTTGACCTCCCGTTCCTGTCAACGATGAGGACCTCATCACCGGTTTCAAGTTCAGAGAGGTACTTTGTCCTGCCACCGGGTATCATGACGTAGGCCTGGACAGGTCCGGCGTTCACCCGAAAGGGCCTTGAAGCCACATACTCGCTTTCAAGGGACTCGCTGTGCACCAGGAAGAGACCCTGTGAGTAGCTGCCCACCAGCATACCCTCACCGACGTCCATCATTGAGCAGGTGTCCACGCAGACCCTGTCACCGGAGCCCAGGGGCTCAACCCTGGTTACCGTGGCGGGCTTGAGTTCATAGGTTTCACTTTCAATCTCCTCGAGGAGCTCTGCTATGGCCTTTATCTGTGAGATGTCCACCGGTTCTATGAGTACACCGTCGGTTCCGTGTTCAAGGGTCTCAAGGGCAACCCTCGCCTCATCGGCATCTGCCACCGCAGCGACCAGTTTAACGTCCTCTTCCTGGAGATCCGCTATTATGTTCTCAAGGGGGATGATCTTCCAGTCCTCACCCACGAGTATGAGGTAGTCCACGATACGGCCCAGTTTCCTTGCGAGTTTCTCGTGGGCCTTGCTCCTTATCTCAACGTAGGCCGCAACCTCCTTACCCCCGGATTTAAGCTCAGCTGCCATTTCAAGGTCCCTTGAGTAATCAAGGGTCTCGGGGAGTTCCAGGGTTCCGTCGCCCTCCCCATCCTTTCCAATGAGTACTATGTCTGCCTCTTCCTCAGGTGATATCAGGGTTAGGCTTCCAAGCTTCTTTATCCTCTCGCCATCAGAGGTGTCCACTATGTGGTCTATCCCTGATTCAAGGGCTGCTGTTATGAAGGCCTTCTTCTCATCCCAGTAGGTGTCGGGGGCCATCAGCCATGCGAATTTCATCTCAGTCGCCACCTCTGAGTATCCTGACGGCATCCTCAACTTCAAGGCCGTCATGGACTATACCTGCAATGGCCCTTGTCATATCTGCGGGGGAATCTGCCTGGAAGATGTTCCTTCCAATGGCGACACCGGCACCACCTGCATCGACGGAGTCCCTGACCATCTGGAGGAGTTCCTCCTCTGTCTCAATTTTTGGACCCCCCGCTATCACCACAGGGACAGGGCAGCCCTTCACAACCTCCCTGAAGGTGTCAGGGTCACCGGTGTAGTTGGTCTTTATTATATCTGCACCCAGCTCTGCACCTGCACGTGCTGCAAGCTTAACAACATCAGGGTCGTGCTCGTCCTTTATCCTGTCACCCCTGGGGTACATCATGGCTATGAGTGGCATTCCCCAGTCGTCACAGATCTCAGCCACGGTACCGAGCTTTATGAGCATCTCTGGCTCCCTCTCGGATCCCACGTTCACGTGGACTGATACTGCATCGGCGCCCAGCTTGAGGGCCTTCTCAACCGAGGTGACAAGCACCTTATGGTTGGGGTCAGGGCCGAGGCCCGTGCTTGCGGAGAGGTGTATTATGAGGCCGATGTCCCTCCCGTACCCCCTGTGTCCGCTCCTCACCATTCCCTTGTGCATGAGGACGGCGTTGGCTCCGCCGCTTGCCACCTCATCAATGGTCCCTGCCATGTCTATTATCCCCTTAACGGGTCCAATTGAGACCCCATGGTCAAGGGGTACTATGACAGTCCTGTCCGTCTTTCTGTTGATTATCCTCTCAATTCTAATCCTTTTGCCTATCATGGGCACCCTCCTTGTAGATTTTACTGGACCAGAGTTTAAATTCCCTGAGCCTTGGTGGGATTCCAGCGTCCCCACTTGACTCAAGCCATCCATACCCTGAGGTGAATGACTCTTCGGTGATGGATGAGCATACAAAATCCAAGAGGCCCCGGTTCCTTATGATGGAGACCCCTGGTTTGAGTGTGGATGACCATATGAAGTACACCTTGAAGGTTGTATCTGGATGGTAACCCCCTCCAAGGTCAACGCTGAGCACATCGCAGGATTCAATCATACTGCAGACCTCTTCAAGGGTTTCATGGAGGCGAACATCCCCTGATATGAATTCAACATTATCCCTCTCCCTGCTCAGGGCCTCCATAACATCAACCGCCTCTGGGCTGTTATCAACCGCCACCACCCTGCCATCCTGCACAAGGTCAGATATTATGCGTGTTGAGTTTCCTATGTGGCACCCCAGTTCAACAACGGTGTCCCCGGGCCTCAGGACCTCCCTGAGGACGTCCCGGTAGATTTTTATATCATATACCAGTCTTATCATGGCCTCACCTGAGCATTCCCTTAACACAATTCATCAGGGGCCCCTGATGCAGAGATAGGAACAGTGATTAATATAATCTTTTAATTTAAAGTATTTTCCCCCTAAATCCACAGATATGTTCATTATCACCCATAAAACCCCCCAGATGGTCTTCTACCCTTTAACTCCAGCATCACAGAAACCTTGCACCTGAAAAGTCAATTCCATACACATCATCGCCCCCGGCATCAGGGTCTTCTGACAGGGCGAATACCGTGTTACCCAGCATCGCCATGGATGCCCCCAGCGTCCCCTCAGATAGGGCCTCCATGGGTTCTCTGAGTTCAGGGGTTATGAGTGAGGTTCCTGTGGCAAACTCATGGGAGAGTTCCATGAACATCCTGGGTGTCGGCTCCCTCAGGATTCTACGGATCATCCCGGCACCCATCCGGTTTATCTCCCCAACCTTTGCTTCATCACCGATGACCGATGCCGTGTCAAGCTCCCCAAGGGTCTCTGTTAAGACATATAGGCCCCTGTCAGTGATCCTGTCTGTCCTCCCGTATCCAGGCGGGCCCTCCCGGGTTCTTATGACTATCCCACCGGTCATCTCGGCTATCAGGTCCCCCAGCCCTGTTCCAAGTTCCACCTCGGCCCTGTGGGCCACTGAACCTGCAGTGTTGACCGTGACAGGGAGTTCAAGTTCCCTTACAACTGCAAGGACGCTCCCCAGGGCGCAGGCTGCGGATGCTCCGAAACCACACCCTAGGGGGACATCAACCCTGTGGTGTATGCTCACACCCTCCCTGAACCCTGTGATTTCCCTGAGGATTTCAAGGGAACGCAGGCTAACTGATTCCCCGTGTTCTTTCTTTCCGTTGACCCTAACAATCGTTTTATCTTCGGAACCCCTGACCTTTATGGAGGTTTCAACTCCACGGTCAAGGACTACCCCTGCGCCCCTGGAACCTGTTCTCAGGGGATCATCGGCCCTTACAACCTCAAAGAATCCGGTTATATGTGCTGGGACAAAGACGGTGGGCTTCATTTAAATACTTCCCTGGACATACTCTAACTGTTCACTGGTATATTGTAACATAAATATAATGATTTTTAAGGAGGACCTGACATCAGAAAGAGGATTGATCTTCACACCCACAGCCTCCTGAGTGACGGTGAGCTCCTGCCATCCGAACTTGCAAGGAGGGCGTGTGTCCTGGGACATGAGGCCATAGCCATCACAGACCACATAGACGCCTCGAATATAAACACCATAACATCCCTAATAGACGCGGTTGAGGATATTGGAGATAACTGGGACATCAGGGTCATACCGGGGGCTGAGATAACACATGCTCCTGTTGAGATAATTGAAAAGCTTGCAGTGAGGGCAAGGGGCCTGGGGGCTGAGATCATTGTTGTGCACGGGGAAACAATCGTTGAACCTGTGATTCCAGGCACCAATCATGCGGCTGTGAGCTGCCCGGAGGTTGATATACTGGCACACCCTGGCCTCATAACGGTGGATGATGCTGAACTTGCCCGTGAGAATGGTGTTACACTTGAGCTAAGCGCAAGGAAGGGGCACTGCCTGGGTAACGGGCATGTTGCAGGTGTTGCCCGTGAGGTGGGGGTTCCGGTTGTCATTGACACCGACACCCATGCACCTGGGGACCTCCTTGACTATGACACGGCACGCCGCGTGGGTCTTGGAGCTGGACTCAATGAATCAGAGGTTGAGGATGCCCTTGTTAAGAACCCCAGAAAACTTCTTAAGGGTAATGGCATCATCTGAGCCATTTGATTAATAGATTGGTTTTTTCTGAGCTTTATATTTATTTTTTCAGGATTAGAAAAACTGGTGAATGATGGTAAATCGATAGGGGATCTAGAAAAAAGAATTTTATTTTTTCAGGATTAGAAAAACTGGTGAATGATGGTAAATCGATAGGGGATCTAGAAAAAAGAATTTTATTTTTTCAGGATTAGAAAAACTGGTGAATGATGGTAAATCGATAGGGGATCTAGAAAAAAGAATTTTATTTTTTCAGGATTAGAAAAACTGGTGAATGATGGTAAATCGATAGGGGATCTAGAAAAAAGAATTTAATAAGTGAATTTTTAATGTGTCTTCACCTTCGCCCCGTTCTGAACTTCAGGGTCCACCTCTTCTGTGGGGAATCCACCAGTGCTGCAGCGGGCACCACGAGGGTGTACCACCTGTTTCCTGAGAGTCTGGATAGGGGTTTCACATTGAGGGTGTTGCCGCTCACCCACTTTTTAATCCTCACGGTTTTCCCGAACTGGTTCCTGAGTGCTATGCTGTTCCAGTATCTGCCCGGTGTTATGCGACCAGAGAATGTGACCCTGATGAGGGGTCTTCTTGTGGTCATACCCCCCCATTTGGGATTGCTTGAGGTTACACTGGGCCCGGTTGCCGTGTATCTCTGAAGGCCGTCAAGTGCTTTTACCAGAAGACCCGCGTCGCTGAGTTTCCGTGAGTAGGTGTCATAGAAGTATGTCTCATAGATCACTGTATTGTAACCCTGTGACGCTATTGGTATTGTGACATACTGGGGGCTTGTTGGTTTTGGGGGCCTGTAGATTTTCAGGAAATTCATGCGGGCTATTATCTGGTCAGTGTAGTTGATGGTTGCGGTGTTCTCTGATATTATGTCCAGGAATCGTGGATAGGCGTATCCACTGTTATGGTAGTGGTTCTCATGGCAGTCTATGACGAACATGGGCTTCTCGTTCTTTATATCTGGTACTATGAAGTCCCTTGCAAGGAGCTGGCCGTTCATACGGCCCCTTGAGTAATCATTCACGTCTCGGGTTACGTGGACACTGTAGAGGACATACCTCTTTGTGAGGTTTGATGTCTGAATCTTCTCTCTCACTGCGCTGTGTATACCTGACTCCTGGGGGTGGACGCCTATGATGACTGCAATGGTTTCGTTTGAGTTGAGATCCCCGTAGTAATCCTTTTCAACGTACCCGTAGGTCCTGTTTCCAAGATGCACGGCCTGTGAGGATCCCATGAGGGCAAATACCATCACAATAATTAAAAGTTTCCATAGATGCTTCATATTGATCAACTGGAACTCATTTAATGGAAAATATGTCAAAGAAGATATATAAATACTGTGATAATGATTTAGATCAGCGACCAGATAACATCCTCCCAGAGAAGGAACACAACACCGTGAGCTGTTACCCTAAAAATGTCTTCTCACCAAATACCTTCTGTTACCCGCCATCACAGTATGGACCGTTGAAATAAAAGTAAGGGATAAAAGGAATGATGGCAAATTAATAAGAATATTTCTAATTAGCTGCACCTCTGGGGTTATATATCTGCACCCATATAACTGAACGCAGTGATCCGACTTTTAATAATTTGATGTCAATAAATAACAAAAAGTTTATATCCCCTCAGAATAAAATAACTCATTGTAACTAATACCATGATGGAGGAAAAAGCCAAAATGAGAAAACTCAGCACATGGAAACTGAAGCTAAGGATGTTCCTGGCAACAGCACTTTTATTTGGTATAATCTACGCCATACTCATAGCAATAGGGGCCCTCATGGGATTCGGCGGTCCACTGTTCTATGCCCTGCTTGGTTTTGGCATAGTGTTCCTTCAGTACCTCCTCTCCCCCAAGATAGTGGAACTCACAATGAACGTCCACTACGTCAGTGAGGCCGAGGCCCCCAGACTCCACGCCATGGTGGATGAACTTGCAAGGAATGCAGGAATACCCAAACCCAGGGTTGGAATTGCAGAGATTGCAGTGCCCAACGCCTTTGCCTTCGGGAGAACAAAATCAGACGGCAGGGTATGTGTAACGAGGGGCATACTGAACCTCCTTGATGAGGAGGAACTCCGGGCCGTCCTTGGACACGAGATATCCCACATAAGGCACAGTGACATGATAGTCATGACCCTTGTGAGCGCGGTTCCACTCATCTGCTACTACATATTCTGGAGCACCATATACAGCAGGGACGACGATGCAACCCTGGTTGGAATCGCGGCACTCATAGCCTACTTCCTTGGCCAGCTGATAGTCCTCTTCATATCAAGGACAAGGGAGTACTATGCGGACCAGGGCAGTGTGGAGATCGGTGGTCAGCCACACAAACTTGCAAGTGCGCTCTACAAACTGGTTTATGGCTCCGCTGCATTTGACAGGGATGAGCTGAAGCAGGTTGAGGGTGTTAAGGCGTTCTTCCTTAACGATGTGTCCGATGCCAGAAATGAGATAAATGATCTCAGCCAGCTTGACATTGACATGGACGGCACCATAAGCATGGCCGAGCTTCAGAGAGTGAAGTACAGTGGAGTAAAGGTTGGTGTGGGTGCAAGGATACTTGAACTTCTCTCAACACACCCAAACATGCTCAGAAGGATTGAGAGGCTCTCTGAGTTCACCTAATTAATTTTTTATCCTGGAATTCAAATTTTTTCTGAAAAATGATTATTAATACACTAATTTTAAATAAATGGTAAATTAATTAAATTTAGAGTGCTTGAAAAATCTCGGTATCAGAATTTTTTGGTGCAGGATTAGTTTAGGGGGATAGGAGGGGGTTAAATTGGATGGAGACAGAAAATGGGGGGTAGTATCAGTAGCCTGCATAGCGGTATTCATAATAGTCCTGGATTCTTCAGCCATGAACGTGGCCATCAGGACACTCGTGGTTGACCTTGATACAACCCTTTCAACACTGCAGGCCATCATAGCAATTTATGCACTTGTAATAGCATCATTTCTTCTTACAGGAAGCAAATTACAGGACATACTTGGAAGAAGAAGGGCCTTTTTCACCGGGCTTATGGTCTATGCATCAGGTACCATAATTGCAGCCCTCAGCGTCAATGCAGCCATGCTCCTCCTTGGTTGGTCAATCCTTGAGGGCGTGGGCGCTGCCCTTATCCTGCCAGCCACAACCACCATGGTCAGTAGCCGCTACGAGGGAAGAGACCGCGTGATTGCCTTTGGCATATGGGGAGGTATAGCCGCAATGGGCGCGGCGCTGGGGCCAATAGTTGGGGGTGTATTCACAACATACCTTTCATGGAGGGCTGTATTCGGTTCTGAACTCATATTCATAGCTATTATACTGATTTTAAGGCGTTACATCACCTATTCAAAACCGGGGCTATCATGGAGCGAATTTGATATTATGGGGGCTGTCCTGTCAGTTGTATCCCTTTCCATGATCGTCATGGGCATCCTCCTCATGAACCGACCAAGTCACTGGGGTTATGCATCAGCAATTCTTGCAGCGGGCATAGTTCTTTTTTCAATATTCCTTTTATGGGAACTCAGGAGGATTAAAATCGGGAAGGAACCATTATCAGATGTTACACTTCTTGGAAACCACAGATTCGCACTGGGGAACCTTATTACAGTTATACAGCAGATACCTCTGGCGGGCTTTCTGTTTGTAATGCCTGTTTTCCTCCAGATGGTCCTTGGCATGAATCCGTTCATGACCGGTGTCACGCTTCTCCCAGCGGCGATGGCGGTTTTCATCCTCTCAATAGGGGGATCCAGGATTTCGGTTAAGATAGGGGCAAGGAGTGTTTTAATGGTGGGATTCCTGATATCCGCACTGGGGGCGTTCGTTCTGGGAAACACCCTTCATATCAATACCACAGTATCGGCCATCCATCCGGGGGCGGTCCTCTTTGGATCGGGTATTGGGCTTCTCCTTTCACAGAGCACGAACCTCACCATGTCAGCAGTGCCCTCTGACATGGAGAACGACGCCTCAGGTCTTTTGAACTGCTGCAAGAATCTGGGGTATTCAATTGGAACGGCCCTCATAGGGGTTCTGCTCATCACAGGAATATTCTACGGTGCTGTCGATGCGGTGAAGGATTCGGATTTAGCTCCAGGTGCAACTGAGAAGGAGATAGAGGCATCAATAATCAGTTACGTGGATAAGATGCACACAGAAAGACCTAAGATAAAGCTCAAGGTAACCGGGGATTACAGGGAAATCGTGAATGCAGCTGTGAGTTCAGCAATGAGGCAGACATTCAGAACACTTTCACTGATACTAATGGCGGGTTTCTTCATCAGCTTCATCGTTCCAGGTAGTAGAAAACGTAGAAGGGGTTAGGGAGGAGGTCTGGGGTTTCAGTACGTAGGAATTAGGGAGAAAGTGTGTGTTTTCAGTACTTCTTCACAACACCCACAATGGCTGACTTCGGAACCCATGTGTTGAGGGGCGTCCTCACGATCACAGATGTTGGTGTGTAGATGCGCTCAACCTTCTTGTTGTCGCTCATAAGGTACACCCTGGTGGGCTCTATCTTACCCACCCTCTTCACGATGAGGCCATACTCTGGGTGCTTGGCTATAACTATATCCCCAACCTTGTAGTCGTCTGTCTTGAGCACTATGAGTTCCTGCCCATCCCTGAGCGTCGGGTACATGGAGTCACCGCTCACAACGGCTGGCATGGGGAGCTGGTCAACACCGAACTGTGACTCAATGGTCACATCAACCTTACTGTAGCCGTAACTCCTTGCTATATCTGTAACATTGGCCTTTATTGTCTCAACGGTACTGTCAGGGTCGTTAATGACGTCCGCCATGTATTCACCGATCTTCTGCTCCATCTCAGGTGGAGTTTTCTGGAAGAATATGGTGTCTGCCTCGACCGTGATGTTAACCCCGTCAGTCTTTATTGTGATATCAACCGAATTGGCGTTCTCAGTATAGTAAAATGCACCTGCAAAAGCGATGACAAGCACTGCAAGGATAATCAGAACCTTCTTCATCTTCAATCCTCCGGCATGAGTTCATCAATCATTTTCCTGGTGATACGGACGTCCATCTGTCCTGGTGCTGTTGAACGGTCCGCTGATGCAAAGGTTATTGGGGCACCGAAGAGGGCAGCTGCGACCCTCGTGTATTTCCCGGCTTCCCCCATGGATATTGCTATTGTATTGTCCTCAACCGAGAGCAGCTGGAGAACCACTATGGTGTCTGCCATGTTCCGGGGCATGACCGCCACCTTTGCAATGTCCCCGAATTCCTTCTCCATCCGGACTATCCTCAGGAGGGCCTCAAGTGATGGTGTCCCGGTGAAGTTATGGTAGGATATGATGCTCCTGGCGGCAACGGACGTGACCCTCTCGATGTACTCAGGGTCGGTGCTGAGTTCAACATCAACATATCGGGCCACCTCGGCAGCGGAGCTCAGGAGTTCTATCCTCTCAGATTCAGTGCCACTGAAGTGGCCTCCCTCCTCTGGGGATCTGTTTGTTGCTATTACAGGAAAGCCAATATCCTCTATGACCCCTTTCACCTCAGCCCCCGATGCCCCTTTGAGGGCGTCTATTCTGAGCTCCAGGATATCGGCTCCTGCCTCTATGGCCCTTTCCGCGGATTTAATAACAGCTTCACATGTCCTTTCAAAGATGGGGACACATATCATGGTTTCCATTAATTATTTCTCCTTAGTTTGTGGAGTCTCGAGAACCAATAGTTTACACTAACCTCTATATGTTATTTCTGGTAATTAAATTTTGCATGGGACGTCTGGCTATCGCAACAGTTTCATTCCAATCATACGCCACGGTACTCAGGAACACCCACATTCCACAGGGTTCTGCTGTAACCTATTTATTCCCGCACCTCAAATTAGGTATCAGGTGATTGATTTGAGGATAACTTCCATAGGTGCAGATATATCAGATAATGATACGAGCTGCAGCAGGGAACTTATAAATGCACTGGAGGCCTCGATACCGGGCCTCCTTGACGCGGGTGCAGAGAGCGCAGCACTCACAAACATAACAGGCGACGATGTGGTTATAAGCGCATTTGTAGAGGATGATATGCTGGAGGACGTGAACAGGGCAATAGTTGAGATACTCAGGGACTCATCAGAGAGCCTCGGCGACCTTGAGGGGATATCAGATGAACCTGACGGTGCAGGTGAGGGTATATCCTATGCAGAGGCACTTGTGAGGCAGGATCGTTACCCTGATGCGGTTATACTGGCATTTGACACCTATGGTGGTGAAGAATTCGTGGCTGATGTTGCGAACTCAGCCATAAAGGCTGCTGGGGGAATGGATGGCGTTACAGATGTGAGCCAGGAGATCAAACCGGGGGTCCGCAGGATTCCGGGAGTGGGTTATGTTTCAGATAAGACCGATGACCCGGTTGTTGTGGCGACCATAGAGGATATGGAGAGTGTCGGGGTCGTTGCAGGGGCCATGCTGGGGGCAGCCCTTGGACACAAGAACGTGTACCTTGTAAGGAGGGGCTCACCCTCACATGTGATACCCGGAAGTGTAATAGTCTCTGCCACAGCATTCCTCAACGGCAACCTCATCGACCTTTCGGTGCCATTTGAGGAGAGAACAAGAATACTCATGGTCTGAACCTGTACCTCACAGGGGTTACGATGGGTCTGGAATTGAGGCTTTCAGGGCCACTGGTGGGTTGACTGATCACCAAGTATTTTAGATTTCACCAACATAGTATTGAGGGGATTTATCATGATACTGCTTGATGAGGATACCAGATGCCTGGTTCAGGGCATAACAGGTAAACAGGGATCATTTCATACGGAACAGATGCTTGAATATGGAACAAGGATAGTGGCCGGCGTGACACCGGGTAAAGGTGGGCAGGAGTTCCTTGGCCTCGGCGTCTACAACTCGGTTGAGGAGGTCAGGGAGGAGATGGATGTCAATGCATCCATAATCTTCGTACCGGCACCCTTTGCCAAGGACGCGGCCTTTGAGTCCATAAGGCACCTTGACCTTGTGGTTATAATAACAGAGCACATACCGGTCCATGACTCAATGCAGATAATGGAATACGCTGAAAGGATGGGTAAGACAGTTATAGGGCCCAACACCCCGGGTATAATAACCCCCGGTGTTGGTAAACTGGGTATAATGCCCACAAACATCTTCACCGAGGGCAACATAGGGATAGTCTCAAGGAGCGGGACACTTACCTATGAATTCGCTGCCCAGCTCACAGAGGCGGGCTTCGGCCAGAGCACCTGTGTGGGGATAGGGGGCGACCCTGTCACGGGTCTCGGATTTGTGGATGTCCTTGAGAGGTTTGAGGAAGACCCCCAGACCGACGCCGTTGTCCTCATAGGTGAAATAGGGGGAGACGCCGAGGAGAGGGCCGCAGAGTACATAGGTGACCACATGTCAAAGCCGGTCTTTGCCTTCATCTCAGGCTCAACTGCACCTCCAGGTAAGAGGATGGGCCATGCAGGGGCCATCATAGAGGGCGGTGCAGGAACCGCGCAGAGTAAAAGGGAGGCCCTTGAAGCCGCAGGTGCAGTGGTTGTTGACAGGCCATCCGCCATAGTCAGGGAACTCAGGCGCATGGAGGGGGCTCTCTGATGTCACTCATGGATGACCTCCTTGAGGGTAAGATAAAACTCTATGAAATTGAAAGGCAAGTACCTGTTGATGAGGCTGTCAGGATAAGAAGGGAGTTCATTGAGAGGGTCTCAGGTGCCAGACTTGAGCATGTATCCCACTATACAATTGACATGGATAGGGCGTCAAGGAGGAACATTGAAAACCCTATAGGTGTCGTTCAGATCCCCCTGGGGGTTGCCGGACCACTGCTGGTTAAGGGTGAACATGCAGACGGTGAGTACTATGTACCCCTTGCAACCTCAGAGGGTGCACTGGTGGCCTCTGTGAACAGGGGTTGCTCTGTGATCACAGGAGCCGGGGGCGCATCTGTCAGGATAACAGGTGACTCTATGACAAGGGCGCCTGTAATAAGGACTGGTTCTGCTGTTGAGGCTTTAAAGCTCAGGGAATGGATCCAGGAGAACATTGATGCCCTCAGGGAGGAGGCTGAGTCAACAACGAGCCACGGAAAACTCATAAAGATAGATCCCATCATCGTGGCGGGGCCCTACGTTTACCCCAGGTTCGTATACACAACAGGGGATAGCATGGGGATGAACATGGTCACCATCGCCACAGAGAAGGCCCTTGAACTCCTCACAGAGGAAACAGGCGCCCATGTGATTGCCCTGAGCGGAAACCTCTGCACCGATAAGAAACCCGCATCCATAAACCTGGTTGAGGGCCGGGGTAAGAGCATCAGTGCAGAGGTGACTGTACCCGGGGAGATGGTTGAGAGGGTCCTCAAGACAACACCCGAGGCTGTTGTTGAGGTTAACACCGCAAAGAATCTCCTGGGATCAGCCCTCGCTGGGAGCATGGGATTCAATGCACACTACGCCAACATAATAGGCGCCATATTCCTTGCAACAGGACAGGACGAGGCCCATATTGTTGAGGGTAGCCTCGGGGTTACCGTTGCAGAGGAGAAAAACGGTGACCTTTACTTTTCCGTTAACCTCCCTGATGTGCCCCTTGCAACTGTTGGAGGTGGGACGGGACTTGAGACGGCATCCGAGTGCCTTGATATCATGGGTGTCCGGGGTTCAGGGGGTGTCCATGAGTTTGCAGAGATCGTGGGGGGCGCTGTCCTTGCAGGTGAACTATCCCTCATGGGTGCCCTTGCAGCCGGCCACCTTGCACGTGCGCACAGTGAACTGGGGAGGGGTTAGCCCTCATTGACTGAAATGATGGATGATCAGAGATGGATATACGTGAATTTCTTCATGAGTACATCAACATGAGCCGCTATGTGGCTCTAGGGACACTTGACGGTATACTGGCTGTGATGGGTGTTACACTGACCGCCAGTGGAGTTGCAGGTGCCGGTGGTCTCAGTGTGGACAACCACCTCATAGCCCTTACAGGACTCAGCGGGGGCGTGGCCCTTGCAATGTCCAATGCCTTCGGTTCATTCATAGGTGAGAGGGCTGAAGAAACAAGGACAATGCGTGAGCTTGAGAGGAAGATGATGATGGATGAGGGTAAACTGGATGATACCATCATCCACCAGCAGGCAAGGCGTCGCGTGTACATGAGCATGTTCACACATGGATTCTCAAGCTTCCTTGGCTCCTTTGTACCTGTACTCCCATTTCTTGTGTTATCTGAGAGGATGACAGCAACCATTGTGACCGTTGTACTGTGCCTTGCGGCCCTCCTGGTCCTTGGTGTCTATCTCGGGAGGGTTTCAAGGGAGAACATCTACAGGACGAGCCTTGAGGTTGTTGTGATAGGGATCCTGATAGGCCTTGTAAGCATCTTCCTTGGGGGATCCCACTGAAAAAGATTTTTTTGGTAGATGCAAAAGGTTATTAACAGATTTTATTTTTTCTGAAATGCTTTATCCATAAACAATTAACTGTTGGGTCAGAACTTAGCGATTATAAACCGTAGGCGAGGACGTGATATATGATTTCATTGAGTACATCTGAGGTCAGAACTTGGCGATTTATAAACCGTAGACCCTTTCAACGGTCTCCTGGTGTATCCTGTAGGCGTCCTCCTCGGTGAAGATACCCTTATTCAGGAATTCAACTGTCCTCCGGGGGACGGTCTTGGGTCCGAGGACCGCGCCTGGTCTGCTGCTATCATCAAGGTAGTCGGTCTCCATGAGGAACCCTGACCCCTTCCTGATACCCTCCCTTATGACATCCCCGGATGCAATGAGGGATGGTGTGAGTCCATGGTTCTCATCCCTTCCTGTCAGGGGGCCTGAGAAGTGCTTTATAACCATGTGCTTCTTTATACCTGCTTTAGAGGCCATCCCTGCGAATTCCCTGAACTCTTCAGGTCCCGAGGTCTCGGTATGGAGCTGCACAGGACATGAGGCCTCGGCTGCAAGTTCCATGGCATACACCATCAGCCTGTTGTGGATGGCCATCTCCTCAGGGGGGACAGGGTAGTGGGGTCTTCCAACCTCACCTATTGCAACGGCCCTCCCCTCAAGGACCAGTGACTGGGCATATTCCAGGCCCTCCCTTATCATTTCCTCGGCCCTCTCAGGGTCGTGGCCGGCCTCAAGGAGCCTTGATAGCTCCGCCGGGTGGAGTCCCACCACAGCATATGCTTCAACCTCTGTCTCCTGGTTGATGATGTCAGCGTACCTAAGCACCGTATCCATGGTTTTTTTGTAGTCTGTACCGGCGTTTATGGTCCAGGATGGCTTGTTGGGGATTATCATCCTCCTACCGCCGGACCTCTGAAATTTAAGGGCCACGGCTTTCGGCCCCTCACCGTTGATGGGGTCGACGTGTATGTGGTTATCGGTGATGGGTATGTCCAATCTATCACCGCTCCAGGGTTTTCTCGGGTACCTGGTTCATGCAACCACGTGGTCTTCTCATCTCACCTTCAAGCCCCATCTTCTCCAGGACGGCCCGGAAGTCCACCTTTGTCTTGAAGCAGCCGTCCCTGAGGAGGGGGACACCCTGTGGTGTGAACCTTGAGAGCTTCATCATGGCCAGGTTGAGGTCCTGGTAGCAGGCCACCCCGAGGACCGCCTTGAACCTCCGCTCCTCCATTATCTTCTTTATGAAGGTTGATCCCGGTATCACGAATACCGTGTACCCTATGCTCTCGGCCCGCTCCTTGATCTTACCTATTATGCAGCGGTTGCACCCTGTGCAGACCAGCCCTGTCCTGTCAAGCCTTGCCTCACATTTTGGGTTCCTGAGGCAGTGGGGCAGTACAAGTGCCTTCTCATGGGGGTCTATTGACCGGAACCTCTTCTCGTTGATCTTGTTCCTCACCTCAACCCCTATCTGGTCCACTATACGACTGTTGAGTCCCAGTGTCTCTGAGAACTTCTTGAATGGACCGTAGAACATGTCCACTGTGATAAGGAGGAGTCTGGGGAATATCAAGCGGTCCTCATTGAGAAGAAGCCTTCCAAGGAAGAGGCTTGAGGCAAGCATCACAATGAGACCCAGACCCGCGATGAATACCAGCTGCCCGAATATCTGATAGAATTCGTTGATCATAATCATTCACGTTGATGGTTTATGTGGGTGTACTTAAAAATAGTTTCCCTGATAGAATTCGTTGATCATAATCATTTACGTTGATGGTTTATGTGGGTGTACTTAAAAATAGTTTTCCCGCCTCACCACTCAAGTTTTGTCACCCGCGACCTGATACCCGGTGGCGTGTTTAAGAGTTTAACCAGGCCATTCTCCGAGACTATCTCCATCCCTGAGAGTTCACTCACCGAGCAGAGCAGGTGGTGGTCCGGGTGGGTGCCAGGGGTTATCTCGCAGCTCAGTCTTATTGTATCTGAGGCAGAGACCACCATCTTCAGCCTCCTGGACCCTGGATGGTTCTCAGGGAGAACAACAAGGGGATTTTCTATCTCAAGGAGGAGGTAGGCGAGGGCCATTATACCCCTCCTTGCCTTTTCCCCTGAGCTGAATGCGGATATGACTATGAGGTCATCTGGTTCAAGAAACAGGGCGACCTCGTCATCTGGGGTATTCATGAAGAGGGTTCTCCTCCTGCCGGACGGTATTATGCCAAGTGTACCTGAATCCGACTCCACAAAGAGTATCCTGTCATCCCTCAGATTGAATTCCAGACCACTCACCCTCTAGCCTTCACATTCAACATTATCTGACTGGCATGATGGGCAGATTATCCGCCTTCCAACACCCTTGAACTCGTTTCCACAGTCAAGGCACTTACATTTACGGGTCTTCATCTTCTTGATGTCAATATCAGCCATTGGACCTCCAACAGTGCACATATCTATCACCAGCCTAATCTATCTTCGGCATCCCTTATTTACTTTATCCAGAGGGATTCCTACTCCGGACCCCTATTTTAATACCATCATCCACCATATCCAGATTGATTCCTAAACCAGAACCCCATTTTAATACCATTCCACGTAAAAACTTATTATTGAGAATAAAGATAGAATTATATGGTTATAAAAACCAGGTGAGTTAATGAAGAACCTTATTTTTCCATTCACAGCTATAGTTGGACAGGAAAGGGTGAAAAAGGCCCTTATACTCAATGCAATAAATCCCAGGATAGGCGGTGTACTCATAAAGGGTGATAAGGGGACAGGTAAAACAACCGCCGTGAGGGCCCTGGCAGACCTTCTTCCATCGCTGCGGACAGTTAAGGGCTGCCCCTTCAACTGTGACCCTGATGAACCTGAAGAGGCATGTGAGGTGTGCCGTTCAGGTGACCTGGAGGTGGAGTACCGGAAGATGCGGGTGGTTGAGCTACCACTGGGTGCAACAGAGGATCGAGTGGTGGGTTCCCTTGACATAGGGAAGGCTCTCACAGAGGGTATAAAGGCCCTTGAGCCGGGTATACTTGCAGAGGCCAACAGGAACATACTCTACGTTGACGAGATAAACCTACTGGACGACCACCTGGTGGATGTCCTGCTTGATGCGGCTGCCTACGGTGTGAACACAGTTGAGAGGGAGGGAATATCCCTTCAGCACCCATCAAGGTTCATCCTGGTTGGGACCATGAACCCCGCTGAGGGCGAACTCCGGCCCCAGCTCTCAGACAGGATAGGTATACACATAAATGTTGGCACGGTCACCGACATCAGGCAGAGAATCCTCATAATGAAGCGGAGGGATGAATTCGAGGATGACCCTGAGGGATTCGTTGAGAGGTTCGCTGAAAGTCAGCGGGAACTCAGGGAGAGGATAATGGAGGCCAGGAAGCTCCTTCCAGCGGTCACCATTGACGACGACCTCCTTGAGCTGATAGCAAGGGTCTGTGTCGATGCAGGGGTCGATGGGCACAGGTCCGATATTGCAATCGTGAGGACCTCAAAGGCCATAGCGGCCTTCAACGGCAGGAGGAGGGTCCGTGAGGAGGACGTCGAGGATGCAATAATACTGGTTCTGGGGGAGAGAATACCTGGAAGGACCTATAACCGTGAAAACACGAGAAGGGAGATGCAGAGGGCCCGTGAGGAGATGGAGCGTGAAAGGGAGTCGGAGGAGTCTGAATCAGAAAGTGGTGACTCAGGCAGTGGCCCAGGTGAGGGTGAAGAGGATGAAACCCCTGCAGAGGGTTCACCGGGGGAAGGTAGCAGTGGAGATTCAGGTGCTTCACCTTCGGCATCATCCCTGGGGGCCCTTGCCGCTGACGTGGAGGGCAGGGAACCTGAAACCCAGGACATGGACGTTGATATAAAGAGGCTCCTCAGGATCAGGGGTAAGAAGAAGGAGCGCCTCTACGGTTCAAGGGTTGAGTCAAAGACCACCAAGGGCAGGTACGTGAAGAGCAGGTTCCCCAGGGGCTCAGGTGACGTTGCTGTTGACGCCACACTGAGGGCCGCCGCCTCAAGGGGGGAACTTAAAATAGAACCCGGCGATATAAGGGAGAAGATACGCAAACACGGTGCAAGGGCATCAATCGTCCTGGTGGTGGATATAAGCGGGTCCATGTTCTCTGAGAAGAAGGCCGCCAGGGTCAAGGGCCTCATAGAGAGGTTCATAGAGGACGCCCAGAGGCATAAGGACAGGATAAGTGTTGTGGGTTTCCGTGGAAGGGACGCGAAGGTTATAATACCCTCAACAGCCCGGGCATCATCATTCAGGGATACGGTTGACAGCATAAGGGTTGGTGGTACAACACCAATGGCACAGGGCATAAAGAGGGGCCTTGAGATACTCAGGGAGGAGAAGAGACACAGCGAGTACGTCCCGTTCATGGTTATCCTCAGCGACGGTATGCCAAACGTGGGGGTTGAGAGGAACCCCAAGAGGGAGGCGGTTGAAGCAGCAGCCAGGCTCAGGGAGGAGGATATACCCTCCGCTGTCATAAACTTTGAGCAGGGCTCAAGGGGTGGAAGGGACCTCAACATGGAGATAGCCCTGGCCTCAGGTGGCAGTTACTATGACCTCCATGACCTTGAGGACCCATCCATAGCTGTTCCAAGGATAATGGAGCATGAGAGGGAGATGTTCTAGCAGAGGTTACTTCGGAACACCATCTGGAGCATGAGAGGGAGATGTTCTAGCAGAGGTTACTTCGGAACACCATCTGGAGCATGAGAGGGAGATGTTCTAGCAGAGGTTACTTCGGAACACCATCTGGAGCATGAGAGGGAGATGTTCTAGCAGAGGTTACTTCGGAACACCATCTGGAGCATGAGAGGGAGATGTTCTAGGACAGACCACTTAGGATCCCCTATCCATCCAAATTATTTATACATGGACATTCCAATATCACCCTGATGAGAATCGTGGTATACCATGCAGAGGAGTGTGACAGGAAGAAGTGCACCAGCCTCAAACTGGGGAGGAAGGGAAAATTTAAAATAGTAAATAGTCTCAACCAGATACCCAGAGGTGCACTTGTCCTCAACCCTTTTTCTGAGAAGGCAGTCTCACCCGAGGACCGTGACATGGTCATGAGGAGGGGCATCGCAGCCCTGGACTGCTCATGGAAAAAGGTAAGAAAGTCATCGGTCATATTCCAGACCGCAGGGAACCACAGGTCGCTGCCGTTCCTGGTGGCCGCAAACCCCACCAACTATGGAAAGCCCTGCATACTATCAACTGCAGAGGCGGTGGCGGCAACCCTTTATATAGTTGGACTGAAAGATATAGCGTCTGACATCATGTCCTACTTCAAGTGGGGTCCACACTTCCTGGACCTCAACCGTGAACTTCTTGAAGCTTACTCCCGGGCTAGGGATAGCCGTGAGGTTGTTGAGATTCAGAACAAATACATAGGAGGCTAATTATGGCAAGATTTGAGGAAGCAGAAAACAGACTATTCAATATCAAGATCTGCCTTAAATGTAACGCCAGGAACCCACCAACTGCAAAGACATGCAGGAAGTGCGGTTACAAGGGATTAAGGTACAAGGCAAAGGAACCAAGGGGTTAAACAGCCCCACTCCCCCATTTATTACTTTTCTGAGTGTTCAAAATGAAGGTTGAAGATTATTTCCATGATATTCTTGGGGAGAGGAAGATACACCTTACCCTCATCGACCCTGAGGAGCAGACCCCTGAGGATGCCGTTGAAATCGCAGAGGCCGCCATAAGGGGCGGTACCGATGGTATAATGCTCGGGGGGTCAACCACCGATTCCAGTGAACTGGATGCCACCGCAGGGGCTCTGAGGGAGAACATAGATGTCCCGATAATACTTTTCCCCGGGAACACCACAGGTGTCAGCCGCCACGCAGATGCGATATTCTTCATGAGTCTCCTCAACTCAAACAACCCCTACTGGATCATAGGTGCCCAGGCCCTGGGCGCGCCAGCCGTTAAGAAGATGGGGATAGAGGCCCTCCCAATGGGTTACCTTGTGGTTGAACCAGGGGGTACGGTGGGCTGGGTTGGAGATACAAAGCCTGTTCCCAGAAACAAACCGGACATTGCGGCAGCATATGCCATGGCCGCAGAGTTCCTTGGTATGAGGCTCTTCTACCTTGAGGCGGGTTCAGGTGCCCCACAGCATGTGCCTGAGGAGATGATATCCCTTGTTAAGAGGTGCACAGACCAGATACTCATAGTGGGTGGCGGTATAAGGACCGGTGCTGATGCCGCAAGGGTTGCAGGTGCAGGTGCAGATATCATAGTCACGGGTACCGTGGTTGAGAACAGTTCAAACGTTGAGGATAAGATCCGTGAGATCGTTGAGGGTATGGGGTCCATCTAGTCATATTTTATCTTTTAACTGATCCAGAGTATAGCTGGCATCTAAGTCTTTCTAGTCATATTTTATCTTTTAACTGATCCAGAGTAGCTGACATCTAAAGATTCAGTTTTTTGATGTTTTTTGTCCCCAGTAATTCATGAATTCTAATATTTTTTTGGCCTTCCATTTGATTTTACTGATCTTTCGTGGATCGGAGGTCTACTACTTATGGGCCAATCATCAGTTCATAAATGCTTTAATTTCCCACTGGTTTCTTCAAACTAGATGTCTCGCTTCACCCAGCTCAGAGTCCGCATCTTAATCTGCATGTAAACCATCTATTCACTCAACGAAAACATGGTTGTATTGAGGGCGTTGCCATTTTTCTGAAAGCAAAAACGGTTAACTAATATGCACAATATATATGCCCTTATGAAGAACCATCTGGTGGCCCATATTCTGAACCGTGTTGCTGACTACATGGAACTCAGGGGCGATGAATTCAGGACAAAGGCCTACAGGAGGGCCGCGAGGACAGTGGAATTTCTAGGGGAGGACATAGAGGATGTGGCAGCCCAGGGGAGACTCAGGGAACTCCCGGGTATAGGTGAGAACATCGCTGCAAAGATAGAGGAGATACTATCAACAGGTTCACTCTCACTCCTTGAGAAACTGGCAGGGCAATACCCGGTGGACCTTGACTCCCTCCTCTCGGTGGAGGGTGTGGGTCCAAAGACGGTTAAACTCCTCTACGAGGAGCTGGGGATAAAGACACTGGACGACCTTGAGGAGCAGGCAAGGAGGCACCGTATAAGGAGGCTAAGGGGGATGGGTGAGAAGAGGGAGGCAATGATACTCCGTAACATTGAACTTGCAAGGTCAAGGATCTCCAGGAGACCCCTCGCCTACGTGGTCCCCCTGGCATCCAGGATAAAATCAGAGCTCCTTGAACTTGAGGGTGTCAGGAGGGTTGAGGTGGCGGGCTCCATAAGGAGGGGCCGGGAGACCGTCGGGGACATCGACATACTGGTGACGGCCACCGACCCCCGCAGGGTCATGGACCACTTCACCTCCATGGACATTGTTGAGGATGTCGTGGTTAAGGGCCCCAGGAAGTCAACTGCGCGCCTCAGGGAGGGCCTTGACTGTGACCTCAGGGTCTTCGACGACGAGGTCTTTGGCTCGGCACTCCTCTACTTCACGGGCTCATGGGAGTTCAACGTGGAGCTACGGAGGATAGCAATCTCCTCCTCAATGAAGCTCAGTGAGTACGGCCTCTTCAGGGGGGATGAGAGGGTCGCCGGGAGGACAGAGGCCGAGGTCCTGGAGGCACTTGGCCTGACCTACATTGAACCTGAACTCAGGGAGAACCGTGGCGAGGTGGCCGCTGCAGCAGAGGGGAAACTCCCGGACCTTGTAAACCTCTCAGATATCAGGGGGGACCTCCACATGCACAGCCTCTTCAGTGACGGCATCGATGCGATGGAGTACATGGCAGAGTACGCATCCATCCTTGGGAGGGAGTACATTGCCTTCACTGACCATGCAAGGTACATCGACGATGTGGATGCATACCTGAGGGCCGCCGAGCGTATCGAGGACGTTGAGGTCCTTGCAGGTGTCGAGGTCAACATACTCTATGATGGAAGCCTCGAGGTCCCTGATAAAATCCTGCAGGACTTTGACCTGGTTGTTGCAAGTATCCATGACCCCGGGAACATCACAGAGAGGCTACTCAGGGCAATGGAGCATGACCCTGTGGATATAATAGGCCACCCCACCGGGCGCATACTCGGGTCACCTGACCCCCTGGTTGACATGGAGAGGGTGGTTGAACTCGCCTCTGAACTGGGAGTCGCCCTGGAGGTGAACTCCAACCCCCTCCGCCTGGACCTCAGGGACACCCATGTCAGGATGGCGGTTGATGCAGGCTGCAGGGTCGCAATAAACAGTGACGCCCACTCAAGGGGGGCCCTTGAGAACATCAGGTGGGGTGTTATAACTGCAAGGCGCGGCTGGGCAGAGCCAGACGATGTAATAAACACTCTGGGCATCAGGAAACTCAGAAGGTGGCTTGGTAACTGAAGGTGAGGTCTATGACGTCAATTCTGATAGTGGAGGACGAGGCACTCATAGCATCGGACCTCCAGATGAGACTGGAGGATATGGGCTACAGGGTCGTTGGGGTTGCAGCCACAGGTAAAGAGGCCCTTAAGCTGATAGCAGAGAAGAGGCCGGACCTTGTGCTCATGGACATAGTCCTGAGGGGTGAGATGGATGGTGTGGATGTGGCTAGGAGGGTGAAGGAACTCAGGGTCCCGGTGGTGTTCCTCACAGCCTACTCTGACCCTGAGACCATAGGGAGGGCCAGGAGGGCCGGAGCCTACGGTTACCTCCTCAAACCCTACGATGACCGGACACTCAGGGTGACAGTTGAAACAGCCCTCAAAAGGTACCGTGCGGATATAAGGGACCTTCTGAAGGTTCCGAAGGAGAGGAAGACAGGGGCAGTCCCCGCTGTCCTTGTGGTTGAGGATGAGGCGATCGTCGCAGCCGACCTTTCCCATAAACTGGAGGATGCAGGGTTCAGGGTTGTGGGGGTTGAGGATACAGGTGAGGGCGCCGTATCAGCGGCCGCGGAACTCCAGCCCGATGTTGTCATCATGGACGTCTACCTCCGTGGTGAGATGGATGGTATAGAGGCCGCTGAGGTGATACAGGGTGAACACGGGATCCCCGTAATATACCTGACAGCCTACTCAGATGACTCGACCCTATCCCGGATACTGGAGACGGAACCCTACGGTTACCTCCTCAAGCCCTTCAGCACCGAGCAGCTGAGGGCCGAGATCGAGGTGGTACTACAGACCATCAGGGACATGGAGGACTACTCAAGGAGGATGCACGAGGTCATAGTCACCAAGGCAGAGGAGATGAAGATAGAGAAGACCGGAGTCTTCTTTGTATCATCGGTGATACTCGGACTTGCAGCCTACGGCTTCATAACACGGAGCATGACCTGGCTCATGTACACCCTATTCATACCGGTGGTCTACAGTCTCCTGCATCTCTCATTCAGCTACAGGAAACCCAAAAAACCTGTTTCAGATTCAATGCCCATGGTGAGCATCATAGTCCCCGCCAACAACGAGGAGAACACCATTGAGAGGTGCGTTGAGACCCTCTCATCCCTGGACTACCATGTCAACGGGAGGAGGAACTACGAGATCATAGTGGTGAACGACGGGTCAACTGACCGTACCGGTGAGATCCTTGAGGAACTGGTGAAGAGGTACAGGCACCTGAAGGTTGTAACAAGGAGGGCCCCCTTCGCCTTCAACGGTAAGGGTTACGCCCTCAACGATGGGGTGGCACTGGCCGATGGTGACATCATAGCGGTCTTTGACGCCGATGCCAGGGTTGAACCGGACTTCCTCAGGAATATAGTCCCCTACCTTGACGGTGATGATGTGGCCGGCGCCCAGTCCCGGGTGAGGATGTACAATGCAGATGAGAACCTCCTCACCAGGATGCAGGACCTTGAGTTCGCCATATTCGGCAACGTGATAATGAGGTCAAGGATGAACATGGATGTCCCGGCCTTCCTTGGGGGTAACGGCCAGCTGGTTAAGAGGAGGGTTGTTGAGGAGATAGGTGGCTGGGATGGTTACGCGGTTACAGAGGACCTGAACCTCAGCGTCAAGCTGATGCTCAGGGGCTACCATGTCAGGTATTCCCCGGAGGCGGAGGTCTTCCAGGAGGCCGTGAGTGAGTGGCCGGCCTTCTTCAGGCAGAGGACCCGCTGGCTCACAGGCAACCTGGAGACCCTCTTCGTCTACCTTGCCCCGATGATCGATGCCCCCATAGCACTCCACAGGAAGCTTGACGCCATATTCTACCTCTTCTCCATGATCTTCATAGGATTCGTCATGCTGGGGTACATTGTATTCATCCTCAACCTTGCTGGATTTGGATTCAGGATGGAGGCCCCGTTTATAATAGGCCTCATATCAACAGTGGCGTTCTTCCCCCTCACAATGAGCGGTATAAGGATGGACGGCTACAGCATACCCCGCACCATACTGTTATCCATTGAGTACTGGGCCTACTGTCTATACCTCATCCCACTATTTGTGGCCGCAGCAGTTCACATGCTAAGGAGGCGCGAGAGGCGCTGGGCCAAGACTGTCCACAGGGGGGAGGGTTAGAGATGCCTCACCGGTTTTTCGTGGAATCATAAGAATCCAGACCCAGCATGCTTTATGATATCAGAAGCACCCACCCGGTGAGAGGAGTAGAGATGCCAATTCAAGCCCTTGATGGGCACTGAGGGATTTAAAACGGCTAGAATGTCTCTGTTTCCTGAGAAAACATGCTTGAAGTAGATTGACTTTTACCAGATTGCTGAGCCAGTGGTACAGTGGATTGTAGGGCTCTGGGTACATTGAAACTGAAAGCAGCGTGAATATCATGAAAACGGTGACACCTAGAAAGCCACTGAGGGAGTTTACAGGGATGTTAAGGGTTTTCAGCATTGAGAGACCCCAATGGAAAAAATTCTACTTTTATTTATTTCCCCCATCCCTTATTCTTTGAGTTCTTCCATCTGAATATGAGGTATAATGGCACACCCCCCATGATCAGGAGTAAACCGGCGATGATGGTCCCCGGTGTTGTATTCAGGAGGAGGTAAATACAGATAAGGACACCCAGGACACTCTTCACAGGAACCCTAGCGCCATCTCTCCTTTGAAGTATCCCCAGTGAAACGCAGGTTGCCGCGTAGGGGAGTAGAAGTGTTAAAACAGATAGTTCAATGAGCCCGGCCGCCGTACCGGTGAGTGCGGCTGCAAGGGCCGTGAGGTTCTGGACCAGGATACTGACGTGGGGTGTGCCGAACCTCCCGTGCACCCTGGAGAGGGCACGGGGAAGGAAACCATCCCTGGACATGGCAAAGAGCAGCCTGGCGGTTGAGAGCATCCCTGCCTCCTCTGAACCCGCAATCGAGAACACGGCACCTGCAGTTAGTATCAGGGCCCCAAATCCACCCATGAGGCTGTAACCGGCAACCGTGAGGGGCGCGTTTGAGGCCGCAAGGACCCTCCATGGCACAAGCCCAAGGATAACAGCATTGGTGAGGAGATAGAATAGCATCACAAAGACCATCCCGAGGGTTATGGCCAGGGGTATGTTCCTCTCAGGATTCTTAACCTCATCTGCAGGGACCGTTACAAGTTCAAATCCAACGTAGGCCCAGAACACCAGGACGGTGACACCGCCAAGGGCCCCGAGGCCCATGGGTGCCAGGGGGGTGTAATTAGCTGCAAGGGTTGATGGGTTGAGGGCGAGGTACACCGCCCCCAGGATTGCAAAGAGGAGCACTGGCGCCACCTTGAGGACCGTCAGGATATCGTTCACCTTACCGGCCCTCCCAACACCGGCAATGTTTATGAGGGTGAGTGAGGCTATGAAGAGGACCTTGACGAGGGCCTCCCACATGACATTCAGGGGGATGAAGTATTCAAGGTAATAGACAAAGGCTATGGGGAACACCGCTATGGCTATCCACGAGGAAACCCAGAGGGACCATCCGGTTATGAAACCCGCGAAACGTCCAAGGGTCTCACATGTATAGGCGTAGGGTCCCCCGGTCACAGGGAGGATCCTGGAGGCCTCAGAGAATGCAAGTGCAATAACCACAGCCATGAGGCCGGCCAGGAACCAGGCCAGTATGGAGGCCGGGCCAAGGCTACCTGCACCATAGGCAGCCACGATGTAGATGTCGGCCCCCACTATGGTCCCGATTACAAGGTTAACCGTGTCAAAGAGGGTCAGCTCCCTCTGCAGCTGGGATTTCATGGATTTAAATTAGAGTGGTTCCACCTTAATATCTTGTTCCCAAAAACCGGATGGAAACATTTATAGATGCAGGGAATAAATGAAAAAATTGGACACTCTAACCTTGAGCTTAAGGTATTAAGATATTACATTTACAGGGGTGGTAGTCTGATAGAGGAGGGATCTGTAATAAGGGGCCCCTTCTGGCCGGAACCGGTCAGGGTTCTGAAGGCAGAGGATGAGGGAGAAAACATAATAGTCTACGGGGTTACAACCAGTACCGGGTCCCCTGTAGCCACCATACTGACCATGGATGACCTTGAAAGGGTTGAATCCGTGAGAACAGCGGACTTCAGGGCCGACCCCCACGAATTCTTCATGGTAATAGAGGCATACCGCCTCAGAAACGCCTCACTCTTTGACGGCTACCTTGCAATGAACACCTCCCGCATAGACCCCCTCCCCTTCCAGCTTGAGGCGGTGTACAGTTACGCCCTCAGGATGCCCCAGATGAGGTTCATGATAGCCGACGACCCCGGAGCAGGTAAAACCATAATGGCCGGGATGATCATAAAGGAACTGAAACTCAGGGGCGCCGCCAGCAGGGTCCTCATAGTAACACCGGGCCACCTCAAGGCCCAGTGGCAGCGCGAAATGAGGGAAAAATTCCAGGAGCACTTCACTGTCGTGGACCGATCATACCTTAGGTCAAGGCAGGGCGAAAACCCCTGGATGGTTGAGAACAGCTACATAACCTCCATTGACTTTGCAAAGCAGGATGACGTGATGGCATCACTATCATCAACAAGGTGGGACCTTGTGGTGGTTGACGAGGCCCACAAGATGAGTGCGAGGGTCAGATCAGAGAACAGGACAGATGCAACAAGGAGGTACAGGCTCGGGCAGATACTCTCCAGGACATCAGACCACATGCTGCTTCTGACGGCAACCCCACACAGCGGGGACCCCGATGCCTTCAGGCTTCTCCTTGACCTCCTCAGACCGGGATTTTTCGCAAACCCTGAACTCATACAGGAGGCAAGGAGAAACAGGGACAACCCCCTCTTCATAAGGAGGATGAAGGAGGAACTCAGGGACTTCAATGGGAAACCCATATTCCCCAGGAGGTACACCCACACCCACAGCTTCAACCTCAGCGACAGGGAGATGGAACTCTACAATAAGATCTCACGCTACATAACAGAACAGTACAACCGGGCCATCTCAACCGACAGGAGGGCCCATGCATTTGCAATGATGCTCCTCCAGAGGAGGATGGCATCAAGCATATACGCTGTTATGATGTCCCTCAGGAGGAAGAGGGAAAGGTGCCTCCAGCTAATGGAGGACCTTGAATCCGTGTCCCGGATAGAGGTCCCCGGCGACTACAGCGACCTGGAGGAAAGGAAGATCTGGGAAATCGAAAGAATCCTCGAGGGAAGCACACTGGCTGACTCCCTACCTGAACTCAAAGCAGAAGTGAGGACCCTGGAGGGACTTATAGAGGATGCAGAGAGGCTTCTGGAATCAGGGACCGAGACCAAGCTCGGGGAGCTTCAGAGGATCCTGGAGGAGATAGGCGATGAGAAGATACTCATCTTCAGCGAATCAAAGGACACCGTCGACTACCTCCTTGAGAGGATAGAATCCTGGGGGTACAGCGCGTGCACCATCCACGGTGATATGAGCATGGATGAGCGCATAGCCGCCGAGGATGACTTCCGGAGGAACTGCCAGGTCATGGTTGCAACCGAGGCCGCAGGTGAGGGTATAAACCTCCAGTTCTGCCACCTAATGGTCAACTATGACATCCCCTGGAACCCCAACCGCCTTGAGCAGAGGATGGGGAGGATACACCGCTACAAGCAGAGGAGGGACGTCCACATATACAACCTGGTAGCGGGGAACACCCGCGAGGGCCTCGTGATGAGGAGGCTACTTGAGAAACTTGACAGCATCCGCCAGGACATAGGATCAGATAAGGTCTACGATGTAATCGGCGAGATATACACCGAACGCGACATTTCAGGCATAATAGAGAAGACCCTCAGGGGTGAACTGAGGGACGAAGAGATAGATGAACTCCTCAAACCATCCGAGGATATCCTTGAGAGGATAATGGATGAGCAGCTTGCAGTTGAGGTCGACTACACCCGCATGAAGGACATACAGCGCATAATAAAGGAGCGGAAACTCGCACCCGAGTACGTCGAGGAATTCTTCAGAACGGTATTCAGAAGGATGGGCTGGAAGTACACCGAAAGGAAGGGCCTCTACACCCTCAGAACACCCCGGGAACTTTTCCGCACCTGGAACGATGAACTCAGGAGGAGGTACGGGACACTGAGGAGAGAATACAGGAACCTCACCTTCAACCCCGGGACAGATGAACACGAGTTCATATCCTTCGGCCACCCCCTCCTGGAGGCCACCATAAGGTACACCGGTAAGAGGTTTGGAGACGCGCTCCTCCAGGGCTCAACCTTCAGGGACCCATCCGGAAGGTACCGGGGGACAATATGGTTCTACCGGGGAAGGGTCACAGATGGAAGGAACGAAACCGCAGGTGAAAGGGTCTTCGCCCTCCACGACACCGGAGAGGAGGTTGTGGAGGTGAGCCCAATGATCCTCTGGGACCTGGTACCAGACAGCCACCCGGTGGAGGATGATGTAAGCGAGGATCGGGCCACTGCAGCCGCAACCAGGGCCGTGATGAGGTACATGGATAAACTGAGGGCCGAGAGAAAGAAGAAAACAGGTATAAAGAGGAAGTACGGCCTGAGGTCCATACAGTACCTCATAGACACCTCCCAGGCAAAACTCATCGAATACTACAGGCGCCTGGAGGAGGGGGAGGACATGGCCCTGGCCATAAGAAACGAGGAGGAAAGACTCGAGGATTACAGGCACAGAAAGAGGGAACTCGAAAGGGAGATGGAGATGGAGGAGACCCTCACAGCATCACCCCCCGAACTCCTTGGAATGATACACGTCGATGCCCCGGAGATCCCTGGCAGGGAGGACATAGAGATGATAGGAATGAAGGTTACCATGGAATATGAGAGGAGCAATGGAAGGATACCCGAGGACGTATCAGGTGAGAACCTTGGATTCGATGTGAGGTCAACATCAGAGTCAGAGGTGAGGTACATTGAGGTCAAGGCGAGAAGCGGAAGGGATAATATTGAGCTTACACAGAACGAGTGGCTCAAGGCCAGGAGGTTCAGGGAGAACTACTGGCTCTACGTGGTCTACAATGCCACTGAGGACCCTGAACTCATCACCATCCAGGACCCATACGGTAAACTTGAACCGGTGAGGAGAGAGGAAGTGAGGTACATCGTACCCGGTGAACAGATAAGGAGAACGGAGGAATAATCATGGATGAGAGATTTATCGAGAGGACCTTCCCTGTTTCAAAGGTTGGGGAGAATTCTGCCCGTGAGAAGAATATAAGGCATGGTCATATTTCCACCCTTCATATCTGGTGGTCAAGAAAGCCCTTGGGTAGCAGTCGGGCCACCATCTACGCCAGTCTGATCCCCTCAGCGAAGGATGACCTGGAGGAGGTCCGGGTTAAGGGGTTCATTGAGGAGTTGAGTGAATGGGAGAACAGCTTGAATCAGGGGATGATTGAGAGGGCCCGTAGGGATATAAGGGATTATCATGGCCGCCCACCCCGTGTACTGGACCCCTTTGGTGGTGGTGGCAGCATACCCCTTGAGGCCCTCCGTTTGGGGTGTGAGACCTACAGTATGGACCTTAACCCGGTGGCTGTCCTGATACAGAAGTGCATCCTTGAGTACCCCCAGAGGTATGGGGTTGATGAGTCCTGGGCTGATGCTGAACCCCGGCTTCTGAGGGATGTTAAGAGGTGGGGGGAATGGGTCCTCAGGGAGGCCAGTGAGGAGCTTTCACGTTTCTACCCGGAGGATGATGATGGTTCAATCCCCGCGGCCTATATCTGGGCCAGGACACTACCATGCCAGAATCCTGACTGTGAGGCAGAGATACCTTTAAAGCCAGGGTTCTGGCTTGCCAGGAAGAAGAACAGGAGCATAGCCCTTAAACCTGTGGTATCCGGTGGTGGGGTTGAATTTGAGATCGTGGAGGACCCTGACTTTGACCTTTCTAAGGGGACCATTTCAAGGGCCATCGTAGAATGTCCGGTCTGCGGTTCAACCATACCAGCCTCTGATACCAGGCGCCTCTTCCAGGAGGGTAAGGCGGGTGAGAGGCTCATCGCCGTGGCACTCACGCATCCCAAGCGGAGGGGTAAAACCTACCGCCTCGCAACTGAAAAGGACCTGCAGGCCTACCTGGAAGCCCGGGAATACCTGGAAAATAAAAGAAGTGAACTCATGGAGGATTGGGGAATAGACCCGGTCCCTGATGAGCCAACACCCCTGGGGAAGGGTAGTGGGGCTGAAAGAGCATTTTCTGTTAGAAATTATGGCCTTGACACCTGGGGTGATCTTTTCAATGCCCGGCAGAAACTTGCCCTCATCACCTTCACCGAGAAAATCCGCCAGGCCCACCAGGAAATGCTGCAAGAAGGATACCCGGAAGACTACGCAAAGGCAGTGGTGAGCTACCTTGGATTAGGACTGGACAGGATGGCTGATAGAAATGGTTCTCTCTCTATATGGAATAACATAGCTGAAAAACAAGAACACACATTTGGCAGACAAGCTTTGCCAATGGTTTGGGATTATGCCGAAACTAATGTTATAAAAGGCGTTCAAGGCTGGGTAAAACAGTTTTCATATACTATAAATACATTAGAAAAAATTTCAAGATTTTTTTCAAGAAGTTCCAACCCCATTTCTAATGTTGTTCAGGGTTCTGCGGTTTCTCTTCCCTTTGATGATAATTATTTCGACGCGGTTTTCACTGATCCCCCATATTATGATAATGTCCCCTATTCGTATCTTTCAGATTTCTTCTATGTATGGTTGAAGAGGGCGCTGGGTGATCTTTACCCTGACCTCTTCATGACACCCCTCACCCCTAAGAGGGGTGAGATGGTTGCCTACACCAATAATAAGAGTATGGATGAGGCCCGGGAGGAGTTCGAGTCCATGCTCAGGAACTCCTTCAGGGAGATACACCGCGTCCTCAAACCTGGCGGCATAGCCAATATCGTCTATGCCCATAAAACCACACATGGCTGGGAGACCGTTATAAACTCCCTCCTGGATTCTGGTCTGATGGTGACGGCTTCATGGCCCATATTCACCGAGATGAAGGCCCGGATGCGTGCCCAGGGATCCGCGGCTCTTGCCTCTTCAATTTACATCGTGGCTCGTAAGCCTGATTTTGAGAAGAGCACAGGTTATTATGAGGAGGTTCTGGGTGAGCTGAAGGAGGTTCTGGGTGAGAAGCTGGATTACCTGTGGGGTGAGGGTATAAGTGGCCCGGACTTTTTCATAGCAGCTATAGGGGCCGGCCTGGAGGTTATAGGCAAGTACAGTGAGATCCTCAAGTACAATGGTGAGGTGATACGGGGGTCCAGGTTACTGGATGATATACGTGCGGTTGCAGCTGACTTCGCCATAAGGAGGATCCTGGATAATGGGTTCGCAGAGGGCCTCTCAGCCCTCACAAGGTTCTACCTATTCTACCGGTGGAACTTCGGAAACTCCACAGTGGAATTCGATGAGGCGAGGAAACTCGCCGGCAGCCTTGGTATAGACCTCCAGAACACCAGGGCAGGCTTCATAAGGATACAGAGGGGTAAGGTTACCGTCCTGGGCCCCGATAAACGGGGTGACGACCATGACACCACAGAACTCATAGACGCACTCCACCTGGCAGCCAGATTATGGAGTGAGGGCAGGAGGGAGGAACTCCAGGAACTGCTCCTTGATACCGGCTACGGTACCGATGAAAGATTCTACCGCGTCGCCCAGGCCATAATAGAATTCCTACCAGACTGCAAAGAAAAACAGTGGCTCGAGGGATTGATAGTGAACAGGGACACCATGATAAAAAATCTCAAAGAAAAAACCAGACAGAAAACACTCAGGGACTATTAAAACACAATAAAAACCCTCAAAGAAGAAAAACCAGGTATAAATCAAATTAAGGAGGAGGTTGAGATGAAACCATTTGTGAGAATTGCTGAACCCCATGAGGATATAATGAGGGAAAAACTTCCCCTCGACGTGTTCGCAGCCAACCTCTGGAGCGTCCACATGGGGGATGCTCCAGCAGAGTACAGGGACCCTGAGGTCTTCTTCAGGAAAACCTACATGACCCGTGGACTCAGGAACATAATGGATATCGTTGGTGACAGACTCGAGGGCAGAGGCGGCGACCCGGTGATACAGCTCCAGACACCCTTCGGTGGGGGTAAAACCCACACCCTCATATCCCTCTACCACAGGGCAGCGGAGATGGGGGCCAGGACGGTTGTACTGGCAGGCGACGCCCTGGACGCAAGTGAAACCACACTCTGGGCTGAAATGGAGAGACAGCTACGTGGAGAGGTGAGGGAACTCTCAGGGATGACCTCCCCTGGTATGGATAAGATAAAGAGGCTTCTGGATGAGAACCAGCCTGTCCTCATACTCATCGATGAGCTCCTGGAGTACACCGTGAAGGCCAGCGGGGTCACCGTGGGCGAGTCCACACTGGCCGCCCAGTTACTGGCATTCATGCAGGAGCTCAGCCAGGCGGCATCAGCCCTTGAAAGGGTTGCACTGGTGGTAACACTCCCATCAAGTTCCCTTGAACACTACGATGAATCAGCAGAGAGGATGTTTCATCAGCTCACAAAGATCCTGGGGAGGACCGAGAAGATCTTCACACCGGTGGAGGATGATGAGATCTACTCTGTCATAAGGACGAGGCTTTTTAGGAGGATAGATGAGTCAGCGGCAGCTGAGGTGATAGAAACCTTCATTGAAAAGGCAGAATCTGAGGGGATACTCCCTGAGGGCATTGATGCAGCAGAGTACCGTGAGGTATTCAGGAAGAGCTACCCATTCCAGCCTGAGGTCATAGACGTCCTCTATGAGCGCTGGGGTTCATTCCCCGAGTTCCAGAGGACAAGGGGGGTGCTCAGACTCCTGGCAATGGTGGTGAACCAGCTCAGATCATTGAACATACCTGTCATAAGGTTATCCGATTTCCCACTCGATTCAGGTAACCTCAAAAGGGAGTTCCTCAGGTTCACAGGCAGCAACTTTGAGAGTATCATAGCCTCAGATATAACATCCCCTGATGCCGGCGCAAGGATCATCGACCATAAACTCAAGGGCTACGAGCCCTACAGGATAGGCACAAGGATAGCCACATCAATCTTCCTATACTCGTTCTCAGGTGGCGGAACAAGGAACGGGGCAACCATAAGGGACATAAAGATGGCCTGCCTTGAACCGGAGATACCGATGTCCATCATAGACGAGGCCCTCAACAGCATGATCGAGAGGCTCTTCTACATACACAGGCAGGTGGACCTCTACTACTTCTCAGGGGAGGCCAACCTCAACTCCATAGTCCTCAGGAAGAAGGAGAACATAAAGGACGAGGATGTCACTGAGGAGGAGAGGAGACTCCTGGGTGAGATAACAGGGAAGAAGATATTCAGCGTCTACATCTGGCCTTCATCAACATCCGACGTCCCGGATGACATGAAACTCAAACTCGTGATACCCGTGGACTCCACAGAATGCAGCAGCTTCCTGGAGGCCAAGGGTGGAAATCCAAGGGTCTACAGGAATACCATGATATTCCTGGTGGAGGACGATGCCCACAGGCACCAGCTTGTTGACCATATAAAGACGAGACTCGCATGGATGGCAGTGGAGTCAGACAGGCAGCTATCCCTCACAGATGAACAGAAGAGGGAGGTCAGGGAGAGGATAAAGGCACTCTCAGCCGAGGACAGGGAGAAGATAAGGAACCTCTACAGGATAGTCCTTGTACCATCACGGGCAGGACTCGAGAGACTGGACCTGGGAATGGCAAGCTACGGTGCAGACATCAAGGTGGACTATGAGATAAAGAGCAAGCTCATGGAGGAGGACAAGCTCCTCGAATCCATGGAGCCAGTTATAATTGAGAGGAGGTACCTTGAGGGTGACTACATTGAGACCGAGAGGATACTGAAGAGCCTCTACACCACACCAGGTGCCATGAGGATAACCTCCCCTGAGGTACTCGGGGACGCAATAAGGCTGGGTGTGAGAAGGGGACTGTTTGGCCTCGGCGTCCTTGACGGCGAACCCCACTGCACACATCTCAATGAGGACTGCACTGTATCCCTGAAGTCACCTGAGATAATAGTGAATCCAGAGCTCTGCGAGAAGTGCCCCCCTGATACCATAGAAGTGGATGTCAGTGAACTTGAAAAACTGGCCCGGGAGGAACGGGCAACACGTGAAATACTGGAGGAGTATACAGAGAAGTATAAGGAGAAGGGATGTGAACCTGAAAGGGTTGAGGAGAAACTCAGAGAGACAATAGCGGAGGGTGTGAGGGCAGGTAAGTTCAGGGTCGATGGCAGGGAAGTGCCAGAGTTCACACCGGATGAGAAACTGCACCCCATGGAAGAAAATGGAGATGGACCGATTAAGGGAATTGAACTGGAGTTCAGAGCCCCCCTCGACAACATGTTCGATATCATCAAGATCAAGAGGACCCTCAGCGAGGACTTCAGTAACCTGGATGCGGTGGCAGAGATAAGGATGGTGGCCAGTGATGGGGAGATGAAAGAGGAGAAGTATGATAGGATCCTTGAAACCTTTGAACAGCTCGGAATCGAGTTGAAGATTATACGAAAGTAGATATCCCGGTGGACATGGAAAATCCACCGATCCCTCCCTATCATGGATTTAGAGTTTATCTATTAGTATTCAGGGTCCTATCCCATTTATCATGGATTTAGAGTGGATTTATAACGGCCACGGTCCTGTTTTTCAGGTCCCTCACAACAAACCTTCCATTCTCCTCATAGATATTCACCTCCTGAGGGGTCTCCCTGAAGCCTGGTGGGGGACCGTAGCGTCCATTGGAGACCCTCCTACCTGTCATCCAGGCAACCTTATCTGCAACTGAATTCGAGGCCCACACCACATCATGGGGACCCGTATGTGTATCCAGGTACTCCTTGAGGGGGTAGTAGCGGTTTTCAAAGGGTATATCAATATCTGACCAGTCTATATCTGTGAGCAGGAGCTGCTCAGTGAAGACCACTGCAGATGAGACTATGAGAATCCCGGTAACCAGCCTCACAGCCCATGAGGGGTTCTCAAGTAACCTTGAGCCGGTGTATCCCCCCACAACCGCCAGGGGGAGTGCCACGTACTGCAGTCCCCTCGATAAATCATCAAAGAGGACCTCAGCAAGGAGTACTATGAGAATGTAGGCCACCAGGGGCCTGAACTCCCTCCGATTCCTCACAAGATACAGACCCGGCACCCCGAAGTAGAGGAGCACCAGGAACACAAACCAGCCGATGCTGAAGTAACCACCACTCATGGACTCAGAGGGGGCCCCCCGCGCTGTGAGGAAGTATGCCCACCATAAAATGAAGGATGGCAGGAGCAGGAGAAGCACCCTGAGGTTTCTCCTCACACCATCTGCCAGTACCACCGGGATGACCGTTATGAGTGCTATGAAGTGGGTCCAGAGTGCAAGGGTCCCTGTAACCGCTGCAGAGAGCCGATCCTCTGACAAGAGGTAAACTGTGAGGACCACAAGGACAGGTATATAGGCTGCTGGCATTATAACAGAGAGGGTGTCAGGGCGCGGGGATGCGAGTACCAGGGCCCCTGCGACAAGCCCGGCCCTCCAGCCATACCACCTGGAGGACACCCATGATGCTGTAAACATGGTGAGGAGTATCTGCAGTATGCACATGAAGGAGTGGGCAAACCTCACACCACCCAGGGTCCAGAGACCCGCCAATATAAGATGAAGTAGGGGAGGATGACCCAGGGGCCTCCCCATGGGATGGTAGACCAGGTAGTCCCATAGAAGACCGTGGAGCGGTTTAATCATTATCTCCCTTGCCCTAACGAGGTGGAAGTCCAGATCACCATGCGTGGGGAAGAGATAGTATGGTTTGATGATTAAAAGCAACGCTATGATGACGAGGGGGATGTATGGTAGAATCGATGGGGGGATACGTGCCCTGAGCGTCTCCCTGATCCCACCGGCCCCTGAATCATGGATGGCGGATTTCATGGTAACCTTATTATACATCTGCAATAAAAATAATTGTGGTGTTATTATGGTTACAAGTGAAGAGATGAAGAGGAGACTGGCTGAGAGGAGAGGTGGTAGCGTTTCAGCTTCCACTAAAGAGCCATCAGCAGAGAAATTCTGTCCAAACTGCGGTAAGGAGTATGGGGCTGACTCAAACTTCTGTGACGAGTGCGGCACAAGGCTTGAGGAGCGAAGAGAAGCACCTGCAGTTGAAAAGCATGGTGACGTGGTATACGTTACAAGCAACTACGTCCCGGGATACAGGGCTGTTGAGACACTTGGATTTGTTTATGGGCTGACAGTGAGGAGCAGGGGACTCGGGGGTCAGATAGGAGCCGGTTTAAGGTCCATTGTTGGTGGTGAGATCAAGGAGTACGTCACCATGATGGAGCACTCAAGGCAGGAGGCCCTTGAGAGGATGCTTGACCATGCCCGTGAACTCGGGGCCAATGCGGTTATAAGTGTCCGGTTCGACTCAGACTCCATATCTGACATAATGCAGGAGATCCTGGCCTACGGCACAGCAGTCATAGTTGAACCGGAGGAGTAGGTAAGGCCCGGTATATCCCCGGACCGCTCAGATGACGGAACCATTCAATTAAAAACCACAAACTATTTATAATATTTATTTTTTATTCAATAGTAAACATTTACATGGGGGATTTTTTATTGGACATTTTTGATAGGATTGCACAGACCCTTGAGAATAGAGTGAGGTCGGGGATTGGAAGACCCTACTTCAGGTCAGCGAAATACAGGGCGCATGAATTCAGCACCGCTAACTTCACACCCATCGAGGGGGGAGATGAAAGGCTCATTGCCTTCATAGACGGCGGAAACAGCCCCATACTGGAAGGACCAGGGATATCGGTCCAGCTCAACAGGGTTGCCCTGGGCCTCTTCAGGGGAGGTCAGAGGGTCCAGCCAGAGATGCCATCGAGGATTGAATTCTTCTCTGTCATGACCATGAACCCGGAGGAGGAGATGTGCAGATTCCAGCTACACCCCATCAGGGAGGAGTACCTGGAATTCCTCCCGGATGAGGATGACATGCACCTTGAACTTGAAGACACGGATACCGTTGATGAGTCAACCCTCAAGGGCCTTCCCAGGCGGTTTGCAGAGTGGAGCATGGCCCTGGCTGCCCTTGATGAACTCGATGCAGGGGATATTCTGGTTAGGGACGGCTCACTGCAGGCGTCATTCGAGAAGGAAAACAGCTACATCAACAAGCTCGGGGATAGGGCAGGTGAGATCCATGTGACGGGGCTCTCAAAGACCTGCACCCTCTACACCACCACTTCAATTTCACTCCTCTCAGCCATCGGAAGGCTTGCATCAGAGGGTGGCGTGAAGGGGACATGGTGCTACCACCCCATAGCCATCCGGACAGACAGGCCCACCACCCTCACGGCGGTTAAACTGAACCCTGCAGGGAGGATATTCCGCATGGACATACTGGGGGAGTATGATGGGGATGAGGCACTGGACGTGGCATCCACCCTCTCACTGAACGCTAGGGACGCATGCTTCCCTGGCTACCCCTACGGGCTGGTGGACGTGGACATGAGGGCCCGTGTCTCAGGGGATGAGGTTGAAATCTACAGGAGAAGGGTCCTGTCACAGATCAGAGATGGCGAAGTACTTAGGGGCATAAAATATGAGACAGAAAGTCTCGATTACCACGATACACTTAACAGGTATGCAGGTGAGGATTGATGGAAATCGCAGGACAGATAATAGGCGGCGAAACAGCCGCGGTACTCATAAGGCAGAAATCGGATGAACCGGTGGAACTGGGAGACCTCCTTGTTGCTGAGGGAGAAGGCTACACGATACTCCAGGTCAAGGACCTCAAATACAGGTCCCAGATACCCCAGGGGATGAGGGAGCTTGCATCAGGCTTCAACCTTGAGGGTTACAGGGGGGACGTGGAGTTCCTTGAACCGGAACTGCGGAACTACATCATCGCAGAGGCCCGCCCCATACTCCATGTGAGGGATGGGGAGCCAATGCTACCCAAACGCCTCCCGGGGTTCTTCAGGGAGGTCCGGAGGATAAGGGATGGGGACCTGGCCTTTCTTGAAAAGCCCCGCAACCCGGTATTCCTGGGGAATGTGAGGAGCGGCTCAAAGGTCCTTGAGACACCGGTCTACATCGACGCCCTGGACGCCATAACCCACCACATCCTCATACCTGCAACCACGGGTAGGGGTAAGAGTAACCTGGTGAAGGTCATGCTCTGGAGCCTGGCGGATATGGACCGTGTGGGCATGCTGGTGCTGGACCCCCACGACGAGTACTATGGCAGGAACGAGGCAGGACTCGGAAAGCACCCATCAGGTAACGTGGTCTACTACTCCCCGGATGCACCGGTCGGCGGGAACACCCTCGCAATAAACCTGAGGGCCCTGAGACCGGAGCACTTTGAGGGTATAATACCTTTCACACAGGCCCAGGAGCAGGCAATTGCAAAGTACCACAACTGCTACAAAGAGAGATGGATCATCAAAATTGTTGAAGGGGAGAAGCTTTCCGATGTCAAATCTGTGACACTCAGTGTACTTAGAAGGGTGTTCGATGTTATCCTTGGAGTCTACCTGGATGAGGACACAGGCGAGATAAAGTCCCGTGGAGGCGTATTCAGGGATGTGGGTGGCGAATCAACCATAAAGGACATAGCAGGACACCTCGAGGATGGAAAGATAGTTGTGGTGGACACATCCCGGCTCATGGGCGAGGCGGAACTCCTCGTTGGGAGCGTGATATCCGGTGAGATCTTCAGGAGGTACCAGAAGTACAAGTCCACAGGGGAGCTCAGGAGAAAACCCATCATAGGGATAGTGATAGAGGAGGCCCCCCGTGTCCTTGGAAAGGAGGTCATTGAGAGGCAGGGAAACAACATCTACAGCACCATTGCAAGGGAGGGCCGTAAATTCAACATAGGCCTGGTCGCCATAACCCAGCTCGTAAGCCTCATCCCCAGGACGGTCCTTGCAAACATGAACACCAAGATAATCCTGGGGAATGAGATGGCCCAGGAGAGGGCTGAGATAATAGGAAGCGCATCCCAGGACCTCTCGGATGATAACAGGGCAATAGCAAGCCTTGATAAGGGTGAGGCCATAGTGAGCAGCATATTCACAAAGTTCGCTGTACCCGTGAAGATACCACTCTTTGAGGAGTTCACTGAATCCACGGATCATGAGGATGATGAGGATGACATTGAATTCATAGGATGAGGTGAAACTGATGTACAGATTCGCGCACCTGTCAGACTGCCACCTGGGGGCCCAGAAACAGCCTGAACTCCGGGAACTGGAATTCCAGGCCTTCAGGATGGCACTGGATGATGCACTGGAGAATGACGTCGACTTCATGATAATAGCAGGGGACCTCTTCCACTCCAACATCCCAAACATGGAGACCGTCAAGAGGGCCACAATGGAACTCAGGAGGGTCAGGGATGAGGGGGTCCCAATCTACGTCAACTATGGGAGCCACGACTACAGCCCATCAAACACCTCCATGATAGACATCCTGGAAACTGCGGGGGTCATAGAGAAGGTTGTGCGCCCCATCCCCGGGAAGAAGCTGGGGCTGGAGTTCACGGTGGATGAGAAGACCGGGGCAAAGATCACGGGTTTATCAGGGAGGTCAAGGGCACTGGAGGTTGACTACTTCAGGAACCTTGACAGGGAGGCCCTTGAGGCCGAGGACGGCTTCAGGATATTTCTGTTCCACAGCGCCATAACCCAGTTCAAACCCGTTGATTTTGCAGAGATGGATTCCATTGACCTCAACCTCTTCCCCCGTGGCCTTGAGTACTATGCAGGGGGTCACGTCCACAGGAAGGGCTGCTACCTGGAGGAGGGCTACGGCCCCATAGTATACCCCGGGGCACTCTTCGGCTCATATGCAGGGGACCTTGAGGAGAACGCCAGGGGAGAGGAGAGGGGGTACTACCTTGTTGAATTCAGGGAAAAGGCAAAAACTCCCCAGTTCAGGACAATAAGGCCAGCTGAATTTGAATACATGGAATGTGATGTGACAGGTAAGAACTCCCAGGACGCATCCCTCCTCATAGGCAGGGAAATTGGGGAACACGATGTCAAGGGAAAGGTTGTGATGTTCAAGATCCGGGGTGAGCTCAGCTCAGGGAGGACCTCGGACATAGATTCGGCATGGATAAGGAGGGAACTTGAATCCAGGGGGGCCCGTGTTGTCCAGATCAACAGGCACGGCCTCAGCACCCGTGAGATACAGAAGGTGAGGGTCGCTGAGAGTGACATCCCCGCACTTGAGAGGAGGATCTTCAGGGAGAAACTCGCCGGACTTGACATCAGAAACAAAAGTCTCATGAAGACGGGCGACTCACTGGCGCTTGAACTCCTCAGGAAACTTGAAAATGAGATTGCCCCCGGTGAGAAGAAGGAAGAATATGAGAGGCGGATCATTGAGGAAGCAGAGGCCGTCATGGGGGTGAATCTGGATGATGATAACCGATGACCTCAGGAGAGATGATGTTGTTGACCTGCTCTCGGGTGAATCCAGATAACTGATATCCTGGTGGTGATACTCTTTGATTATCAATTCACTTGAACTCAGGAACATAAGGAGCTATGAATCAGGAACTGTCGAGTTTGATGAAGGGGTGACCCTCTTTGAGGGGGATATAGGTTCAGGTAAGACCACGCTTCTACTTGCAATAGAATTCGCGCTCTTCGGGCTGGGTGACCAGAGGGGTGACAGCCTTCTGAGGGCCACAGCAAATTCAGGTTCAGTCAAACTCACCTTCACGGTTGATGGTGCAGAGTACACCATCTACCGGGAACTTAAAAGGACCACCTCGGGGGTGCAGCAGGGGGAACTCTACATCAGAACACCCACAGGGAGAAGGAAACTCTCTGCAAAGGAACTGAAGGCGGAGGTACTTGACATCCTGGGTTACAGGGAACCCCTGAATCCAAGGGCCAGGAGCAGGATATACCGTTACGCGGTCTTCACCCCACAGGAGCAGATGAAGAGCATAATAGAGACCGGGAAAACTGAGCGGCTTGAAAGGCTCAGAAAGGCATTCGACCTTGAGAAGTACAGCAGAGCAGTGGATAATGCCAGGTTGCTTTCGCGGAAAATCAATAGATCCGTAGAAAGCCTTGCGGATAAATCCTACGACCTTGAGGATAAGAAAAGGGAGCTTAAGAATATTATCACTGAGAAGGGGAAACTGGAATCTGAGAGGGAAAATCTCGAAGCTGAACTCAGTGGAATCAAGGATGAGATCAGCAAACTCAAACTGGAACTTGAAGAGCTCAAAAAGGAGGAAAACAGGATCCATGCTGCGGATGAGAAGATAAAATCCCTTCAGAATGAAATTAAAAACCTGAGTTCATTCTCAGATAGTCTCAAGGAAAAAAACAGGGACATAGAGGAAAAGTATAAGAAATCCATTGATGAACTTCAGAAATGCCAGAAAGTGAAAGATAAGCTTCAGAAGGAACTTGATTCACTCAGAAAGAATATTGAAAAGATGAATAATGAGAAAAAATCCATCAGAGAGGACTATGAAAGGTTCAGAGATGCTTCTACCAAGCTTGAAGTCCTTGGGAATCAACTTGATACCCTTTCAAGTGTTAGGGACAATGTGGAACATGAAATCAACACAATTAAGGGTGAGATTGACCACCTCAAATCAGAGATAGGGAAACTGGAGTCCCTGGAGGATCCAGGGTACACTGAGGATGAAGTGAAAGCTGGGATAGTGGAACTTGAGGGAGAGGTATCTAATCTCCAGCATAAGGTGGGCGCCATTTCTGGGAAGATAGAGGACTACATGTCCATCAAAGATGTCAGTGTTTGCCCCACATGTGACCAGAATGTGGACCCTGAGTACATAGAGGATAAACTCAAAGATGCCATAAAGATGAAAAAGTCAATTGAATCCCGGATAAAGGAGCTTGACGCGAAAATCGAAAATAAAAAAGAACTACTTGAACGTGTAAGAGAATACATGCGGTCCAGGGCAGAACTCAGTAGACTCAGGGAGGAACTTGAGAAGAAGACAGCCGAATGTGGGAAAAAGCAGAAGGACCTTGAGAATAAGAAGAAAGAAATCAGAAAAATTGAATCAGATATAAATAAAAATGAAAGGATAATCAATGACCTGGAGGGTGTGGGATCCCGTTTCAGAAAGATTGAGGAGGACCTGGAAGCCCTCCGTGAAAGGGAGAATAACTATTCAAGCAAACTTTCAGCATCAGATTCGAAGATAGAGGACCTTGAAAAAAGAATTCATGAACTCAACCCTGAAACCAGCAGGGAATACAGAGAGAACCTCCAGAAGATTGAGGAAAATGCTACAATCATCGCTGAAAAGAAAGAGGAAATAAAGAAAAACCAGGAGGCACTCAAAAACAGGGATAAGGTGGAGGCCAGCATACGGGAGTTCCGTGAAAAACTTAGTAAAAGTGAGGAATCAAGGGATGAGAGAAAACACATGATAGGATCCATTGGGGGAAAAATCGAGGAAAAAGAGGATCAGATCAAAAGGCTTAACGCTGAAATTGATGAAAAGAAGAAACTCAGAAAACGTGCCAGTGAACTGAAGGACCATGTGACCTGGCTTGAATCATACTTTATCCCTGCACTAGCTGACATTGAGACCCATGTGATGGCACAGATAAACCATGAGTTCAATGAGAGGTTCCAGAAATGGTTCAGGGTCCTGGTGGATGACCCGGATAAATCGGTGCGGATTGACGAGGACTTCACACCCATCGTGGAGCAGGACGGCTACGAACAGAACCTGGAGTATCTAAGTGGTGGTGAGAGGACCAGCATAGCACTTGCCTACAGACTCGCCCTCAACATGGTGGTCCAGAGCCTCACCGATGTGCGCTCTGATATACTCATACTGGACGAGCCAACCGATGGGTTCAGCAAGGAGCAGCTCTACAAGCTCAGGGACATCTTCGATGAACTTGAAGCCAGACAGATAATCCTGGTATCCCATGAGGAGGAACTTGAAAACCTTGCAGACCACATATACCGGGTTGAAAAGTCCGATGGGGTATCCACCATACAGAAGGCGGGCTAAATTTTTAAAAGCCCGTAGATAATTTTATTTCCATTTTTGACACTTTAAAGAGTTCTTTAGATTTATATAAGCCTTTAAAATCATTTTAAATTCAAATTTTCATTTTAATGTTGCTTTTAATTTATTGAGCATTCTAGTTCTTCCTTTAACAGAAATAAGCCCTGTAAGTGACTCTTTATACAGTATTTACCTTCTGAATCTCCATCGTATCGGGGAGCCCCTCTGCCCCTAAACTCCAAATGGGATTCCATGATGGTCCCTATCTTCAAATAAAGTGGGATGGATTCTCAGAGAATATCTGAATATTAGAAAAGGATTCTGGTGGCTTTTTTTGATTAAAGGAGCTTTCAGAGCTTTTATTTTATGGAAACATTTATATACTATGATGATGTAACCATTGACTCAGTGTCCTAAGTGACCTGAAGGGTTAGTATTGGACATGGAGGCGATAGAATTACGCGATTCAAAGCAGTCACAGTGCTCTTTGCACTGATGTTCACTGTGGGTTCAGTGCCCATCAGTGAGGCAACAAATACTGGAACAGAAAACGCAAAAATAGTGGCAAAAACACAGACCATAAAGGCGGAACCTGTGAAGGTTGACGCCGCATACAAGTACAAGAAATACAAGAAATATAAAAAGACCTACAGGAAGAAGGTCAAGGCTACGTACCGTACCAGTGTGAAGAAAAGGTACTACAAGAAATATAAGTACTACAAGAAAAAGAGGGTACGGGCGGCCTACAGCACCAGCACGTACCGTTATGATCCAGACATAGGGGACTGCTGGGCTATGAGTGAATACTTATATAAAAAACTCACATCAGCCGGGAAGAAGGTGCGTATAATACAGTACGCCACGAGCATGTCACCACGACACCGCACAGTACAGGTGTACAGCGGCAGTAGATGGGTGGACTATGACTACAGTGGCTACAACAAGATATATCACCCCACATCAAGCAAACCCGGCATGTTTGTGGTTAAATCATCGGCCTAAAGAGGCCAACCCCCTTTATTTTTTCATCAGGTTTAATTCTTATTCTCTGGATTCACCATATCATGATTTCATTTAACTCTGATTTTAATCTGTGATTAACTGCATCAATTTTCAGGTTTGATTCCTCTCCTCTGGATTAACTGCATCCTCAATGGCTTCCCCTATGCAGTGGGGGTTCCATCCAACAATCTCGGAACTCACTTCTTCAAGTTCCACAGGCACGTTCTCAAGGCCATAGGGCCTCACCGTTATTATGGGCTTGGAGAGTTTTAGGGCCCTTTTAACATCATCCATTATCTTTTCTTTCATGGTTCCCCAGAGGCCTGCAAGGATTATCACAGCATCTGCATCCTCGAGGTCAGTCTCTCTCCAGCTGAGACCCGAAAGGCTGAGTTTCTCCCTGAAGACATGGTGGTCCTCAATGTCACCCTCTGTTATGTAAAGCCTGATTTCCATATCATGATTCTCCAATGCAATGATTAAAATTATGGTCAATTAAACTGCAGGTTAAAGCATCCTCTTTGATTCAAGGAGGGCCTTCAGCTTACCAGGATCATGCCTCCTCCTCCACAGTGGAGTTGCATCCCCATGGTATATACTGAGGTTCTCCTCAAATGTGGCTCCACCATCAGCACGGTAGATTATACCCAGCGGAAACTTCCCTGAACCGTAACCCTCAAGGGACTTCTCAAAGGCAAGCATCCTGTCTGAGGTGTCATGGTCGGTGTAGTAGGTGTTCTCACGGAACCACTGGAACGTGTTGACACGGTTGAAGGTCACACAGGGCTGGAAGATATCCACGAGGGCATACCCATGGTGCCTGATGGCCTCAACGAGAATGTCCCTTGTCCTCTCAATATCACCTGCAAAGGCCCTGGCAACGAAGGTGGCCCCAAGGGCAATGGCCACTGCGAGGGGGTTGAAGGGCTCCTCAAAGACACCGTGAACCTGCACAGGGGTCCTGAAACCAGGCTGGCTGGTGGGGGATGCCTGCCCCTTTGTGAGACCATAGACCATGTTGTTATGGACGATGTTTGTTATATCAGGGTTCCTCCTTATGTTGTGGATGAAGTGGTTGCCGCCCTCACCGTACATGCAGCCATCACCGCTCACATCGATAACTGTGAGTTCAGGGTTCACAGCCTTTACTGCCACAGCAGCCGGGAGGGACCTCCCGTGAAGGCCGTTGAAGTAGTTACACTTGAGGTACTGGGGGAGCTTGCCTGCCTGACCTATACCTGAGACAAGCACCAGCCTCTCAGGTGGTATATCAAGGTCTGCAAGGGCCATCTTGAGGGCCCGGAGAATCGAAAAGTTACCGCAACCAGGGCACCATGCCACGTCTGCCTCAAGGTCGTAGTCCTCGGGTTTCATACAAAAACCTCCCCTATGAATTTCCTTATCTCCTCAACACTGAAGGGCATACCATTGTACCTGTTGAGTCGATGGTCAACCTCAAAGCCGGCCTCAAGTTTAAGGAGATCAGCAAACTGTCCCCGGTAGTTGTTCTCAATGGCAGCTGTCACATCAAATGACTCGAGAAGCTCAAGGGTATCAGGTGCCAGGGGGTAGACCTGACTGAAGTGCACCATGGTGACCTCGGCATCAGATGACTCAATGGCCTCCCTCACAGGCCAGTAGGTGGAGCCCCAGCATATCACCGCACTGGAGTCGTCACCCCAGACCTCAGGTGGGAGTGCATCATCCCTGAGCATTTCAAGGCGCAGATTCCTCTTCTCGACCATTCTCCTTCTTATATTGAGGTCCTCTGTTATGAAGCCGTCCTCGTCATGTTCATCTGAGTCAACACGTACAAGTCCAGAGCCGTAGCCGGGAATCCCCCGGGGGGAGATACCGTCCTCTGTGAGGCTGAACCTCCTGTAGCTGGCATCCGTCTCTATGATATGATACTCTGGCTCCACACCGATTTCAGGTGCCGGGAGGTTGTAGTAGAGGTCTGCCAGGTACTGGTCTGATAGTATGAAGACGGGTATCTGGTACCTTTCTGCAAGGTTGAATGCATGGGCCGCTATTTCAGGGGCATCCTCCAGTTTTCCAGGGGCGAATATGGCCCTTGCAAACTCCCCTGGTCCCGAGTAGAGAGCCAGGTTCAGGTCCTCCTGGGCTGTCCTCGTGGGTAGACCAACCGCCGGCCCGGGCCTTTGACCAATGTATATGACAACAGGGGTCTCTATCATCCCTGCAAGGCCCACGGCCTCCTCCATGAGGGCAAAACCACTCCCTGAGGTTGCAACAAGTGACCTGGCACCTGCATATGAAGCCCCAAGGCACATGTTTATGGCCGCAATCTCGTCCTCAGCCTGCTCAAATACCATGTCAAATTCATCGGCATTCTCTGCAATGAATATCTGGAGTGGACTTGAGGGGGTCATGGGGTAGGATGACATGAACCTGCACCCCCCTGATATACACCCGAGACCCACGGCCTCAGTACCGTTGAGGATTACGTGTTTCCTGACAGAGGGGTCCGGTTCAACAGAGACTTTCAGGTGCTCTTTTAGTTCCTCACCAAGTTCATACCCCTTTCTGCCAGCCTTAAGGTCTGCATTGAGGATCTCAGGCCCTTTACGCTCAAACAGTGACCTTACGGCATCATCGAAAACGCTCTCCTCTACCCTGAAGAGACGGGCTGCGGCGCCTGCAGCCACAACATTAGCGAATATCCGCCCCCCCAGCTTCTCAGCCTCCTCAAGTATGGGGAGGTCAATGGCGTCCTCCTCACCGAGGCTCTTATCTGCAATAATCAGCGTCCCATTGATTCTCTCCCTCAGGTGGTCCACCGCCCCCGGGCTCAGGGCAAATAGAACATCGATACGGTCCACAAAGGCCCTCACAGGCCCTGATGAGACCCTTATCAGGGTGGAGTTTTCACCGCCACGCACACGGGACATGTACTCCTTGGAGGAGAATATATGGTAACCTGTGGCCCTGAAGGCCCTTATAAGGAGTGCCTCAACGGTCTGTATCCCCTGCCCTGCCTCACCGCAGAGGACCAGTGCAACATCATCCCTGACCTCCTTCATTAGAGATTCACCCCCTTTCTATTTTCACATTCTCTTTCAGTGCAGTGCCCTCAGATTAGTCTCCTGAGGTAGCACCTTTGCTCCCTGTTCTTTTCGAGGTACTGCTGGTGGTAGTCCTCGGCCTCATAGAAGGTACCTGCCGGTTCAATGGCCGTCACGATCTTCCCAGTGAACCTTCCGGACTCCTCAAGCTTTCTCCTTGACTCCAGCGCCAGCCTCCTCTGCTCATCGTCATGGTAGAATATCACCGAACGGTACTGCTCACCCACGTCCGGCCCCTGCCTGTTGAGGCTGGTGGGGTCATGGATGCTCCAGAAGACATCAAGGAGGTCACTGTAGCTTACAAGGGCAGGGTCAAAGGTGACCTCAACAACCTCGGCATGCCCTGTAAGTCCGGTGCAGACATCCTCATAGGTGGGGTTTTCCATGTGGCCCCCCATGTACCCCACACGGGTGGATACAACACCCCTGACCCTCCTGAAGGCATCCTCAACTCCCCAGAAGCATCCGGCACCGAAGGTGGCCTTCCTGTATTTTTCCATCCCTAGCACCTACCTTGATACGTTACCCCGCACCTGGGCCTGGTCTGCGGTGAACTTGAAGGGTGCGCCGCCGCCCCCTGCTATGGAGAATGACATGAGGACACTTCCGGTGGGGTTCTTACGGTAGTCAAACGGGCCGCTGATGGTCCAGGAGTAGGTCTGGTTTCCTATCTTCAGTGTCCACCTCCCCATCTGGCCTATACCCCTAAGGTCAGCAGTACCCCCCTTGGGGTCACCGACACCACCCTCAACCGTGAAGCTGGTGCCGGCACTCATCCGGCCAAGGTCAAAGGTCCTGCTTGACCCTGGCTGGAGGAGGAAAAAGCGATTACCAGGGTCCCCCGATACGATGTGCCTGCTACCACCACCGGTGGTGTTATTGGCCTCATAGATGAACTTGCTCTTTGATGGGCCGATGTTGGTTATTGTGAGTTTCACCTCAACTGTCTCGTTTCCCGGGATTTTGAAGTAGGAGCTGTATATGTAGAGGGCTGCAACCGCGATTATTATGATGGCTGCAAAAAGAAGTATGTACTCTGCACCCCCCTGTCCACATCTATCCTTCATTATCATGTAAGATATATATTGTATGATTATTTATATAAAACTGAGGTGTGGTAATGGGACCCGGGGCAGCTTCTGAAACTCCGCCTGTGAGCATGGAGGTTATATTGACTGCGGTGGCTGTGACCCTTGCGGTTGTAGCGGTCATCCTATTGATTGTATTTATAGGTAAACGTAAGAGGTCAAGGGAGGAAGAGGAAAAACCTCTCAGGCCAGAGGTTTCAAAGAACGAGGATATAATAGCCCAGCTCAAGGAGGAATACGGGGTTTCTGATGATGAGGATTCAGGAGACGATTAACAGTTAATATCGGTGAACCAATGAGGGTTGCGGTGCTGGGACTTGGAGCTGAGGGTTTAAGGGCAGTTGAGTCACTGAAGAGAAGGGGTCACAGCGTATACGCCAGTGACATACGGCGCGAAATCCCTGCAAAACCTGAGGGAGTTGACCTTGACCTTGGATTTCATGACACGGAAAAGATAGAGGCTGCAGATGCGGTTGTAATCAGCCCGTCAATGATAAAAACTGAATTCATGGAGCGGTTCAGGGATAAACTCCTCTGCAGGGTCCTTGAGGGCCACAGGAAGCCCAAAACCATTGTGGTCACAGGGACCAATGGAAAGACCACAACAGCCACAATGATAGCACACGTACTTGAATGTGCAGGTGAAAGGGTGCTTCTTGGCGGAAATGCTGGCGGCGGATTTGAGGGTTACACAGAACTCTTTTTAAGGGCATCTGAGGAGGAATTCGACTACCTTGTGGTGGAGGTCTGCGATATGACCCTGGAATTCGCATCAGAGTGCTTCAACATTGACCTCGTGGTCCTCACAAACCTTGGCGAGGACCACATGGACTTCCACGGGTCAATGGAGAATTACAGGAGGACGATGGCAGAATTCCTGAAGGGAAGGGATGCTGTAGTCGGCCCCGGGGAGTCAGATGGAGAACTCAGGGAGGCCCCCCGGATTCTCAGGACCTACAGCGAGTACACCGGGCCCCTGAGGGTTGAGGGCGGATTCAACAGACTGAACGCAGGGGCCGCATCAGAGGCCCTGAGGTATCTTGGGGTTCCAGAGGATATCATAAGGGAAGGACTTGGCAGTTTCGAGCCTGTGAGGGGCCGTATAAGGTCCTTCATCATCAATGGAGCATCTGTTGTCGCAGGTAAAACCGACAACCCCCATGCCCTGAGGGCAGTGCTCTCAGAATCAGACTTTGATGTCATGTTCATCGGGACCCCCAGGAGGTCAGAGAGGTGGCGCCTCCATATCCTTGATGAGGTTGCAGAGTCACCCCCGGAGGTCCTTGTGATATTCCCGGGCCTTGATGACACGGTTGACATGGTACTGGACTACCTCGAGGGCCTTGAAATCCCATCAGAGGTCATTACGGTTGATGACCCTGATGAAATCCCAGGTATGGTCCTTGAGTTTTCCAGGAAATACCGGAGAATCTTCGTGGGCGGAAACGGTCAGGACAGGATAATCAGGGTCCAGGAAAAACTCGAGGAGATCTCCTCCTGTGAATGAACAGCATCACCTGCGTAAGTGGTATATATGGATAACCCATAATAATAACTGGACCGCATATTCTTTAGCATCCGGGAAAATCCTGGATTGATAATAACCATTACTTCATGAGCATGAATACTTTTAACTTAAAACAGATCTATGGGTGCATAAATTGATCAGGAACATGAACGTGCTTGTGCTTGGAGCTGGAAACGCTGGTAGACCCGCCGCAAGATTGCTGAGACACCTTGGAAACAGTGTGCTTGTGAATGACCTCAGGGAACTGGATGAACTGCCCCCCAAGGCCAGAAAGAGAATAGATGAGATGAAAAGGGAGGGTGTAAGGTTCAGGTTCGGGGGTCACAGGATTGAGGACATGCTCTGGGCCGACGCCGTCTTCGTATCACCCAGCATACCCTCTGATGCACCGGTACGTGGGATGCTGGAGAGTGTGGAGAAGGATCTTATTCACATAACAACATCAGACATAGGGAGGGCCCTGAACCAGCTCATAGGCATCCCCATGGTGGGAGTTGCAGGGACAGACGGAAAGACAACAACCACCAACATGATAGACCACATACTCTCATCACGCCACAGGACGGTGTCATTCTCATCGATCCAGGACTCACTGGTCATCGAGGGACTCGTTGAACTTGTGGTGAATGGTGATGTGAGAAACAGGGACATGGCCGTGTTTGAACTCCCACATGGAACCATAAGGATGGCTGATGGCCTTGAAATAGTGGCTGGTGTTGTGACAAACCTCACACCAGACCACATGGATGAGTTCAGGGACTACGACGAATACATTGAGAGAAACTTTTCAATAAAGAACCTCATAGCCCTGGGGGGTATTCTGGTGCTCTGTGGAGATGATCCGGTAATTGCGGGGCTCCTGGATGACCTTGAGGTTAAAAGTGTGGTCTATGGTCTGGGGAATGAAAGGAAGGTTGAGTTCATGGATAGAACCTTCAGTGGCTCGGCAGAACCACAGGTCAGCGCAACAGACATAGACCTCAGGGGTCTTGAGGGCTCAGAGTTCACCCTCAAGGTATCAGAGATACCTACTGCCCTCTGCAGCACCTGCGGATCTTTAAACTGTGGGGAACATGATGGGGTGGTCCATGTCGGCCCCCTTACAGAGAGGATAAAACTCAGGGTACCGGGTCTCTTCAACGTGGAGAACGCCCTTGCAGCCATAACCGTTGCACTGGTACTCGGATTTGACATTAAGGATATTAAAAATGCATTAGAGGAATTCAGGGGTATAAAGGGTAGATTTGAATTCATAGATCAGGTTGATGGTGTGTCTGTTTATATGGACGCAGCCCACAACCCTGAGAGCATGGAGAAACTCTTTGAAGGCATTGAATTCAAGGGAAGGCTGATAATAAGCCTGGACAACCCCGACACCCTCACAGTGAGGGACAAGTACAGGATAGGCCAGATACTGGGTGAAAGAGCTGATGTATTAATTGTGAGCGCCAAGAATGAGACAACAGGTAAGATTGACATTGAAGCGGCCTCTGAAGTTGAAAGGGGTGCCGGCAGGGATAAAACCATAAAGACTGAGAGTGTATATGATAGCATAAGGAGGGCCCTTGAAATCGCAGAAAAGGGGGATACGGTACTACACCTGGGTCCCGGGGTTGTCAACGCCTATGAAAATGTGAGGAATGATATTGAGAGGGCTATAGAGTCAATGAGGGACTCCATAGTTGTTCTTGGAGGCTGCGGAAATGTGGGAAGCCTCATGGCAAGGAACCTCAGGGCGAGGGGTTACCGGGTAATAGTCTCGGATCTCAAGGAAAGCACACCCCTCGAGGATGTCTTCAGGGAGGAGGGAATAGAACTTGACCTTGGGGGTCACAGCATGGAGGTCCTCAGGCGCGCTGGCACCATAGCCATCACACCAGCCCTCGAGAATAACAGGAAGGTTCTTGACCTTATCAGGGGACTTGACGCTGATGTGATAGGCGTTGAGGACGTCCTCAACATGTGCCCTGTTGAGAAACCGGTGGTTGGAGTTACAGGGACCAATGGAAAGACCACGACCACCGGTATTCTCAAATCCATAATTAGGGCTGCTGGAAAGACTGTGCCAGAGCACCACCTCAACATACAGGGCAACACCGAACTGGTACCGGCCCTCCAGGCAAGACTCCCTGGGGACGTGGCGGTGGTTGAGATAGGGACATTCGGGCGGAGGGGTGAGATAAGGCAATCAGCCCTTCTCTCAGGGGTCTCAGTGGGCGTCATAACCAACATATCAAGGGACCACCTTTCAGGTGGAAGGAGGTTCTCTGATTACATTGAATGCAAGAGGGAGATCATTGATACAGCAGAGGTCATAGTACTCAACGCCGATGACCCCATCGTCGCATCATTCGCAGAGGGACTGAGGGAGGAGAGAGCGGTGCTCTATGGTATCCAGAGTATGGAGTCGGCCCCGGTCATGCCAGAGGGGAGGGAATGCCCCAAATGTGGCAACAACCTCAAATATACTCGCAGGACCATGGGGCACCTGGGGGACTATCAGTGTGTCTGCGGCTACCGGAGACCCCAGCCTGAGGTTATGGCACTGGAGGCATCTGCAGATGGATTCAAACTGGTGATAGGCTCCGAGATGAGGAATGTGAAACTCAGGACACCAGGGATCTTCAATGTCTACAATGCACTGGCAGCCGCTGCCGCTGCATGGTCACTTGGCGTGGACATGGATGATATAGTGAGGGGAATTGAGTCATTCGGTGGTGTGAGGGGAAGGTTCCAGAAGCTGATGGACTCACCAAGGGTCATACTTGACTACGCCCACAACCCTGCCGGTGTGAGGGCGGTGATGCAGGAACTTAAAGGTACCGATGGAAGGCTGATGGTCGTAAACACCGTGGCATCTGAGAGCGGAATAGATGGTGATCTGGAAATCGCATCGCTCCTGAAGGATGCATACACAGTTATACCGGCATCCTATGCTGCAAGGAGAGCCTCCCGTATCCTGGGTAAGAGGGTGGTCCATATAGAATCCAGCAGAAAACGTGCTGGGGCGGGGACCCTTGGAGCGAGCCGTGAACAGGTTGAGGAGGCCGTCGGTAAGGCCCTTGAAATTGCAGAACCAGATGACACCGTACTCATAATCGGTGAGGGGGGATTCAGATATGCAGAGGATTATATCAGGTAAGCACATCATTTTACTGGTTATTTTTGCAGCCATCATAACAGCATCAGGTGCATACATCGAGGGAAGTGTTGAACCCCAGCACCCGCTGGAGATAGCAGCCCTTGAGCCTGGAAGCACGGTACTGAAGGGCCAGGACGTCATCGATGAGTCCAGGGTGAGGAGCGTCCCTCTCATACTCCACCCGGACTACATACTTGATGAATTCAACTACATGGACCCTGGAAACCTCCTCCAGGCTGTCCTCACAGGGGCTGTGCATGTCCCGATATCCGAGATGACCTCCGGGATAGACCCCTCAGGAAGATCCACTGTGGATGGTCCGGGGGTACTGAGGGTTTCAGGGGGTAAACTGGTGGTGCAGGAGCCACCTGTCTTCCTCTGGGCCTACAAGACACCCTACACCTATGGGGTGAAAAGAGAGAATGGTATGGATATCATTGAGAACGGAAGGAAGGTTAGATTTGTCCCTGCAGATAGTATAAGCAACAGCACCGTCCCCCACAGGTACAAATCAGTTAACAGAATAAAGAGGTGGTTCAGAAGGGCTGATGAGGGTGAAGAGATAGTTCTGGACTACCAGCTCTCCAACTTCAGCGATGGCAGGCTCCCTGTTCCACCAGCGAGGATAGAGGAACTCTTCGGTGGGGATGTCCTTGAGTACATGGAGAACTACCCCTCAGGGTCGCCTGTCATGGTGTACACGGGGGGCTACAGGAAGGTCCTGGTATCATCTGCAGTGAGCTACCTGGGCTCATATCCCCAGTACGATGATAACAAGAGGGCCTTCAATGCAAGGGCATTCGCGGCGGCATGGAATGGCACTGTGATTCCACCGGGAAGTGAGGGTTCAGGTAAGGAGACCGTCAGGTTCACTGCATCAAGGGACCCCAAGGCCCCAGGTGGATACGCGTCCCACGGCTCATGTCCACCTGCAAGGGCCCTCAGGGCCGTTGTAACTGACGCAGGGATGCCACTCCCCAGGGGAATGACCTGGGAGTTCCATGCGGTTCTATTCGGATTCAACCCGGCAACCGGGATAAAGGTCAGAAACACAGGAAGGTACCCGGTACTCATTGAGATGTGGACGACGGGTTCAGGTGCAGGTACAACCATATACGCCAGAATCTACAGACTTGAACCGGCATAGGTGGTGGAGTTGATCTCAGCGGTTGTTACAGCGGCAGGGAGGGGTAGCCGTATGTGCAGGGACATGCAGGAACTCGGCCTTGAGCCGGTCCACAAATTACTGCTCCCCCTCAACTCAGTTACTGTAATAGAGAAAACTCTGGATTCCGTGCTCAGGGCGTGTGTGGATGAGTGCATCGTCGTAACAGGCCACCATTCAGGGGAGGTGGAGGCTGCCATAGCAGGTATGGATGTGGAGATCGTGAGGAATGATCCTCCTGATGTTCCACTCTCGGCATCACTCCTCAATGGTGTTCTATCTGCTTCCGGCGAAATCATACTCTGTATCGCCGGAGACCAGCCTGCAGTATCCCCTGAGACCATGGGGAGGATCAGTGAACACGCTGACCCTGAGACGGTTTCGGTACTTGCAAGGGGAAGGAGTGGCTGGCTTGATAGCGCCGAGGGCCTCGGGATGCCCCTTGCAGCGAGCTCAGAGCTCCTTAAAAGGTACCTTCCAATGGGTGATGGAAATATAAATCCTCTGCTCCGTTTGATGGTGGATGATGGCATCAGGCTGTACGGTGTTGAGGCATCAGACCCCATTGAACTTGTAAATATAAACCACTACAGTGATTACCTCAGAATAAGGGGATATTTTGGAGTTAAAAGGAAATAGGTGTAGCAGGGTCTGGAACTATTCATTTAAAAGAAAAAATAGGGGGGACACTGCGCCTAGAATTCTTTTTCCTCGGTCTCCTCTTCAAGAAGATCCAGCCTATCCTCAATCTCCTCAAGGAGCTTACCCACACTCCTGAGGATCTCAAGGGTGTCATAGATCCAGTTTATAACAAGTTCCTGGTCTGCCTCACTCTCATACTTTTTTATCTTCTCCTCGAGGTCAGCAACGTCCTCGAGGATCCTGAAGGTCTTTGTCTCAACCACAATCATCACCCCACGGTTTTATGGATTGATCCTACTGGCTTATTGCCTCAAGAGCGTTGACAACACAACCTATGTTCTCACCGTTGAGCCCCACGATGAGTTCATCATCCCTTACACCGGCGTACTGCCTTGAACCGCTGCACCCCATGGTTATGTTTGGCCTCTTCCTCATGTAGGGGCCTGCAACTGCGTCTGCACAGAGTGACTGTATACCTGAGAAGTCTGCCTCAACGCGGCCACCCAGGGTGTAGACGAGGGCCTGTGAGATCTTCATTGCCTGGGCAGGGTTGCAGATGATGACTATGACGTCAGGGTCAAAGGTTGCATCCTCAAGGGGCGCGTATACTGCGGCGTAGAACCTGAGGTCAACGGATGGTATCTCATCAAAGGTTCTCTTGGCGGATGCAAAGCTTGCAAAGCGGCCAAGGTTGTAGTAGAACTCCCCTGTTTTGACCTTCTCTGGTGCCTCATCTATTCCAAGGGCATCTGCACCACCCTTGCATGCCTGGGCCTCTGCAGTTGCATAGAAGGATTTTCCTGCAGCGGCCATCTGGACCATTTCACAGTGCCTTGCAGGTTTCTCTATTTTTTCAACGCCCTCAGGAAGGTCATCCTCCCTCAGAACGAGTTTTATAGCCACCGGGGACTTTTCAAGTCCAAGGAGGGTCTTCAGTTTTTCTGATATCACATCATATCCATTCGCAGCGCATACATCAACCACAAGATCACCTCAATCAATAATCTTCACGGGTTTACCGTACTGTCGTTTCTCGAGATGGCCGCAGTCGCGGCACCTGTAGATCACCAGGATGAAATTTCCTGATTCAGGGTATGTCTCCTCAACCTCATCTGCAACTCCACCGCAGACACTGCACCTCACCCTATCTGGTTGATCCATTCTGTAGTGTATCATCAGAACCACAGTGTAATATATGTAAAAAAGAGTATATTAATTTCTCGGTTCTGTCATCCATTCATGCTGATCTCCCGTTTTTTCAGGGTTTCTCTGGCACTGATTGTGGATGGTCTCTGTCAGATTTATGAGGGGATGTCAGTGGAGTCAAGGGTTATTACAAACTCCCTGGCATGTTCCAGGGTTCTTGAGTAGTCCTGGTACATGTAGTTCTCATACAGTATGGCGGGTGTTCCCCCCTGAATTATGGGTTCCGTTACGTAGGCGGGGCTTGTCTGTGACTCAGGGAAGTAGTAGGATAGCCAGCTGATCCTGGATGCAAGTTTCAGGGCTATCATCCTGCTTTGCTCATGGGGGAGTGGCGTGAAAACGAACCTTCTCATACCATAGTTGCCCCTGTTGGAGTGCACATCAACTGCGAGGCTGTAGTTGTCCCGGGATACATCGGGAACCACGTATCTTCGTGCAAGGAGCTGTCCTGCCATCCTCCCCTTTTCATAGTCCTCCGGCTTAAATGTAACGTTGACCCGGTATACGAAGTACGTGTACCTCAGTTTATCCTGGTTCTCCTCAAGGGCCTGCAGCAATGCCCTGTGGGAGTCCCTCTCAAGGGGGTGGACTCCTGTTATGTAGGCTATTTTCACCTCTGAGTCCCTGTTCCCGTAGGGTCCAAGTTTCTCAACTGTGCCCATCTTATCAGAGCCGAGAACCACAGCTTCGTTCCTATCTGTGCTGTGGAGGGAGGGGTTCAGCAGGTAAACCGTGATTAGGGCTCCTGTGATTATGAGTGATAGGATCAATTTTCTCTGCATACTGAACTTCCATTAGTACACTATTTTCCCATTTGATAGTTTGAGGATAAAAGTTTGTTTATTCAACAATGGTTATTAGTTTTCTATAAAAAGAAAAGGGTATTAGGCACTCACCACTTCAGGTAGAGTCCCTGTCCTCCTGTATTCAACCAGAACCTGTCTGAAGATCTTCCTTGCAAGGGATGGGGTTATGTCGGGGGATCCCTCAACATAGATACCAACATGGTTGGGGCTTCTGCCATTGGCGTCCATCCATGTGTATGTGCGCTCCGCCATATCGGTGTATTCGCTCCTTGTAAGGGTAACGGTATCCATGAATCCATAGGGGTCCTCAGGGCCACTGTATTCACCCACATGGATCTTTCCTGTCTCATTGAGTTCCAGCATCACAACCCCCCTTGCAAAGATGTACAGTAACTGGGGACCTGTGAAGTTGAATCCCCTGTATTCTACTGTACCGTTACCTGAGTCCATCTCTGCAAGTTCAAGGACAGCCTGAAGGTTCAGCTGGTATCCGTCTGAGGTTTTTTCAACTGTTGCCGCTTCACCTTTATCGTCTGCAACACTGCTACCCCTGAGTAGCTGCAGTGCACCGGCTGTCAACAGAAGAGCCACCATAACCGCTGCAATAACCGGAATCATCCTGTCGGAATCCATATCACTCAACCCTGAAACTCCTTATAATTGTGTCTATATCATCCTGTATAAGTGAGATGTCATCAGATGTGAAAAGGAGGGAGTATTCATATGTGCCGTCTGTGAATACAATGTACTCATGCTCTCCGCATCCATTTGAATAATAAAATGATTTTATGGCATATGCCCGGTTGCCATCAACCTTGATTTCCTTCACATATTCCACGGTGTCCCCTTTTTCATAACATACCTCAAGCCAGATGTCCCTTAGTGCTTCAGCATCAAGGGTGTAGGGTTTTTTATAGACGGTCATGATGGAGTTTATACCCATATCATAAGATTTAAGATCAACGACGGCATCTGAACTCCTATCTTCTGGTGTGTAAATAGTCCATGTCTTGGGGTAACTGAATGAGATTCCATTGCCCTTGAACTTATTGAGGTATGATTCTGTTAACGATGACCCTCCAGTTGCATCGACACCATCATAACTGGATTCAGTACCGTAATCGCTAAATACGGTTGCTGAAATCGCAATGGCAATAATCAGGATAAATGGGATTGTAATCGCTATTAGGACCTTTGATGTCTGGCTCTGCTTTTTCCACCAGCTGTTACTCCCCCCTGAGTTAAGTTTAAACCCGCAGCTGGAACAGAAGACAGCATTTCTCCTGTTTTCTGATCCACAGTTTGAGCACCTTTTCAAATGCACACCTCCAGTTAAAAAAATAAAATGGGGGCTATCTTATCAGCCCGAGAATACCTGCGATACCAAGGAAAACTGTTCCAGGGATTGCATAGGCAGATATGCTTATAAGAAGCCAGATAGCACTGACTATTAGGATCACACCGCCCCTTCTGGGGTTGTTCCTCACGTATACTGATCCTATGATCCCCACAATGGAGGCCAGTATTGCACTGATACCCAGATAGAGGAGTTCAGAGCCGAAAACCGAAAGTACAATGGCAAAAAGACCTCCAAGCAAACCGAAGATTACCCCAATTATCCCGAGGACAAGTTCAAGTGTCCTTGATGTTTCTAAAGCATCACTCATTACAATTCACCTCCATCAGACATTCAGGGTTGTTCTGTATATGGCCGAGTCATCGTCAGCCGCCAGATCAGTGAATATCAGCAGTTCAACCTTCATGGGGGTTCCTGAGTCAATGATGTCCATGGTGCTGAATTTAACTGGCTGACCTGCTTTCGCATCATTGATGTTCCATGCGAGTGGATTGTCGTAAAGCAGGTTTCCCTCTGAGTCATACCACTTAAGATGCATCTCAAGGTAGGAGAAGTCCTTGAGTGGCGTTATCTTTCCCTTCACAGAGTAACTTCCATAGCCCTCTGAGACGACTTCAATATCCTCAACCCTGATTTCAGATTGGGCCTGTGTGTTTGATTTTTCTGCACTGGGAGCTTCAGTAGCGGTGTTGTCTGGCGACATCATCCCGCCTATTGCAACAACAAGTATAAAACCAAGACACAGTGCTCCAATGATAACACCTGCCCTGGTTGCTGAACTCTGTTCATCCCACCAGCTCATTTTATCAACCTCTTTTTTGATCCAGAATTGTTCAGAGATGGAGTATGAAGTATTTCAGTGCCTTTGTGAGTATACCCATTCCCACACCGGCTGCAAGACCGGTTGAAAATCGCAGCAGATTGTTGCTTTCCCTGTAACCAAGCAGCTGTGTGAATCCGTCTAGAAATGTTGGCACCATCATAAGTAACGCCGCTATTATCAGAGTGATGTCATATTCAATCACTGTGAGGTATGCGTATAGGAAGTATGCAAATGCACCTGTGTATATGCCTGTACACCTTGAACATACAGGAAAATAGTGACCTCTTACTGAAAATGTTCTCTCTGGTTTTCTGTGACACAAGTACTTTAGCTTCATATGGACAACACCATCTCTAATAATGGCAATTCAGCCAACTATTCAGTAAGCATGTTATTATATTTAAATGTTTACTTTTTTCATTTACATTAATAAATTTTTTAAGAATTGTGGTACAATTTTTCATCATGAATTTTCTGCATTCACCCATTAACTTCATTATACCTCATGACATATGATGGCGCAATCATCATAAAGCACCCATCATCTGAATGGTATGAGCAAATTCGGTATAATGTAATGGGGTATATCCCTCTTTTAACTGACACCTTACAAGATATCCCATGATTGAGAATAAAAAAGGAGTCATTTCTGAATGTCAATCTGTATAGAGGAAAATATATATAGAATGATCAGAATAAGATAACACCATATTTAATGAATTGTTTTCCCTGAACAAATCTTTGGGATAGGAAAACTTAAGGGACGTGATAATAATGGATACAACGCTGATATCCACAATATACTCCATTGAGCCGGTGATGTTCTGCATAACACAGTTCTCACCAAAGAAGGTTGTACTGCTCAAGGAGGACAAGGCGCCAAGGGAGAAGGAACAGGTCGAACAGGTCCTCAGAGACACCCTGGGCAACTTCGTTGAGATAACGACCTTTGAGACAAGCCTTTATGATGTTGTCACCATTGCAAAGGACATGGTTGAGATCATAGATGAGGAAAGGGCCAACGGAAGGCGCGTGGTGGTTAACATAAGCGGTGGCAGGAAGACCCAGGCACTCGGCGCACTCTTCGGCTGCTATGCCAGGAACCATGATGTCCAGCGCATAGTGTACGTGACCGAGGAGGACAGTGAACTCATAGACCTCCCAATACTGAGCTTCGGGATCTCCAAGACCAAGAAACAGGTCCTTGAGGAACTCAAGGCCGGTGAAACATCGGTTAAGAACCTTGCAGTCAAGATAGGTATAAGCAGGGGGATGACATACAACCACATAAGGGAACTCCGTGACATGGGGTTCATAGACCGTGAAAAACTTGAGATAACCTCTGCAGGCGAACTTGCAGTGCTTTAAATCATTTTCATGGACACATCTTAACCTATAAGGAATTAAAGTGTCCTCAATGCCCATAATCTCTTTAAACAAGACAAACGATTTTTTTGGAAGAGAAAAGGAGATAAGAAGGATTAATGAAGCCCTCAATGACCCCGGCTTTGTGGTTGTGACGGGTAAGATGGGCTCCGGTAAAACTGCTATTCTCAGGAGAATCCAGGAGGAAAACCCCGCAAGAACAACCTTCATTGATATGAGGTGCACCGATATCAGAAGGACCCATGAGGGCATACCTGACTTCAGGAGGATAACTGTTCTTGCAAGAACCGTGGAGTGGAATCTGCTCCTTGACAGCATGCCCCCTGAAAAATCTACCTTCACAGATGCATGGAAGATGTCACAGATGCACTGCATGAGGTGTGCTGTGGCAGCGAGGTACAGCAGAAGACTTATAAGGGATATTCAGGAGGAACTACCCAGGGCGGCTGTTGTTGATGTGCCACCCCTCACAGAAAGAGACACAGAAAGGTACATAAGGTGCAGGGCACCTGGTTTCAGGGCTGTTCGGGCAGGAATAGAATACATCCACAAGATCACAGAGGGCATGCCTCTATTCATTGACAGCTTTCTGAATGTACTATCCGATGGAATCATATATGGTCCCGCGCTCCTTGAGGAGAATTTCAAGGCAAAGTTTCAGCAGATAGCCTTCCCATGGATCGCTGAACTTAACAGCCTAACCCTGAGGGAAAAGAATATATTGAGTCTTTTAAAGGAGGGCCCCCTTGGAGGGGATGAAATACCTGCCAGTAGCAGCGAACTTGAGGAACTTGAACTCCGGGGCCTCATTGAGCTTCAGGGGGATAAATGGAATCTCGACTCAGAGCTCCTCAGAAGGGTCATTGTTGAACTTGAGAATCAGACGGGATGTATCTAGTTTTCTTTTAGAAGGGCCATGGTTGAATTTGAGAATCAGATGGGGTGTATCTAGTTTTCATTCAATAAAAAAAATAAAATAGGGTTATCTGCCCCTCCAGTAACCGAATCCCACCAGGAACACAAGGGCCACAACACCGAGAAGTGCGTAAAGTGGCACCTGGGTTTCTGATGATCCGCTCTGGGTTGATGCTGAAACCTCATAGGCTTTACCTGATTCAGCACCCTTTTCTGTTTCACCATTGGTAGCTGAACTCTGACTTTCAGCCGCTGAACCGGATGATCCACTGCATGATTCACCTGATGAACCTGAGGGTTTCTGTCCTGTCATCCCGGCACTTTCACCATTACTGTCTGAACCTGAATGGCCTGGATTCCCTGAACCTCCTTCCTGCGGTACATTGACTGATGCGCCTGTTGCAGCTGCAAGGGCAGAGGCAAACCTTTTGAGGGACGCCTGGTTGACTGAGGAGACCTTAACAACCCAGTTATTGAAGACTATGTTTGCACAGGTATGGTGGCAGCACACCACACCATACTGCCCGGCAAGTTCAATGTAGCGGTTTGCAAGGTCCCGCAGGACAGCCTTATCTGCATTCCAGATGTTCCGCCTTGCAGCCTCAAGTACCCAGGCAATCATTGACTGGGTTGCAACAGCCTCATAGTCCCTTGATGCCCTGAACCTGTCACTCAGGAGGTTCACTGCAAGCTGCTTCCATAATTCATTGCTCACAGCACCGGTTGTGACGGCCACACCGAACACATTCTTGTACCTTGAGGCATATTCCAGCCAGCCGCTTGGTGAGCTGAGGAGTGAGTCCATGTAGCGCGGGTTGAGTAGCTGGGATCTCACCTCAAGTTCAATCTCCTCTGCAACCGTCCTAACTGTGACCGTGTTTCTGTTACGTATATCCACCAGTGCTGTGTCAGGGTTGCCGCCGAGGTGGCGTGATGCAAGGACCATTCCACCGAACCAGTCATAGTAGTCGTCTGTGTCAATGAGCCTCCAGGTGCTGTCAAGGTTCTGTGTAACAAGGTTCACCTTACCCAGGAGGTACTGGAAGGTGCCCCTGTTCTGCTGTATATCCACTCCCCCGGGGGTTGACCTCCAGGCATAGGAGACCCTTGAGAGGTAGACGTCTGCAAGTTCAGCGCTGGTATTCCACCTTGAGGTTGCGGGTGTCATATCTGATACCCCTGTACCCTCAAGCACAAGGCCCCTGAGTCCGAAGACACGGTCCAGTGAGCCGCATTCACTGTAGTGCCTCTTAACATAGTTTTCGGTGTCATTTGCCTCTGCAGCCATCTTAACAGCTGCGTTCATGAGGTCTATCCAGAGCTGGTTACCTGTGACAGCAGTTACAAATACGTCGATGCGTGGCCTTGGTATCTCAACGCCGTTCACTGTGATCATGAGTTCTGATGCGTCCATGAGGACAGGTTCAGGTTTGACGTCACCGTTGGTGTTCCACTGGGGCTTAACCCCAAGGAGGTACATGAACTCTGCAATGGCAACCCCATCGGTCCTCAGAAGCTCGGTACCCCACATCACCATTCCGATGAGCTCAGGGAATTTTCCGTGCTTCATGTAGTACTCTGCAAGGAGGGTGTCTGTGATTTTCTTTGCGGTCTCCCAGGCGGCCCTTGTTGGCATCTTCTTGGGGTTGGTGGCGTAGAAGTTGGCGCCTGTTGGAAGCACATCACACCATGCAGGGTCACCTGCAAGGCCTGGCCTCACAAAGCCCCCTCCAAGGGCTGAAAGCAGGCTCTGCCATTCGGTGTTTCCACGTATCTTTCTGATTGTCTCATTGATGAATTCAAGGTCGGTGCCGTTTATACCTGCAGGGGCAGTGCCGTTTATGATGTTCCTGATCCAGGTTCGTGCAAGGTTCTTAACCGAGGCTATCTCGTCACTGTATCTCAGGGGGTCCTTAAGCATTTCAGTGTAGACTGGCTTTGAGGGGTAAAGGGTTTTTCTGATGTTCTCCAGGAACTCTGACCTTGATGATGCTATGGTGAGAACCTCCTCAACCAGCTCCTCACCCTCAAGCACCCTTCCCAGGCTGTGAAGTCCCAGGGGGATTATGTCTGATTCTATCTCATGGAGACTGAGGTGAAGCCTCTCCAGGGCATCTGTGAAGTTTCCTGACATGTTGAAGTCCATCTCTGAGGCTCTGGATCTGATCTGGGACTCAATGGCCGGGAGTATCTGGCTGTTACCAACCTTCAGGGCGTTCTCGTACTGGTGGATGAGGTCATGTATCTCAATGAGTTTACCGTACAGTCCGCTCTCGACCATTGCAGGGGTCATGTGGTCGATTATGAGTGCCCCGCTCCGGTCCTTTGCAACCATACCTTCCCCTGGATTTGAGACTATGTAGGGGTAGATGTTGGGTATCCCTGTGAGCTGGAATGGCCAGTCATCCTCCATGAGCCCTATCATCCTTCCAGGGAGGAACTCCAGTGTCCCGTGGGTTCCAAGGTGTATCATTGCATTTGCCCTGAAGACGTTCTCCAGCCACCTGTAGAAGGCTATGTACTGGTGGTGTGGCGGCAGGTATGGGTTGTGGTAGTCTGTGACCTCGTCCCATCCACGTGCCGGCTGGACCGTCACGAAGATGTTCCCCAGCATTATACCTGGTATCACGATGCTGCCGTTCACCGTCATTATGTTGCCTGGTGCGGCACCCCATTTTGATAGGACCTCTGACCTGAGTTTTTCAGGGAGTTTGCTGAACCATTCCAGGTATTTCTGCACATCAAGGAGCTGTCCGCTGGCCTGCAGTTCTGCCCTGTGCTCACTCACGTACCTTTCAAGGAGTGGCTGTGCCCAGGTCCCCTTGTTACCAAACTCTGAGACTATCCTGTAGAGCTCCTCCACGTCGGGTATCCTTTCAACCCTGTAGCCTGTCTCGTTGAGCTTCACCAGGAGGTCGTGGAGGCTCCTGAAGACGTCCAGGTATGATGCCGTGAACCCATCCTTACCCGGCGGGTAACTGTAGAGTATCACCGCGATTTTCTTATCTGAATTACTGAGTTCCCTGAGCCTTGCCCATCCATCGGCCAGTTTGACGATCTTCTCAACGCCGGGCTGTACCACAACTTCGTTCCATGATGCGTCGGTGTAGGACACAACGATGGGTGAGAAGACACCCTCGAACCCGGGTATCGTGACCTGCCATGTCCATTCGTACTGGGCACCCAGCGGGTTTGTGAGGCTTGAGTTGCTGTAGAGCTGCACCCCCTTGATCACAGGGATGTTTATCCTCTCAAACTCTGCAAGCGCCCCACCTGATGGCAGGTTGGCGTAGTTGAGTGACCAGGAGTAGAGGGATATCACGGCGTCTATCCTCCTTGTGAGGGGTCCCTTACCGTTAACACCAAGGGCCAGTTCCTCAAGGAGTGAACTCACAGCAGGGTTTGTGGCCCCCTGGTACAGGTTGAATATGGCCCTTCCCTGTTTCTCTGCCTGGCGTATTATCGCGTCCACGGTTGGTGATGGACTGTAGCTTACAACGACGATGAATGGTCCTGTCATGTTTTTGTTTGCAGTGTACCAGTTCTCGAACTGTCTGTAGATATCTGCCCTCTGGTCTTCCGCCCATGCTGAGAAGTTCTGGTCTATCCATCTGAGGCTGTCATATGGTGGTATGAGACCAGGGTTGCTTTCTATCCAGGCCTTTATTCTGGATCTTTCTGCAACCACACTCATGACTCCAAGGTCAGGGTGGTAGAGTCCCCAGTCAGGGGCTGCCATAACCGGCCCCTGATTGTTCTCAACAGGGTTGAAGGTGGTCTCACCGAGGAGGTACTGGATGTACTTTATCATGTTCTCCAGGTTCTCCCTGGCTGCCCCTCCTGATGCAAGGGCGTAGTAACTTGCAATGTAGGTATTCTCCACTGTGTCGGGCGTGTCATTTCCCGGTGTTCCACCGAGGAGGTTCAGGCCTGTTCCACCGTAGGGGTCGCTGTCTGTGTCTGTGGGGTAACCGAAGGCAGCTGCTATCATGTTCCTCTGGTTCGCGGGACTCCTCAGGAGGTATGGATACCAGGAGTCGCCCCAGCCTGTCCCTGGCATTGCCATGTCCAGGTAGGCGAAGTTCACGTATTCCATGATCCAGTCACTGGCCGCCGAGGATGGGTCCCACATGTCATGGTAGATTATCCTCCTGTTACCCATTGATTTCAGTATGCGTCCCTTCTCAGGGACCGAGCTTATGATGGCTATATCCGGCATGAATGTGTGGTTCAGTGTTCGGCTTGAGGTTACGGTGTATGTCACCGGACGGTAGGTGTGGTAGCTTATCCTCACCTCAACTGGGAATGTGTCATTGAATGTGACCCTGTAGGATCCGTCTGCTGCTGTTCGTGTTTCATTGATAACCGAACCATTGTATATCACGGTGATGGTGGCATTCTTCACTGGCAGCGCGTCCTGGAGTGTGGTGTATCCTCCTGATGTTTCATTGTAGATCTCCTTTATGTGTCCTGAAACCTCCGCTGCGCTGGCTGTGCCCGTCAGTGCAACTGCGAGTATCACCGCCATTACTGTGATGAATCTTTTAATATTTTCACCTCCCTTTAATTTTATTCAGGTTTACTTTAAGGGAGGCAATATTTAAAATTAACTTTAATTATTTTAAAACAAATTTTAAATATGGTTATTCAGATGTCCGGTTAAATGATTCTGCTGATAATAAAGAAGTTGATGGGGGTTTTCCGGTTATTCTTGAGGGATTTTTTAGCCGTTTAGTGATAATAAAAGAATTTGATGGGGTTTTAGATTATTGGGCAGGGATTTTTCCCACTGAGAATAAAAAAGGGTTATTGGAGTTAAATTTGGTGATTGTTCCTCCTCATGGTCTCAGCCCTCTCCCTGTAGCCTCTAATACTCCTGCTCTCCTCCTGGAGGTTGAAGAACACCGAGTGTATGACCTCACCTGCATGTGTCAGGGCTGAGCCCACAAGACCCTCGGCAGTGTACCTGTGGTCTATCCCGTAGCCTGGGGAGGGGTAACGGTGTTCCTCTGCGCTCATAATCCTCTCAATGAAGCCTTCAGGGTCCACAGGGTCGTATTTTACCTCATCATGGAGCATGGCCTCAATTGCATAACTCTTTATGATCTTATCATGGAGTTTCCTGTAGGATGAACTTCTTGATACAAGTTCAAATCCTGCAATTCTACCGTTAATTGCAACAAGCACTCCGTTCTGCTCTTTCACTGGTTTGAATGGTTTTTTGAATTCCTCCAGTGTCTTTCTCTTCTTTCTGTAGGCATCTGCCATTGCACCTGTTTTTGAGGTTGAGCCGGTCCTCCTGTGAAGCCTGTTAACCTCATCCCATACGCTGCTCTGGCGTGAGCAGTACGCCGTCAGTAACTCTTCCTGGTTCCTGATGTTGACCTCCCGGTTATCCCCAAAGGTGTCACGGATGACATGCTCATCTGCAGGTGTATCATCTATTTCAGCGCTTCTGCCAATGTTCTCAAGGTTCTCTGTCACGGTCCTTGTCTTGGTAACCCTTACGTTGAGTGCAGCGACCCTTTCAGGGTCCCTGAACTCCTTTGAGGTGTAGGACCATCTGCCCTGCTCCACGCAGCTTACGGGTATCAGGGTCTCTGACTTCTCAGGCACCAGAACGGTGACGTTGGCCACACGGTTCTGTTTGGCACCCTCCAGTTCCTCCCCGTCAATTATGAGTACGGGTTCATTAGCCCGGTTAACTGCAAGTACCTTTGGTACTGAGCCATATTCGTCAACCTCACCTATACTTATGAGGTCATTGCCCATTGCCTCTCTCAGTGTAAGGTAGTTCTGGTTCCCCTCAGGTGCCCTTACCGGGATGACCTCCATCTGCCCTGAAACCTGGGGTTTGAGGAACTCCAGGTTTTCCAGCCAGCTCTTAACTATCTCATTCAAAACATCACCTCTCAATGTTAACAGCCAGATAATTCACTCCGACTCTAGTAATGTATATGTAAATTATTGAATATAAATATTTTTACTGAATAATTGAAAATATTTTATCCAAATATGAGTGAAATAGCTGTTTAATGAAAGAATTGAATTTAAAACCCGGTATTCTGAAAGATTTGAAGTTTTCAGAGGGACGCGCCGTGATTCTGGATTTCTTCTCTGAGAGCCTGTAAGCATTTAATAAAAAAATTAAAGGTATTCTGAGGGTATATCAGCTGTTATCCCTGAGGGCGGCCCTCAGGTCCTCAACAGGTACATCGTATGTTTCACAGACCCTCTGGAGCCATGCAAGTGTCGATTCAGGTGTTAGGCACATGGCAACCCTGAAGAGCTCTGCAAGCACCTGAAACTGTGGTGAGGTGGTATCAAGGATTTTAACAAGGGATCTTGAAAGTTTAAGGCATTTCCTGGCGTTTGATATGAATGAGCTCAGGGTCTCCTGGTATTCAAGGGCATCCACATCCCTCTCATCATCCATTATCACCGCGGGTGTGAAGATATCGTACTCCCAGTTGAAGAGTCCCAGGATGAACCCCCTCTTATCCTCTGCCCCCTCAAGGTACCCTGATATGATGGATAGAATACCGTGGGATACCGCCGATGGACTTGACCTCAGGTTGCCTGTAACCCCCAGGCTTGACTCCAGCAGTTTCTTCAGTGAGGTCTTCATCCAGCCGCTCTGGGGGTCTTCGAGGTCGTTCAGCGTTGCCTCCACAACCTTCCTAATCTCAAAGGGTTTATCTGTGAGGTCAAAGAAGTGGGGGTATCTGGATTTCATCTCCATCTTCAGCTCCTCTGTATCATGTTCTCCCGGGTCTTCACGGGTCTCCTGGAAGGCCTCAAAGAGGATAATGTCCCGTAACCGTATGTGGGACGTCCAGTCGGTGAAGTATTTTATCCGGATATCCTCGGCGGTTTTACGCCCCATCGGGGTGTCCAAGAGGGAGGGATGGCATTTCAGAAACTCCTCCCACCCCTCAAGGCCAGTGTATCCTGATTTAAGGATTCTCTCTGCAGCCTCATTATATTTTATGCCTTCAAATATGTCCAACATACCACCTCTAAAAGAGAGAGGGAGGTCACTGAGCCTCCATATACACAAATATACTGAATAAAACAATCATATATGTAACAATGTATATGTATTTTATTGAATATAAAGGTTGCGGTTAAGTTGATGAAAAGAGTTTATTTATTAAACCATGGGATTAAAAAGTATAACTAAATTTTTCTGATTTTCTAAAAAATAAAAGGGGGATGCCACACCACAGCTGCTGGCAATCCCAGGTTAACCTGCTTTGAGGAGTGCCCGGATTTAAACCATGCAATATATGGAGTAGAGCAGGTTTCTGTGGACCATGATTTGCTTTTACTTGATGCTGCGAGATTATATGACTTAAAGTAATCTTTAACATCTTTAAAATTGGATTATGCCTCTGTTTTCACAATATGTACTATTAGTCGCTAATAAAGTGCTCTTAGTGCAAACGGCACCAGAAATAGCATCACTGCAATGTGTTTTTTACACGCATTTTTCACATCTCTTTATTGATTAGATTTTTCCTGAAAATTAAACACCTAATTTTTTTAATTAATTAAAGTAAATTTGTAATACGCTCTTATTCAACAGAAAAACTATAAAAGTAAAGGGATAGCATAGAAATAACATCCAGGTGGTGCAGTGAATGGGAGGGGAGATCCAGCTCACAGATGAACAGCGCAGGGCTGTGGAACACTTCACCGGCCCCATGCTGGTTGTTGCAGGGCCAGGGGCCGGGAAGACCAGGATCATAGTTGAGAGGGTGGCCCATCTCATAGAGAAAAGGGGGGTTGATCCAGGAAGCCTCGTGGTGATAACCTTCACAAAGAAGGCTGCCGATGAGCTGAAGGAGAGGATACTGGGGCGTGTGGGTTCAAGGGCAGAGGAGATGCAGATATCCACCATACACTCATTCTGCAACCGCATACTCCGCATGTACCCTGACCACCACCCCCTGGGTTCCCACTTCCATGTCCTGGATGAGGAAAAACAGCTCATGTTCATCTACGACCACAGGGAAGAACTTGGATTGAGGCACACACCCCGGGAACGATTTCTTAAAATCCAGACCTTTTTCAGTGAATGCCAGGAGAACATGATTGAACCGGAGGCCCTGCTGGAATACCACCGCTCCCATGGTTCAAAAAGAATGGAAATCGTCGCTGCAAAGGCATATGGTAAATACCTCAAACTCATGGAGGAAAAGAGGGTCCTGGACTTCTCAGGGATGCAGTGGCAGGTCGTAAAACTTCTTGAAAGTGATGAGGAGGTCCTCGAGGACCTCAGGACAAGGTACAGGTTCCTCATGGTTGACGAGTACCAGGACACCAACCCCATACAGGAGAGGTTCCTGGAGCTCCTTGCAGGTGATGGAAAAAACATATTCGCAGTTGGGGATGAGGACCAGAGCATCTACGGCTTCAGGGGATCCACGCCAGAGAACTTCCTGGGCTTCGAGGACAAGTACGATGCAGAGGTTGTGATGCTTGAGAGGAACTTCCGCTCAGTACCCAGCATAGTGGACATCACCCAGAGGTTCATGGAGGGGTACAGGGACTACCCAAAGACCATAAAACCCGTGAGGAACTCAAAAAACAGGGTCTTCATCCTTGACAACCCCACCCACCAGGACGAGCCACGCAACATAGTCAGCATAATAAGGGCCCTTGTTGATCACAATGTGGTTCCCCATCAGGGATACGTGACACTCCTCTTCAGGAGTGTCAAACACGATGCAGGCGAGATAATGAATGAACTCAGAAGGGAGGGAATGCCCTTCAACGTTTACGGCGAGGGCGGATTCTTTGACAGGGAGGAGATACTCTACATCATACAGCTCCTCCACCACACAAGGAGTATAAGGAGGAGGATAATCAAGAAACTGAGCCCTGAAAATACCGAGCATTTCGAGAGCGACTTCATGGATATAACGGGTGAAAGTATTGAGATAATCAGGAATATGGATGAAGAGGACCTCAGATCATTCAGAACCCATGAAGAATTCAGGGAAGCTGGATTCACCCATCAGGATGACATCGAAAAACTCGTAGCCCTCAACAGACTCATAGACAGTGAACTCGGCGTCCTTGAGAGGTACTATGAGATCCTTGAGATCAGCAGGTACCCCCACAGGCTCCTTGAGATGGGTGATGATGAGTCAAGGGAGAAACTCTACAACCTTGCAAGGTTCAGTTCAATAATCAAGGACTATGAGAGGGTGTCATCAGAGCCCACCGTTGAGGGCCTCATGGAGTTTGTGAGGATGGCGATGACAGGAAGCGTTAAGAAGTACGACCAGATCCTCCTTGACAACCCATACTCGGTCAATGTCATGACCATGCACAGGGCAAAGGGCCTTGAGTTTCCTGCTGTCATAATCTGCTCAGTGTTCAATGGTAAATTGCCCAGGAATGGGGGGAATCATAAGGAAGCCTCCGATGATAAATTGCGCAGGAACAGGGAAGATCAGGAGGACCTGTTCATCCCGAAAGAACTCAGAAAGGGCACAGAAAGGAAGGATTTCCTTGAGGAGAGGAGACTCTTCTATGTGGGTATGACAAGGGCCAGGGACATACTTATAATCTCTGCGACAGAGAACCACCGGGGAAGGATGGGGTATTCTCCATTCATAAAGGACCTCATATCAGCTTCAAGGATAACAAGCGATAAACTGGGGAGGATAGACCCTGAATATGCCCGGATAGAGGTCATAAAGAACACCTGTGAGGTGGAGGATATTGAATCCATGGAGACCTTCAGGATGAGCTTCACAGAACTCAACACCTACCTCACGTGCCCATTCAGGTACATGATGCTCTATGAGTACGGCTTCGATGTCCCGTCAACCAGGAACCAGCTCTATGGTATGGCGGTCCATGAGTGCCTCAGGAGGATAAACAGGCGCCTCATGAGGGGTGAGGCCATAACCGATGGCTACATACATGAACTGGCATCAGAAACCCTCAGGGATCTGAATTTAAGCAGGGAGGCATTTGATGCCTTCAAATCCAAACTTAAACGCTACATTGAGGATATAAGGTCCTGTGCAGCCAGAATAATCTCTGCAGAGAAACCCTTCAGTATAATGAGGGATGGTTTCATGCTGACAGGTCAGACAGACCTCATCATAGAAAACTCCAATGGCGGACTGGAACTCGTTGACTTCAAGGCAATGACAGGGGAGGGAATAGAGGCAACTGATATCTCTCTTCAGCTTGGACTCTACAGGCACGCCCTTGAAGAGGACTTTGATGGCTTTCTGGCCTACACCTTTGAGGATTCGGAGTGGCATGAGATAGAGCCGCTGGATGATGTTGAAGCGGTTCTCATTGAGGTTGCGGGTAGGGTGAGGAGGGAGGAATTCCCTGCAAGGAAGAACGATTTCTGCAGGTGGTGCACCTTCCACTCCATATGTGAACATGTAGCAGGGCTCTATGGGACCTTTTAGGTTTTCACTGCTTCACCCTGAATGAGTACGTTACAAGGTCGAAGTTTTCCTTCTCCATTTCAAAGTCACCCCTCTCTGCCCTGCATATCACCGCATACTGCCCAATGGGGGTGACAATTATGGTGGCCCTCACCATGCTCCTATTTTCAGGGTAAATGAACTCAACCCCACGGTAGCCGTTCACTGTGACCTTCCTTTCTCCGGTGAGATTATCCGGTACAGGGAACCTGTAGCCGGCCTTCAGCTTTTCAACTGTGACCATAGTCCTGAGGTCTCCGCCGGGCTCTGCAACGGTGATTGCATACTCGTAGCCCCGCTCCACCTCATATGGTGGGTGAATGAAGGAGACCTGCCTCCAGGATGCGGGGTAGTGGAATATGATCTCATGGTTCTCAAAGACCCTGTAGCCTGCTGTGCAGCACGATAAAGATACGATAACCAGAAAAAGTATGGGGATGAGCCTCATAACTTCACTTGGATGTTGTTGCAGTGATAGGAGATGATGTGAGGGTTCTCATCACTTCACCTGGAAGGAGTAGGTGATAAGGTCAAAGTTCCTCTTTTCAGACTCGAACCTCTCAGGCGTTGTTCCGCAGAGTATGACGTAGATCTTCCCGTTCTTCTCAAGCCAGGTTGCACGTTCCTGTTTCGTCACCCCATCCACGTTGATGGTGTGTATGTTTTCATATGCGGTTACACAGTCAACGGTGAGCGTTCTCTCGGAGATCAGCCTGTAACCTGGCTCACCTGAAAAGGCCCGGTAGGTTTCATCATAGACGTCCTTCAGGGTCCTCCCTGATGGCAGCGGAATGCTCTGTATGATGACCAGGGTCTCAAGGTTACCTGCCTCATCCACCCCTGATGGGTCAGCGACCGCTGCGATGCTGTTTGGACTTGCAACCGTCAGGTTCTCTGAGGTCCACTTCGCAGGGTACCTGAATGAGATCTCACTGTCAGAGTACGTCCTGTATGGTATGTCCGGGACCGTATTGTTGCCCTCGGTTGTGACGGTGCATCCTGAGATAGCAACGGCCACAACGATGAGGAGCAGAAAAAAATATTCCCTCATATAAACCCCCCTTTATCTATACAGTTAACTATGTATCCCCTTGTGGATATATTTTGAGTGGGTGTCGATGATGGAGGGACACCTTGCATATTGGGACTACGAGCTGGATATGGTTAGAAGGGGGTTTTGGTGATGCTCATGTTAACGTCGAATACCGTTGAGGGTAAGGTGATAGGCAGGTACCATGGTATCGTGACCGGGGATGCGCTCATAGGGGCCAACATATACAAGGACCTCTTCTCGGGTGTGAGGGACGTGGTTGGTGGCAGGACATCGGCCTATGAGAGGGAACTTGCAAGGGCAAGGGAACTGGCCCTATCCTCCATGAGGGAGGCCGCCGAGAAGCTGGGGGCTGACGCAGTTATAGGGGTGAGGATTGACTACCACAACCTCGGGGGTACAATGGGTAACACGATCCTCGTATCCGCCACCGGGACAGCGGTGTCCCTTGAGGAGTGAACCGGGGTGTTTTCTGTGGGGAGGTACAGGTGGGCCGTCATTGCGGTTGCAGCGGGCCTTGGAGCGGGCCTCTTATCAGCCATCCTCTCTGTAAGGTTCCAGCTTGTGGTATTCGGCTTCAACATCATGTACATAGTATCCCCCCTCCTTGCAGGATTCGTCGAGTCATACATTGCAGGGAGGAAGTACGGGGCAAGTACCGGTGCTGTAAGCGCGATCCTGGTCTTTTTTGCTGTGAACATCTACGGCTGGTTCTTCCCGGCCGAACCCATTGAGTGGAATGTGTTCACGGTGGGGGGTCTGATGCTGGCCTTCCAGGCGGCCTTCCCCACAGCAGTGAACTTCCTCCTCGCAGCTATCATAACATACCTCCTTGGACTCGCAGGTAAGGGTGTGGGTGACCTTCTGGTGCCAAAAAACGGAAGCATACCCCTTGGCTATGATGCCGGAGGTGAAATGCTTGGTATAGCCGCAGGGGAGGCTGTGGGGAAACCTGATGAAATCACCGAACTTCGAAGGCTGGCTGTTGAGCGCATGCTGCAGAATGCTGAGGCCATGGGGGCCGTTGGAGTGGTTGACATCGATGTTGAGGTCACGGTGCTCAGGGGCCTCGGTGGAGAGGTTCTTGCTGTGACGGCCACAGGGACAGCGGTGAAGGGTTAATTTATCTCTTTTTTAGGTTAGCCTTTTCAAGCATATCCTCTATTCTCTCAAGTTTCATCTCGAGTTCATCCAGCTTATCACTGAGCCTCCTGAACTCATCCCTTCGTGCAGATTCTATCCTCTCCTGCTCCTTCCTGAGGGTCTCAAGGAGGGTGGATGTCGCAGAAGCGGTTATGAGGCTTGTGGATGCAATGGCACTGATCATTATGATCACACCGGTCAGCCTGCCAAGGGCTGTTACAGGTATTATATCACCGTAGCCCACCGTTGTGATGGTCTGGAGGACGTACCATAATGAGTCCTCATATGTCCTCACAAGGGGGTTCACAGGACTTTCAACCAGGTAGAAGACGATTGTGAATACGAAAAGCACAGATACAAAGAGTCCCAGACCATAGCCGAGGCGGCTGGTCCTTATGAACTCCCCCACAGACCCCGCAAGGTCCCTGAATGCAATGAAAAGCCCCACAACCTTTATGAGGTTCAGAACTGCAAGTATGACAGAATCAGGGTTCGCCCCCAGGAGGTTCACGCCAATGAAGTAGAAGGGCACCATCACAACGGGAATGTTCCACCTGTCGCGGACTCCTGGCCGAAGTATGTAGGCTGTCACAACCGTGATACTGGTGAGGAGGTCCAGGAGGACTATCCTTGAGAATGTCCCGGGCTGAAGGGGAAGGAATGTGCTGACAAGCAGTGATAGCCCATCAAGTCCAAGGAGAACAAGTATTATAACCTCAAAAAGTACCCTGACACCTTTCTGAAGATCTTTCACATTGAAACCCCCTTAAGGAAGCATGAACTGGATACTAATTCTATATTATGGATTATTTATAACCTTTCACGCGTGAAAAATGAAATCTTTCAGATTAAAACTCCATTTAATGTTTCGAATAAGTAATAATAGAATATCAATGTTCTGAATGAGTAATAACATGATATTATCCACCCATTCATGGAAAAACTTTAATAGGGTGAGTTTTCATAACCTATTTTTTCTTCTGGAGACTTTCACATGAAAGAGTGATAACAATGAAGGTGACAGTTTACGGTGCTGGTAATCAGAAATTATATACTGAGGAACTGAACCTCCCTGAAAAGTACGGCGGGGAGGCTCCATACGGCGGAAGCAGAATGGCCATGGAATTCGCACAGGCCGGACACGAGGTTACACTTGCAGAACCTGTAAGGGACGTACTGGAAGATGAACACTGGAACCTTGTTGAGGAAGCAGGTGTAACCGTCACAGATAACGATAAGGAGGCCGCAGCCGACGCCGATGTTGCGGTGCTATTCACACCCTTCGGAAAGGGAACCGTAAGGATAGCCAGGGATATACTTCCTGAGCTACCAGAGGGTGCGGTTATAGCCAACACCTGCACGGTATCACCGGTGGTGCTGTACTATGTCCTTGAAAAAGAATTAAAAATGGACAGAACAGATATAGGTGTGTCCTCAATGCACCCTGCGGCTGTGCCAGGGACACCGCAGCACGAACACTACGTTATAGGCGGAAGGCCCACAGCGGAACTTGACATTGCAACAGATGAACAGATCTCAAGGTGCGCTGAACTCGCAGAGAGCACTGGTAAGACAGCCTACGTGGTCCCGGCAGATGTGACATCAGCAGTTGCAGATATGGGCTCCCTGGTCACTGCGGTGGCACTTGCAGGTGTCCTGGACTACTACTACGTGGGTACCCAGATAATAAAGGCCCCTGAGGAGATGGTTGAGAAGCAGATACTCATGACACTCCAGACCATGGCATCCCTCGTTGAAACATCAGGTGTTGATGGAATGGCCAGGGCCATGAACCCTGAACTCCTGGTGAAAAGCGCAAAGTCAATGCACCTCCTTGATGAACAGGAGGAACTGGACGCAGCCCTCAGGAAGATCTCCCAGCTCAACGATGATGTCATGAAATGGATCGAGGGTGCCGATGTTAAACACACGGACCTTGTGGCTGCACAGGCCCTCACAGGTGAACTCAAAACCGTCATGGGGGACCGTGCAGCTGAGGGTACAATAAGAAGGTGCATGAGGAAGATGTTTGAATAGGGGGTTTGAAGTTGATAGAGAGGATACTCAAGGACCTTGGAAGGGTGAACGGTGTTAACGGATCCCTGGTTGTTGGAAAGGACGGTCTCATAATAGAGAGTGAGGTTTCAGGTGACATCGACGCGGAACTCGTGGGTGCAATGGCCTCAGCGGTTTTCGGTACAGCCGAGAGGTCGGCCGAGGAGATAAAGCATGAGCCCCTCGAGCAGGTCATGATTGAGGGTAAACGTGGTAAGACCCTCATGATCGACGCAGGTGAGGGGATCCTCGTCGTGATAACCGACGTGGATGTGAACCTGGGAATGATCAGGATAGAGATGAAGAGGAGCGCCGAGAGGCTAAGTGACCTTCTCGGATGATCCATTTTAATTCTTTATTTTTCTTCAGCTATTCTCCTGATGGCCCTCTCAATGAAATCACGGAGTCTCTTCTCATCCGCAGCAGAGTCACCGGGTCGCATGGGGAATGCACCCACAGAAGGGACCTCTCCGGTTTCCTCATTGAATATCACCCTTCTGCTGCCAGGGTAGAGGATGTAGGCCCCCATGCTGTGGAGTATGGCGTCCTTGTAGGTATGCATCTTGTAGACATCCCCATCCCTGTACCGGCTTTCAAGTTCCTCCTCGGCGTCCCGGAGGTCGATATCATAGAAGTCCTCAGGGTTAACGGTTGAACGGTACTTGGCATCGAGGTGGATGAAGTAGGTGCACTCCCCCACATCCACGAGAAGTGAATAGTCTGGTCTGAAGGGCAGTGAATAGGAACTGCAACGGGTATTCCTCGTGAATCTACCATTGTAGGATAATGCGATTTCCAAATCCCCCATACTGAACCTCAGCACCGACATCCCCCTCCTGAGCCTCACACCCCAGTCATTGAGGTCAAAGATATCACAGGGGTTAACGGAGTCCCCGGTTATATTCTCGAGTATCCCTATGAGCCTGAAGTAGCACCAGTACTCGTAGAGTTCGCTGAGCTTCCTCTCAAAGCCCCTGATGGCATCCTCAAGTTCATCCCAGGTGAACCTGAGTGAGAGGTCCAGCATGAAGAAGTACCTGAGTATATCCCTGTAACCCTCCCTCTTCTGGAGGACCTGTGAGTTGAGGGGGAGAACACTGAGTTCACCCACATCCATGAGCCAGCGGGCAGAGAGGAATCCCCTGACATCATCAAGGAACCCCTCAAGGGAGTCCCTTATGTAACCCTCAGGGGCTGTTTCAAGTAACCTCAGGATAAGGTCCTCAACTGACTCAAGAAAGTACCTGTAGAACCGGTTCTCGGGGATGTCAGGGGTCTCACGGAGTCTCACCTCGGGGAGTACCCTGGGGATACCCCCATCAATGCTGCCCGGGGTTGAAATCACGGATATGATCTCCTCAGGGTCAACGGTGGCTGCCAGGCCTGCAGGCACCAGTTCAACCTCCCGCCGGAGGCCAGATGAGTACATCTGATTTATGTGCTCTGCATCGGCATGGAGGTTCTCAGGCCTGAAGATATGCTCAAGGATGAGGAAGTCCTCGTACAGTGTTCTTGCTGAGTGTTCATCCACGGTGAACCTCTGGAATATTGGGGAATCGGAGTTCAGTATGAGGGAGGTTATCTCATCTGAAAGGTCTGAGAGCATTGCAGGGTACTGTTCATGGTAGTTTATCTTCTTTGAGCGCACCTCGACGGGTATCGTCTCATGGAGGTCGCCGGAGGAGACATCAAGGAAGGACTTGCCTGCGTAGCTCCTGAAGTTGAGGAAACCCGCTGATTTTTCTTCCAACTGAAACATGAGCTCCTGGAATACAGCATCCCTCTTCAGGGAGGGGAGGACATCACATTCACCTGAACCCTCAAAGAGCACATGGTACTGGGTCTCCTCAAGCAGCATGATCTCTGAGAGGTTATCATAGTATGGGCAGTACTCGATTGCGTTGAGACCAGGTCTTTCAACCTCGGGGACGTTTATGAGACTCACAGGGTAACCGTTAACCTCGATGGTTCTCTCAGGTATCTCCCTGGGGGCCGGGCCGCCCCTGATCCTCAGGGTGCCCATCTGAAACTCTATGATAATCTCGGAGTCCATCTTCAACTACCTTATGAATGATACGTAGCGCTGGATCCTCAGTGTCTCCACCATTTCCCCCAGTTTATCATGGGAGTCAGGGAATCTCCCCTCGCAGTGGTCCTTCAGCTCATTGAGGGTGTCCTTCAGGAGCCTCTCCGGGCCGTGGATCTTGGGGAGGATCTTCTGTTTGATCTGGGCGTCCAGGTAGCGCTCCCAGTTTTCCCATTTTGCGGGTTTTCCCTCGTACACCCATGCGGCGCGCATGAATTCCAGTACCTCCATGGTTACCCTGAAACCGAAGTCAAATCCTGCCCTCTGAAGTTTCTCATGGAAGAAGCTGAGTTCACGGACCAGCTCATCACGGATGCCACCCAGGTCCCCGGGGTCACTGGCGTCATGGTTGAGGGGGTCCTCCAGAAATTCCAGGTCCCCAGCAGGTTCCCCGGGTTCCCCCTCCTCCAGGAGGTATTCCCTGGGGTTCAGGGTCTCGAATTCTATGGTGTTGGCACGGTCAAGGACCTTGGGTGAGAACATGTAGGTTGTCTCATCCACGTTCACGGTACCGACAACCAGGAGGTTCTCTGGGAGTGTTATCTCTGAGTGAAAGTCACAGTCAGGGTCGTCATGGAGGGGTACGGGTTCACCACTCTCGAGGGCTGAGAGGAAGTCTGAAAAGTAGCGTTCCACGTGTGAGAGGTTCATCTCATCGAGTATGAGTATGTATGGATTCTCGGGGTCCTTTGAGGCTTTTCTGATGAAGTCCAGTGCAGGTGTGCTCTGGTATTTACCTGTCATGATGTTGAGGTAACCGAATATGTGCCTCTTCTCGGTCCAGTTGGCGCCCACGGGTACGATGAGGTACCTCTTCCTCTCAGGGGCTGAAATGTACTGGCCGTAGAGCTGGGCGAGCTTCGTCTTACCTGTCCCTGAGTTACCTGTGAGGATCACGAAGGGCTTCACCTTGAGTGAGAGGAGGAAGTTCTCGATGAGTTCAGGTTTGAAGTGGTAGCCCCTGAGTTTCAGAAAATCATGGAAGCTGATTCCCCAACCGCAGTTTTTTATCCATATGAACCTGTCTACGAAATTCTTTATCATCTCAGGGATGTTTTCATCAATTTTTCCTATGAGAACCGCTTCGTCATGGCCTTCGTCATCGGTGACTCTGATCCACTGTTCATGGAATATTTCCTTAAATTTTTCTTTACTGACTCCTGAAATGCCTCCACGGTGTATGAGGTAGTGATTGCCATCAGAGTCAGTTACAAAGGCGCCCTTAACATACCTGTTGATACCCTCCTTGGGTATATTGAGTGTGCAGACAACAGGTTTTTCGGAGCTTCCCGGCCTATTTGTTCCGAAAGCATTTTTATGGCTTCCCTCCCTGTCTCTGTATACATACCACATTTTAAGATCAGGAATCCAGTATGCCTCCTTTGCATCTGGCCATGTGAATTTTACCATTGATGGCTCCACGATTTCACTGGCACGGGATTTCAGTATTTTGTCAAGGGTTTTCTGAGTTCTTGCTATCTCTTCTTTATCTGATAAAACCCTGAAAACAGTTCCAGCTGTTTTCATCCTTTTAACCTCATATACAAATTCCCTTATATTCTCGGGGAGTGTCTCGTCCAAGGGTCCTATCACCACAACCCTGCTTTCTCTGTCACCATCAGCCACCTCTGTCCACTCGCCATTATAATTATCCTCAAAAAATTTTTTACTGTAATTACCGCCAAGTTTGCCCCTGTGAACCACGTAGTAGTTTCCAAGGGGGTCACGTGCAAAGGCAGCTCCTATTCTACGATCTATGCCTTCAGGGGGAAAGTTTATCTCACAGACTATTGTCCTGTTTTCACCCTCAGCAGGTTCATCCGTCCCAAAACCGTTCCAGTACCTGCTTTCCTTGATGAAACGGGTCATGTACCATATCCTGAGGTCCGAGATCCAGTAAACCTTCCCCTTCTCTTCACCACCCTGAAAACCCGCTCCACCCTCAACGACTCTGTCAGCCCTTTCAGTGAGAATACGTTTCATTCGCTCCTGAAGCCCCTCTATCTCTTTCCCATCAGATACTATCCTCAAATTAACATATCTAACCAAGAAAGCCACCCCAAATTTATTTATTTTATCATCCAGTATTTAATCTATGATGAATTCAAAAAGGGGCATTGACAGATACTCCACATTTGGTCTGAGGGATGAATGGCTACCATCCATCTTCCTCTGGGAGGAGAAGTGGACTGAAAGGAATAACCTCGGTCCCATCCAGGTAAATGCCGTTGAGTCCTGGCTTGAGGATGCCGGGCTCATAGTAGGAAAAAGGGTAACGCCCCTCTTCAGGAGAATCCGTGATATCTACTTCATGGAACCTGAATCAGCCTGGCAGATAATATGGGCAGAACTGTACCATGGTTCCCCTGCAGTTAGAATATTCTGTGATCGTATCGGTTTTGACGAGTACCTCGGTAAGGATGAGATCACAGGTATTCTGAAATCTGAGGAGCCAGACCTCACAGAATCAACCCTGAAAAACCCTGTCTCAGCCATCATTAACATGTTTGAGCACTCCCATCTTGGGAAACTCATTACTTTCAGAGGAAATAAAAGGGGTAGACAGATTAAAAGGGTTCACCTCAATGATATTGACCCTCATGTGGTGGCATACTGCCTCTACAGGCTTTCAGAGGAGCTGGAAACAGGGAAAATAAAGATAAATGATCTTTTAACTGGTGAAGTTCCAGGATGTCCACTGAAGGTTTTTGGACTGGAGGAGAAACCACTAAAGCGTTTTCTTGAAGAACTTGAGGATTACGGACTCCTGAATATTGCCGAGGGGGTTATCTACCTTAAAAAAACACCATCCACTGAAGTGCTCGACATCTATATAACCTTTCTCAAAACATTTAACACCGATAGGCCGGACCTGACCCCTGATGAGATCAGATTAAGGGAGAACTTACGTGATTCGCTCATGGAGAACCCTGAGAGGCTATTCGGTGAAAGGATTCATGACATTTATGGTTTTATAAGGGGCGCCTCACTCAGAGAACTCATCACAGTGTGTGCGACCGCAGATCGCGGTTTAACATCAGAGAGGTTCAAAGGGCCAGGCTCAGCCATACCTCTTCTTCTTTTAATTAGAATTGATGACACAGATTTTAAAATCAATTTTAATGAGTTAAGGAACGTCATAGTCATCTGCCCGGATGTGGCCCCAGCAGGGGAGAGGTTTGAGCTGCTGCTTGATCATCTGACACTTGCAGAGACCAGAGATGAGGGTGAGCACAGAAGGATTGCTGAGAGGATAATCGCGACCTGGATCGGGGACATGATGCAGTCAGGTTTCCGGTGGTACCTCAACGGTGAATCAGGTGGTGGCGATAGGCTCTACGGTGTCAGTGAGCTGATAAACAGTGAACTCTCAAGAAGGATTTTCCCCTTCGGCCCTGAGAATATACCCGAGATACGTGGAAACAGGAACCTCTGGAAAATAGGGAAGGACTATCCAAATGTTTTCAAGATATTCTTCCTCTCGAGTACACTTGATGAGTTCAGGGGGAAGTCCAGCAAGGGTTTATTCCGCTTTCTATCCCACCTTCTCCGTGATACTAATGGGAAATGGATCGTTGATGAGGAACTCAACCTGAAGAACGGCACATACCATCCTGTTAAGGCAATGGTTGAGGTCACCGTTGATAAACTCTCAAAAAAGGAGAACGTTGATCTTGTTGAAGAGATGCGGTTTCTCTCAGAACCACCATATGGCCTTAAGGGTGATATGATAGGGCATGCTGTGGTGTCATTTATACTGCGGGTCCTGAGGGGTCATATCACACGATATGGAAGGATACTTAATGATGCAGAACTCATGGAAATTAAAAAGGAAATTCTTGAGAGATGGAAAGAAAACCAGCTGCAACTCATCTGATGTATCTCTCATAATCTGGGAGTATCTTCATTGACGGTGCACTTATTTTAACCTTAACATTTTTTGCCTGCTTTATTTTAAACTTGCCTGAACGTTTGAGAACGTGTTTTATTTCTTTCCAGAGTTCATCATAGAGTCTGTGATGTTTTAGAGGTAATGATTGTTTTCCGTCGGTTAAGAATTTCCTTCTCATCTCCTGAAGTGTCAGTGAGGCGATGTAGGATTTCCTTGCCTGCTCCTCATCGAGTCCCATTTCAGGGAACAGTTCATTGAGGGCCATGTATATTTTTTCAACATCTGCAAGTCCCTTGGGATGTTCAACGTCGAAAATGGGAACATAACCCCCTGACGTTTTTATGATCTCTGGCTCAGACAACCAGTGAGTTTTTATATATTCATGATTTCTGGCATTTAAATCAAATTTGACAAGATATTTTGAAAGGTAATCCTTTGCCCGCTCCTCATGGCAGCCATGGGTATTCATAAGTTTTTCCACGGCGGTTTTCATATTCTTGAGCCACTCATAGGAATCTTCAACCAGTTCCCCAAATCCGTTCCATATATAATAGGATCTTTTTATCTGCAGATGAGGAGCAATTTCTATCATGAACTGTGTGAAGAGAATTTTGAATGATGCATAAAATCCATGTTCATCCAGCAGCAAGGATCTGTTCTGAAGGTTTTCTGCTTTGCTTCCGGCTCTGATGTGCTCTATTCTATCAGCATACTCATCCTTAAAAAACAGGATTCTGTGGGGAGGTATGAACATTCCCTCGTTCATTTCATTTATGGCAAGTACACATTCAGTACCGGGCTTTATGGTTCTTTTACGTCTTTCAGGGGTTCTTTCATGAAGCGATGATCTGTTATGCGATTCGGATCTAAGGGCTTTCTCAAACTTCAGAATTTCCTCTTTAACAGTTTTCTGATCACTGATCTTTTCTGTAACATCAAATAGCAGTGCCGGCGCATTTTCATCTCTGGCTGGGATATGTAGAGGTTTTTTTACCTGTTCTGTGATTCTGTTCTCGACTATTGATTTTATTTTCTTGAGATTGCGGGATCCCCCTATGAAGTAGAATTTAGTTACCTGTGTATCATTCATCGAGTAGTCTATAGGTGGATATGATGTTGTAATTACAACTGAATTATTCTTTTCGTAATGATTGGGAAGATCGTTCCATGTGCATACCTCAACAGCTTTAACTATGGAATTCTCCTCATCAGTCTCAAAAATCCTTTTCAGTTTTTTTGTTTCTTCACGTGACTTCAAGACGACAAATATGGATTGATTTCCATTTGCTGCCACTTCTGATTCAATGATGTCTTTCATTGAATTCAATATCGGATTTTGCTGTGAACTTGATGAAACTGAATAAACATCTTCGAATGTGTTTTTTACTTCATCAAATAAGGGCGTATCCAGAAGTTCATTGAGAATGTTATCAATGACCCATCCTTTCATTGAATACCTGTATGGCCCAGAAAGATGGAGTGGTGTTTCTGGAAGATGTCTCAGGTATTTGCGGAGAGTTCTGTCATTGTTCACTTTAAGAATCCTCTCGGATGTCTCTTCTATTCTATCAAGTTCATCAACATGAACATACTCTATTTTAGCATCCTGGGGGTTAAGAGATAGTTCACTTAATGATGATGAAAATGGGGATTGTATTGAATTATCTTTCTCTCTGAAAAGAATATCAAGGATTGGTACACAGTCCCATGTGTGTGCCGTTAAACTGTCCATTAGATCCCTGTAAAGGTGGCGGCTATCTGGTCTGATGGAAAACATCAGAATAGTATGATCCGTTGAAAGAATAAATTCCTGAAATTTTCGCCATCTTCGTCCCCTGAAAAGCCTTTCATTGACGAAAAAATCGGAATCGGTGAAGAATACAATATCTGGATTAAATTCTTCAATGAGACCAAAAAGATAATCAGGTTCCAGAAATTGCGAGATAAAAACCGCTGAATTTCCTGAAATGTCAGTATTTATGACTTCAGTTATGCAATCATATTTAAATTGCTCTTTGACCTTTATCAAGCTGTCAGAATGTAGTATTGCACTGAACATGTCAAATTTTGGAAAACGAAGCCTTTCCCCAGTCCATTCGCACCTTTCCTCAATTGTTATATTGATTATTCCAGCATCGTTTATCATTTCCTTTTTTTTCTGTCCTTTTTCATTTTTTAGAGTAATACTTTTTACAGCATCCATGCCATAGAGATTATTGTAATGTTTTAGAATGCGGTTTCTGCATTTTCTCAGGGTCATTTCAGGATTATAAAACGATATTTCTGTCACGTGTTTGTTTTTTAAATCCTTTATTCTGTAATGAATCTTTTTTTTCTTTTTGAAGATATTTTTTCTGTCTATTTTTGATATTATCCTTTTAAATTCTCTATAATCCTCTGAATTCAATTTAAAGGACATATTTTCAATGTAATGGAGACTTTCAAATGCTGAGAAGGGGTCAGGTAGCCCGAATTCAGTTCTATCAGTTTTATCATGGATTTCTCCAACAACAATGATTTTCGCATTTTTCTTAATCCTAAGGTACTCGCATATCAGAAGGGGGATAAACCTGACGTCCTTCCAGGGCCATGTTATCAGGTACTTACCTGAACTAATTTGGGGAAGCCATTTCAGATACGATTTCTCAATTGGATTATTTTTTATTGACCAGAGTAAAGATAGATCCTTTTTTATGGGTCCTTTTAACTTTTTCAGGAGATTATAGAGTTTTTCCTGCCTATGAAGATACATTGTCCTGCTGAAGAAAGCGCCGCAGGAGGAGCACATGAATGTTTCATCATCCTCCATCAGGAGAGGTGCTCCTGTAATCGCAGGTTCGTTGCAGTTTGGGCATACAGGGTAGTCATGATAGTAATATGCAGGTTCCATATTAATTCACCATTTTGACGGATCAGACGAATCATCAATCTCCAAGAACCACATGCCTGTCCAGCCATCTATTTCTGTGTTCACAGGACGTCTCAGAGATCATTAAACAACTGTGACATGCTGAACCATTGTAATTTCCCTCTGAAATTCTGTTCTGATGGCATATTGGATCGTTGGAGCAGAATTCAAGATCTTTCATTGCCATTTTCCATATCTCATCAAATCTGGATTCCGAAGCACATCCCGAGAGGCCCCCCATACTGCACTCATCTCCAATGGATGATGAATAGAGGAGAATGCCTCCATGACACCCGTCTGAGTAGACCCTCTCCCTTATCGAGGCTGATGCATAGCCAGAATACAGTGAGACGGCCCTTATAAGAGCATGTGAAAGTGTGTGCCACCATACAAATTCAGGGGTCACACTTCTATTTTTTCTCAGAATTTCATCATGAATCAGATTTTTTTCATTCCACTCCTGCAGCACATCCGGAGATGAAAGGTCACCTGTACTTACATCAGCCGTTATGAACAAACCCTCACCCGCGCTCTCAAATGCAGGATACCACCATGTTCCTGACAGTGCATCCCGTGCTCCTGTTCTTACAATTCTTGGTTGCAGCACCTCTGAATTTTCATTTTTTTTGAGATAGGGACTCCTGAAGTAACCTATTTGAACTGTTGTGAGCTTCAATTTTCTGACAGGAATAATTTTAAGAGAAAGCTGAGAATCAACTGAAAAATCCACCGGTCTTCCCATTGATAGGATTTCAGAGCTCTGCATCTCTCTGAGGGCCTGAAATTCATCTGCAAGAGGATCTGCTGTTCTATTCTCAGTGAAGTTCAGCACATATTCACAGAATTCGCCGTATCCCCTTTCCGTTATAAAATGTTCAATGTCATGATAATATTCTCCTTTATTTTCTCTAACATATGAAAGCAGATCTTCTTTATTCACTCCTGTTTTTATCAGGGAAATCAGACCGCCCCTGAATTCAGGATCCTCCAGTATTTCATCGAGTTTGTTTTTATAGGGAATTTTAACAAGGGTCAGTGTTACAGGTATCCTCAGTGAGGTTGACTGTCTCTGAATAGTTTTCATTTCAAGTTCGCATGTTTCACTTCCACGATTCCCATCTCCATTTTCAGGAAATCTGCCGGTGCATCGGAATTTTTTCCTGTAAATATCACGCAGGGATGATGACTGTCCACATTCGGGGCATTCAACCTTTATGTGTGCAATGGATGGTCCCTCAATTTTCCAGTAAAAATACCGCGAATTGCAGCCAGTCCTTTCACTGTGAACAAGATAGTGCCAGGGCACCTCATCAAGATGTCCATCAGGACATGCGGCAACAAATCGTGTTGCTGAAGCCTTATCTGATCCGCATAGGGGACATCCGCCTCTTTCATCTTTGTAAAGGACTGGTGAATGATTCTTATCACTGTCTCTTCCATAACATATTTTCCAGCGAGGAAATGGATATGTGTTGTAGATGTAAAGGCTTTCATCACGGTTAAGAGCTGCGTTGCTAGGTATTGAAAATAGCCTTATCTTATTAATTTCCTCATTTTTCTTGAGGAACTCAGAAAGCCTGCTGTCAGTAACCTCAAATTTTTCGAGGTACTCACTGGTAAATAAATTCCTTAGTCCCTGATTCAGTGAAGGGATTATCCGGGGTCCATTTTTTCCCTCCAGTATGGCTCCGGGTCCATAGGTAAATATGAACTGGGATCTCCTCAGATGCTGCACATCATGACTCATTTTCACACCTTAAAACCTGTTGTTTCTTCAATATCCCGCAGTGAATTCGGGGCATTCCTGAAAACTGTTTTGAGTTTTTCATATTCATGTGCTGGAGTGGCTAGAACCACGTCGTGTTCTGGTCTTTTAAATTGCGTGTATTCCGAAAAATGGAGTTCATCGGATTCGTTGGCAACAGCTTTCCACCGCTTCATACACTCCTCAAGAGAAGTTTTAATGATCGAGGACTCCGTCCTGTCTTTAAATATTTTCTCAGCACGTTTCACCATGGATTCAATGAGTTTCTGAATGTCTTCAGAGGCTTTTTCAGAAAGTATTATGTCACCTTCCTTGTTTTCTGTCCAGCTGGCGGCGGATAATGGCATATTCCTGAGAAATGCGACTGCTGCGGGTCCAAGGGCCCTGCTCATGGCTCCCTCTGAATACGGTGAAACGGACACGGGTTCAACATTTTCATGAATCCTTGCATGATACTTCATGAACATCTCATAGTGATTCATGTCACGTGGTCTTGCAGCATTCAGAAATGTCAGAACAAGACCGCCATATTTTCGTCCTATTCTTCCAGTTGCCTGTATGTAGGATCCGGTTGTCTTCGGCTGACCGTTGACAATCATGAGGGATAGATGGGGCACGTCAACACCGGTACCGAACATTGAAGTTGTGAATATGGCATCATACTCAGGAGTTCCTTCCTGTTCCCCATCACGTTCTATTCCGTCCAGTACAAGTGGCAGAGCAGTTGAATCAATCCTGCTTGAAAGTTCAAGGGGATCGGGCCCTATATCACGGGGATCATCACCTGAAATCTCCTTCAACCTTTCCACGACGTCCTCCCTGTAAAATGCAATTGCCCCTCCCAGTTCCCTTATTGAATTGTAGTACCCCACAACTGTCCAGTAATATCTGATGGCCTCATCATCTGTGTTTTCTGCCGATGTTTTGAGAACACGGGCCCATAGCCTTATCTGGGGTGTTATTGGACCTCTTCCAGGTGCTGCGATTCCCATGTAAAGTCTGCCCCCCTTTTTTTCATCCCATGCGCTGGCGGGATCATCCTCCTTAACGAAAAATGAGTCCTCTATTTCAAGACCATTTGGGGGGAACTGGAACAGATCCCTTCCAAAGAGAAGTTTTGTCTGGTCACCTGCATTGTTTATCGTTGCAGTGGATGCAAGGTATTTTGGTCTCACCCCTCCACTGCACAGCAGTGACTCCACGACTGCCTCATAGATCCCAAACATGCTTCCAAGAGGACCGTCCAGGAGGTGAAGTTCGTCCTGGATTATCAGTTCGGGAGGCAGAAACCTGTCAACAGCAGTATCATATTTTTTACTCCTTTCTGTAGCCTCTTCAGGATACAGTCCATCTCTGTGATAACCGTAAAATCTGTTGAATTTATCAACATTCCCGAAGATTGCAGCTGCCCTTGGTTCAAAGGATAGCCTTGCAATCTTATCTGCCGTGCTTATGATAACTGTGGGGCATCTTGCATAAACCTGCTCATCGACTGTGTATGCGGGAACTGGAATTCTCCGGTTCTCTTTAAATGGACCCTCAAACCTCCTTAAGGTGTTCCCGTCAGGGAACTCTGCTTTTTCATCTGAGGGAATGCCCTCCATCCATTCAACTCCTGTATTAAGAGGACATTCAGGGTTGGGGCACCATATTTCAAAGTCAGAGTATCTTCTTTTTTTTCTGCCTTCATCATAGGAGCTTCCAAAGTATCCGGGTCTGCGCCAGCTCAGTGAAGAGAATTCAAAGTACTTTCCGATACATTCCATGATTTCGGATATCCGGAAGAGATCAACATCCCCTTCATAAAATTTTATGGTGAGTGTTTCGTGATCTTCCCTGAGGTTTTCTCTGGAACTTATAATATCCACAATTTCGGGAAACATCTCCCTGATTTTTGAAGGTTCGAAAATCACATCATCTTTCTTTTTTCTGACAACGATGATTATCGTGTTATCATGGGCAGGTAGTGAAGCATCTGAAGGATGAGGGAAGACTCAACCAGGCATTGCAGGCGGGACACTTGATGACCTGTGCTGGCTCACTTTCAGATCTGTTCTCATCAGAGGATAACAGTATGTCCATGGCCCCTGTATTTCTTTTTCTGAGATGAAGTGGGGATACACCTCCACCAACCCAGAGGCCAGCCGAAAACCTGACAGATCCATAAAGCCAGTCCTTTTTAATATCACAGGCAGATGGTCTCCACCCACGAAGACCATCCCTGCACACGAAAACTCTAAGATACTCCGCCGCAGTTATCATTCTAAGTGTTCTTCTGAACTGCTGTACTGTGAGGAGTCGCAGGGTGTATCTCGATATAACTGCTGTCCCATAGTATATGCCACTGTCTCCTGAACCCAGAGAACCTCTGAGACGGCGAAGTGAGATTGTGAAGGCCATGATAGCAAGATAAGCTTCTGTCTTCCCGCCTCCTGTTGGTATCCACAGGAGATCCAGCACATCACGATCTTCAGATTGTGGATTGAATATCGCTTCGATGTTCATGAGGAAAAATGCAATCTGGAATGGTCTCCATAGGAAATCATCGTCTCTATCAGCCCATTTATGCTGAAGTGATATAACCTTATTTGCAAAACAGAAGGCCAGTCTTGCTTCATCATGGTCTATGAGAATTTCCAATCCTTTTTTGATTCTTTGCAGTGCATGTTCCTGTCTTTCAATTATATCTGATGCAAATTTTTTCTTTTCATCATCCATGGACAGATATTCTTCTCTGTTGGATTCTATCCATTCTTCATATGAATCTATGAGCGGAGTTATGATTTCTGAAAGTGAAGCTGGATCCCATGCCTCTGAAAGTTCCGTTGCGGATAGTTCACCAACATTCTCTATATCAAAGGATGGTATTGGGATAGAATAGAGGGGTACAAATTCTGTCCTGAAATCTGGTTTTCTGAAATTTTGAATTTCAGGGAACTTTTCAGCCAGCTCAACACCATCAGACCATATAACGCTTTCATTGATGTGCTGTGAATATTCACAGGATTTTGATACGGCTGAACATTGAATCCCCATAACGTCAATTTTTCTGTTTCTGTAGATGAAATTCATCTCATTCTTGTAATCTTCGGCATGACCCGCAGCCTCCGGGCACCCATCCACATTAACACGGATGCTCGGCTGAAAAATACAGGATGATGTTTCCGGTCTGTAAGAACGTCTGGTGGTATGAAGTTCGTTTACAAGAATCACTCGCACATTCTTTCTGAAGTTTCCATCGTGGCGAACCATAACACTGATCATTATACGACCGTCATCCCCTTCATAGATGCATTCATGGGTGCTGTCACCTTCAAGTGAAATCTTTTTGATGCGGAAATGGCTTTCTCTTCTCCACATTTTCCTGTCTTCGTCCTTTGTGTATCTGCCCCACGTAACACACACATCCATTTTATCTGTGTTTGAGGGCACCATGAATGACATGCCAAATGATCGGGGTCTGATAAATGGTTCCGAGGACGGTGATACTTCGTTATCCGAAAGATCGTCCTCTTCTGATGAATTCATGCCATCATTAACACCTTCAGAATCAGGGTCAGCGGGGCCAGTTTCCATAACAGGATTCCATTCTTCTGGAATAATAACACCTGTTATGTATTCATCGTAGGGGTCACTCTTCAGAAGTTCCTGAGGACCATCGCGCGGTCCAAGAACCTCCTTTATTATTTCTTCAATCATTATCTGTCTCATCATGGGATCTCCTGTAAAAGCTGCATGAAAGTTTCAGGGGACATTCATGGCAGAGTGGACTGGAAGGTCTGCACACAGCCTCTGCGAGGTCAATCATGGAAAATGAAAAATGCCTGCAGTCACCAAATTCAAGAAGCCTCCTCATTAGTGTTTCAAAATCCTTTTTTCTGCGGGATGAATCGTTAATTTTAAGGTTGAATAATCTACCGATGATTCTCACGGTGTTTGTATCCAGCAGAGGTTCGGGAATGTTCTCTGAAAAACATAAAAACGCTGATGAAATGTAATTCCCTACACCTGGAAGTTCAAGCAGTTCCCCTTTGTTTCTTGGAACCACGCCACCGTATCTGCGTTCGATCTCACATGAGAGTTTATGGAGATTTCTGGCTCTCCATCTGAGACCAAGTGATGAGAGTTCATTTTCTATGGCTTCAGGTTCTGCCTCGCACACAGACTTAAAATCCGGAAATCTTTCAACAAAGTCTTCATAGATCTCAAGAACCTGCTCCGCACGTGTTCTGTGAAGCATTATTTCAGCCAGGAGGATTCCATAATCATCATTTCGTTCACGCCAGGGAAATTTTCTTAAATTACTTTTTCCCCAATCACAGATTTTTGCATGGATATCAATGAGCTGGTTTTTTTCAGAGATCAGAGACCCCCCCTTAATATTTCACGGATCCTGCGGGCAATCCCCTCTGACATTAATGGTGGCACAGCGTTTCCTATCTGCTGATACTTCGATGTCCGGGACCCCTCGAATATGTAACTGTCAGGAAATGACTGAATCCTTGCAGCCTCCCTTACGGTCAGAGAACGGGCCTGTTTTCTGTCAGGGTGGATGTAGTAGTGTCCGTCCTTGGATATGTGAGCAACAAGTGTATGTGAAAATGGGAGGTCACCTGCAACGACTTTGTAGCGGTCAAGAAATGAGCTGGTGTTCCTGTGAGTCCTGAGTTCCGGCGGAAGCTCAGTGTATTTCAGTCTTCTTCTTTCAGATTCCCATGCTTCAATCACTCGTCTGTAAATTTCACGATCTCTTGAGTTATGATTCCTCGCCTGATGATGGAGCAGCACATCCCCATCTGTCCTTATACCTGATTCTTTCAGAGGCTGTGCAGGCTTTCCTGCATAACGCTGCGGTCCATCGTAACCTTCTCCGGGTTCAAGGGGAGGTAGATCTGATAGTAAATCCCACACAGTACCCCTGTATCTGTATTTTTCAAAATTTATTTCACCATCCATTTCCAGACGATGTCCTATAACTATGAGCCTTTTTCTTCGCTGCGGAACACCAAAATCCGAGGCATCACGAATTTTGACATCAAGATTGTAACCGAGATTGATGACCTTCTCCTGAAAATCAGATAAAATTAGACCCTCCTTTGCTGAAATCATTCCCGGGACATTTTCAAAGACAAAGAATTCAGGTTGAAATTCCTTCAGGAATGAGAGGTAGATGAGGTAGAGATAATTTCTCCTGTCATTCGCCATATTCTTACGCGCCCTTCCAGCGTAGGAGTAGGCCTGGCATGGGGGACCGCCAATGATACCCTCAACTGATTCAAATCCAAGAACTTCCACTTTTGACTTAATATGTTCTATAACACAATTCTTATTTCCCTCTGTAAGCTCTAGATTCATGTAGAGATCCCTGTTGAATTCAGGGTGTTCCTCAAAGAGTTCATCGCGGCTTATCTCATTCATCAGATACGCGCTGTAATCGTCAGAATTACCATCCCTTTTCAGGTAATGGTAGAGGCACCGGGTTTCAAGTGTCCTGATTGCGTTCAGATCCATCTCAACATGTGATACAAATTCATAATCATTTCTTAAAAAACCCTCGGTGAGTCCCCCGGCACCTGCAAACAGGTCAATCAATGCTGTCTCTGACATCAACAAACCTTCCCGATTAATTCAGTTATATCATGTTTATATCAAAGATTACATTTAAAGGTTGCATGTAAATTTCAAATGTTAAGCATCATTGTACCTGACACCATCTCTATCATTTCAGGTCCATTCATATGGGTTGAACTCGGATGGTGGAATGTACATGACCTCCGCATACCCTCTCCTCAGTAGTTCCCTGTTTATGTTGACTCCGTCAACGTAGACCACGGCGAGGACCCTCCCATATTTATCATGCCTTTTTGCATCGTCTATGTCGAGCTGCACTGTCCTTGAGAGGCACATGGATTTCATGAAGTCCTTCGCCTCCCTGTAGCCTGGTTCCCCCCTTTCCGGGGTGTTGACACCCACAAGGCGTATCCTCCCTGTGCCTGAAACATCGATGGTGTCCCCATCAACAACGTAGGTGCAGACACCACTGGCATCATATTCACCTGTTCCCGAGGCATTACCTGTATCTGAGGTGATATAATCCTCTGGACTCACATCTGAGTAATTATTGAGGTCCTGATCCTGGTATTCTGATTCCTCTGAGACACAGCCTGCCACCGCAAGAACGGCAAGTGCTAGGATAATCACAATCACTCTCCTGATATTAACACTCCCCTCTTCACTGTTAAATAATATGAGTTTACATGTATATACTAATTTTGAATCATGTGGGAGGGGGCAATGAACTGAAAAAACATTTAATAGTATCTGGTCTCTTGATCCTGACTCAGAGTTGGCGGATATTCTGAGATCTGAAAAAACATTTAATAGGATCGTCCCCCAATTCTATTAACATGGTTAAAAGGGTGCTTGAGAGGTTCACCAGGGACTGGCGCTTCAGGGATGCAGTGGAACACGTTGAGACGGTCCCCGCAAGGCGCGCTGAATACGCGGAGGTCACCGACCTACCTGACAACATCACTGAGTACCTTGAAGGGCACGGTATCAGACTCTACCGCCACCAGGCAGAGGCCCTTGAGGCCATAAGGGAGGGGAAAAACATCCTCATAACAACCCCGACGGCCTCAGGGAAGACACTGGCCTTCAACCTCCCCATAATGGAGACCCTAACCCTTGATGGGAGTGCAACGGCCCTCTACATCTACCCTGCCAAGGCACTCTCAAGGGACCAGCTGAAGGTACTCAGGCACCTGGAATCTGAGCTTGGAATCACACTGAACCCGGCAACCTATGATGGGGACACCCCCAGGGATATGAGGCCATGGATACGTGGGAACTCACGGGCAGTCCTCACCAACCCCCACCAGATCCACCGTATCCTCCCATGGCACCACCAGTGGAGGAGGTTCTACAGTAACCTCAGGTACGTGGTGATAGATGAGGCCCACCAGTACCGGGGTGTCTTCGGATCAAGTGTGGCGCTCCTCATAAGGAGGCTCAGGAGGATCTGCAGGCATTACGGTTCAGATCCCAGGTTCATCCTTGCAAGTGCAACCCTCGCCAACCCTGAGGAGTTCTCAGGCAAACTGACTGGCCTGGATTTCCATGTTATCTCACGGGACACATCACCCTCAGGTCCCAGGCACTTCGTACTCTACAACCCCTACAGTAAGAGGGGTGACCCATCGGCGCACCTTGAAACCTCATCCATACTCACCTACCTTGTTCTGAGGGATGTTCAGACCCTCTGCTTCACGGTTTCAAGGAAGATGGCTGAACTTGTAACGCGGTGGACCCGGGAGCAGCTTGACAGGGAAAACAGGAAGCTCATTAACCGTGTGACATCCTACAGGGCAGGTTACCTTGCAGATCAGAGGAGGACGATAGAGTCAGGGCTCAGATCCGGGAAGCTCCTGGGTGTAACCACCACCAATGCCCTGGAGCTTGGTATAGACATCGGTTCACTGGATGCTGTCATAATATCAGGGTACCCGGGAACCATGATATCCACCTGGCAGCAGGCAGGGAGGGCAGGGAGGAACAGGAATGACTCCCTTGTTATCCTGGTGGCATTCGAGAACCCCCTGGACCAGTACATCATGAAGAACCCCTCCTTCATCTTCGAGAGGCCCCATGAGAACGCCATAATCAACCCTGAAAACAGGTTCATACTCAGGAACCATACTGCCTGCGCGGCCTCAGAGTTACCCCTCACCCTCGACGACTTCCTGGACCACGACTTCAGCATGGCAGTGGCAGGGGAGATGCTTGGGGAGGGCGAACTTGAAATCTCACATGAGGGACTGGTGTGCAGCACCGACCCCCAGTTCAGGTATGGCCTGGATGATATCTCATCAGATACCTTCACGGTGATATGTGAGGGCCGGACACTTGAGACCATGAGCCGGTCCCAGGCATACAGGGAGGCCCATGAGGGCGCTGTCCTCATGAACCACGGCAACACCTACATCGTACGGGACTTTGATCTGGAGAAGAGGAGGATAACCGTTGAGAGGAGGGACGTGGAGTACCACACATCGGTTCTCAGGGAGACAGAGCTCAGGGTGATCAGGAAACTCAGAAGGCGGCGGGTGGGAAGCCTTGAGGTCAACTTCGGGGAGGTTGAGGTTACAGAGCACTACACCGGCTACAGGGTCATGAACTACAGTAAGGTCCTGGGTAAGAGGGACCTTGAACTTCCACCCATCAGGTTCAGGACCAGGGCACTCTGGTTCACGGTACCAGAAACTCTCAGGGAGATGGTTGAAGGGAGGTACGGTGATGATGAAACATTCGAGGGAGGACTCCACGGCGCTGAGCATGCGCTCATAGCACTGTTCCCACTCCATGTGCTCTGCGACAGGATGGACATAGGGGGACTGTCAACCCCATGGCACCAGGACACACAGGAGGCAACGGTGTTCATCTACGACGGCTTTGAGGGCGGCATAGGACTTGCTGAGAAGGGTGTTGAGGTCTTCGAGGACCTCCTTAAGTCCACACTTGAACTTGTCTCATCCTGCGGCTGCAGTGACGGGTGCCCGTCATGCATCTACTCACCAAAATGCGGCAACGACAATTCACCCCTCCACAGAGACGCCACCGTAATGATACTCCAACACCTCATGGGGAGGGCCTCGGGGGTTGCCGAGGAGGAAAGCAGTGAGGAGGCCCCTGGTGTACTTGAGGAGGTTGAACTCCTCTGCAGTGAGGGGAGGCTATCTGATGCCAAGCTGAAGCTGCATGAGATCCTCGAGGAGGAACCAGGTAATGCGGGGGCATGCTACCTCATGGGGGCCATCCTCAGGGAGCAGGGGGAGGCTGAGATGGCAGATTACTTCCATGAGAGGGCCAGGAATGGAATGAATTGAATGGGGGATACTGGATGTTTGAGAAACTCAAATGGGACCTCATGATGGAGTATGATGGGGTGGAACTGGAGGAGGCCATCGGGGCATCCAGGGTGACCGCGGCTGGTTCAGAGGCACTTGAGGTATCCTTCACCAGGAGGGTGAAGTTCAGGGTCCGCGAATCAGCGGATAACATCCTCTCCGACCTCAAGCTCCTCAGGGGTGTTGGACCCGTCACCGAGGAGAGGCTGAAGTCTGAGGGGTACCTCACGGTCCCAGACCTCCTTGACCATGAAAGGTACCGGTATGAAGCCTCAAGGGTCCTTTCCATGATCCAGTCAGGGGATCTGCACAGCCTCAGGTGTTACCTCAATGCATCGTCATCCGATGAGAGGGTGCTCGCTGCTCTAGGACTCCTTGATGGTGGGGCGTTCACCTTCCTTGACATCGAGACCCTCGGGCTCTCAGGGGAACCTGTGATACTCACAGGTATGGCCTAGATTGAGGATGGTAAGATCCATGTGAGGCAGCGCCTCGCCCCTGAACCCTCCATGGAGGCCGCCGTCCTTGAGATATTCCGGCACATCCCACCCGATTCAGTTCTTGTAACATTCAACGGGGCAAGCTTCGACATCCCATATATAAGGAGAAGGTCAGAATTCCATAACCTGAGTAACCGGCTGGAGCAATGTCACATTGACCTCTACCATGTATCAAGGCGCCTCTGGGGTGGCAGTCTCCCTGACTGCAAGCTCTGCACGGTTGAGAGCCACATCCTGGGGGTGGAGAGGGACCTTGACATTCCAGGGGCATATGTGCCCGACTACTACCACACCTACCTCTCAACAGGTAACCCGGGCCCCATTGTACCTGTGGTGGAGCACAACAGGGAGGATATAATCAACATGGCCCTCCTGCTCTCACACATCAACTCCGGGTCCACTGATTGAACGGTTATGGTGCAGATGGGGATTCTGGAGGTGAAAAACCCAATAGATAAATATTCCCTTTAACATAGTATCTGATGGTGTTTTAGATGGATATCCTGATTCTTGTAAACAACGTGGTGGGGCTCATCCTGGGTGCCATGATAATAGTCTCATGTCTCAGGATAATCTCGGAGCTGAGGTCCAGGGAACTTGCGGTCTCCATGCTCTTCCTTAAGAAAAGGGAGTCCAGGATTATAGCTGCGTCCATATTCATATCATCCATCTTCACGGTACTCGTGGGCCTCACAATCGCGGGAGGACAGTCAGAGTTCGTGGTTGAGGGCCTGCTGAACCTCAACGCCCTCTTCCTCCTTGTAGCGGTTGGTCTTCTTGCCGCGGTCATGGGGGGTGATGCCTGATGGTCCCTGGCTGGCTCATCATGATACCACCCATCCTGACCCTGTACTTTGCAGCGAGGATACTCCTCAACAACCTGAGATACAGTGAGGCGGCCCTGGGGATGCTCTTCTCCAACATCAATGAGACCACACTCCTCCTGAGGGTATTCGCTGTTTCAATGATACTCTTCTCAGCCACGAGGGTGATGGACCTCATTGACCTCTTCCACCCGATACCCTGGAATGATGATATCATAGCCTCCATCTTATGGGTGGTTGACATAGTCCTCGTCTATGTCTTCTACAGGGTTGCCGCCACAACAACGCCCCAGGAGAAGAAGATCTGATGGGATGAGTGCAGACAGCTAATGATCTTTATAATAGAATCTGAATGTAGGGCCCAGTGCCTCGGTGCGGGATATAACTGTTGAGGGAGAATCTGAATGGATAAATCTGCGAGGAAGATCATCGAGAGGGAATTTGAGAACCTGAGGGAGAAACTCCTTGACCTCACAATGCGAAACCAGCTCCTGAACTTCAGGCCAAGGTCAAGGACGGTTGAGGTTGTGAACCACGACCCTGAATACATATACACATACCTTGTCCTCAACGGGGGTAAGATGAAACTGGCCCCAAGGAGGGAACCTGAAGAGGAGACTGACCCCTGTAACGAGCTGGAGGACCCTGAAGGTGAATTGGATACCGTTAACCAGCTGGAGGACCCTGAAGGTGAAGTGGGGGTTGTCCCCGGCCATGACCTGGAGGACCTTAAACCCGATGATGAGAACATCCTCCTGACTGACCTCACAGAATCTGAACTCCAGAGGAGGCTCTTCTACATCAACCAGAGGGCCAGGACGATGATCCAGGAACAGGGCTACAACATACTCTACCTCGCCCTGGGCTTCCTTGAGTGGATGGCCGCGGATGAACCTGACATCAGGAGGGCACCCCTGATACTTGTTCCGGTGGTCCTTGAGAGGCGCAGGGCCGGCTCATCATTCTCACTACGCTGGGATGGCAGCGAGATCATAACCAACATGTCACTCCAGGCCAGGCTCAGGGAGGAGGGAATCGAACTACCCGAATTCAGGATGCCCCAGGGCCCATCAGGGATCTCAGAGTACCTCAGGAAGGTTGAGGATGCGGTGAAATCCATGGATGGCTGGGGGGTCACCGATGAGGTCCAGCTGGGTTTCTTCTCATTCACCAAGTTCCTCATGTACATGGACCTTGACCCGGCATCCTACTCAAACTGGGATGAGATAGTTGAACGCCCACTCATCAAGGCCCTCTTCTCCATCGAAATAGATGAGGACGATGGGGAGGTGGACATAGACAGCATCCCCTACGAGGACCTCTACCACGTGGTTGACGCCGACTCATCCCAGATCGCGGTTATAGAGGATGTCAAGGCGGGTAAGAACCTTGTGGTTGAGGGGCCACCGGGGACAGGGAAGTCCCAGACCATAGTGAACCTTATAGCCGAGCTCATGGCCGCAGGAAAGACCGTGCTCTTTGTTAGTGAGAAGATGGCTGCCCTTGAGGTTGTGAAGAGCAGACTGGACTCCATAGGCCTCGGGAGGTTCTGCCTTGAACTCCACTCCCACAAGGCCCGGAAGAAGGACGTACTCAATGAACTGGAGTCAACACTCATGGAGGCCGAGGCAGAGAGGCCCGACGCTGAGAGGGAGTTCAGGAGGGTTGAGAAACTGCGCGATGAGCTCAACGAGTACAGGAGGGCCCTCCATGAGCCACTGTACAGTATACAGCTCTCACCCTTCCAGTTATTCGGGATGAAGGAGAGTTCAGAGAGGTACTTCAATGGTGAGCTGCCATTCGTCAGGATACCCTCACCTGAGACCATAACCCCCGATGAGTGGGACGAGGCCCTCGTGGAACTGAGGAACCTTGCGAAGCTGGCCGAACTCCTCCCACCCCTCCATGAGAACCCCTGGTCAGGCACAGACCCGGGGATGATGCTACCCTCCGATGTGAGGGAACTCGAGGTCCTCCTGGAGTCAGTGATGAAGGTTACCGATAGACTTATGGCCGCACTAAGGGAATTCCAGGAGAGGTACGGTTTCAGCCCCGTTAAGACCAGCGGGGACCTTGAGAGGCTCGGTGAGGTTGTCTCTGTGGTTGCAGAGTCACGCCCCTTCGACCTTGGCGTCCTTGAATCAGAGATCTGGGACCGCTACAGGGCAGACGCCTTCACCCTCCTTGATAAACTTGAGGCCTACACCCGCAGAAGGGAGATACTCGACAGGTTCCATGAATCTGTCCACAGCGTGGACCTGGAGGCACTCCTCAGGGAGTACCTAAAGGAGTCATCCAGCAGGATAAAGTTCCTCAGCGGAAGGTACAGGAAGGTAAGAAATGAGATAGACGCCCTCTACGTTGGAAGGGCCCCTGAAAATGACTATGAGGTTGTGGAGGACCTTGAAAACCTGATTGATGTCATGAGCCTCAGGGGGGAACTTGAAAGGTACAGTGGGGTGGCCGAGAGGTTCTTCGGTTCAATGTGGAACCCGGAAAACCCATCCATCCAGGACCTGAGGGCCACCGCAGAGTGGATAGTCAGGTTCAGGGACCTCCACACTGAGGGCCTCATATCAGAGAGGACACTCGAGTGCATCTCTGACGGCCTTGACGGTGATAAACTTCTCACCGAATTCCATGAAATCCTCGAAATCCACAGTGAACTCGAGGATAAACTCTCAAAGCTCCAGACAAGGATAAACACCCATGCCCATGTCATATTCAACTCAGCACCGGATGAGGTCCCGTTCCGGGCATGGAGGTCAAGGGTTAAGGCCTGGAGGGAGGCCCTCAACCTCCTCCCCCTCTGGTCCCAGTACCTCGAGAAGAAGAGGCTTTGCATGAAGACCCGCGGCGCAGCATTCATACCACTCATAGAGTCAGGGATAATCAGCATGGAGGATATAAGGCCCGCAATGGAGGGTAACCTTGCAGATGCGCTCCTTGAGAGGGCTTTCAGGGAGATACCCTCCCTTTACACCTTCATTGGTGACCTCCATGAGGCCAGGATAAGGGAGTTCAGGGAGCTTGACTCCAGGATAATCGAGCTCAACAGGAAGAGGCTAATACATCAGCTCACAAGTAACATGCCCACCGTGTTTGGAGGGGCGGCTCCCAACTCTGAGGAGAGCATCCTCAGCGGTGAATTCACACGTAAGAGGGGGCACATGCCCCTCAGGAAGCTCCTTAAACTTGCAGGTGGCGTTATAAAGAGGATAAAGCCCTGCTTCATGATGAGCCCCCTCTCCATTGCCCAGTACCTTGACCCAAGGAGCAGCGAACTTCAGTTCGATGTTGTGATATTCGACGAGGCATCACAGGTTAAACCAGAGGACGCCCTGGGGGCATTCCTCAGGGCCAGGACCGCTGTGGTGATGGGTGACACCAACCAGCTCCCACCAACCAGTTTCTTTGACCAGATGCTCACATCAGAGGAGGACTCTGAGGATGTGGCCACCGCGGCTGACATTGAGAGCATACTCCACCTCTGCAAGAGGAGCTTCCCTGTGAGGATGCTGAGGTGGCACTACAGGAGCCGGCACGAGTCCCTGATCGCGGTTTCAAATCAGGAGTTCTATGACAACAGGCTCCTGGTGTACCCTTCCCCCTCAAGGGAGGATGAGGAACTGGGACTCCACCTCAGATACCTTCCAGACACGGTATATGAACGTGGAAGAACCTCATCAAACCCCCTTGAGGCCGCCGCTGTTGTTGAGGCCATAGAGGAGCACTTCATGAGGTACGGCACATCAAGGAGTCTCGGTGTGGGCACGTTCTCTGTTGCCCAGATGAACGCCATCCTCGAGGCCCTTGAGGATAGGCTTCGGGAGAACCCTGAACTTGAGCGGCTTATAAACCAGGAGACCGATGAGCCATTCTTCATAAAGAACCTTGAAACCATACAGGGGGATGAGAGGGACGTTATCTTCATCAGTGTGGGCTACGGCTTTGATGAGAACGGAAGGATGTCCCTCAACTTCGGGCCACTGAACCAGGAGGGCGGTGAGAGGAGGCTGAACGTCCTCATAACCAGGGCCCGTGAGAAGTGCGTGGTTTTCACCAACTTCAGGGCATCGGACCTTAAAACCGGACCGGGCACCCCCTTTGGTGTCAGGGCACTTAAGAGGTTCCTCAGGTACGCCGAGACAGGTGTGCTTGACTCAGATTCCGCCAGTAATTCACAGGGCCTCTTTGAGGATTCGGTATACGAGTTCCTGGTTGACCAGGGATTCGAGGTTGACCGGGGTGTGGGGTGTGCAGGTTTCAGGGTTGACTTCGCGGTTAAGGACCCTGATGACCCTGGCAGGTACATTGCAGGGATCCTCACCGATGGTGAGATGTACAGCAGGGCGGAGGTTGCAAGGGACCGTGACAGGCTCAGGGAGGAGATCCTCAGGAACCTGGGCTGGAACATCATCCACCTCTGGTCCTCGGACTGGTACCGCAACAGGGATGAGACACAGAGGAAGGTCGCAGATGGGCTCTCTGAGATAGTTGAGAAGACCAGGAAATCCAGGGAGCTACATGAGGGGACCGAGGTGGAGGTTGATGAACCTGAACCCCCGGAGGTTGATGAGGGTTCATCTGAGTCCACCATAGAAGAGCAGGATGCAGCAGAACCAGTGGATCTTCCAGATGAATCCATGGGAGAGGATGTTGCCAGTTACGTTGAGTACAGCACCGATAAGTTAAGAAAACCAGAAGACCTCTACAAAAACCCTACACCTGTGATATCATCCGTTGTGAGTGAGATAGTATCAATGGAGGGTCCTGTGCACGTCGAGGAGGTTATAAGGCGTATAAGGGAGTTATGCGGGCTTAGAAGGGCAGGAAGGAGGGTCAGGAGCATAATAAACTCTGCAATTGAGATGGCAGAGAACAACGGTAACATCAAGCGAAGCGGCGACTTCCTGCTCCTCACAGAGTCCATGCCGGTCACGGTGAGGAGGAGGACTGGCAGGGTTGACATCTCACTCATATCCCCCATGGAGATCGAGGAGGCTGTGAGGATAGCCCTGAGGTCCACCTCAGAGATGGATGAGGTTGTAACACGGGTCTCAAGGATGTTTGGCTTCAAAAATACCAGCAGGAAGACTGCCACAGGTATCAGAAAGGTCATAGAGGAGATGGCCCGGAGGGGTGAGGTTGTGGTTGAGGATGATACCATCAGGCCTGGGTGATGCGAGCATACCGCCATTTAGATTCGCATGGAGGCGTATATGAACCCCTACTCAATCATATCCCTCCTTGCATCTGTGATTGCATTCTACACATCAGTATTCATTTACTACAGGAACCCCCGCAATAACCTCAATCTTCTTGTATCCAACCTTGGTGTTGCTGTATCATTCATGGCCTTCACCGAGTTCGTCTACCGGACAGTGTCAGCACAGGGGGATGCCATCATATGGCTAAGGCTGAGCCTCCTCTGGCCCATTATACCTGCAATTCTCCTCCACACAGCCCTAACCTACACAGGAAGAAGGGTGGGTAAACCGGCACTTGCAGTAATCTATGCACCGGCGGTTATATTCATATTAACGGGGCTTCTAAGTGACCTCTTCATTTCAGGCCCGATACTCACATATTATGGCTGGACCTACGCCCTCCCTGAACCCCCTGTGGTCTTTGCACTCTTCTCGCTATGGACGGTTACCGTGACACTGACAGCGGCAGCCATCACCCTCAGTGACTACCTTAGATCTGAGGGATACATGAAGAGGGAGTCCCTTTACATATTCATGGGCCTTTTTGTGCCTCTTATTGTGAGCTTTACAACTGACTTCATCTTCAGGGATCTTATGGGGCTGGTCTTCCCGGAGTTCACCCAGACCATGCTCTCCATTGGACTGCTCTTCATGGCCTATGGCGTCTGGAGGTACGACTTTCCGGAACTCTCACCTGCCATAGCTGCAAGGAGCATATCGGATGTGATGCCCAACTTCCTCATAATAACGGACCTCGAGGGGAGGGTTACAAGCTGCGGCAGGAGCATCCATGAGAAGCTCTCCTACAGCTCCGAAGACCTGAGGGGTAAACCATTCTGGAATCTTTTTGACCCCTCCGACAGGGAGATGCTGAGGGAGGTGGTCTCGGGTTTCAGTTCATCTGAGATGGAGACCAGGATAACCTCAGCGGACGGAAGGACAACTGACGTTCTTCTCACAGCATCCCCCATAAGGGGGCGCTTCAGGGAGCCCATTGGGTTCGTATTCATTGCAACCGATATAAGCCTCCAGAGGAGGGCCACAGAGAGGCTCCGTGAGAGCGAGATGAGGTTCAGGGGAGTTGCAGATAACATATCAGATGGCATAGCAATAACTGATGAATCAGATGTTGTCATCTACTGGAACCGGGCACTCGAGGAGATAACATCCACTGGAAGGGATGACGCTCTGGGAAGAAGGATGCCTGATATATGCTCTGAGGTGATCCTCGAGGCCCGTGGAAACGATGAGTTCCTCATAGAGGGTGATAGGGTTGTTCAGATCTACAGGTTCAGTATCATGCCAGGTCTCGGGGCTGTGCTTGTGAGGGATGTTACAGAGGCCAGGCGCTATGAGGAATCACTGATATCTGCCCTCAGGGAGAGGGAGACACTTATAAGGGAGATACACCACCGTGTAGAGAATAACCTGCAGATAATATCGAGCCTCCTGAACCTGCAGAAGCCCTACATAAGGGACGCTGAGGACCTCAGGATATTTGAGGAGAGCCAGACCCGTATAAAATCCATGGCCATGATACACGAAAACCTCTACCAGTCAGAGACCCTCTCAGAGATAAACATGAGGAACTACATCTCACGCCTCGCAACTGAACTCCTCTCAACCTACGGGGCCTCGGGTATCGTATCGGACATCAGAGTGGATGATCTGAGCCTCGATATTGAGCTGGCGGTCCCCGTGGCCCTCATAATCAGTGAACTTATCACAAATTCAGTAAAGTACGCCTTCCCTGATGGTGAGGGGAGAATCATAATCAGCTTCAACCTGAAGGGTGGGGTTTACCTCCTGGATTACAGGGACACTGGTCGGGGGCTTCCAGAGGATTTCAGTTCAGGTTCATCGGATTCACTGGGGATGACCCTCGTGAGGGCCCTTGTTGGCCAGCTTGACGGTGAACTTGAAACCTTCAATGAGGGAGGGGCGGTTTTCAGGGTAACCTTCCCTGAGAGAGGGTCCTGAACTATGATGGAAATGACTAAATTGTCTGGGGGACATATATGTACATGGTGATAGCATGATCCCCTATGGACGTGAATTCCAGGTGGCCCAGCTCATATCCACACTTATAACAGGTCTGAGCCTCATCTACATGTTGAGGGTCTCTGCTCGTGATGGTAGATGGATCCCTATGACCATTGCAGTTTTACTGCTCTTCATATCAACCGTATTCGGTTTTATGAGGGAGATAATGGCATTTGATCTTATGAGGACCATTGAGTGGGTTTTCATCATGCTCTCAGCGACAATATTCCTCTACGCATCACTGAGGTCCAACAGGAAACTGGAGGCTGAGACATGATAATAATCCTCCTCAAAGCAGCTGCCCTGATCTTCATAACCCTTGCAGCGGTGGTTTCTGTGAGGAACTACATGCTCACAAGGTTCGCATCAGGGGTCTGGGGGTTTATGTCCATGGGACTTGTAAGTGGCGCCATAATCATCGGTGTGAGGTTCATAAAGGAGTTCATACCCCTCATGGAGTTTGAGGTGGTTAAAATCTGCCTTCTCCCTGTTATGATGGCATTCATCCTTGCAGCGTCATTTGAGCTTAACAGGGACATACTGAAACCCATATGATAGTCTTCTATCCCTGTAAGTTAGAGAATACTTTATACCAGAGCTATTCCTCCTCTTCATCTATCCCCTCAAACCTTGCGATCTCATCAACCCAATCAAGGCAGTAGTTCTTCTCCTCAGCCCTTTTTATGAGTATTATACCCGTAACTGCCCCGAATATACCGCCTATGAGATCTGTGAGGAGGTCCATCATGGTGTCGGTGAGCGGATCCATGACAGGTGAGCCCTGGGTGGGGCCAGTGGGGAGGAAGTGCTCTATGTGCCTGTAAAGGTGGTGGTCGTAGCCGTACTCAACCAGTTCAAGTAGGGCCCCTATGCCCAGCGTCACGAATATTATGAGAAACGCCATTATGAAGAGACTGGTCCTTATCTTCCCGTAGACGTAGGCTGTGTAGAGGAGCATCATCCCGATTAGGGCCACTATGAAGGGGACTGTGAAGTGCATGAACTTGTCATAGTAGGCTATTCTCCCGTACAGGCCAAAGGTATTGCCCAGTATATACTCCAGTGCAACCACGGTGAGGAAGAGGATCTCTATCTCAACAGGGACGACGCTGAGGCCATCGGGGTGCCTGAGGGCCGGGAGGTACACCACGGCCACCGCAAGGAGCGTCATGAGGCCGAAGACCTTTGTGCCCCCGGCCCCGAAGACCACTATTATCAGGCCCATAACCACAAGGAATATCCTCATTGCCGTAAGCAGCTTTCTCTTCCATGAACCGTTCTCTCTGCATTCATTCATCCTTCAACCTCTCCATGATGTACTTCTCGGCCTCATGAGGAGGCCCCCAGGTGATTCAGGTTCATCGAGTACACAATACATCATCAGATAGTCCCTTCCCGGGAGTCATTCCAGTACCATGTGTTTTGAATACCTTTATTTTTATGTAATCTGTTCTGAATAAGCTTTATGAGGTCCTTCCTTTTTTTAACTGGAAAAAAATTTATTGAAAGATGAACATAATATACAGGGTGATCATTATGAATGTGATAAAGAGAAGGGGTTCCAGGGAGGCCTACGACCCATCAAAGATACGGGCCTCACTTGAGAAGGCTGCCATTGATGCAGGTTACAGTCCTGAGGAGAAGAGGGAGATCATTGAGAAGGTCTACCAGACCGTTACAGAGAAGATAAAGGGTGAGGAGGAGATCAAAACCGATACCATAAGGATGTGCCTTTTAACCGAGCTTGATAAGTGCGAGCCCTACATTGCAAGGTCTTGGAGAAGATTTGAGAAGAAGTATAAGGGTTAGGGTCTGCTTTTTACTTTTTTTGAGGATTTGAGAAGAAGTATAAGGGTTAGGGTCTGCTTTTTACTTTTTTTGAGGATTTGAGAAGAAGTATAAGGGTTAGGGTCTGCTTTTTACTTTTTTTGAGAAAATGTAACGATAGTTTAAGATTTTGAGGATCACCACTCTTTTGTTTGAATAGCTGACACGACCTATTCCGTCATAAAACCGATATGCATATATATTGCATGTCGATACAGTATATCTGTTGTAATGGAGGTTCCAAGCATGGAGAAAAAATACGTTGCTATGGCGGCTCTTATTGCAGTGATCATAGGGGCAGCCATTTATGGGATATCAGACAATGGAAACAGGCAGATACTCAGAATATCCACAACAACAAGCCTGGAAGATACAGGGCTCCTTGAGAGTGTGGAGGCAGCATTCGAGAAAAAATACCCTGACATCGATGTGCAGATAGTTTCAGGTGGTACGGGTATAGCCCTTGAGCGGGGAAAAAGGGGCGACGCCGACCTCGTCATAGTGCACGACAGAACCAGGGAGAAGGAGTTCATAAAGGAGGGTTACGGTACAGGAAGATACCCCTTCGCCTACAATTACTTCTACATTGTGGGACCAAAGAGTGACCCCGCGAATATCAGTGAAGCTAAATCTGCAGAGGACGCATTCAGGAGGATCCTTGAGGCAGCAGCCAGAAACCCCTCTGTGAAATTCGTATCAAGGGGGGACAACTCAGGCACCAATTCAAGGGAGATAAAGATCTGGAAAAACGTAACAGACTACAACGCAACAGTCAATGGATCAGCATGGTACATTGAAACCGGGAGCGGAATGGGGGACACACTCAGGGTTGCAGACCAGAAGGGCGCCTACACACTCACAGATTCAGGCACATACCTTGCCTACAGAAGCAACATCACACTTGTGACATACCTCACACAGGATAAGGCGCTACTGAATGTCTATGCAGCAATACCCGTGAACCCAGAGAAGGTGAGTGGTGTGAACAGCGTGGCTGCAGAGAAATTTGTTGACTTCCTCCTGAGCGATGAGTGCCAGAAACTCATAGCAGATTACGGAAAGGATAAATACGGTCAGTCACTCTTCACAGCCCTCTTTGGAGGGGATGAACCAAAAAGCTAATAGGAATACTTAATATTTACTTTTTACTTACAGATTTCAACTGATTTAATTTTCCAGGAGATGCTGGGAATTGAATGAGATACTAACTGGATTCTTAAGGGCCATTGAACTCATGGCATCACTTGACCCTGAATTCATTGACATAACAGCAAGGACCCTCATGATTTCAGTCTCATCCACGGTCCTGGCATCTCTAATTGCAGTTCCAGTGGCGGCGATGATTGACCTGCGGGAGTTCAGAGGAAAAAGAGCCATCCTTAACATCATACAGACCCTCTACAGCCTCCCCACGGTACTTGTGGGCCTCTTTGTATTCCTCCTCATCTCACGCTCAGGGCCCCTGGGTCCGCTCAACCTCCTCTTCACACCTGCCGGTATGATACTCGGCCAGACCATACTCATCCTCCCGCTGGTCACAGGCTTCAGCATCACAGCCCTCAGAAGTGTTAAACCGGAGCTCAGGGACCTTGCAAGATCCCTGGGCGCCACAGAGTTCCAGGTCATGCTGAAGGTCCTGGAGGAGGCAAGATACGCTGTCATGGCAGCCATCATCCTGGGATTCGGGAGGGCAATCTCAGAGGTCGGGGTCGCCATAATGCTCGGTGGAAACGTAAGGGGCTTCACAAGGGTCATAACAACCGCCATATCACTTGAAACCTCAAGGGGAAACCTTGAACTCTCAATAGCCCTGGGGATAATACTCCTCATCATATCACTGGCAGTTAACACATTACTGAACCACTTCCAGGAGAAATAGTCATGAACGTGCTTGAACTCCACGGGATAGGAAAGACCTACAGGGATGTGAGGGTCCTGGATGATGTGAACCTTGAGGTCAGGGAGGGTGAAACCCTGGGGATCATAGGGCCCACAGGGGCGGGGAAAACCAAACTCCTACGTATAATAAACCTCCTTGAAAGGCCGGACAGCGGCGAGATAATCTTCAAGGGTGAAAAAGTGGCTGAGAAGAGGGAGGTGGATGTCAGAAGAATGATGGGGATGGTATTCCAGAACACCCCCGTATTTCGTGGTACCATAAGGGAGAGCATCCTCTACGGCCCCCATGTGAGGGGGATGAAACCAGAGGCCCGGGAGGTCCAGGAGGTCCTTGAACTGGTGGGCCTTGAGGACGCCTCAAGGAAGACCACTGAACTATCTGGTGGTGAGAGGCAGCGCCTGGCCCTTGCCCAGGTACTCATAAACCGTCCTGAACTCGTGCTCCTGGATGAGGCAACATCGAGCCTTGACCCTGTATCCACAAGGAGGATGGAGGAGGTCATAGCTGAGCTTGACGTTACGGTGATACTCACAACCCATGACCTCATCCAGGGTCAGAAACTCTCTGACAGGATCGCCATACTCAACAGGAGGATCCTCCAGGTGGGTGAACCCTGGGAGGTGTTCAGGAGGCCTGCGAGCAGGTTCGTTGCAGAGTTCGTCGGTGCAGAGAACATACTCAGGGGTACTGCCATGGTCACCCCCGACGGTGTAACCATCATAGAATGTGACGGTGTGAGTATCTACTCCTCTGAGGAGGCAGAGGGCATGGTTTCAGCCACCGTGAGGCCCGAGGATATAACTGTATCCTGGGGGAGGGTGGAGTCAAGTGCACTGAACCAGCTCCGCGGTACAGTTAAAGCGATACGTGATTCAGGCTCCCTGCAGGAACTGGAGGTCAGGTGTGGTGGTGAGACATTCACCGTCCACATGACAGCAGGGTCACTCCATGAGATGGGGATCACCACAGGCTCAGAGGTCTGGCTTGAATTCAAGGCATCCGCGGTCCATGTAATCAGATGAAGCGTCTCGGGTCGGTTTCGATGTCCACTACCACCGGTCCATCTGTTCTGAGGGCATCTGAAACAGCATCCTCCAGTTTGTCTGGTTCGGTGACCCGGATTCCCTGGCCGCCACAGTTTTCAGCGAACCCTGCGAAGTCACAGTTCTGGAGTTCGGTCTGCCAGGTGGGAAAACCCTCAACCAGCTGCTCCTGCATTATCATCCCGAGGCTCCTGTTGTTGAGTATGAATACCCTCACAGGGAGATGGTACTTCACAGCGGTGAGAAATTCAGCCATGACCATGGAAAACCCCCCATCCCCTGTTATACATGCCACCTCCCTGTCGGGGAACTCCAGCTGCGCCGCAATCGCAGCCGGAAGCCCGAATCCCATTGAGCCAAGGTACCCCGAGAAGACGAGCCTCTGGGTGCCCTTCATCTGGAAGTTCCTTCCAAACCACCAGCCGTTCTCACCAACATCAAGTGATATGATGGCCCCCTCATCAAGGAGGTCATTGAGGACGGCCATTATGTACTGTGGCCTCAGGGGCGTTGAGGATGAGTCGATTTCAGATTCAAGAAGACCCAGCCACCTCTCCCTGAGTTCCCTGAGCTCTGCCCTGTAGGACTCCCTCCTCCTCTTGCGGGTCATGGAGAGAAGCTCAGGTACTGTGAGTGAGGATCGGCCCTCAAGGCCCATCTCAACCGGGTGGCGCCTTGCGATCATGAGGGGGTCTATGTCAATCTGCAGGATCCTCCCAGGGGGTAGCTGTGTGAGGTCAGAAAAGGATGAACCGATAACAATGAGGAGATCCGATTTCCTGACGGCCTCTGCAGCCGCAGTGGACCCCAGGCTCCCGTGACAGCCCAGGTAAAGGGGGTGGTCGTTGTCAACAACCCCCTTGCCCCTGAATGTGGTCACAATACCGGCCCCTATCCTCTCTGCAAGTTCAACAACGCCTTCAGCGGCTTCCAGCGCCCCGAAACCAGCGATTATTATGGGACGCTCTGCAGAATCAATTAGTCTCGCAGCATCCTTCAGCTGAGGTCTGGGTGCGGTCACCGATACCGGGGCGATTGAACCGGCCAGCGGCCTCACATCGGCAGTGCACTCCATTGTCTGGACGTCCCTGGGGACATCAATATGAGAAACACCCCTCTCGATGATGGCGTGTTTCAGGGCCTCCCTCACAATCTCCGGGGTCTCATCAGGGCTTATGAGGGTCATGTTGTACACTGTCAGGGACTCGAAGAGGCTGTGCTGGTCTATCTCCTGACTTGCACCTGTCCCGATCCTGTAGGTCTCAACCTGTCCGGTCACGGCTATAACAGGTGCCCTGTCAAGGGCCGCGTCCAGAAGCCCGGTTATGAGGTTCGATGCCCCCGGACCAGCGACTGCCAGGCAGACTGCAGGGTTTCCTGTGAGTTTGCCATAGGCTGAGGCCATGAATGCCGCCGCTGCCTCATGGCGCACCTGTATGTACTTCACGTCACTGTTCCTTCTTATGGCATCAACAAGTCCCAGTGTTGATGTACCCGGGATCCCGAAGACGTACCTGACTCCCCAGGCTGCAAGCTGTTCTATAAAAACATCAGAGACCGTCCTCCCTGTCCCCATGGATCTGGAACCCAGCCTCACAAACGCGTCCTTTGGTGCGTTGCATACCGGGCAGCGCCATTCCACTGGGAGTGAGTCGAATTCACCCTCATTTTCCTCATGGAAGATGTAATTGCATACCGTGCACCTGAAGTCTGCCATCTGAAGCCCTCATTTCACCTTCAGGGTACCAACCACAGGGAACCTTTCAAGGAGTTCCCTGCCATGGGGGGCTTTCTCCAGCTCATGGGTGAGATCCCCTCCTGCCCTGTGGATGACCTGGTGACGGCCATCCCTCCATAGGAAACTCTCTGATACATCATAGACAATCCCGTCACATGCAACGTATGCGGGACCTGAAATTCCATCAAATTTTCTGAGATCATCAGGGGTGAACTCCCTCATTCCACCACCCAGCCGCTTCACTTCTGGCCCCATTTTCTTCAGGATACTCCGTTGTTAACTCAGCCATCCCAGCACCATGGGAAAGACTATTCAAGGAATTTCCTCACAAAGGGTGATGTTTCACCGCGCCTCATGAAGTGCCCTGATGGGCCCTCACCCAGGAACTCTGAGAACCATGACTCATGCTGTATCTCCTCGTGGAGTATGGAGAGTGCCAGGTCATAGGTTCTGTGGTCCTTACCGGCCGTTATATTGCATATGTGGGTGTACTGCCTCACAGCGCACCTCTCTGCGGCAACAAGGACCTCAAGTATCTTCATGGTGTCAGTGGTCTTCTCAGGGAGGTATGCCGGGGGGCAGCCTGAGATATCATGGAATTCCTTCATATCCTGTGGGAGTTCACCTCCAAGTTCGTATATCCTTGGGACAAGTGCCTCAAAGTGGTTACGGTCCTCTATCCTTGCAGATTCCGCTATCTCCTTTATTCCCTCACCATCAAGGCCTATCAGGTTGGCCCTGAGTATCGTGTAGTAGTAGAAGGTTGTGAGTTCCGCCGCGGCGTTCTTCACAAGGAGTTCAACGAGTTCATCCACATCTATACCTGAATTTTCAACCATTTCACGGGTAACCCTGGCCATACTATCACCTCTGAATATTATGTAGGACATCCCTAATAAAATGTGATAGTGAATATCCTTCCAGGGTAATTTCTGAAAAAATTTCAGGAAAGGGCCAGGTCAAGTATCATCATGAGAACAAAGCCTAAAAGGGCTGATACCGTTGCAAGGTCCGTGTTACCACCACTCTGGCACTCGGGGATGATGTCCTCTATCACAACGAATATCATGGCACCCGCAGCAAAGCCCAGGGCGTAGGGCATGACCCATGAGAATGAGTAAACCAGAATAGCGCCTGCAAGACCCCCGAGGATCTCAACTAGACCCGATACCTGGCCGTAGGTGAAACTCCTCCATTCGGATAAACCCTCACCCCTCAGTGGCAGGGAGACCGCGGCCCCCTCAGGCAGGTTCTGTATACCTATACCCAGGGCCAGGGTGATGGGGGCTGCAAGTTCACCTGTGGCTGCAGCGGCCCCGAAGGCAACGCCAACCGCAAGTCCCTCCGGGATGTTGTGTATGGCAACGGCAAGAAGAAGGAGCCTGTTCCTCTTCCAGGTGGTGGGGAGCCCCTCTGCATCCTCAGGGTCGCATCCAGGGTGAAGGTGGGGTATGATCTTATCCACACCTGAAAGGAAGAGTCCCCCTGCAAGGAAACCAAGGGCCGGCGGTAACCACTCGGCATACCCGTTGAGGGCTGAAAGTTCAATTGCAGGGACCAGGAGCGACCAGAAACTTGCAGCGATCATTATACCCGCTGCAAAGCCAAGTGAGGAGTCAAGGAGTTTCCTCTCAGCCCTTACAGGCAGAAAAACCAGGGCCGCCCCTGCAAGTGTCATGAGCCAGGTGAAGACAGTTGCAAGGAATGCGTTGAGGATGGGGTCCGCAGGGTTCATTGTAGATTGTATGTCTGTGGTAAGCTAATAAAGTTACACAGGAAAACACATCTTGAGAAATCGGTGACTAGAATATCACCACCGGGATTGCTGCACTGTTACCGGGGAAAACATTAATATATTCACCACCCAATCTATGAAACAGTCACGATGACAGGATCACTCTGCAGGAAAGGGGAGGCGTGTACAGAGAGCCAGAAGAGAGCCGTTAAGAAGACCGACGGGCCACTTGTAATTGTGGCAGGACCCGGCGCCGGGAAAACAAGGGTTCTTGTTGAGAGGACAGCTTACCTTGTTAAAAGAAAGGGTGTTAGCCCGGAGAATATACTTGTTATAACCTTCACAGAGAAGGCGGCAGATGAGCTGAAGTCAAGGCTCATAAACTGCGTTGGACTGGACGCCGAACTCATGCAGATATCAACCATACACTCATTCTGCAGCACCATACTCAGGGAGCACCCCGAGGAACATGACCTTGGAGCCGGATTTGAGATCCTGGACGAGGAGTCCCAGCTGATGTTCCTCAGATCGGTCTTCTACAGGATCGGCCTCAACAGCTTCATGAATATGGGTGAGGTCCATGAGGCAATCGAATTCTTCAACAGGTGCACCGAGAACTGCGTGGACCCTGACGAACTCAGGGAGGCCCTCAAAAAACGTTACCCTGATAAGAGGAGATACCATGGCATGGCAGCCTGCTACAGCCAATACCTGAAGGCCCTAAGGGATGAGAAGAAGATAGACTTCCCTGGACTTGAAAAGGAGGTTTGCCTCCTCCTTAAATCAAACGAGGATGTTCTTGAATCTGTCAGAAATAAATACAGGTACATAATGATCGACGAGTACCAGGACACGAGTCCCATCCAGGAGAAGATATTCAGGAGGATAGCAGGACCCGAATCAAGCATATGCGTTGTTGGGGATGAGGACCAGAGCATCTACGGGTTCAGGGGCGCCACCCCCGAGAACTTCATAAGGTTCAGGGACAAATACGATGCAGAGGTGGTGTTCCTTGAGGACAACTTCAGGTCAAGGGCCGGGATAGTGCTCACAGCCGACAGGTTCATGAGGGGGGAGAGACACTACAGGAAAACCATAAAGCCTGTGAGGGGCGGCGGAACAGACGTTGTGATACTCAAAAGCCGTGATGTTAACTCCGAGGCCCGAAACATAGTATCCTTAATAAAGAAACTCAAATCCACAGGCAAAATCCCCGACTATGGATACGTTGCACTTCTATTCAGGAGCGTGCGCTACCATGCAGACAAGGTACTGAGGGAGCTCAGAAGGGAGGGGATCCCCTACATAGTCCGCGGTGACGGGTCATTCCTCAAAAGGTACGAGGTAAGGAGGATGCTCTACTTCCTGGCCTACGTGGACCCCCCCAATTATGATGGTAAATTCAGTAAGAAATGGGGTGGCTGGTGGAACATCTCCATGTTCCGGGGCGACTTCCTTGATCTGGGTAAGGAAACACTGGAGGCCCTTGAATCCCTTGAGAGGGATGTGAAACTCTCGGATTTCACCTCAATCCAGGAACTCCAGGATGCGGGTATCAGGGGTGAGGATGCAGAGAAGATACTCGGCCTCAACCGGATCCGGGAGGAAATTGAACAGGGCTCACTGAGTGTCCTCCAGACCTTCTACAGAATACTGGAGGTGACGGGTTACCTCAGAAGACTACTCCTTGATGGTAGTGACAAGAGCAGGGCAAGGATATTCAACCTCGCAAAGCTCAGTTCACTCATAGACAAGTACGAGACCATAAAGCCGGGGGCCAGGATACAGGACATCCTCTGGTACCTATACCTCCTCCCCCAGCACCTCCACCACGACGAGGCCGTCCTGGAGGACCCGGCATCAGTGAAGGTGATGACAGTCCACCAGGCAAAGGGCCTTGAGTTCCCGGTTGTGTTCATCTGCTCGGTCATAAAAGGAAGGTTCCCTGGTATAAAGAGAAGGAGAAAGGAACTGGTGCCCATCCCCCAGGAACTGCTTCTCTCATCTGGGGAACCCGAGGATGAGGACCGTAGGCTCTTCTACGTTGCAATGACGAGGGCACAGGACGCACTGATCATCTCCACCGCACCCAGAATCAACACGAGGAAGGTGGGTATCTCCCCATACATCACCGAGTTAAGGGAGAAGTGCGGGATATACGAGTGTGAGTGCACATCCATTGAGGGGTGCCTTGAGAGGGAGTGGTCAGAGGAGCCCCTGAGGATCAACTTCTCGGCCCTCTTCACCTACGAGGAGTGCCCCTTCAGGTACATGATGATCTACCATTACGGCTTTGTCTACCCTGAAACATTCATGCAGCGCTACGGTATCATACTCCACAGGTGCCTCGAAGAGTTACACCTTGCAATGAAGAATTCAGAGGACATAAACGGGGCATTCATAAGGGAACTCGTTGAAAGGTGCTGGATACCCATGGGGAGAGACGATGAGGTGAAAAAGAGGCGCCTTGAAAGGGAACTCCTCAACTACTACCATGACAGCAGGGACCATATAGCGGAGGTTGTATCGGTGGAGGAGCCATTCTCCATACCCGACGATGATATAATAATTGAGGGTCGGACCGACCTCATCATCAGGAACTCTGAGGGTGAACTGGAGCTTGTGGACTTCAAGGCCCGGGAACATGGGGGGATTGAGAGGATGGGACTCGAATACCAGCTCAGGACCTATGAGTATGCACTGAGGGACAGATACAATTTTGACAGGCTCTCTGCATACGCAATAAGGGACTCCATGAGGATGTCATTTGACTCCGACCCCAACTTCACTGTGAGGGAGAGGATAGAGGAGACAGTTGAGAAAATAAGGAGTGAGTGCTTCGAGCCCCGCAGGAATCAGTTCTGCTCAAGGTGTGTATTCAGGAACTTCTGTGGGGTATAGCTGATGGAATTTACGCATATGGGTGATTGAGGTGTTTCTTATGGATTTCACGCATTTCTATGATGTTTTACGGGAGAACATTAACAGTTACCGTGGAGAATATGAGAAGATAGTGGACTACGCCCCGGATCTCTTCCGGCTGCTGGCTGACGTGCTAAGGAATGATGAGCTGGGGAGTGATGAGCGGCTGAGGATATCCGCTGCCATGGGCTACCTGGTGGCCCCCTACGATGTGATACCCGAGGAGATCTATGGTCCACATGGATACATAGACGACGTGTACCTCTGCGCCGTGGTTATTGAGGAAATTGCATCCAGGCACGGGTACGGGTTCCTGGAGGAGTACTGGGCCGGTGATGAGGACCTTGAATACGTGATTGAGGAGTGCATGGAGAGGGCCTCGGAGATACTGGGGGAGAAAACAGAGGAAATACTCTCATATGCCGGTTTGAGGTGAAAGGTCTAAGTTTTATGATTTCCAATATTACTTTAATATGATTTTTATATGAAAAGCCCTATTGTTTTAAGAAATTTTATTTTTTAATCTTAAATTAAAAAATTTTAAATACAGCTAGATAGAATAATATAATCATTAAAGGGGTTCTGGGGGGGGTAAATTTTGAAGGATTTTCTTTATGGAACATCCTCCTTAAAAGAAGCTGCATGCACTGGATTTGCAATTCTTATACTTTTACTCACTTTATTTGCCCTGGCAGGCTCAACTTCCGCCGCTGAACTCAACGACTCGGCAATACCGCCGCCCGGCATTGACCCATACGGGACAGTGAAGTCCTGGAATGGGGACCCGATTGAAAATGCAACCGTTAAGGCCATTCAGGGTGGTGCGACAGTTGCAGAGAACACCACCAGTTCATCGGGAACCTACAACCTTATTCTACCTCCAGGCACCTATGAAATTGTGGCATCAGCCGAAAATTACACCCCATCATCACTTATTCTTGACGTGAATGAACCCCTCGAGGTTAACTTTGAACTTGCATACCCCAACTCATTCTACGGCACAATCCATGACGCCTCCGGCGCGCCACTGGAGAACGTCATCGTTGAGGTCCGTGACCAGCTGGACGTCACCATTGCAGAGAACTACACAGATTCTGCTGGCAGATACATGGTGAACTACGGCAGATACTTTGATGAACACCCCGGAGTAATACAGGCCTACCTTGCTCTCGTGGCCTTCCGCGGAGACCTCTTCACAGAGAGGTACAACATCCTCATGGACCGTGGTGAATCATCACGCTTTGATTTTGAAATGGAGTACCGCACCTCCCTCAGGGGCACTGTGAGGGGCCAGGAAACCCTGCCATCAGGTATCCCTGTAACAGTCCTTCTTGAGGGCGAGAACCGCACAGAGTACACCGACCCCTATGGTAACTTCTACTTTGAGTTCAGAGAGGATGAGGTCCCCCTCGTGAGGGGTGTGATGGTGGAAGCATATGGTTACCACCCCTGGAGCAGTGACCTCACCCTGCAGCCAGGTGATGAAATCTCACTTAATATCGTCCTGAATGAGAGGGCGCTCCTCACGGTTAACGTCACCAACTCAAGTGGGGAGCCCGTTGAAAATGCTGTTATCTCATTCGCTGGAATGGAGGGATACACCGGTGAGGATGGCTCAGTTAAACTGGCCGTCGAAACAGGAGAACTCACCCTTCATGTTTCACATCCACTCTACGCCCCTGAAACCAGAACAATTCAGGTTGTTGATGGTGAAAACACCCTCAGCATTGAACTCATAAGGCTCGGGCTTCCGGTTGAGGTTAGGGGAACCGTGGTTGATAGGGGAATACCCATTGAGGGCGCCGAGGTTGTCCTTGAATCAGGCTCATTCCGGTTAAGCAGGTACACCACTTCCAGTGGGGAGTACGCCTTCAGCACAGATGACCACCCCCTCCTCACATCAGGTGTTCCTGTGACACTCAGTGTGCAGATGTGGATGTATAAACCCTACGCTGAGACCTTCACAGTCCCTGAGGCAGGGGATTACAGGGAAATTGAACTTGAACATGAAACCACACTGGGGGTTATGTGAGTGACCCCGATGATAACATCGTATACGTGGATGTTACCCTCAGCTACACCCAGAATGGTGAACCTGTTGAGCTGACAGCGGGTCTTGATGAGGGAGGCCATTACCTCTTCTATGGTGTTGGACCCTCAGATACAGGCACATATGACATCCGCGCGTATCACCCACTCTACAGACCCTACCATGCGGTCATAGCCCTGAACATGTCATCTGAAAATGTTCATAACATCGTTATGGGCTACTATGACGGCTCAGCATCCTTCAAGGTAGTGAACTGGGATGGAGAGCCGCTGAGTGGAGTGGGCATCCAGCTTGATGGACCCGCCTACCTCTACAGGGTCACCGGGGCGGATGGGGTTGCACTCTTCAACCACATCCCCGATGGCCTCTGGACCTACACCATGGGGCCCTACGGCTATGTACCGGTCACCGGTAATTTCACAATCACTGATGGTAGCAGCGAGTCACTGACTGTGAGGCTCATAAGGATGGGGCTTCCTGTGACACTGCAGGGTCACGTCTATGACTCAATGGGCGCACCGCTACGGGGTGTCAGGTTGAACTTCTGGCCTGACACACACCCTGGATACACATCCATATGGGGCGACACGAATTCAGAGGGGTTCTACATCTTCACAACCCAGAATTTTCCTGAACTGGTATCAGGCCTCTCAGGTCACCTCAAAACCTACCTGTCACACTACCGTGACGCAGACATCTACCTGTTAATGGGTGAGGGTGTCACAACCCAGGACATCCACCTGGACCTCTGGCCCTCAAATATCACGGTTAATGTTACTGACATTAATGGCAACCCTGTGGCCGGTGAAACCGTCTACCTCTATGGTCCGGACAGGTTCAGCGGCACCACAGGTGCAGATGGTCTTGCTGTATTTGAACACTGCCCGGCCTCAGAGTACTGGAATGTCTGCATCTACCCCACTAACTACTACTACTGGGACGGCTACTGGTACACCCTCACAGAGGACCGGAACCTGACTGTCAATGTCACACTGGTTCCAACTACAGTTCCTCTTGAGATAAAGGGTACCGTGGTTGATGACGTGGGGGTTCCAGTATTCAATGTTAAGGTGGACCTCATCTACATAAACGCAGACCAGCAGGTTGTATGGAGTTCAGTAAGGACAAATGGCTCAGGTAAATTTGCCTGTAACCTTTACGCAACAACAGCCAACCTCATGAGGCTCGTATTCTCAAAGGATGGTTACAGGAACCTCACCGTGGATATTATGCCCTGGGAGTTACCTGTGAACAGAATTTTCACCCTTCAGCTTGATGTGGAGGAAACAGGCAGGGTGCAGGGTTACATAAGGAACTTCCTGGGTGAGCCGCTCTCAGGGATAACCGTCACAGCATCAAGGTTAGGTTACCCCAGCATCTCAAACATCACAGATTCCAGCGGCTTCTACAGCTTCGACCTTCCAGCCGGAAACTACATCTTCACAACCTCCAGCCCCAGCCATATAACCGTGAGTAAGGCCACAACGGTTGCACCCAACCTCATAATCCCTGTGGACTTTGAACTGCACCTTAAAAACTCAGTTTATGGTAGGGTGCTCCATGCGAACCTTGACAGGGACCCCTCACCTCTGGAGGGGGCTGTTGTGGAACTTTTAATGGATGGTACATCAGTTGCATCCACCATCACAGACTCTGAGGGAAGGTATGAAATAGCCGCCCCCATATCAGGATCATATAACCTTACAGCGGCACTACACCCGTATGAGCCTGCATCAGAAGAAGTTAACCTCCAGGAAAACTCAGCCCTATTCAGGGAGATCATACTGTATCCTGGTCCATACTCAGGCATCCATGGTACAGTAACAGATGCCATAACCGGCCTTCCCATGGGGGGCGTCACCGTGACCCTCAGACGTTACATCGGTGAATTTGTTGACCTTGAAATTGAAGTGCTCACAGGTTCAGATGGATCATACAGCTTCCAGTCACTGTACCCATGGAGAACCTACACCCTGGACTTTGAAAAAGCAGGCTACGTACCTGTGAGGGACCTCTGGTTCTTCCCTGGACCTGGAGAGGATATCGAACACGATCAGGTGCTTCAGCCACTCCTATCAACGATGGTTGAGGGCCAGATACTCTGCTGGGCCGGGCCACTTCAGGGTGAGGTGTTCCTTGATGGTGCCATCAGCATGGTCACGGGCCCCGATGGCAGATTCGAGTTCACCGATATCATACCTGGCTACCATGTACTCACAGCCTATGTGAGTGGCTGGGCAGAGTCCGTCTACTTCCTCCTTGGAAACGGGGAGCACCTCCACCAGGATGTTGTCTTCAGGACCTTCGTAATGGACAGGTACCCCTCACCAGGTGAGGTCCTCAGGGAACTTCAGAGTGTGGGTGTGAGGCTCTTCGGTGGAAGGGATGGTGCTGCAGCCACACTGAACCTCTACCCTGGAACAGCCCCCACAGGGACACCACTCCCGGGGATACTCTCATGGACAGGGGACTGGCTGATATTCACACCCTCCTCAATGCCCCCCAGGGGCCCCTGCACAGCCAGGGTTGAGGTGCCAGGTGAGGTAACAGCGACCTGGACATTCCAGTACCTGCCACCAACAAGTAATCCACCAGTTATTACATCTGTAACCCCAGCCGATGGAAGCTTTTTCAGAAAACCATCCTCCCTAACCATAAAAGCCACATTAATCAATGACCCTGGTAACGGTCTCTCTGATTACTCTGACATAACTTTTGATGGAGTTGTAATTCCAGGGACTGTAACAGGCAATATTCTAACAGGTAGCTGGCAGATAATGTCTGAAGTCACAGCAGAACCAGGAAGATGGCCACTATCAGATGGCTGGCACACCATCAAGGTAAGGGCATTTGACCTTCAGGGACTCTACTCAGACTATGAGTGGAAGATATGTATTAGCAATCAGGATGGGCCACGGATATACAATGCCTCCGTATCCCCTGTATTTTCACCCATCCACGGGTTCATGAATATATTTGCTAATATCACTGAACCATTGAGTAGTGTCTATCTCTACTTCAATGAGGGACCCCTTAACATTGGGACTTTTAATGAAAATATCACAAAGTGCTGGGATGGATCTGTAAATAATATCAGGCTCCCTGATGGTCCAGTATCTTTCCATATGGTGGGCGTGGGGATGGATGGTTATTTTTCAAACATAGTTTATTTCTCAACGGTTATAGACAGCACCGGCCCATCAATTACCATATCCGGACCGGACATTTTCAACACAAGGTACCCTGAGATAACAGGCTTCCTTTCAGATCCCGCTGGAATCGGGGGCTTCAATGTGACGTCCTCAGCTGGCACTGTGAGTTACAGCTTCTCATCCACAAGTTTCCATGTAAATATGGAAGTTCCATCAGACGGCTACTACACCCTTCTCTTCAACCTCACGGATACACTGGGCAACAGCAGAACCGTAGCCCATAAAATACTGGTAGATACCATAAAACCCGTTATAAAATTCATCAACCCACGGGAGAACGATACGACACGTCCAGGTACATTCCTTAGTTTCAGGTTGATCGATAACACATGCTCAGGTCTTGCAAGGGCCTATCTAATGCATAAGTCAAGGAAGTACCCTGCCCCCAACCCTGCAAACCTGGAGGTGTTGCTGGACGGTCAGAACATCACAGACAGACTCATCTACAGTGAGAGAACCTATATAGATGTTGTGAGTGGGAACACACCATATGGATATGATTACCTCGCATCCCTTGGAAGCGTTCTTGTTGGGTACAACCCCGTACCCTACGAATACCTTAACTCTGGTCTGCATGTTCTGAAGGTTACAGTGAGGGACAGGGCAGGGAATGAGGCAAGTGATGAGATCCATTTCTCAACCATAACAGCCATACCAGATATAACTGAGATAGACATGGGCATGACTTCCGGTGAAAATGAGACCCTCACAATGATATTTAATGTTCAGGAAAACTCAGATGGGGGTTTCGATAAATTCATACTTGAAATCGATGGGAAGGAGATAGATTCAATCCCAAATGTAAATATCGGGCCGGAGCTCTATCAGTGTACCCTCAAATACATTATAAAGAGGCAGTTCAGTGAAGGTCCGCATACGGTAAGTTTAACTGTCATTGATAGAAGGGGCTACAGAAACACCCTTGAAACAGGCTTCTATCACCTTGAGAGGGTGCCTGTGAACCTTTCCTCAGTTACTCCAAGGTATGAGTACATACCGGACATCATGGTTTACTCAGGAAACCACACACATCAGCTGCGAATAGACCCATCAAGCAGGTTCCTCCCTGGAAGCAGTGCCCTCTATGGTTACTGTGACATGGATGGACCCAGTAAAGCTCTTCTTACAACAAGCAATGAAAGATCATCAAACAGATTTCTTCCAATGGGGGGGCAGCTCTCATTCACCGTCGCGGAAACACCATTCGTTGATGCAAGCGGCGCAGAGTTCCTCTCACTCTGGATGACTGACATATCTGTTGAAACAAATATTAACTGGGGATGGGGTGGTGCCATACTGGCATACTTTGATGATGGCCGTGGATACAGTCTCCTGGTAAATGGAACCGCAGGTATACTGGGCTTTGATCTCCTTAGCGCCCTGAATCCCCCTGCAATACTTTACGCAAAACACGAGGCGCCCTGGGTGAACTGGGGTGGAATAGTCCACGACAGTGTAGCGTCAGCCAGAGGCGCAGATGGAAGGTTATGGAATAATTACATTCTAAAGATACCCCATGGACTCAACAGGGGTCATATAAGAGTTATATTTGTCTGGGAGACAGTTAACTGGTTCCAGGGCAGTATAAGAGACTGGAGCTCTGTGTTGAAAAAAACGGTATCTGTATCCTCAAAGATAGACAATGTTGAATTCATCAAATCAGTTGTGGATAGTGTTTACCCATCCCCAAGAGAAGAAAATGTTCCGCTTAGACCCACTATATGGGCCCACTTCAAGGTTCCACTAGATCCTAGAAATTTCACAGGCAACACCCTCCAGATAAGAACCCCTCAGGGAGGAATAATAAATGGTACAGCATATTATGACACCTCAACGAATAAAGGATACTTCACGCCCATAGAGGAACTTGGAGGTCTCAGGAACTACCTTGGATATATTGGATCAGATATAAGGACAATTTACGGTAGAATACTTCCAAAACCAGATCCCTACAGATGGGAATTCCAAACAAGAATTGGTGAGGCAAGAATATGGCAGACCATCAGGTACAACGGAGAGGACTACTGCATATTCCTCCTCTGGGCGGCAGGAAGTGGTGGCTCACCCTCATATCTCCCCTCAGGATCAGCGCTTCAATCAACATATGGAACTCTGCTTCAGATACATGTCCTGAAGAAGGTTGGAGACAATTACTATGAATTGGGGGACCCTGACCTTGCATATACGATATTTCAGGCAGCCGAGAGGAAGGCATTCTACAGCAAATTCATACCAGGATACTCTGAACTTGTAAGCGACTCACTGACCGAATGGGTTGAGGACAGGGCAGATACATGGAGTGGTGAGGCCCTCAGATTCCTCAGCTACCTCTTCTCAAACCCTGCCCCCATCCCAGATGATGAGGACGTCATAAAGGATATGATCGCAATGATCCTGGGTGATGGATCAACCGCCACCACACTCACAGGAGTCCAGCAAGCCCTATCATGGTTCTCAATGGGCATTTCAGGTTCCAGCAAGGTAAATGATCTTGTTGAAAAGCTCAGAAAGATGCAGGCAGAGAAGGCAGGCAAACCATTCCAGGCCACGGTGGTTAAGGATGTTCTTAAGATAGCGGAGCTGGTAACTGGAGAACTGCAGTTTCAGAGGGAGCTCTGGGAGTTTCTATTTAAATGCATGTGGCAACTCAGGGTTACAGAAGCCTACAGGCCCCAGCTGGAAGCCATCCTGCCATACACTTATGGAAGCACCCATGAGGCAATAGAGGATATGCTATCCGCCGATATAAACAGCATCCAGAATGAGATCGCTTTAAAGGTCATCAAGCACATTGGGGTCCAGTCATTTAATATAATAAGAGATAAGGTATTTGAAGTAATCTCAAAGAACCCATATGGTATGGTGGTGATAACAACATTCAAGGTCTTCTTCGCCCTTGCAACAAAGTTCACCAGATGGGATGATGTACATGCATCAACACATGTTGCCCTTGCATATGCCAATGCAGAGGACAGCTTCTATAGTGCATGGCTGGGTCATGTTAACACCTTCAAGTTAATACCCTCAGACAGTGTCACGGTCTATGATACATCACTTCCAGCTCTGGCATCAAGGCTATGGTACGCTTCAGGTGGAAACTTCTACGATGCTATGGTTAAAATAGGAAGAATAGTCAGAAACTGGCCCACCTCAGACAGGGAATCATGGGATAAAGCAATAGCCAGTTATGAGATTCGTGCGACGGATTACCTCAAAAGAAGCAGTAACTTCATTCCAGAGGTTCTAACATCCACTGCAGACATAATGAACCTCTTGCCGCTGATAAAGGTGGGTACGGCAGGTAAACCCTCAAGCATATATATTGGAGCGCATTCACCTGTGGCACTCCTTGTAACAGCACCTGACGGCCGCAGGATAGGATATGACCCCACACGCCCTGAGGGTCAGAGAATAGTCAACGACTTCGGTGCCAGTGCATTCTACAACAGCCCCTACAGTGAACCCCAGGTCATGGTGATACCTGCAGGTATAGGGGAGCTCAGGATACAGGCCTTCGGGGTTGACACAGACACTTACAGGATAACCGTTGAGGTCCTCGATGAGGATGGAAACCCCATCTCAGGTTCAGAGTGGACCGGTAACATAACCCCCGGTGTCTATAAATTCTTCAGCATCCTCATAGACCAGTACGGTTCAACCTACAAATACGATGGCAGGGCACCGGTTATCAGGGTTACAGGCGTATCAGGTGGTGGAAGGTACACCGGTACAGTTAAACCCCTCATATCAGTTGCCGATGACAACCTTGAGGGGTGGTTCGCAACACTCAACGGTAAACTCTACACAGGGGGCCCGGTAAGTTCACCGGGTGTTTACACACTGGTTGTGAGGGCCACCGATGGAGTGAACGTGGTCTACAGTACAGTGATCTTCATGATACAGGGGGTTTCACCTGTGAAGCCACCCAAGGAGGGTGAACACGGCGAGGAGGGTGAACACGGCGGTGTAATGGAGACTGCAGCTGTAACAGCTGTGTACACTGTTTCAGGTGCTGTGAGTGAGGTCCCCTCAAGGGCTGTGGTACCACCCACTGAAATGGTTAACGTTACACCCACGGGAATGAGGGGAGGATATGACTACACATGGCTTGCGGTGTCTCTCCTGGTGTCAGTGCTCATAATTGGGGTGTACGGGGCCCTTAGAAGGAGGAATACATGAAGATATGATCATGGCCATTCCATAGAAGTTTCATATTTCAATTCCGCGAGGTCCCCAGCAAAAAACATCTTTTCGCCCACTTTCTTAAATAACTGAGGAATCATCTACTTCGATTTAGAAGATATCCTTATTTCCTCCACTAATCTGTCAAGGTCCACGATCTTCCCGTAGTCGCTCTTAGCAGGGTCAACACCGTCCTCACCAAATCTTGTCTGTATTATAAATCCCCTGTTGTCAACGACCTTCTCGTCCTCGTTGACTTTGAGGTCCCGGAGGGCGTTTACAAGACGCCTCTGCATGTAACCGCTCTGTGAAGAGCGAATTTCTTTATTAACAAGGCCTTCCCTTCCACCTATAGCGTGGAAGAAGAATTCTATGGGGTCTAGGCCTTTCATGTAGCTTGAGTGTATGAATCCACGGGACTTTGCACTGATTTCTCCCTTCCTGAAGTGTGGAAGTGTTCTCTTATCATATCCTCTGCTTATTCGACCACCCCTCACTGACTGCTGCCCCAGAAAGGCTGATATCTGTGTGAGGTTGATCATGGAGCACTTAATACTGGTTCTGGTCATTATGAATGCATGATTCCAGTCCATGCCCAAGCAGTTTTCCACTATTTTTTCTGAGGTTTCCCTTGCATTCCGAAGGATGTCCATTATCTCTATCTCCAAGGTCAACTCAGGGCTTTTATCAGACAGAAGTTCAAGCGTTCCGTTCTCATATGCATCAACCATCTGGTCAATTCTTGACTCTGCTATTCTGAGCTCTTCAGTTATCATATCTTCGGCATTCTCTGTAATCTCAAAATCCCTGATGCTTACTGTGAATCCTGTTTTCATCAGGTATGTTAGTGCCAGCCTCATTGAGGATTCCAGAAATTCGCTTGCCTTTTTTGCACCGTATTCTCTTATTATTTTATTAAGCAATTTACCTGAAAATGCTCCGCAAGCGTCTTTATCAATTACTCCAGCCTTGAGCTCTCCATTTCTTATTATAACATAAGCATCATGTTCACATTCCTCTTCAAGACATTCCTTGCATTTTTTGCATGAGTCTACCTTGAAGGTCGTGTTAAGATCATCAGGGAGTATAAGGCTGAATATTTCTTTCCCACTCCATTTCCTACCCTCTCTGGATGGTAATGGTATTCCAGCCCTTTTTAGTAGCTGGAGTGCATCCTCTTCATCAAATTCCGCATTTTTTGTCAGCAGATATAAACCTGAGGTATGATCATTTATAGAACCTATGATAGGGCCGCCAAACCTTGGTGACAGAAAATGCTCCTGGACAATCATAAGTGTCCTTGCATCTCCTATTGATTCTTGAGTCTGGAGTACATGCAGGTTCATCTCGTCCCCGTCGAAGTCTGCGTTGTATGGGGGGCAGACGCACGGGTTCAGACGGAAGGTCTTGTAGGGCAGGACGCGGACCTCATGGGCCATCATGGACATCCTGTGGAGTGAGGGCTGACGGTTGAACAGGACTATGTCACCATCCTTGAGGTGCCTTTCAACAATGTAACCTGGTTTCAGGTTTCCAGTAATAATCTTTCTGTTCTTGGTGGAGATCCTTATTTTGCGGCCGTCTGGTCTTATAACGTAGTTGGCGCCGGGGTGTACGTCGGGCCCGTTCTCTATGTATTCTCTCATGCGGTCTATGTTCCATTCTGTAACGTAGACCGGTACTGTGACCTCCCTGGCTATGATCTCAGGGACTCCCACCTCGTTGATGCTTATGTTGGGGTCCGGTGAGATGACGGTACGGGCAGAGAAGTTAACCCTCTTTCCTGAGAGGTTGCTCCTGAACCGCCCCTCCTTACCCTTGAGCCTCTGGGCGAGGGTCTTGAGGGGTCTGCCAGAGTGGTGCCTTGCAGGGGGGACACCGGAGGCCTCGTTGTCGAAGTAGGTTGTCACGTGGTACTGTAGGAGTTCCCAGAGGTCCTTGACGATCAGCTGGGGTGCCCCTGCCTCCATGTTCTCCTTGAGGCGCTGGTTTATCCTGAGTATATCCCTGAGTTTGTGGGTCAGGTCGTTCTCTGACCTCTCACCGGTTTCAAGTGTTATTGATGGCCTCACAGTGACAGGTGGAACCGGGAGGACTGTGAGGACCATCCATTCGGGCCTTGCAACCTCGGGGTTGACTCCCAGGATCAGTGCGTCGTCGTCGGTTATCCTCTCAAGCCTCTCCCTCACCTCGCTGGGTGTTAGCTTGTAGTCACCCTCAACGATGGAGACTGGTTTATCAAGTTTTATTTCCTCCTGTTCCTCCCCACAATGTGGACACTCCCAGCGCCTGACCTCTGTGTATATCTCCTCTATTATGGGCGTGAGGCTCTCCTCCTTCTCCATCGCCTCAAGTATCCGCTGCCTGTACTCTTCAATCTCCACCTCTGTAAGCAGGACCCTGCCGCATTCTCCGCAGATTGACCTGAGGATCTTGTGTATTGTATCCGCGAACCCCACGTGTATAACGGGTCTTGCCAGGTTTATGCTTCCAAAGTGCCCGGGGCACTCACCACCCTTGGCCCCACATGTCCTGCACCTGAGGCTGGGGTCTATGACACCAAGCCTCGGGTCCATGAGCCCGTTCTCGATGGGGTACCCGTCCTCATCATAGGTGTCCGGTGTCACAACATTGGTAACGGACATCTTCCTTATATCCTCAGGGGACATGAGACCAAAATTTATCCGGGAAATTTTCTTTAATGCCATATTACCCCCGTTAATATTACCTGATGTTTATTTCACATTAAACATGTAACTGAAGGTCTGGGAGAATGATTTATCTAAGATTATAAATCAAATAGTGACATTTAAGTTTTTATATTTGATATCCATTCAAAAACTTTAAAAGGTCTGAATTTGATTTGACTTGTAATTTTTTGGTAAAACTAATAAGAACAGTCATGATATAGATAAACGTGGTGTTACCATGAATCACATTGAACTGGGGGAGAAACTTAAGGAACTCTTAAAACTTGAAAATGAACCTGTGGCCATAAAATGGTCCGTCAGGGAGCCAGCCGACATTGAAAGGGAGAATGGTAAATCAAGGTTCTGTGAAAAACTCGTGAAGGCAATGAATGGGGAGGTCTTCTATGCGACCAGTGATGAGGAGGAGTGCATGGGGGGTGCAAGGTACACTGGCCTGAGGGATCCATCCGAGTTCCCTGCGAACATGCGAAGCGGCGCTTTCCTTGTGCCCATGGGGGTCTACAGGAACATACCGGCGGTGCAGCGCTCATGGAGGGGTAACATGAACGTTGAAGCGGGTATCTTCAGAGCCCTTATATTCGCCCCCCTTAAACTTGCTGAATATGAGCCAGACGTCATATTTATCCTCTGCAATGCCAGGCAGGCAATGGAGGTCCTCCATGCCAACGCCTATGACTCAGGTTCACATGGCCTTGGGGCCGACTCTGGACCCATATGCAGTTCAATGGCAGCACTCCCCTACCTCACAGCTAAGGTGACCTATGGTTTCGGGGATGTGGGCTCAAGGAGGTACATGGGCTTGGGGGATGATGATGTCATGGTGAGCATCCCCGGAGGTGACCTGCAGCGTATCGTCTTGAACCTTGAGGAGATGAGGACCAAAAAGCTATTCAGGGGTTGATGATGAAACATAAATTACTGCTCAAGGGCTGAGGTGAATGTTCAGGATTCTTCTCGTGAAGGATGGCGATGGTGCTCCTGACTTAGAGGAAAAACTGAGGCGCCATGGTTTCAGTGTGGATGTGGCCACAAGTCTTAAAGATGCCAAGAAAACTGAATCAGACCTGATCCTCATATACACAACCCCCCAGAGGGTGGGTGATTGGGTTCCTGGAGACACCGGGATCCCCCTCATGTACCTCATAGACTTTGAGGATGAAGGGAATCTTGTATTAACCTGTCCATATGGCTGCATTGAGAAGCCCGTGGATGATGGTGACCTTAAAAGCTGCATTGATTTTGTCATGAGCAGGATCATCCTTGGGGAGGAGCGCTACAGGAAACTCTTCGAGTACATCGATAGCTGCGTGGCCGTCTATGAGGCGGTTGATGATGGCGAGGACTTCGTAATCAGGGATTTCAACCGTGCCGCTGAACGTGTTGAGGGCGTGAAGAGTGAGGAAATACTGGGAAGGAGGGTGACTGAGGTCTTTCCAGGTCTGGATGATTTCGGGCTCCTCGAGGTTCTAAGGAGAGTATACAGGACTGGAAGGGCAGAGCACTTTCCTCTTGCCTTTTACAGTGATGATAGAATAAGCGGATGGAAGGAGAACTTCGTCTACCGCCTCCCATCAGGTGAGGTGGTCGCGGTTTACAGGGATCTAACAGAACGTAAACAGCTCGAAGAGAAGCTTAAGGAGAATGAGCGCTTATACAGGAGCATATTCGAGAATACCGGTTCTGCGACAACCATAGTTGATGAGGACACCACCATACTGATGGTTAACAGGGAATTTGAGAGACTCAGCGGCTACTCCAGGGAAGAGATAGAGGGCAAGAAGAGCTGGAGGGAATTCTTAGCAGACGAGGACCTCAAGAGAATGGAAGAATATTACCATCTCTGGATGAAAGACCCTTCACTTGCACCAAGAATCTATAACTTCAGGTTCCGTGACCGTCATGGTAACATAAAGTACATAAGGATGAACGCGGATCCCATCCCCGGAACCACAATGATCGTGGCTTCACTTGTTGATGTCACAGATATCAGGGAGGCTGAAGAGGAGATACTCAGGTCCCTCAGGGAGAAGGAGGTTCTTCTGCGGGAGATACACCACAGGGTCAAGAACAACCTCCAGATAATATCAAGCCTCCTGAACCTTCAGCTTTCAAGGATAGGGGATGAAGAACTCCGTAAAATAGTCAGGGAGAGTCAGGGAAGGATAAAGGCCATGGCCATGATACATGAACACCTTTACCAGTCAGAGTCACTGGAGAGGGTCAATTTCAGGGAATACGTGGAGAAACTGGTTGGGGACATAATCATATCCCATGGGGTAAGTGTCAGGAAAGATCTTGAGATTGAGGACATAGAACTTGACCTGGACACCGCCATTCCCCTGGGGCTGCTCATCAACGAACTTGTAACCAACAGCATCAAGTATGCATTTCCTGATGGAAGAGGCACCATAACCATAGGTATGAGAAAGGCCGACGGTTCAGTAGAACTGGTGGTGGCAGATGATGGTGTGGGTCTTCCAGAGGATATTGACCCCTCAAGTACCGATACACTTGGACTTAAACTTGTGAGTCTCCTCACCGACCAGCTGAACGGTAAGATGACACTGGATGTGGAGGGTGGTACGAAATTCAGTATGGTTTTCAGGGACAGGGATGAATAGGTTGTAGCCATTAAACATACCTTCGTAATAGTGACGTTTAACGAAGATATTGCTCTGATGAAAATGAAGTCCCACTCAAAAGCTCCGGGTCATCTTAATGTCTTGCGTGATGAAAATAAAATGCCCCGAAAAACCTCCGGATTCATCGCCACATATACCTCATACGATGGAGATACCTGCATTTCGCACCGAATCTGCACCAGCCTAAAGATTATTAAATGAAACATGACATAATATGAAGCGTCATGAGAGAACTCCAGAAAAAACTTGGAAATTATTTTAAGGATAAGGATGAGGTCAGGCTGGCATACCTCTTTGGTTCGGTTGCAGATGAGAAAGAGGGACCACTCAGTGACATAGACATAGGGGTTCTGCTCGAAGATAAACTTGACAGGAACGCAAGGGCCAGGATGAAACTCAGGATGATATCAGAACTCACATCCATTCTCGGCTCCGACAAGATAGACCTCGTGATAATGAACGATGCACCACCCCAACTGAACTATGAGATAATAAAGGCACGAAGACCACTCACTGAAAACCCCACCCTCAAGGTGGGCTTCGAGCAGAGGATACTCTCAGATTACCTTGACAGGAGATACTACGACAGAAGATGGTTCAGGAATTACCTGAAAAGGAGAAGATGGAAAAATGAATGAAACTGAGAGAATAATTGAGCGGATAAAAACCATGACATCCTATGTTGATTTCCTCCGGGAGCACAGGGTATCAGAGCGGGAACTCCTGGATGATTATATCCTGCGATCCGCCATAGAAAGAAATCTCCAGCTTGCAATCGAATCAGCTCTTGATGTCGGAGAGATGGTAATCTCAATGGAAGACCTTGAGAAGCCAGAAACCTACAGGGACATTATAGAAATCCTTGAAAAACACGACATACTCCCATCTGATTTTGCAGAAAGGTTCTCTGAAGCCGCGGGTCTCAGGAACATCCTCGTCCACATGTACACCGACGTTGACCCGTCAATCATAGCCGAGATCCTCAATGAAAGACTTCATGACTTTGAATTTTATTCAGAATCCATTTTAAGGTTCCTTAGGGATAAATACTCCGATGAATTCAGATAAGGGGCAAATATGAAATCTGGTTTTAATTGATCCGCCTGGCATGTTGTAGATGACCACCTCTCTCGAAGGGTACTGGTTGCCGCACTGTTTATCATTCACTGACAGTATTGTCATAAGCACACAAAACAGCACACATGGAAAAGAATATAATCACCTCCCCCCTATAAGTAGGAAAGGGAAATCTCTTTCAAGTGATATCATGGCCTACCTCATATGCGAGAACTGTAACCACTACTGGCAGATCAACAGTGAGGATGAATTCTGGGTATTCCACACGTGTGATGAATGCGGCTCACCACTCCTCTACGTTAAAAACTTCAATGAATACCGTAAAATCACCAAAGTTGTCCCTGAATCCATCAAAAAAACCCACACCCAGAGGAAAGCCAATAAATACCTGAGGCTCTGGAGGGGCGGGCGCCTGATCCTCATTGCAGGGGCATTGATGACCCCTGCCGGAATATTACTTACAGTCACAGGCACGGCATGGGGCATCACACCATTTCTGCTGGGAATCATTCTCATGGCCCTCTCTGTACCACTGAGCAGGGCCAGTGAAAGAAGGGGTGTGGGCTGGAGAAAGGGACATGAGGGTGAACTCATAGTAACGAACTGCCTCAGACGCCTGCCTGAAGGGTATCACATCCTGAACGACATCCAGCTCCCAGGGGCATACGGGAACATGGACCACGTGGTTGTGGGGCCAACAGGGGTCTACGTGATAGAGACAAAGTCCTATTCAGGGAACTACATCGTGAAGGGTGACCGCTGGTTCCTTAACGATGAACTCAGAAAGGAGGAGGTCAGGTCACCGTCCAACCAGGCCAAGAGGAATGCCGCAGCCCTCAAGGAATTCCTTGAATCCAGGGATATCTATGTCTCATGGGTTAATGCTGTGGTTGCATTCCTCAGCGAATCCTGCACCATCATGGAGGAGGATGAGCACTGCAGGATCCTTAAGCCCTGCCAGGTCCCGGAGCATATAATGGAGAGTCGCCTCATGCTGGGTGAGAGCAAGGTGAAAAGGATAGTGGATGCCCTGAGAAAACATGCCTCAGAGGTCTGGTAGGGTTACATTTATAAGGTGGCTGGTTATAAATATCTTCTTCAATTCATTATCATGGAGGATTCAAATGGATTACTATGACAGACTCAGGGGGTTCCTGGCAATATTCCTCAGGGGACTCTTCATGGGAAGCGCGGATGTGATGCCCGGTGTCTCGGGCGGGACAATCGCACTCATAACAGGTATCTATGAGAGACTGGTACATGCAATAAGTAAGATAAGGTTCGGATTCATAAAGCCCCTCATCACCGGCGACCTTGATGGTGCCCGGAAGTCCCTGAGGGAGGAGGTCGACTTTGAACTCTTCGTACCCCTCCTTGCAGGTATAGCCTGTGCGATTCTCACACTATCAAAGGTTATACTCTTCTTCATAACCACCTACGTGGCATTCACCTACGCATTCTTCTCAGGCCTCATACTCGCCTCTGCATATGTGGTCTACCAGAAGATAGATGGTTTTTCACTCAAAAACCTGGCATCAGGTGCTCTGGGTCTCATATTCGCCTACCTCTTCGTGGGCCTCAACCCGATACAGGCAAACCACACCCTCCCTGTTGTCTTCATATCTGGATTCGTGGCCATATGTGCCATGATACTGCCGGGTATCTCAGGTGCATTTCTACTTCTCCTGCTGAACCAGTATGAGTACATGCTGGGTGTCCTGAACCGTATGGCCATCGTTGAAATATTCACATTCCTTGCAGGGGCGGCTATCGGTATAATGAGCTTCTCAAGGGTTCTGGATTACCTGCTGAGGAACCATGAGGCCGTTACCATGTCATTTCTTGTGGGCCTCATGATAGGTACCCTGAGGCTCCCCTACAACAAGATAGCGATGGTGGATACCACCTCCATCATAATATCCTTGGTGATTGGTATAATCGGATTTGCCCTCGTCATGATACTTGAGAGCAGATTCGACTACATAGACTACTGAAATTTAATTATTTCTCTTACCTAAACCCAAAATTTATTAATTTTTCCTTTAATTTACTGGAATGTTCAAATTGGAAGGAATTCTGGTGCAGATTGAGCATACTATTTTAACATGATTAAACATATATAAACCATATGCAGATCCTGAGGGGTGTGGGTGCCGGTGCCGGAAGGCGAAGCGGCAGGGTGCGTATAATAAGGAACCTGGAGGATGCTTGCAGTCTTGAATGGGGAGAGGTGGCTGTCCTCAAAAAGATAGCCAGGGATATGCTCCCTGAAATCAAAAGGGCAGCCGCTGTTATAGCAGATTACGGTGGACTCACGAGTCACGCCGCAATAACACTCAGGGAACTTGGAATACCGTGCGTACTTGGAACAGAGACCGCCACCAGAGTCCTCAGGGAGGGCATGATAGTCACTGTGGATGGTAAAACCGGGAACATCTACCGGGGCGTCATGGACTGGGCGTCCAGGGATGATGTGATTGGCTTCCATGAGACAGCCACAAAGGTCATGGTGAACCTGAATTTCCCGTGGCTCGCAGCAAGGGTTGCTGAATTCGCCGACGGCGTTGGCTCTGTAAGAATAGAGAATATGGTAATAGAGACAGGAAAACACCCCTACCTGCTTTTGAAGGAAGGTGAACTCTCCAGGGTCCTTGAAAGTGGTCTTGAGGAGATACTTGAAGCATTCCACCCGAAACCGGTATGCTTCAGGACATTCGACATTCCGACAGATGAACTCACACACCTCCGTGGATATACTGAGCCCCAGGAGAGAAACCCCTTCCTGGGTATGAGGGCCATGAAAAGGGATCTAAGGGATACTGAGGTCCTGAAAGCAGAATTTGAGGCCGTGGGAAATCTCCTGGATTCTGGATACAGTAACCTTGAGCTGAAGTTTCCCTTCATAAGGGATATTCCTGAATATGTCCAGGCAGTTGAAATCCTTGATGAATCAGGCATAAGACCCCACAGGGACCTCAGGGTGGGTGCATCCGTTGAAACACCATCCATGGCACTCCAGATAGATGAACTCCTTGATGAAGGCGTGGATTTTGTCTCACTTGGCCTCAGTGACCTCACCATGTGCAGCCTTGCAGCCGACAGAAGGAGCACCCGTGTTGCACGTATCTTCAATCTATCACACCCGGCGGTCCTGGGAATGGTTGAGGAGGTGGTTGTTGCGTGCCATGAAAGGGGTGTGGAGGTCTATGCTGCTGGATACGCTGCAACAAATTACGTTCTGGTGAGGAAACTCGTTGAGATGGGTGTCGACGCCGTATCAACAAGCCCCGATAAGGTCCTCAGGATGAGATCATTCATCGCCAAGGTGGAGGACTCACTGATACTAAGAGGCATGGGAAGAAACAGTTAAAAAAGCGCCAATACTCAGCAAAAAGCAGGTTATTATGAGGCACTATCAATAATTGGGAAGGTTATCCTGAAGCAGGCCCCATCACGGTTTCCGTATTCAAGTTCCCCGTCGATCTGTCTTACGAGGTTTGCCACAAGCTGCATTCCAAGGGATTTGAGTTCCTCTATGTTGAAGTCCGCTGGAAGGCCCCTGCCATTATCAGATATCTCAAGGACACAGTTATCACCGGTTTTTCTGATGGATACGCTTATCTTACCCCTATCCCCTGTGAATGCATGTTTCACCGAATTTGAGATTATCTCATTTGTTATGAGGCCAAGGGGGATGCATCTCTCCATCTCCACCATGATATCGTCGTATTCAAACTCGAGTTCTATGAATCTTCTGTCGTTTGACTGGAGTGTGACCATCTCATCTGCAAGTGTTCTGAGGTATTCCCCGAGGTTTATGGTGGATATGGCCTTTGACTGGTATATCTTTTCATGGGCGACCGCCATTGTCCTCACCCGCAGCTGACTATCCCTGAGGATATTCAGGATTTCAGGGTTGTCTGTGTAGGCTGACTGGAGTGAGAGTAGGCTTGCAACTATCTGGAGGTTGTTCTTGACCCGGTGGTGTATTTCCCGGAGAAGCACCTCCTTTTCATAGAGGGATTCGACGATCTGCCTGTGCACCATTATTCTCTGAATTCCATCAGAGATTTCAGCTCCAAGTATCTCAAGGAATTCAGTTTTTTCTGGGATTTCATCGTCCTTTAAACCCAGTTTAAGGGTTCCCTTAACCTCGTCATCGACTATTATGGGTATTTCAGCGAAATTTTCATGCAGTTTAATTTCAGGAAAATCAGGAAGTTCTTCAGGGGCATCCATTCCCCTCTCCAGTCGCAGGTCGGGTTCAATGTAGGCTGCCGCTGATCTGAATTCAGGGCACCTTATGATGGCATCAAGAACCCGTTCCATGAAGATACCTGGATCATCTGTCTCCGCAGATTTGAGTATGACATTTATGAGCCTCAGATGATTCTGATGTTCCATCATCCTCTTCCTGTAGGCCAGCTGCCTCACGGCCAGGAGGTAATACTGTGATAGGTGCTTAACAGCTCTCAGGTCTGATTTATGGAAATTTTCGCCCATGAGGATTATCTCGGATTTCATATCCCCTGATGATGAACTGACACGCAGGCTGTCCCCTGCAGATGAGATTCCATCCTCTGAAATTGCCTCAATTTCCTCATTACTGAGGCTGCCTGATACCAGAAGTTCCCTCCTGTTTTTAAGCCTTATGGCACCCTTCTCTGCACCTGTAACCTGGCATGCGGCATCAAGTATGTACTCTGTGAATTCCTCTATACTCTCAGCAGAAACCGCATGGGGGTATATCTCACTTAGAACCATCCTGACCCTTAGTTCATCCCTCAGCTTGTGCTGGGACATTTTGAGTTTTGTTATATCATTGAAGCTCAGCACAACCTGACCTGAACCTGGAATATCACCCCTGTGGACTATCATGTGGAGAATCCTATCATCGGCCTTCATCCTGAGGAGTGCCCGGCATTTGTCCTGGAGTTCATGGAGTTTCTCAAGGTCACCCTTATGGATGATATCGGCCATATTGATTCCCTCAGATCTGCCGAAGATCTCTTTAAAGACCCTGTTTGCCCTCAGAATATTGAAGTCCGCGTCTGTAACTGCAGTTGGGGTGGCCCTGTTTTCAAATATTGTCCTGTAACTTTCCCTTGATTTCTCGAGTTTCTTCTTGGTCTCAATGTAATCTGTAACATCCCGCAGTATCTCCACGGCACCTATGACCTTCTCATGTTCATCATAGATGGGAGATGTCTTGATCTGGAAGTGCCTTCCCATGTGCCCCACATGGACCTCAGCGTAGATTGAATTCCCATCCCTTCTGATATTCCTGTACCTTTCAGGGGCATCTTCAGATTTTAAAATGAACTCAAGAAGTCCCGGGGTTCTTTTACCGTAAAATGGAATTGCGTATGCCCTGTCACCCTCACCCATTATTTCTTCTTTCATTACACCTGTGAGCTTTTCCATTTCCCTGTTCCAGGCTATAACCCTTCCATCGGTGTCAATTGCGAATGTGGGGTCTGGTATTGACTCAAGGAGGTCCCTGAATTTTCTGTGTTCAGTTCTAAGTTTTTTATGGGCTCTGTAGAGGTCTGTCATGTCCCTGACTATGCCCATAACAAGGTCCCCTGACCTGTTGAGGGTAACCCTTGTGGGGAAAACCTCACCTGTGATTTTCCTGTGGAGCCAGTCGAATTCACACCTCTCACCGGACATTACCCTTTCAATAATGGCATGGGCCAATTCTGAGGACTTCCCATCCCTCTGGTACTCAGGTGAGAGTTCCCATGGGTGTTTGCCCTTTATTTCATCCTTTTCGGCCCTGAAGAGTTCCAAGGCGGTTCTGTTACAATCGATTATTTTTTCATCCTTCGCTAGGAATATGGCGTCCCCTGCATTCTCGAAGATCTCACGGTATCTGGTTGAAATGGAATCAAGTTCACTTTCTGAGGTGATTCTCCTGAGGGTCTCTGCTGTGCTTGAGGCAATTTCCCTGAGGAATTTCATCTCCGCATCATCGATTATCCTCATCGCTGAAACCACGAGGTAGAGTGGGTTTTTGCAGTTCTCCAGCTGGATGACCGCGGTTGACCCGCCCTTACCTTTGTGGATGCCTTCCCTCAGATCGACATCATGTATTGGGCCCTCACCTTCAGTAACACCATCAGGTGTCCTGAATGATGCATGGGAGTATCCCCCATCAACCAGGAGTTTGCATATACCTTTCATGAGTTCAGATGGATCGGTTGAAACCGCCGCCTTAAGGTTAATTCTGCTCAGAAGCTCCAGGCATCTGTTTGTCTTTCTAAGACGTCTCTCAACCATCTTCTGCCCTGTTACATCCCGGAACATGCAGAAGCCGCCCTTGAACTGGGACGACTCAGTTATGGGGTGGCCTGAGAGGATCATCCATTTCGTGGTACCATCAGATGCCCTGAAGCGGATCTCACGCTCCCCTGATACGCCCCTACGGCAGGAATCAAAAATACGCTCCATTGTTTTCCTGTCTCCAGGGTGGACAAAATCAAAGATGCTTTTTCCTGTAATATCTCCGCGTCTGCAGGATAAAAAGTCAGCCATCCTCTTATTGCAGTACTGTATAATTCCATCTGAACTGAATATACAGACTCCCTCACCCGTTGTATCCAGTATCTGCTGGTACCTTCTGTTGGCATGGGAGAGGAGTTTCTGCATCTTGTTCTTGTACAGGGCGAGTTCAAGGGCGTATGCAAGTTCCCTTGAATTGAAGGGTTTCAGGAGATAGGCGTCCGGCTCAACTTCAGATGCCCTCTCGAATATCTTGCGGCTGGAATATGCTGTGAGGAACACCACAGGCACATCAATGACCCTCTTTATGGCGCTTGCGGCCCTTACTCCATCAATCTCTGACTGGAGGACTATGTCCATGAGGATGATGTCGGGTTTCATCCTGAGGGCGGTTTCAATGGCTTCCTCCCCGGTACTCACAGAAACCGCATCATATCCCCATGATTCAAGCAGCCTTACAAGTTCAAGTGCGGTCACTGCCTCATCCTCAACGACAAGGGCAGATGGCCTGTATATGTATATTGCTTTTCTTGGTATATTAAACCTTCTATGTTAAAGAAAAAAAGGGGTACCTCAATGAATGTTCTTCTTCTTTCCCGGTAATATTGAGTGAATCCGTATATGAACCCATTACTCAAGTTCATATTCAATGTTGAGAACCATCTCCCTTATCCTCTCAATCACCTCATCCGGTGCGTCCCAGTAGCCCCTCTCAGCCGTTTCAAGGAGTATCTCACCCATACGGACCGCTGCAAAGGGGTTGTTCTCTGTGATCCTTCTCCTCATTTCATCGTCAAGTATCAGTGTCTCTGCAACATCATCATATACCCAGTTCTCCACAGCCCCTGTTGTGGCTGAGAAGCCCAGGAGGTGCTCCACACGGTCCTTGATGTTTTTTGCCCCGTGATAATCATGGGCCAGCATCCCGTCAAGCCAGCGGGGGTTGAGGACCCTGCACCTTGCAGCCCTCCCTATGACTTCCTCAAGGCCCTCAACGTAGAGCTCGTCCTCAGTTGAGTCCACAACCCTCACGCTGCATGAACCTCCAAGGCTCCTTATGGATGATGTGAGGCCACCCATGAATTCATAGTAGTGGTCTAGGTCTGTCACCTCGTACTCCACGTTGTCCCTCTCCTGGGCCACCACCTCCACCCTCTGGAGGTTCCTCCTGAACTCATCCCCGGCCTCCCTGACACCGCCAGGAAGGTGGGCGTAACACATCTCCTCCATGTAGGTGGATGCAAGTTCATCCTCAGAGTTCCAGCTTCCGTCATCGATGATTTCGGGTAGTGTGCTTGCATACTCTGATGGTGCCGGTCCAAATATCCTTGCGGGAACCTTCGCCGGCCCGTCCTCAAGGTTGTGCTTCAGGATGTGGTTGTCCTCAGGGTCCTCTGGAAATCAAGTGCCTGCTTTATGACATTTATCCTCTCATTGGGTCAGTGAGGGCCTCCACATCCACACTCAAACCGAACCTGTCAATTATCTGGGGCCTGAGGTCCCCTCAGGTTCATGGTACCTGCAAGTATGAACCTTGAGGGGTGTCTCACAGATATGCCCTCACGTTCAACTATGTTCACACCCATGGCTGCTGCGTCAAGTAAAACGTTGACCACATGGTCATCGAGGAGGTTGACCTCGTCGATGTAGAGGATGTTTCCATTGGCCCTTGCAAGTAATCCTGGCTCAAGGGCCTTTATACCATCATGGAGCGCCCTCCTTATGTCGAGGGTTCCCACCACCATGTCCTCTGTTGCCGAAACAGGAAGGTCAACAACCTCCATCTTCGCGGACCTCACCTGAAGTTTCCCATGCATTTTAAGTTTTTCCTGGCACTCCATGCATAGTTCAGATCCATCAGGGTCGCATCCGAACCTGCAGCCATCCACGATGTTTCTTTCTGGAAGAATGTCACTCAGGGCCCTCACTGCAGTTGACTTTCCTGTACCCTTATCCCCCGTATCAGGACACCGCCTATTGCAGGGTTTACTGCGTTGAGGACGAGGGCCTTCTTCAGCATCTCCTGGCCTGTGATTGCTGTAAACGGAAAGTATGCTGTATCCAACCTATCACCATCTGGGTGTATCTCAGCAGGGTATTTAATAATTACTAAAAAAATCCAAGTATTACTTATAAGCATATGAAATCTAGAAAAGTAATAAAAATTTTTCTCTTTAAATTCCCGTGAATCTGGCAGCGAAAGATCTTCAGGATAGAATCACGCAAAAACAAAGAAGACAGCTAAAAAACAAACATATCACTAATTTCAGAATGAAATAACCTGATATAAATTATCAGAGGGAGATCTATGAAACCTCCCTGTAAACTTCAAGTATCCGCCTCACCTGCTTCTCTGTGCTGAATGAATCTGCCACTGCAAGGCCCCTCTCTCTGATCGCCTCAACCTCCTCTCTGTTATCAGGGTCAAGGATATGGTTTATCTTCTCTGCAATTGCAGCAGAATCCCTGGGCGGTACACTGTAGCCTGTCTCAGAGTCCCTTACAAATTCCCTGAGACCTCCAACCAATGTTGCAATGGTTGGGGTTCCACAGGCAAGGGCTTCAAGGGCCACAAGACCAAAGGGTTCCTCAAGGGAGGGTAGAACAAAAATATCAGCCGCGTTCATCCAGAGGGCGACCTCCTCGTATGGCACAGGTTCCATGAACCTCACATCAGCATCCAGTGAATCAGCGATTTCTGTGAGCCTATTCATGTATCCTGTATCCACAGGGGCCCCCAGAACTATGCACTGAACATCAGCCGCATCAACATTCCTCATGGCTTCAAGGAGATACAGAACCCCCTTTCGGGGTATAATGTTACCAACAAACAGGATTATCCTTTTATCATTATTTAAACCAAGTTTTTCGCGGGTTTCACTCTTCTCCATTGGCCGGAAAATTTCTCTGTTGACCCCCATATTTATTATATGAACCCTATCCTCATCAACGTTGAATTCTGTCACGAGTTTATCCCTTATGTCCCTGCTTACAGCTATAACTGCAGCTGCCCTTCTGAGGACAAAAGCCGTGATCTTAAAGAGAAGACGATTCCTTTTTGCAAGATTGTTAATATCGCCGCCGTGGACAGTTATGACCAGGGGTTTTCTGGTTATCCAGTGACATATTAACCCTATGAAGCCAGTTGGGAAGGCATAATGTGCATGGATCACATCGAACCTCTTTGAAATGGAAGACCATATGGATCTAATCAGCAGGGAGCTGTACTTGCATATCAGCCTGACCTTACCCTTCCTCTGATCTGTGTTTGCAACAACGAACTGTTCAACATCCGTGTAACGTTTGAATGCATTCACATGGACCCTGATGAAACTACCGAAGGATACATTTTCCTTACCTGGATACATGTTTGAAATCACAAGAACTCGCTGAACCAAACCATCACCTCATAGGTCATAACAGTGAATAATATAATCTTTCTGGAGTAAAACTTAAAACTTACTGAGAAGACGAACATCAAAACCTAAACCCTGAAGAATGAAAAAAACTAAACCCTCAAGAATCTTTCAAGTGACTCAAGTGCCCTAAGGCGATCCCTTCTGTCAATTCTGGCCTCCTCAAGAGCACCCTTAAGATAATCCACTGTGCTGTCATATGTATCCCTATCCACGGGGTACGGGTATCCGTCCTTGCCGCCATGTGCATAGCTGTATTTCACAGGATCCCTCCAGCTTACCTCCTCACCGTATACGAGGTCGGCAACAAGGGCCAGGGCCCTGATCTTTTTGGGTCCAAGGCCGTCAATCATGACCAGTTCCTCATAGTTTCCAGGCTGGATCTCGTGTGCCCTTTCAAGGACAGCCATGTCCCTCTCTGTGAGGTCCACAGGTAGAACCTCATGGTGTCCGGGCATGTCAAGTACATTGAAGTCAAAGAGTGTCCTCTGTCCTGTTAGGTAACCCCTGAGGTGTGAGGGGCCATCGCAGACGATGTCAACACTAACTTCACGGGCGCCACTACTTGTGGGTGAGGTCATGTCAAGGACCTTCCCCATGGTCCTATCCGATGATATCCCGCTGTGGGGTGAGTCAACATAATCCCCAACCCCTGAACCAAGCCAGTGGTACCTCCTGGCATATCCTCCATCAGGGTTGAGTCCCTGCTGTACAACAGCCCACTCACCATCGGCGTCAACAAGGAAGGTGTGCTGGTAGAGGCTGAAACCGTCCTGTATACAGTTACCATCCACCCTGGCAGCTATCCTGCTGGAATAAACCAGTTGAGAGGAATCAAGGTCAAAGAGTTTCCCTGCAGCCTCAATTTCCCCTGGTGTCATGCGGGACGCCCTTCCCTTACCACCTGCAACCAGTATACCGTGCCTTTTGGGGTCAAGTGCAGATTTTAGGGCCCCGCAAGTAGTTGTTGTTGTCCCTGAAGAGTGCCAGTCAAATCCGATGGTGCAGGAGAAGGCCTGAAACCAGAAGGGGTCGGATATCCTTGATATGAACTCAGAGGTCCCGTACTCCTCAATTATAACCTCAGCTATGGCACCTGAGAGTTCGACCATCCTCCTCATGAGCCAGGCAGGTGGATGACCCCCATGGAGGGGGAGATTTGCGATACCCGTTCTCCTCATTAAAGACCACTTAGAAGATTATTTCAACCTGAACCTTTGAAAGGTTTGTGTGGGGTATATGGTTTTTGAGTCCAGCGAAACGATCACTTCACGCTGAACCTGAAGAGGCACCTCTCTGATCCATCAGCAATATGGTCAAGTGCCCTGAAATCACCAGGAAGTCCACTCCAGTCCCAGCTCAGCTTGAGAATGGCCTCACAGTTGAGGCAGAATCCAGGGTTCTTCCCTGCATCATCAATCCATGGACAGTTCTCAAATTCAACGTAGACATTCTCATCATCCTCAAGAAAGCCCACCCTGATAGTGAAGTTCTCAAATACATCTGCAACCCACGCAAGGTATGCCTCAAGTGTGTCCTCGTAGGGGGATTCCTCCATATATGATTCAAATCCGGGTTTAAGTTCAGATATGATCCTATCCCTGAATATCCCTGATAACAATTCCCTGATCTCATCCCGGTCGGCATCTGGTGAGGGCATTGCATTGAGGATGAAGTTGTAGAAGTCTGAGATTATCCTCTTCCTCATGAGTTCCATTTCCCTCATGGCAGACCTGTGCCGGTATATTGCCATCTCAATGTTGGCGTTGAGTTCAGACGATTTGAAGGGTTTCACAATGTACCCGTAGGGCTCCGTTATCTTTGCACGTGCCAGCATCTCCTCATCGGCGTAGGCTGTGAGGTAGATTATGGGGATGTTAAAGCGGTCCCTTATCTCCCTTGCGGCCTCTATCCCATCCATTTCACCCTTGAGAACTATATCCATGAGGACAAGGTCCGGTTCATGTATCTTACTTGCCCTTATGGCGTCCCTGCCTGTTGAGACGGTATCCACCACCTCATGGCCCATTGTCTCAAGCTTGTGTCTTATACCCATCGCAACTATGGCCTCGTCCTCAACAACAAGAATTTTTGCCATAAAATCTCCCCAAGGTCTTTTTAATTCAGATGATCCTCAATCATTCTGGAATCACTGAAACTTAAAATTTGATGTGAAATCTGACCTTTAAGCCGCCTGTGGCAGTTTAAAAGCAGGGCACATCCTGAACCTAAAACCTCTTACTGTACTCAACCTCACGGAACTTCACAGTGAACCTGGCAGGCCTCTCTATCCTGAGTTCACCATTTATCTGATCCACAAGGTTCCTCACAATCCTTAGACCCAGAGTGCTGGTATTCTCAAGGTCAAGGTCCTCTGGCAATCCCACACCATTATCTGAAACGATGAGGGTGTAAAGGTCACCATTTCTGTGAACCTCCACCGTGATTTCTCCTCCATCATCAGGGAACGCGTACTTTATACTGTTGGTTACAAGTTCATTCACTATGAGACCACAGGGAATTGCTGTTTCGATGTTAAGCATAACATCATCCACGCGGATTCTCACATCTATCTCACTTCTATCTGCACCGTATGAGTCAAGGAGGTCACTGAGAAGTGTCTTGATGTAGTCCCTGAGGTTGACCCGTGATAGGTCCCTTGACTCGTAGAGCTTTTCATGTATGAGCGATATGGCTTCTATCCTGTGCTGGCTATCCATGTAGAGTTCCCTCAGGCGGGGGTCTCCTGTGATGGATGCCTGCAGCATCAGGAGAGTTGAGATTATCTGGAGGTTGTTCTTGACCCGGTGATGTATCTCCCTGAGGAGCAGCTCCTTCTCCCTGAGGGATTCTCGAAGGCGCTTCTCAACCGACTTCTTATGGGTTATATCCATGAGGGAGAGGAGACATTTCTTGCTTCCCGGGATGGTGACCGTCGTTGCAAAGAAGTTCCTCTCCTCACCCCTCCTGTTTTTGAGTGTGAGCTCAAAGTTCTTTGGTATGGCATCAGGGTTAACGGACATTAACCTGTGGTATGCCTCTATACGCCCTGCATCAGAGGGATCCACAAAGTCCGTGAGCTTCATGTAACCCTGTATTTCCCCCTTGCTGTAGCCAGAAAACCTTTCAAAGGCACTGTTTGCAAGCTCTATCACCATATCACTGCCACAGATAATTGTGAGGGTACCTGTATTCTCAAATATTACCCTGTACTCCTCCTTGCTGGCCTTAAGTTCCTTTTCAATCCTCTTCTGGACCGTGATATCCTTACCCATCAGGTATATAAGTTTCTCATCATCCACCTCAACCGCTGTTACGGATACATCAAGGGTGCGGCCCCGTAGACCCACCGTGAACTTCATAGGGCCACCCTCGCAGTCCCCCATGAGCCTCTTGAAGTCCTCCTCACTGATCCATTCACTGATGTTTCTGCCGATTATATCATCAGCAAATGATTTCAGAAATCCCGCTGCAGCAGGGTTAACATCAATTATGGTGCCGTCGGGTGAACATATTAATATGGGGTTACCTGATTTCTCAAAGAGGGCCCTGTACTTCCTTTCACTCTCTTTAAGGGCCCTCTGAGCCTCACGGACCTTTCTCTCCTCTTCTGCTTCCTGAAGGGCCCTTCTGAAAGCCAGGGGTAACTTTGAAAGGTTATTTTTGAGTACATAATCTGTTGCCCCCGCCTTCAGCATCTCAACGGCAAATTCCTCCCCAATCTTTCCACTCACGAATATGAAGGGGATATTATCTCTCTCCCTCACTATCCTCAGGGCTGATACACCGTCAAAGTCGGGGAGGGTATGGTCGGCCAGGATGATGTCTGGCTGGAATTCCTCAAGGGCCCTTCTGAAGGAGTCCTCACTGTCAACTGTGAGATGTTGGAAGTCTATACCATCCCTCTCAAGCTCCCTTATGACAAGTTCAGCGTCAAGGGGGACATCCTCAAGGATCAGCACCTTAACCTTTTCTGACATTGGAAATCCTCTGAATATAAACCATGCGAACTACTCAGGTGGCTGATTTATGATCATCCAGTAGAATCCCAGGGTTGAAACCGCGTTTATGAATTCATCGAATTCCACGGGTTTGCTCACGTAGCTGTTAACCCCAAGCTTGTAGCTCTCAACTATATCCCGGTCCTCCTTGGATGAAGTCAAAACCACCACCGGGATTCTGGATGTGCTTTCATTTCTCTTAATCTCCTGGAGAACCTCAAGCCCATCAACCTTGGGCATCCTGAGGTCAAGGAGTATGAGCTTCGGGAGGTTATCAGGGTCCCTCTCAGAGTAGGATCCCCTTGCAAATATGTAGTCAAGGGCCTCTGCACCATCCTTGACCCAGTGGAGCTTGTTTGCAAGGTTGTTTTTCTTCAGTGCCCTTATTGTTAGTTCAGCGTCTGTCGGGTTGTCCTCAACAAGTAGTATATCTGCATCTGTCATTTATCCCACCGCCTTTGGTAATGTGAAGTATATTGTTGCTCCGGCATCAACCTCACCTTCACCCCAGACTCTTCCTCCGTGCCTCTTTATTATCCTCTGGACTATTGAGAGGCCCACGCCGGTTCCCTCAAATTCCTCCTGACTGTGGAGTCTCTGGAAGAGTCCAAAGAGTTTTCCCACATATTTCATGTCAAATCCTGCCCCGTTATCCCTGACATAGTAGATGTGCTCATCGCCCCCGTCCATGTATCCCACCTCAATCCTTGCGGGGTTTCTGTCCCTTGTGAATTTTATGGCGTTTGAGAGGAGGTTACCCATCACCTGCCCCATGAGTACCCTGTCTGCCACTGCAGGGGGGAGGTCCTCCACCGAAAACTCTATGACCCTTCCTTCTTCCTGTGCGGCAAGTTCCCGGTAGGTTGACTCTGCAAGTTCCCTCATGTCCAGAGTCACAGGGTTCATCTCCTGCCTTCCGGCCCTTGACAGGAGGAGGATGTCATCGATGAGCTGCCCCATCTTCTTCGTGTTCTCCCTGATTATTCCAATGACCCTGAGACCATCCTCATCAAGTTTATCCTCATAGTCCTCAACAAGTATCCTTGAAAATCCGTCAATGGCCCTTAAAGGGACGCGGAGGTCATGTGAAACCGAGTATGCAAATGCCTCGAGTTCCTTATTGGCATCCTCAAGTTCCGCGGCCTTTTTTGCCAGTTCACGGTTCAGTTTTCTGAGGGAGCGGACCTTCTCAATCCTTTCAATGAGCAGTGCGATCATTACTGTGAAGAGCATCAGGAGGACTATCCTGAAGAGTTCATCTGATATGTTGAATCCAACTGCGCGTGTCATTGGCTGAATTATGAGTAGAGCCATGAATACTGCAAAAACAAAAAGAGCCCATTTAATTACCCTTCCTGAGGGTTTTGGGATTGCGATGAGAGGTAAAATCAGAAAAATTCCATGTATCCAGTTGAAGGATAACATCATAACTGCCGCTGCAATCATCATCAAAAGGTCTTCACGGTATTTCATGATAACCACATAAAATTTATGGGGATGATCATATAAAAAATTTCCTTTAAAGGAGTGGAGTGAAACACCTTTATCTTACGATAAGCAGAGTAAAACACCTTTATCTTACGATAAAGAATATAAAAGCGAATATAAAAGAGGCATGTGGTTTAAAAAAGACCATATAAAAAAATTAACATAAAAACTGCTCACTGAGAGCAGACAAAACCTGCTACTTTCCAGTGTCCTGTCCCACAGGGACCCTCTCATTCTGTACCCCACTGAGGACATCCCTGAGGAACCGTCCTGTGTGCGTTCCTGAGTTAGCAACCTCCTCAGGTGTCCCCTCAGCAACCACAAGGCCTCCCCTGTCACCTCCCTCAGGTCCAAGGTCTATGATGTGGTCCGCAGACTTTATAACGTCAAGGTTGTGTTCTATCACAACGGCTGTGTTACCTGCGTCCACAAGCCTTCCCAGGACATTGAGGAGTTTCTTGATGTCATCGAAGTGGAGTCCCGTGGTTGGTTCATCGAGGATGTAGAGTGTTTTCCCGGTGCTCTTCCTCCCAAGTTCCTTTGCCAGTTTGACCCTCTGGGCCTCACCACCCGAGAGTGTTGTGGCTGGCTGACCCAGCTTTATGTAGCCAAGGCCCACGTCATAGAGTGTCTGCAGCTTCTTCCTCACCTGGGGTATGCTCTCAAAGAACTCAAGAGCCTCCTCCACGGTCATATCAAGGACCTCTGCGATGTTCTTACCCCTGTATCTTACCTCAAGGGTCTCCTCATTGTACCTTCTACCCCTGCAGACCTCGCATGGGACATAGACGTCTGCAAGGAAGTGCATCTCTATCTTGATTATCCCGTCACCACTGCAGGCCTCACAGCGGCCCCCCTTGACGTTGAAACTGAACCTGCCTGGCCTGTAGCCCCTCTTTTTTGCCTCGGGGGTCTGGGCGAAGAGTTCCCTTATATGGGTGAATACTCCCGTATAGGTGGCGGGGTTTGACCGTGGTGTTCTACCGATTGGTGACTGGTCTATCATCACAACCTTATCGATGTGCTCAAGGCCCTCGATGTCGGTGTGCTCACCTGCATTCATGTGCTTATGGTGGAGCCTCTCATAGACTCCCCTGTAGAGTATCTCGTTGACCAGTGTGCTCTTACCTGAACCTGATACGCCGGTGACACAGGTGAAGACACCCAGGGGGATCCTCACATCAATGTCCTTAAGGTTGTTGGCCCTGGCCCCCCTCACCGTGAGGTACTTCCCTGAATGCCCCCTCCTGAATTCGGGTACAGGTATTGTTTCCCGGCCCGACAGATACGCCCCTGTGAGGGATGCCGGGTCCTCCATTATCTCCTGGGGTGTCCCCTCTGCAACCACGTGTCCACCGTGTTCCCCGGCACCGGGTCCAATGTCAACCACGTGGTCAGCGGAGAGTATGGTTTCCTCGTCGTGTTCAACCACTATGAGGGTGTTCCCCAGGTCCCTGAGCCTCTTGAGTGTCTCAATCAGCCTCATGTTATCCCGCTGGTGGAGGCCTATGCTGGGCTCGTCCAGGATGTAGAGTACCCCCACAAGGCCCGATCCAATCTGGGTTGCAAGCCTTATCCTCTGGGCCTCGCCACCTGAGAGTGTGCCTGAGGACCTTGAAAGTGTAAGGTAGTCCAGGCCCACGTCAATCAGAAACCGTAGCCTCTCACGTATCTCCTTGAGGATCTCCCTTGCGATGTACTCCTCCCTCCCGGTGAGTTCAAGGCCCTCAAAGAAGCTGTAGGCCTCGCTCACTGACATTTCAACAACATCGTGTATTGATTTTCCACCCACAGTGACCGATAGGCTCTCCGGCCTCAACCTGCTACCCTTACAGACCGGGCATGCATGGTTGCTCATGAATTTACCTATGTAGGTCCTCATGTAGTTGGACTTGGTCTCCATGTAGATCCTTTCCATCCTGGGTATAACACCCTCGAAACGCCTGTTAACACGGTAGGTTCTGTTTTTCCGCTGGAATACGAACTGGATCTTCTCATCTGTCCCGTAGAGGATGGCCCTCCTGTGTTCCTCGTCCAGTTCACCGAAGGGGGTGTCCAGGCTGAAGCCGTAGTGCTCTGCCACAGCCCTCAGCATCTGGTGGTAGTAGTTGTCCCTCTTACCTGACCTGCTCCATGGTACTATGGCCCCCTCATTTATGGAGCGCTCAGGGTAGGGTACGACGAGGTCAGGGTCGATTTCAAGTTTGCTTCCAAGCCCATTGCACTCTGGACATGCCCCATGGGGGCTGTTGAATGAGAACATCCGTGGGCTTATCTCCTCAAAGTTTATGCCACAGTCAGGGCAGGCGAAGTGTTCACTGTAGACCCTCTCCTGGCCTGTGTCATGGTAGAGAACCCGGAGTGTACCCTCACCCATCTCCAGGGCTGTTTCAACAGAGTCTGCGAGTCTCTTCCTGAATTCCGTGTCCTTTCTAACAGCAAGGCGGTCCACCACCACATCGACCGAGTGTTTCCGGTTTCTGTCAAGGTTGAATTCCTCGTCAAGGTCCCTTATTTCACCGTCAACCCTGACCCTTACGAAGCCCTGTTCCCTGAGCCTCTCAAAAACCCGCTGGTGCTCGCCCTTCCTGTCCCTCACCACCGGTGCCAGTATGATAATCCTTGTGCCCTCATCGTCCTCCATTATACGGTCCACTATCTGGGTTGATGTCTGCTGCTCTATCTCCCTTCCGCAGAGGTAGCAGTGGGGTTTACCTATCCTTGCAAAGAGGAGCCGGAGGTAGTCGTAGATCTCTGTTATGGTCCCCACGGTTGAGCGGGGGTTGACCCTTGTGGTCTTCTGGTCTATGGATATTGCAGGTGAGAGGCCCTCTATGTAGTCCACCTCGGGCTTCTTCATCTGCCCCAGGAACTGCCTTGCATAGGCCGAGAGGGACTCAACGTATCTCCGCTGGCCCTCAGCGTATATGGTGTCAAAGGCCAGTGAAGACTTCCCTGACCCGCTTATACCTGTTATAACGATGAATTTATCCCTTGGGAGTTCAAGGTCAATGTTCTGGAGGTTGTGTTCCCTTGCACCCTTAATAACTATCTTTCCACTCATAACTCTCAGAATCTCCACTCATTCCATATGAAGTTCGGTTTTATTTTGATGAGGACCCCTTAAGGGACATTATCTGGTCCCTGAGTCTCGCGGCCCTCTCGAATTCCAGGTTCCTTGCGGCCTCACGCATCTCGGCCTCAAGGTCCTTTATTATGACTTCAAGTTCATCCCGGGGTATCTCCTCAGCCTTAAGCTCCTCTTTCTCCTTCTTCTCCCTGAGGGTCCTTCTTGTGCTCCTTGGCTTTATACCGTGCCTGCGGTTGTACTCCATCTGGAGCTTTCTCCGCCTGTTGGTGGTCTCAACCGCGGCCTTAACAGAGTCCGTGAGTCTGTCGGCGTATATCAGCACCTGGCCGTTGACGTTCCTGGCGGCCCTACCGATTGTCTGTATGAGGGAGGTCTCTGATCTGAGGAAGCCCTCCCTGTCGGCGTCGAGGATCGCCACCAGTGAAACCTCCGGTAGGTCCAGTCCCTCCCTGAGGAGGTTCACACCCACCAGGCAGTCGAATTCACCACGTCTGAGGTCGTCTATGATCTCAACACGCTCAAGGGTATCTATCTCTGAGTGGAGGTACCTCACCCTCACACCAACCCGTGAATAATAGTCGGTGAGGTCCTCTGCCATCCTCTTGGTGAGGGTGGTTACGAGAACCCTCTGGCCAAGTTCAACCCTCCTTCTTATCTCAGAGAGGAGGTCGTCAACCTGTCCCTTAACAGGCCGGATCCTGACCTCCGGGTCCACGAGGCCAGTGGGCCTTATGATCTGTTCAACGATGTTCTGGCTCCTGGAGAGTTCATATTTACCCGGGGTTGCAGAGACATAGATCACCTGGTTTATGCTCTCCTGGAATTCGTCGAAACGTAGCGGGCGGTTCTCCTTTGCACTGGGGAGTCTGAAGCCGTACTCAACGAGTGTCTCCTTCCTTGCCCGGTCACCATTGTACATTCCCCTTATCTGGGGGACGGTCACGTGTGATTCGTCGATGACCGTCAGGAAGTCATCGGGGAAGTAGTCAAGGAGGGTGTTGGGTTTCTCACCCCACTTCCTGCCGCTTAGGTGCATTGAGTAGTTCTCTATGCCCTGGCAGTAGCCCATCTCCCTTAGCATCTCCATGTCGAATCTTGTCCTCTGCTCCAGGCGCTGGGCCTCAAGGAGTTTATTCTGGGTCCTGAGTTCCCTGAGGCGATCCTCGAGTTCCTCCTCTATTGACTCTATGGCCCTCTGGAGTCTGTCCTCAGGGATCACGAAGTGCTTGGCAGGGAATACGGTTATGCGGTCCAGTTTCTGGAGCCTCTTACCTGTTACCCTGTGGACGGTTGATATGGAGTCCACCTCATCCCCGAACAGCTCTATCCTGATTGGTGGTGTTCCGTGGATAGGGTTTATCTCTATGGTGTCGCCGCGAACCCTGAACTGGCCCCTGTCGAATTCCACGTCGTTCCTCTCGTACTGCATGCTGACAAGGCTTGAGAGGATCTCTTCCCTCCCGATGGTTGAGCCCACCTCAAGGTGGAGGGTGAACTCCCCGTAATCTGCGGGGGCCCCTATGCCGTAGATGCAGGATACACTGGATACCACTATAACGTCGTCCCTTGATAGGAGCGCCTGGGTGGCTGAGTGCCTCATCCTGTCTATCTCATCGTTTATTGAGGCCTCCTTGTCTATGTAGGTGTCTGTCTGTGGTATGTAGGCCTCTGGCTGGTAGAAGTCATAGTAACTCACAAAGTACTCCACCGCGTTATCAGGGAAGAACTCCCTGAACTCCTCGTAGAGCTGGGCAGCCAGTGTCTTGTTGTGGGATATGACCAGCGTTGGTTTCTGGACCTCCTCGATGACATTGGCGATGGTGAAGGTCTTACCTGACCCTGTGACCCCCAGGAGGGTCTGCTCCCTCATTCCGGAGTTTATACCCTCAACAAGGGACCTTATCGCCTTTGGCTGATCCCCGAGGGGTCTGTAATCTGATACCAGTTTAAATTTCATCACAAATCACTTAAAATGAGAAACTCCATTTATGGTGAAAATATATTTTCAGGTCACATTATATATACCTTTGCAGTTAGAAGAGTGATACATCGAGTATACATCTGCAGTCTTAGAATGTTAAAGGGATGATAGGTTGACAAGGGTCAGGGATCCAGGGAAACTTCCAGACAGGACAGGCGTTTACATATTCCGTGATGAAAACGACAGGGTCCTCTACGTCGGCAAATCGGTCTCAATAAGGAAGAGGGTCGCATCCTACTTCAGGGAACACGAGAACCCCCGCCTCAGGGTCATGATGAGGCACCTTGACAGCATAGAGTACATCCTCACAGAGAATGAAAAGGAGGCCCTCATCCTTGAATCCAACCTAATAAAGAGGTACAGGCCCCCCTACAACGTCCGCCTCAAGGACGATAAGAGGTACCCATTCATAAAGATAACAGACGAGGAATACCCCCGTGTAATCATAACAAGGACCATCGGGGGTGACAGTGCAAGGTACTACGGGCCATTCACCGATACAGGGTCCGTGAGGAAGACCCTGAAGTTCATAAAGTCCCTCTTCAAAATCAGAAGCTGCAGAAGGATGGATGGGCCCTGCCTCAACAGCCAGATAGACCTCTGCCATGCCCCCTGCGATGGTGGGATAAGCAGAGAGGACTACCTTGAAATCATTGAAAGGGTGGACCTCTTCTTCCAGGGCCGATACAGGGAGGTGATTGAGGCTCTTGAGGCAGAGATGCGCGATGCCTCAGAAAAGCTGGAATTCGAGAGGGCTGCGGTTATCCGGGACCAGATTGAATCAATACGTGAGGTTATGGAGAGGCAGTACGCGGCCTTCACAGACTCTATCGACCAGGACATAGTGGCCCTGGAGACCAGTGGTGATAACTCCGTCGTTGTGGTTCTGCAGATCCGTGACGGTAAGATCACAGGGAAGGATGACTTCATGCTGAGGGGCTCAGCAGATAGGAGGGAGATCCTTGAGTCCTTCCTCAAGCAGTACTATGCAATCCCCCGTTATATCCCCTCAGAGATCCTGGTGCAGTACCCCATAGGGGATGAGGTCATAGCAGAGTGGCTCTCTGAGCTCAGGGGTGGTGAGGTCAGGATACATTCACCAGAGGGGGGCTCAGGCAGGAGACTCCTGAACATTGCCTGGAAGAACGCCTCCGTCATCCTCCAACAGAAGGGTAAGGTGAAGGATGCGCTCCTTGAACTCAAGGGTGAACTCAAGCTCCCCTCCATTCCCAGACGGATTGAGGGCCTTGACATATCCAATATTGGTGGTGAACACGCAACAGGTTCAGTCGCCGTCTTCCTGGATGGTAAACCCGCCCCTGGAATGTACCGCCGCTACCGTATAAGGACCAGGGGCCCGGATGACTATGCCATGATGAGGGAACTCGTCATGAGGAGGTACTCAGGTGATGAAACTGAAAAACCGGACCTCGTGCTGATTGACGGGGGTAAGGGGCAGCTCTCAGCAGCACTGGATGCCCTCAGGTCATGTGGTCTGGATCTGCCTGTTGTGGGCATAGCAAAGAGGGAGGAGGATGTATACCTTCCCGGGCTTTCAGAGCCAGTTGAGGTATCAGACGGCGCCCTTCAGCTGCTCAGACACCTCCGTGACGAGGCCCACAGGTTTGCAGTTGAATACCACCGGAGGATCAGGGACAGAAAATCCCTTGAGTCAGAACTCGACAGTATAAGGGGTGTTGGTCCCAGGAGGAAGAGGGCCCTCCTGGAGCACTTTGGAAGTGTTGAGGGTATAGGGAATGCCAGTGTGGAGGAACTTGCTGCGGTAAGGGGCATGAACCGCCCGGTGGCAGAGAGAATATACAGACACTTCAGAAGGGTTGATAATGGCTGAATCCCCCCCATAGGGTTTTCTGCAGTTTGGAAGTGTTTTATGGGGTGATAACGGAATTTTCCAGCAAATTATTTATACTGATCATCCACATAATACTGATTGACTGTGTGAACCTTACTTTGGGGGATGGATGATATCCAGGGAGGATTGAATGTCACCTACAAGTTTACTCGTTGTGGAAGATGAGAGTATAGTGGCCATGGACATCAAGCACCGGGCAGAGGGCCTCGGCTATCGCGTGGTTGGCATGGCAGCCTCAGGTGAGGAGGCAATAAAACTTGCCCGTGAGGAGAAACCTGACCTTGTACTCATGGATATAGTGCTTAAGGGTGAAATGGACGGGATAGAGGCGGCAGAGGTCATAAGAGAGGAGATGAATATACCCATTGTTTACCTCACAGCATACTCTGATGAGAAGACCCTCAGCCGTGCGAAACTCACAGGGCCCTTCGGGTATATAATAAAGCCCTTTGAGGACCGTGAGCTTCACAGTGCAATCGAGGTGGCCCTCTATAAACACAGGATGGACAGTAAACTCCGTGAAAGTGAGGAACGCTACAGGGCACTCCTTGAAACATCACCCGACCCCATAATTCTCCTGGACTCTGACTCAAGGATACTCTTTGCAAACAGAACCGTTGAGGAGTTAACGGGGCTTGACAGAAAGAAGTTAAAGGGTAAGAAACTCTCCATCCTCGAAAGGAAGGGTTTCCTATCAAGGGAGGTCCTTGAGAAGATCCTTGACCTCATGAACCACGATCATAAGACCTTTGAAATCGAACTTGTTGACGTAAAGGGAAGGAAGCACCATTTTGAGATACACTCCACCACCATTGAGACAACAACCGAGAAGAACCTCCTCCAGATAATAGGACACGACATCACAGGGAGGGTTGAGGCCGAGAAAAGGAGAGAGGAACTCATCCGTGAGAGGTCAAAGGCCCAGCTTTATGGATTCGTTGTTTCGGCTGTGCCAGTCTTTGCATCATCAATCCCCCCACAGCTCAGAAATGCCATCATAAAGAACTTTGCAGACAGGTTTGAGAAGAACCTCAAACCCAACTTCCAGAGGATGATGGAGAAGCTCGGGGTTGTTGAGGATATCCGGTCTGGCAGGGCGCCCGAGAGGGTTTTCAATGCATACATAAAGTGGCTTTCAGGGTTTCTCGGGAACCTTGGAATCGAGACCACACTCCGAAAGGAGAAGTCAAGGTATGTGCTTGAATTTAAAACGTTTCCCTGGCTCAATGAGGCACGTCAGAATCCCATCTTCTCACTCATATTCAGGGCCATGCTGATGAGGAGCTTCACCTGGACCGGCATCAAGGGAAGCGTCATACAGACCTCAACACTGCGGAGCCGGGACGAGAACCTCACATTCGAATTCCATATGGTATAGTAATGAGGGATCTCACATCGAATTCATAGAAGGTATCTGAATGGATTAAGGGGGGTAAATAATGGATGCTATACCCAGGTTAGGTACGGGGGTTAAGGGACTGGACGATATAATAGGGGGATACCCTCAGGGGAGGAGTATTCTAGTAACAGGTGACGCCGGGGCTGGTAAAACCATCATGGCGCTCCATTTTGCCATTGAGAGCGCAAAAAAGGGCCTTAAGACAGTCTATGTTACAACAGAGGAGGACGAGACTGACCTGAGGATCCAGTGCGCCTCACTTGGGTGGGATATAGATGAACTGATAGAATCAGGCACCCTGAAGATCATAGGACTCTCTGCAATAAGGGCAAGGCTCACAGAGGCAGAGATACACATAGGCATTGAATCTGTCAAGGGAAACCTTCAGAAGATACTGGCTGAGATCCCTGAGGATACAGAGGTACTTGTGATAGACAGTATAGGTAGCCATACAGAGAAACTCACAACACATGAGTTCCGGGACCAGTTTGACCTCCTCATCTACGAACTAAAGAAGAGGGGTATAACTGCATTGATAATCCTTGACAGCGCCACCTCCATGGAGTTCAATGAGATAGCCCTCTACGCGGTATACGGGGCCATAAAACTGATAAAGAGGGAGAACCCCTACACAGGTAGAAGGGAAAGGGTTATGGATATTATAAAGATGAGGAGCACAAGGACACCGATTGAATTTGTACCGTACATCATATCAGATAATGGCCTTGAGGTCATTGAAAATCCTGAGGAATGAGACACCATCAATCAAATTACCTCTACATGAATTGGAGAGCCTCAGTGATTAATTTTATCTTAATTTTATCATGATGCCATTATTTGTAGTAGGACATTTATTTAAAGCTTTAAGCCTTCGCATTGTTTACCAATTTTCTGTACTGAATTCATGACATAATAATTAGATAAATTTATATATTACATTATTACATAATTGATCAAAGTTATTCAAAAGGAGGTTTGCATGTTGAAGAGAAAGGTCATAATAAAGGTCTTTGAAATGAAAAAACAGTGCGAATTTCCTTGCCGGGTGAAAATTTCAGAGGAAACAGTCAGCCAGTTTCTGAATAAAATCATGACCAGCGATGTGGTTATGGACAGCAAATATGTGGTGGAGGTATATGAAAACTGGTGTGACAGCCCATACATATTCTATGTTGACGGAAAAATGAACGTTAAATAATAGTAAAAGAGGTGTGGGGGGTTTACAGTCTTTCGATTGCCTTAACAAGAAGGTCAACGGTCATCTCGATGTCCTTCATGCTTGCCATGCTCACCGTCGTGTGGATGTACCTTGTGGGTACAGAGACCACACCCGCGGGTATACCCTCCCGTGTGAGGTGAATGGCTGTTGCATCGGTCGTGCCCCCCTCACTCACCTCTATCTGCACCGGTATATCCTCCTCCCCTGCGGTCTCAAGGAGCCAGTCCTTAACCCTCGGATGGGTTATTATACCCCTACCACTCGCATCTGTGAGGATGACAGCAGGGCCACCGTCAAGCTTCGCAGGTGCCTCCTCCTCCTTCATACCGGGGTGATCCCCGGCTATTGTGACATCAAGGGCAAGGGCCATGTCAGGGTTGAGCTTGAAGGCCGAGGTCTTGGCACCCTTCAGCCCAACCTCCTCCTGGACCGTTCCAACACCGTAAACTGTTGCATCAGTATCAACCCTTTTAAGGACCTCAACCATCACAAGGCACCCTATACGGTTGTCAAGGGCCTTCCCTGTGAATCGGGAATTGGGAAGTTCACTGTAGGGTGCATGGAATGTAATGGGATCCCCCACAGAGACAAGTTCCTCTGCATCCTCACGGGACTCTGCCCCTATATCGATGAACATGTTATCATGGGTTGTTACCTTCTTCCTCTCAGCGGCCTTCATCCGGTGGGGGGGCTTGGATCCAATGACACCCATCACAGGGCCATTCTCCCCGTGGATCCAGACTGCCTGGTTGAGTATCATCTGGTCACTGATTCCACCTATCTTTGAAAACCTTATGAAGCCCTTCTTATCGATGTGCCTCACCATGAGGCCTATTTCATCCATGTGGGCTGCAAGCATGACCGATGGACCGGATCCATTCCTGGTTGCGATGATGTTACCGAGCCTGTCCTCCTCTATCTTATCAACATGACCTTCAAGTTCAGATGCTATGATATCCCTTACCTCTCCCTCAAATCCAGAGACTCCGCTGGCAAGTGAGAGACGCTTCATGAGTTCCTTCATACAATCACCGTTCAGTTCCTGATGGATTTTATGATTATAAGAACCCCGATAATAACCAGCAGGGCCTGGGGCCAGAACCTTGAGTACTGGGGTGGTATAAGGCCTGATGCAAAGGCAAACCATATAACACCTATGACCACCAGGATTGACCCAAGGTAGATCCCCCAGAGGCTTCTCCCATACTCCGGCTTTCTGGGTTTTCTTTTGATCTCAACTTCCTCTTCCATTATGGATTCCTCCTCCTAATTCTATCTTCAAGCTGGTATAAAATATTTGGCTGACACCCACTTAACCACATGAAATAAACTTATTAAATGTCCGGTACAATAGAGTACCATGATTTCAAGGGACCATCCACGCTACCATTCACTTATACAGAGAGAGAAAATAACAGATGCCTGGCGAAAGGGCATACTTGCAGACTCAGGGATGATCGCCCATGGAAGGGGTGAAGCCTTTGACTACCTGCTGGGTGAAGAGACAACAGAACCTGCCAGAAAGGCCATAAAAGCGGCTGCAGCAGCTCTTATCCTTGCAGAGAACCCTGTAATTTCAGTTAACGGCAACACTGCGGCCCTTGTCCCTGCAGAGGTTGTGGAACTTGCAGGGGAGATTGGAGGAAAAATCGAGATAAACCTCTTTCACAGGACAGAGAAAAGAGTGAAACTCATCGAGGAGGTTCTGAGGGAACATGGAGCATCAGAGGTCCTTGGAACAGGTAAACTCATGCACATAGATGGTATAATGAGCCCGAGGGCAACAGCAAGTCCTGATGGCATATACAGCGCTGATACAGTCCTTGTACCCCTCGAAGATGGCGACAGGACCGAGATACTGAGAAAATCCGGGAAAACCGTCATAACAGTGGACCTCAACCCCCTATCACGTACATCACGAAGGGCCAGTATAAGCATAACAGATAACATTGTAAGGGCCTTGCCTGCCCTCATAGATGCTGTAAGGGAACTCAGGGATGCCCCAAGGGAGGAACTTGAGGGGATCCTCAGGAAATTTGATAACACAGAAAACCTGAGGGAAACCATAAAATTGCTTGATATAAGGCGTTACAATCCAGAGATTGAGTCCCCCTAAGAATACATAAGGTGTGAACATGGTGGTTATTGGAGTTTCAGGGATGCCGGGAGCAGGTAAGGGTGTCGTATCAAGGGTCGCCGAGTCCATGGGATTTCAGGTTATAAGGATGGGTGACGTTATAAGGGATGAAGCCAGAAAACGCGGTGAGGATCCTGGGGTGACGGCTGTCCGCCTCAGAGAGGAATACGGTGAATACGTTGTTGCCGAGAAGTGTGTTGAAAGGATACAGAAGGCAAAATCTGAGAGGTTCCTTATAGAGGGGATAAGAAGCCCCCACGAGGTTGAAATATTCAGGAAGAACTTTCCCGGATTCAGGGTGATATCTGTATTTTCAACCCGAAAAACAAGATTCAAACGTCTCAAAAAGCGTAGAAGAGAGGATGATTCATCAAGTTACAGTGAATTCATTGAAAGAGATGAAAGGGAACTTGGATTCGGAATAGGGAATGTGATAGCAACCTCAGATTACATGATAGTCAATGAGGGCCCCATCTGGAAGATAAAGAACCAGGCAAAAAAGATACTCAGAAAACTATGTGAGGAGGGAAGATGATGGATTCTGTGAGGGTTGAGGTTCCGGTGCGAGCAACAGAGGACCCTGAAAAGGTCAGGGAGGCCGTTATGAACGTATTTCCAGACCTTGAAATTGAGAGTGATGGAGATTTCCTGAAGGGTGAAGGCAATACTGAGAGTCTCAGTGAACTCAGGGAGGCCCTTGAAAGGCGGAGGATACGGTTAACCGCCCGGGGAATCCTGATTAAGAACATGAGGGGCAAATCAACCCGTATTTATATAAACAAGCAGGCGGCCCTCATAGGACGTGTCAATGTTCTTGAGGAACCCATCACACCCCTTGGAGATATAATAGTCGAGATTGAATCAGATGATCTAATGGGGATCATTGACTGGCTTGCACCTGATGTATCCGGGGAGCTTGATGAAAGTGTGGATTAAAAATAAAAACTAATCCTATCAACAAGCACAGCTGGATACTAATAAAAAATATAAAAACTAATCCTTCAAGGACGACCCTTAAAACTAGTCCTTATCAACAAGCACGGCCCTCTTTATATCCAGGAATCCGTTATCAAAGAACCACTTCTTTTCATATTCAAGTATCTCAAGTCTCTTCTTAAATATTGGGCCATCAAGGACAAGGGTCTCTGCCTCACCCCCCTCAAAGGCAGGGTTTATACCGTACCTCTCACTGAGATCAGCGAGTTCAGAGATCATCCTTCTGTCAACAATCCTCCCAAGCCATGACTCATCCAGGCCCTCAGCTGCAACCGCTGTTACCATGACCCTGAATCCGAGGTCAACAACCTCCTCCATATAATCAATGGGATCCCTGTGCCAGAGTGGTGCCATTGACTTAAGGCCAAGCCTCCTGCAGACCTCATCTATCCTTGACCTCTGATACTCAGAGTAGAGTGCCCCTGAGTAAACTGCATCTACACCCCTCTCCTTCAGCATGGAAAGGGTCTCTGCAAGGTCCTCAACCTCCTTTTCCTCAACACCCTCAGTCCTGGATTCAATGAGGGGTATTCCAAGGGCCTCTGCAAGGAGGGATGTGAGTTTGATATTTGGCACGTGGTACATGTGGGACTCGGGGTTATCTGATACCATGGAAACCAGAAATCGGACCTCAGACTCCTGGAGTGCATGGTAGAGGGCCATTGTACTGTCCTTACCCCCGGAATATAGAACTGCAGATCTCATTCTCCACCTCTGTATTTCATGTAAATCTTCCTGAAGAAACCCATGATGGAATCTATGAAAACACCTGCAAGACCAGTCAGCACTCCAAGAACCCCGCAGAAAAGCACTATATTGGACTTAGCCGGTAAAGACCTCTTTAGCTCAGCCACCCTATCCTCTGCAGGACCCCTGACACCTGTTACAACGATGTCCCTCGCCTCAAGGTAGGAGACAACTGCATCGACATTCTCTGGTTTCACCTCCACCACCAGTTTGACCGTGCTGTACCTTGTGTTTATACCTCCAGTGTACATGAGCCACTCTGCAAGGTTCTCAAGGGCATTCACAGGGTTGTATCCCCTTTTAACCTGCAGGATTATGGTACCGTTCGTGTAGACCTTCCATGAGGTTATATTGGAGTCTATAACCGCTATTTTATCCTCTATTATTCTTTTACGTTCCTCTGTGAATTTATCTGTCTTTATCACGATCCCCTCAGAGTGGACATCCACAACCCCCTCCTGGGAGGCGAGATCCGCCTTGAGCCTCTCTATATCGGTGCTTGTTGAGACATCCGCGGTTACTGTTTCTGTGGCTCCAGATGTTGAGAGGTATATGCTTCTTGCAATTTCAGGAATCTCATCGTAGACCGGTGAAATAAGAAATGCGCCGCCGACGGTCCCTGCAATGAAGCCTATGAATACCACAAAAAGGAGGTTTTTCCTTCCTATTACTGGAGTCATGAGACCAGCAGAGAATATGAATGCAAGAAGGAGTAAAAATAGGGCCAGCATTACAATTACACTCAGAACATCCATTTTATTCACCGTGAATCCTTTTGAGGGGCTCTTTAATCACTTACAATAGTATCTCAGCTGGCCTTAAATATGTTGTGATTATCCCCGGCAGGTGAATTCCCTCCTTAAAGAGATAGAATACGAATTCTGCAGAACCGCTTCAGGTGAATTCCCTGCTTCCAACAATCTGTCCGCCCCCCACGCTGACATAGACCTCCTTAACCGTCCTCCCACCCCTCTGGAGGGGGACAACCCATACCTCCACATCCGTGCCGTTCAGGTTTATTGAGCCCCTTGTGGGCTGGCCTGCAGTGTAGCCTGACTCTACGGCTATCTGTCTGGCCTCCTCGGCCGTAACATTCTCAGTTGTGTTTGTTCTGTTATCTGTCATGTTGGGTACGCTCACAGGTACAGGCTGTGGCTGGGGTTCGGGTTGTGTGGAATCAGAGAGCCTCACCCTCTCCCCCTCATTGAATGAGCTGTATGAGTACACCGTTACAAGAACCGCTATGATGGCAATGATTGCAAGGGCCTTATACTCCCATCTGAGATCACTGAACAAGAGATATCCTCCAGACTTTTTTGATTGCTCAGGTGAGTCTAGTTATGGTTATTGTGCCGTTCTGGTTCCTCACAGTGTATGTGAATCCTGGGGTCATGTTGGTGGTGGTCACGTTGACCTTGGGTATAAGGTTGAGGCTGATGGTGTTTGAATTGTAGAACACGGTGACCCTGCCATTCCTCACCTCAATGGTGTATGGAAAATCAGAGGTTAATGTGAGGTTAACAGCATATCCAGGGCCATTGGTGTAGGCTGCATTCACTGCACCCACAACACGCTCACCCATCATCCTGGCCTCCCCAAGTTCACCAGCCTGTGTCCTTGAGAGTTCACTGTCCACTATGCTTACCATCCCTGCGATTATGATGAGGGCTATCAGGGTGGCAAAGAGGAAGTCTATGCTTAAAACACCAGCATCATCCATTAAATCACCTTAACTGTAATTGTTTGCTGCAAGCCCCAGAAGGTTCTTGTAGGTTGCTGAGAGGCAGAATGGGCATCCAAGGGGGTCGTACATGACATTGTTCCTCACCTTGATGGTTGTCCCGGCGATTCCAAGGAAGTACTCCCTGTCAACCTTTGATATGTACTGGTTGCCGTCGTGGTCCTCAAGGAGGGGGTCACCTATTATGAAGGTGCTCATCCTGGTGTACTGAGGATCTGCAGATGATGACCTGTTCTCGAGGCGGTCAAAGAATGAAAGGCCATATGGGTCCACGAAGTAGTAGGGTCTTGGTGTTATGTTGCTGGGGTTGTCGGTCCCGTTGAGGCAGTACCAGAGGTTCTGAAGCCTTCCGTCACTGTCGACGCTCTCATTGAGCCTGTAGTCTGCATATGTACCATTACTTGCATAGTAGGGGTACTTGTAGATCACGTTACTTGCACGGAACTTGGTGTTTATCCATATGTAAGGGTCCTCTATACCCTCGAGGCTCACATAGGATGACACCTGTGGCAGCCGGAACTCATAGACCTGGTCCTTCTGGACAACCTTCACAGGTATGCCGCCACGTATCTCCACTGAGAACCCGAAGGGGTCATTCTGTGTTATTGTAATGTCTGAGGTGGTGAATGTGGCGTTGGTGTAATTGGTTATGGGTATATTGTTGATGTAGATCTGGCGGCCTGTCTGCCTTTCAAGCTCCTGTGAGGTGTTTATGACGTTGTCGTTTATGGCATCAACTATGTTCCTTGTTATGTTGGCTTTACTTGTGCCGGCCGGGAAGAACTCGGCATTATCTATAACGTTCCTTGATGCATTGTATGCCGCGTTACGCCCTGCATCCGCCGCAGCCTTTTCAACTGTCGTGTATATTGAGCCAACCACCGTTACAGTGACATCTCCACCCATTGTAAGGGCTGCCAGCATGTTGGCCTCATTGACTATGCTTCCATAGGATATGGCAATTACAATAACAGGTATGAAGAGGAGTACTGCAAGTGGTGTGAATGCGTATCCATCCTCGTCACGGATTATGCTCATATCTAACTCCTCCACAGTGTTAGTCTAACAGGTAATGAATTGGGTATGTCCCCTGTGTAGAGGGCCTCGGTCCTTATAAGTGATGGGTCTATGTTGTAGCCTGATGCCTGGAGCATTTCTATGAGCTCCTGCCTTGCAAGGGCCTGGGCCGTGTACGCGTCGTTGGCATATTCTGTGGCCCACATGTTTGCAAGGAATTTCGGGTATATGACGGCGACACGTGTACCTGAGTATATCTCTGCATTGGAGTCCCCTGACTCCCAGCCCTGCCCTGAATTTATGGTGACACGTATATTATAGGTTCCAGGCCTTGCACTGTAGTTTCCAGGGTTACCGCCTGTTGTGAATATCCTGCTTCCTGCAACATCAATGGCCCCTATATCCAGTGAAAATGGCACAGGACCAGTGTAGAGCTGGGTCCAGGCGCTCGTTGAGTTTTTAACCTCAACCTTAATAGTTTTGGTGTCAAGTCCAGCCCCCACGAAGAGCAGAACCTTCTTGGCATCTGACCCAATGGTGAACTGCCTTACGGGTGCTGATACATTGGTTGAGTTCTGGTAGCTTGCAAATGGGTAGTTGTTCCACTGGATGGGCAGTGATGTGTAGGAGACCGTGGAGTAGCAGTCTACAAGACCCACAAGGTCGTAGTCCTGGCGAGGGACGTTGTCCCATATTGTAACCCTGACCTTATTTGTCCGACCGGCCCTCAGGTAGTCCCTGATGTATATGATACCCGGCACGTTACCGTAACCGTCACCAGCACTGTAGGTCACTCCCCCATAGTTGAATGAACAGAATGCAACGTTCCAGGCGGTACCATTCCACACCTCCACGAGGGCATTGTCAACACCACCGTATGGGTTGACAACTGTGTAGGCATCGAGTATCCTTGAACCCGCAGGTATTGGGATGTCACGGGTGACGCTAACCGCACATCCATCATCGCCACCCCCATTAACATTAGTAATTACAAATGGAAGACCATCAGAGTACGAATGGTTCTGTCTCACCATACTGTTCCATGCTATCACACGCCTCGTGTTGAGGTTGGTAACAGTACCCGTGTTGAGATCATATATACGGCCGTAACCCATGGTCCCATTTTTATCTAGCCCCGTTAATTCGGGCACCGCAAGGCCAGCAGCGTCATTGAAGGGGTATGTGCGGGTAATGATACCCCTCGGCACCTTTATTGTGTTTGTATAGTTTGCTATTATTGAAAACCATGGCAAATCGTAATCCCGGGTTCCCGTTGTGGTCATGTTGGTGAACTGGACATAGAACCTGTTTGAGCCGCCCACAAGTGACGTTATGTTTCCCTGATAATTGTACATGAGTTCAGTTGTTGTTCCAGGTCTGACGTTAAGGAAGGTGAAACTATCGTTTCTGACAATATGGGGGACGTTGTTTATCACCATGTTGGCCCCGTATGATGCCTTGTTCCGCCGGTTACATGAGCCAAGGAGAAATTTACCCCATTGGATGTTACTTGATGGGACCGAGAAGGTAATGTTCTGGGGTGCGGTCTGGTATCCCCAGTATGGTCTTAAGTAAAGACTGTTCCAGAAATTGGTAAGCCAGTTGTGGAAGTTCCATACGGTTGTGGTGGAGTTTATCTGCTGATCCTCCAGTGTGACCTCCTCCATCTTGTACCATGCACGCCCAAGCCAGCCCTCCTCAGGACCTGAAATGACTATGGCCCTGGATGCGGTATCCCTTGATACGAGTATCCCGCTGTCATTCCTTAGAGTCGGATACGGGCCCATCTTGAACTCATACCCAACACCTGGTGGTAGTAGCGATCTCAGTTCAGACCTTATCACGCTCTCGGCACCTGCCGTGTTGTTCCTGGAGTACATGGCAGCTGCAGAGTACAGCGTCCCGTCCTGTCTCATGACATCCAGGGCGTCCGCTGCCAGCGCCTCAAGGTGCTGGTGGTCGGCCCCCATATAATTTGGAAGTGCAAAATATGTCACAATTGATGCTGTGAATATGAATACAACAACCAGTGCCAGGACGGCATCGGTTGTGAATATGAATCCTCCCTCATCATCACCGAAATCACGGATCATAACGGATCACCCGAATCATAATTTTATCATTTTAACCAGAGGTACAGGACAAATTTTGCGGGCCTTAACCTCACGTTATCAAGCGTTATCTGATCTGCGGGGGTGCCCTTGGGCGCTGCAAGGATGTAGACATCCATTGATGCCCCCGGGTTACTCTGGGTCCTCACACTCAGTATGTTATCCCTGAATGTTGTGTTATTGTAGAGGTAGGTCTCATTTATCTGTTTCTTGATCTCTGTGATGTGCTTGTTTATCTCATTGGGGGGTACAACACGGTTGTTGTTAACATCCACAAATGCTGAATCGTATCCCCTGTTAACTACAAGAACCCAGTAGTCGTAGATTCTAAGATATGCATCATTGGTTGGGAAGTTGGTTGTGTAGGTCCTTGGCTGCCCCGCATCCCTTATGAGGCCCTCTATTGAACCCACACGCTCCACCTTGGTGGTGAGGACGTAACGCTCAACCCTTGCAATGTCAGGGGCGCTTGTGTTAAGGGTTCCAAGGGTTCTAACACTGAGGCCCTCAGTTGTGCTTATGTTGATGTAGTAACCATACTCCGGGCCCACAAGTTCCCCCATGTTGGTCGTGTTCATCCCAGCTATCTTTGCAGGGGAGAGGTAGTTCTTCTGGGGCATGTTTCTCACAGGGTCATACCTTGCAAGTCCTATGCTCTGGGGGTTTCCGAGCTGCTCCCAGTTTGGGGGAACACCCGAGCTTTCAACGAGGGCGTCTGCTATATCCGATGCCTGACGGTCAATGGCGCTCTGATAGATGGTGCTCTGTGTTAAATACATTATGTTATCCATATCAGCGGCAAGTATGCCCAGCATGATGGTTAATGGTATGAGAGCCAGAAGTATGTCAAGTGAAAATGCAAAACCCCTTTTATCAGCCAGTATACCCCTCAATTTTATCCCCTTCTCTTTATATGTGGTTATTTATGCCGGGAATGTTATATATAGTTGCTCATTCATATATCAGTAGGAGGGTGATATAATATGGATTTCAGGGGTCAGATCTCAGCAGAATTTCTCTTGATCGTCTCATTCATAGTGATAATCGTGCTCGTTTTCTCGTCAATTGCAGGTCCCCAGTCCCAGGAGAACAGTATAGCAGCCGCTGCAAGGGAGGGTGCCTCATCTGCGGTTGCTGAGATTGCCTACACCAATGTATCCATGAAGCCAGTAAAGGTCACAAAGACAACCATAACAGGTGGAAAGAACAGGACCATAACTCTGTACTTTGACACACCCATTCCCTCAAATTACAGGGCATTTGTGATAAACAGGACCGTTGAGTCCCTATTAAGTCTCAATGGGGTAAAGCCTGTTAACAGCACCACCGTCAGGCTGGGGGATAAGACATACACGGTACAGGTCTAGAAAAACTATTCCCCACTTTTCCCAGTTACATCCACGGTACATGTCTAGAAAAAATTAATTATTATTATTCGATTACGTCCCTTCCACACCGGTTATCCTAACAGGCCTGTTACCCCTCATGCTCATGACGGACCCCTCAACTGCAAGCTTCACTGTATCCCCAACCTTCACATCAAAGCCGCCATTCTCAACGATGTAGACGTCTGGTTTAACGTTGCTCCTTATATCATAGTCAACCCTGACATAGGATGTGTTTTCACCAGTCTCTATAACCTCACCGAAGGTGTAGTCCCGCACATATCTTATTCTGAATATGAGGAAAACCACAGCCACAGCCAGCACAGCAAAGAGGAGTGTTGTGAGCGCCGGGAAAAATACAAATGGGAAGGCCATTGTGAGGGCAGAATTACCTGATACCAAGATTATAACGACCCCAACAGCCACGTACATCAGGAAAAAGTCCCTGTAGGCCTCAAAGTCCCCGGGGTACATGACCCTTATCTGGCGATAGAGTATGTACAGGAGAAGTCCAAGCAGAATAAGTGCAGCTGGCATGAATACAAGGAGGGAGATGAAATTGAAGACGTATATTATCGAGAGCACGATGAACCCAGACGCTGTTAGCTGAAGTTTGAGGACCGCGTTTTCCTTCTCTGCCGGGTCAAAGCGCCCTGCCTTGATGATTATTGGGGCGTCGTCCTCAGGTATTTTGATGTCATGGTTTCTTGCCTCCTCGAGGATTTCCTGAACCTCCTCATCCTGCTGGGCTGGGATACGCTCCCCTATTGACTCAGCCCTATCCCTAATCCTTTTCCTCACGTCCTCAACATCAACCTCTGAGATTCCCTTCCGGAGATCTGATGTAATGCTCCTTATCTTAGATGGGAGCCTTATGATTCCAAAGATTGCTGATCCGATGAGTGTGAATAGAGTTATCACTGCACTGCCGAGTCTTGAGAAGAAACTCATGAAATCCCTCCTAGGTCCTTGTTATGTTTGTTATGAGTACGGTTGTGGAGTTAAGTGGCCACTGAACCACCGCGCGGTACCATCCCCTCTGAACATTCACTGACTGTGACGTGAGGTTGTACTGTGTGGGTGCTGTTATATTTGACCTTGTACCGTTACTGTAGGTAACCGTGAATATCACGCTGTTATTGGCAAAGATGAGTGTACCGTCAACGGGTATGTAGAAACTCACGGTCCTCTTTGCCCCTGGACCATTGGAATAGACTATATCTGCTGCATCTGATAATGTCTGAACAGCCACCTTCGCATCCGATGCCCGGGATACATCTGTACTCGCCTCTATTGAGCTCCCTATGAGGGGTATGGTCACACCACCCAGCACAAGGAGGACCACGAGTATGAGTAGGAGGTACTCCAGGGAAACCTGTCCCCTGCTATCCATGCAGATCACCTTCAACATTTAATATCTCAACTGATATTTGTTTATGTGGAGGGCCTCTTAAATACTTGGCTAAAATACCAGGTCAAATGCCCTGAAGAGTATGACTGCAAGGTCACCCACAAGCAGCGATATCACAAGTCCTATAAATATCGCGGGGGCGAAGGGCAGACCCCTCCTTATACGGAACTCATCACGGATCTTCCCGGCAGCTACAAGGTCCCTTAGTGTCTGGATCTCCTCCTCCCTTAGGCCGGCGGCCATTGCCGAAATTACAGGTTCGCCCCTGTAGGTCAGCGTGGATACGTCACCTGTCTTTGCAGCGGTTCTGAACCTGTCGGTGAATGAGGTGTCATCAAAGTAGTATTCGTCACCCTTCCTGTAGAGTGTGTGGGCGAGTATCATGCCCTCCCTGAGTTCATCCAGGTGCATGGTATCCTGCAGGGCCTCCTTTGTGATGGAGGTCAGGAGCTTTCTTATGAGCTGTATTGCGGTTATTGAAACCCACAGTACAACAATGCCACTCACGGTTAACTCGAAGTTCCTGTAGAGGGAGTAGACAATTATCACGGATACTATCACCGCCTTCACCCTGTTGGGTAGGCGTGATATGACCATGGTGAGGAGGTAAATGAGTATAAGTGAGAGCACTATTATCTGGAATGGGAGGAAGTCCGTTACAATGAATGTAAGCGTCACCGCCGATGTGATCACAAGGGCGAGGACCATGTTCGTCTTGTACTGTTTCAGGGGTTCCATAAATTCATCCATGAGGTCTCTCCTTGATGTGTAGATTATGAAGAAGACGTATACCAGAAGGAATGGCAATAGAGATAGTATGCTGTTTATTATAAGTGTTAATGGAAACGGGTAAGCTGCTGTCACAGGAAAAGCCACCCCTCCAAGGGTGTAACCCACAATGGATGGCTGGAATGGTAGAAGAGCCGTGATGGCTGTGAATAGCTTGACATCACCACCGGCCCAGGCACCCATCCTCCAGAGGATGTAGCCAAGGGCAAATATACCCGCCGTGAAGATGGCGGTGTATATGAATATCCAGGGGTCCGCCTCGGTGTAGGCCCTCAGGGCGTTAAAGGCAAGACCAAGGCCAATAACAGGAAATGTGAGGCGGTTGGGTATTAAACCCCTCTTTATATCACTGTATGAGGCATAGAAACATACGATAAGCGCTATGAAAACAGGGATCAGTTCCATGACCATAAAATCACTCCTCTAATGGTAAACATCGTAAGAGAATCTCATATTTCAGGACTCGTTTTTAATTAATTCTCAGAGTGAGGATATTTAAGTTTTTGTGAGGAGATCTCAGATTGTATGCAGAGGTTACAAACCAAACAGTGGATACGGAGAGATTGCGTCAGGACAAAAAATCAACCAGAATCTAGAAAACCTGATAGAAGAACATCTGTTATCATGCTTGTAATATTATCCTTGGGGACGTTCTGGGTGTTGAAAGGGGTGAACGTGCTGATTACCTCATTGAGAGGCATGGCTTCCATGATGGCACTGCAAAAGGTTGAATCCATACTCAACCGGAAATCAGATTATGTCCCCGTAACCTACGATCGCCTCATAGACAGGTTACTGGATACTCTAGTATGGAAGCTGGAACTTCACAGGAACAGAGACACTCTACTCCACAGGTACCATCACCTAACTTGAACCACTAAGAAGTAGCGGCGGCATTGTATATGATTGTGGAAGTGTAAAATGGTGTGAATGTTTCGAGGCTTTACCTGGTGAATGGGATCTCAAGGATTATTGAGGGTGACCCCGATTCAGATATCGTTGCATTCGCACTCCTTCAGAGAAACCGGACCGTGGTACTCCAGAGGAAGTATGAGGGGTCAATGTTTGTGAGGCTGGTGCTTCTGGGTGATGGTGGGGGTGTGTTCAGGGCTGTTATGAGGAGTGGGGACGTCACGGTATGGGAGCCCATCGATGGGGGAAAATAAAGTAAAGGAATCAGGACTCCCTATTTTCAAATGCCGCCTTCAGGAATGATACAAAGAGTGGATGTGCCCTGTTTGGCCTTGATTTGAACTCAGGGTGGAACTGGCATCCAAGGAACCATGGGTGGTCCCTGATTTCAACCATCTCAACCAGAAACTCATCGGGTGATGTCCCTGAAATCACAAGGCCCTTCTCCTCAAGTTCCTCCCTGAATTCATTGTTTACCTCAAACCGGTGCCTGTGTCTCTCGGTTACAAGTTCCTTCCCGTAGGCCTCATATGCAAGGGTGCCCTCCCTGACCTTGCACTCATAGGAGCCGAGCCGCATGGTTCCACCCATCTTCCTTATCCTCTTCTGCTCCTCCATCATGTCAATCACGGGGTAGGGTGTGTCCTGGTCGAACTCTGTACTGTTGGCGCCCTCCATTCCATTGAGCCTTGCAAATTCTATAACCATGCACTGCATCCCCAGGCATATACCGAAGATGGGGATCTTCTCCTGAAGGGCGAATCTTACAGCATCGAGTTTCCCTGAGATACCCCTCTCACCGAAGCCGCCCGGGATAAGTATGGAGTCAAGGTGTCTGAGGTCATCCACACTGACGTCATCATCTGCACTTATCCATTCAATTTCAACTCGGATTCCCAGGTGGGCTGCGGCGTGCTTCAGGGCCTCCCTTATGCTTATGTAGGAGTCCTCAAGTTCCACGTACTTGCCCACTATTCCAACTGTCACCACAGGCTCATCTATCATGAGGGATTCCACGATTCCCTTCCACTCCTTAAGATCCGCTTTACCCTCAACATCCAGTTCTATCCTCCTCACTATGTATTCGCCGACATTTTCACTGTCAAGGACCAGGGGGACCTCGTATATGGATGATGCGTCTGGTGCGTTTACGACCGCCTCCTTCTCAACGTCACAGAAATGGGCTATCTTCTTTTTGAGTGACGAGTCTATGGGCATCTCACTGCGGCAGATTATCATATCAGGGTTGATACCTGTACTCCTGAGCTCCTTTGTGCTGTGCTGTGTTGGCTTTGTCTTGAATTCCCCTGCAGCCCGCAGATAGGGTACATAGGTTACATGGACGAACATGACATTCTCATGGCCCTCCTCATTTCTGAGCTGCCTGAGGGCCTCCAGGAACGGCTGTCCCTCTATGTCACCAACGGTTCCGCCAACCTCCACCAGGACGACGTCAGCCCCGCTTTTATCTGCAATCCTCCTTATCATGGATTTTATCTCATCGGTGATGTGGGGTATTATCTGCACACATGAGCCCAGGTAGTCGCCGGACCTCTCCTTGTTGATGACAGAGAGGTAAACCTTACCCGTGGTTATGTTGGCCTCACCGGGGAGGTCTGCGTCCAGGAAGCGCTCATAGTGGCCCAGGTCAAGGTCCGTCTCCATACCGTCATCTGTAACAAAGACCTCACCGTGCTGGTAGGGGTTGAGGGTCCCCGAGTCCCAGTTTAGGTAGGGATCTATCTTGATGGCTGTCACGGAAAGCCCATATGATCTAAGTATCCTTCCAATTGATGCTGCTGTTATCCCCTTTCCTATAGAACTTACAACTCCTCCTGTTACAACAATGTATTTGGCCAGATGAACCAACTCCTGATTGGTTGAATAAGATTAATGGAATAGCGTATGTGTCTTTGAGTGAATAAGATTAATGGAATAGTCTATGTGCCTCATCACTATTAAAAATTCGTGCCCTGAAGCCGGAATCTAAAGTGTTTTCATGACCTCTATGAGTCTGTGGCCCTCCTCAAGGCCCAGTGAACCCTCCCTGACAGAGAATTCATCGTATGATTTTACACCATCAGGTTCAACACCATCACCTGCAAGTATGTAGGGTACAGGGTCAGGTACATGGGTTTTCACCTCGACGGGTGTCGGGTGATCCGGGAGCACGGATATCCTGCAATCGTACTCTGTTATAGCATCAAGTATCCTTCCCAGTACGAAGTGGTCTATGTTTTCTATCGCCCTTATCTTCTCCTCAACGTCACCTGCGTGTCCGGCCTCGTCGGGTGCCTCAACATGGACAAAGAGGAAGTCGTATTCCTCAAGGGCATCTGCTGCGTACCTCCCCTTGGCCCTGTAGTCTGTGTCAAGGTAACCTGTTGCACCGGGGACATGGATGTTCTCAAGGCCCGCGTATACACCGAGACCCTTTATGAGGTCAACGGCTGTTATCGTGGCGCCCTTCAGGCCATATTTTTCACTGAATGGTTCCATTGATGGCCTCGTACCCTGGCCCCAGAGCCAGATCATGTTTGCCGGTCTCTTTTCCCTGGCCATCCTTTCATTGTTGACCCGGTGTGACTCAAAGACCTCCCTTGAGCTGAGCATGAGCCCCCTTATATGGTCGGCCTCAGGTGACCCGTGTGGGAGGTGCTGGTCCACGGGTTCACCCACGATGTCATGGGGGGGTTCTATGCGCACATCGGCGTAACTGGGTCCCGTGATGACAAAGAGGTTCCTGTAGCTCACTCCAGCATAGAATCTTCCGGGGGTTTCAAGGTGGGTGTTGAGGGCGTCTATGAGCTTTGATGCGTCATCTGTTTCAATGTGGTCTGCATTAAAGTCCACTATCCTCTCATCTGCGTTTATCAGGTTGCACCTGAATGCAACGTCCTCAGGGGAGAGCTCCACACCTATACTTGCGGCCTCGAGGGGTCCCCGCCCTGTGTAGTACCTCCTGGGGCTGTAACCCATTATGCTTAGATTCGCCACATCTGAGCCCGCCTCCATGCCCTCAGGTACCGTCCTGAGGAGTCCGCATGCGCCTCTAGCTGCAAGCTGGTCCATGTTGGGTTTATCCGCAACCTGGAGCGGTGTTCTGCCATCAAGTTCATCAAGGGGATAATCTGCCATTCCATCTCCAACAAGAATAACATACTTCATGATCATCACTGTAGGGATTAAAACGTAATCCATTATCATTACTGCTGGCATTAAAAAATATTAAAATATTATCTGACTTCTCTGTGCCTTCGCCAGATGGTAAGGGTGTCTGTTAGCATTGCCGAGGCTGTCTCCAGGGACCCGGCACCCCTCCCAACGGCTGTGACCTCACCTGCAAGGTCCGTCCTGAGGGTTGCCATGTTGAGCGTCCCGTCAACAGCGTAGGGGGACCCCATCCTAACGAGCCTCGGGCCCACCTCCAGTGTATCATCTGATATCTCAGCGATGAGCTTTATGAGGTAACCCTCCTGGGCCGCCAGTTCAATGGCCCCCTGGGTTATGCCTGTGATACCCTCCACACTGACATCCCTGAGGGTGCATGGCCTCCCCAGAATTGCATTGGCAAGTATCACCGCCTTGCATGCGGCGTCTGTACCCTCAACATCCTGTGCAGGGTTGGTCTCTGCTATACCAAGCTCCTGTGCCTCAAGGAGGGCCTGCTCATAGGATGAACCCTCTGAGGTCATCCTAGATAGTATGAAGTTTGTGGTGCCGTTCAGTATCCCTATAACCGATTCTATGCTGCAGGATGTGAGGGTCTCCCTTGCAAGGTTTATTATGGGCATTGCCCCCCCAACCGATGCCTCAAACATGAGCTCGGCACCGGCCTCTGAGGATAGCTCCATGAGTTCAGAGTAGAAGAGTGCCAGGTGCCCCTTATTGGATGTTACAACGTGTTTACCATCCCCGAGGGCCTTCATGAGGAGTGACCTGCCGGGTTCACCATCCATTATGCTGGTGGGGGTTGCCTCAACCAGGCAGTCATATTCAACCTCATCCAGGAGTTCAAGGCCGCTCATACCTTCAACTCCCATGGGGTGTCTGCCGACACCATCCATCTTCTTGTGTCTGAGGATTTCAGCTATATCAAGACCATTTCCATCATGAATTGCCCCTGATGAATCAGCAATCCCGGTGAAGGTTAACTCCAGACCATACCTTTTTTTGAGGTATTCACCCTTGAGCTGGGCCGCCCTGAGGAATCCCTGACCCACCGCTCCAAGACCAATCAGACATATCCTCACTCTCATCACCCCTAGACCTCTGTTATGAGGAGGAGGTCATGCCTCCTGGCGGCCTCCTGGATCCTCTCAAGGACACTCTCCCTGGTCCCATGTTCTACTTCAACGGTTATCCTGGCTGACTGTCTTTCCCCCGACATTCTGAGTGAAAGGTCAGATACTGAGGCCCCTCTGACGCTGTTTATTGCCTCCACAGCCTCATGGAGGTCTCCCTCTGAAATTTCGCCTACGAGTATGCTTGTGAATTTCTCCCTGAGGGGGGCGCCGTCCATCTCGATTATGTTAACACCCCTCTCCTGGAGTTTGCTGATGGCAGCGTCAAGGGTTTCCCTGTCACCCTCCACCGTGAGCTGTACAGGTACCATAGGCCCGTATTCACGGTCCCTTTCATGTATAACCGTCACTATATTGGCACCGGAGCTTCCCAGGGGCTCCAGTACGGATAAAAGCTGGCCGGGGGCATCCCGGAGTTCAATCACCAGGTTTAACCGCATCCTTAACACCTACTGGGTCCATTCACCCCTCTCAACAACTATGTTGCCGTCCTCATCCACCGGGGCGTTTCTGAGGATCTTCTCAGGGTCGGTCTTCTCAACCTCATCCTCACTTGTCCTGTTAAGGTTATCGACGATGTAATATGTTTCCTCAAGTTCGGGGACGTCTTCAAGTGCCCTTGAGAATTCCTCGAGGATCTTCTCAGCCTCTTTCTCTATCTTCATGCCTGATTCCTCCTGGTGTGATAGGTAATCGTGAATGTGAACATATGAGTCTACTATTGATGTGCATGGATATAAATGCTTAGATTGGAGAAACACAAAATCCGTAGAGGCGAACCCCTGATGGGTTCATCTCTGAGCGACCCCACCTTCATTCATGAGTTTCCTCAGGAAGGCCTCATGGTCGAATCCAGGGAGCACCCTCCTTCTAAGTATCCTATCAACGCCTGAACCGTACTGGGCTGCCTTCTTGGGTCTTGTTGCAATGTACTCAGGGACTCCCATCTCAGCCGCCACCTCCCTGAGTATATGCTTTCTCATCTCATCATCGGGGCCCGTTATTTTGAGGCATGTGGGGACCCTGAGGGCCAACTCTATAACCTCCAGGTCAAGGAAGGGGACCCTGAGTTCCACCGAGTTTGCCATTGTAACAGCGTCATCCCGTTCAAGGTTGACATGGTAGATGTTCTCCAAATCATGCATCAGCGCCTCTTCAAGGTTTCCATCCTCAAGGAGCCTCCTGTAGCGGTGGTATCCTGCGAAGAGCTCATCGGCTCCCTGCCCTGAAAACATAACCCTGAAGCCTGCAGCCGACGCCTCCCTGGATGCAAGGTAGAGGGGCATGGCAATGGCGATCTGCATTGGACTGTAGACCTCAATCGCAGCGAGGACATGGGGGAGTGCACCCCTCACAGCCTCCTCTGTAACCTCAATTACCTGGAGGTCCATGCCAAGGTCCTCTGCTGCCCTTGATGCGAATTCAACATCCGCCGATCCAGGTGTGCCCACGGTGTAGAGGGTGAGGTCCAGGTATTCACTGAGGAGCACCGCGAGGAGGGTGCTGTCCACACCACCTGAGAATACGAGTGCAGCCTTCTTAAGTCCGCGGGTCCTCTTTTTTACCGACTCCCTGATGGCAGATTTCAGGAGACCTTTAAGTTCATGGGGGCTTTCAGTGCATGTCCTGGGCCGGGGGAGTCCCCGCAGCTTCACCATCCTTCCATTTATAATGGCGTGTCCAGGCGGAAGACTCTCCACGTTCCGCAGACCTATACTCCATAGGGCCTTTCTCTCCGATGCAAAGGCCTCCCCTGCATGGTAGAGGGGCTTAACACCCACAGGGTCCCTCACCGCTGCAAGGTTCTTTCCATCGGTGTAGATGAAGGCGTAGTCCCCGTCAAGTTCACTGACTGCAGATCGGATTGCATCCTCAAGGTCGCCGCCGTGGCCCTCTATGAGGTCCAGTATGATGTGGGCATCACCCCCTCCAGATGTGGGCTCATGACTGTAGATTTCACCGTTGAAGACCAGAACACCATCACCTGCAACCGGCTGGGGTCCGCCCACTATTGAGAGGAGGTTGTGGCCCAGTGCAATGTCCTCTGAGGGAGGGGCCTCAAGCACATCCTCCCCCTCACCGGTTTTTATGGTGATCCTGCCGTCATGGTAGAGGCCCCTTGCATCCGGGCCCCTGTGTCCGATGGTGTTGAGCATTGCGGCGACCTTATCCCTGGCGCCCGATCCCCTGAACCCTGCTATACCACACATCCATGTCACTCTGGGGGCTTCAGGCCACCTTTTCACCGGCCTCTGGGCCCGGTTTTACTGAGTATATTTCCTCAACAGTCATGAGTATGGCGGATTTTGGTTCAAGTTCTGTCATGACGTTCTGGGCCCATTCAACGACCATGTCAAAGTATTTGCCTGATTTGAAGATTTCAACTGTTCCCTTGAACTGGTATGGGCATTCCCTGGCGTTCTGTGGTATCAGTGCTATCTTTGGGTTTTCATGGAGGTTTCTTATCGTCTTCTTCATGTAGTTGTCTGCAATGAGGATGGTCTTCTCATCAAGTGGCCTTGCGAATCCTATGGGGACCACGTTTGGTGTGCCCTCCTCATCGGCGGTTGCAACAAAAACGAGTTCCTTTTCGATGGCATCCATCATCTCACGACTCATCATATAATATCACCATTTACCTATTACTCAATGATCAGTAGATAAAGTTAACCCCGTTCTTCAGGATTTCTATTGTGCCCTTGAATACGTTTTAAACCGTTATAAGACGTTAAATAGGCCTATAAAGCATCAAGCTCCTTTCTAATGCCTCCTGAATCGCGCGTGCCCCTTGAGGATTATGTGGGCCAGACGCCATAGCATCTTAAATCACCTCTGGAGAGCCCCTATATTTAAAATGGAATCCCATTAAAATCCGGCTGCAATATTAGGTTCTATATGTGCCTTTCAGCTGGATAAAGGATTGGAAATTGTCATTCAGCCCATGATGGAGATGGAGAGAGCATATTCATCTATCATGAAAATAAAAAGATTTCATAAAGCCTATTTTGATTTAAAAGGTTCATATAAGGCTTTTTTGAGTCAAATAAACCAAAATATTTATATATAACCTTAAATTCAAGTTTTTAATGTCACAGTGACCCTACCGGGCACTGTGGATTGGAGGCGGTAAAATTTCGGTAAACATGAGACTGGTGTGCATGCTCACTGCATGCATCCTCCTCATGAATACAGCAGGATATGCAGTGGCAGCTGATGATACAGCTTTCGAGATTGAAGTGGAATCTGGAGAGTCACTGGATCAGTGCTCCAGTTTAAATGAAAGTTACAGTGAAGACATGGCGGACAGCGACGGCACATTGCCTAGTGGGGCCGATCATCTGAGTGCAGATAACACCGAGCCCCCTGTTTCAGTGGACAGAGAAGTGGATACACCTAACACCACAAAACCTGTAGTGGCAGATGCAGACATGGAAAACGCCAGTGGCAATTCAGGCAGCCAGTTCCAGGCTGCAGGTGATAATTCAGGTGTGAACCATGCAAACATACTGAGCGCTGCAGTTAACCTCAGGAAGTACATTGAAACCTACGGTAAGCTGCCATCAACAGTATCAGTGGGAAGCCAGAAGCTGACAGTTGCACAGTTCCTTGACCTGATGTTAAAGGACCTCCTTAAAAGTGCAGGAAAATCAGCTTCACTCACAGTGCGTTCAGTGAAAGCCGCGCCGAACCCATCAGGGTCAGCGACGGGGCAGCTCTCAAAGTCAGCCTACCTCAAACTTGCAGAGAATGTGCTGAAGTTCATAAACACTAACAGCAGGGCACCCAACTATGTGAGTTCTGCCATCGGCAGGGTATCCTGTGATAACCTCATATACGCGGTTTCAAGGATCCTTGCATTTCACGCTGAAAGTGGCAGACTCCCCAACTACGTCACGGTGAAGAAGATCAGTGCCACATCAACGACCCCATCATCATCACTTAAGAAGAGACCTGAGAATGACCCATACAGCGGTGAGGGCACCTCCCGGTACCTTTCGGCAACAGCAAACTGCCAGGTGAATGACCCGGCAATAAGGTCACTGGCAGCCAGCCTCACCTCAGGTCTCAGCTCTGCATGGGACAAGGCAACAGCGATATTCAACTGGGTACGCGACAGCATCAGCTACAGCTTCTACTACAACACAAGGTACGGTGCAACAGGGACACTTAAATACAGGACAGGTAACTGTGTGGATCATTCACATCTTCTGGTGGCCCTCTTCAGGGCTGCAGGGCTCGCTTCCAGGTATGTGCATGGTACATGCACCTTCACGTCAGGTAACACCTACGGCCATGTCTGGGCCCAGGTACTTGTGGGTGACACCTGGTACGCTGCAGATGCCACAAGTTCACGAAACAGTCTCGGCGCTGTATCAAGCTGGAACACTGCAACAGCAAAGATTAAGGGAACATACGCAAGTCTTCCCTTCTAGTGGTTTTTAAACCACTATTTTATTCTTTTTTAGTGCTGATTTGAGTCATGAAAATCTAAAAATACGGCAGTACATCAGTACCTTGCAATAAGCAGACTATTCACTAAAAATAATAATGATTCTGAATAGGCCTCAGTACCTTGCAATAAGCAGACTATTCACTAAAAATAATAATGATTCTGAATAGGCCTCAGTACCTTGCAATGAGCAGACTGTTCACTATAACAAAGAGCGAAAGGCCCATATCACCCACAGCAACCGCGACCCAGAGGGGCACCGAGCCAGAGACAGAGAGGACTGCAAGGGATAGTTTAACCGTAACCGTTAAAGCGGTGTTGATCCTCACGGTGCGGATGGTCCTCCGGCTTAGATCCATGAGTTCATCTATCCTCTCAAGGTCATCCTCCACAAGGGTTATGTCGGCTGTTTCAAGTGCAACATCCGACCCCCGGACACCCATGGCTATCCCCACATCTGCAGCTGCAAGGGCCGGTGCATCATTAACACCATCACCCACCATTGCAACGGGTCCCCCTTTTCTGACCTCATCAATCACCTTCATCTTATCCTCAGGGAGAAGACCTCCATGGTAACTTTCAACTCCAAGTTCACCTGCAACCTCAGCTGCAACCTCCTCGCTGTCCCCTGTCAGCATCATGACCCTGATTCCCCTGTCCCTGAGTTCTGAGATTGTCTTACTGGCGGAATCCCTGATTTTATCTGCGAGGGTTATCCTCCCTGCTATTCCCCCTGGCCCCTGAAGGTAGACTGTGGTCCCCTTACCTGGACTGGCACCGACAAGTTCAGGGCTTCCAATGGTGTACTTCACCCCGTTGATGTAGCCTGAAACACCCTTCCCGGGCATGGACTCAAATTCACTGACCTCATCTGTTTCTCCATGGTAGGAGTCCACTATGGCCTCTGCGATGGGGTGACCTGACCTCCTCTCAAGGGAGGCTGCGATCCTGAGGACCTCCTCCCTCCTCTCAGCGGGTTCAACCGAGGTGACCCTGGGGGATCCCTCTGTGAGGGTTCCGGTTTTGTCGAAGATTATGTTTCTCACCGAGGCCATTGCCTCCAGAAACTCCGAGCCCTTGATGAGTATACCCCTTCTTGCAGCGGCGGTCATCCCTGAGACCATTGCAACCGGTGTTGATATGAGGAGTGCGCATGGACATGAGATTACAAGAAGGACAAGGGCCCTGTACACCCATGTCCCGATGGATCCCCCCATTATGATGGGAACCGCTGCTGTTAGAACCGCGAGGGCTATGACAGCCGGGGTGTAGACTGATGCGAAGCGTTCTATGAACCTCTCCCTGCGGGACCTTCTGGTGGCAGCCCTTTTAACGGTTTCAATAACACCTGCAAGCACCGTGTTATCTGCTTCCCTGATAACCCGAACCTCCAGGTATCCGTCAAGGTTCTGGGTACCTGCAAATACCTCACTGCCCTCCTGGACAGTTATTGGAAGGGACTCCCCTGTTATATTTGACTGGTCCACCTTTGACCTGCCCCTGATGACTGTTCCGTCGAGTGGAATGGTTTCACCGGGTTTTATACCGATTATTGATCCAGCAGTCACCTCCTCAACCTTAAAAATTTTCTCCCCATCACCGAGGACCCTCGCTGTTCTTGGCCTGAGTCTTACGAGCGATTCCACTGATCTGTGGGATCTTCTGTGGGCGTACTCCTCAAGGTACTCTGCAATATTATACAGGACCGTTACCAGGGCCGCCTCTGTGTAGTCACCGAGTGCAAGGGCACCGGCGACTGCTATGAGTATGAGGAAGTTCACTGTGAAGCGTCCCCTGAGGACTGATCTGATTGCTGCCGGGAATATCCTGTAGCCGGCAGCTGCCACTGCGGCAAGTAGCAGTGGAATTGAGATCACACTGCCTGTGAAGCTGAGGATGATTCCTGCTGTGAGGAGTGCGCCTGATGCTGCGATGACCTGTATATCTTTATCCCCCTCCTCAGGGGAGCATGAGCTGCATTCACATCCCATACAATTCACCTGAACATATGAATACACATTCATATGTAGTCATATTATATAAGTTTTCCTTAATATCAGTAATTGTAGAAGGCGCCAGTAAAAAACCCTCAAAAGTCCAGAAGGGAATTAGTGAAATAAAAAAAGAAGGGGATTACTTCCTTGCCCTCGCAATCTTTCTTGCAATCACAAGTTCACCTATGGCTATCAGACCCACAAAGAACTTTTCAAGGCCACCTGTAGCCCATATGGCCTCGCCAAATGTGGAGTTCCTGATCCTCTCCTCGTATTCCTTCGGCTTGATCCTCTTACCAGTGCGCCTCCTTGTGATGATTGCGGCTGCCTCCATGAGTTCGTCCCAGCTAACACCCTTGAGTTCACTGTTCATGGCCTCAAATATCTTGTAGACCTTGATCTCATAGAGCTGTGAGAGGGTCTCAACGATGTCAAAGGACCTCACAACACCGACAACCCTTCCCTCATCATCCAGTACAGGGACACTAACAAGTTTGTGGTGGGCTGTTTCAAGGACCGCCAGCCGCGCCGGGTCGTTCTCATTGACGTGGACTATCCTCTCAGGGGGCTGCATGACATCGGATACAAGTTCAACTCCATCCCTGAGTCCCCTCATAACATCAAAGCTTGTAACCCATCCAACAAGCTTCCCCTCATCATCAACAACAGGTGTTGTGAATTTCCTTGTCTTCTCCATCTTCAGGGATACATCAACAACCCGGTCCCCAGGGGAGACGGCTATAAACTCCTTATCCATTATCTCCTTAACTTTCATCTGACAACCTCTCCAGTTTAAGTGCTGCCACAGGACACTTAGACGAACAGACCTCACAGAGGATACATTTATCTCCATCAACAACAACTTCCCCATCCTCAATCCTTATGGCTCCGGTGGGGCAGTTCTCCTCACATACAAGGCACTCAACACATGCATCCTGATCAACCATGAGTCTACGGGTCTCAATGACAGGTCCGAGTTCCCTTTCAAGTTTTATGGCATCTGAGGGGCACACGTTGACGCAGGCACCGCATCCAATGCATATGGACTCATCGACCACTGCAGTTTCCCCCACCCTTATTGCGCCTGTGGGGCAGAACCTCTCGCAGGTGCCGCAGGCGGTGCATTTATCTGTAACCTGAATATCCCTCATGCGGAGTGTTCTGTGGGGAATCGTCACGTATTCAAGGTTGTATGTGACATCCTCATCAATTGTGGCTGTGCTCTCAACAACATTTATACATCTCACGGGACAGGTCTGGGCACATATCTCACATTTAACACAGTTATCAAGTATTCTGGCAGCCCGTGAGGCAGATGAATCTGATATTGCGTCAACAGGGCACTCCTCAACGCAGAGGTTGCACCTGACGCACTTTGGTGTTATGTCTATGAATTTATCGCGAACACTGCACCTTCCAAGTTCCACCCCGACTTCCTCAGGGCTCTCCTCAAGGTCCATCGACTTCAGTGCAACGTCCCTCTGGAGATCATCAAGTTTCTTTTTAAAGACAATATCCATGATACAACCCCGGTATTTGTTCAATCCTTAAAGAGATTAACATGATCCTCCTCTATTACTTTAAACATGTTCACTTAAATTATTTTCCAGAATCGCCGCGTGTATTCGGATTGACATCCCCCCTGAGGTACCCCTCCAGAACCTCAAGGGCCTCCCTACCTGGGAGGGACGATATGGCACCGTAGCCCTCTATGCACCTTGATGCCAGGTAGTTTCCAAAGAGGCATGACACCTCAAGCCCATATCCTGAAAGCCATGCATAGAGGAAACCTGCATTGAATGCATCCCCGGCACCTGTTGTATCCCTGCAGGTGGTCTCGAGTGCCTCAACCATCACCTCAGAGCCATCGAAGGCCCTGACACCCTCAGAGCCCATCTTCATGACAACCACGTCAACACCCAGTTCTGCCGATGCCATGGCAGGGTCAGGGGATCCTGTCATGAGCTCCAGTTCCCTCCGGTTGATCAGGAGGATGTCTGTCCTCTCAAGGATACCCTCAAGTTCAGATGCGCCCCGCTCTGCATAGAGGTGGCCGGGGTCGAGGCTCACTGTCACAGAGTCATCGATGACCTCCAGGACCTCCCTCTGGACCCTGATACCTGATCCTGCAAAGGATGTGAGGTGCAGTAGCCTGGTTTTCAGTGCCTCCTCCTGGACCTCATCAATGGTGAGCGTGTCGTTAACCCCGGGGTCCACGTAGAGTGCCCTGTTTCCCTGGGGGTCAACGAATCCCATGACCCGGCCGCTTCTTCCCTCCCCTGAGACGGCAACGTAATCGGCGACACCCTCCCCCTGCAGGTTCTCCCTGAGGATGGAACCCTCCCTGTCAGCTGCGACCTTGCCTATGAAGGCCGTTCTCAGTCCGAGCCTCGTAAGGCCTATTATGGTGTTGGCTGCTGATCCACCGCAGGACTCCACTGTATCACGGACAAAGGTCTCCTCATCGGGTCCTGCTATCCTCTCAACCATGTGGAGCTGGTCCATGTTAAGGGCCCCGAGGCCCACTGCATCGAATAACATCAGAGAACACCATGAAGGTCTATCCTGTGGTCCCCCAGTTTACCATCATAGTTACCTGCTGACACCATGAGGACGCCGTCGTAGCGGCAGACAGCCTCTATACCAACCCTCATGGCCTCCTCAAGGGCCTCAAGGGACAGGCCATTTATGACTATCTCGGGTATGTACCCGACACCCTCAGGGACCCTTGACTCATCGCCAAGGAGGTCCCTTAGGCTTGGACAGTAGGGGTGGTTGGTTGTGGGGCCTATCCAGGGGTAATTGGTCTCAGGCTTGGAGGCGGCCGAGCAGATATCGAAGGGTGTCACAACACCCTCAACCTCACCTATAGCATTTATGGCAGCCCTTCCGGCCTCAAGGACGGTTTCAGGGTCCCTGCACATGTACCAGAAGTTGGCCCCCATGATCGCATCCCTGTAACCCAGCTTTGATTCGATCTTAAAGTCCGGGACCGCTATTGGGATGTTGATCATTTCACGACCATTGAACTCCTCAATCCACTCATAACCGTCCCCGCAGTGGCCCACATGCTTCATCATATCCATGTACCCCTCAGGGTCGGGTGTGGAATCGTAGAGGGCTGTGAATGGCTTCACCAGTATGTCCTGCCTGATCCTGTAGGAGAGTTCAACCTGGAACTTCTCCAGGTCGGGGAGGGCGTAGTAGAACTGTACAGTGGCCCCTGGCCTTCCATCTGGTGTTTCATCAGCGGAAAGGAATGATTCAACACCACCCTCAACTCTACCTATAACCGCACCTGGGGTTGCAGTTGAATCGTAGGCCGCCCTCCTTACGGTTTCCATGTCACGGGCCGTTATGGTGGCCCTCACACACCTTCCGGTGAAGGCCTCTGAGAATGTATCCTCGATCACCGTTCCGTTAATCTCCATAATCAACACCTGACGATCCATTCAGCCCAGGGACCCCACATCCTCCCCTCTGATCCTCTTTCTGACTGCGAGGCTCTCCTCAACGAGTTCATCGGTATCATCCACGGGTGTGATGGTGGGGTAGGAATCCCGGAATATGTTCTTGAATCTCTCGGCAACCCTGAAGTCCACCCTGAAGGATTCAAGGGCCCTTTCAGGGTCATCTGAGTATGCCTTAACGAATTCCATTACGTAGTTCCTCCCGAACCTTGAGTGGAGGTCCACGAGTGGCAGGAGTGCCCTTGCATCCTCGGATATGACGGCAACCTCGGCCTCCCTGAGGGCGTAGCTGTTGCCGTTGAAGGAGACGGGTATACCCTTCCCCCTCAGTTCCCTGAGGGGTTCGACGTCTGTTATGCTGTCACCCACGTACATGGCAGCCTTGGCTGTTAAACCAAGTTCAGATAGTATCTCCCTGAGGGCGACCCTCTTACCGTCCCCACCAACAGTCCTGACCTCATCCAGGAGCCTCCCTATCCTCATCTGTGGTATTTTCTGGAAGAATATCTCATCCAGGTCCTGGAAGTCCCCATCAATGACTTCCTCCCTGAGTTTCATGAGCATCTCCCTTTCATCATCCCCTATCGGGACGTTGAGGGTGAGTGTTGTGTGGCGGGTGTTCTCAACTGGGAAGCCTGTGCGCCTGCAGAGGGCCTCTATGTAGTGCCTGTAACTTGTGCTTATGATGTAGGATGGCATGAGCTGCATGGCAAGCTCGAGGGTCTCCTCTGCGCCGGGTACAAGTTTGAGGGTCTCCTCTGAGAACTCAATGAGCTTCTCATCGGTGACGCCATAGGCCACCAGGAAGGGTACTATGAGTTTCAGGGTGTCCCCGGCATTGTAGCCTGGCCTCTTTATCTCATCTGCCAGTATGTCATCAAATTCGCTGACCTTCCTGAAGAACCTGTCACCTTCGGGCATGAAGTGGGCCGCGGCTTCAAAGGCGTTGTCGTTCAGTGAAACCGGGCCCTCGCAGTCTGTCACAAAGACCCTATTCAAGGTTATCATCCTCCAGGTTAAGTTTCACTGCGGTGACCGGGCATATGTCCTGGCATTCACCGCAGAGTATGCAGGTCTCATCATCAACCTCCACCTCACCATCCAGTGTCATTGCATCAACGGGGCAGTGGTTGACACAGACGCCACACCTCTGGCAGATGACATGATCCACCTCCACTGAACCGCTTCTTGGCCCCCTGAGGATTCTCCTCTCAAGGTATATCCGACCATCAGATGCCCTGAAGCCCTCCTCTGTTATTTCAATCGCGTCAACAGGACAGACCCCCCTGCAGCGGCCGCAGAAGACGCATCCATCCTTTATCTCAACAGGGGCTGGTGTTACCGGTTCTATAACTCCAACCGGGCACTCATCGATACATAGTCCGCACCCGATGCACTTATCCTCAAGGACCCTTATGCTTCTCTTTGGCTTTGTGAAGTCCACTATATGGTTGAGTTCAAGGATTTCAAGGTCCGAGTCAACGAGTTCCTCTATTTCGTCCCTTATCTCATCTGTGACATCCACCCTGAACTCGGGTTCATCCCTGGTGAACCTCCGCTTCACGCTCCTCAGAACCGAGTCTATCCTTCCAAGGTTCCTCACGAGTTTCTCTGATTCCCTCTCAAGGATCTCCCCTGCTATCTCCATGTTATTGATTTTTGAGAAGTTTTCGTAGGCCCTCTTTCTGGAGGAGTACTTTATGGCTGCTGATGGGCAGACATCCATGCACTCCTCACACCTTGCACAGTATGATGGGTCTATGTAGGGGAGCCTGTTGATCTTACCCACCTTTATGGCGCCCCTGGATGGGCAGACCCTGGTGCAGGTCATGCAGCCTATGCAGTCCCTCTGGTTAACCACAACGGCCTTTCCACCCACCACGGATCGTGGCAGGATTTCACCGTATTTTATGGCCTCTGTGGGGCATGCCCTTGCACAGTAGCCGCACCTTACGCATTTATCCTCGTCTATCTCACTGTGAACCCCTGTCTCCCCTGATGAAGCCAGGTGTATTGCCCCTGTCCTGCAGGCAGATACACAGGCACCGCAGCCACGGCAGATCCTGGGGTTTATCACAGGGACATTCTCCCTTATGGGCTCCCCGAGGATTGTCTTCATCTTTATGGCATCGTAGGGGCAGGCCTCCCTGCAGAGGACGCAGCCAAAGCAGCGGTCATCGATTTCAACCTCCCCTGTGTCCGGGTCGATGTGCACGGCATCCACGGGGCATACATTCAGGCAGGGCTTATCAGGGCAACTCCTGCATTTCTCATGGTCGATTTCATAGTCAACGTCAACTTCCCTCAGGGGCTTTACGGGTTTTGCTGCAGCTGGAATGTTATCATCTCCTCATCACTTTACAGAAGCGCCGCAAGTTATTATGATTCTGATGTTATCATCTCCTCATCACTTTACAGGAAGCGCCGCCGGTTTTATGGTGATCCTGATTACCTCTTCACCGTTGGACTCGTCAATGAGGAACCTTGCAACGTAGTACCCGGCAACACCGAATGGGCAGGTCTGGTAGCATGTGCTGCACCTGAGGCACCTTTCAGGGTCCCTTACGACTCCCTCATCCTCCGAGTAGGTTATGGCACCTGATGGGCACTCATCGACGCACAGTCTGCACTGAACACACTTCTCGGGGCTCCATGTTATGATCCTCATCTTCAGGCGATCCGTTATCATCTCGAGGATGTCCCTGGTGATCTCCTCATCGGGCAGAATCTCAAGGGCCCTCTCAAGGAGGGGTGCCAGGGGTTGGTTCATCCTGTAGACCTCACCGGCCCCGAGTTTCTTTATATCATCACTGCGCTCCTCGATGGCCGCCTCCAGTTCATTGACAGCCAGGTTTATAACCATCTTCTGCTCCTCAACGTATGCCACGTGTATCCTCTTGAGGGCGCCCTTCACGGGACACTTCTCGAGGCAGTCACCGCATGCTATGCACCTGCTCTGGTCAATCTCGACCCTGCCGTCCTCCTCAACGATGGCGTCAACCGGGCAGGCCTTCAGGCATTTCTTGCAGCGTATGCAGAGGTAATCGTCTATCACGTAGAGCTTCTCGGAGGGTACGATTGTGAACTCTTCCCTTATGAGGTGGTTTTCACCGCATTCTATGGTCTTGGGGTCGGTTGGGCAGACCTCGGCGCAGAATCCGCACCTGATACATGCCCCCCTCACTATCACCGGGTAGGTCAGGCCCTCCTCCTCAGAGGTATCAGTATCCCGGACCAGTTTTATGGCGCCAGGGGCAGGGCATGCTGTGGTGCAGGCTCCGCAGCCTATACAGTACTCCTTATGTACTGTGGGGAAATCCCTGAACCTTTCGGGTTTTTCAAGGATCTCGTGTTCTGTATGTGCATTTGCAAATTTCTCTGCCCATGATTTACGGGCAAACTCGTAGAGGTACCATATTACAGAGGACATAGGACATCAACATGATCAATTTTTTAGAGCATTATCTCCCTCTTTCCCTCATCTTCATCCAGGACCACGACCCTCTCTGCACATGCTATGCATGGGTCTGCACTGGCATAGGTTGCAACGGCATCTGCAACGGTTGCAACGTCCCGTAGCATGTACTTTGCACAGGCATCGATGTTCATGATGCTGGGGGTCCTTATGGAGATGTTCTTTATGAGGTTGCCGTTGGTCTCAATCATGTAGGCCACCTCGCCACGGGGTGCCTCGTTTCTCCACTCCCCGTAGCCCGCCTTCACATCCACCTTCCTCCTCACAGGGCCGGATGGGATATTGTCTATCACCTGCTTTATCAGGTCAATTGAGACCCTTATCTCATCGAAGCGGTTCATGACCCTTGCAAAGTTGTCTCCCTCGTCCCTCCAGACTGTCCTGAAGTCCAGGTGGTCCCGGTAGGTGGGGTGGTCCTCCCTGAAGTCATACCTTATACCTGAGGCCCTTCCTATGGGCCCCACTGCACGGGCCTTCTCTGCCTCCTCCTGGCTCATGTAACCCACGTCCCTTGACCTGAGCCCTATGAGTGGCCCGTGTTCGAACATTTCAACGTAGCGGTCGAATTCCCTTTCAAGGTCCACTATGATCTCCCTTATCCTTGAGAGGTGATCCTCTGAGGCGTCCATCCTCACACCCCCCACAACGTTCCAGCCCATGTTGACACGGTTACCTGTGAGTAACTCGATGGCATCCATGACAGGCTCCCTGAGGGCCAGCATGTACATGAACATGGTCTCATGGTCAAGGGCCTTGAAGTAGGTTGAATTTGCGATGAGGTGACTCTGTATCCTGTCAAGTTCGTTTGTCAGGGCACGGAGGAACTGGGCCCTCGGCGGGGCCTCCACCTCAGATATGGCCTCGAATGCCTCTGCAAAGGTCTGTGTGTGTATATATGAGCATATCCCGCAGACCCGCTCAGAGAGGTATATGGCCTTCTGCCAGGTCTTGTTCCTCATGACCCTCTCTATTCCCCTGTGAACGTATCCGTACTCTATCTCGGCCTTAAGAACCTTCTCACCCCTGGTCTTCACCTTGAGCCTTATTGGCTCCTTGTAGCCGGGGTGCATGGGTCCAAGTGGCAGTATCATCTCTTCCTCCCCCTCTCTGCTATTGCATCGGGCGCCACCGATAGTATGGCCTCAAGTATCTCGGAGGGCCTCGGAGGGCAACCAGGGACCTCTGCGTCCACAGGTATGAAGTCGGAGACCGGTGCATAGACGCTCCCGCCCTCCTGGTTGAATACGTCCCCTGAGATGGGGCAGTTGCCCAGGGCCACCACTATCTTTGGCTCAGGTGCCTTGCTGTATATTCTCTGAAGCTTCTCCCTCCACTGCTCTGTAACGGCACCGGTCACCAGTATCACATCAGCCTCCCTGGGGTTCTGGTGGACGTATATACCGTACTGTTCAAGGTCATATCTGGGTGAGAGGAGTGCAAGGACCTCTATGTCGCAGCCATTGCACCCCCCTGTGTTCACAAGACACACATGGATTGATGTTTTCCTCAGAATACTTTTAAGAGCATCCAACATTTCTTTACCTCTACATCTACTCTTTTATGATCACCTTAATCTTAAGGGCATCCAGCACTTCTTTACCTCTACATCTACTCTTTTATGATCACCTTAATCTTAAGGGCATCCAGCACTTCTTTACCTCTTCTATGATCATTTTAATCTTTAGCTCGGAGTATCTCATGGAGCCTCCTCTTCCCCTCGGCAAGGGCCTCCTGGTATTCGGCTCCCGCAAGGATCATCTCGGTTATCTCATCCTTGAGTGTTTCCGCATCTTCAGCATCCACGATCTCCATGACATCCACGAGCCAGCAGAGCTGGAGGTCACTGTGCAGCCTCTCCTTTATGCACCTTGGCCTTGCAGACTCGAATCTGGGGTGGAGGGCCTCAAGGCTGGACATGTCCAGTTTATCCATGAGTATCTCCTGGAACTCCTCCAGGTCAAGTTCAAGTTCCCTGGAGAGTGGTTTCACAACATCCTCCTGCCACCGGTAACTTTCAATTATTCTCCTCTTCATGAGCCTCATGAGTTCTCCTTCATCCATAACTACCACCCCGGGGTCCCGGCCAGGAGCCATATGATGAATGACACCGCAGCCCCAATGACCGTCTCGTATCTACCATACCCTGGCCTCATACCGGCGACCAGGGCCACCATGAAGAACCCCGCTGTCCTTAAAAGGGGGGTGAAGGGTGCCAGGGCCGCATTCACAAGCACAGCCCACCCCACGAGGGCCACTATAAGTGCCAGTGGGTCTATTTTTTCCTTCACAAATGGCTCCCTGTACTTCCTGTAACTTAAGAGTAAACCGATTACCGAGCCAGCGATAAATGAAACCGTGTATACCAGGTACATTTCATACAATGTTATCACCAGTGAATTTGATTATACTGGTCTGTAGAGGACCAGGAATGAAATTATGAAGAGTGCCAGTACCGCGAAGAATGCAACCCTTTCAAGTTCCTCTGAGAGTTCAGAGAACCTTTCACTGCCAGACATGAGCAGGAGAACCATGAATATTGCTGCAAGAACTGTGACCGGCATTACAGATATCCCCTGCATGATGGCTGCAAGCAGGCTCACGATTATTACTCCACCTGCAACAAGTGCCGTGAGTACCGTTAGACCTTTCTCCATTAAATCCCCTCTCTAATATTACTATCACATTACGAGCATAAGAATGATGGACCCTGCTATACCTACAAATGCCAGGATGACCTGTATGGCCACAGAGTGGTTGGGGTTCAGCATGGGTGTTGTTGCGTTTATGAATGCCGTCACCGCCGTGATTATCACCATTCCCAGGATGTAGAGCGGCAGGCTGAGTCCCCCAACGAATACCGTGAGGAATATCCAGAGGAGCATGTACCATGCTATGGACTCTGAGATCATCAGGTAACCCCTGAGGACCCCGAAGTGCTCTGTCTCATACCCTGATATTATGTCCTTACCCTTGGTTATGGAGAACGGTGAGTAGGGTGCCTTTGATAGTATGAGGACAAAGAACATCATGGCCGCCAGTGGGAGCTTGAGTAGGAGTGGCCCGTGGATGCTCTGGTAGCCTATGATGTCAGATATTATCATCGTCCTGGTCTCCAGGTATATGATGGCGAGCACCGCAAAGAGTGGTAGCTCGGCTGCAGCAGAAAACACTGCACGGACACAGCTGAGCTTACCGTACGGTGAACCAGATGATGATCCCGCATTGTGCTCAACGATCTTGTGGAGGGCGTATATCCCGAAGAAGAGCAGCAGTGAACCCTCAAGCACAGGCCCCACAATGACAGCGCTCACCCAGATACCGCAGAGTGTCGCCGCTATAGCCACATAGAATGGCATGGCAGCCGTCCTGGGGAACGACGACTCCTTTATATAGAACTTGAGGGTGTGGAGGAGGTGCTGTATGATAGGTGGGCCTGGCCTCCTCTGTATCCTCGCCATCACCTTCCTCTGGAACCCCAGAAGCAGGCTCCCCACCAGAAATGCTATTGCAATGTTAACTATGATATTGCCCATCAGATTCATCTCATCACCGCAACGTATGGTTCCATGATCATCAGTACCCTATGAATGGTTCATTAACCCTCTCATCGGCCTCATCCTTCTCTGGCTTAGCCATGGAGAGTATCCCTATCGATAGTATGAAGACCGGAATGAGGAATATGGCCACACCATAAACCACCCATGACGGTGGGTTGAATATGAGGGCATAGATTATCCCGGCTCCTGAGAGTATGAGTGCAGTAAGGCTTCCTGCTTTAAGTTTATTCATTATCTCACCTTCAGAGTGCAACTATCAGTAAAACCTCAATTGCCCTCACAATCACGAGGAGGGAGCTGAGGTGTATTATGAGTATGAATGGAGAACCCGGTGTTCTGAACATCTCCGCCTTGGTTGCATAGAACGGCGCAACACCGGTCTCGCCGATAACCCCCATGAGAAGGAGGAGGGTTGCGAAGCTTATCATGGGGTTTCCCCCGATGTGGGATAGTTCAAGGAGGCTCAGTGTACCAGATGAACCAAGCACCATGGCCGCACCCCCAAAGAGGGGGAGTGAGGCCATCATGGCTATGAGTCCATACTGGAATGCCGCGTCAAGCACATCCACCTGTCTCACTGCTGAGACTATCCCTATGTTCACTATCCCTATGAGTGCCACGAAGAGTGTGAAGTTGAAGAGGTCACCTGTAACCATCGCACCTGCGGTTGCAAGTCCGCAGACGATTGCAAGGAATCTCCTGATTCTGAACTCGGCGGTGTCAACCTCAACCCTCCGGTTACCCAGTGTCCCGAACTCTGTCTCAACCTGGGTCTCTGTCCGGCTTATTGCTATGAGGAATGTGAATATGAGGACAGATGCGAACATGAAGAGGTTGAATGGTGTGAGGTAGAGCACTATGTCCCCGAAGGGTATCTGGCCCAGCAGCTCACCGCCAAGGGAGGCTATATCCATCATTCATCACCCCCTGCTTCCCTGATCTCCTCCCTCGCAAGGACCCCGATGAGGCCCATCTTGCTCGCCACCTTTATGAGTATACCGCAACCTGAGAGGAATAGTGCGGGGAGCCAGAGCTGTGGTGCCGTGAAGAATATTATGAAACCTGCAAGCCAGAGACACCAGGTTATACCTGAGACACCCGCTATACCATTCCACTCAGCCACTGGCAGGCCACGGGCCTTTCTGGTTGCGGCGTAGAACAGCACACCTGCACCTGCAACCGCACCACCAGTGAAACCTGTGAGGAACACGCCGTAGGCTATGAGTACAAGGGCCAGGAAGTTGGGGGCTGTCCTGAAGACCTCAAGTTCCATGGGGACGTGTTCAATCTCCTCCACCTCACCACGGATCCTCATCTCCCTTGAGATGAGTATCTCTGATATGGCCATTATCTCCGCCAGTTCAACCACCAGCCCTGGGAGTATAAGGGCCTCTGCCAGGTCGGTTCCAACCGCTGCAACGATGACTAGCATGGCTATTCCCACTATATCGGTGATTATGAGTGCGCTGAGGTCATTCTTCTGGAATGATATTCCGAGGAGCGCTATGAATCCTGCTATGAGTCCCGTGTAGACCGCCGGGACGAAGAGTGAAACTGTGAATTCCGGTACCATCATGGTTTACGCCTCCTCACAGTGAAGTTAAGGGCGACCCATGACGCTATGGTGAATGCCATCATGAGTATGCTTGACTCAAGGACCGTGTCAAGGCCCCTGGTGTAGTAGAGTATCTCATCTATGAGGCCCCCTGGGGATGAGTATATTGAGGTCCCGAAGTAGTAGGTGAGGCCCTTTATGGCTATCGCTATCGGTGACAGGTAGGCCGTGATCTTACCCAGGTTAACCTCAAACTGGGGGTACTGGGACTTCACGTCACCGGGTTCCTTGAGCGGAACCCCGCCGCGGTCGTAGGGTGCCAGGGGGTCCTTGCTGTTAATCTGCTCCTGTGGAAGTGGCCTCGGGTAGAGCTGGTTCTCATTCAGTGTTAATGGAACCAGGAACCCCACAAGGAGCACGAGTCCAAGTGAGAATGCGAATAGACGGGGTATCCTCTTGGGGTTTGCCAGTTCATTGAGGATTCTTCCAAGGCTCATCCTTCCACCCCCATCTCCTCGAGCCTTATAACGGCCCTTAGGAGTACCAGTGTCATGATTGTTGTGGCCGCGATGAAGGTGAGGAGTGCCAGTGTGTGGTTGTAGGTGAGGAATATCAGTGAAACACCAACCGCAGGTATCTCGGTGTTCAGTATCCTGACGATGGGGTCCCTTACACCGGGACCTGCGACGGTTGCAATGGAGCCTATTATTACAAGTGCGGCCCCTGCGTAGAACCATATCTGGGTTTCAAGCAAGTTTCCCACCCCTTAAATCCAGTACATGAACATCAGACAAGATCCTCACCCCTCGCTACCCTCACATCAGAGTAAACATGAACATCAGACAAGATCCTCACCCCTCGCTACCCTCACATCATTGATCCTCATAACAGCCATGAGCAGTATCACCGTTGATATGGGGTCAAAGAGGGCCGCTGCCATGGCCACGTCAAGGTATCTGGCCGCCGCAAGGACCATCACAAAGCCCCCCTGCAGCAGAGAGAACATTATTATCTTATCAAGGGGCTTTGGAAGTAGTATGATGCCTGCGGCACCTGTGAATATCACGAAAATTCCTGTGTTTGTAAGGTTAATAAGGTCAAGCGGATTCATAAACATCACCAGCCAAATCTTCACCTAATCCCTTAATGAGGTCAAGCGGATTCATAAACATCACCAGCCAAATCTTCACCTAATCCTCGATTAATATTTCCTCCCCTACACGGTCAAGGGTGTGTGCAATAGCATTGGATGTTATTGTTGATGCCACAAAGTAGACAGCTGCAAGGATAGCCCCGAATGCCGTTCCAATGTAGAGGGCAATCATTGCAGATATCCCGAAACCCATTGCATTGAGGTAAAGCAGCCTCTCTGCCCTGTCCTGTGCTAGAAGTGCCCTCAATGCCATGAGAACAACTATTATCCCTGTTATCTGGAGTAGCATGATCAACACCTTCTATTCAAGGTCTGTGTACCTGTCCATCCTCCTGGCTATGGCGCCAAGGAGCCTTGATGATCTCCTGTGGTTCAAACCCTGTATTGTGGTTATCGCAATAACCATTCCCACAATAAACATTTCAGGTTTCAGTCCAGCGAGCGATGAGATTGCTATTATGACTGTAATTGAAAGTGCCCCTGTCGTACCTGCATATCCAGGGTCTGCGCATAGTCTATTCCCTATGAACACCAGCAGGGCAGCTATAAGGCCTCCCTCAGGTACACCCATGAGGTAACAGCCAATTGCCCCCAGGAGTGTGCCTGCAGATGCGTCAGGTGAGCAGACTATGTTTCCCTGGAAGAAACCCCCTGCGAGGTCTCCCCCCCTTTTCATTATATCCCTTCCAATGTAATCGGCCCCCCTGACACCTGGTTTCTCTGGAAGGCCCATCCATGTATCTATGATAACAAAGTTCAGCCAGGATACTGCTGCTGCGACTGCAACTCCAACAAGTTCATTCATCACAAGTCCTCCGGTCTGGGGAATATGTCCTCAAGGAAGTAGGCCGTCATGAGAGCTGCCAGAAACCCTGAAACCACACCAAGATCGACCCCACCGTACATACCTGTGACACCAAGTTTTATGCATATAGCCACAAGACCCATGGCAATTATGGGTGCCGGGAAGATGGCTGACGGGGTCCAGGAATGTCTGGCCGGTCTTTCAGGTGCCAGAGGCAGCCCCAGTATCGCTGAAATGATTATTGAGGAAATAATGCCTGTTATGTAACCTGAAAGATATGTAACATGAATAATCATGATAAAAGAATAATAATCCAACATATATAAATCTTTTTAAAAACCGATTTCGGGTATTGAAGAGGAATTTTAATACGATTTTCGCTGTTTTTAGGAGAGAATGCCTCTGTACTCCTCCAGATTATGTAATAACTATTTGCTTAAATAATAGCCACTTTGGTGACATATTTCACGATAAACTGTAAGTTCATGTGAAACAAGAGAAACCTCCAGGAGAAAAATGGGGTGATCTGTATGGGCATCCATCTAAAAACCCTTGCTGTTCCCATGCTGCTCTTAATTATTCTCACAAACCCCGTGAGTGGGGCTTCAGCAGTGCAGGAGGTCCGGGTAACCGTACCCGAAAGTGTGGAGATAATGGTCCTCTGGAAGGGAGAGGAGGTCGGAAACTCATTCACCCTCACAGCAACAGTGGAACCCGGAAAAGAATACACCTGACCCGGAGGACCCCAGGGACTCCAGATAAAGGACCTATCCAACGTCCCCATCGACCTCTACATAAAAGCAGAAGGAGACCTCCAGGGACCAGAAACCATACCCATACAGAACCTCAAATACGCCAACTACGGCACAAACCTCCCCAAAACACCACTCACAACAACCTACACGCCCGTCAGAAAAAACTGGACCGCAAGAGATGAAAGAAACGCTGTTGTCCCGGCTGACATCTACCTCACAATTCCACCCTTCACCGCGCCCGGGGAATACAGGGTCAGAATATACCACCTGGCTATAAAATCAGCCACGTAACCTTATTTTAATCTGCATCGCCATCTGAACTGAAATATGTCTGCTTAAGGGCACATGTGACAGACATGAAAATATTTATCAGTCCACGACCCATAATAAATAGTCCAATCAGCATACGGGAGAATCTCAGTTGAAGTTCAGGCGGGAGATTATATTATTATTTACAGGCATAATATCAGCGATCCTCATAAACATGCCATTATTTCATCTCAGGGTTCTTGGAATAGCATCATCCATAGTGGTGTCAGGTTACACCATACTCATCATCACAGGCCTCGACAGCATTCTGATCACCCCGGTGGCAGGAATGCTCCTTATCACACTCAACGCCCTCATCCTTAATTACACGCCCCTCAGGAACTCAAGATCACTTTATGCACTCCCGGCCATAATTATACCCCTCATTGCTCTCATAATCCGCCTGAGAAAGAAGGATACCCCTGAGGAGGATACCCAGACAAGAACCGCAAGGGAACTTGCAAGAATGTCCGGCGAAAAACAGAGCGAAGGACCTGAGGAAGATGAAGTCATCAGACTCGGCCTCTCCTCAAGGGACCTCCTGATTGCAGGTATCATATCATCCTCAACACCCATCCTCATACACCTCATACACCTCAGGCATGTGAGGTTCCTCCTTGCACTCATCCTCATAGTAAGCACATCCTATCTGGTGGCATCAGCCTTCCTAACAGGGCTGCGGGAGATGAGAAGACTTAAGCAGGTGGGATTAATAGCCCTCTTCGTCTCCATCCTGACACCCCTAGCATGCTTACCTGTACCCAGGGGCTATGGTCACATATTCCTTGGGGTCACAGGTATACTGGCAGCCCTTGCAGCCTACATCAGAAGGTCCAGACAGAGGATAAAAATCATAGAGTCCCTTCAGCAGTCAGAAATGGACATCCTGGAGAAATATGGGTTAGTGGAGGATGAAATCACCCTTGAGATGCCTGAAATATCAGATGAGGACCTTTATGTGGGTGACCCCTCCCTCATAAAGAAAAGGGCCCTTAAAATGAGAAAAATAAAAGAATGGGCCCCTGAAAAAATCGAAGGTGATGATGTTGAAGGGGAACTCAAAAAGGCATTTTCAGAACATGGATTCTCCTCAGAACCTGAAAAAACCACCTCCACCGGCGGTTTCAGTGACCTTGCGGTTCTATCCATCCTGAGCATTCTGACCATCATAATTTTCAGGGGGGGCATAGGTGAGGCGCTCTTCTACCTCCAGGTGCTCTTCATCCCGGGCTACATACTGATTTCGGCCATCGCACCTGAAAGGGTGCAGCTCAGTATCCCTGAGAGGCTGTTTCTGGCATTCTCCACGAGCATCATCATGACCTCGGTCATCGCACTCCTCATGGGGGGAGGTGTTACATTCAAACCATTCCTTGCAAGGACAGTGGCAGGCCTCAGCCTTGCACTCACTCCAGCCGCATTCATAAGGAGGTGGAGGCGCGGGGAACTCGCCTACTCTGCTGACATAAGGAGGATACCCTCACCCCGTAACCTCTCAAGGGACGGTAAGATCTCACTCCTCCTCTCAATCATACTTTTGGTGCTAATTGCGGTAACGGTTTACATAACCCTCAACCCGGCACCCTCTGAGAGGTTCACAGAGTTCTATATCCTGGGGCCCGGGGGGAAGGCCTACGGGTACCCCGAGAACCTCACAGCAGGTGAAAGTGCCGGTGTAATTGTGGGTGTGGTTAACCGTGAGTACCGCAACGAGACCTACCTCATGGTGGTGCGTCTTGGCGGAGATGTTTTAAGGAATGAAACCATAAAACTGGGTAATGGTGAGAAGTGGGAGAGGAGGGTGAATTTCACTGTCACAGAGGCTGGAGAGGACCAGAAGCTTGAATTCCTTCTTTACAGGTTACCTGAAACAGAAAAACCCTACAGGTCCCTCCATTTATTCATAAACGTAACATGACACCCTCACATCCACCGAACACCTAAATTATGAGTCTTATCTACCATGCGATCTGACAATGATCATAACATGGATGGATGTAAAAGTTGACTTAATAGTACTGGACAGGGATAAAATATGAGAGATATGGATGTAGCTGTAACAGGAGGACTTGGATTCATAGGTTCACACCTCACAGACGAACTCCTTGATAGGGGGAACCGGGTCACTGTAATCGATGACCTCTCAACAGGGAGAATTGATAACCTGAGTAATCCCCACCATGATGACCTTGAAATCATCAGGGGAAGCATCAATGAACTGGACCTTGAGGCGGTATTTCAGGGTAAGGACTATGTCTTCCACCAGGCGGCCCTCGCCAGTGTCCCTGAAAGTGTGAGGGACCCCCTCAGGTGTCACCGGGTAAATGCCACCGGGACCCTCAGGGTACTCATGGCATCCTGCAGGGCAGGGGTCAGGAAGGTTGTGAACGCCTCAACCTCCGCGGTCTACGGGAACAACCCCGAAATGCCCCTCTCTGAGGACGCAAGGCCCATGCCCCTATCACCCTATGCTGTGTCAAAGGTCGCGGGGGAGTACTACTGCCAGGTCTTTGAGGATTACGGTCTCAGCACGGTTTCACTGAGGTACTTCAATGTCTATGGCCCCCGTCAGAGGCCTGACTCACAGTACGCCGCTGTCATCCCAAGGTTCATCGACTCCCTCCTAAGGGGGAGGTCACCTGAAATCTACGGTGATGGGGAGCAGAGCCGTGACTTCATATACGTTGGGGATGTTGTAAGGGTCAACATCCACCTTGCAGAGTCCCCTGAATCAGGGATCTACAATGTGGCCGGTGGAACTTCAGTTACAGTTAACAGACTCTTTGATATAATCTCCGGAATCCTTGAGGCAGATGTAGAGCCAGAGTACCTTGATGAGAGGCCCGGGGATGTGCGCCACTCCCTTGCAGACACATCACGGCTCGTTTCAGCCGGTTTCAGACCGGAAGTTGGACTTAAGGATGGTCTCATGAGGACCGTTGAGTGGTTCAGGGAAAGACTTCAGAGCGGGAATAAGGTGATCAGGGATTGAAATGAGCCAGGTGAGAACCCTTGCAAGGAACACCCTTTTCCTTCTCCTGGCAACGGTCTTCACAAACGTGGCGGCCTTTGTATGGAATGTCTACCTTGCAAGATACCTTGGAACCGCCGGTTTCGGTATACTCTCAACCGCCCTCGCACTTACAGGAATATTCAGTATACTGGCTGATCTGGGCATCGGGACCTACCTCACCCGTGAGATTGCCAGGGACCCCACAGGGGCGGGGGAGCTTGTGGCTGCAGGTCTTGGTAACCGTATCATCTTATCATGCATCGTATTTCTGATGATACTGCTCCTGCCACTCACAGGCCTCTACCACGGCACCTCAGTCGCTGTAATCATCATCATAGCATGTTACATGCTTATGAGCTCCTTTAGCTCATTCTTTAACAGCTTATTCCAGGGCCTCCAGAGGATGGAGTATCAGACCATATGGAACATCCTCAACAGCCTCTTTATACTCCTGGGTGTCCTCGCCGTTGTCTGGCTCGGGGGTAATGTGGTCCATGTTGCAGTGGCCTACCTGGTTGCAGCCATCCTTTCGCTGCTGTACTCCATTACCATCTTCACCAGGCGTTTCTTCACACCGGGTTTAAGTTTCAGCCGTGAAATGATCATGGAGGCCATTCCCTTTGGCATAACAAGTGTCTTCTCCATGATATACTTCTGGATAGACTCTGTGATGCTCTCACTCATTAAGGGTGATGTCTCGGTGGGTCTCTACAATGCACCCTACAGGCTACTCACGGTGATCGTATCACTCTACAGTGTCTACACTGCGGCGGTATTTCCTGTGATGTCCCGGTTCCACGTTGAAAGTGAGGATTCGCTGCGCTTCACCTACAGGAGATCCATCAAGTACCTCGTAATCATCGCATTACCCATAATATTCATGGTATTTGCCCTTGCAGTGCCTATTATAGAGCTGATCTTCTCTGCCAAGTACCTTGAATCTGTAGCGGCCCTCAGGGTACTCATAACCGCAACCGCCTTCATGTTTGTAAACGGTGTGACCTCCAGCCTCCTTGGGTCAGTCAACAGGCAGACAACCGTCACAAAGATCACAGGGACTGCTGCCATATTCAACGTGATTCTGAACCTCATACTGATCCCCAGATTCGACTTCATGGGTGCTAGCGCTGCCACAGTGATCACGGAGGTCTTCATGACCATACTCTTCCTCATCGCAGTGCGGAAACTCGGTTTCGGCCCATCATGGAGGGACCTCCATGCTGCCTGGAGGATCCTCCTGCCGGCCTCAGTTTCAATCGTACTGCTTCTAACACCCATCAGCATAACAATCATGGCCCCCCTGGCCCTGGGTGCATATATCGCAGGGATACTCATTACCGGGGCCCTGGACTCTGTGGACAGGGATATATTGAGGTCAATCATCAGGGAGAGGTAATAGGAAAGTCCAGACCAAAGTCAATATAGACCAAACCCACCATAAAGGTCATGACCTGATGTCAAGGACATATGACCTCACCTCATCAAATATCTCCCCTGCATAGAATGATGAGAGTATAGCTCCAAGTACTGTGACTGTCCAGAATGATATTATACGGTCCAAAAGGGCTACACTGCCTGCCATGACCTCTGAAACACCGAATATTACAAATAAACCTGTCATAGAGACCTCCATGGAGCCCATACCTCCGGGGAGGGCGGAGAGTATACCAACAAGGTTTGCCAGGAGAAATATTATTATAACCGCTGAGAATGCAATCTCCACCCTGAAGGCCATGAAGACCAGGTAGAGCCTGAGGCACTCCATGAACCAGGAGAGGAGTGAGAGGATGAATATTAAACCCATGGATCTGAAATTTGAGTAGGACCTCGTGTAACCTATCATCCCCCTGATACCTGCTGTCAGACGCGTGTAGAGGTTTTCAAGTATCTCCTCAGAGATGGGCAGTCTCTCCATGACCCTGTGCATCCTGCGGTATATCCTCAATCCCTTCTCCTCCCTCCAGTTAAAAATGTAGATAAGATAGGTTATAAGGACCGAGAGGAAAGCGCCGAAAAGGGCCAGTATCCTTATCACAGGGACCATCACGGCAGCCATGAGAAGCAGAGCCCCCCCTATCCCGAGGTCAAAGAATCTCTCGGTTAACCCTGCTGATAAACCCTCAGAGAGCTCTATGCCATTCAACTTTTTACCTGCAACTGCATTCATAACCTCACCGGCGCTTCTCATGGGACTGAGGTTACCTGCAAAGAGACCTATGGTCTTTACCTTGAAATTGACACCCATTCTGCGGGGCTGACCTATTATGAAGCCCCACCTGAGGCTTCTGACAGCCACAACTGCCAGGTGGATGAGTAGAGCAATGGCTATGATCCTCCAGTCAGCCATGGAGGCTGCCCTGATGATCCTGAAGGGTCCAATCCATATTATCAGGCAAATTATGAGGAGGATGCTCAGTGCAAGGATGTAAATCCTCTTCATTGGATACACCGCATGTCATGTTCTAACAGCAGAGAATCTCCTGAGGAAGAGCCTCAAAATGAATCTGATGTACCTCAGCACATCCCCAGCTCCTATGTAGGACTTCTCATCACCGTAGGTGCAGTTTATCGGGACCTCAGCTATCCTCAATCTGTGCCTTGAGGTCTTACATATCGCCTCTGATTCATAAACGTAGTCGTTGTGAGGTATGTTAAGTATCAGGTGGGCGCATCTGGCTGATATGGCCCTGAAGCCGCTCTGGCTATCTGTTATTTCATACCCGGTGGCCATCCTCAGTATCCACGTTGTTATCCTGTTTGATAGCTGCCTGTGGAGGGGCATGCTGTCATGTTTATTCCCAAGGAACCTTGATCCTATTATGAAGTCGCCACCATTGACCGCAGATGCGAGTTGAGGTATCAGGGAGGGGTCATGCTGGCCGTCGGCATCCATGAAGACAATGACGTCATAGTCACCTTCAAGTGCCGCCCTTATACCTGTCTTCAGGGCCGCCCCCTTCCCGAGGTTTTCAGGGTGCCTTATGACCCTTGCACCTGCAGCCTCACCCAGTTCTGCTGTTCCGTCTGTGCTGCCATCATCAACGAGGATCACATCACCATGTTCAAGGGCGCCCCTCACAACTGACTCAACGGCCCTCTCCTCATTGAAGGCGGGTATCACAGTAACTATCCTCATAAAGCATCCCTGCATTGTGACCAGCAGATTCTAATTATCATTCTCCAGAAGTTCCTGGAGTATAACCTCAAATCTGTCGGTTATGGTCTCCCAGTCATTGGACTCTACAAAGCGCCTTCCCATCTGGCCCTCCTCCCTGAGCCTGTCTGCAAGTTCCACTGCAACCTCAAGGGTCTCCTCAGGCCTCTCTATGTAGTGGATTCCGTTGCCCTCCCCGAACTCCATGTATATGCCCGGGAGCCTTGTGGCTATGACGGGCTTTGCCATTGCAAGGTACTCGTAGAGCTTTATGGGGACTATGTCCTGCATTATCTCCTCATCAATGTGGGCCGGGAGTATGCAGATGTCAGAGGCCGCCAAAAATTCAGGTATATCATTGTAGGGCTGTCTTCCAGTCAGTATGAGGCTATCGAGGTTGTTCTCATCCCTTATACCTTTGAGGTCATCATATGCATCCCCATCCCCAACGACCATCAGCTTCACGTTGGGGTATTCCTCGCGCCTCTCAGCCATTGCAGCTGCAAGCTCCCTGAGACCTGAAAAGTTGTAGAGGAAACCCATGAAGAAGAGGAGGATGTCATCATCCCCCACACCGTACCTATCCCTTATGCGTGAACCGTCAAGGTCAGGGTCGAATTCTGCAAGGTCTATGCCAGCGTCTATGACCTCTGTCCTCCCTGCCCCCAACTCCAGTGCCAGCTGGTCGAGCTTCCGGTTTATGGTGAGGACAAGGTCAGACCTCTGGATGGTCTTCCTCATGAGCATCCTGCCAAGACCCTGGAAGGCCCTCTCGGGTATCAGGGTGTATAGCACGTCGATGAGGTAATAGACGAAGGGTATCCCCCTCCTCCTAGCCTCAATGGATGCTATGAAGGAGTTTATGAGACCAAATCCCACTAGGATATCAGGTTTGAACTCCTTTATCTGCCTCCGTATCTCCCTGCCATGGCTGAATGGTATTGAGAGGTAGTCCAGTAACGGGGCCTTGATGTGAGCGGGTCTTATCACATCCACACCGGCATCCTCTCTGACCTTGTGGACCCCCCTGTAGACCCTCCTGGGGTTCATCAGGCCATCAGGGTCATCCTTCCTCCAGTCGATGGGGTAATCTATGACCCTCACATCATGGCCCCTTGCAGATAACCTGTCAAAGAGGTGGTGCTGCTGGTGAGGATTCCTCTCCAGCCAGTCTGATTCCTGTACGACCAGTATCCTCATGTGATCATCCATTAAGAGAAGTTTGGTAAATCAGAACTCCGCGCTCTTCACTATGAGGTCCCAGTTATCGGTGAACCACCGGTGGGTCCGCTCAAGTCCCTCCCTGAAGGACACCTGGGGCTCATAATCCAGGAGTCTTCTGGCCTTGTCTATTGATGATAGGAGTCTTGTCTTGGCGTCCCAGTCCCTCCGCGGCCTGTAGACAACACCCGCAGGGTTTTCTGTTAGCTCGTTTATGATGCTCGCCATCTCAATAACCTGGTGCTCGGTACCTGATCCCAGGTTAATGGCCTCGCCTATGGCCTTCCTCCTCACACCCATGGCCATGAGTCCCCTGACTATGTCCTCCACGAATGTCCAGTCCCTGGTCTCTGAGCCGTCCCCTGTTATGGGTAATGGCTGCTGGTTCATGGCCCAGTAGAAGAAGTTGGGTATCACGTTGCGGTACCTTCCCGGCACCTCACCGGGCCCGAAGACATTGAAGAACCTTGCATTGACGATGGGCATATCATAGAGGTTGTGGAAGTAGTTGGTGTAGAGCTCTCCCAGGAGCTTGGTAACCTGGTAGGGTGTGTGGAGTGATATTGAGATGTCATGTTCCTCAAAGGGTATCCTTGAGTCAAGGCCATAGACACCGCATCCTGATGATGAGTAAACGAACCGCTCAACACCCACAAGCTGTGCATACTCAAGTACCTTCAGTATGCCGAGTCCATTGACCAGCAGGTCCTTTTCAGGGTTGTCGACACTGTTCTGGTTGGCGAAGTGGGCGGCGAGGTGGAAGACGTGCTCTGGCCTCTCCTTGAATACACGTTTCAGGACCTCGTCGTCCAGTATGTCTCCTCTAACGAATTCTATGTTATCATGTTCAGGAATGTTCCATTCATAGCTCGATGAGAGGTTGTCGAGTATGATCACACGGGCTCCTGCCTCTGCAAGGCGCGCTGAGAGGTTGCTTCCAACACATCCTGCTCCACCCGTTACAAGAATACATTTACCATCATAAGCTCTGAATTCATCCATAATAATCACCTTCCATTAACATTATCTGTCTTCAGTCACCTTCCATAGTGGATTATCATCCGCCTCATGGAATCCAGGATTATGCCGGTGAAGATGAAGAATGTCCCGAAGAGGGTAAGCATCACAGCCACTATTGTGGGACCCATATTCACACTTGCACCGTTTATGTAGTCCCTTATGAACATCAAACTGAGTATTGCCCCTGCAACCCCTATTATGAGGCCGGGGAGTGTGAAGTAGTAGAGGGGGCGCTTGAGTTCAAGGTCCCCTATGATCTTGAGGAGCACCGAGACACCGTGGCTTATGGGGTTCCTTGTGGATCCATCCACATCATACCTCACGCCGACCTCAACCTCAACTATCCTAAGGCCGGCCTCTGCAGCGTCTGCAAGCATCTCACTTTCAACCACGAAACCCGGGTCCCTGAACCTGAAGTGGGGTATGCTGCTTGATGAGAATGCCCTGAAACCGCTCTGGGTATCGGTTATATCCAGGCCAGTTGATATGTTGGTGGTCCTGTCAAGTATCCTCTGGCCGACCCTCCGGTATCTGGGGGTGTTCCGGTCCCTCCCATGGAGGTAGCGGCTTCCATTAACAACGTCGGCCTCCCCCCTCAGTATGGGTTCAACGAGTTTGGGTATCTCGGCCGGGTTGTGCTGGGCGTCAGCGTCGAGGGTGACTATTATATCTGCATCTGCCGCCTCAAATCCTGTTTTGAGGGCTGCTCCTTTGCCCATATTCCTGTGGTGCCTTATGACCCTTGCACCCGCCATCTCAGCCACGTGGGCTGTTCTGTCGGAGGATCCGTCATCAACCACTATAACCTCATCAACATGCTCCCCTGTTAGCAGCACAACCGAGCCGATGGCCACCTCCTCATTGAAGGCAGGGATGACTGCGACTATCCTCATTTTCAGTCCTCTATCCTGTAGTACCACTTCATCCATTCAACGGTGCGCCTGATACCATCCTCAGGGGGCACCCTGGGGTCGTGTTTGAGGTCCCTGATGGCCTTTGAGAAATCCATGGTCTTCACCTTTGTTGTGAATGGCTCTGAATCTCTGTAGGTAACTATGGAATCATCTATCCCAACTGCCTCAAGGACCATGTCGGAGTACTCCTTGATATCATGTTCCCATTCGGTACGCCCACCAACATTGTAGACCTCCCCCGGGATGAAGTTGTCCACGATATTTGCGAAGGTCCTCACAGAGTCCTCCACGTAGTCTATTATCCTTTTATGACCCTTATAGACCGTGTAGGGCTTTCTGTGCAGTGCATGATAGATGAATATGGGTATGAATCCCTTGTAGGGTGAGTACTTCTCATGGGGACCGTAGCAGTTCACGGGTCTCACACGGACTGTCTCTGTGCCGAACATCTCTGCAGAGTTCATGCACATGAGTTCACCGGCCCACTTGGTTATGGCATAGTCGTTCATCTGGTAGGTATCGCTGATGGGGTTTTTGACCATGACATCCTCACTCATCACTCCACTGTAGTCCCCATAGACCTCTGCAGAGGAGAAGAATATCATTCTGAAGCCCAGTTTCTCCTGCATCCGCAGCATGTGCTTTGTACCTATCACGTTGGTCTTCCAGAGGTTCTCATAGTAGTCCTCGCCGTTCCAGCGGCCATACTCAGCCGCCAGGTGGTAGACGTAGTCGAATCTGTCATCCTCAAAGATCCTTTCAACCTGCCTGTACTCCCTCACATCGGCCCTCATGTAGTCCTCGCGTTCTGTGTGCATGAGGTCAACCGCCAGGACCTCGTGGCCCCTGTTCCTGAGTTCATTGACAAGGTTTGTGCCTATGAATCCGGCGCCACCGGTTACGAGTATTCTCTGAGTTTCCATATCAGCATCACTCCATATTATCTCAGTAATCACCTTTTAGAATAAGGTTCAACCTAACATGATGTCCTGATGAACCAATGACATGGATCTTCTTCAGGCCTCAAACATCCATGCCCTCCTTTTTAACTCAAACTAATATTAATTCGCAGCATATAAATATTTCAATGTGGATGTGCTCCCGCCATGTCCTATGAGATCCTCTCAGCAATGGAGACCCCATCCCTTGAATAGATGACCCTGTACCCTGAGGGGATCTCTGTTTTACCGGTCGAGAATATGTAGTAGTATGGTTTAAGTTCATAGAAGTACCTGAGGCTCATTTCCCGCATCTGATGGTGGATTATCCTTGTGAAGACGTAGTGATTCATGTACCATGTGAAGGCAGGACCCCTGTCGGAGGCTATAACCCTGTCCCTGTATGATGGGTCATGGTCCATGAGCCAGGCGGCTGCCTCCTTCTCAGCCTTAACTGTACCATCCTCATGGGGCATCCCCGCAGTGTAATGGAGTGCCGATGAGACCATCAGTATTGCGATGGCGGCAGAGAGAATGGTTGAAGCCCTCATGGATCTGATTGAAGCTGACAGCTGGTTCACTGAGAGGGATATTGAGTAGGCGAGGGGTGGCAGGACAGTTATGATGTACCTGTCAACCTTTACCGGATGGAAGCTGTGCATGTAGAGGTAGGCCAGGAACCAGACCGCCATTGCAAGGTTCAGGTCGATGTTATCAGTCTCCCCCCTCATCCACAGGATTGAAAGCGCCCATATGAGTATGAGGACCTCACTCAGTGCAAATGATAGTCTTCCAAAGGCTACTATGAGTACTGCGGATATTAAAATGAATAATATCTTCCTTTCAGAGTTATGAATGGATATCAGGTCCCTGTTCCTCCATATGAGTGCGATCAGTCCTGCTGCTATGATGGCCAGTATTATGAATCCTGTGACTGTCGGTCCGGAATAGGACGGATTTATCACTCCCAGGTAATAGGATGGTGAGGGTATGGCTGAGATGTACTCTGGAAGGTGCCTGAGGTAGTAAAGGGTGTCGGTACTGTAGCCAGGGTTTAGGGAGGTGGCTGAACCTGTGACTGTGGATGATAACTGTTTCGTGAAGGGCAGGGGTGTTCTGGTGTAACTGTAGAATAAGTAGCCGAATGGGATGTAGAGTAGGACTCCCAGCACGATCCCCTTACCTATATCCGGCAGCTTTGATCTGAGGGATGGATCAGTCAGTATTATGACTGCCAGGGGGAGGAGCATGAGACCAGATGTGTACCTTGTGAGGAATGCAGCCATTGAAACCGGAAAGGCAAGGTAGTAGAACCGGCTGTCATGCCTCCTTGCAAGGAGTGCAAGATAAACCGCCCATATGGACAGTGCCATTGCAGGAACATCCAGGGCTCCGGTTGCTGCCCATGCCAGGATCAGACTGAAGGATGCCAGTGAGATGGCGCCTGCCAGGCTCTCCATTTCACTGAACCTCAGGCGCAGCAGAAGGTACATGCCGCTGATTCCAAGAACATAGAAGGCTGCTGCAGCTGCAAATACTGTTCTCTCACCGGTGAAGCCCAGCCTGAACAGGATTGACAGGATGGCAGGGAAGAATGGGGGAAGGTAGAGGGCATCCCCGGGGCCCAGATGAGCCATCTTCATGGCATTGTTAACATAGAGGAATATGTCCATGTAGTAGATTCCTATGTCTGTCTGTAGCTGGAACAATTTAAGGGCCATGAACAATGTAAAGGCCAGTAAAACCGTGTATATTATGATATCCATCTTTTTAGTCTTTGATATCATGTGAAACGCCCCATATGGACCCTGTGTATCAGATGTCCTGTAAATTTTATAGGATCATGTCCTGAGAACCGTCCTTCATAAACTTCATTGCTACCCTCTATAGATCTGTCATAGGTATAAATAAATATCATTCAAACCCCCAGAGATTTGGTGTAAACACAGCTAAGAACATATAAATGCTAAATATCATTCAAACCCCCAGAGATTCAATCACATTTTTTAAATCCTGCTTCATTTTTTCCATGCTGAACTCCTCTTCAGCCATCCTCCTGGCATTTTCACCCATCCTTACAAGTTCATCCTCTGGTAGGGATTTAAACGTTTCTACCCCTCAAAAGGTTTTCAGGTCTGTTGTCATCAACGACAATGCCACATTCATATTTTCTAACCAGATCTGCAGCATCCCCCACGTCAGTTGTTAATATGGGTCTGCCCATGGCTGCATATTCAGCGAATTTTGTTGGAGCAGCGACTTCAGCAGATTTATGTGGTGGCCTTGGAAGAACCAGGACATCACAGGCCCCATAGTAATATTTAACTTCATCAAAGGGGACCCTTGGCAGGTATAATTCATTATGGGATCTCACCGTGTTTCTTGAGAACCCCACATAAAGAAACTGAAGGTCATCATCATCAATACGCCTGCCTGTTTCAATGAGATTATCCACACCCTGCCATTTACTATCAGCACCGATGTATCCAAATGTTAACCTGTTCTCCAGACCCAGATCTGACTTCACCCTATCTGTTTCCTCCTCATCCAGGGGGCTGAAGAGATCCAGATCCGTGGCGTTGGTTACATAGTACAGCTTTCTACCTGGAATCCCCCTTTCCCTTAGATCCTCCATCATTGAACTGGAGACACAGATTATCCTGTCAGCAGCCCGGAAGCTCAGTGAAGAAACGATGCTATAATAAATTTTACTCAGAATACCCGGCTCATACAATTCCCTTTCACTTATAAGATCCCCATGATTATCCAGTACAATGGGAATCCCCCTTATCCTCGATAGGGATGATATGAAGGCTGAAGGCGCCAGGTTACAGAAAAGCAGATCGTAACTATCGCGTGAAATATTAATAAGGTGCTTGAGATGAACAGTGATGGGAGAAACCCTCATGACCGAGTACTTAAAGGGTGGTTCAAATGACAGCTCATGTCTGCTGTAGAAACTGTAAAAGCATAATTCAACTTCATGCCCCAGCGAAGACAGAATTTCCGCCTGCCTCTTTATCCGCATCCACATTGAAGAATTTTCATCAGGTGTTCCGATGATAACACTTAAAATCCTCATTATATCACAGTTCTAACCTTTTACTGGTAGGGGAGTCACATACATCAGAGATGTATTAGCTTGATGATCAATCAAACATAAGCCAAAGGGGTTAATAAAGTTTACAGAAACCTGGGTGGACGGCACATTTAATCCAAACCAGATCATCTAACAGTCATTGTCTATAAATGACAGGATGACACTGAAATAAACAGCCATGGGGGATTCATATCCCGCTGATCCCCATCCATTCAGATTAAAGGCTCTGTACCCTAAAAGTGACCTGTGAACTGATGGATATGCACTCCATTTACTGGCAGGAGGTCGTGTTTCCAACATGGCAAGGGCTATTAATAGCATTTCATGATTCATAGATGCGCATGTGTTCCTCCACGCAGCGTTCAAGTGAAAATTTTTCCACGAGCCTCCTTGAGGCCCTCCCCATGGATGCCCTCAGGTCCTGGTTAAGGGAGAGTTCAATTATCCTCTCAGCCAGTTGATCCTGAGAAGCCGGGGACACCAGGAATCCATTCTCACCCTCAATGACCTGTTCATCCACTGCACCCACATCTGTCGCGATTACCGGTTTACCCATGGCCATGGCCTCCAGAATTGATATGGGAGTTCCCTCAGCAATTGAAGGAAGCACAAAGATGTCAGAGGCTGCGAGCAACTCAGGTATGTCCTCCCTCCTACCCAGGAATTTCACCGCATCCTTAATTTCAAGTGAACTCACCATCTCCCTGAGTTTGCGGTAATATTCCCCCTGGCTTTCAGGAACATCACCCACCACAAGTAATCTGAAATCCCTCACAGATTTCAAAACCGATGGAACAGCCTTCAGGAGGTACTCATACCCCTTGATGGGATTTATATTGGCAATGCAGACTGCTACAGTATCTGATGGAGACAGTCCAATGGATTCTCTGATATGATCACGTCTATCACTGTAAAGTGACGGTCTGAATCTTTCAAGGTCAACTGGTTCATATATGACTGTGTACCTATCACCCTCCGAGAGATAGTATGTGGCAAGTCCCTCGGCAATCACAACAATTTCGTCGGCGATGAACCTCACAATGGGCATCATGATCCCCAGAACCACTGGAGGGTAGAGGGAACTCATAAGGTGCCACACAACCTTCCTTCTGCAGATGAATCCTGCCACAGCAGCCTGGAAGTTCAGAACACCATTCACATGAACCACATCTGCACGGGTCCTCCTTATTATCATTATCATCTGAATGACAGTTAGTGGAACGCTCAGGACCCATATCAAATTCTTAATTACATCACCAAATCCCCTGAACTCCCTGAGGCCCGGCATGAAGAACCCCTCAAATTCAAGACCATGAGTCCTTACGTATTCCTCCAGGGGATTATCATGCCCTGATGGTGCGCATACCACAGTCTCCACTCCCCTAGCAAGAAGTTTCTCAGCAACCGAAACAACCCTAACCTGGGGTCCGCCGATATAATTCTGCATAACAACGTTAATAACCCTCATCGGAGCACCTCAGATATCTGAATGGTAGCATCAGCGACCCTCCAAGGGCAAATCATCAGATAATGACGGGAATTCCCCTCTGATCTCTGAAGCCCTCCTGGCTGCCATGTAATCCTCAGGATTTCTGTAAAGATCCTCCACCCTCCCTGAGAGTTCCCCGTTGCAAACGTCATCCAGATCTATGATTGCATTCCTCCCGAAACCCGCATCCTCCACAAGCGCCCTGTTTTTAGCTGCATACTCAACTATAATTTCAGGCACATCATTCAGATATGCAAAGAGGGCTGCATGGAACTTCATGGCCACGAATGCATCACATGATGCCACAGCAGCAATGGTTTCGCGTGGATCAGGTCTGTAGTCCTCCACACGGACCCTATCATCGTTAACCTCCCTGGCTATCCTCATTGATATCCTCCTATCATCATTGGGTTCCCTCCCATTGAATATGAAGAGCCTGGCGGTGTTTTCATCGTCCAGTGCCAGCCAGCTGCGTATTGCATCGGCAAAGGCCCTCACCAGGAGTTCATCCTTCTTTTCATCCCCCCCATATATCCTGAAGTAGGGCATGGCTGAGACTCCAAGCAATCCCCTCTTTCTCCTCCTTTTTTCATATTTAAGAAAGAATGACAGATCATGAGAGAGTTCAGCCCTCTCATTAACTCCCATTTCAGAGAGCACCCTCATGGAATTTGAATCCCTTACAACTATTTTACTGGCAAGTCTACAGGTGTTCTTAATTAGAAATTTGCTCCACCGGTGAACGGGTCTCTCAATACCAACTCCCATGAAGTAAACTCTTTTACGCGTTAATCTTGCAGTCAGTGTCATGATCAATATCTGAGCCAGCCTCATGATCCTTGAGGATGTCTTTCCATAATCAAAGAAGTGTGTCCCCCCTCCAAGTATAACCATGGAGGACCTCAAAAATGCCATCAGAAGTGCTGGTGATATTCCCGGTGGTACGATCCTCACATCCAGGTCGCCGGGCAGAAAGGGTTCTGATGCTGCTGTTATATTGAATCTCACATCGCTGAGTGTCTCCTTGAGTCCATCGAGGAGTGAATAAAGCATCGCATCGTCTCCCGTGTTATTCCATCCATAGTATCCCATCACAAGTACATCCATATCAATCCATCCTCCAAATCAGAAGCGGGACCCGATCTATATCAACGATATTACCTTGGCTGTAGGTGTTAATGTGCATTAACCTTGAGGTCGGTTGAAATCAGGGCTCCCTGTGCTGTGGTCAGGGCTCTCACCTGATACTTTCAGCGACTTCATTGAACTGTATTGCCGGCACCAATATTTAATTAACTGAAAAGCCCAGAGCTATTGTTAGGTAACCATGATATACCAGTATACCTAACTGAAAAGCCCAGAGCTATTGTTAGGTAACCATGATATACCAGTATACCTAACTGAAAAGCGTAAAGCTATTGTTAGGTAACCATGATATACCAGTATACCACCTCATTTTATGTATACCTTGAGTGATGTGGGAGGATGAACATCTACATAACCCTATCTGTACTGGCATCGGTATTGTACCTTACCGTGGGAATCTATCCCCTCACTGAAAGAAGGAGTAATCTTGAGTGGATCTTTCTTCTCATAGCCATTACAATGGCAATATGGTCCATCACATCCGCCCTCATCTACGCCACCAAATCCATCATGCATGCAACCATTCTTTACATGCTCTCAGGTATTGCCTGGATCCTCATGCCCGCCCTTTTCCTGAACTTTGCCCTTGTGCTCTCTGCGGATGAGGAAAGGATCCATAAGTTCACGGTGCTGACAGTAATCCCGCCCCTTATATTAATTTACATACTCCTCATGGGATCCCTCATCAAACCCCTGAACATCCATGGCCCCCTATCATGGGCAGGGAGCATCCGAATATTCCCTGAAATATACATGGTCAGCTACTTCACCGTCGCCGTCTCCATGATATGGAACCATGCAAGGAGGGCGCCCTCCCAACGTGAGAGGCAGATGTCAACTCTTATATTCCTCTCATCATCCTTCAGCATCATTGCAGGTTGGATCCTGAGCTCATTCATCACCTCCACCAGTCCACAGACCACCAATGCCCTGGGCCAGATTGTGGGGATGATGGGATCCGCTGGTATATGCCACGCAATAATCAATTACCGGCCGGTTACCATGAGCCCATCCCTTGCAGGGGAGAGCATAATAGATAAGGTCACAGACCTGGTCATCCTCCTGGATGCTGATGGAAGGGTGATCTGCCTCAACCACCGGGCGAAGAAGGAACTGGGGATGGACTCTGCAGTGGACTGGAGGGAGATCGTTGCACCCGAACACCATGAGACCATTGAGGTAGAATTCAGGGACATAACTGCGAGGGCCTCATACTCCAGTGGAGACTACCATCACAGGCCATTATCCATCAATTACATGAGGCGGGATGGTGATCGGCTCCCTGTGAAACTGTTCATCTCACTCATAAGGGAGGGCGCAGATACCGTTGGTTATTCCCTGGTGGCCCAGGACCTCCGCCACACCATCAGGTTGAGGGACCGGATAGAGGAAACAGAGAAATCCGAGAAACTTACCAGGATGCGCCTGCATGAGTTCAGGACACTCAACGAGGCTATAGTCATGATAAACCACAGTAACAGCCCCGAGGAACTCTTCAGGAATATCATGAGCCTTGTAAACGAGCACCTTGGCCTCTCAAAGGGTTCTATCTACCTCCTGAGGGATGGGGTCCCATGGCCCATGGGTGATGGTTTCAGGGTTGATGACCCTGAGGGTATCCTGGCGGACCTTGAGGATGGTGTGGCTGTGAGGGATGATATGATAGCTGTTCCACTGAGGCACGATGATAGAAACCTGGGTTTCCTTGCCATCATGAACGGCCATGAACCTGATGAGTATGAGCTGAGGTTTCTTGAGACCCTGGGTGGTGAGGCCGCCTCAACACTGAAGAGGATATTCTATGAGAGGAGGCTCATTGAGTCCATTGAGGAGAAGGAGCTGCTCCTCCGGGAGATACACCACAGGGTCAAGAACAACCTTCAGGTGATATCAAGTCTCCTGAACCTTCAGAGCAGTTACATTGATGACCCTGAAATCAGGGGTGTGCTGAGGGACAGCCAGGGGCGTATCATGAGCATGTCAATGATACATGAAAAGCTCTACCGTTCAGGAAACCTCATAGATATCGATGTGAGGAGTTACATTGAGGGTCTTGTAAGGAACATTATGTTCTCCTACATGAAACCGGAGCAGAGTGTGGATCTAATATTTGAGATTGATGACATCAACCTCAACGTTGACACCATAATGCCCCTGGGCCTCATCGTGAATGAGCTTGTGACAAACGCCTTGAAGTATGCATTCCCTGATGGTGAAGGTGAGGTGCGTGTTTCACTGAGCCGTGAAGGCGAAGGATTCCTCCTTACGGTTGCCGATAACGGTGTGGGCCTCCCTGATGACTTCAATCTGGATGATCTCAAGAGCCTTGGAATGCTCCTCGTGAGGAATCTGACTGATCAGCTTAATGGTGAGCTGGATTACAGTTCAGACAGTGGAACCGAGTTCAGGGTGAGGTTCTCAGAGATACAGTACCGGAAGAGATTCTAATGTTCAGGAAAGGGATCCTCAGGATACATTGACGGTTTTTCTTACTACATGAGCCCAAGGGGGTCCCGATCGCTTTTCTTAACTCATAACCTGAAAGCAGAGTATAGGCTTAACCTGCTTAGCCTGAAAATAGAGGGATCAAAAATTCATGGATCACCTGCAGACGCAGACGCCTCCCAGACTCCAAAGGGAATGTTATAAAATAGAGGGATCAAATTCATTGAAATCACAGCTGATCATACGCGAAAGGATCACAATTTATAAATAAAATCAGGGACAGAGATATGGTTGCAGGATTCCGTCCTGCATTCTGGAGGCGATAGTATATCCCGTGGTATGCAAATGCTGTGCATGCTGCTATTTGTATGCATGGTGTTACTCAATACCGGAGAGATCTATGCCCAGAACACACAAGGTGAAGAAGCACTGCTTCCTGATAACATGACAGTACAGACCTTCAGTACAGTGATGGAGTCAGACTCCACAGTTGCAGAGGTTAATGCAAGTTCAGGGGATGAGAGAACTCTGGACTCTGCAGCGGGCCCATCAGTTTCAAGGGCCGATGTTGAGGACGCCGCAGTCCGTGTCAATGCCTTCATTGCGAAGAACAGGCGTCTACCCCTCACCGTGGAGGTGGGGAATGTGAAGGTTAACATGGCACAGCTACTGCAGCTTGAAGCACAGTACGTCCTCAACAGGACACCCACAGTGAACCAGGTACAGGTACCGTCAGCAACATCCGGAACCGTGCTCAAAGGCTCAATTTACCTGAAGGACTACCTTGAAGTTGCAGGCAGAGTGCTCCAGAGTGGAGGCGCGCCTGGATACATCAGCTTCAGGAACCAGAGGATAGGATTCCAATCACTTGTGTGGCTATTTGCAAGGGCAATTAATTTTAAAGTGACAAATCAACGCCTTCCAAATTACATCAGACTTGACACACTGAATTCTGTAAAGTCATCCACCCCTGCCAGTAACAATTCCGGCAGCAGCGATGCTGCCAGTGGCAACTCAGGGTTCACAAGGGAACAGATACTTTCCGCGGCCAGATCACTGAAGATGTACATTGACCAGAATCAGAGCCTACCCGGGTATGTGCAGGTGTCAAACCAGAGGCTTGGTATAGCCCAGTTCCTGCATCTAATGGTTAAATGCCTCAACCAGATAAATCTGGGGAAGAACACCCCTATAACACCGGTTAACGCCGGTGAGGCAGCAAACCCTGCAGGGGATGCGACAGGTACCATAAAAAGGGATGAGTACCTGAGGATTGCATCCGTGGTTCAGGGGTTCATTGAAAGGAACCAGAGAGCCCCGAACTATGCAGGTTCAGGTAAAGGTAGAATCTCGTATGAGAGCCTTGTATACTCAGTTTCAAGGATTCTGAGCTTCTATAGCAGCAACAGGAGACTTCCAAATACTGTGACCGTGACAAAGCTGGCGTCCTCACTGAAAAACCGGCCAGAGAACGACCCCTACATGGGCGAGAGTACCTGGAAGTACCTTTCATCATCGGCCAACTGTCCTGTGGATAACGAGAAGATAAAGTCCCTTGCAGCGAGCATTACCAGTGGACTCACATCAACATTTTCAAGGGCATCGGCCATCTTCTGCTGGGTGCGTGACAATGTGAACTACAGCTTCTACTACAACACAAGGTACGGTGCCCTGGGTACACTTCAGAACAGGACAGCCAACTGTGTGGACCATTCACACCTCCTTGTGGCCCTTGCAAGGGCTTCAGGGATCCCTGCAAGGTACGTCCATGGAACCTGTAACTTCACATCAGGGAACACCTATGGTCATGTGTGGGCCCAGCTCCTTGTTGGCGATACATGGTACGCTGCAGATGCAACGAGCTCAAGAAACAGCCTTGGAATTGTAAACAACTGGAACACTTCCAGCGCAGTGATAAAGGGCATATACGCGAGTTTACCATTTTAAGGGTTAAAAACCCTTATTTCTTTTTTTAAACATTAAAGGATCCACCAGCCAAAAAAATCCCCATTTCAATTTATTAATTAAGACTTATAGATTAAGTGCAGATTATGGATAAGAACAGGGTCATCATAGAAAAGGGTGTTATCATGGAGGTTCCACTAATCAGGGAAATAGTCATCATATTCAGCCTTGCGCTGATCGTCCTCATTGTGCTGAACCGGGCTAAACTTCCAACCATACTGGGATTCTTTGTAACAGGGGTCATAGCCGGCCCCTCGGTCCTTGGCCTCATATCCTCTGGCAGCATAGAGAGCCTCGCAGAACTCGGTGTCATACTCCTGCTCTTCACCATTGGACTCGAAATGTCCCCTGAGAGGTTCGGTGAATTCAGGAAGACCGCCCTCATCGGGGGTACACTGCAGATAGGACTCACAGTACTGATGGTGGCATTCCTCACACTGATACTTGGATTGAGCCCTGGAAAGGCGGTATTCATGGGTTTTCTCATCGCCCTGAGCAGTACAGCGGTTGTACTGAAGGTCCTCCAGGACCTCCATGAGACAGAGACACCCCACGGCCAGGCCTCCCTTGCCATACTCATATTCCAGGACGTGGCGGCGGTGCCCATGATACTCACCATACCATTCCTTTCAGGGGCCGGTGGTTCGACACCCCTTCACACCCTGCTTACAGGTGGCGCGGTCCTCCTTGGAACCTTCCTCTCTGCCAGGTGGATCGTCCCGAGGCTCTTTGATGTCGTTGCAGCCACAAAGAGCAGGGAGATATTCCTCCTCACCGTGATACTCGTATGTGCATCTGTAACCTGGCTCACAGGGAGTGCAGGGTTATCACCGGCACTTGGGGCCTTCCTCGCAGGCCTCATCGTTGCAAATACAGACTACGCCCACAGGGCCCAGGGGACCATACTGCCATTCCAGGGAGGTCTTTCTGAGTTTCTTCTTTGTATCCCTGGGGATGCTCCTTGATGTTGGGTTCTTTATCAAGCATCTGCCCCTCATCATCCTTGCACTCATTGGTGTTATGATGATAAAGCTTGCCCTCAACAGCTTCGTGGGCTTCATCATGGGGTTCTCAGCAAGGGTTGTGGTGCTAACCGGGGTTGTCCTTGCACAGATAGGTGAGTTCTCATTCATACTCTCTGAGTCAGGGCTCAGGTACGGCCTCATGGACCGCTTCACATTCCAGGCCTTCCTCTCGGTTTCACTCATAACCATGGCCCTCACCCCCTTCCTCATATCCCTTTCACCCAGGATCTCAGAGAGGATCATCCAGGCGGATATCCATCCCAGGATAAAGAACGGTAGAAGGTACCGTAAACCTGAGGTCAACCTTGAGGACCACCTTATCATCATTGGTATGGGCATAACCGGGAGGAGGCTTGCAGAGACCTCTGAGGACCACGGCATACCCTACATAGGCATAGACGTTAACCCTGAAACCGTCAAGAGGGCCCGGGATGAGGGCCTCAACGTATACTATGGGGACGGCACCCACGTGGGTGTCCTCAGGCACTTCAATGTCCCGGAAGCCGCAGTTATGGTGGTGGCCATTGCAGACTACCGTTCAACGGTCCACGCGATCCATGAGGCCAGGGCACTGAATGAGAGGATGAAGATAATCGCTCGTATAAGGGGATTCGAGAATACAGAGAATTTATACACTGCAGGGGCAGATGTCGTTGTCTCAGAGAAACGTGAAGCAACAGAGAGAATATCAGGGGAGATATTCAGCTGCTACAGTGGTGTCTGTGAACTTGAGGAGTGAGCACCCCTTGGAAGGTGCTCGGATCAATCCATGCACCCGCTGGAGGCACCACAGTGACTTCCTGTGGGATTTACAGACAATTCCATGGGGACCATGGGTTCATGCACCCGAAAATACGCCCTCTTTAGAGCTCTAAAGTTGAATCGGGGCCTTCATATCTGTCCCCCAGTTAATCACGTCGTGCTCAGACCACACCGGTGCATGGCCCAGAAAAAAAGACGTCATAGTGTTTATTTTGATTTAAAAGGCTCTAATATTGTTTTTTTCCTGATTTTAGACCACAATATTTATATACAATGCAGTTTTTAAGAGTGTATGTGGGGTTTCCGAAACCCCAGTGGAGGCGGTAAAATTTCGGGAAAACTGAATCTACTAATAGCCCTAGTTATGGTGCTATCATTTCTGGGCTCAAATGTAGCAGGTGCCGTTGAGATATCAGATAACGGGACACTCAATGGGACAGAAGCCAGCAATAACATGACATTAACGGAAAGTGACAGCCAGACATCAAATGATACAGGTAACCGGACATCCACCCAGACAGAGGAAACAGACGCACCCCATGGGGCCATCTGGGTTAAGGCCTACGATATGGGGAGGGTGAACCTCACAGAACTCAAAAAGATGGGTATAAAGGATGTCTTCCTTGAGCAGCTAGCCTTCAATGACGCAAGGTTCAGCAGGAACCTCACCTCGTTCCTCGGCAATGCATCAGAGCAGGGGATACGGGTGAGCGCCTGGGTGATCTGCCTCAAGGATGCCAGTGGAAAATGGGTTGACCCAACCGGAAGATACGCCTACAATGTTACAAAGACACAGAAGGTCACAGTAAAGGAGCCATACAGGTACTACTACACAGTAACAGTGAAGAAGGCCTACACAGGGTATGTGAAACAGAAGTACAAGGTATGGTACAGGTACGGCGGTAAACTGAAATACACCTGGAAGTACCGCTACGTTAAAAAGACATACTACAGGTACGTTAAGGAGACAAGGTACACCATAAAGTACCGTACAGTTACAAAAACTGTTAAGACCACCGAAACAGTGTACAGCTACAACAGGACCTACGCAGAGAACTTCATAGATAACCTGACAAAGCGCGCCCTCTCCTACATCAGTGTACCTGGCGTTGGCGGGGTGCACCTGGACTACATCAGATATCCGGGAAACGCCTACCAGGTCCCCAATTCCACAGAGACAATAACAGGAATCGTGAAGAAAATAAGTGAAGCCATAAAATCAGTGAACCCCGACCTGCTCCTATCAGCGGCGATGATGCCAGAGAAGGCCTCAAACGCCTACTACTATGGACAGGACTACACAAAGCTTGCAGAGTACCTTGACGTACTGGTGCCCATGGCCTACAGGGGCGAATACAAGACAGGAACATCATGGATAGGGAATGTGACGGCCTACATCAAGAGCAAAAGCCTCAACGCCCGGGTCTGGACTGGACTTCAGACCTACCGGTCAGACAATGATGTGACACCAGTACCTGCAGATGAACTCAGGGCCGACATAAACGCGGTTCTGAGTGGAGGTGCAGACGGATATGCCCTCTTCAGGTACGGCCTGATAGACAGGGATTTTCTGGGTGGAACACCATCCGCAACCACAATGCCCTCTGCCGCCAATTCAGTAACCGCAGAGATGTTAAGGGATGCCGCCAGCAGGTTCAAGAGTTTTGTGGAGTCAAACTACAGGCTCCCCAGTTACGTGAGTATAGATGGAGTTCAGATCAAAAACTCTGAGTTCCTCTACCTGCTGGCAGGGTTTCTCACAGGAGCTGACCTGGAAATCAGGTCATTCAATGAGGGATCAAACACAACCCTAGTGGCAGCAGGGACAATTCAGAGGGACGGCTACCTTAGAATTGCATCGGAAGTCTGGAACTACATGTCAGCAAACGGCAGGGCTCCATCCAGCATATCCTCCAGTGCAGGGAGTCTGAGCTTCAATACAATGGTTTATCTGCTATCAAAGGTCGTTGCATTTGAGGGTGCAAACGGAAGGCTACCCGACAACGTGGCCATCGACAGTTCAATTTTCAGGGGAAAGTACCTTGCATCATCAGCCAACTGTCCTGTTTACAACCAGGAGATAAGGTCCCTTGCAGCTAGCATAACAAAGGGTCTTTCATCGACACTGCAGAAGGCAACAGCCATATTCAACTGGGTGCGTGACCATATAGACTACAGCTTCTACTACAATACAAGGTACGGTGCCACCGGTACGCTGAAAACCAGGACCGGGAACTGTGTGGATATAACCCACCTCCTTGTGGCCCTCTCAAGGGCTTCAGGTATAGAGGCGAGGTACGTCCATGCAACCTGCACATTCCTCTCTGGTAACAGCTACGGTCATGTCTGGGCCCAGTTATACGTGAATGGGCAGTGGGTAAACGCCGATGCATCAAGCAACATGAACTCCCTTGGAGTTATAAGGAACTGGAAGAGTGCAACCATAAAGGGCTACTATGCAGAACTACCATTCTGAAAAAACCAATTATTTATTTCTTTTTATTTATCAGCTGATTATCAGGTTCCATGAACCCCAGGGGCTAGATTCTACGGGCATACTCAAGCTCCCTGAACCTCAGTGATACCACAGTCCCATTATCAGAGATTATCTCAAATTCCCCGTCAAGCTGATCAGCAAGGGCCCTCATGAGGGATAAACCCACTGTACCCTCAGGGACCTCACCCATACCCCTACCATCATCCTCAACTGTGAGGTGCATCACATCACCTGGATCAATACTTACACGTATCATGCCCCTACCATCAGGGAACGCATGCCTTATGGAGTTGGTGACGGCCTCATTGATGAACAGGCCAGGGGTATTGCGGTCTCAAGGTTCAGCCTCACATCGGCATCCACCTCAAAGTCCACCCCGTAGACCGAATGGGCGCTTATCAGCCTCTCAATCAGCCTGGTTATGAAGTAGGACATGAGAACACCTGAGAAGTCGCCACTGTCATAGAGGGTCTCATGGATGATTGCCATCGCCCTCACCCGGCTCTGGGCATCCATCAGGACCTGGCGGGTATCCTCATCTGCATTCATTGCCTGGATGTTCAGGAGGCTCACTATGATCTGGAGGTTGTTCTTGACCCGGTGGTGCACCTCACTTAGGAGGGCGTCCCTCTCCCTCCTCAAGGGGGCGGTTAAAAATAACACGCAAATAAGGAACCACCTCTATACACGCTACACCTCAACAGGTGATAGGAGGTACTACCAGGCATACGTAGATGCAGGTTACGCCGTTAAAGTCTTCTCAGGCATCAAGAGTAAGAGGCCCCTCAGGAGTGATGAGAAGATAGTTGAAATCAAAACCATACAGGCAAATAACGCCTACTTCTCAAGGAGCCTGCCGCCGGCAAAGAGTTACACGGCAATCGTATTCGGCAACACCACCTCATACTACAGGAACTTCCCATCAGACTATGAGAGCAGCCTGCCCTTCATGTACTACAAATATAAGGGCTGGAACCCGTACCCTGTCATAGCATCAAACCTTGCAGGTGCAAGCAACCAGACCAGATTCCTTGAGGTACTCGATGAGCAGAAACTCATGGTGAGCTTCAGAACATACCAGGGTATGCGCTTCGCGGTATTCCCCATGTACTTCGAATACTCTGGCTCGGCGCCTGGGTGGCTTGACAGTTTCGCCCAGGGAAACCTCGCAGGCCACTATGCCCGGGCATACAGACTCACAGGTAACAGGGAGTACCTGGACATCTCAGATTCACTGATAAACAGTTTCCAGGCCCCAACAGGTCTCATGAAATATACACGTTACGGTTACTTCTACCTGCACTACAACTTCCTGAGGCAGCACTACATCCTCAACGCCCACCTGATCTGCACACTGGGACTCCACAACGCATACACCCAAACAGGGAACACAAGGGCACACTGGCTGTTCAGGGCAGGCGTATCAACGTTCAGGAAGATGAACTGGAGGTTTGACAGCGGCAGGTGGACGTATTATGCTTTGAGCGGCCCATACTACAAACCGGCGTGGCTCACCAGTGAGGGCTACCACCGGCTCCATGTACAGCTTGCAAACAGGGTCTGGAAGGCAACAGGGGACAGCTACTACCGCAGCATTGCCTTAAGGTGGAACACTTACCTCAAAAGGAAGGGACTCAGACCCGAGAGGATATGAAACACATCCTCTAAGAAATGGGCTACTTTACATCAAAAAAATTAATTTTTCAGGCCGGGAACCTGTCCCGTGTTGCGTTGGCTATCCTCACAAGTGCAAGCATCACCGGGACCTCCACAAGGACCCCCACCACCGTGGCGAGGGCCGCCCCTGACTGGAGGCCGAAGAGTGATATTGCCACCGCAACTGCAAGTTCAAAGAAGTTGCTTGCACCTATGAGGGCTGCCGGTGCAGCCACCGCATGCCTCAGCCTCCAGATGCGGGCCCAGAGGTAGGCAACCGTGAAGATCAGGAAGGTCTGCAGTATGAGGGGCACCGCGATCAGGGCAATGTGGAGGGGGTTCTCAATTATGACCCTCCCCTGGAATGAGAATATTATGATTAGGGTGAGGAGGAGTCCCATGACCGTTATGTTCTCGAATTTACCCAGGAACTCCTGGAAGTACTCTGGCCCCCTTGAGGTGATGAGCCTCCTCCTTGTGAGGTAGCCTGCAAGTAGAGGTACCACCACAAAGAGCACCACCGAGAGTATGAGGGTATCGTAGGGTACCTGGATGTTACCGATTCCTAGGAGGAATGCCACTATGGGGGCGTAGGCGAAGAGGAGTATTATGTCGTTCACCGCCACCTGCACCAGTGTGTAGGCCGGGTCACCCCGTGTGAGGCTGCTCCAGACGAATACCATTGCCGTGCATGGTGCTGCCCCAAGGAGTACCGCGCCTGCAAGGTATTCCCTCCCGAGTTCAGGTGGTATCAGATTTGAGAAAACTCCGAGGAGGAAGAATGATGCCACGATGTACATGGTGAATGGTTTTATGAGCCAGTTGGTCCCGCAGGTAACGGCAAGCCCCCTGATTTCCCTGGTGGCCCTTATTATACTTGAGAAGTCTATCCTGAGCATCATGGGGTATATCATGAGCCATATCAGCACCGCCACAGGGAGGGATACCTGGGCGTACTGTAACCTGTTGAGGAGGGTCGGGAAGGCTGGTATGAACTGTCCGATCCCAACCCCTGTGATTATGCAGAGTATCACCCAGACTGTGAGGTACCTTTCGAATATTCCCATCTCTTCACTTTCCATGACATCACCGGTTACACATCAGTAAATTCAGATATGTTGATTTATTATTAGTAGTTTTCCCTGAACCGGAAAGGTTTTTATGAAGCAAAAAACATGAATGTAATTATTAAGTGTTTATGGTGGTAAATTTGAGACTCAATGTGAATAGAAATGGTGAACCACTGTTGAAGTGGCTGAACAGTAAGCTGAATGTTTTAAGCTCGGTATTTGGTATACTTGTGGGTGCAGTTGCCGGGACACTCACCGCGGTAATCCTTGGCGGTGCCCTCATGGGTGGATCTGTGGAGCCAATATTCTTCGTATTCATTGTGGCCTTCGTCTTCCTCCTTGTGGAATCCTTCGTTGCGGGTCTGGGTGCTGAAACCTACAGTGAATCCCTGGTGAACTCAGGGTTCCTGGTACTCATCTATCTCGCCGTCGGTGTGCTTGGTCTAATGGCAACAACCACCGGTGGCATGATGGCCCTCATGGCCATATCACAGATATTCCCTGACACCGGCGGGGACATGACAGGTGCAGCAGCGCCCATGGGACTGGCATCTGAGCCCACATACGCACCAGCAGACTACCTTCAGCTCATATCAGGGATACTCATGGTCATTTCACTGGTGCTTGCAGCATTCGTGGGGGGCCTCCTGGCGGTCTACATAAGGAAGAAGATGGGGAGAGGTTCACCCATCAGTGAATAGGGTCCTCCCCTAAACATTCATTTTTTTGAGGGCTAAAAGTCCATACTGAAATCCATAAAATAACAATTTAATTAGAATAGCAGCAGAATACGCATATCCGGAAAGTTTCGCCTCTGAAATTCTTCTTTGAGTTTCCTTGCAACCAGAAATCCGAGCTTTGTAGTTGCAAAATTGTCTGGTTTTCTGTAATACCTTATAAGACCCTTTCTCCTCAGTGAATCAATTGCCCTATCGGCCTCAGGAAGTGTATCATCCCTCAGCTTCTTCCTGATTGTCTGTCTTGTGAAGTTCTTGTTGGCGGATCCACCTATACGGCCCACAACGGTCATGACCTCCCTTTCAGCAGGATCCATTGAATCTATAATCAGCTCAACCTCATCCATGAGGACTGTTATCATAATTCAATATGTATATATATTATCGTATGTGTTCTGAATATTGGTTTCAGTAAATGAAATAAATTTAGATAAATTTATACATAAATTCCGTGATATATGTGTAGTGAATGATAAATTGAAAATAAATTACTGAAGGTGATTTTCAGTGACCTGTGTGCTCAGGGAAATATTCGGGGATACAAACAGAGTATCCATACTTGAGGAGCTCCTGGAAAACTGGGGCCACTACCTGAAGGTCCCGGAGATCGCAAGGATGATTGACGCGACCGAAAAGACCGTCTACAACCATGTGAATGAACTCATGGAGATTGGATTACTTGAAAAGAGGGAGGGAAAGGCTGCAGCCTACAGACTGAAGATGGATGATAGGAGGGCCGTGTGCCTTGCAATCCTTGAAAGTGAGGAGTATATCAGGAAAATCGATGAGATTACCGGGAAAATGAATGAAGAACCCATGGAGACAACTGCCGGAAGAACGTCCCCTGCACATTACAGCCTTAATGAGTCAGGAAAACACACACTGACCATCTCATCAAGCGGCCAGGGTGGGAAATGTGGTTGAAGTCCCCATTGTGATATCCTCAGAACTCAATACCATCTACATAACAGGTGCCCTTGGGGGGTTTTCATCAAATGAATTCCGCGTCCTCCTCTTCTCTGAGGAGTTATTCCCCAGGGACGAGGAAACAGAAATCTCGAAGATCAGTGCCTGCCGGGTCGTGGAGAATGAGGTGAGGATGTCACCGGAAACAGCGAAGGAACTTGCAGTGTGGCTCATGGAGCAGGTTGAGGAATACGAGAGGACCTTCGGGAAAATCAGGGCCCACCACTCCAAGGGGCCGCAGCCCTAGAAGAGGCTGGATGCCAGACTCCATGAGCACCATGATGGGTTCATAAAGGGGGAATCAGTCCCCGTACCTCCTGAGCCTCCCTATAAAGAGCCTTGCCCAGAGGTAGGCTATGAGGCTTCCCCCGATGTCACCTGCAACCACACCCCACCAGACTCCAACCTCACCGAATCCCAGGATCACACCAAGGAGGTAGGCGAATACCGCAACCAGGAGGACCTGCCTTATAACCGAGAGTGTGAGGGATGTGAGTCCCCTCCCTGCCCCCTGGAAGATGGAACCTGACATTATACCCGGTGGTAGGAAGAGGTAGAAGAGGCAGATGACCCTCAGGAACCAGGTTATCCTTGGTGCCAGGTCCGCAGATGCCTGGGAGTAGGAGAATACCCATGAGATCCAGGGGGCAAGTACGAATGTGAGAAGTGCAGTGGCAGCGGCTATTACAAGTCCCAGCCTTATGGAGTAACCATGGACCACCTCAAGGTTTCTGAAGTTCCTTGAACCATAGGCAACCCCCGAGACGCTCACAAGGGCAGTTGCAACCGATATCACCGGGACGATGGCCATCATGACTATCCTCCACCCGGCCGAGTACACTGCAACTGCACTGGTACCCCCCACTTTCGTAAGTATCCCGTTGAGTACCGCTGTTACCAGGGACATGACAAAGAACTCTGCACTTGCAGGTACAGTCACAGAGAGTATTGAGAGTGCAACCCCACGGTCGGGTCTGAAGTGCTTCATCCCGATGGAGGTGTAGGTCCCTCCCCCCATGAACCAGTAGATTACAATGAGTGAGACCACAAGCTGGGATATCACCGTTGCCCAGGCCGCCCCAGCTATACCCCACCCTGCAGTGTATATGAGGAGGGGGTCAAGGACCATGTTGAGGACCGCTGAGATTCCCATGGCATACATTGGCCTCTTTGCATCACCCTCGGATCTGAGTATCCCGTAGGCGGCCCCTGTGAAGAGTGTGAATATGGTACCCGCGAATACCACGCTACCGTACTGGAAGGCTGGTTTGAGGGCATCCCCTGCCCCCAGGGAGAGGAGTATATCTCCGAGGAGGAGTTCAAGGATCACCGTGATGATAACTGAAACAGCAGCTGTTATTATAACCGTGTGGGTTGCGCTGTTGTTGACGCCCTCGGGGTCACCTGCACCAAGGTACCTTGAGACCGATGATGCCGCCCCGGCCCCGAGGCCATTGGATAGCCCCACGAGTACCATGTAGAGGGGTGTCACGAACCCTATGGCTGCCAGTGCCTCGCCACCGAGACCAGCCACCCAGATGGCGTCCACCAGGTTGTAGATGGATGTGAGCAGCATCGCGATTATCATCGGCCCTGAGAGTTTCAGGAGGGCCCTCCTCGGGTCCCCCCTCATTATCTTAACGCCCTCTGTCATCTTCCACGCCCCTTATCTTCATTGCATCCTCTGCGAGTCTCCTGCACATTTCCATTAGAGTATCCCTCTCCTCATCTGTGAGGTTCTCAAAGAGGAGGTCCGTCCACCTGTCCTCAACCTCCATTATGAGGGGTATGAGTTCCTCCCCCTGAGCTGTGAGGCTAAGCATGTACCTCCTCCTGTTCTGGGGGTCCTGTTTTCTCATGATGAGTCCCCGCTCCTCCAGGCGCCTTGTGATCCTGGCTATGGTTCCCTTGTCCACCTGGAAGAACCAGGAGAGTTCATCCTGGGTAACCCCTGGTTGCCTGTGGATCCTGAAGAGGCAGGCCACCTGTGCGTCTGTGAGTTTCAGGCTGGATAACTCCCTTGCCACAAATACGCGGTGGCTTCTGAGTATGATTGATAGGAGCCCCCTGAATGGTATGTCACTGTCGATCATCACTTCATCCTCAATGTTCTGATGCTGAAGTTATCTGGATGGCACCATATAAATGTTGTCATGGCAACTGTTGCAGCTGCAACATAAATATATATTAAGCCATCAATTCATATCAAATAATGCAGAAATAGTTATCTGTGAACTGCAGGTGAGATGGGATGGCCTCAGTTAAACTTGAGCTTCCAGTAAAGATTGAAAAAGAGGGAAACCTGTTCGTGGCGATATGTGAGCCCTTCAACATAGCCAGTCAGGGCAGCAGCAAAGAAATTGCTCTTGAGAACATCCAGGAGGCGCTTGAACTCTTCCTTAGCGACGAGGATGTTCTTGAAATGTATCAGGACCTTATAAGCAGTTACACTGTACCTGAAAAAGAGGAACATGTGAGCGTTAAGATAGATGGCTGGCAAAAAAGGAAAACTGTCAGGAGTGAAGCTCTGTAAGATCCTCCAGAAAGAGGGATTTACGTATTCTGGAGGAAAGGGTAGTCATGTGAAACTCAAAAAGATAGATGAAAATGGGAAGAAACTCATTGTGATCATACCTCTTCATGATGAAATCGCCCCCGGAACCCTGAAATCAATTCTTAAACAGGCTGAGCTCACATATCCAGAATTCATGAAGCTCATGAATTCCAGAAAAAGAACATGAATGTCTATTTCTTAGAACCATGAAAAACCTGAATCCTGAAGCCCTCCACCTCAACAGGTCTGCTGGCCTCAAGCAGCCCCATGAGCTCATCCGGCCTGTAGAGGAGGCTGTACTTTATATGGGCCGCCACATCCTCAGGGAGGTGCTCTATGAACTTGTTCTTAACCATCCTGTCAAGCCTGTCATGGAGCCTGAGGGGGAAGTCATCCTCAGAGATGATGGATGGGATCTCATTCAGAGTAGATACCACGTCATCGTAGTCGACCTTTGCCCTGAAGCGCGCCGCGAAGGCATCATCCCTGACACGGTATGCATCATGCTCCATCCTGAATATATCGGAGATGAGGCCGTTAACCCTCTCCCCTCCGAAGGTGTGGATCTCCACATCCGACCCGACACTCACAGGGATAACATCCCTGGTTAAACCTGCGGCAGAGGCCCTTGCCATCTCAGATAGGACCCTCTCCCTTGATGCGTCATCTAGCCACCTGAGGATGTCCCGGTTGAAGTTTCCAAGGAGGATGTCATAGGCGTGCCTTGCAACCTCAAAGCTCACAGGGGCGCCGCCACCACTCCAGTCAGGTATATTCGCCTTCCTTGAGCATGGCTTAACCTTAACGATGAATTTTTCATGGTCTATCTCCCTCACAATCCAGTTTTCACCGCCAAGCACGAAGCCCCTACCCTCCTCAAGGTATTTTACAGCGAAGAATGCGTCAAGGGTTCCTATGGTCTTTGTGCCGTGCTTAACAGTGAACTCATAGGTTGGGTAGAATACAGAGTAGAACTCCAGGAAGTTCATCTTACCGAAGACCTTCTCAAAGTTGAAGCCATGGTAGAGGTAGGTCCCGTGCTTCCTTATAAAGTCACTCTCACCCATGAATTCAAGGAGGTGCCTGAAGTCCCCTTGATTTATATCAGAGAATACATGGGCCCTCCCCAGGCCCCTGTATATCTCGGCGGGCCCCGGTTTTTCAATCTCAAACACCGAGCTCAGGATCTGGTGGAAGTATATGTCAAGGGGCCTTCCAGGTATCCTGAGCATCTCAAGTTTACCTGAAAGTGCCAGTGAGACAACCGAGAGGGCGAGGAGCACCTCACCCTCATGGAATATGATGGTCCTCTGGTTGCCGCTCCTCCTGCCGCTCCGCCCGGTCCTCTGGAGGAACTGGTTCACGGTTGTTGGGCTCCGCAGGTGTACCACCACGTCGATGTCACCCACATCTATACCCAGTTCCAGTGTACTGGTGCTAACCATGAAGGCCGCTGAGATGGATTTGAATTTCTCCTCTGCCTCCTCCCGTGACTCCCTGTTCAGGGAGGAGTGGTGTATGAAGACGTCCACATCCAGGCACCTTCTTATGATGTTGTAGTACCTCTCGGCCTCCCTCCTTGATGGGACGAAGATGAGGACCTTCCTGCCGGTTAACCTCCTTAAAACATCAATGACCCCCGCTTCTCCACCAGAGAATATTCTGTACTGGAGTCTCCTATCAGAGCTCTCCTTTACAACAACACCCGAGGGGCTCATCCACTCAAGGACGTCTTCGGGGTTTCCAACCGTCGCAGAGAGCCCTATCCTCTGGGGCCTCGCAGCGGTGTACCTTTCAAGCCTTGCAAGGAGGGAGTTCAGCTGGACACCCCTGTCTGACTCTATGAAGTAGTGGATCTCATCCACTATGATGTAGCGGAGGTTTCTGAAGATCCTCTCCCTCTCATCCCGGCTCCTGTTCACCATGATGACCTCAAGGGACTCGGGTGTTATGAGGAGGATGTCCGCGGGGTTCCTGATGAACCTCCGCTTGGTGTCCGGCGGGACATCCCCGTGCCACTTCATGACCTCAAGGTTGAAGTGGTTGCCCCAGTACTCCAGTCTGCTGTGCATGTCATTTATGAGTGCCTTGAGGGGTGAGACATAGAGCAGGCTGACCGGTGGGAGACCCTCTGTGAGTATGGAGTTGAAGACGGGTATCATGGCGGCCTCGGTCTTACCAGAGGCTGTGGGTGCAACTATGAGGGTGTCCTCCCCCCTCCCTATGGCTTCAATGGCGGATTTCTGCACGTCCCTCAGGCTCCTCCATCCCAGTCTGTTGGCGAGGAAGTGCCTGAGGCGGGGGTTGAGTGACTCGGAGGACATCAGATTACACCCTCACTAAACCCAGTCCTCGTCCTCGAACTCCTCAAACTCCATCTCCTTCTCCTCAAAGAGGTCAAGGATCTCCTCCTCGCTGTGGAGTTCAGGGTTCTGCTGGACAACATCAAGGACACTTATGAATGATTTAACAAAGTTTCTCGGTGAAATGTAACCTGTGAGTTCCGCGTTGGCCTCATGCCTTGCTATTATACCCTCAAGGGACTCCCTGACAGGTTTTGCCTTCCACTCGTAGACCTCCTCGTGCATCGTTATGAGGCGATCTGACAGCTCCATGAGGTTGTCCTTCTTGAAGCCGTCAAGCCTTATTATGGGTTTCCTGAGGTCCTTGAATTCCGTGTTGAGGACGTCCTCTATCCTCTCATTCAGTGCGGTGTAGGATGGTACACCCATCTTGGGGTCCTCAAAGAACTCTGGGGTCCCTGCGAATATGAAGAGGGTGTTGTGGAATCTGCCGAGGCTGCACTCATCGTATATGAACCTCATGTAGTCGTAGGCTGTGTCCCTCAGCTTCTTTGTGTGTAGGGTCATTATGTGCTCTGCCTCATCTATGAGTATTATGAGCCCTGAGTACTTCAGTGCCCTGAGGAATGAGGAGAGGGCCTCAAGGTACTTGAAGGCGTTTTCCCTGTCAATGTCACCCTTGACACCGAACTGCCTCTTTATGGTGTAGGGTATGTTCTTCTCACCGCTGAGCCAGGCCATGGCATACTTTGCTGTCTCCTGGTCACCCCGTGCAGAGAGCTTGTAATAGTTCTCTATTGCAGCAGCGAAGGTTGTGGCGTGTTTACGGACCTCCTTGAGGTCATTGTTTATGTTGTCTATCACTATCCTCTCCTGCTGGTAGGGGTCCGTGGTTTCCCTTAGGGCCATCATGCGGAGCTGTGTGGTCCACTTTTCAATTATATGCTCAAGGGATGTGCCTGTCTTGCAGCGGAGCGCGGCAACGATGCTCCTGTAGACTACCTCGAACTTGTTGAAGGGGACGTTCCTGCTGAGTGTCACCTTTGCGACGGCGAAGTTGTCTGCAAGGGCCCTTTCCTCAAGTAGTTTCAGGAAGAAGGACTTCCCCGACCCGAATTCACCGTTGAGGAACCTTGTTACCGCAGCCCCCTCCTTAACCTTACCGAATATCTTGTCGAACTCCTCCAGTTCCCTCTCACGCCCCACGCATATCTCGCCCACCCCCTCCGGGGGGACGTTGCCGTTTTTAAGGGCATTTATGATACTCTCTGCATTCATATTAAGCCTCCTATTCCAGGGATATCAATCCAAAGTCTCTTCCAGCCCCTCTGCTGTTGTAGAGTGTTACTATCCTCTCTGGATCCCGTGACGGGTAGTGTTTTATACCGGTCCTCCAGGCGTTGATTGAGTAGAATTCCTCGAGTTCATCATATGACTTGTTAATTCCATAGGACTGGATGAATTCATCAAGGAGTTTTATGAAGGATTTTATCTCCATCTGCTTCCGGCCATCGGCCTTTCTGAGCATGCTGTGGAGGCCCATGATGGAGTTCAGAATGAATTCATCCATGCTGAAGGATACCTCCTCAAGGTAGGCCGGGAATTTCTCTATGAACTTTGCCCTGGACCTTATGGTCCTGAAATCGACCTCATCTATCTTTCTGTACTCAGATTTCGTTGCTGATGACCATTTTTTAGAATCCAGGGAAACGAGTTTATCCTTGAATTTAACTAAGGGTATGGGGGGGTTGAAGAATTTTATACCCTTGAGTTTCAGCTTCCTGGGGGATTCATAGTAATCATAGAGGGTTTTCGGGTCGCTGTACACCTCATCAACCATGGTGTATGCAACAAATGAGAGTGTCCTCCGACCATTGAGGGGGATCGGCTTGAAGAAGAATATCCTGTCACCTGATCGGATTTCATTTATAAGTTTACCCCTCTTCCTCACGGAGCCAATCACGAGGTTCTCAGATATATCTTCAAGGACATCATCATCTATTCTGTGAAGCCAGTATCGGGACTTACCCATGGGGACCAGCCTTTTCTGTTTTATTATGTAAAAACCCCCTTTACGGCATTAAAGTCATTTGAATGTTTCTAAAAATTGATAGATAAATTTTTTTATAACCCTGTAAATGTTAATGATTTAAGTAGCTGTAAAAACATTATAATTATACTGTATTGAGGGGAGTATGCCATATGAATAACTGCGTCCTCTGCTGTAGAGAATCAGATAAACTTTTATGCCTCTCCTGCGGCAGTGAATCATCTTCTTCATCCTGTGAAAACTGCGGCGCTGAGAACCTGGGCGTCTGCAGGGAATGCTACGATAAATATCGAATCTTAAAGGCCATTGAAACACTTCAGGGAAGGGGACCCTTCAACTTCGATGACTTTAAGGATGATGAGGAACTCGGCTCCCTGCTATTCTGGATTCTCCTAAGGGAGGGATTCATAAAGAAGCATGTCACCGGTGGAGGGGAGATGTTCATAAAGAATCATGGCCTCAACAGCTTCAGAACCCTTTACGTGTTATCTGAAAAATGCGATGACTTCATGGAACTCAACCTGGGCTTCAAATCTGCAGCCGAATCACTTCTCAGGGCCACACTGACACCTGAAGAATCCATGGACGAATCTCATGATTCAACCGGGGATGAACCTCACCCTGAAAACCTGAATGATGACCTATGGACCCAGGAAGCCGGATCTGATGGTAACCCCAAAGCCCTAAAAACGGGGATACTGGAGAATGAACCCGTGCCCAACACCAAAGCAGAGGAAACGGATAAAATAGATGAAGAAGCTCCAGCGGTAGAATCCCATCAGCGAAAAGATTTATTACCTAAAGTACCCGTCAGTGGCCTTGAACTCTGTTCTGGCTGCCAGAAAGAGCTTGAAACCGAAACTGAGAGGTCCCAGGGGATCTGCAGGGAATGCTCAAGGAGACTATATGCCCTTGAATCCCTTGAAAGAATCCTCAGAACATTTAAAGCCGGTGATGAGATTAACGTTGACGTTTACACAGCCGGGATGGATGACGTGGAGAGAACAGAATTCACAGCCATGATCTGGATACTCGAAGAGTTCAACCTCCTTGAGCAGGACGGGGAATCAGGTACCTGCAGGTTAAAACCCGAAGAGGAGGTCCAGAAGTTCATCATAGAGAACGTGGAGCTTAAAGGGCTCAGATCAGTACAGGATGAGTCAGCACAGACCGAAAGCACCGCCGCCCCTGAAGAGGGTGAACTGGAGTGCTCAATGTGCGGGGAGGTGAAGCCCGCCACAGAATTCAATTCATCCAATGAAACCTCCCCCATGTGCAGGGAATGCTCAAGAAGGCGCTGCGCTGCAGATGCCCTCGCTGAGATAAGAAAGCTTGTTGAACCAGGCGTTGAATTCGCTGTTGACGACATCATAGAAAATGAGGATGAGAGGTTTATGATCACCGGCCATATCTGGCTGCTGCAGGACTTTGACCTCATCGAGAGCAACCCTGCCTTCGAAACCTACACCCTTAAACCGGACGAGGAACTCAAGGCCTTCCACAAGGCCTATGGTGAAGGGGAACTTGTTACAGAATCAGATATGATCAGAACCTGCCCAATATGCGGCAGAAAACTCAAAAAATCCAGCTTCTACAGTACAGTTGATGGGAAAAGAGATGAGTGCAGGGAATGCTATGACCGGATACTGGCATGGGACATATTCAGGGACATCATGGAGGTCGTTGGTGAAGGGCCCTTCAGAAGGGAGGACCTGGCCGAATACTTTGATGAACCCGGAACCCTAGATGCCGGGATCTGGACCCTCGAGGAGCATGACCTCCTTGAGGAGAGCCCCGAAGGATTCATTCTTAAACACAATCCCGAAATTGAGGAGCTCTACCTAAGGTACCATGGATCAGATGCTGAAGAAACCCTGGACACACTGACTGTGAAGTCAGAAGAAACCCCGGTTACAGCAACAGAACAAGAAATAACATCAGAACATATCCCCTCAGAGGACACTACCCACAGAAAGGAGATAATCTACATAAACCCCACCGGTGAAAGCCTCAACCTCATGATGAACGGACTTGTGAGTGGTAACGGTCTCATGGATACCATGAATGAACTGGGGGACCTACTACCATCAATGAAGAAGTGCATGATCCTGAGGAATAATGAGTGTTTTGAACTACTCATTGAACTGACTGTAGAGAAGGAATCAGTTGATGACATCCTTGGGGTCCTTGAGGCCATGAACTGGGAGAACAGAGTCCGGGAAAACAGCTGATCAGATCAAACCCACATATTCCAGCACATCGCTTGTCTTCTCCCTGAGAACCTCCTTTGACCTCTCATAGCAGAGTTCAACAACCTCCTCAAGGTCTTCCTCTCCCTCCCAGTACTCTGAGAGGAACTCGTAGCCATAGACATCCGCCAGGATCCTTATGACGTAGGCTGTTATGAAGATATCGTCAATGTACCCGTAGGCACCATGGACCGTCTCGGGGATGACATCCATGGGTACAACATAGTAGGCTATTGCCGCGCTTATTTTGAGTTTGAGCTGGCTCTTGAGGTGCTCATAGCCCAGAAAGTCCGTGAGGAGCTTGAAGAGTTTCGGGCCATGGTCTATGAAGGATGCGTATTCCCCATTGGAGGACTCAAGGTTCTCAACCAGCACATCATAGAAATCCTTAAAATCTGCCTCTGTCATGGAAACCACTGTAATTCTCTTGGCCATGATGATACTTATCCTTTACCCCTCATCCCACGCCAGATGGACTCCACGTCCTGCTCCACCAGACAGCTTGTTCACAGCAGTCACATTCCTATTCCCCAATTCTATAGCTCCACGTCCTGGTCTCCACCAGACAGCTTGCCTGTGAATTCACCTATCTTCACCATAGCAGGGACCGGTACCATGAGTCCAGCCACGACAGCCTCACCGATATTCCGGGATTGTAGATTTGAGTTCCCAATTTGCCTCACTGGCCCTCTGAACATGGATCTGATCATTTCAATCAGCAGCATTATTATCATTATCTGGCTGTGAAAGTACATGACCAGCAATTTAAGATATATGAGGATCATAGTAACCATATGGACGAATCTATCAGAACCCGCATTGATGAGATCCTCGGTGTGATCAGGAGTTTCAAGGACGCTGAGAGGGTCAGGTTCATAATACTCTATGGTTCAGCCCTCAGGGGGGAGGGGTGGTCTGATATAGACCTTGCAGTGTACTATGATGGAACCCCTGATGAGGCAGCGGATTTCAGGCTGAGGGTCCTCTGTGAGGTGGATGAAATATTCGATGTCCAGATATTCCAGCAGCTCCCACTCTATGTGAGGGTCCAGGTACTCAGGGGTGAGGTCATATACTGTGACAGTGAAAGGTTCCTCCATGACATTGCATGGGAGACAGTGAAGGAATTCGATGACTTCAAACACCGCTTCTATGATTACATCGGCATGGCCCCCATGAGGTGAATATCATGATAAGAAAGGCCATCATACTCACGAAGATAAGTGAGATTGAGGAAAGCGTAAATCTTATAGATGATAACCTTCCTGAAACCTTTGAGGAGTTCCAGGGTCTTGGCCTTGTAAGGGATGGGATGTACAGGAGGCTTGAGTTTGCTGTTGAAAATGTCTTTGACATATGTTCCATCCTCAACTCCGACCTGAAACTCGGTGTCCCCGGATCAGATGGTGATGTGCTTGAGAACCTCCCTGGAGCCGGAATAATAGACGAGGAAACCTTCAGGAAAGTAAAGGCAATGAGGGGATTCAGAAACATCGTGGTCCAGGTATGGTAAGATAGATGACCGTATAACATTCAGATCCTCAGGGAACACCTCAGGGATTTTCATGAATTCACCGAAAAGATCAGAAAAACCCTTGAGACCCTTGAGAATAAATGAAGAGCTTATCATTGAAGACAAAAAATAAATAAAGGGTTTTAAATTGTTATATCACCCGGTAACCTACCATTTGTACCGTAGAACGCCAGTACCCTGCTGTATACGTACACAAGGCCAACAAAGCTCACCTGTCCGTAGGATGTTGAGGCATACCTGGGTGCCCTTCCCTGGCTGTTTATGAAGTTCCTGATACTTACTGCCACTGACACGTAGGCCGACCTTGAGAGTTTACCTGACCTCCATGTGCCTGTGCTACCAAGGTAACCAACAGCACGTGGTTTCAGTGGATTCTGGTTTCCTGAGCTGAGCTGTACCGTGGCGCGTGTAAGTAAATCCAGGAACTGGGCCATGCTGTAAGCCTTACCGGCCACTGTTACAGATGCCGGTAGTTTACGGTAGCGTGCATAGTGGTTCCTCACACTCAGAGCGGCAGCTGCAATCTGTTTAATAGTCAAACCCTGGGATTTAACCGTAACCGTCCTTGCAGAAAGGCCCCCCACTGTCACCAGGTACATACCATCCCTCATGATGGTGTAGTTGAACTTCACATCCCCTGATTCGCCGGGGGCAAGTGAAATCACCATTGATGCGACAGGCACCGAATTCACAAGGAGCTCTGCACGGTAATCGCCCGGGGCCTCACCGGTATTCCTGACCCTGGCGGAGACACTGATCCTGAGGGGAGCTGCCCCTGAGAGTGGAACTACGGTGAGGTTTGAGAGTTCAAATGCAGCCTTCCTGAGGATCCTGAGGTCTGCCCTGGATGAACTGTTATTGAGGAGTTCATCACCCTGGAACTCTGCAGTCACATTGTAGAGACCCGGCGGGAATATGCCTGGAAGGTTGAGGGTTGCCCATCCATCTGAACCGGTGGTTGAACCCCCCATTTGAACCCCATTTATTCTGAAAATGATGATCTTACCTTGGATTGGGTTCTGTGCCATTAAACGCGCCCTTAAATTGAATGCGTCGCCCTCAACAGTTTCAGTGTCCTCCACTGTGATGGCTGATGGAACCTTGAGGACATCCACATCCACTGAGGCGCTTTCATCGTCAAGGGCCCCGTTCACTGTCACTGTACCCGGTGCTGCCAGACCTGTGAGTGTTGAGGATGCAGTTCCATGGGACATCACAGCATCATCGATGCTCCCTGCGGTGGCCGAGAAGTCCACATTACCTGTGTAGGGGACGAAGAATGTGTCATGGTATCCCCCGGCACTGTCATGCCTCAGGTCGGCTGTTATGACCGAGGTGGCCCCGGCAGCAACAGCCGCTGGATTTGTGGTTAATGTGAGGACCATCCATGGTGCTGCAGCAACGTCACCTGCTGTGAGTTCAGTGAAGTCCGGTGTGTTGGACCCCCACCAGTTGAACCTGGCATCCACCTGCGGGCCGTCCTCACAGAACACATCGGCGCCAGGGTTATTCAGGATGCGGCAGAAGTTGACCAGCGCAATGGTAAAGTAGCTGAGTACCGCTGATCCCTGACTCCAGGTCTCTGCAAGGTTACCTGTGAATGTGGACTCTGTAATATTTGCAAGCACCGCAAGGAAAGAACTTACACCGCCACCAGCGTATGCTGCCCTGTTATCTATGAATGTGCTTCTGCTAACGGTGAGGTTGCCGTAGTTGTTCCTGATTCCGCCGCCGTGTGCTGATGCCACGTTCTCCTCAAAGGTGCACCCTGATACTGTGGTGTTAACATTTTCTGCATGGATACCGGCACCGTAATATGCAAGGTTTGACTTGAAGATTGAGTCTGAAACCTGTAAATTCAGTGATGAATCATCAGGGTTTCTGAATCCTGAGATTCCCCCACCATAGCTTGCATTGTTGTACATGAACATGGAGTTGGTCACAGTAACCGTGATTTCCGTGGCGTCTGCTGCCCACACATATAACCCGCCGCCATGGCTGTCTGCGGTGTTCATTGCAATGGTGGAGTCGCATATAACTGTATCTCCCCCGGTGTAAATCGCGCCACCAGTCCCTGCATGGCCAAGTGCAAATGATGAGTCCCTGATGTTAAGGGATGAGTATGGGGCGCTGTATATGGACCCCCCGCACCCTGAGGCCTCATTACCGTTGAAGGTTGATTCTGTAACCTCAAGGACCCCCTTACTGTATACTGCACCACCATCCTCTGCGCTGTTCTCCATGAGGTGGCTTTCAGTCAGTTTCACTGTACCGTCACTGTAGATGGCGCCGCCCCCGGCTGCGGTGTTGCAGGTGAGGATACAGTTCTCCACCTGGAGCTCGCCGTGGTTCATCACCGCCCCGCCCTCAAATGCACTGCCATTCCTCAATGTGAGGTTCCTGAGGACCAGGACAGCACCGGAGGACACATTGAAGGCCCTGCCCATTGCTTCACAATCAATCACCGTACCGGTGGTTGACTGGCCGGTGATGGTGAGGTTCCTGTCTATCAGCATATCCCTGTTACCAACACCCCTGTATTCACCATCCGCAAGCCAGATCCTATCACCTGAAGCCGCAGAGAGGGTCGCGTTTCCAATGGTTGCCTTGGCAGCCACCCATGAGAGCCCATCATTATCATCGGACCCCCCAGTGGCGTTGACATAGATATCGGCTGCGCTTACACATCCAGGGATAAGCATTATCCCCACAAGAAACAGAAAGAGCCATGTGGTTATCTTTATCATGTAAACCCCCTTGGGTATATATAATGATTATAGGATAAAAAATTTTCACTGAACTCCCATGAAACAGTGTTCATGTTTAACTTATTACCAGAAGGTTAGAACTCTACGGAGATTCAAAAAAAAGTAAAAAATAAGGGGTTGGGTTTTAGATTATCAGGTAGTTTGGAAGCCTCCCCCTGTTACCGTAGAACCTGAGGACCTCACTGTATCTGTACACGAGGCCCGCAAAGCTCACCCTGCCGTAAACCGTTGAGGCATACCTGGGTGCCCTTCCCTGGCTGTTTATGAAGTTCCTGATACTTACTGCCACTGACACGTAGGCTGGCCTTGAGAGTTTACCTGACCTCCAGATGCCAGTGCTACCGGCGTAACCAACAGCACGTGGTCTTAACGGGTTCTGGTTTCCTGAGTTGAGCTGCACAGTTGCACGTGCAAGTAAATCCAGGAACTGGGCCATGGAGTACCTCTTTGATGCAATTGTGACAGAGGCTGGCAGTTTACGGTAGCGCAGGTAGTGGTTCCTGACGTTCACGGCTGCTGCGACAAGCTGGTTGATGGTTATACCCGTTGCTGGTGGAGCTGGTCTAACGGTTACCTGGGTGTTAACCACCTGGTTGTCCAGAACCGCGGACACCACTGCAACCCCCGGTGCATTGAGGTTCCTGAGGGTTGAGGATGCAACCCCACCGCTCATCAGAGCATCGGTGATTGTACCATAGGTTGTTTCGAAGCCCACAACACCCGTGTATGGTACACTGGTTGCATGGAGTGTGCCGGTACTGTCATGGAGAAGGTCCGCCCTTATGAGGGAGGTGCCCCCCACCGTAACGGTTGATGGATTTGCAACCAGTGAAAGGATGATCCATGGCGTTGCAGCAACGTCACCTGCTGTGAGTTCAGTGAAGTCCGGTGTGTTGGACCCCCACCAGTTGAATCTGGCATCCACCTGCGGGCCGTCCTCACAGAACACATCGGCGCCAGGGTTGTTCAGGATGCGGCAGAAGTTGACCAGCGCAATGGTGAAATAGCTGAGTACCGCTGATCCCTGACTCCAGGTCTCTGCAACGTTACCTGTGAACGTGGACTCTGTGATATTTGCCAGGGCGGCCCGGACATTGCTTATACCTCCACCGGCGAAGCCTGCACTGTTATCTGTGAATGTGCTTCTTCTAACTGTGAGGTTGCCGTAGTTGTTTCTGATTGCGCCGCCGTGTGCTGATGCCATGTTCTCCTCAAAGGTGCATCCCTCAACGGTTGCATTGGCATTGTCTGCAAGGAATCCGCCGCCATACCATGCTGTGTTGCCTGAGAATGTGCAGTTTATGATCTCTGCATTTCCTGACTCACTGTATATGGCACCACCTGCACCTGCACCATTTTTTGTAAATACACTGTCCCTTACTTTGAGATCACTTAAAGTGCTGTATATGGCCCCTCCACTATTGGTGACTGTGTTGTTGATGAAGGTGCATGATTCCACCACCATTGAAGTATACTGTAAACTGCAAAGAGCACCCCCTACAAAGTTTCCTGTGTTGGAATTGTTTTCGAAGTGGCTGTTTGAAATCCTCGCAGTAGCATGGTCAGAGGATGTGCCGTTGTTTGTTATCACAGCACCATAGGATCCTATATTCTCAAGGAACCTGCATCCCTCGACAGTTAGGTTACCCTGGTTCAGGATGGCTCCACCATGGTTTTCGTTTCCCCTCTTCACTGTGAGGTTTCTGAGGGTGAAACTGACACCCTGCTGGACGCTGAAGGCCCTGCCCAGGCCCTCGCAGTCAATCACTGTGCCAGTGGTTGACTGTCCGGTGATGGTGAGGTTCCTGTCTATCACTACGTCCCTGTTACCAACACCCCTGTATTCACCATCCGCAAGCCAGATCCAGTCGCCTGAGGCCGCGGAGAGGGTCGCGTTTCCAATGGTTGCCTTGGCAGCCGCCCATGAGAGCCCATCATTATCATCAGACCCCCCAGTCGCATTAACATAGATGTCAGCTGCAGAGGCGGTTCCTGATAAAATGAGGAACGCTGCAATGGCAGCTATTAAATACAGATGTTTCATCATTTACCTATCTCCTGCTATCTGCACATTGAATGTGCATATATATACTATGGTTTAATCTGGTTAAAGGTTTTTTCAAAAAAGCAAGCTGAAAATTTTAAATGATGGAAATACATAACATAATATGGTTAAATAATTTTGAAGAGCAGTTAACTGATCCTCCAGATAACAAATAATGGATGCTTAATCAGTCGGTCCCCTCCAGATACCTGGCAACCATTACAGCAAACTTCTCTATATCCTCCAGGTCCCGTTGAAGGTAGAGATAAACCCTCTCAACATCTATTCGCATACATATGAACCAGTATGTTCCTGAAACCAGCTGCTGGTGCAAATTTATCTGCAAAATCCCCTGGAAGAACCCCTATTTCTCCAAGTATCTCTATGACTTCCCTGTATGTCTCAGGTTTTCTCGCCCTCTCCCATGATATGATCATCTCTCGAGACGGTACTCTATGGAAACCTCAAGGTACCTTTCAACTGCCCCCCTGAGGGTGACGTCCTTTTTAAGGTCCTCAAGTGAATGTGATCTGTAATTCCTGAGTATCCCCAGGTACTCCCGGAGTTTCTCGAGTTTTGATAGTACCTCATCCTTCACTTCAAACCCTCACGTGCCATCATCCTGAGCGCCAGTCTGATGTGCCTGTCGTTATGGTACCTTCTATCAAGGTACTCTGACATGATACGTCCCTCGAACCTCACCCTCTCCTCCTCACTGTCCTTCAGGACTATTCCATCCCTGATTATGCTGTAACTCAGGGAAAGTGGCGCCCGGTTCATTATGACAAGGTCCACCCTGTCTGTTCGGAGTGAGGATACAAGTTCATCTATGAGTTCCAGCTGAAAATTGAGGTCATCGTATCCCTTCAGGGGTTCCTTCAGGAGAACACCGATGTCAAAGTCCCCGAGGGGTCCCTTATCCCCCCTTGCAGTGGAGCCAAAGAGGTATGCAATGCTGACCTCATCCCTTTTTTCCAGAAGTTCCACAAGTTTTTCAATTTTCTGGTCGTCAATGCCCATCATGGTTCCACTGATAATTCTGAATCACATCATATATAAGGTGCCGGCCAGGGATTAACTTCGTAATAGAGAACTATTACGCAGGTCAGGTTTCCACGGACCATCACCGTCCTCCAATCACAGATTTTTATTTGTCATGTTAAGTTTTAATGATGAAATAAAAATATAAAAATTTAAGTTATATGATTCGATACTATTACTGTTCAGTTATAAGGTGGTTAAATGTCGATGGATTCCAATGGTAGTGATAGGAAAACTGGAAAGTTTGCTGGCTGGTGGAACCGCAGGGGACCACTAACAAGGGCAGCCATCATTGTCCTTGGGGTAATCATCTGGTCAGCCGCCGCCTATTCCTATGGTTACGATAAGGGTCTTGATGGAGCAATAGAATACGAAAAACACTCATTCCAGGTGAGCATTGTAAACTACACAATCCAGAAGGGCCAGGATGGATTATATGAGATCCAGGGGGTAATCCAGAACAACTATGATAAACCCATATTGCTCAACCCGAGCCTGGAAGTGAAGGGCTTTGATTCCAGTGGAGAAATGGTTCTGTATGTCCCCGCATTCATAACCGTTTCAGGGGAGATAAGGCCAGGTGAGAAGGTGAAGTTCAGGGGGGAGGGACCCATACTGGATGGTCACGACCCCGATGATATCATCATTGGGATTAAAACAGAATGTTCCGGTTACGGATGGGCATAGAAAGGTGATCTGAATGGCTGAGGATTTCCGTGAAGAAGAAAATAATGGAAACTTTTTCATGCGCTGGTGGAGAAGGAGGGGGACCTTCACAAAGGCAAGCATAGTGGTATCCTTCATCATAATATGGGGGCTCCTGATGTTCATCATCGGTTACAGCGATGGGTCATCCTATTTCTACAACCTCCACATGGGGGATGTTCAGGCAGAGGTGCTCAACTATACAGTGCTGGTTGATCCCAGCGGAGGCTACGTGGTGGAGGGGGTGGTCCAGAACAGGTACAGGGCCACACTCCTACTGGACTATGTATGGGTCAAGGGCTATAACTCATATGGGGAGGTCATTGCCCTTGGAATGGCTCCGGTCTTCACCAATTCATCCACAGTGAAGACTCTGAGACCTGGAGAAACCGCCTACTTTAAAACAACAGATTGGGCATTTGAGGATGGATACTACCCTGAGGATATAGTCTCCTTTGGTTTAACAGCCAGGGGTAACCTATTAACACCCTCAGGGACTTTATGTGGGGTGGAGATAGAGTGATGGTCTGATGTGCTCCTTTCCATCATGTGAGGAGCAGGGTGAGAAAGAGGGATATCGCCAGGCACATGAGGAACAAAATTCCAACTGTACAGCAGCATGCAGAGATATCCCTTACCTCCTCAGGAACAGGCATTCATACACACCCCCATCCTCTAATTTTTTAGGGAACTGGAGATTCCATGAAACTGCTGATTTCATTGTACTGAGGTGTCAAATTTCTGAAAGATTGAAATGCTCTTTTTACACTCCAGTAGCTCTCCCTTTTTCATGTCATTTATTATTTATTTGATTATAATATTTTTCATGAACATATATAAAATCTGTTGAATGGGTGAAGTTATTGTAAACTCAGGGTCCGGAGGATTAAATATAGAGCACTTGATAAGAGGGGAGATACGGATCTAATCCCTGAAACACTGCTCTGAACCTACATAACATCCCTGCATTTCCCTGAAAGGATAAGTGACTCAGGTCAGAATCAAATTCAGAACCCTGCAGTTATCCAACTCTTAAACCATTCACCTCTCATATTCCACCTCCTCTTCAGCTGAGACACTGGTGAGTCGCACGTGTTCAACTCCCCGTAGACCCATCGTCCTCTCTGTGAGTTCACGTATCTCTGCAACATCACCCCTCACCACGAGGACCTCAAGGCGATGTTTTTCTGTGAGGTGAACCCTCATGACAGCGTCTATATACTCCCTGTAGTGGTGCTGTATGTCGGCTATTTCCTCCATTGCCCCTGTGTGGTGGTTGTAGATCACCGAGACTATCCCTGTCCTCTCACCCTCCATCTCATTCATCCACCTGTACCTGACAATGTAGTCCTTTATGGCGTCCCTTATACCCTTGGACCTTGACTGGTAACCACGGTTCCTCAGTACCTCATCAAATTCCTCAAGAAGTTTACTTGGAAGAGACATGCTTATCCTGGTCATTGTGTTCATGGTATCACCCCTGATCTGTGACACCCTAAAATCTGTGTATGAAGTATAAATAGTTAAATATTATTTAAATTCAGAATAGCATAATATGTGTATTACTATAATTACATCCGATCTTATAACTCCATCCATGGAGGTGTCTGGAGGGCCTAATTCCTGGTTTGAAAGATAGGATAATCACGGTCAGATTAGTCCATTAAAAATGAAATACTCTCCTCAGAGGTTTCTCCCTGCCCTGCGGGCCCTCATGAGGTTTATCTCCCTGCAGGAGTCATCCCCAGGCACCATACCCCCAAGGATCTCCATAGTGACATTCTTAACACCAACCCCCAGCAGCCTGTCACCTAACATGACACTGCGCATGCTCTCTGCAATGCCTGTACCCTCAAGGTCTTCCTCTGTGTGACCTGCAGAGCAGAGCACCACAGCCTTTTCAATATCAATCCTCGTACCCCGCTCTCCATCCTCATAGAAGTAGGCGTACCCGTAGGTCCAGACCCTGTCAAACCATCCCTTGAGTTTCGCAGGGCAGTCACTCCACCAGAGGGGATAGATGAACGCAAGGGCATCGGCCCTCCCGATCCTCTCATGCTCCTCCATAACATCCTCTGGTAATGGTGACCCCGCCTCCTGGCTGATCTCCCTGAGGTACTCCTCCTGACTCAGCTCCGACCTGAAGTTCATCCTGTAGAGGTCCCCCACCTCATATGTGTGTCCGGATTCACTGAGGCCCTCTGTAAATGCCTCCAGAACCTCCCCTGAAAAGGACGTCCTGGATGGATGTGCAAAGAGAATATAGACGTGCATATGAATCCCCTGCCATGTTATGTTGCAGGACACATTTATAATCCTCAGGACGTGCAGAAATCAATGTTACAGAGCACACCTATTAAAGTCTCCTCCTGTAGTGAAGCTCCCTGAAGGGTACAGTGCCCTCTGTACCCCCTCCATCCTCCCTGAGGAGTATCCTGAGGTCCCCCTCTATCTGCCTGGCGAGGTTCAGTGCAAGTTGGAGGCCCATCCTCTTTTCACCTGAAAACCCCACACCATCATCCATTACCCTCAGACAGTACTCTGAGTTCATTCTGCTGATTTCAACCTTCACGGTGCCTCTGCCCTGAGGAAACGCATGCTGAAGTGAGTTGGATATCAGTTCATTTACTATGAGGGCCAGTGGCATGGCTGTCTCAACGTTGAAGGTATGTGGGGCTTCTATGTGGAATTCAACATCCAGTGCATCAAATACTGATCTGAGGTTTTCTGCTATCCTCCTTATGCACTCATGCATCTTCACCTCTGCAAGGCTCCCCAGCCCATAGACGGATTCGTGGATGGCGGCCAGGGTCTGAACCCTGGTTGATGTCCGGATGAGAGCCTCCCTTGCATCCTCACCGGCGGATCTTATCTGCATGTTTATGAGGCTCAGGATTATCTGGAGGTTATTCTTCACCCGGTGATGGAGTTCCCGGAGCAGCGCATCCTTCTCCATGATGTTCCGCTCGAGTTCCTCCTGTGTCCTCATTAGGTCTGTTATGTCGGTGAGGGAGATTATTGCCCCCTCATCCAGGGGAATGTACCACCCGGTGAAGTTTCTGTCCCCTGCTTTAAGGCTCCTGATGTGCGAGGGTGCCCTGGCATCCATGAATCTATCATGAATGGATCTGCAGTCAATTCCAAGTTTTTTCATGGCCCTGTTGAGGTGCAGTGGATTGCCGTCTTCATCGATGACTGCAACGGCCTCCTCAAGGTTCTCAACCACATCCCTGAAGAATCTGCGTGTCCTCCTGAGCCCCCTTTCATTCATGAGGCGTTGATGGTCAACTGTGTTGAGCCTGTAGGCTGTGAAGGTTATGGTAACTATGATGAGCGCCACTGTCAGTGAAAGGAGGAATATCTCTGCCGGGAATGGTAGCTGGTCCCGGCCCCTCAGGATCAGGATTCCTGTGACCGTTATGGCTGTGAGCATGGTTGCAAGGAGCACCCGTGCCGTGTATCCCCCCATCATTCCTGAGAAGAGTGGCTCAGTGACTCCCCTGTGGGGATAGAGGCCCAGTAACCCCAGAGCGGCCATGAGGAGTTCGGCTGAAATGGTGGGGTCCACCCTGAGTGCCTCAACAACCTCCACCACACCTGTGAGGTGGGTCATCACCAGGGCATAGGCTATGATTCCTGTGATGTATGCCAGTGTCTGCCCGGCATGGTAGTGTCTGCGGATAAGTAGAATCAGGCTGACCGAATAGGCCGCCAGCAGGGGTGGAGGTAAAACTGTATGCAGACCCTGAAATCCCGCAAATTGAATGAACTGGAGTGGGATTATCATTATGGATAGGGAAAGTGCTGTTCTTCTGTGGGAGAAGCAGGCGAGAATTATCGATGCACCAAGCAGCACAAGAGACATGTGGAGAATGGGGAGGTCCCAGGGGGACCATCCACCTCCAGCCATCATGAGGAGTGCCACGGATGAGAAGAGAATCAGAAAGAACCCCATCAGATGGGACACAGTATTTTTCATGTTGAGATCCTTTTTAAAGGGGACAAACTCCATCTGAACACCTCATACCTATCTGAGGAGGTTAAACATAAAAATTTTTTGAAAAAACAATAAAACTGTGGTTATTGAATCACTGAGACTGCATTCATCATGGCAATGAACAAAAAGAGTCATTTTACCGGTTACAGGTGTCCAGTTATCCCTTACCCCTGATACGATTCATCTGTGTAGGGTGAGGACACAAAGCTTATATACTGTTTACTACACAGTAATGTGCACAACACATATCTGTGTAATATGAGGGTCATGAGATGGGTGGCATATGTGAAAGATTCGAAAAGGAAATAAGACGCGGGGCCATACAGCTCGCAGTGGTCTGTCTCCTTGAAAGGGAACTTTACGGATACGAAATCGTCAGGAAACTCAAAGAATCCGGGTTCAGGGTCGAAGAGGGAACCATCTACCCCCTTCTGAGGAGACTCGAGGGGGAGGGAATCCTCAAAAGCAGCTGGATGACAGGTGAGGCAAGACCCAGAAAATATTACAGAATCACCGATTACGGTAAGAAGGTCAGAAAAAAATGGCTTGAATTTTTCAGGGCAGTGAATCAGGCCCTCAATGAAATTGAAACCATAATGGAGGAATATCAATGAATAAACTTGATGAATTCATAGAAAGGGCGACCCTTAGACTAGCCCCAGAGGAAAGGGAGGAGGTTGCCCGTGAACTCAAAACCCACATACTTGACAGTGCAGAGGCAATAGCCGCATCAAGAAAAACCGATGTCACCGAGGAGGTGATAGCCGAGGCCCTGGAGAGGATGGGCCCACCAGAGAAAATAGCAGAGATGTACCCATCAGAGAGGAAATGGAAACCTGGAAAGATCGTGGAGTCAGGAATCTGCGCAAGGTGCGGTACCTGTGCCGTTATATGCCCCAACAATATCATATCCTTCGACGGACGCCCGGAGCTCAGAGAGGAGTGCCTCAGAAACGGTCACGGTATGTGCTTCGAGGTATGCCCCAGGGTCTCCTCAGACGGTTATCAGATCAGCATAAGGGAGAAGTTCCAGGAAAAGGTCTACCATGGAAGGGGACCCATCAGGGGCCAGGACGGTGGCGTGGTGACCTCTTTCCTAAAGCACCTCCTTGAGAAGGGTGAAATCGACGGAGCCATCGTTGTGGGTGACGAACACTGGAAACCTGTATCACTCCTTGTGCAGACGGCAGAGGACCTTGAGGAAACAAGCGGGTCAAAGTACAGCATATCCACCCTTGAAGCACTGAGAACAGCCGGAGAACTCGGAATTGAGAGGGTAGCGGTTGTTGGGCTTCCCTGCCAGATAAACGGCCTCAGAAAACTCCAGTACTTCCCCTACCTTGCAAAGCATGACCTGGAACTTGGAAGGAAGGGCAAACCCGTGAAACTCCCTGAGATACGTTACCTCATAGGCCTCTTCTGCACCGAGAAATTCGAATATGGCAACCTCAGAAAGGTGCTGAGGGAAAATGGTATCAGAATGGAGGACGTTGAAAAATTCAACATAAGGAGGGGTAAACTTGAGGTTGACCTTGGTGATAGGAGGGAAACCCTGAACCTCAGGGACATCAGGATCTCAGAGGGCTGCAGATCCTGCAGGGACTTTGACGCCCACCTTGCAGACGTCTCTGTGGGCTCCGCTGGAAGCCCCGAAGGTTACTCAACCATCATAGTGAGAACCAGGAGGGGCGCTGAAATAGTCGGTGCGGTTGAACTCATGGAGGGTGCAGACACTGCAAAAATAGAGAAGATGAGGGACCTGAAACTCAAAAGATTCCAGAGGGAACTTGAGAGAAGGAGAAAGAATGGTGAATACATCTCCTTCTACTGGACCTCAGATTACCCTGGTGTATCCAGGAGGGCCGATGGCACCTACTTCCTAAGGGTCAGGGCCCGGCCATCAGGCTGGTACAGCCCCTCAGAGGTGAAGGAACTTGTGAGGATCGCCGAAAAATACGGTGCAAGGATCAAGGTCACCAACAGGGGATCCTATGAGCTCCATGATGTGAGTGGCTTTGACGTTGAGGACGCCGTTGATGAACTCAACTCCGCAGGGCTCCTCACAGGCTCAGAGGGCCCCCTTGTAAGGGCCACACTTGCCTGTCCAGGTAGGGAGAACTGTGGAAGCGGGATCATAGACACCACAGCAATCTGCAGTGCCATAGAGGAGAGGTTCAGGGAGATGCCGGCACCCTACAAGTTCAAGATAGCGGTGAGTGGCTGTCCAAACAGGTGCATGAGGCCCCAGATCCACGATGTGGGCGTCGCCGGTGTTGAATTCCCTGAGACGGTTGAGCAAATCTGTAACGGCTGCGGCAGGTGCTTCGAGGTCTGCAAGGTTGAGGCCATAAGCGTGCGTGGTGAGACATCCTACACCAACCATGACCTCTGCGTTGGCTGCGGTAAATGCATAAGGGAGTGCCCACACACTGCAAGAAGGGCCAGAGAAGAGGGTTACATACTCTACATAGGCGGTAAGGCTGGTAGGGAACTGGTTGAGGGTATAAAGACCCGTGTTGACACTGTTGATGAGATACTGGAATACATAGACGCTGTTATCAGGGTCTACACCAGGTATGCAAGTAAGCCGCAGAGGGAGAGGCTCGCATCAACCATGAAACGTGTCGGTGAAGAAAAGTTCATGGGCGAGGTGAGGAAGCTCATAAAGGAGAGATCACATAACCAGTGAGAAGGAATAAAAAAGGAGGGATCCCAATGGGATCACTCTAACTTCACAGTCTCAAGTATGGAGTCAAATGTTGCGTCATTCTTTGGTCCGCTGTACATGAATGCATAGCCGCTTGTCCTGTTGAGTTTCAGGTACACGAAGACCGTCTGAGTCGTTGAATCGGTGGCCTTCACCATTGCTGCGTTACGCCCGGCGACCTTTATTATGCTGGATGATACAACACCCTCATTGCTGGCCATCTCCTTCCTGACGGTTTCAGGATCCTTCAGGTAGTAACCCGCGCCTGCACTTACCTCTGCAACTGCAAGCTCTGAGGTGCTGTTACCAAGGTAAACTATGACATCCTTGGAGATTCCCACCTCCTTCTTGAAGGCCCCCTGCGCCCCTGCAGGGTCAAGGGTCTCCCATGATGCAGGATATGTGAAGTTCAGTTTTCCGTCAGAGAAGCTCTTATACTGTGGCTCCTCACTCACACAACCAGATACAAGGACCGTTGCGGCCACAAGAAACAGAAATAAAATTTTCTTTATATTCAACCTCCCATAATAGTATATTGTCAGGGATATGATTTATAATTATCCCAACACCCCTCAACATATAAATAATAGGCTGTTGAAAGATCAGAAACTATGGTGTGGGCCAGGTGGCTACCAGGTCAGGGTTTTTGGGAAACTATATATATACTTCCTCCCCAAAGTATAAACACCCGCATGATTAAAGATTCATGATCTGTAGAATTGATTTTAGGTTGATAACCATGAAGGTGAAGGAATGGTGTATGTTCTGTGGGGAATGTGCAGGTGTGTGCCCACGGAACCTCATAGAGGTCAGGGAGAATTCCCTGAAATTTTCAGAGGACCAGTGTAGGGAATGCAACATATGCATACAGGTGTGCCCTGTTAGGGCCCTTGAGAGGTGATTGACATGGTAACTGAAGTTGATGTCCTTGTGATTGGCGCTGGACCAGCCGGTTCAACAGCAGCAAAACATGCCGCCATGGGTGGGGCAAGTGTACTCCTCATTGACAAGAAATCAGAGATAGGTGCCCCAAAGAGGTGTGCCGAGGGGGTCTCTGTTGGGGGCCTCGAGTCCCTGGGGATAGAGCCAAACCCCCGCTGGATCACAAAGAAACTTGATGGTGTGCGTCTGGTCTCCCCCAACGGCACAGATGTATGGCTGACCTCAGATAAGGTGGAGCTGCCAGAGGCAGGATACATACTTGAGAGGAAGGTCTTTGACAAGCACATGGCAATGGACGCTGCAAGGGCAGGGTCAGAGATAATGGTGAAGACCCTTGCAACCGGGATGGAGAAGACCGGTGATGGATACCTTGTCAGCGCAGAGTGCATGGGCAGGGAGTTTGAGATAAAGGCCAGGATAGTCATTGCAGCCGACGGCCCCGAGTCAAGGGTTGCAAGGTGGGCCGGCCTCAACACAGCCACAAGACCCAAGGACATGGAGTCAGCCGCCCAGTTCGAGATGGTCGGAGTGGAGATGGAGGACAATAACTGCATCGAATTCTACTTTGGAAGCGTGGCCCCAGGTGGATACGCCTGGATCTTCCCGAAGGGTGATGATATCGCCAACGTGGGCCTGGGTGTTCTCTCAACAGAGACCGATAAGAGCGCCTATGAGCACCTGCTTGAATTCGTTGAGTCATGCCCGGCAACAAGGAACGCCCAGCCTGTTGAACTCAACATCGGCGGAGACCCTGTTGGTGGCATGCCAAAGGAACTTGTGGCAGACAGCCTCATGGTTGTTGGGGACGCTGCAGGTCAGGTGAACCCCCTCACAGGTGGCGGTATAATAAGCGGTATGACCGGTGGTATGCTGGCAGGAAGGGTTGCTGCTGCAGCGGTCAGTGAGGGTGATGTCAGCAAAAAGAGGCTCAGTGAATACGAGAGGCTCTGCCGTGAGGAGATCGGGAAGGAGATAGACAGGTACCTCAAGGTCAAGGACTACATGCTCACACTCAGTGACAGTGAACTCGATTCAATCGCAGAGGCATTCCAGGATGTCGAGTTTGAGAAGGTGAGCACCACAGAACTTGTTAAAAAGCTCATAAAGGTCTCACCAAAGGCCCTCATTAAACTGGGCAAACTCTTCTAATTTTTATATTGGGTGGCAGTGAAGAACCCACCAACTCAAACTATCTTTTTAATCTATTCTGGAAGAATTTTAGCTAAACTTATCTAATTTGATTTTTCAGAATAATTCTCCACTCTAAAAAGAAAATCTGAAGAGCATCTTAACCCACCAGAAGCACCGCTATGCATACCAGGTAGAATACCACAAGAACCCTGTGGTAAATCAGATCAGCCACCTCCACCATCCGCTCCCTCTCTGTGAAGTTGGATAGATAAAGTGGTACAGTGGCTATGAAGGGTGGGACTATCACAAGGAGGACCTGCAGCATACTGATGTAACCTCCAGTGTAGCTCCAGGCAAGGAGGACACAGAACAGGACAGAAACCAGGGTTGTCGGGGCCTTTCTCTCCTTGTACATCAGGTATGTGCCCATACCTGCAAGGTACATTAAAACATAGACCGGGACCGGGACAACGAGAATACCCCCCAGGAGGACAGCGGCGGATGCCAGCCTCAGAACAGTGTTTGTAGCGGTACTTGCAAGTGGTGCAAGCGGCGTGTCCTTCAGTCTGAGGGGTGGGAGTGTGTAGATGAACTGGTTGAGGACCATGAGAAGGAGTATCAGGCAGAATACCGGCTGGATAATATATGCCACCACGGTGGATACCACGAGAAGGACGCCTATAAAAAGCAGGACCTCCCTGGGCTCAACATGGTTCTCTATGAAGGGCCTTCTCCTCTTCATGCGGTCGTTCCTGTCACTTTCAATGTCAGTGAAGTCGTTAAGTGAATAGAGAGCCCCCCAGAGGAGCGTCACGGTGAAGAGTCCTGAAATGAACCTGATGGGGTCTGCATCTGAGGCATAGGTGAGTGCCAGAAGGTACATGTGGATGTTCTTTGCACACCAGCTCATTCTCGTTGAACGTAGGAGTGTACTCAGCATGATCTCATCTTCTCCAGAACAGTTCTTGGTCTGCATCCATATAATTCTATGTAACGCCTTATCTCTTCCTCATCAGCACCTGAATGGGCCCTTATTATATTTAAGGTTTCAGTTACGGTGTAATCTATCCTTACAGCTTTGAAGGGGATTCTGAGGGTGTGGAAGAGCACTGACGAGAGGATGGGTATGTCTGTGAAGATGTCCAGCTTTTTACCCCTCAAGTAGAACCTCCAGGCCGTCTGGAAGATTATGTTCATGTTCCCAAATGCACCCCTGTTTCTGATGTACTCCAGAATGCATTTCAGGTAGAACTTCAGTGTTTCAGATCCCGCCGTGGCTGTCCACTGACTGAAACCCGTGAACTCTGAGAAATCGTGGCTGTCATGGAACCTGTCAGCAAAGACCACAGCATCAAATTCAGCAAGTTTTCTGTAAAGATCCCCCCTGTTATCTGCACCGAGCTCCGCCTTCATCTCATCTAAGAGGTGCCTGAACACATAATCTGCGTCCACATCCGCTGACTCAAGGTTACATGGCACTTCATATACATCAAGCCCCACCTCCTGGATACCCCTGTAGAGGTTGGCTGATTTACCCGTCCCGGGGGCGCCCACAACATGGAGTATGTTGCCGCGGCACTCCCTGATAACCTCAAGGGCTTCAAGGAGCCTTCTGTAGGACTCCGTCTCAACGAAGACGCTGTTATCAGATACCGAGTTAACCTTGTAGTCCATAATAATAATTAATGATAGGAAACATATAATCTGTTAGGTGATACCATGAACCTCAAGACCCGTGCATTCAATGATGGTGGAAGGATACCCTCCAGGTACACGTGTGATGGTGAAAACATATCACCACCCCTCTCCTGGGATGGTGTACCTGAGGAGGCCCGGTCCCTTGCACTCATATGTGACGACCCTGATGCACCCTCAAAGGTGTGGACACACTGGGTGATATTCAACATACCCCCCGCCACAGGGGGCCTTGATGAGAATGTTCCAGAAATGGGGAGGCTACCAGATGGGTCAGTCCAGGGCTACAACGACTCTGGAACCCTAGGCTACAGGGGCCCCTGCCCCCCATCCGGTGTGCACAGGTACTTCTTCAAACTCTATGCCCTTGACACCATGCTGGACCTTGAACCCGGGGCTGGTAAGGAGGACGTCCTCGAGGCAATGGAGGGTCATGTACTTGCTGAGGCAAGGATAGTGGGGCTCTACAGGAGAGAATAACTCATTCAATCACTAGAGGTCACTGCAGACTGGAAAGATAACTGGTTAATACAAAGAAACAAAACTAAATATTGTTGGGAACCCTAAGCTTGGCAGGAAGTGCCTTTATACGGGCCGGTGCACCGATTGCCAGTGACCATGGGGGCACGTTCCTTGTTACAACCGCCCCTGCTGCCACCATTGCACCCTCACCAACCTCGATCCTGGAAAGGAAGGTGGAGTTTGCACCTATGGATGCCCCCTGCCTTATTATGGGGCCCCTGAGTTTGTACTTGACCCTTATGGGGTAACGGTCGTTGGTGAAGCAGGCACAGGGTCCTATGAAGACGTTATCCTCTATGTAACTGTTCTTGGGCAGATACACGTTTGACTGGATGCTGACATTGCTCCCTATCTTTGAGTGGCCCTCAATGACCGTGTTTGTACCTATGAGTACATCATCACCTATGGTCGTCTTCTCCCTTATTAGGACGTTGTGGCCGGTTCTGAGGTTATCGCCTATGGTAACATCATTGTATATCACGGTGTTTGAGCGCAGAAGGGGGTTTTTACCTATAACAGGGGGTTTACTGAACTTCTTGTAGCCATACCCCACTATTATATTCTCACTTTCCCTTTTATAACCCCATTCTTCTTCCTGATCGCCAAAAAGAAGGCTTTTAATGTTTGGCATTTGCCTGTACATCCCCCAACACGGTTTTATTAAAGTTCAGGTACTACCTGGAGATGAAATCCATATCCACTCTTTATATTAAATATTGACCGTATCTATAATATACTTTACTTCATGCAGATCATCCATCATTTAATCAGACCATAAAAAGGTACTTCACCTAGGTGAATAATCCCGGGAAGGATTCTATGGATGCAGATGAACTTGCGGTTCTCATAAGGGAAGTGAGATCCGAGATAGGCCATGAGAATACAGAGGTGCGGATAGCCAAGGTCATATTCAATGGGGAAAGGGACGAGCTCCTCATAGTCGCACCTGACCGTTCAGATAAGTCCATCATAATAGGGAAGGGTGGATGGGTTGTGGGCAGGCTACGGGAGAGACTTGGTATCAGGAGGATCCACGTTGAATCAGAGATTGACCTCATCATGAGGAGGGAACGGGTTAAATTTGCACTTGAGCGACTGGCTGAACTCAGGAAATCCTTCAGGGTGCTCTCCCTGCTTGAGGAACCGCTGAAGAAACGCCTTGAATACCCGGCGGGACTTGACTTTCTCACAGAAAGTGACAGTGCACCCCGCAACTCCATCAGAGAGCCCGACACTGCTGTGGCACTATCAGGGGGTACTGACAGTTCATTTTCACTCATAGCGGCCGTTAAACTTGGTTTAAAACCTGCTGCATTCACTGCTGACCCCGGCACCATAGTACTCCCTGGCCACGTCAGGAGGGCTGTTGATGAACTCACAGCCTCCCTTGGGGTGAGGCACGAGTACATCAGCATGGACTTCAGTGAATTTCAGAGGGCTGCACTCGAGGGGAGGTTCCACCCCTGCGGCAGGTGCTCATCCATGATTGAGGAAGTCATCATGGAGCAAATAAAGAATGAGGGAATTGATACTGTGATATTCGGTGATCTCCTCTCAACAGGATACGGTTCCCTCCAGGTGACCGATGGTATACTCCGTGTTAATCTACCGGCGCTCTTTGCAGCCTCAAAGCAGGAGCTGAAGTCCGCTGTATCCCCTTATGGTCTCAGGGCCGCTTCAGGGTTTGGCTGTCCCCTTCTGGGGGAGGTCCATCGTAGATATCCTCATATGAGGCGCTACTCAATCCAGAGAGTCCTCAGGGAGACCCGTGCCGGTGTTCTTGAACCCGGTGAGGCCCTGGAACTCGTATGGAGTATCTGCGGCTCCCGGAGAACTAACTGAATATCTTGAGAAGACCGTAGGCTATGAGGAACACACCAACCAGATACCCGACAAGCTGAGGGTATATTATCATCAGTATACCGATGAGTACCGCCAGAAGTCCAACAACCCTTGTTTCAGTTTCAGATTTCATGTAATAACTATATGTCAAAAATGATATATAAAATTTCTGCTCAGTGAGAAAAAATAACCCTTAAAAGCCCCTCTAATACGCCAATATATAAAATTTCTGGCCACTGGAAAAAAATAACCCTTAAGTTGTCCTCTCAGACTCCACAAAGGCTCTGATTTCATCAATGGCCGCCCTGACCATCTCAGGTGCCGGTCCACCTGGAACCATCCTCATTCTGACATTCTCAAGTGGATCAAGGGCCCTTCTCACAAGTTCCTGGTCAAGTTCAAGTCTCTTCCCGGTGACCTCAAGGCTCACCTCATCAAGGTACTCTGAATCTATGTCAGAGGGCCTGAGACCATCAGAAATGGCCCTTGTGACCAGCCTTCCAACTATCCTGTGGGCCACCCTGAAGGGTATGCCGCGCTCCCTGACAAGGATATCTGCAAGGTCCGTTGCGGTTGCAAAGTTGGCCCCTGCAAGTTCAAGTGCCCGTTCCCGGTTAACCCTGATGCCCAGGAGCATCCCCCTCACGACACGGATCATTGACAGTGCCGTGTCGGTGGCCCTCCAGAGGTGGGGTGTGATCTCCTGGAGGTCCCTGTTGTAGGTGTAGGGGAGGGCCTTCATGATTCCAAGTACAGAGAATAGTGCCCCCTGAACCGTGGAGGTCTTTGCCCGGGCTATCTCGGCCACGTCAGGGTTCTTCTTCTGGGGCATTATCGATGATGTTGATGAGAATTCATCAGGGATCTCTATCATACCAAACTCGTAGGTGCTCCAGAGTATCATCTCCTCTGAGATCCTGCTGAGGTTCACCGCCATCACTGAGAGGTCAAATATTGCCTCCGCTATGAAGTCCCTTGCACTCACCGCGTCCATGGAGTTCCTCATGTAATCAGAGAACCCCAGAAGTTCCGTTGTGAGTTCCCTGTTTATCGGGAAGGTTGTGGTTGTCATGGCCGCGGAACCCAGCGGGTTGATGTCAATCCTCTTCAGGGTGTCCTGGAGCCTCTCATAGTCCCTTTTCAGGGAGTGGGCATAGGCCATGAGGTGGTGGGCAAGGGTTGTTGGCTGGGCATGCTGGAGGTGGGTGTAGCCAACCATGACAGTCCCTGTGTGCTCAAGTGCCATTTCAGCTATCCTATCAATAAAATCAAGGAGTTCGTGGCTGATTATTTTTATCTTCTCCCTCAGGGCCAGGCGAAGGTCAGTTGCAACCTGGTCGTTCCTGGATTTACCTGTGTGCATGAACCCTGCTTCTTCACCTATCCTGGCTGTCACGTAGTTCTCAACAGCCATGTGGATATCCTCCACCGACGGGTCCATGTCAAGGGCCTCAACACCCTCCTCCCTGAGGGTTTCAAGGGCTTCTATGATCTTATCTGCCACTTCCTCAGGTATTATACCCTCATGGGCCAGCATCGTTGTGTGTGCAATGTTACAGTCAACATCCGCCTCGAATATGTGGTGGTCGAATGTGAGGGATGAGGTGAACTCCGCTGCCTCATCCTCCATACCTCTCTTTAATCTGCCAGCCCTCAGGTTCAAGTTTCCACCTATTCCCTGTTTTTCCATTCGGTGTATCCGCATTTACCGCAGGCGTACCTGTCCCCATGGTCAGCCATGAAGACACCGTTTGAGCATCTCACACAGAAGGGGTTCTTCCTTACGAGTTTATCCCCCTTTACCTCGTAGAGTTCGAACTTCTTCATCTATTCTTCCTCCTCTTCCTCTTGTGCCTCTGTGTTCTTCTTTATGACGTGTTCAGGTTCTATCTCGGTGAGTTTATCCATTGAATCATATATCTTGGCGTACCCTGAGGCCCTTGCCTCGCCGAATCCCTGGTCGATCTTGTCGACCACAAGGAGGTCCTTATCGGCGTCGAGCATTGCGACGAGTTTGTTCTTAACATCAAGGACCTTTGGTGTTGATTCACCCTCATATAAGCATTCGAACCTTATCTCCTTTCTATTTAAGAGTGGGTTTTCCTTTTCCTCGATTATTCTGATCTCCATTCTATGCCTCCTCAAAGTTTTTTATGAGTTCTTCAGCTCTTTTCCGTGTTTCCATGGCCCTCACCAGCACAACACCCTCATTTGGCTGTCCATAAAGGATGACGGTGTCTGCCGGGGCCATTAAGATTGATGGTAAAACAGCCAGGTCCTCCTCTCCATCAACGACTATCATGAAGCGTTCACCGGCTCTGGCCCCATCTATGGCCTTTTTGATGGAGTTCCAGAGGTCCTCTGTTATGGTACCTGGCGGGTTTGTGGATCTGATAATGGTTGCTGTGTCATTGAATTCATGGTCAGAATCCCTTCTCTGGATCCTGTTATCTATTATGCTGATGTCCGGTTTCAGGCCATGCTCCAGTGCATTGCGTGTTGTGACATCACCAACCGTTATGAGAAACGAATCCCCCACGTCAATGTTTCTGAAGGATTCGTGGAGCTCTCCAAGGGGTTTCTTGAGCTCTGCCCTGAGTTTTCCCGGTAGAATGTACACTATCTGACCCTCAGTGCGTATTCACCAGGAAGTTTTATATCCAGTTCCCTGGCTATGTCTGATTTCTCTGGATCTATGATTATGAGCAGTCCGCTCCAGTTGGTGGATGCTGGAACATTGCAGACCGGGCAGCGTTCGTCGCTGGTGATTCTCTTACACCTTGTGCATGCCTTCTCAGTCATTTTTTACTCTTCCTCTTCTCTTCTTCAATCCATTCGAATTTACCAAGACCGGGCTGCCTCATGGTGAGCCCAACCTTCACGCCCTCTCTTCGGCCCTTGAGGCTCAGGGCGACTATCCTTGCCCTTACAAGGTCGCCCTCATCCAGGCGTTTACCTGTCTCCTTACCTGTGAGGGAGCCCTTCTTGGCATCATAGGTTATGTAATCGTCTGTAACCTGTGAAACGTGCACAAGACCGTCCACCGGTCCAATGCGCACGAATGCTCCGAACTCTGCAATCTCTATTACCTCGCCCTCAACGATCTCATGGAGTTCTGGTTTGAAGAAGAGGGCTGTGAATGTCACCTCATGGTAGGCAGCGCCGTCACCCATTATGACCTTTCCGATTCCTATGTCCTCTATTTCCTTTACGGTTATCATCTGGCCGAGGTTCCTGTCCATCCTTCCAACGTAGGTTTCGTTGAGAACCTCTATGGCAACCTCCTCCAGTGGCTCCTCAAAGCGGTCTGGAGGTATTCTGACTGTATCAACAATTTTTGTTATATAATACAATGGGATCCCCCATTAAAAAGATTACTCCATACATTTCTCTCTGTAGAGCTCTATGGAGTGGTTTACGGCTTCAAGTGCCTTTTCGGCGCCCTCCCATCCAATTATCTCTGTCTCCTTACCTTCAAGGTTCTTGTAGACCTGGAAGAAGTGTGCTATCTCCTTCAGGATGTGTTCAGGTAGGTCTGATATATTATTAACATCACTGTAGTGGGGGTCCTCCACGGGCACCGCCAAGATCTTGTCATCCTGGTCCCCACCATCGATCATCCTGAGAAGGCCTATGGGCCTTGACTCTATGATGCATCCAGGGAATGTTGGTTCATCCATGAGTACCATGATGTCCATGGGGTCGCCGTCATCATAGAGAGTCCTGGGTATTATACCGTACTCTGCAGGGTAGAATACCGGTGAGTAGAGTACCCTGTCAAGTGCGAATGCCTCGAGGTCCTTGTGGTATTCATACTTGTTCCTTGAACCCCTGGGTATTTCAACAACTGCATATACTACCTCTGGTACTGATGGTCCAGGTTCAATATCCTTCCACAGATTCATAAAAAACCTCCTATTTATATATGCCCATCAACTGCAAGATATTTTTTCTGCCTCAGGTACACCACGGGTATGCCCTGTGACCTCGCCCTTTCCCTGAGCTCCCGGTCAGCGGTGCAGAGCACGTCTGAGATCCTGAGAAGCGCATCGTCAACAGATTCGCCCTCAAGGAGTTTCTCATCAACCACCCTGAATGGTGGTCTTCGTGCAAGGGCAAGGCCAATGGAGGCGGCTATCCTTGCATCACCACCTGAATGCCTCCTTATACCCTCAAGTTCCCCTATCACAAAGGAGGGGACAAGGAGCTCATGGGTCGGGAAGAGTCTCCGGAGCTCAGATACTATGTCGACCCTGAGCTGGTGGGGTATCATAAAAAATTGGTGTCTATAACCACCCTATTTGATGATACCATATCCTATCAGCCTCCATCTTGCTCCAACCCTTCTTGATAGGGCTATCCTCTGACCCTCCTCTGCGCAGGCGGGTAGTTTCAGGACGACGTCAGCGTCATCAGCCCTCGCTGATTTAACAACACCCACGGTGGTTGTGGTACCCACGTTTATCATCAGGGGCTCCCCTGTCTTTATGGGCTCCACCTTGGTCTCCTCCTTGGTACCCACGACCCTCTCAAGGAGGTGGGTCTCCATGGTGAAGGAGTGCCTCACAGGTGGCAGGGTGCCGGGTTCACCGGCCACTGAACCTGAAAGTGAATCTGCCTTGGTCAGTGAGGGGTCAAGGAGGGTTCCGACACCCACAAGGCCCCCGGGACCAACCTCGTCCATCTCCTCTCCCCCTGCCACAAGGCCTGTGATGGTGGAGTGGAGGCTCATCCAGGACTGTTTACCGTCCTTTTTAACCTGTATGCCGGGTTTTATCTCTATCTCATCCCCGACCCTGAATTTACCCTGGACAAGTGAGCCACCTATAACCCCACCTGCAAGGTGTTCAGGGTCAACCCCTGGCTTGTTTATATCAAAGGACCTGGCCACGTACATCCTGGCAGGCTTATCAACATCCCTTTCGGGTGTTTTGATTTTCTCCTCAATTGTCTCAATGAGAATGTCAATGTTGGCGCCCTGCTGTGCAGATACAGGTATTATAGGTGCATCCTCGGCACATGTACCCTTCACGAATTCCTTGATCTCCCTGTAACTCTCAAGGGCCCTTTCCCTGGAGACTATGTCTATCTTGTTCTGGACAACGATAACATCCTTAACCCCTATCACATCCAGAGCCATGAGGTGCTCCTTTGTCTGGGGCTGGGGGCATGGCTCATTGGCGGCTATTACCAGTATGGCGCCGTCCATGAGGGCGGCTCCAGAGAGCATGGTTGCCATGAGTGTTTCATGTCCCGGGGCATCCACAAAGGATACCTTCCTCAGAAGTTCTGTCTCTGTGCCGCACCTCTCACAGATCTCTGCAGTTGTGTAGCACATGGGGGCTTCACACTGGGGGCACTTCCTGAAGGTTATGTCAGCGTAGCCCAGACGGATTGATATGCCCCTCTTGGTTTCCTCACTGTGGGTGTCTGTCCAGACACCTGAAAGGGCCTTTGTAAGGGTTGTTTTACCATGGTCCACGTGCCCCACAAGACCAATGTTTATTTCAGATTGATTTTTCACGGATTACACCTATAAAATCTTTTATTATTCCTCATCGGCGCCAAGGAGCTCTTCAAGTGGCTTCTCACCCTTTTCGATGACCACGGTGTTTATCTGTACTATGTCCTCTGATACAGTGTTTCCCCTGAATGTTTTCCTTCTCCTTTCACCCTTACGTGCAGGTTTGTATCCCACGCCACCTGATACAAGGCTTCTAACTCTCCTTGCACCTGGTACTGTCTTCTTCATAGGGAAACCGTTCTTATCGCTTCCACCTGTGATTTTCAGTTTGTATCCCTTGAGGCCTATTACTGAACCATCGAATTCGTCCCCTATTGTGAGGCCAATGAGGGCCTTTGATTCTGATGGTTCTACCTCCATCTGGACACTTTTCTCCTTATCTGAAATCACAACCTTAAATGCCAATATATCTCCTCCTTTCTTCAATTAAAATGGTGCCTTCATTCCCCAGTCAGGATTCTTCTTCCGCTTGATCTCAGCTATCCTCTCCAGAAGATCAAGTTCTTCCTCTGTGAGATCCCCTGAGAGCTCATCCACAAGGATTCTGTAGTGCTTCTCGGGTATGTCAACGTAGAGCGTGTCGCCCTCATTGATTGTCTTCCCGTAAACGGCGTCCTTGATTGCCATTGCAACCTTCTGGCCGCGTGATGCCGATTTGAGGTTTTTACCCTTATCCTGCATGCTTTCAACGGTGCCCACAGGTTCTCCTTCCTCGTTCATGAGGGGATAATCCTGCTTTATGACACCTGCAAGGACCTCAACACCCCCAATCGCCGGTTTGCTCTGCCTGAAGACAAGTTTCGGGATGAGCCTTATGCTTGCAGGTTTTATAATCGCATCCATCCACCTTTTCTTCTTCTCTTCCTCAATGGCCCTGACCCATTCCTCATATTCTTCCATGAGCCTGTAGATGACGTTCCCCTGGAAGAGTTTGATGTCTGAGTTCTTGAGTTCCTGGGCCGCTGATGGGATCACCTTCACGTTGAAGGCTATTATGGCCCCGTAGACCCTGTCCTCCTGGAGGGATATTCCTGCATTCACAACGTCCCTCCTTGAAACGTCCCCAATGTCAGCCACCTTGATGGGGACATCCATGTCCCTCAGTATCTTCACCACTGCTTCAAGGGACCCCAGGGTATCGGCCTTTACAACCACACCAGCCTCATCGGTGTCTATCTTGATGTCCTCTATTTCACTGAGTATCTCCTCTCTGACCTTCTCGGGATCCGTCACCACACGGAGGGGTGAACCCGCCATTACATCGTCGATGTCAGGTGCCACGATCTTTATACCTGCAGCAGCCACCACCTCGTCCACCTTCTGGAACCTCTTCCTGGACTCCCTCATCTCCTCGAGGGGTCTGGGTTTGAGAAGTGACCTTATCCTGGTGGATATGACATCCGTTGATGTCATCATGGCAATGGTGTCGTTCTTACGGAGTATGCCGTCATAGATAACAGCGTCAATGGTCATTCCGAGACCTGTCTCCTCCTTAACCTCAAGGATGGTCCCCCTGGCAGGGGAATCCTCCTCAATCTTCAGCTGTTCCCTGAGGTACTGCTGCGCAAGTCCCATGAGCATGGTGAGGAGTTCAGGTATTCCCTCTCCGGTCACCGCACTTATGGGTATTATGCTGACCTGTGAGGCGAAGTTGGTTACCCTGTCGAACCTCTCTGATTCAAAGCCCTCCTCGTGGAGTTTGCCCACAAGTTCATAGACCTTTGTGTCCAGTTTCTGCTGGACCTGAATGTCCTGTTTGCTGAAGGTCTCCATGAAGGGTCGGCCCTCATGGGCCCTCCAGCCGTGGATCTTGTCTATCTTGTTTGCAGCCACCACGAATGGTGTCCTGTACATCTTCAGGATGTTGAGGGCCTCCTGTGTCTGGGGCTTGAATCCCTCATTTATATCAACGATGAGTATTGCAAGGTCTGCAAGGGCCCCTCCACGTTTACGGAGGGTTGTGAACGCTTCATGACCAGGGGTATCTATGAAGAAGAGTCCTGGCAGCGTCTCCCTGATTGAGAATTTTTTAAGGAAATCTCCGCATATGTTTTCAATGACATCCATGGGTATCTCTGTGGCCCCTATGTGCTGGGTTATACCACCCGCCTCCCTTGCGGCAACTGCACTGCCCCTTATATGGTCAAGTAGGGTGGTTTTCCCGTGATCCACATGTCCGAGTACTGAAACTATGGGTGATCTGATCTTCATTGAAATCTCCGCGTTCATTCCTCGTATACCATTTCCCTATCAGGCATCTCGTAGCTGCAAATTTCTGATTCCTTAAAGAAAAGTTTAATCTCCCTCTCAGCTGATTCTGGAGAATCTGAGGCATGGATTATGTTTCTACCTGTTTCAAGGGCGAAGTCTCCCCTGATTGTTCCAAGTTCTGCCTCTGCAGGGTTTGTTGCGCCCACCATCTTCCTTATGATGGAGATGCAGTCCTTACCCTCTATGACCATTGCAAGGACTGGTGCTGATGTTATGTAGTCCACAAGGTCCCCAAAGAATGGTTTTTCCCTGTGTTCCTGGTAGTGTTCCATTGCAAGGTCTTCCGGGATCTGGAGCATCCTGGCGGCGACTATCTTGAGTCCCTTATCCTCGAAGCGGGATATTATCCTTCCTGCGAGGCGCCTCTTTACTGCGTCAGGTTTTAGCATTACAAAGCTTTTTTCCATCATTTTTTAACCCATTTAACTTTTCTTGGAACCCTTCCCAGTTTGATCATGTTTTTCTCGCATTTACTGCTGCAGAAGAAATAGATTGTGCCGTCCTTCTTAACGTACATCTTTCCTGTACCTGGTTCTATTTCTTCATGGCAGAATGAACAGACTCTCATTTACAAACACCTGCCTGATCAGGGGGTCCTGATTTCCTTTGCCTCTCTGATTGTGTCAAGAAGCATCAGGATATCGCCTTCCCTTATTGGACCCATGACGTTCCTTGTGAGTATCCTTCCCTTATCTCTTCCATCAAGGATTCTGCACTTGACCTGCATTACCTCTCCAGTCATTCCGGTTCTCTTCAGAACCTCAATAACCTCTGCTGGAGTTGCTTCCTCCATTAAACCACCTTTATATTAAATTGAAGGTGAAAGGCTTTTTCTGCCTTTCCTCTATTTTTTAAGTTCTTCAACCTTTTCTATTATTTCGTTTATGAGGTCCTCGGCGTCGCCGGCTTCAACTATGGCTGCTGATGCTGTGCCGACGTTGAGACCTGCGGCTGCACCCAGTTCATCCTTGGTTGGAAGGTATATGTATGGTATTTCCTTTTCCTCTGCAAGGAGTGGGAGGTGAGCCACTATTTCGGCTGGTTCAACGTCCTCAGCTATAAGTACGAGCTGTGCGACTCCCCTTTCAACTGCCTTGGTAACCTCGTTTGTACCCTTTGATATCTTACCTGTTTCCCTGGCTATTTCAAGTGCCTCTGCGGCCTTGTCAGCCAGTTCCTTTGGTACATCAAATTTCACATAGATTGCCTTTGCCATGTTATTTACCTCCTTTTTCATCTGGTTTTTCTACCATCCATCGGTAATTACACCAATCTGGACAACTAATCCAAGTTATGGATTAACATGAGGTGGGTAGTACCCTTTATATGTTCTCTGTATATAAAACTTGCTGGATACAGATTTTCATCAGAAATCGTACTTAGATTAATCCCGGATAATCCAGTTAGACACCCAGGAAAACAAGGATTAAATAAAATTGTGGGCTCATCACATATAAAGTTTTGCCGCAGGCAAAAAGGGAATGAATGATGGATGTATGTGAGAATTACATCCTCTTAGCTGCCAGTTCAATGTCAGAAGCCTTAACAGTTTTCCTTCCAGCATGTTTTGCAAGTTTAACTGCATTCAGGGCGATCTCTTCACCTTTGGCTTCAAGGACTTTTGCAAGGGCTTCCCTTGCATCATCACTTACCCTCTCTGCACCGGCATTCTTTATTATTCTTCCAATTGGAGCTATTGGCAATTCCATAATTAACCACCTCATTTTATGTACTATAATCTATCCATATTATCCTATATAAATATATCGCTAATCTGGAGGTCTCTCTGGCTCATTGATTGGTTCATGTGGCACCTAAACAGAATCAGTATATTCACAAGTGGCGGGAGGGTGAGAGATTAACCTCAGAGTGTCCTAATGAAAAATAGAAAAACTTAAAACAGAAAAAATATTCATGGAAAATTTAAATGTTTATTACGCCCTCTTTTCCTTTATAACAGACCTGAGCTGGTTTATATCGGGTTCAACCTCAACTGGTTCTGTTGAAGCCCTTATGGCGGTGTCAGGATCCTTAAGTACGTGACCTGTTACAACGCAGACCACTCGCTCGCCCCTGTCAATGACACCCTCATCCACCAGTTTCAGGAGGCCTGCTATGGATGCCGCAGACGCCGGTTCAACACCTATACCCTCCCTCCTTGCAAGGAGTTTCTGGGCAGATAGTATCTCCTCATCGGTCACTGTCTCGGCATATCCATCTGACTCATAGATGGCCCTCAGTGCCTTGAGGTAACTCACAGGCGCCCCGATCCTTATGGCGGTCGCAACCGTCTCAGGGTTCTTAACAGGGTCAATCTCCATCTTACCCTTCCTGAAAGCATCAACCACAGGTGCAGCACCCTCTGCCTGTATACCCGTCATCATTGGCCTCTCCTCAATGAACCCTGCCCTGTGGAACTCTGAGATACCCTTCCATATGGCTGATATGTTCCCTGCGTTACCAACCGGGAGGATGATGCGGTCCGGGGACTCCCAGCCAAGGTCATCCACTATCTCAAAGCCTATGGTCTTCTGCCCCTCAAGCCTGAAGGGGTTAACCGAGTTGAGGAGGTAGAGCTCCCCCATGAGGGCAAGTTCCGTTACCGCCTCAAGGGCCTCATCGAAGTTTCCCCTGACAGATAAAACCTGGGCACCATGGAACATGGCCTGTGCAAGTTTGCCAAGGGCAACCTTACCTGAAGGGAGGAGTACCACGCAACCGAGACCGGCCCTTGCTGCGTAGGCTGCCAGGGAAGCGGAGGTATTGCCGGTTGAGGCACAGCCCACCGTATCAACACCCAGTTCAACGGCCTTTGTGATACCGACACTCATACCCCTGTCCTTGAAGCTACCTGTGGGATTGGAGCCCTCCACCTTCACGTATAGTTCAATGCCGAGTTCCCTGCCAATGTTATCGCACCTCACAAAGGGTGTTCCACCCTCATCAAGGCTCACTATCTTTGAGGGGTCCACAGGCATGAATTCCCTGTACTTCCACATGTTCTGCCTTCTGCAGCTGAATGTGTCCCTTGAAACCTCGACTTCACATTCAACCTCCAGCACTGACCCGCATTCACTGCAGGTGTATATGATCTCGTTTAGTTCATACTCCTTACCGCATGATATGCACCTTATCACATAGTCACCATCCATTGAATGTATTAATCAGAATAAATTGTGGGGGTCCTTCTGCGGATCCCCTGCCTATATTGATGTCTTTATGTAGTTGTAGATTCCCAGTGTCACGTTCGCCTCAACGAATGCCGCCACCACAAGGAACAGAACCCCTATACCAAGGAGCATGAGGGACTCCTGAAGCTCATCCTGGTTTCTGCTGAAGAAGTGACCCATCCTTTCTATGAAGGACCCGTACCATGTCTCGGTGAATAGATCGCTGAAGAAGTGGTAGGTGAAACTTGCAAGCCTGAAACCAGCCGCACCTGCAATTATGAGCCCTGGAATCTCAAATATTCCATGGGGGGCCGTCAGGATTATGAAGTCCCCCAGTGGGGCCTGTGAAGCAAAGAAGCCTATAAAAAGGCCGTTTATTATAAGGAACAGTGCCGTGAAAACCCCCAGAAGCAGGCCTCCCCCATAGATGAGCAGGGCGGCCTGGAGGTTGTGGAGGAATATGGAAACTGTTGAGAGTTTCAGTTCACCCTCCGCTATGCTCCTTCTGAATTCGTCCATCATTGGCTTCAGTAGCGGCTCGATGGCCCCTGAGAAAGCGTATCCTGCAAAAAGGGATATGAGGAACAGGAAGGTTGAGGCCAGAAGGAAGGTCTCATTGCTCCTCATAAGGTAAGCCAGTGTCCCCTCATACTTTTCCTTCTTCATTTTACCCCTCAAGCACCCTCCCCGCAGTGGAAAGGGCCTTCTTTCTTTTTCTGGAAAGTTCCTCAAAGAACTTCCTGATGAACTCTGCAGTATTATTTTTGCACTCCCCACACATAAGTGTACCGTTTCTGCAGGATTCATAGATCTCCTCAAGTTCAGGATCAGAGCCCGACATGTGGTAGAGGAGGGTCTCATAGATTATGCAGTCCTCGGGAACACCCCCAAGTTCCCTCTGCTCCTTAAGGGTCTCCCTTCCACCGGTCTTGGCATTCCTTATCTTCTCCTCAGCCTCCTCAGGGGTATCACTAAGGAATATAGCAGATTTTGGCCTGCTGCTTGACATTTTACCCCCGGTAAGGCCGCCCATGAACCTGTGATAGGTTGATGATGGCAGGATGAAGCCGTACTTCTCCCTGAACCTCCCGGCTATGTCCCTTGTGAGCCTTATGTGGGGGTCCTGGTCCGGGCCCACAGGGACAACGGTGGGCCTGGGGCCGCCCAGCTCCTCAAGCTGGGGGTGGAGTATATCTGCCACCTGTATTATGGGGGCGTACATGTGGGCCATGCTTGTTGATCCTGTGAAGCCATATATGGCCCTCAGTTCATTGAAGTTGACCTTTCCTGCAAGGACATAGGCAAGGTCCTCCACCATGAGGTTCTCTGACTGGAGGTAGACGTGTATGTTGTCCTTTGTGAGGTCAAGCCCCAGTGCAATGTAGCCTGCAATGTACTCCTCGATGGCTATCCTCCTTGAGGTCTCAAAGTCGATGCCCCTGGCAGAGTAGGCCTCCATGTCGGCTATGGGTATGAATATCTCGGCACCCAGTTTATCGTACCACCTGAGCTGGTCCACGATCATCTTGTGGCCTATGTGCATTCTGCCGCTTGGCATCATCCCTGTTACCACTGCAAAGTCGCTGCCACTCCTTATGGCCTCAAGTATCCTGTCGTAGTCCCTGTGACCGAAGACTATACCCCTCCTCATGAGCCAGCTGGGTTCAGGTACATCCTCAAGGACTTCACTGAATGGCCTTACACCGAATTTTTCAATAAGATCCATGTATTCAAGGTTTGCTGATCCCCACGGGTCTATCAATCATATCACCTGCACTTATGGTCTTATCCAGTCAACGAGGTAGTAGGTTACATCCTCCTCATCGTCCAGGAAGGCCAGGAGGAGCTTCTTGTTCACCCCATGGGCCACCCTGACGTAGCTTGAAAAGTCCAGGGCATGGATGGTGTCATTCTCTGATATAACCCTCACAAGGTATGCTGAGTGTGTCCTGCCCGGGGCCCCTCCCCTCTCATACAGTCTGAACTCTGCACCGTACTTGAAGCCTGTCTTGACTATGTAACCCCTGTTCCTCAGGTCCCTGTAGACCAGGTACTTGCTGTAGAGGCCCCTCTCAGCCAGGAGTGATATGAATTCCTCCATTGATACCTCATCGTCGTCCCTCTTAAGTTTGAGTTTACCCCTCTCCATGAGGTGCGCTGCCTCAATCAGTGAAATCTGCAGCCTGTCCTCATAGAGTTTACCGTAGTGGCTCTTGCCGTGCAGCCTCCTTGCATCCGAGTCCGGTTTTATTGTTACAACCTCGTCTCCCAGCTGTCCCTCCATCTATAAACCCCTCTAAATTATGGAATATCTAAATTATGGAATAATTTATATACACAGATAATCCTGTTCTGGAGATTAACGCATGCCTGGAAAGGAATATATCAGGACAATGACATGCCTCTCCTTAAGGACCCTCCGAGGAGAAACCTATTCAATAATAGCATGCCTCTCCTTAAGGTCCCTCTCCTTCTTCCCAAGGATTGCCATGAACTCTGCTATGAGCCCATCCAGGAAGAGGTGTGTGCTGTCCTCAAATAGTGTGCCCATTGGTGTGAGATCATCGTAGTCGCCCCTTAAAACACCGGAGGTGTAGTACTTCCAGGCCTCCTTTGTTTTGCTTGGTATGCATATTACAACGTCGCTGTGCTCTGTCAGTGTTGACTGGGGAGTTGCGGTTACCGCGATGACCGTTGCCCCAACCGACTTTGATGTGGTGGCTGCCAGTGTGACGGTCTTTGTTTCACCTGACCCTGAAATGGCAATCAGGCAATCCTCATCACTTATTGCAGGTGTTGTAACATCCCCAACAACGTAAACCGTGAACCCGAGGTGCATGAGCCTCATTGCAAAGGCCTTTCCAACAAGCTCTGACCTCCCTGTTCCCACGATGAAAACGGCACGGGCATCCATTATCCTGGTTATCATCTCCTCAAGTTCAGACTCGTCAACCTTTTCGATTGCGTTTATGGCATGTTCAGTTATCTTGTGGACAGTGTTTTTGAGTATCTCCATTTCAATCAACTTTATATTATTTCTATCATTCTGGCAGGTTCGTGATCCTTATACCTGCATTCCTAATCCTGTTTTTGATATTCCATCATTCTGGCAGGTTCGTGATCCTTATACCTGCATTCCTAATCCTGTTTTTGATGTTGAGGTTTATAAGCAGCGGTGTTATCTTCTCAATGACCCTCGCATTTTCAAGGCCGCCGCAGTCAATGGCCCTCACACCATCTATCTTCTCTGCGAGTTCAGATGCAAGATCGAGGGCATCCCTGTGGTCAGAGGCAATGAGGCAGTCACAGTCCACAGGTCCTGTTATGTCAAGGAGGGCTGATGCACTTATATTGTTGAATGCCGCCGCTACCCTTGTGCCCTGGTCCTCAAGGAACCTTGCAGCCCTCTCGGCAGCTGAGCCATCCCAGAGGTCAATGTAACGCACCGCTGAGCCCCCAAGACAGCTGTCAATGGGGACTGTGGCATCTATGAGAACCTTGCCCTTAATTGCCTCCTTAACTGAGCCAAGTGTGGCCATCTGTGCCTGCAGTGGAACTGTCAGAATTGCCACCTCAGCCTCCTCAGCGGCCTCAGCATTTGTGGCACCCTTAACCTTGAGGTCGTCTCTTCCAGCAATTTCAAGGACCTTCTGAGCTGCACTTACAGCCTTTTCAGCGTCCCTTGAACCTATAATTATTTCTTCTCCTGCTAATGCAAGTCTCAGGGCAAGTCCAAGGCCCTGGTCACCTGTTCCACCAAGAACTGCGATCTTCATAATATCACCATGGTTACCTCTCTCAGACATGATTACTAATCAATAATCTTCTAAGGAATTCAATACTCCTCTCAACCTCACCGGGTGTTTTAACCTCAACCGTGAGAATACCCCTGTAACCGATCCCCCTTAAACCCTCAATAATGGCCCTGAAATCCAGTGAACCATCGCCGAGGGCATCGTGGCTGTCAACCTCGCCGTTGTTGTCAGATAGGTGGACGTGCCCAACCCTCGGGGACACCATCTCCCCTTCACTGTAACCCATGGTTGCTGCGTGGGCAGCGTCCAGTGTCACCTGGATTTCAAGTTCCTCTGCAACCCGCCAGAGATCCTCAAGTTCCCTCAGAAGGGGGCCCTCAAGGCGGGGCATGTTCTCAGGGTAGATTCCGGCACCCCTGTCCTCTGCATACTCAGATATCACTGAAAGCGATTCAAGGTTCCGCTGAACTATGAGGTCACTGTGGGGTCTTCCAAGGAAGGGGACGCTGCCAGGGTGCACAACAACCACCTCGGAGTCCAGTTCAACTGCAAGGTCAACCGCGGATTTAACCTCAGCTATTGACGCCTCCCTGATCCCCCTGTTGAGGGATGCTATGTTTATGTCCGAGATGGGCGCATGCACCGTGAAATCAAGGCTGAAGGAGTCAGCCACCTCCACATCATCCAGGGGGTACTCATAGATTATCTCACAGCAATCTGCCCCTGCATCCTCAATCCAGGTGAGCATCTCCCCCAGTGAAAGCGGGGAGAGTGCAAGTGTTGAGACACCTATCCTCATCCAGATCACCTAGGCCTCAGGCCGCACCCTTGCCCTCACAGGTATGTTGTGCTTCACTGCCTCCATGATTATATCTGCAAGTTCTATGTCCCTTCTGAGCTTTATGGTGCCCTTCTTACCCACAGTTGCTGTGAAGAGGTACTCGTCCTCAACCAGTATGTCGAATGACACGCCCACGGCATCCCTGCCAAAGTTGAGGACCACGTAGTTTCCTGCAAGTTCCACCGGAACCTCAATGGTCTCCTCAAGTTCCCTCTCCTCAAGTGGCTCAACACCGATACTTATACCGATGTTCTTCTCGATCTCCTCGATGGTCTTTCCCTTCTTGCCGATTACCTGGGGGATGTACTTCTCCTCTATCCAGACCTTTGCCCTTTCATCGGATTCAAGTTCAACCCTGACCCTTGCACCGGGTAGCCTCTTGCGGAACTCCCTCTCGATTTCCCTTTCGGCTATCCTGTGGGCCGAGGGTTTCCGTCCACCAGGGGATGCCTTTGAGACATCCATGACTATCGTCTGCTCACCGTAGGTGTAGATCTCATGCATGAGCTCCCCTGACTCAAGGTCCCTTATCTCTATGACCGGCCTTGCAAGGTCGGCCTCCTGCATACCCGTCGGGACCTTAACAGTGAGGGATACATCGTAGACAGCCTTCACCTCTCCGTCCTCAATGAATATGGTTGTGTCAACCACCGAGGGTATCACACCAAGTTCCACCCTGCCCAGGATCCTCTGTATGGCATCTATTGGCCTTGTGGCATGGACAACACCAACCATACCCACACCTGCAAGCCTCATATCCGCGAAGATCCTGAAGTCGCGGGTCTTCCTTAGCTCATCGTAGATTGTGTAATCGGGCCTTACAAGGAGCAGTATGTCGGCGGTCTTCTGCATATCCCTTTCGATGGGCGCGTACTGGGTTATCTCGTCACCCACCTGGAGGTCCCTGGGGGACTCCATGGTCTTCACAACCGCCCTCATCTCCCTGCTGTAGAACTCTGCCACGGCCTGGGCAAAGGTACTCTTACCTGCCCCGGGCGCCCCTGCTATGAGGACACCCTTAGCAGTGTCCCTCAGCCTATCAATCAGCCTCTCTGAGAGCCTGTAGTCCTCCAGGGAGACCCTGGCAACCGGCCTCACGGCGGTTATCTCGAAGGCCTCTGAGAAGGGCGGCCTCGCTATTGATATCCTGTACTCCCTGAACTGGACCACAGTGGCGCCCTCCATCTCTATCTCAATGAAGCTTTTGAAGTCGCTCTTGGCCCTTTCAACTATTTCACGGGCCATCCTGTTTATATCTGCATGTTTGAGCGGCTTGCTGTCTATTTCAACCAGCCTTATTTCCCCTGGCCGCCCCTTCTTGGCCATGGGCACGACGTTCTCCTTGAGGTGCACCGACATGGTGTAATCATCAAAGTACTTGCTTATCTCAAGTTCCTCATATTCCAGGACCTCTGGTTTAATGTAGAAGACGTCAAGTCCCTGGGCCTTCCCGACCTCTGCCTGCACCCTGTCGCTGGTTATGAGGAGCGCATCGTACTCCCTTGCGGTTGCCCTTATCATGGCGTCTATCTCACCGCCCCTTGAGAGTGAAATCTCATCCACTGTGGGGCGGCGCCCTACAAAGATCATTGATATTATGTTCTCCTTGTGGAGCTTCTGGAGGTTCTTCAGCTCCTCAAGGCCATTGAACCCGGTTTCCCTTCCACGGTTGGCCTGGTATTCAAGTTCAGATACAACTGCCTCGGGCACTATCACCTCGCTGCCCCTGAACTCCTCCTCCTGAACTATGCCGGTGATACGCCCATCAACTATAACACTTGTATCTGGAACGATCTTCATCTAACCATCTCCATATATTTCATCAGGATCAAAGACCCTTACGGCGTCCTCCCTGACCCTGAGTTCATCCCCATCAATGCTGCGGTAGAAGCAGGACCTGTAACCTGTATGGCAGGCGCCTCCCTCCTGTTCCACCTTCAGCACAACTGCGTCGGCGTCACAGTCCACAAGGACGTCTTTAACACGCTGCAGGTGTCCAGAACTCTCACCCTTGAGCCAGAGTTTCCCACGGGACGTGCTCCAGTAGTGGGCCAGCCCTGTCTCCAGTGTCCTCTCGAGGGCCTCACGGTTCATGTAGGCCACCATGAGGACCTCTCCTGTCCTGTGGTCCTGTGCCACTGCAATTATGAGGTCCTCGCCATTGATATTATGTCTGAAATTTAAAATGTTAACATCTCCCTTGATTTATTCTTCTCTTTATATTCAACCAATCCATAACCTAAACCTGACATTCAAAACTCATTTATTCTTCTCTTTTATCTTCTTCAAGATACACAACCTAAACCTGAGATTCAACCTATTCACAGCAGATCTTCTTCAACCTATCCACGATCTCAGCCCTATCCACAGCCTCCTGTGAAGCGTCCTCCATGTCCCTCAATGTGACCTTACCCTCCTGGAGGTCCCTTTCACCTGTGAGGACCACGAACCTTGCCCCAAGGTGATCGGCATATGAAAGTGCCTTTCGGAGTTTTCTCCCTGCAAGATCCATGTCAGCCGCTATACCCACACCTCTGATCTCCTGCGTGATCCTGACCGCCTCGGGGAGTGTTGATTCATGTATGGGTATCACGAAGACGTCAACCATCCTCATGTCCCCCTCGTCCATTTCAAGGGCATTCATGAGGCGGTCGAAGCCAAATGCGAAGCCCGTTGATTCAACCCTTTCGCCCCCAAAGGTTTCAACAAGGTTGTATGTGCCGCCACCACAGATCTGTCTCTGGGCGCCGAGTCTGGGGACATAAATCTCAAATACTGCGCCGGTGTAGTAGTCGAGTCCCCTTGCGATTCCAAGGTTCACATGGTACTCCCCAGGACCGAAGTACTCAAGGGTATCCACAAGTTCAGCGAACTCCTCAAGGGCGCTGAGGGACTCCGGGTAACCCTCAAGGAGCCCCCTGACATCATCAAGTACCTCGGGACCGCCATGTGTGCCTATGAGGCTCATGAGGAGATCCCTGCTCTTGGAGGATATTTCAACCCCGTCAAGGCAGGATTCAAGTTCATCAACGTCACCCTTATCTATTATGCCCATTATCCTGTCCTGGAGTTCATCCTCTATTTTCTCCCTGCTAAGGATTCCCCTGAGGATTCCAAGGTGGCCCACGTGGACCTCGAACCCCTCAAGTCCAAGCCTCCTGAGGGAATCGGCTGCGAGGGTTATGACCTCTGCCTCCGCCAGCGGAGACCTTCCCCCTATGAGTTCACAGCCGAACTGCCAGAACTGCCTGAAGCGGCCCGCCTGGGGCCTCTCATATCTGAAGCAGCTCCCAAAGTAGTACATCTTTATCGGTTTGGGATCACGCTGCATCTCATTCATGTAGAGCCTGGCGACCGGTGCTGTGAGTTCCGGCCTCAGTGCAAGTTCCCGGCCACCCTTATCTGTGAAGTGGTAGATCTGGTTCACCACCTCCTCACCGGATTTTACTGTGAAGAGTTTGAGGTCCTCAAATATGGGTGTTTTGATCTCATGGTAGCCGTAGGTCTCAAATGTCCTTCTGAGTACGTTTTCAACCTCTTTCCTGTTTCTCATCTCAGCGAAAAGAAAATCTCTGGTTCCTCGCGGTCTTGATATATCCATGGCAGTAATTCCTCCAGTAAAAATGATAAAGGGATGATAGGAGATTCATCATTCATAATATTTAAGGTATTCCTTGAGCATCTTGGGGAAGGATGTGGCATTCAGGAACCTCAGTCCCAGGCGCTCTGCCCAGACCCTTATACCGTCATCAGCAGCCACAACACCGGCACCGAGCTCCTTGGCAAGAAGGAGGACGTCAAGGTCCGGGGCACTGTCAAGGGTCCCCTTCCTGAGGGCTGAACGGTACTTCTTCCTGAGGTCCTTTATGGCCTTTCCGAGCACCTCACCCTCGATTTCAATCTTATTAACGCCACGGGATGCCATGATTATGGACTGTATCCCGGCCTCCCAGAGGAGGGTCTCTGAAATCCGGAGCCCCTTGTTCATCCTCTCCCTTATATCGTGGACGTATTCATAGAATATCTGGGAGGGTATCTGGGTGTCGTAGCGGTTGGGTGTCTTCTTGACTATCCATGTCTCGGCCTTCACCAGGGTCTCCTCGGGGCATTCATACCGTGTCATGTAGTCGGTGAATTCCTTGTAGGTTATGGGGGGCATGTGACAGCTTATGTTGAGCTTTATCCTGCTCCTTGCGATGATGTCGAGCATGGTATCCACTGACCTGTTGAGGTCACCGTCACCCAGCATCTCCCGGAGCTGGTTATCTGTAAAGGCCGTTGTATCAAGGACAAATCTCTGCTTGGCAAGCATGTCACGCCCTCCCTCTCAAGATGGGTAACTGATGGAAACAATATTTATCGCTGATGATAAATAAATATTGCAGAGGAAAAGGTGTTAAACTGAGAGATGGGAATAATTCTGAAATGAAGCCAGAAACAGGTCAGGAACGGGATGATGGTTGTGATAAACTGATAACAGGATTCTGAAATGGAGCCATAAACGGGCCATTAACGGGATGATGGTTGTGATAAACTGATAACAGGCAATACACAGCTAACGGGAATAATAGGTTACCCCCTCACCCACAGCCTCTCACCACAGATGCATAACGCGGCGTTCAAAGCCCTTGGAATGGACTGGGCCTATGTGCCCTTCCCTGTGAAACCATCAGGGCTTGAAGAAGCTGTTAGGGGCCTCGGAGCCCTCAACGTGAGGGGTGTGAACGTCACAATACCCCACAAGGAGTCTGTCCTTGAATACATCGATGAGGTTGATGAGACAGCCTCACTCATCGGGGCCGTGAACACCCTGAAGTTTGAGGAGGAAACCATAAGGGGATACAATACAGATGCCTCTGGCTGCCTGAGGGCCCTTGAGGAGGTGAAATCCGTTGATGGGTCCTCCGTCATCATACTCGGGGCCGGTGGGGCTGCAAGGGCCTGCGCATTCCAGCTTGCAGTGGAGGGGGCCAGTGTAACCATACTCAACAGGACCCCTGAAAGGGCCAGGGCCCTTGCAGAGGATATTAAGGTGGCCCTTGATATCAGGGTAAAACATGGTGGCTATGAACTCATACCCGCCTGTTTGGAGGGGGCCGATATCCTCATAGACACAACACCCATCGGAATGTACCCCCACATGGACGATGAACCCCTCGTAAAAGCTGAACTCATGCATGAGGGCCTCGTTGTATACGACCTTGTCTACAACCCCCCGGAGACATGCCTCCTGAGGGAGGCCCGGGCAGCAGGCGCTGTTCCGGTTTCAGGTCTCAGGATGCTCCTCTATCAGGGTGCTGAGGCCTTCAGGATATGGACCGGGAGGGAGCCTCCCCTGGATGTTATGGAAAAGGCCCTTCTTGATGCCCTCCAGGGGGTGTAACTCCTTCACTGATGTTTCAGCAGGGGTGGGTAACCATTAACCCCTTCAGAAAGAGGAATATACCACATCATCCAGAAATGTTAACCCCATCCTGATCCTACTGAAAAGATAATTCTTAACCATTACCGGTGATCTTATGAATGGACCTTGGGTAGAGAAGTACAGACCACAGAAACTTGATGATATCGTTGGCCAGGAACACATAATACCACGCCTCAAACGCTACGTTGAAGAGAGGAGCATGCCGAACCTCATGTTCACCGGGCCGGCAGGTGTTGGTAAAACAACAACGGCCCTTGCCCTTGCAAGGGAGATCCTCGGGGAGTACTGGAGGCAGAACTTCCTGGAGCTGAACGCCTCAGATGCCAGGGGCATAGATACCGTGAGGACCAGCATAAAGAACTTCTGCCGCCTGAAACCTGTGGGGGCGCCCTTCAGGATAATATTCCTTGACGAGGTTGACAACATGACAAAGGACGCCCAGCACGCCCTCAGGAGGGAGATGGAGATGTACACCAAGACATCCTCATTCATACTCTCCTGTAACTACTCCTCAAAGATCATAGACCCGATACAGTCAAGGTGCGCCATCTTCAGGTTCCTCCCCCTCAAGGGCCGCCACATAATAAGCCGCCTGGAGTACATCGCAGAGCAGGAGGGCCTGGAATACGAGCCCCAGGCCCTTGACACGGTGGTCTACTTTGCAGAGGGTGACCTCAGGAAGGCCATAAACATCCTCCAGTCAGCGGCCTCACTGGGTGAGAGGATAACAGAATCCAGCATCTACGAGGTGGTCTCAAGGGCCAGGCCAAAGGATGTGAGGAAGATGATAATGACCATCCTGGACGGGAAGTTCATGGAGGCCAGGGACATGCTCAGGGAGATCATGGTCCTCCAGGGTATAAGCGGCGAGGACATGGTCACCCAGATCTACCAGGAACTCTCAAGGCTCGCCATGGAGGGATCCATCGAGGGCGAGAGGTACATAAAACTCATCGAGGCTGTTGGAGAGTACGACTTCAGGATAAGAGAGGGCGCCAACCCCAGGATACAGCTTGAAGCCCTCCTCGCAAGGTTCCTGGAACATTGAGAGGGTAGATCAATGTCATGGACAGAGAAGTACCGGCCCAGGACCTTTGAGGAGGTGGCCGGGAACCAGAAGGCAATAGCCGAGATAAAGGAATGGATCAAGGGGTGGAAGGCCGGCGAGCCCCAGTCACCACTCCTCCTTGTGGGCCCGCCAGGTACCGGGAAGACAACCATAGCACACATAATAGGTAGGGAGTTCTCAGACACCCTTGAACTCAATGCCAGTGACAAGCGCTCACAGGATGCCATAATGAGGACTGCCGGTGAGGCGTCAGCCACACACTCCCTCTTCAACCATGACCTCAAACTGATCATCCTAGACGAGGTGGATGGTATACACGGCAACGAGGACCGGGGGGGTGTCCAGGCCATAAATAAGATCTTAAGGGAGAGCAGACATCCGATTGTGTTAACCGCCAATGACCCCTACAGCAAGAGGCTTCAGAGCATCAAGCCAAAGTGTAAGGTCATAAACATCAGGAAGGTTCACACATCATCCATAGCCGCGGCCCTGAAACGGATATGCCGGGCAGAGGGTATCGAGTGCCCCGACGATGTCCTCAAGGAACTTGCAAAGAGGTCCCATGGGGATCTGCGTTCTGCCATCAATGACCTTGAGGCGGTGGCCAGTGGTGAGGAGCGGGTTGGTGAGGAACTCCTCAGCATGGGTGAGAAGGACTCCGCATCCAATCTCTTCGACGCCGTTAGGGCCGTTCTGAAGAGCCGCGACTTCGCAAAGATCAGGGAGGCCATGAGGGTGGATGATGACCCGACACTTGTACTTGAATTCATTGCAGAGAATGTTCCAAGGGAATATGAAAAACCCCATGAGATCAGCAGGGCCTATGACATGATATCACATGCAGATATATTCTTTGGCCGTGCTGTGAGGAGCAGGAACTACACCTACTGGCGCTACGCCTCTGATCTCATGGGTCCCGGTGTCGCCCTCGCCAAGGAGAAGACCTACAAGAAATTCGTCAGGTACACAGGTTCATCCTCCTTCAGGTTACTTGGGAGAACAAGGAAGCAGAGGAACCTCCGTGACAGTGTTGCAGGTAAGATGGCTGAGAGGATGCACATATCACCCAAGGTTGCAATTTCAATGTTCCCCTACATGGAGATAATATTCGAGAACGATGAGATGGCCTATGAGATGAAGGAATTCCTTGAACTCACAGATGAAGAGGTTAAACTGTTCAGGAAAAGGAAAATAAAGGCTCCCAAAGCTAAGAAGACACGTAAAAAATCTGATAAGACTGGACCACTTTACACCCAGAAGAAGAAGTCCCGGAGCGCGAATAAGGACAGTAAGTCGTCTAAGGGTAAAACCGGTAAATCCGGTGATGATAAATCCCCCGGATCAGATTCCGGTGATGATAAGCCCCGTGAGAAGCAGACTTCACTCTTCCAGTTCTCAGGGTGATCATTGAATTCATTTACCCCCTTATTTTCCCTGTAAAATCAACCCCCAAGGAACCTCTTTTCTCAAGCATGAACGCAGCTGCAATCTATAAGTAAAAATCAGCCCCCCCAATAAACCTCTTTTCTCCAGACATGCACACAGCTGCAATCTATAAGTAAAAATCAGCCATTTTCCCCTATGAACTCAAGGGACTTCCGCATCTTATCCCTGAACTGGGGTACATTCTCATTGAAGAACTCCATGAACTCCGCCACGATTGGGTTGGTGGTGATGGTGATTTCAGTGCCGAGCCAGGACTCAATCCACGCTGCAGGTACAGTTGAGAGGGGGTATATGACCTTGGATGTTGACCTGTGATGGTACCTTATAGGCTCACCCTTCACCATATCCTCAAGTGCCGCTGCAATGGAGTGGTCCAGTGTGGCTGGGAGTGCGGTGACCTCCCCCTCACCGATTCTTATACCGTACTTTCTTGTGTAGGGCTCAAGGATCACATGGAGCGCATGGGCCATCTCACCTTCGGCCTGGATCCTAACACCAAGCCTGGGCCTCAGGGTTGATGCCAGGACCCTGGATGCCCTTGAGCATATCCTCTGGAAGACCCCTGACCTTACAACCCTGATCTCAGGGTACCTTGAGCTGAACTCCTCCTCCCTCCTCCTTGAGAACCTTGAGAACCGCAGGTTGTTTATGAGGACCTCACTGTCTGTCACACTCACAAACCTTGTATCCACTCCCAGCTCAGATAGGGCTCTGAGTATCTCCATTTTACCGGGCAAGTTACCATCCTCTTGATTGATAGAACAGAAGGGAACTTAATCGCATGGGTATATAAATCTGTGGTTGGAGTAATAAATATGTGGAGGTGCTCTCATGTTCGGACTCTTTGGAAGGAGGAGGGATGAAAGGGAAGTTATTGAACTTGAACCCGACGGGCCGGTGGACTGCATCGCGGATTTCACCTATAACTTCCACTGGCAGCACAGGGGTGAGAAGCTTGACCCTGAGGACAGGATCCCGGGCACATCCTGCACCTTCAGGGATGTTGTTGAACACCTCAAGGGTGGAGGTGAGGTGGTTGTGAGGGGGGATGCCGGCCACAGGCTCGCCTCAAGCATGGGGGCGGACCTTGCATACTTCGGGGGAACCGGCGGCGCCCTGGATGTAGGTGTCCTGACCGTTGAGGGGGATGTGGACACCCGTATGGGTATCAGCATGGTCTCAGGTACAATTTACGTTAAGGGGAAGGTTAAGGACCCTGTGGGGAACGTGGTTGAGGTTAAATCCGATAGGAGGGGGTATAAGAAGTTCCTATCAGTAACTGACATTCTCAAATCGGGCCTCAGGGGTGAAAAACCTGTTAATTTTACATTCACCCCCGGCAGGATGGTCATAGATGATGGTCATATCAGAGACACCCTCTGCGCCAGGCTTGATGTTGACGCCGAGGTGATTCACAACGGGGACGTGGACCTATCAACCGGGATACTCATGAGGCACGGGACGGTCCGGGTGAATGGTAACGCCGGTAAAAATACTGGGGCGCTCCTCAGTGGTGGCACGGTTATCATAGATGGTGACTGTGACGACTTCTCTGGCATAGATATGAGGGACGGTTACCTCATAGTGAACGGAAGTGCAGGTAAATTCATGGGAGCCCAGCGGAAGGGTGGAGTGATACTTGCAAGGGACGGGAAACCTGTCCCCCCAACTTCAGAGCACGAATTAAAGGATGAGGACAAGGAAATCCTGCTGGGACTGGGTTTCAGGCCACAGTTATTCCATAGGTTTTCATAGAATAACCAGATCCCCCCCGAAAAATTATATAGTCAATGAGAGAAAGGGTCAGCATGCTTGATATAACCATGACCCTTACAGATTCTGTGATCAGATTCATAGAGGAAAGCGGGTATCCCGGTATAGTTTTTCTCATGGCCCTTGAAAGTGCCTGTATTCCAGTTCCAAGTGAGGTTATAATGCCCTTCAGTGGATACATAGCATGGCAGCAGAATCTGACCCTCACTGGCGTTGTAGTTGCAGGTGCGCTGGGTAACCTTCTGGGTTCTCTTCTCGCCTATATTGCGGGTTTCAAGGGAGGGCGTCCCTTACTCGAGAGGTATGGCCCCTACATCATGATAACAGATAGTAAACTCAGGATGGCCGATGAATGGTTTGAAAGGTACGGGCACGAGGCCGTCCTCATCTCGAGGATGCTGCCGGTTATCAGAACCTTCATATCCCTCCCTGCAGGTATAGCCCGGATGGATCTGAAGAAATTCGTTATCTACACATTCGCCGGTTCCCTGCCATGGTGCCTCGTCCTTGCATATTCCGGTTATCTTCTCGGTCCTCGCTGGACCTCCCTGAGGCCATTGTTCCATGCGCTGGATTACGCCATACTCATCGCCATCCCCCTGATTCTCCTCTACATTTACAGAAAGATAAGATGAAGTCTAAGGACCTGATGGGAATAGGGAATTCCTGTTATAATCTTAATTCTGGAAGTCCTGGATCCATGGAAAGGTATTAGGCCTATTGAGAAATCTGTGGAATTCAATGACGTAAATGAAAAAGCCAGCTTTTAAGAGAGTTATACAGAAAACTCAATGATCGCCACACGTTAAAAAAATAAAGGGGGATGAAATTATTTTCTGAGGGGTCCGAAGTAGTAGCCAACTCCGAGAAGGCAGAAGATTCCAAGTATGCCAAGAACAGCGTAGAGCTGTGTGCTGCCTGATTTTTCCTCTGCCTGTGGGGTTGAGATCTCATAGGCACTTCCAGATTTCTGTTCTGATGCTCCTGCAACCCCGGGGGATGATGCGCCTGACTCTGAGGCGGAGGACTGTGCCGGAACCCCTGCATGGGTGCCTGGAGATCTTCCTCCCCTTCCCGTTGTTCCATGGGATCCTGTGGTGGTTCCATGATCTGAACCCTGGTTGTCTCCCTGGTCTGTGTCTGTGGAGGTCCCCTCACCCAGCATCTCGGATATTGCTGCAAGTTCAGCCCCTGAGAGGGATACAAGCCCCCTGGTATGGGCCTGCCTCACATAGCGTGCTATCATCTGGATGGCTGATGCATCAAGCTGTGACCTCACAGAACTGTCAAAGAGGAATGTGTCGGCAATCCTCCTCCAGACATCTGCTGATGCCACGTCCACGAGGGCATCACTCATGAAGAGGTCCCTCACCTGCAGTGCTATTGATGCGCTGCCGGATGGTCCCTCACGCAGTTTGCCCTGGATCCATGTGGGGTTGAGGAGCGTCACTGCAAGGTCATCGTAGGCTGACTCCTGGAGGGTCCTTATGATGGGTGTTCCGTAGGCTGTTTTTGCAATGTAGCTGTTTATGTTTCTCCCTGTGAGGTAGTTCACCATGAAGTTCACGGTGACCGAGACCCTGTAGAGGCAGGTTCCCTCTCCGGGTGCCCTGTAGGGCATTATCACCATGCTGGCGTCAACTGTACGAAGGAGTGACTCCAGGAGTTTCGGGCTCTGGAGGCCGTTGAGGTCCCTTCCATAGGCATAAGAGTAGTAGCTGAGGTAGGTCTCTGCAAGCTCTTCGGCTGTCCAGTCATCCCGTGACCAGAGTATCCTGTCGACACCCGCACCATGGGGGTCTGCACCCGGTGGCAGCCCAAAGATCCTGGTCCTTGCAAGCCTGTCCGCCATTGCATCGGCCGCTGAACTGTTCATCCCTGAGGCCACCAGTTCACTGTAGATACCTGATCTGAGGGTAATGTAGTGTTTTCGCACATAGTTCATCTCAGCTGACTCGTTGAGATTCGCTATCCTCTTAATTGTATTGTCTATGACGTCCATTGCCCCGGGGATTGCCCCGCGGAAGTTGTGGAAGTCGCTTATCACAACGTCGATCCTTGGCCTTCCAAGTTCACTGAGTGGGATGATCTCTGTCCCGATGAGTGCTCCGCTCTCATAGACCGGTTTAACACCCAGGAAGTAGAATATGGCTGCGATGCTCTGGCCGCCGGTTGATATAACGTCACCTATATCCACGGCAACGGTTTCAGGGTACCTTCCACCGTTTGCCTCCCTGTGGCGTTTAAGCATCTCCTCTGCAGCCCTTGATCCCATTACCACAGCGGCGGGGTCAGGGATGGCTGATGGGTCAAAGGTGTACATGTTCCGGCCTGTTGGAAGCGCTGCAAGGTTGATTATGGGGCTTCTCGCTGGAGCTGGCTGTATGAATTCCCCGTTGAGTGCCCTGAGCAGTGAGTTAATCTCGTTGCTGGCACTCATGATGAGGAGGTTTCTTATCTCATCCCTCCTTGCCGTCCTGTTTGCAGGGTCAAAGGATATGATTGCATCCAGGAACCTCTCAAGGGTTTCACTGTCAGGGAGCTCCCCGAAGGTGTGGAGCCCATAGGGCATGAGGATCTCTGTGAGCTCATGGAGGTAATCCTCAAGTCTCAGTCTGAGGACACTGAAGGGGGTTGAGTTACTCACGTTGAGCCTCACGTCAAGGCCCGCCCTCTTCACACCATCCCTTATGAGGGATTCCAGGACGTTCATCCTGTCCCTATCCCCTGATGTCTCTGCAGTGCTGTAGGATCCCAGAAGGTCTGCAAGTTCCTGGTATACGCCGTAGAGTTCCGTCCTCATAACCGGTGGTATGAGGTATGAGATGGTAACGGCGTATGCCCTCCTCTTGGCAGGGTTTATAACAGCCTCAAGGGGGTCCTCCATCTTGAGGAGGTGTATATTGGGGATGGATCCTATGAGGGTGTTTGGCCAGTCATCCTCTGTCATGGCATTCACATGCCCCGGTAGCAATTCCAGTGTGCCGTGCTGTCCTATATGTACCACTGCGTCGGCCCTGAATCCATTCTGAAGCCAGAGGTAGAAGGCTATGAACTGGTGTGTTGGTGGTAGCGTGCCGTTGTTGAGTGTGCCATTCCACTTCCAGACCGGCTGCGGACCCATAAACATGTTGCCGAGCATGAAGCCAGGGATCACAATGCTGCCGTTGTAGACCATGATGTTACCTGGAGCCGGACCCCACATTGCCTCAACCTGGCGCCTGAGGGTCAATGGGAGCTTTGAATACCACCTGAGGTACTCTGAAACAGGTACTGTGATGCATCCAGCCTCAACCAGTTTCCGGAGTTCTGACTGTGTCATGTTCCTGGGGTTTCTTCCAGCCCTGTTTATGAGTTCATAGATGTACTCGGGGGTCAGATTTCCGTTTCCTGTGGTGTAACCTGCTGCCCTCATTGCAAGGAGTATGTTGCTCAGACTGCCATAGAGGTTGAGGCCATTGGTTGCCGGCATCCCCTCATCATGGGTGCTGTCAAAGTAGACTATGGCCACCCTCTTGTCACTGTTCACCTTCTTCCTGAGATTCACCCAGGCCAGTGTCCGCTCCACCAGCTGGTTTACCCCGGGCTCATAGGCCACGTATTCCTTGAGTGTGACCCCGGTTACCGGGTCCGGGTCCGATACCCTGTTACCACCTATAAGGATTGGCTCTATTCGTCCCTGCATCTCAAACATTGCGAGCCAGTAGTACTCCAGACCCCTGAGGCCCTGCTGTCTGCTGCTGTTTATGTAATCATCCAGGGAGGTCTGCAGGAACACTGGCAGTGGACCCTGAACAGGCACGTTGAGGTCAGTGAAGAAGGTTATGGTCTGGTTGTCTGGCCAGTACCCGAACTGTACACAGGCAACAAGGGCGTCAATCACTGAACTGTTGTTGACCATGAAGAAGCGCCTTGAGGCCCCTATGGGGTCTGAACAGTAGAAGTAGGGTATCACGTTGAGTCCCTCTACCTCGAGTTTCTGTATGAGGGTCTCATAGACGTCCATGTTACCCGATAGGTAGTATCGGTTCAGTATGGCAACCCCCACCCATGGGGCCCCTGGCCTGTAGAGGGTGGTGTTCATGTACCATTCTGTGTAGGCTGCCCTGTCTGTGTAAACACGTGGTGCCAGTGGATGGTAGAGGAAGTCCTGCATTCCAGGAACCAGTTTTGTGTCGTTTGCAGTGAGGTTAACGGCCCCGCTGAGCCTCAGGACCTCCAGGAGCGTCCTCTTTATGTTCTCCCGTGAGAGTGCAGGTGCTGCGACCGGACCATGGGCTGGAAGGTTGGTCACATTAACACCTGTGACGTTGGGTTTTACAGGACCCAGGACGAATATTCGTGCCCCGGGTTTCATGCTGGCTGCGAGGGTCTGGAAGTCGACTGCTGCATCGAATTCTGTCCCATAGCTCATCCCGGTCACAGGGTAACCGGGTCTTGTGAAGAGGAAGAATATATCCGCATTCTTCACGTCATTTTTGAACTGGCTGGATGCCGTTGAGTTGAGGTTGAAGGTGTCCATGGTGTATATCTTCAGGCTGAAGTTGTATCCGCTGGGCAGTAGGTCGTTGCGGTAGGCGTCATTCATTATGGGGTCAACGGTTCCCACCACGCATCCTGTGATGAGCACCACCATGTTTGTATCCTTCAGCATCTTTGACTCTGTTGTGTTGGTGTCGTTGTCTGCTGCTGAGACTGATGGAACTGAAACAATGAGCAGAATAAGTGCTATCAGTAGAAACTTCTTCATTTTTTCACCTCCTTTAAATTTTTTAATAATTTGCTGATTCAATATCGTAAAGAGATTTGATGGGATTCTATTTAAATCTTAATTAAAAGATTTTAAGTATGAATAATTTAAAAAAGAAGGGTGTTAAAAGTAATACTCAATTCATTTTTTAAATGAAAGATGATTTCCTGTCTGGCACTCCAATAAAGGATTCATCCGAGGAAATTTATTTCTTCTCAAAATACCCATCCAACCTAAAAAATCAAAAAAGGATTCAATCAAGGATTATCTTCTCAAAATACTCATCATATGCCAGGTGAAAGTGGGGGAGCTTCATGCGGAGTTCATCCTCAAGTTCAAGTATCCTCTTAAACTCCTCCCTGTCTGCAAAGGCTATGAGATTCCTCTCCCATGCCTCCCTGCATCTGAGGCTGCATGGTATGAAACCTGATGGGAGCACAAGGGCGCATTTATCCTGGGGAACCTCAAGTTCATCCACCTCTGCAAGGTGATCCTCATCAATCGCATACCTGGTGTTCTCAGAGAAGCTCTTTATGCAGCACTCAGGGTAGCCAAGGAGTCTCCCTATGTTCTCATCATCACCCCTGTACACACCAAGTTCCGTGGATATCATGGGATCCAGGGCGGGCCTCACAGGCGGATTATACCTGGAGGTTATCTCAATCTGCAGCTGTAGCCTCGACATGAGCTGGTTGAACTGAAAGTCATCCATACGGCAGACAACCTTCAGGCAGTCCCTGCATCCATCTTCCCTTATCCTCAGTATCCTCTCATAGATCCTCTCCAGCATGAAAACCACATCTACCTCTTTACGGTGTACTCAACGATGAGGTCCTCCCCCAGGGTGTAGAACCTCTCAAGTTCGAGTTTTATGGCATCGGACATATCGTCTATGCCCTCACCATCAACCAGTGTCCTTGCCTCCCTGCCACCGGCGATCATGGGGGCTATGCACACCCGGACCTCATCAACAAGGCCCTCCGTCAACATGGAGTAGTTGAGGGTTGAGCCCCCCTCGAGCATCAGCCTCCTGACACCCATCTCATGGAGTCTTTCTAGGAGCAGGCGGAGGTCCACCCTGTCTTTTCCTGCAACCACAACCTCAGCCCTTTTTCTGAGTTCATTAACCCTTGATATCGGGGCACTCTCCGAGACACCTATCACAGTGGGGGCCTCATCGTTGAGGACCCTGAAATCCAGGGGTGTCCTTGCCCTGCTGTCAACCACCACCCTCACAGGGTTATCCCCTTCCTCTGCATCAACCCTGTGGACGGTGAGTCGGGGATCATCTGCAAGTACCGTGTTTATCCCCACCATTATGGCGTCACATTCCCTCCGAAGCTCATGGACCCTCCTGAGATCCTCCTCACCGGATATCTCAGAGCTACCTGTCTTTGTCGCAATCTTACCGTCCAGTGTCATTGCTGCGTTGAGTATAACGTATGGTCTCATGAACCTTCTCCTCCAGTCTATAGGTTTATAGCCACCATACTATAAATTAGTGTGGAAACCATGTGGGGTTTCCAGATCGGGAGGTTGAAGTATGGACAGATACACTGCTGGAATGGAGATACTTGAGAGGATACACAGGGACTCCTACAGGAAGCTGCGTGATGAACTTGAGGATGTTGCCCCTGATCTTTCAAGGTTCGTGGTTGAATTTGCATACGGTGACATCTACTCCAGGGATGCGCTGGATCTTAAAACAAGGGAACTTGTCACCGTGGCTGCCCTCACCGTCCTTGGGGCTGAAAAACAGTTAAAAGGCCATGTGAAGGGTGCCCTCAATGCCGGCTGCAGCAGGGAGGAGATAATTGAGGTCCTCATCCAGATGGCGGTTTATGCAGGGTTCCCTGCAGCCATAAATGGTGTCACCGCGGCAGCTGAGGTTTTCAGGGAGATGGATGAATAAATTCAGATGGCCTCAGAGGCCAAAAATTCTTTCTGCAGTGGATGTTGTCACCCTGTCAACATCCTCAACATCGGTTTCCTTGATCTCTGCTATTTTCTTAACCGCTTCAGCCACAAATGCTGGTTCGTTCCGCTTCCCCCTGAAAGGGGAGAGGTATGGACTGTCGGTCTCTGTAAGCATGCTCTCCAGCGGGAGTTCCGCCACAAGTTTCATGTGGTGATCCGAGAAGGTCACAAGTGTGGATATTGATATGTGGTATCCGGCGTCCATTATCCTCTCTGCAGTTGATAGGCTGCCACCGTAGCAGTGAAAGACCACCTCTGGTATGCTGTGCTCGAGTACTATCTCAAGGGCCCTCTCCTCGGCGTCCCTTGCATGGACGACCAGGGGCATCTCATGTTCCTCTGCAAGTTTGGCGAAGATTCTGAAGGCCTCCTCCTGTCTTTTTCTTCCCTCAGCATCGCTGGTGTGGTGGAAGTCCATCCCTGTCTCACCTATGGCCACGATCCTGTCAATGTGTGATTCTATCTGCCCCGCCACCTCCTCTATGAGTTCAGGCCTTGCCTTTGATGCGTCGGCGGGATGGAAACCCATGGTGGGGTATATGAATCCTGGATAATCTGAGGCAAGGGCAAGGGCCCTCCTGTTGCCCCCGAGTCCAACACCCGAATCTATAATTGCCCTGAGTTTCCCCTTTGCCCTCTCAATAACCTCTTCACGGTTCCTGTTGAAGTCCTTGAAGTCCAGGTGACAGTGAACATCTATTATATTGATCCCTCCATTGATAGCTTGATGGGTATCAGGTCCATATATCCATGTTAGGACCTTATAGCCTTAAAAGTCGCCTGAAATGTATCTAGGTACCGAATCTCCTCTCCCTCTGCTGGTAGGACCTTATAGCCTTAAAAGTCGCCTGAAATGTATCTAGGTACCGAATCTCCTCTCCCTCTGCTGGTATGACCTTATAGCCTTAAAAGTCGCCTGAAATGTATCTAGGTACCGAATCTCCTCTCCCTCTGCTGGTAGGACCTTATGGCCCTTAAGAAGTCGACCTTTCGAAGTTCCGGCCATAGGCTGTCGCAGAAGTAAAGTTCTGAATAGGATGACTGCCAGAGGAGAAAACCGCTGAGGCGCTCCTCACCACTGGTCCTTATTATGAGGTGGGGGTCCTCCAGTCCAGCGGTGTAGAGGTTCCTGTTTATCATGTCCTCGTCTATGTCCTCAGGGTCAATGCGGCCGGCCCTGACGTCCTCGGCGATTTTCCTTGCGGCGTCCACTATCTCCTGTCTGCCATCATATCCTATGGCGATGTTCACAAGTCGATCAGAGTATCCCTCAGTTGACCTCTCAGCGACCTCTATAGCCTTTCTAACATCTTCAGGGAGCAGTTCAAGTTTTCCGACTGCCTTGACCCTGACACGGTTTTTATGGATCTTCTTATTGCTTGCTATGGCCTCAAAGTTCTCCTTGAAGAGCTTCATCAGGCCCTTAACCTCGTTTTCTGGCCTTTTAAAGTTTTCAGTTGAGAATGCATAGGCTGTTACTATCTCTATTCCAAGGTCAACGCACCAGTCCAGGACCTTTTCCAGTGTCTCAATACCCTTCTTGTGACCCTCTATGGGGTCGACGCTGCCCTGGAGTCGTGAGTATCTCCTGTTACCATCCATTATAATGGCAACGTGCCTTGGCATTCTCTCCCTTTTGAGGTTGCGCGATATGTACCACTCATACAGTTTGTAAAGAGGTTTTAAAGGTGACATTTCCCATCTACCTGACTGGAGTTTTTAATTATTCTATAAATTGATGATCTAATCTCTCCAACTGGTGGCAAGCCAGTGGGCGAATCTAAGTGCCCTTCTGTAACCCGCAGTAGTCTGTGACCTAGATGTGTCAACAAAAATCCCATTAAATCCAAGGGCCACAGCTCCGTGGCTTCTGGCCGTGCCAACGAGAACCAGTGATCTGAATATGAGGTTACCTGTTATCCCATCGGGTGCTATGATGACGTTGCACCCATCCCTTACGGCCTCCTCTATCAGTATATGGTAGTGCCTCACTTCATATTTATCCTTTACCATTGATGCCAGAAGTTCACCATCACGGATTGAACTGTCCACTGCAGGGGACCTTCCAAGGTCACCTGGCCGTCCCCCTGATATTATACCGATGAATGGCTCGGTTCCTGTTTTCATGAGGAAGTCACCTGCGGCAGTGGCTATTCTGAGCCTTTCGGTAACTGTTTCACCCTCATCTATCCCGACGGGTGCAAGGAAAAAACTCCCCTTCCCCGTCTCTATCCATGAAGCCCTCATCAGGGGCCCATGATTCTTGAGTTCCGCCATTATACCTGCTGATGGGAGGGAACCCCTCACATAGGCGTCCTTTCCCATTCTTAACCTTTCTATGAATTCGTCCTCGGAGTAAACCAGTTCAACATCAAATTCCACTGACGAAGCGGCCCTTTCGATGTTCCTGTTCTCACCGGCCCCTGCCACTATCCTCATGGGGTGACATCCTCCTTTTTTAAGAATGTTTCTTGGCCCACAGCAACATTAATATATGTGTTGAGAAGTATTAAATATTCAGTTCTGCATGATACATAAACACCAAAGTATATATATAAATTGTGGCAAAATTTAGGTTAACGTAAATCATGTGGAGCAGTGCTTTTCAATGTTAACTTCTTACGTGATCCAGAACCCCAGATCAGCTAAAGGAAGGTAAGAATATGGATACAAAAAATAAGATAATCCTCGGTCTCTTCATAGTTATACTGGGTCTTTCAGTTGTAACTTATGAAAACTACATCACAAACTCACAGAACGTTTTTGTGGGAGAAAAACATGTGCTGCTTCTATGCGCAGACCCCAGTGAACCAAGGCCTGGTATAGGGGCCGTTGACATGGCCTTCATAATAACCATGAACGAGGGTAACATAACCAATGTAACGGCTGTCTACCCACACAACATGGCCCATCCAACAGCAGAACCCCCGGCTTCACTGAGGGCGCAGGGAGTAAACAGGTGGCTCCTGCATGACGCCCTCTGGGAAAACGATACAGAGAAGGGTGCCAGACTTGCGCAGGAGATAGTGGAATACAATACCGGTGTGAAAACAGATATCGTCGTGATAGTGACACCCCAGGCAGTGGACGGCATCCTACAGGCAATAGGTCCTGTATATGTGGAGGGTCAGGGTTATGTCTCAGGAAACAGCATAACATTCCTCAGGGAGGAACAGCAGCAGGGATCCGCAAGGGGCGTTGCGGTTCAGTCACTCATGAGGGCAATATTCAATGCCACAAAGGACCGTTCAAAGTACATGGCCATGGTAAACGCGGGGATACAGCAGTATCAGCAGGGAAACATCGTTGTTGTACCCGAAGGTGCCTTCATACAGTTCCTCATATCCACAGGACTTGAAAGGGTGACCAGCTGATAAAAAACTATTTATTTTTCTGAAAAAACATCACAGGATACCTCAGTGCATGAAAAGATAAATGATTCAACACAAAACTTAACTACTATAATGTAATATATTATGTCTGGGGGATCTCCTTGTCCGATGAAAACATGGGAAAAACCAGGGGCTACCTTATATGTACACAATGCGGGGGCTACTACCAGCTGGAAGCTGGTGAGGACCCATCTGATTTTGATTCCTGTGAATGTGGGGGCTCACTGGGATACTACAGCACACTCGAAGAGTTCTATGAAGAACCAGAAGAGTTCTATGAGGAACCAGATGAACCAGAACCTGAAATTCCAGGAAAAGGTGACCGGAAAAGAGTCCTCCTTGAAAACCTCTCAAGGAGCATAGACAATGAGGAGAGAACACTTAAGGAGATAAAAAGCGGCAAATGGTCCCTCATGGAATTCGTGGCCGAGAAGAGAATAATCGACGATGTGAAGGAACAGAAAAAGATTGTGGACGAACTCCTTGATGAGGAGATAATAGACAGCAATCTAATAACCGGTGGCAGAGGGGAGGCAGAGAGTTTCATATCACAGGTACGTGAGCAGAGGGAGTTCCTTGCTGAACGTGAGGGAAAGACGCTTAACAGCAGATTTTTAAGGACCGCCGTCACGGTTCTCCTCATCTTTGTGGTTATATGCTTCCTATACTTCTTTATAGCCGTAAAATTCACATAAAAATTAATATCAAGTAAAGTGCGGCCAACTGTTAAGATAAGGCCCGTAAAATAAAGAAATTATTAATTTTTTAAATGGCTGAGCACATCCTCTGCAGTCTCAAGTGTACTGTTTATATGATCCATTTCGTGTGCAGCGGATATGAAACAGCACTCAAACTGTGATGGGGGTATGAAGACACCCCTCTCCAGCAGTCCCTGGAAGTACTTCATGAAGAGCTCAGTGTCTGATTTCTTAGCATCGGCGTAGTTTCTGACCTCATCCTCAGTGAAATATATCTGGAACATTGAAGCCGGCCCTGCAACCTGATACTCAAGGTCCATGTCAGAGAGGAGATCCCTCAAACCTGCCCTCAGATGGGACCCCATCCTCTCAAGACTGGAATACACTTTATCATCAAGTATTTTAAGGGTTTCAAGACCTGCAGTTACAGATACCGGGTTTCCATTGAATGTGCCTGCCTGGTATACGCTACCAGCCGGTGCAATGTTCTCCATTATCTGCCTTGGACCTGCCAGTGCCCCCATGGGAAAGCCCCCCCCGACTATTTTTCCAAGTGTCACGAGGTCCGGCTTTACACGGTAGTACTCCTGGGCGCCACCTGCTGCCAGCCTGAATCCTGTTATGACCTCATCAAAGATGAGTAGGATGTCGTTCTCCCTCGTTACATCTCTGAGGAAGTTCAGGTAGCCGTTTTCAGGTTCTATGCACCCGATGTTACCCATCACAGGTTCAACAAGGATGCATGCTATCTCATCCCCCATCCCATCAATGAGCTCAACCATCGCCTCCTCGTCATTGAAGACCGTGGTTAGAGTATTTTTCACGGTATCCTCAGGTATACCCGGTGAATCGGGTGCAGCAGCGGCACCAGAACCTGGTTTTACAAGGACGTAATCGTGGGCCCCATGGTAGGATCCCTCAAATTTGACAATCTTGTCTCTCCCTGTATATGCCCTTGCAAGCCTCACAGCGGCCATGGTGGCCTCCGTGCCTGAGTTCATGAACCTTACCATCTCGGCACAGGGTACCCTGTCTATTATTGTCTCCGCAAGTTCTATTTCCCCCTCAGATGGTACACCATAGGTTGTGCCCCTCTCTATCTGCCTCTCAACCGCCTCAACCACCCTGGGGTGTGCGTGTCCCAGTATCAGGGGTCCATATGCCAGACAGTAGTCAATGTAGCTCTTACCATCAACACTCTCCAGTATGCACCCCTTACCCCCCGCCGCAAAGAAGGGGTATGGATCGAACCTCCTCACAGGTGAGCTCACGCCACCTGGAAGAACCCTCTGTGCCCTTTCAAACAGTTCTTTCGACTTCATGATGGAACCTCTAAACCTTTCTAATCCTCGATGATGCTAAGGACCCTTCAAACTTATCCTCAGGAGAACCTCTAAACCTCCACTCCCCCTGATAATGCTATAAGAGCATTTGCAGCTGCCACCGCGACCGGTGTGCCTCCCTTGGGGCCCCTGGTTATCATGTGGGGTATTTCGGTTTTCCTTAGGGCCTCCTTAGATTCTGCAGCCCCTACAAATCCCACAGGAACCCCTATAACCGCCTCTACATCCATTATGCCTTCAGCTGTAAGTTCAATCACCTTCATGAGGGCTGTTGGGGCATTACCTATAACCACAATCCCCCTGAAGCCCCTCTCTGCAGCGTACTCCATTGAGGCAGCTGCCCTGGTGATATCCCTTCTCTTTGCGATCTCTCTGACCTCAGGGTCCCTGATGTGGCAGGTGGCAGGTCTGGATATCCCTGCACGGACCATCTCAATGTCGGTGAGTATCTCGCCTGAGGTCCTGAGTGAATCAAGGGCTGCATCCACAAAGTCCTGGCTGAACTCTGTTAACCTGGCATACTCGGGGTCAGCGGTTGAATGAACTATGCGCTCAACTATGGCCGCCTCCTCATCCCTGAGAGAGGCCAGATCCTCAGATATCAGTTTCCTGACTATTTCCCTGCTCTTTCTGGCTATCTCATAGCCCTGGCCTGTGGATGCACCCATCAATGCTATCACCTAAGGTGTGAGTCTCCTCCTGTCCCTCGGGAAGAGCACGGTCTCCCTTATGTTATTCACACCGGTGAGGGTCATGTTGAACCTTTCAGCCCCGAGACCCCAGCCTGCGTGGGGTGGCATTCCGTACTCAAAGGCTGCAAGGTAGCTCTCAAAGGAGTCCGGGTTCAATCCCTGCCTCCTTATCTTCTCAACCAGGAGGTCATGCTGGTGGACCCTCATGGCACCTGAGGATATCTCAAGGTCCCGGTACATGAGGTCGAATGCATAGCTTCTTTCAGGATCGTTTTCATCTGGCATCACATAGAACGGCTTTATTGCGGTTGGCCATGAGGTTATGAAGTAGTAGCCGTCCATGACCTCACCAAGGGCCTTCTCAGCAGCCCTTGGAAGATCCTCACCGTGTTTCATTGGGACTCCCCTGGAATTTACCAGTTCAACTGCCTCATCGTATTCCAGCCTCTCGAAGGGAGTTTCGGGCACCTCAAGGGTCCTGCCCAGGGTTTCAAGGGCATCACTGCAGTGCTCGTTAACATCCTCTATGACCCTCACAACCAGCCTTTCCAGTATCTTCATGACATCCTCGTGGTCAACGAAGGAGGCCTCTATGTCGATGGATATGACCTCGTTGAGGTGCCTGAGGGTGTCGTGCTCCTCTGCACGGAATATGGGTGCTATCTCATAGACACGGTCAAGGCCCGTTGACATCATCATCTGCTTGTAGAGCTGTGGGCTCTGTCCCAGGAAGGCCTCCCTTTCAAAGTAGGTTATGGGGAAGAGTTCAGTGCCCCCCTCTGTTGCAGATGCAACAAGTTTGGGGGTGTTGATTTCAAGGAAACCATTCTCTTCAAGGAATACCCTGACTGAGTGCAGCATCCTGCTCTTTATTTTAAATATTGCACTCACTGATGGTTTTCTGAGGTCAAGGAACCTGGCGTCGAGCCTTGTATCTATCTCGGCCTTCACCTTCTCTGTGGGGTCAAGTGGCAGTGGCTGCTTTGATGGGTTCAGAACCCTCAGGAATGATGGTATTATCTCAAAGCCGCCAGGGGCCTTATCTGATTCCTGCACCCTTCCCCCGAATGCCACAACAGATTCCTTTTTGAGCTTTCTAATGGATTTGAAGAGGTCCTTCTCAATCTTCTTGCTGGGTGCTGTTATCTGGATGAGCCCGTCACGGTCCCTGAGGAGCACGAATATTATTCCTCCAAGGTCCCTTATCTCATGGACCCATCCCATGACAGTGACTTCCTCTCCATCCATTTCAGGTTTTATGTCCTTTGAGTAGTGAGTCCTTCTAAGATCTCCAAGTAACAATCAGATCACCTCTTGTCGCTAAGTGAATTATCAGAGTAAATTCAGGTCACCTCTCAAGTCTCCTGCGGAATGACTCGGCATGGGCATAGAGGCCCTCGTATTCAGCAAGACGCAGGACTGTGTCCTGGATGTTCCGGAGCCCCTCCCTGGTTATCATCTGCACCGTTGGTTTTTTGAGGAATGACTCCGTTGATAGGCCAGAGTACATCCTGGCGCAGCCAGACGTTGGCAGCACGTGGTTGGTCCCTGAACCGTAATCCCCTGCCGCCACAGGTGAGAGGTCACCCAGAAATATGGATCCTGCGTTACGGATACCCTTGAGTGTTTTTTCAGGAGAATCCGTCATTATAACAAGGTGCTCAGGGGCGTAGGTGTTGCTGAAGTCCACGGCCCCGTCAATATCCTCAGTTAAAACTATCATTCCGTATCTTTCAAGGGACTCCTCTATGATATTGGCCCTTTCCATGTATTTAATATTTTCACGTACCTTCCCATCCACCCTGGCTGCAAGATTCTCTGAGTCTGTCACAAGGACACTTGCAGCCTGGGGGTCGTGCTCTGCCTGTGCCAGTATCTCGAGGGCAATGTACTCAGGGTCTGCAGATTCATCTGCAATTATGAGTACCTCTGATGGGCCTGCCGGAAAGTCTATGTCCACTTCACCGTATACCAGTTTCTTTGCTGCGGTAACAAATATGTTCCCGGGTCCCACAATCTTATCCACCGCCCCGATTGTCTCTGTACCGTAGGCCATTGCAGCCACCGCCTGGGCGCCCCCCACACGGTATATCTCATGTGCACCTGCAATGTCGGCCGCCACAAGGACAGCGTCGGGAACCGAGCCATCGGATGCCGGGGGTGTGCAGCACACTATCCTTTCAACCCCTGCTATCCTGGCCGGTATAACGGTCATGAGTATTGTTGAGGGGTAAACGGCCCTTCCACCGGGTATGTAGCAACCCACACTGTCAAGGGGCCGCACTATCTGCCCTGCGCTGACCCCGGGTCTGATCTCGTCCATCCACTCAGAGGGCAGCTGGAGCCTGTGGAACTCCTCAATGTTCCCTGCAGCTTCAGTGAGCGCTTTCCTGACCTGGGGGTCCAGGTTTTCATGGGCCGCCTCTATTTCCTCCTGACTGACAGTGAGGCTTTCAGGTGAGACGCCATCAAATTTCTCTGTGAGTTCCCTGAGGGCCACATCACCACCCTCTCTCACCATTGAGATGATATCTGCCACCGGCCCCAGGACCTCATCAACATCAATCCTTGCTCTCTCAACAAGCTCATCGACTCTTTCATGATCAAATTCTATTATCCTCATGAGGATGATCCTCCATGGAAAAGTTAAGGTGAATGGTTAGTTTTATGGATCCATCACTTTTAAGAATTTGCAGACGATAAGCCACGCCCGCACATGATTAATAATTTAAAAAGTTTCAGTAATATAAAACTTTATTTATCAGTTTTAACTTAACTATGGGAAGATGAGAGAAGATATTCAGGGATATCCGCCGATCTGCTGTAATTTTTACATTAATTCATATTATATCTTTAATTTTGATAAAGGGGCTGTCCCTCCACCAAAATTTTTAAATAATAAATTTAATACACACTTATAAGGAGACTGAGGCTGGTAACCATGTATAAGGACGAAATGATACAACTGCACCAATTTCTGGTATATGTTCTGAAGTACCTCGAGAATGGATACGATATAAAGGATGAATGCGAAGAGTACTTCTCCCTCAACATCAGCCCCCACCACATCCACCGCACAAAGGCCGAACATAAATACGCTATTTTTGTACTCTCAAGCGCCATCTCCGAGATCCTTGCAAAAAAGGAAGGGCACAACCTCCCACCAAATGTTGTAAATGGCCTCTCAGAACTTGCAAAGCGGTCAAGGAAGGAAGTCGTGAAGATGGAAGCCAAACTGGAGGCAAAATAGACCATCAATCCATTCTCCAAAATCTAAATTTTTCTAATTTAGATATGGTGCCAGCCAGAAACCAACTATAAAATATTCGTTTAATCCATCTAAACCAACTATTTTAATATTCCCTTCAACTTATATCATAAACGGTGTTTTTTATGAAGGCCACAGAAAGCATGATCTGTCTTGTTGATGGAGAGCACTACCTCCCTGTGACAAGGGCGGCTGTTGAGACCCTTGACTCAATGGAGCACATTGATGTCAGGGCACTGATCTTCATCGGGGGAACCGAAAAACTCAGGACATCATCACCTGAGGAGTACACCGAGATGATGGGAAGACCCGTTTACTTCGGTGATGATCCCCACAGGATACCCTATGACCTCATAGCCAGGCTCATCAGAAAGTACGGTGCAGACACGGTTATGGACCTCAGCGATGAACCCGTCCTGGACTACTCAAAGAGGTTCAGGATAGCATCGGTTGTCCTTGAGGAGGGTGCTGTCTACAGGGGCCCTGACTTTGAGTTCCAGCCCCTCACAGAATATGATATACTCAAAAAACCGTCCCTCAAGATTCTCGGGACAGGTAAGAGGATAGGTAAAACCGCTGTATCCGCCTATGCTGCCCGCCTGATCCATGAACGTAAATACAACCCCTGTGTTGTGGCGATGGGTCGGGGGGGCCCTGAGGAGCCTGAGATAGTCAGGGGTGACAGGATAGAAATAACCCCAGAGTTCCTGATGGAGCAGTCAGACAGGGGGGTTCATGCAGCCTCTGACCACTGGGAGGACGCCCTCATGAGCCGGATACTCACGGTTGGCTGCAGGCGCTGCGGTGGCGGTATGGTGGGGGATGTGTTCATAACCAACATGAAGAGGGGTGCTGAGACAGCCAACAGCCTGGACGCCGACTTCATAATCCTCGAGGGAAGCGGGGCTGCAATACCTCCAGTGAAGTCCAACAGACACATAGTCCTTGTTGGCGCAAACCAGCCCATCATAAATATAAAGAACTTCTTCGGGCCCTTCAGGATAAGGCTGGCGGATCTTGTGATACTCACAATGTGCGAGGAGCCCATGGCAGATGATGAGAAGGTTAAGGAGATCGTTGAGTTCATAGAATCCGTGAACCCAGAGGCAGAGGTTGTGACCACAGTCTTCAGGCCAAAGCCACTGGGGGATATCAGCGGAAAGAATGTCCTATTTGCAACCACCGCCCCCGACTCTGTGAAGGATATCCTGGTTGAATACCTTGAGTCTGAGTACCGCTGCCGGGTCGTCGGGACAACCCCACACCTTTCAAACAGGCCGCTACTCCAGCGGGACATTGAGAGGTACATAGATGACGCTGATGTGATGCTTACAGAACTCAAGGCGGCTGCGGTTGATGTTGCAACGAAGGACGCCCTTGAGGCGGGGCTTGAGGTCATCTACTGCGACAACATACCCATTGCGCGGGACGGTTCCCAGGATGAACTTGATGACGCCATAATCAGGGTGGTGGAGAGCGCCATAGCTGACTTCAACCTCAGAAGAACCCCATAGGGAGCAGGTGGTATATTGGATGACTCCGAGATCAGGAAACTCTTGAGGTTCACCCTCAGTGAAAAGAGGGTTATAGAGGAGCTTCAGATACCCCCTGATGCATTCATACCCCTCCTTTTTTCCATCAGGTATGGTGGTGACTGGAGCCTCAGGAAGAACTCCGGGCGTTTCATGGCTGTGAAGGAGAAGGTCACCCGCTTTGATGAGGATGAGATGACAGGGCGGACCCTTGAGATAGTTTACCTCTTCCTGAATCCCAGGGTGGTGAGGGAGGAGGGTACCGTTTACCGGCTCGAGAAGTGCGGCTCAAAAAATGAGAGGGAACTTGTAAAGAGACCCTACCGGGTCGTGGTGGATGGTGATTACATCCTCAGGGCTGTGCTTGATCCCCTTGATTTTAAGATTAAACTTAAGAGGCTCAGGAAGCCCCTTAAATTCACAGGTTCAGGGGCCTATGGTGTTTCACATGAGATGGAGCACCTTGAGGGCAGGGAGTCCCGGGGAACCCCATTCTGGGAATTCGAATATGAAATAGAGGACGATTAAATTTCAGGAAAGTACCAGAAAAACCCCCCAGAATTCAAATAATGAAATAGAGAACGACTGAAATTTTCGATAGAAATGCCCTGAACCCACACACCAATATATTCATATATGTAAATATAAGAATATGGTTATGGATGGTGATGAACAGTGAAGAACAAAAACTCTGGCTGCTGTGAAGATACAGCCGCAGTCAATGGTGAAAAATGTGAATGCAGCTGCAGCTGCGGGTTTCTGGAGTATCCTGATGAATGCAGGGTTCCGGAGCCGGAAGATCCATCAGAAAAGGCAGGCGATGAATTCATAGGTCGCCTTGAAGAATATGCACGTTCACTTGGCATCAATAATATTGGCTACGCCAGGCTGACACCCGATGTTATCCTTGCCGGTGACCCTCCCTACCGGAATGCCGTGGTACTCACAGTGGACATGGACGACGATGCCGTGCTGACTCCCCCAGGCAGAGAGGCGAGGGAAATGAATGACAGGCTATACCAGAAACTTGCGGACTTAACCTTCAGGGTGGCTGATTACCTCAGGATTAACGGATATGGTGCCATGGCCATTCACCCCATGAGCGGCCTCATAGACCTCCCCCTCCTTGGACAGGATGCAGGTATAGGTTTTAAGGGCAGGAACGGTCTTCTTATAAGCCCAGGGAAAGGCCCGGCCCAGAAGATATCGGCGATCCTCACAGGAATATCGGACCTTCCCTATGGTTCCGGTGACCATGAATGGATACCCTCCTACTGCAGGAGATGTGGCAAGTGCATAAGGGCCTGTCCACAGGACGCCCTAGTGGAGGTTGAGACGTGCTGCGGATCCACGGTTCTGCTACTTGATGATAGATGCACCGGCTGCAGTGATGGATGCACCCGCTGCATAGAGAGCTGCCCATTCTACAGGAAGGACTATGAAGATATAAGATCAGCATTTAAGAGAGCAGCGAAAACTCAAGGGTAGACTATCTGGCTTACTATTCAGCACCTATCAGCTCATCAGCAAAACAGCTCCAAGAAAAACCCGGCCATAAAAAAATGCCATAATTTAATAATAATGGCAGACATAACTGGTACATGGTGTATAAGATGAAGGCTGATGCAGTAAAGATTGCAGATGGTGTCTACTGGGTTGGTGTCATGGACTGGGATATACGGAACTACCATGGCTACACCCTTGGAGGCACAACATACAACGTGTACCTCGTCTTTGGAGACGATAAGGTCGCCCTTATTGACAACACATACCCTGGAACATCCCCCCAGATGTTTGGAAGGATAAGTGACGCCTTTGAAAGGGAGGGAAGGGATGAAAGTATAGACCTCATAATCCAGAACCACATAGAGAGGGACCACAGCGGTTCAATCCTGGAGGTATGGAAGCGCCACAGACCAGAAATAATCTGCACAGAAAAGGCCTCTGAGGGACTAAGGGAACACTATCCCATCCCCGATGAAGCCGTATTTAAAACCGTTAAAACAGGGGACTCCATTGACCTCGGGGGAAAGACCCTAACATTCCTTGAGGCCCCCATGCTCCACTGGCCAGACAGCATGTTCACCCTCCTTGGTGAGGATGGGATCCTATTCTCAAATGACGCCTTTGGCCAGCACCTCTGCATCAGCAGAAGGTTCGACACCGACGTTCCTGAAGCCGTGCTGATGGACGCGGCCATGAAGTTCTATGCCAATCTGCTAACACCACTATCACCCCTTGTGCTCAGGAAGTTCAGTGAAGTAAAGGACCTTGGGCTTCTCGAGAAGATCAGGATGATCGCACCATCCCACGGGCAGATCTGGACAGACCCCATGAAGATCATAGAGGCATACACGGCATGGGCAACAGGGGAGTGCAGGGATAAGGCCACGATAATCTATGATACCATGCACTACTCAACCAGAATACTTGCACATGCACTCGCAGAGGGGCTCATGGCCGCAGACGTGGATGTTTCAATGCACTTCCTCCACGAGGATGAAAGGAGTGAAATCGTAAAGAACATCCTTGAAAGTAAGGCTGTATTCATTGGAAGCCCCACAATGTTCAACGGGCCATTCCCGAGTCTCGGGGACATAATGTACTACCTCAAGGGGCTCACATTCGATAGAACCGGATTCAGGAGGCTGGCAGTTGTATTCGGATCAAAGGGATGGGGTGGAGGTGCAGTGAGGACACTCAAAGACGAAATCAGCGCCGCAGGGTTTGAGGTTGCAGAGACCCTTGAGGTCAGCTACGTGCCGGATGATGATGACCTGGCACGCTGCTACAGCATCGGAAAATCGATCGGCAAAAGGATAAAGGAGATGTAACTGATGAAGTCCGTTAAATTTAAGGGAAGCCATGACCCTGAGAAGAAAATCGTTGTGAGCCTCTTCTGGACGGTTCGAAAGACCATAAGGGAGGAGGGATGCGCCCCTGTAAGGATCAAAAAGATCAGAACATCAAAGAACACCTATGAACCCGAGGGCAGGAAACTCCTCAAGCTCTCAGATGAGATCATGGATGATATACTCGGTGATATTGAGAGGGGTAAAACGGTTGAATTTGAGATGACGATGGGTGAGGAGTCACTGAGGGTCTGGATTGACGCTGAGGGCTTTGCTGTTGAGGCATCAAAGACACCTGAACTTGAGGAGGAGATTGTTGAAAAGATAGAACATGAGACCTCAAAGCTGACACCTGACTTCTGCCAGACATTCCTTCCAAGGATCTTCCCCAACCAGTAGAAACTCGAACCATTCATTTTTTTCTTTCAGTTCACATCAACTGAAATACGGGCTGTAACTTGCATCCTGCACAAATTATTTATAGAACCTTAAACCCATCGATAATTGCATACTTATTTAAGAGGTGATTTAATGGCACAGGGACAGCAGCCCATATTAATATTACCACAGGGCACAAGCCGTTACGTTGGAAAGGAAGCTCAGAGAATCAACATACTTGCAGGTAAGGTTCTCGCAGAGACAGTGAGGACAACTCTCGGTCCCAAGGGAATGGACAAGATGCTTGTTGACTCACTTGGAGACATTGTGATCACCAATGATGGGGTTACAATCCTCAGGGAGATGGACATATCCCACCCTGCCGCAAAAATGCTTGTTGAGGTGGCAAAGACCCAGGAAGACGAGGTCGGGGACGGTACAACAACAGCCGTCATCATAGCAGGGGAACTCCTCAAGGAAGCCGAGAAACTCATTGAAATGGGTGTTCACCCAACAATAATAGCTGTGGGTTACAGACAGGCGGCCCTCAGGGCCCAGGAGATACTCGAAGATATATCCATCAAGGCAAGTGACAGGGACACCCTCATGAAGGTTGCGGTGACCGCCATGACAGGTAAGGGTTCAGAAAGGGCCAAGGAAAAACTGGCTGAACTCGTTGTGGATGCGGTCATGCAGGTGGAAGAGGATGGTGAAATCGACAGGGACAACATCAACATACAGAGGATACAGGGAGCATCGGTTAACGAGTCAAGAATAGTGAACGGTATAGTAATAGACAAGGCAAGGGCAGACACCTCAATGCCAAAGAGGGTCGAAAATGCCAGAATAGCACTCCTAAAGTACCCGATAGAGGTCAAGGACCTTGAAACCGACGCCAAGATAAGGCTGACAGACCCATCACAGATGCAGGCCTTCATTGAACAGGAAGAGCAGATGATCAGGGACATGGTGGATAAGATAAAGAGCTCCGGTGCAAACGTTGTCTTCTGCCAGAAGGGCATCGATGACCTTGCACTCCACTACCTCTCACGTGAGGGCATACTTGCACTCAAGAGGGTCAAGAAATCCGACATTAAACGCATCGAGAAGGCCACAGGCGCAAGGCTTGTTACGAACATTGATGACCTCACAGAGGACGACCTGGGAGAGGCCGGGGTTGTATACGAGAAGAAGATCTTTGATGATGTGCTGACATTCGTCGAGAACTGTAAGGACCCGAAGGCCATCTCCATAATCCTCAGGGGAAGCACAAAGCATGTTGCAGAGGAGATGGAACGTGCACTTGAGGACGCCATAGGCGTTGTGGCCTCAACCATTGAGGACGGCGAGGTTGTTGCAGGGGGAGGAGCACCTGAGGTGGAAATAGCAAGGAAACTCAGGGAATACGCTGACACCATAAGTGGCAGGGAGCAGCTTGCGGTCTCAGCCTTTGCAGAGGCCCTTGAGATCGTTCCAAAGACCCTTGCAGAGAACGCTGGACTCGACAGCATCGACGTCCTGGTGGACCTCAGGGCTGCCCACGAGGAGTCACCCTACATGGGACTTGACGTTTTCGATGGTGAAGTCGTTGACATGAAGGAGGAGGGTGTTCTTGAACCCCAGAGGGTCAAGAAACAGGCCATCCAGTCCGCTGCAGAGGCGGCTGAGATGATCCTCCGCATAGACGACATGATAGCAGCTAAGGGCTTTGATGTTTCATCAAAGGACGAAGAGGATATGGAAGGAATGGGCGGAATGGGCGGAATGGGCGGAATGCCCCCAATGATGTAACACCCAATAAATTTTTTTTCAATGCATTTAATAAAAATTATTAAATTACTATTATTTATCATGATTAATAATAGTAAAATATATAAGTCCAGAAAAACTTACTACTATCACCCAAGAAAAAATGGCGGTATGAAAAATGTCAAAGGATACCTCAGTTCTCCTGGAGGAAACAAGGGTCTTCAAACCACACTACACCATTGTGGAGGAGGCCCATATAAAAAACTGGGAGGCCGAGCTGGAAAAGGGAAAGGACCATGAGAAATACTGGGCCGAAAAGGCAAAAAGATTCGAATGGTTCAGGAAATGGGACAAGGTACTTGACGAGAGCAACAAGCCATTCTACAAGTGGTTCGTGAACGGCAAGATCAACATGACCCACAACGCCGTGGACAGATGGCTGGACACAGACAAGAGAAACCAGGTCGCCATTCTCTACGTGAACGAGAGGGGAGAGGAAAAGAAGCTGACCTACTATGAACTGCACAGAGAGGTCAACAGGACAGCAAATGCCCTGAAAAGCCTTGGAATCAAAAAGGGCGACGCCGTTGCAATGTACCTACCCATGTGCCCGGAACTCGTTATCTCAATGCTGGCCTGTGCAAAGATAGGGGCCGTGCACAGCGTCATCTATTCTGGTCTGAGCGTCGGAGCACTTGTGGAACGCCTCAACGATGCAAAGGCCAAGGTCATAATAACAGCAGACGGAACCTACAGAAGGGGTGGGGTGATAGAACTCAAACCAATCGTTGACGAGGCCATACTCCAGTGCCCCACAATAGAGACAACCGTTGTTGTGAAACACACAGACATAGACATAGAGATGTCAGATATAAGCGGACGCGAAATGCTGTTCGACAAGCTCATAGAGGGCGAGGAGGACCGGTGCGAGGCAGAGGTGATGGATGCAGAGGATCCCCTCTTTATACTCTACACCTCAGGAAGTACCGGGAAACCAAAGGGTGTGCTGCACACGACAGGTGGATACATGGTGGGGGTCGCATCAACCCTTGAGATGACCTTTGACATCCATAACGGAGACCTCTGGTGGTGCACAGCAGACATAGGGTGGATAACCGGGCACAGTTACGTTGTATACGGACCCCTCCTTCTTGGAACAACGACACTGCTCTATGAGGGGGCCCCGGACTACCCGGACCCCGGGGTCTGGTGGAGCATAGTCGAAAAATACGGTGTCACAAAGTTCTACACAGCCCCCACAGCAATAAGGCACCTCATGAGGTTCGGTGAAAAACACCCGAAACGCTACAACCTGGACTCCCTCAAAATCCTTGGAACCGTTGGTGAGCCAATAAACCCCGAGGCATGGATGTGGTACTACAGACACATTGGAAGGGAACGGTGCCCGATAATCGATACTTGGTGGCAGACAGAAACGGGAATGCACCTCATAGCGCCACTTCCTGTAACCCCCCTTAAACCGGGATCCGTCACCAAACCCCTCCCTGGTATCGAGGCGGATGTGGTTGACGAGAAGGGCAACCCTGTGCCACTTGGTAAGGGTGGATTCCTTGTAATAAAGAAACCATGGCCTGCAATGTTCAGGACACTCTTCAACGACGAGGAGAGGTACCTCAACGTATACTGGAAACAGATCCCCGGTGGAGTCTACACCGCAGGTGACATGGCGAGGAAGGACGAGGACGGCTACTTCTGGATACAGGGAAGATCAGATGACGTCCTCAACATAGCCGGGCACAGGATAGGTACAGCGGAGGTTGAATCCGTCTTCGTGGCCCACCCTGCAGTTGCCGAGGCAGCGGTCATCGGTAAGGCTGACCCCATCAAGGGGGAGGTCATAAAGGCATTCCTCATACTCAAGAAGGGCCATAAGTTAAACGCAGCCCTCATCGAGGAACTCAAAAGGCACCTGCGCCATGAACTGGGACCCGTGGCTGTTATCGGGGAAATGGTGCAGGTTGATAAGCTCCCAAAAACAAGGTCAGGAAAAATAATGAGGAGAATACTGAGGGCCAGGGAGGAAGGAAAGGACCTCGGTGATACCTCAACCCTTGAAGAATAGAATGACAGAGATTGAGGACTTCAAGATCGTGGAAGATGAGGTGATACCTCAACCCTTGAAGAATAGAATGACAGAGATTGAGGACTTCAAGATCGTGGAAGATGAGGTGATACCTCAACCCTTGAAGAATAGAATGACAGAGATTGAGGACTTCAAGATCGTGGAAGATGAGGTGATACCTCAACCCTTGAAGAATAGAATGACAGAGATTGAGGACTTCAAGATCGTGGAAGATGAGGTGATACCTCAACCCTTGAAGAATAGAAGGAGGCAAAAAAATGACTGAAAAAGAAGTGGTTATATCAGATAAAACTGCCAACCCGGCTCCCCTTGGACTTCTGGGCTTTGGTATAACCACTGTGCTTCTGAACCTGCACAACGCAGGGCTTTTCCCCATAAACAGCATGATACTTGCGATGGGGTTCGCCTACGGGGGTATAGCCCAGATACTGGCAAGTGTGATGGAATACAGGAAGGGCAACACCTTTGGTACTGTTGCATTCGGCTCATATGGACTCTTCTGGTGGTCACTGGTACTTCTGCTTGTGATCCCCAAACTGAAGTTCATTGAAACAGCCGGCAGTGCAGCGGCAGCAGCCGACCCTGTTGCAATGGCATCATACCTCTTCATGTGGGGCCTGTTTACACTGGTGATGTTCATTGCAACCCTCAAACTCAAGAGGGGCATACAGGTGATATTCATAAGCCTCGCAGTGCTCTTCTTCCTGCTCACAGCCGGTGAAATCACAGGTTCCACCATCATAACAACCATTGCAGGTTATGAGGGCATATTCACAGGGGCCGCTGCAATGTACGTTGGCCTTGCAGAGGTTATAAATGAAACCCATGGAAGGGATGTCCTGCCCATATGATCAGGGAAGGAACAACCCACCTTTTTCTTTTCTTTATATGTCAGAATGTGACACCAGGACCTCCAGAGAAACAAAACCCCCACAAATTCCTTCCAGATACACCACAATCAGAAACTCTAATTTTCACACCAGCACTTGATGATAAACTGCGAAAGACTTCTTACCGCCAACATTCAGAAAACCTTATATTGAATTAGGTTTAACTAAATTAACAGCAACCATTTAGGTGAACCTAATGAAGCATCTCAGCGAAAATATAGAGGAATACCTCGAAACCATCTACCGGCTATCAGAATCCAGTAAAAATGCCAGCACAACGAAAATATCAAAGGAAATGGGAATAGCCCCTGCCAGTGTAACCCAGATGCTTAAAAAACTTGATTCTGAGGGATATGTTAAATACTCCCCCTACCGAGGGGCGGTACTCACAGAAAAGGGGTACAGGATAGCCCGGAGAATAACAAGGAAGCACCGCCTTCTGGAGAGATTCCTCCACGATGTACTTGGAATCAGGAGGGACAGGATACACAGACAGGCCTGTGAGATGGAACATTCGCTCTCAGATGATGCAGAGAGGGCCCTCTGCCAGCTCCTCAACATGCCAGGTGAGTGCCCCGACGCAAACCCGATCCCTGCCTGCGACTTCAAATTCCAGACATGCGGGGAATGCATTGAACTGAAGGATGCAGATGTTGAGGAAATAGGGTGCCGGGAGGGTAACCTCAAATCACTCACAGAGATGGATGAAAAACAGGCCGGGAGGGTTTCCTTCATACGGGGGGACTACAGGGTTTTAAGGAGGCTCATGGACATGGGAATAACACTTGGAGCCCCCATAAGAATGATCAAAAGGGCCCCCCTCAGTGGGCCCATCGAGGTGGAGGTCCGCGGGTCAAGGGTGGCCCTTGGAAGGGATATAGCAGACAATGTATTCATAGATACAGAAAGCTGAATTTCTGTTAACCTAATTTCAACCGGGACGTGTTTACTGATGGAAAAATCTGAGATAACCGTTGCACTTGCAGGAAACGCCAATGTGGGTAAAAGTGTGATCTTCAACCAGCTGACAGGGTCAAACCAGATAGTCGGGAACTGGCCAGGAAAAACCGTTGAAAGGGCGGAGGGTTACCTTAAATTTCAGGGCCGGGACATCCACATAATTGACCTCCCAGGCATATACTCATTTTCAACCTACTCCATGGAGGAGATAGTCTCCAGGGAGTTCATAGTCAACGAAAAGCCAGATGTCGTCATAAACGTGCTTGATGCATCTGTCCTTGAGAGGAACCTCTTCTTCACGCTCCAGCTCATGGAGATGGAGGTCCCCATGGTTATCTGCATCAACCAGGTGGACATGGCCAGACAGAAGGGGATAGTGATAGACGAGAAGAAACTTGAGGGTGCCCTGGGTGTGCCTGTTGTATCAACGGTGGCGGTTAAGGGCCAGGGACTCCAGAAGCTCCTCAGGAAAACCCTTGAAGTGGCTGATAAGAAGATAAAACCAGAGGTCATAGAATACGGGGAGGAGGTTGAAAGCCGCATAAGAACACTTATGGAAGCACTCCCTGAAATTCCAGAGGGCTATTCAAAGAGATGGGTTGCCATAAAGCTCCTTGAAAACGACCCTGAAATAACCGCCATGATGCCATCCGACGTGAAAAAACTTGCAGCTGAACTTGCAGCCCAGGTTGAAAGGATACACAATGAGCCATCATTCTCTGTTATGGCCTCTGAGAGATACGCGCTCTCAAATATGATAGCAGCAGGGGCGCAGAAACAATCAGAGATAAAAACATCCCTCTCAGAGCGTCTTGACAGTTTCCTCACACACCCCATCTACGGTTACATCTCATCGGTCCTCGTTGTTGGAGGTCTCCTCCTCTGGACCTTCGTTGTGGGTGAATTCCTATCAGATACGCTCACCAATATATTCGGATTTTTCCAGCCAGTTGACCCCCAGTTCTCAGGTTCGATTGAATCCATAATATGGAACGGCGCCTTCGGGGGTATAGTGGCGGGTTTAACCCTCGTGATACCCTTCGTCATACCCTTCTACCTCATGCTATCCTACATCGAAAATTCGGGGCTTCTCACCAGGGTCGCCTTCATGATGGACGCCTTCATGAGAAAGATAGGTCTCCATGGCAAAGCCCTTATACCCCTTATACTCGGATACGGTTGCAGTGTACCGGCAATCGACAGTACACGGATACTTGAAACCCCCAGGGAGAGGCTCCTTGCAGCCTTTGCAATATCCTTCGCACCCTGCGCCGCAAGAACAATCCTGATACTTGGGCTTGTGGCCCTCTTTGTCAGTGTATGGTGGGCCATAGGGTTATACGCCCTGGACCTCCTCATAATATTCATAATGGGTAAACTTGCACTGAAGGCGCTTCCCGGGGAGACTACAGGCCTTATAATGGAGATGCACTCCCTCAAGATGCCATCCTTCAGGGTCATAGCAAGGCAGACCTGGACAAGGACAAAGTCCCTCATATACCTTGTATTCCCCATATACATAATCGGGAGCGCCCTCATACAGCTCCTCTACGCCCTCGGACTTTTAAATCCAGTAAGCAATATCATGGCTCCGCTCACAGCTGGCTGGTTACACCTACCGGTATTTGCCGGAATACTCCTGATCCTTGGGGCTGTAAGGAAGGAGTTCATCCTCCTGGGGCTTGTCTCACTGGTTGGAACAGATATTGGGGCGGCCCTTACAGCACCCCAGATCCTTGTACTCACCCTCGTGGGAATGCTCTACTTCCCCTGCCTTTCAACGATAGCAGTACTTGCACGGGAATTCGGGTGGAAATCCACATCCATAATAACCCTTGCAAACCTTGGAACCGCCCTCTTCCTGGGGGGCCTCTTTGCAAGGATACTGCCATTCATCATGTGATGATCAATACTTAAGGTGCTGAGGACAGAAATAATCCCGTGGTACCATGGCAGAAATCAAGATAATATCCTGGAACGTTAACGGTCTGAGGGCCGTATACCGTAAGGGCTTCCTTGACTGGTTCATGGACGAGAAACCGGATATCCTATGTCTTCAGGAGACCAAGGCGAGTCCCGACCAGCTCCCCAGAAGGCTAAGGCATGTCGAGGGTTACAGGAGTTTCTTCACCCCCGCAGAAAGGAAGGGATACAGTGGAGTCGCCATGTACACAAGGATACCCCCAAAATCCCTCAGGGAGGGCTTTGGTGTGGAGAGATTCGACATTGAGGGTCGCATACAGGTTGCGGATTTTGATGACTTTCTGCTCTACAACATATACTTCCCCAACGGGAAGATGTCAGATGAGAGGTTGAAGTACAAACTTGAATTCTATGACGCATTCCTCGAAGACGTCAACAGGGAACGGGACGCTGGCAGGAACACGGTGATATGCGGTGACTTCAACACAGCCCACAGGGAGATAGACCTGGCAAGGCCAAAGGAGAACAGCAACGTATCAGGGTTTCTACCGGTTGAAAGGGCCTGGATAGACAAATTCATTGAAAACGGGTACGTTGACACATTCAGGATGTTCAATAAGGAGCCAGGCCAGTACACATGGTGGAGTTACAGGACCAGGGCCCGTGAGAGAAACGTGGGATGGAGGCTCGACTACTTCTTTGTGAATGAGGAGTTCGCAAAGAACGTTAAAAGGTCATGGATACTCTCAGAGGTGATGGGCTCAGACCACTGCCCAATAGGACTTGAGATAGAGGTTTAATGATCTTCAGGTGCTACCCTCCCTTTTCCAGGCTGAAACAGCGGATATAACCTTATCAAGGTACCTCAGGGAGTCGCTGTGACTGCTCAGACCGTGGGCGAATTTACTGATAATGTTATCATCCTTTATTTCAATGTACAGGAGAATATCCTCAAGGATTTCATCCTCAGAGTAACTCTCAGGTGGCTCCATCCCCCATATATTCACGAGGGCCCATTCCCTGCTGTGGTCCCTCAGGTTTTCAAGGTCAAGTTCCTCCCTTCTGAAGACCCTCTCCTGCACATACCTCAGAATGTCCCTGTTCTTCAGTGCCCATATCCTGAAATCAGAATACTTATCCCTCAGATCAGGTAACAGGTCCTTTTTATGATTTCTGATCCTTATGAACTCCTCCTCTTCAGGGCTGGAATAAAGACCACCCCCTGATTTAAGATTCATTTTATTGGAGTTCTGAATCATCTCCCTTCCAGCCTCAAGGTGGAGTATTTCATCGTCACTGAGCCCCCTCCTCTCCATTCGTTCCTTCTGGGATTCAACCTCCCCCCTCCATTCCTCATACTTCAGGGACTCAAGTTCACGGATCTTAATCCTGAAGAGCCCTCCTATAACCTCAAGGGCCAGGAAGACCTGCCATGGCCTTCCCCTTCTGAGGAGGTTGAGGTACTGGGATATCTCAACTGCACTGGATGGGAGTGGCCTGATGCGTGCTGCAAGCCTCCCCGCCTCCCTGGGAAACAATGAGGGTAGGAGCTCAAGTACCGTCCAGACACCAAGGGATACAGCTGCAGCCACCAGCACATCAACCAGGAGCGGCTCCATAAGTATCATCCACTGTATTCCAGTATGGCCTTCTTGATTTCACGGTTGGTTTCAGCCACCACCTCAACCCTTCCCACAGAAACACCCTCGCCCTGCAGATGGGCCAGAAGCTGAGATGGGCTTATTGAGTCCTCAAAGTCCGCCAGAACACCCCCATCCTCCAGTGCAACCGTGAGGGCACCGTAGAGTTTAAGCACCCTCTCGGCACTCTCAGGTTCAGGGGTCACAACACGGAATGTCCTTACACTGTGATGCACCTGACTGATGTCGATATCCATCCTCTGGAGTGCTATGAGGACATGCTTATCAAGGGCCCTTTCAATGACCTCAAGGTCGATCCTATCCTTTTCCATGTTTATCCTCACTGCCTGGGCAATCTGTGCAAGGTCACGGGCATGCGCATAGCTTGGCTGCAGGCCCTCGCCGCCATCGGCAACTGGAGTGTACACCATCTTAATTCTTTCCACAACCTCTTCATCGTAATCCTCACCTGTGGCATCAAGGTTGCGCCTGAATACCTCCGCAACATTCTCAACAGGGGGGTTTCTGAGGAATATGTGGAGGGGCGCCCTCCTGAGGTGTGCCTCGTCCATTATGCTCACATCAAGGTTGGTTGAGAATGCGGGGATGAAGTGTGTGTGGAATATAACAGGAACCCCCCTTATGTATATGACGTCCTTCTTGTTCTCAAGGGGCACTATGAGGCGGTTGAGGATCACCTCATGGTCATCCCTCTGCCTTCCAAGGTCGTCAATGAGGAGCACTCCACCATTGGCCTTTATCAGGGGGGATGTCTCATACACACCCTTATTCATATTGTAGGTGGTCTCAAGTTCATTGAGGCTCAGTTCAGAACCTGTGAAAACGAATGGGGCGTGTATCTTTATCCAGCGGGGGTCATCCGGTTCTTCGGGACAGGGCTTGTGGAAGTCAGGGTCATATATCTGTATAACCCTCCCGCTGAACTCTATAAAGCGGGGAATCACAACGGGGGGTAGAAGGTCCGATGCCTTGCTTATGATGAAGGTTTTACCTGTTCCCGGAGCGCCATAAACAAAAAGCCCCTTCCCGATGGTGCATGACTCAACAAGACATTCCTTTGCATATGATAGGCCGACAACATCCCTGAAGGCCCTTTCAATAACCTCTGGGGGTATCTTTATTGGGAAACGGTTCCTGAGCTGTTTAGCCATCAGCTCAAAGTATCTCTCATAGGGCACAGGGGCCATTCCAATATAAGGGTTTTCCTCCATTACAAGGCGGGCCTTCTCAACCCCCCTCTTTGTCAGTGTATACTCAACACTGGAGAAGAGGAAGCTTCCGCCCACCTGGGCGCAGAAACCATCCTTCTCCATCTGGCCAAGGACATCCTCAATTATATCCAGGTGTATGCCGGTAATATCAGTTATTCGCTGGGTTTTAACCGTTCCGTATGTTAAAAGAATCTTCAGGACAAGGTCCCTCACAAAGAAGTAGGATAAACCCAGTTCCTCAAGTGTCTTTGGCTGTTTCAGCTCCTCAAAGAGTTCTACCATGTTTTCGTCGTGGTAGTAGTCATCACAGTTCATCACTCATCCCCCTATCCATGAAATCATGTCCATCCCCCCAAATAAATGTGGAGATCCTAACTAGAGAATCTCCTTAAGTTCGCTGATGTCATCGATGACCGTAACATCAAGGCCCCTCTTTTCAATGAGATCCCGTTCTTCATCTGTAAGCTCCGAGTTGACGAGTATGGCTGACATTCCCGCGTTGGTTGCCCCCAGTATGTCCTCATTGAACTTGTTCCCCACCATGATGGACCTTTCAGGTTTGCAGCCCATCCTTCTGAGGGCCTCCTCAAAGATCCTTATGTTTGGTTTCTCAAAGCCAACCTCATCTGAGGTGACGACCTCATCGAAGAAGTGGTGTATCCCGAGCCTTATCAGCTTCTCCCACTGCTTTATTGTTATACCGTTTGATATGACCCCCAGCCTGTATCCCCTGCTCTTGAGGTGTATGAGCGTTGATGTTGTATTGGGGAATGGCCGGAGAAGTGCGAATTTGACGTTGTGGTATGTTATCATTCCAAGGGCAATGAGAAGGGGTTTTTCCTCACCGAAAACCGTCTTTGTGAGTACATTGAAATGTTTATCATAGTTGGAGCCCTTCTCAGCGATTATCTCCCTCAGAAGTTTGTATGCCTCATCCTGTGTCAGGGGTAAACCCGCATCTATCATTACATTCAGGGCAGCCTTTCTTGCAAGTTTGGCAAATCCTGATGTGTCATAGAGGGTGTCATCAATATCAAAGAAAACCGCCTTCAGCATCTTCCCACCTTACTCTCTGTAATGAAACTCTATAGTTAATCAATTATAACAGTGTTGGTTTCTCTGCGGATAATATTATGATGTAAAATATATGTAAAACTGTTCTGCCTATAACTCTGAGCGGAGGTCCAGAACATACAATAGAAATCTCAGATGAAAAAATAAAGTTCCTGTTTTCTAGAAAAAGGCATCGAGGCTGCTCTGCCTTTCGCCACATGAGAGTGAATTTATATCCTCTGTGGAGTAGCCGAGAGATGACATTATTCTTGATACAGCGGCCATGACCTGGTTTTCAATGTAATAGTCCGGGTCGTACTCCAGGCCCTCAGCATCCTCAAGTGGGAAGGCCCTCTGACTTATGGGGCCCCTTCCCTTAACTATGATGTACCTGATTATGGATCCCCGCTCAATGCGTCTTCCCTTCTCAAGGGATCGTTTTGCGGCGATGACATGTGGGCCTATCTGTTTGTACTCAGAGAGGTCCCTTGTTATCTGGGTGTGGATTGCAAGGTCATCCAGTTCCACCTCGCCGCCCCTTATGCGCCGTACAACATCCCTTATTATCTTTCTAGCCTTCTCAGGGGATCCGTCTCTTAGAATGGCCATTAAAACTTTTTGCTGGGTCTTTTTAGCTATCGGTGCCCAGTCACGCCTCACAAGTTCAAGACCCTTTGCAACAATCGTGTCATCCTCTATTAAGGCGTATCTCTTTTTTGTTACGAAGAAGCCCCTCCTGTAAAAGCCCTCAAATTCCAGCTCCATGCCCTCAGGCAGGTTGCTGTTTATGTGTTTGAGGAACCTTTCCACCTGGGATAGTATCTCGGCCTCAAGGTTATCTGACATATAACACCCCATGGGTCCGGTTGAGGGGCTCTGGTGGGAAATCTATTCCTTTATAAGTACGCCGTTTATTACGCCGTCCTGTCCAGGCCTGGATGTGACCCTCACGTTTCCAAGGCTGGTTTCAACAACAGCGCCCTTTGTTATGATGTTCCTTCTCACAAAGTGGGGGTTTGCTGTGTTCTCAACAACATTCCTTATCTCTGCAACCTCAACCTTACCTGTTTCAGGATCAACAACGTTTATCTTGGTATCTGCAGCGAGCCTGACCTTGGTGTTGCCCCCACGTGTCCTTATCATCCTGACACGCCTGTCACCGATCTTTGTCTCGGCGGGTTCCCTTCCAAGTTCGTATTTCCTCTTTCCGCGGTTCATCTTGGCTCTTCCACCGCTTGGTTTCTTCATTGATTTACCTTGCCAGATTGCCATTATTTCACCTCAATCTAAGTCTCTATCAGAATCAGTAATGCTGAGTTTAAGAAACTCAGTGACTCGGTATAGATAAATTTATCTATAGTATAGGATCCCCCATTTAAAAAGATTGTGCTTCCAGGGTATGCTATGGATCACTGAATCCATCTATCCTAACTCCTTTAAATAAAATATTGTCCTGATGGAAACCTCTGCCCTAATCAATATGGGATTACACCAATGAAAGGTTTTATACCATCAGCAAGATACCCTATAAGCAAGAGATTGTACAGGTGAATCTATGAAGATCGGCATGTCCCATGGTGCAGGCGGAGAAGTGATGCAGGACCTCATATCAAACATAATACTATCCAATATCCATAACACGAGGGTTAACGGCGGAGTTGGCCTCGAGGACCTTGACGACGGTGCAAGCATACCCCTCGGCGACTATGAGATAGTTATGAGTACCGATGGCCACACAGTCGACCCCCTCTTCTTCCCCGGCGGTGACATAGGTAAGATATCGGTTGCAGGTACAGTCAACGACATATCTGTTATGGGTGCAAGGCCCCTTGCAATTGCAAGTGCAATGATCCTCAGCGAGGGGTTCCCTGGCGAGGATCTTGAGAGGATCGTGCAGTCAATGGACGCTGTCTCCAGGGAGACCGGGGTGTCAATCGTAACCGGGGACACCAAGGTCATGGAGAGGGGTAAACTGGACAGGATGGTCATAACAACCACGGGTATAGGTGTTGTGAAGCGTGGTGAGATAATAAGGGACTCAGGACTGAGGCCCGGTGATAAGATCATACTCACAGGTAGCGTGGGGGACCATGGGATGGCACTCATGGCCTTCCGTGAGGGCTTTGGATTCGACACCGACCTTGAATCGGATGTTGCCCCGGTATGGGGTATGGTTGAGGCTGCCCTTGAGGTTGGTGGTGTTACCGCAATGAAGGACCCCACAAGGGGCGGTATAGCAAATGCCCTCAACGAACTCGCAGATAAATCAGGGGTCGGGATGGTTGTTGATGAGGACATGATCCCTGTGAGGGAGGAGGTGAGGGCTGTCTCTGAGATGCTGGGCATCGACCCCTATGAGGTTGCCAACGAGGGCAAGGTCATCATTGGTGTCGACCCTGAATACGCTGAGGATGTCCTCAGAGCCGTCCGGAAGGCACCATACGGTGAAAACGCAAGGATAATAGGTGAAGCGAATCAGGACAGTCATGTGATCCTTGAAACAAGCCTTGGAGGCAGGAGGATACTTGAGGCCCCTGTTGCTGATCCTGTTCCAAGGGTGTGCTGATCTGATACAGGAGGAGTGTTATGGAACTTAAGAAGAAGAGGCTCTGTGCATTTGCATTGGACTTCCTTGTGGTTACAGGGGTGATGTACCTCTTAACAGTCCTTTTTTATCCATTAGCACTTCTCCTGAACCTTTTCTCAATCTACAGGTACTGGCTCCCCCTCCTTGGCATCATAACCCTTCTGTATTTCAGCTATTTTGAGTACCATGGCGGAACAGTGGGTAAGAGGATGATGGGTCTCGCTGTAATATCAGAGGAGGGTGAACTCAGGTGGCAGCAGGTTGTCATAAGGAACCTTTCAAGGATACTCTGGTTCCCCCTCATCCTGGACGTTATCCTGGGACGCCTCAGGAATCGTCTGAGGATCCTCGACGCAATTGCAGGTACACGGGTTGTCAGTGCAGCGAAGAATGTGGACGACGATGCTGAACAGGATCTATGATCCATTTGAATCTGTCTGCAGAGAAAAATGATGATGGATAAGAACATGATCAGGGAGAGGATCTGGAAACTCCTGAAGGATAGGGGTGTAAGCAGCCGTCCCCATGGCCGCATACCAGATTTTCAGGGGTCAGTTGCAGCCGCAGAGAGGCTCTCAAGGACCATAGAATGGGAGAGAGCAGATGTTGTATTCTCATCCCCTGATTCTGCCCAGCGCCCAGTACGAAGACTGGCCCTTGATGATGGAAAGGACCTTGTAATGCCCACACCGAAGATAAAGGATGGTTACCTTTTAATCTCAGGGGATGTTCCAGATGCCAAAGCCGCATCAACCATAAGGGGGGCCTACAGGTATGGTTCATTCATAAGCAGATTCCCTGAGGTTGACCTTGTTGTTGAGGGATCCGTGGCCGTTGACCTGGAGGGAAACCGCCTTGGTAAGGGGGGAGGATACGGTGACAGGGAGATATCTGAACTCAGGGACCGGGGGGCCATAGGCGGGGATACCCCCATAGCCACAACGGTGCATGAGCTGCAGATCATTGAAAGTGTCCCTGTTGAGGGCCACGATGAAGGGATAAACATGATAGTGACGCCCATGCGTGTTATAAGGCTATTTCTCGATGAAAAAATCCCGCGAGTCGTCTGAAACCAGATTACAGGTTCTTGGAATGAACTAAATCCTGAAAATTAATTCACACCAAAACCATTACTTTAAATAGTGTGGAGTTCAACATGGATATGTGCTGATTTTTAATTATCATGTGCCTGGCAGAAATTTTGGGGCTATCATGTTTCAGATCTGCCGGCTGGCAGCTGATAATTGAATAATCGATTTTTAAGAATTGAGGAAAAGATAAAAATGAAAGAATTGAAATTCAGTGAATTTGATATCTCAGGGGAGATTAACAGGGCCCTTGATGATATGGGATTTGAGGGTACAACCCCAATCCAGGCACTTACATTACCTGTTACACTTGATGGTATGGACGTTGTTGGGGAGGCCCAGACCGGGACCGGGAAAACCGCAGCCTTTGCCATACCCCTGCTTGAGAACCTTGAACCAGAGAGGGTCCCCCAGGCACTTGTGATCTGCCCGACCCGTGAACTCTGTCTGCAGGTCACCGATGAGATAAGGAGGATAGGTAAGTACCTTAATGTGAGGGTGCTTGCGGTCTATGGTGGCCAGGGTATTGGAGGTCAGATAGCCGAGCTCAGGAGGGGTGTCCATGTTATAGTCGCAACACCAGGAAGGCTCATAGACCATATCGAGAGGGGTACCGTGGACCTTGGAAGTGTATCCACGGTCGTGCTTGATGAGGCAGATGAGATGCTCAACATGGGCTTCATAGAGGACATAGAGAGGATACTATCCCACGTACCTGAAAGGAGACAGACCCTGCTGTTCTCTGCAACCATCTCAAAGCCGGTGCTAGGGATCGCAGAGAGGTATATGAGGAGCCCCCAGATTCTCCGTGTAGAGAAAAAGCACAGCCCCAGGATAGATGAATTCTATTTCAAAACCAGGGAGGAGGACAAGGTTGAGCTCCTTGACTGGATACTGACATCCAATGACATCAGAATGGGCCTCATATTCTGCAACACCAAAAGGAGGGTTCAGAGGCTCAGAAAGCAGCTTAGCCGTATGGGTTACTCTGTGGATGAAATTCACGGGGACCTATCACAGTCAAAGCGTGAACGTGTCATGGAACGCTTCAGGAAGGGAAGGTTCAACCTCCTCATTGCAACTGATGTTGCTGCACGGGGTATACATGTACCCGATGTGGAGGTCGTTGTCAACTATGATCTCCCATTCGAGAACGAGTACTATGTTCACAGGATAGGGCGTACCGGGCGTGCCGGTTCAAGTGGAAAATCCTTCACACTGGTTGTTGGAAGGGAGGTCCACAGGTTAAGGCGAATCCAGTCATTCACAGGTAAAAGGATAAAGAAGAGCAACATGCCATCCCCACAGGAGATAAGGAGGGGTTACGAGGAGGACCTTGTGGAGGTGCTCCGTAGAAACCTTAAATCCAAGAGTTACGGTGACTCCGAGCTCCTGGGAAACCTTGTGAGTGAGGGTTACAGTTTCAGGGATATCTCGCATGCCCTTCTGGATGTTCTGGAGTCCTCAAAGTAGAAGAGGCTTATTTTTATTTTATGGATAGAGGCTGATCTATCAGCCCTGTATTCCTTTAATTTTCTAGATCACATAGAGCATTTAACCTTTGATCATAGATCTCCTCATCAATGGGAGTTCTGAGACCACATCCCCATTTCGGTATTACTTTCAGATTCTTATAAGTATTCTCAGTAATAAAAGATTTTATATATTGAAGATGTTTTAACTAATCTGTGGTGATATAATGAGAAGGTTCCTTATCATTTTAGCAACTGTTGCACTGATTGCAGGTCTCTCGCATCATGCATGGGCCCACCCGGGCCATGGTTACTACATTGAGGAGCCATCGGATTCAGGTGACAGTAAATCAGATTCATCCACCACATCAGATTCATCCAGCACTTCCAATAAGCCTTCAGGTCAGAGCAGCAGCAAAGCAAGCACATCAGGTGGCCATAAAACCACCCATGAAAGTAAATTGGACTCATCAGATTCATCAGGAAAGTCCGGTGCTGAAAGCAGTGCCCTGCCTGAAGAGAACGTTACAGATGAAAGGGAGAATACCACAGAAACATCAGATGTTAATGTGAATAAACCAGATTACGGATTCATACCTGCACTTGCAGGACTGTGCCTGGTTTTTGGTTTAACCGCATTCAGGTTCCCACGCAACTGAATATCCAAAATAAGTGAATATACTCGATAACACTTAACGGAGGTTCAACAGTGCATATACCCGATGGAATCATACCACTGTGGCAGTCAGCAGTCTACTGGGCTGTTGCACTCGTGAACATTGGCATATTCTTCTACATATTCTCAAAGAAACCCGGAAAGGAAAAAAGGATAGCTGGAACAGGACTTTTTGCAGCGGCCGCTGCGGTTGCATCCTCCATATCTGTGCCATCACCTTTCGGTGTCCCGGTGCATTTCTTCCTGATACCCCTTGCAGCCATAATACTCGGCCCCCTCACAGCGGTTATGGTTGCTGTTCTCTGCCTCCTCGTCCAGTTCTTCATGCTTGGAATGGGGGGGATAACCAGCATGGGGGCCAATATACTGACAATGGGTATCAGCCTTGGAATCGGAACCTATGGGGTCTACAGGGTTCTAAGTGAACTTGACAGGGGCCTTGCTGTATTCTCAGCCACCTTCCTGGGCATAATGATTGCAACCGCGTTCCACATCATGATACTCCTGGCAGCGGGTGTTGCAGGTCCTGAAATGCTCATGTCAACACTCATACCCTTCTACATATTCGTGGGTGTCGTGGAGGGTGCTGCAAGCATGTTCATATTCTCATTCCTTGAGAGGATGAAACCTGAGCTCATTGAAATGGAAAAGGTCTAGGTGGTTCATGTGAAAAAGTTCGCATTCATATTAATTTTTCTTCTTATCGGCGGTGTCTCAGCCCATGGAATGGAGATAACCCCAGAGTCATTCATTGTAATAGCAGATAACTCCACAGGAAAACTTGCGCGGTCAGTGGCCGATGAGACCGGGGTCAACGTCACCGTGTACCGTTTCCAGAGCCCATCGGATGTGGAGCATGAACTGGAACACGCCCTTGGAAACCCCAACAAGAAGATACTTGCGGTTGCCTACCAGGACACTGTGAGGGCCTTCCTCCAGAGGCATCCAGAACTTGCAACCAGGGTGACGTACTGCAGTGCCGATGAGGCGTCAATCAGGGAGAAACTACTTGAACTCAACTCAGTGAATACAGAAAAGATGGGCGGCGGCTTTATGACGCCCTTCCTTTCAGGGGCACTGATAGGGGTCATAGTTGGCCTTTTGATAGGGGCCCTGTGGATGAAAAGGAAAATGGAGTAGAAATTTCCTCGGTTTCAAACTTCCTTTTTTTCTCTACAAAAAAACTACTCAATACCCCACTTCCTCTTAAATTCAAGTTTCTCCTCTGCACTCATCCAGTGGCTACCATCACAGAATGGTTTGTTCTCAGATAAACCGCACCGACAGAGGGTGACCCTGTTTCTGGTCTCATACTCCCTTCCATCGGCTGATTCTATTTTTATACCTCCCCTGACCCAGAGTGGCCCCTCACACTTCTTCTGTTTATCATGGATAACCACTATTGATTTTTCATAGTCCCTTTCATAGGGTTTCCCGGTCCTCCTGTCCCACAGGACGAGCCTCCCTGATGGGCAGATCATCGCCTCCTCAATGGCGATCTGTATGCTCTCAGCGTCACCTTTCCTGAGGAGTTCCCTTATACCCCCCGCCCTTAGGCAGAACCTTGAGTGGTCGCACAGTTCAGGAACATCGGTGAGTTCAAGGTCCCCCGCCCTGAACACGGTCGCCCTTTCAATGTAGGGCTTCCTTGATGCTGTTTCGGTACCATCAAAGCCCACCTCGGTGTGTGTTCCATCACAGTAGGGTTTGTTCTTTGATGCGCCACAGCGGCAGAGGAGGTACCTCTCCTTCAGCGGGAACTCCCTTCTCTCAACAAATTCCCTTGTGTGTCCATCCTCATCGGTTACAATTACCTCCTCATAGAGTGGTACCGAGCCCTCCACAAGGTATGGTCCGTCCTTAAGAACCCTTATCCTCATCTTTAACACCCACAAGAGAGCAGGTATCCCCATCATACATAGCAAGGCAAATATGATGAAGCAGATCCCTGTTCCCTAATCAATATATTTATCCTTGAGGGTAAAATATGTGACTCCCCCATAAAAATCAAAAAGATGGTGGTAACCCTTCAGAATCTGCCTATAAGCCTCATCGAACTCACGGTTGATGCGGCTACCCCCAGATCATCCCTTTAACTCTCAAACAATATAAGATCATTTAATAAGTGTTTCTGTGGATTGCTGTAGCAAGACCTATGAAACAGATAATACCAAATAAAAGGAAGCATATCCTTGTGCTTTCCATGAGGAGGCCATAATTTGCAGGGGATACTGAAACACTCCCTATCAGGAAGGCAAAGATGAGTGTCACTGTACCCATGCTGAAGGCCTGGCCGATGAGTCGCATGGAGGTCACCGTGGCAGATGCCACCCCGGCATGATCCCTTTTAACTGAACACATAATCTTTGTTGTGTTTGGGGATGAGAAAAGTCCCATACCAGTTCCAAGTAGCATGAGTCCCATTATTACTGCTGTTTCAGGTGTATCAGGGCCCAGTGCTGCAAATCCCATGAGTGCCATGAAGATCAGCACCATACCCGCTGATGTCAGAATATGGGGCTTCACCATATCGGCCATCCTCCCTGCAAGGGGGGCGATCAGGGCCATCATGAGGGGTTGAACTATAAGTATAAGTCCACTGGCAGATGGGCTGAGTCCCCTGACGTACTGGAGGTGGTAGCTGAGAAGCAGGGAAACCGCAAATGTTGATGTGAATACCACGAGGGCTTCAAGGGATGAAAAGGAAAATCTTCTGTTCTTGAATAACTCAACATTAAAGAGGGGGTTCCTTGCCTGCGTTTCTGTCTTGATGAAGAGAGAAAACGCCAGGAAACTTAGAACAAGGAGCAGAAGCCCCCTTATACTTGCAAGTGTTGAGAATCCCTGAATGAAGAGAAAAAGTGATGTGCAGTAGGTGAGTGACCCCTCCAGATCGAACTTTTTGCTTCCACCAGCCATCCACTCGTCATCAATTCTGGATAGCGAGATGAGTATAACAAGGATTCCCACTGGAACCGTGAATAAGAATATGGACTCCCATCCCATGATCTCTGCCAGAAAACCTCCCAGGATGGGACCGGCAAACAGTCCCATATCTATTGCCGCGGTATTCACACCTATGGCCCTGCCACGCTCAGATGCCGGAAACACCATTGATATTAGGGAAAGCCTTGTTACCAGTACCATGGAGGCCCCGATTCCCTGAAATGCCCTGAAAAGGATGATTGAAGCTGCATCAGGTGCCAGTGCACAGAGGACCGATGCTGTGATGAATATGATATTACCTGAAATGAAGAGCCTCTTTATCCCGTATATTTCAGATAACCTTCCAAATGGCAGTAGAAAGACGTTTGCAGTTAAAAGAAATGCCATTATAACCCATGTCTGCTGGGAGGGTCCCATATTAAGGCTCTCGCCCATAAGGGGGAGGGCCACATTGATTGATGAACCCATGAATGGTGCAAGGAATGATGAGAGGGTCACTGCGCATAGCACATAAACCTTCAGATGATCATCTTTCAAAAATTTCCCCCCTCAATAAAAATTAAATAAAAAATAGTTTAAATAATTTTCCAAAAAAATGAAAAAAGTGTAGATTAAATCACTTTTTGTGAAAAGTTTAGGGGTCTGCTCATCAGCCGTCATTCCTGTGGGCTGTTGCAGCAAAAACCCCTATGAAACATAGGACCCCGAACACCAGGAAGCATATCCTTGTGCTCTCTATGAGGAGGTCATAATTTGCAGGGGATATTGGAACCCTCCCTATCAGGAATGCAAAGATGAGTGTCACTATACCTATGCTGAAGGCCTGGCCGATGAGGCGCATGGAGCTCACTGTGGCAGATGCAATACCGTAGTCCCTCCTCTCAACGGACCCCATGATTGCATTGGTGTTGGGGGATGAGAAAAACCCGAAACCAAGGCCAAGGACAAGAAGGGATGTCACTATCATAAATAGGGGCGTGCCCCTATCAAGGATGCTGAGGCTCAGGAGCGCAGCTGCATTTATTGCCATCCCTATACCTGCAAGTATCTGGGGGTTGAACCTGTCAGAGGCCCTTCCTGCCAGGGGGGCCACGAAGGCCATGACAATGGGCTGCGTGACGAGTATGAGTCCGCTGGAGCCAGGGTCCAGTCCCTTAATGTACTGAAGGTGGTAACTCAGAAGCAGGGAAACTGCAAAGGTTGCGCTGTAGTTTATCAGGGCTGCAAGACTTGAGAAACTGAATCTGAGATTTTTGAAGAGCCTCACATTGAAAACAGGGCTATCTGATGATAGTTCAATTTTAAGGAATATCCCGAACGCCAGGATACTCAGAACTATCATAAGCGCCCCTGCAACCTCAGGAAGGGCGGAGAATCCATACATTAAAAGAAACAGGAAAATACAGTAGGAGATTGAACCGGGAACATCGAAACTTTCCCCTGAGGCATCAGCCCATTCCCCCTCAACCTTAAGGAGGCACACAGCAAGAACAATGAGTGTTACCGGGACCGTGACAAGGAATATGCTCTGCCAGCCCAGGAAATGTGTGAGAAAACCCCCGAGAACCGGGCCCATCGAAAGGCCAATGTAAACTGCGGCTGTGTTTATACCTATGGCCTTACCCCTCTCCATTGGAGGAAATACGCGGGTGAGCATTGCAAGGCCTGTGACGAATATCATGGCTGATCCCACACCCTGGATGGCCCTGAATACTATGAGGGCAGGGGCAGATGGTGAGAATGCTGATAGGACCGATGAAACAGTGAATATCAGGTTTCCATAGATAAAAATCCTCTTCATACCGTATATCTCAGAAATCCTCCCAAAGGGTACGGCAAAGATTGCCGCTGCAAGGAGAAATGCCGTTGGAATCCATGTCTGCAGTATTGCATCTATCCCGAACTGAAGTGCTATCACAGGGAGTGCAACGTTGATGGATGACCCCATGAATGGCGTTAAAAAGGATGATAGTGTTGCGGCTATGAGAACATAGACCCTGAGTGACCTGTTGGTGTACTCATTCAAGTTATTCCCTCCAGAAAAAATCTGTTATTACTCTATGGGTTGCCATGTTTAAATAGGTTTCATAAAAGAAAAAATGGAAAAATTTAAAAAATGAAAATCAGGGAAGTTAAATGTTCTGGCGGCTAAAACCGGGCCGGTGCCTCCATTCCAGCCATCTTAACTCCCGTAAGTGCCGAGGCCTCCACGGTGAGCGCCCTGAGGTCATCCTTCTCAAGTTTGCTCACGTCAGTGTTACCCGCCTGCTGTGTGAGCATGCACACCTCCTCTGTCATGGCCTCTATGTACCTTGCAACATTTTTACCTGCCTCAACATAGTCAAGGCGCTTCCTGAGGCGTGGGTCCTGGGTTGCAATACCCTTCCTGCAGGTGCCTGTGTAGCACATCTGGCAGACACGGCAGCCAATTGAGACAAGTGCCGCTGTACCGATGTAGACTGCATCCGCGCCAAGTGCGATGGCCTTTGCAACGTCAGCCCCGCTCCTTATACCACCTGCTGCAACAAGGCTCACCTCATCACGGAGGTTGACTTCCTTGAGGGCCTCATCGGCCTCCACTATGGCTGCTATTGTGGGTATACCTGAGTGCTCGGTTACAACGTCAGGCCCTGCACCTGTACCTCCCTGCATACCATCAACCACAACTATATCGGCCCCTGCCTTTGCAGCTATCTTCACATCATCGGCAACACGGCCAGATGTGAACTTGACCATTATCGGGACCTTCCAGTCGGTTATCTCACGGAGCTGGGATATCTTCATGCTGAGATCCTCTGGCCCGACTATATCCATGTGCCTTGCCGGGCTCAGTGCATCGGTACCCTCTGGTATCATCCTTATCCTTGAGACCTCCGCTGTTACCTTCTCTGCAAGCAGATGTCCGCCCATACCTGACTTGGCACCCTGACCTATCTTGATCTCGATGGCCTCTGAATTGTTGAGGTACTCTGCAGAGACACCGAAGCGTCCTGATGCATACTGTGCAATGAGTTTTGAGGCGTATTTACGCTCCTCAGGGAGCATTCCCCCCTCACCTGTGTTTGTGGCTGTGCCTGCGAGGGTTGCACCCATTGCAAGGGCTATCTTGGCCTCCTTGCTGAGGGCTCCAAAGGACATGGCCGCTATCATGATGGGTGTGTCAAGTTCAAGGGGGTTCTCGGCGAACCTGTCACCCAGGACCACCCGGGTATTGCAGGGCTCCCTGTACTTGTCTATGGGCGGTCTTGAGACCTGGGCCGGTATGATCACAAGGTCGTCAAAGGTGGGTATCCTCCTCACTGCACCGCAGCCCCTGACCTTGTAGGAACCCTCCCTGGATTTCCTCTGTATCTCAAGCAGGTCAGTAAATGACCATACATTCCTCCGGTCCTCTGGAACGGCGTTGACCTCTATTGCATTGTTGGGGCACATCTCCTCACAGATACGGCACCCCACACAGTTTTCATGCCTCAGGGGTACTGGTTCCCCGTTTATTATCTCGTAAACATCGTGTGGACAGTTGTTATAGCATGAGTAGCAGTTTGCACAGAGTGACTCGTCCCGGTTATCACACATGTACCAGCAGCAGCCGGGACGGTCAAAGTTCCTCTTACATACATCTTCCTTTCTCTCAACCTTAAAAGGCATCTTTAACCCCTCTTACTCCTTTAATACCTTCAATATCGGGCATACTGAGTACTTGGTACCTGCAGCCCTCACAACATCCTCTGGATCATCTGCCAGTACAGGTACGGGTTTCCATGGCATTGCAGGGTCCCTGTCAACCACCAGTGCCCCTTCAACGATTCCCTCCCTGAGGGCATAGATCAGGAGTGCGGTTACAACACCACCATCCTGGCCCCTGAACATGGGGGCCCTTGCAGAGAGTATCTCAGTGTACTCCCCCAGGGGTTCGGCCGCGGACTCGTGACTTATTATGCTGTCGGGTACGTAGGTCCTGGGACATGCCACGTAGCATGCGTTGCAGCCCTCGGGACATTCGCCCTTAACCTCGGGTTTTCTGTCTTCTATCCTCACGATACCCTCCGGGCATGACGCCTCGCAGGCCCCGCAGAGCACACATGCGCCAACATCGATGACGTCAGACTTAAGGTCATCGAACTGGTAGTCCTTAATTTCCTCAAGGTAGAGGTCCCCGGGCATCACCCGCCAGTATAGGACGGGCCTTGCAACTGATTCCCTTCTCTGTATCTCCTCAAGGTTCTCCTCCTTTTTACCTGATGCAAGTTTTTCAAGAAGTTTGAGGCCCTTCCCTGTTATGGGCGCTGTCTCAATGTATCCTGCCTTTGCGGCCCCATCAACCAGCTCTCGGCCCCTCTCTGTCCTTATTATGAGTGTTGACCATCCCTGGGGTGAACCCACAGATCCCACTGAAACGTCTGACTGTTCTGATGTGAAGTCCATGCACACAGAGCAGTTCTTTCTCATTGCGGATCTAGCCCTTTCAAGTGGTATGGATACTGTGCTTCCATCGTTGATGTGGAACCAGAGCCTGCCCTTCTCTATCCGGCACTCTGAAACATCCCTGAGGTCAACACCCTCCTCCTCTGCAAGTTCCTTAAGGTAGGTGTAGGAGAAGTTCTCCATGCAGAAGAGTCCGATTCTGAGTTCAACGGGGGATTCCCCGTTATATTCCTTCATCAGTGTGGCTGCTGTTATCTGGCAGGGTGTTCCGACCATTGCATATCTGCTCATTATCCTTCCTCCGATTCTTCGCCATAGAATGGCCTTTTGCTTCTTGGGACAATCTTTCTGAAGGAATGGTATTCCTCATCCTCAAGTTCAAATCCGTATTCTGAGAGGATACCTCTGAGTTCCTCTTCCTCCTCGGGGGTTATGTCCTCAACCTTTGCGTTCTTTCCAAGGCTTTTTATTTCTCCACCAACGTATATCGTTCCCCTTATGATGGACTCCCCGGCGTCCTCTGCAAGGTCCCCCAGGACTATTATGCGGCCGCCCATCATGAATAGGCCTGTCATGAAACCTGAGTTTCCACCTATGATGATGGTTCCGTTCTTCATTATCTCTCCTGTCCTTGACCCTGCGCCCTTCCTTACAACGACCGTTCCGCCGTAGATTCCCTGTCCGACTCCGTCTCCAGCGGATCCCTCTATTATGACCTCACCTTCTGTCATGTTGTCTGCAGGGAACCATCCTGCGTTACCATTTATCTTAACCCTTGGGCCGTGTATCATTGTCGCGGCGAAGTATCCGGCTGAACCATCTATTATGAGCTCCACGTCCTCTGTGAGTCCCGCGCCGATGTAGTGCATGGCGTTGGGGTTTTTAACCACTATCCTGTCGTGGTCCTTTGCCAGGCTCTTTATGGCCCTGTTAACCTCCCTGGGGGTTTTTGATTCTGCATCAACTACTGCTTCCCTCATCATATCACCCTATATCTCGTATACCCTGACCTCGCCGGGGGATATCTGTTCAACCTCGGTTGTATCCATGACCTCCCTCAGGGAGACCTCCTCTGATGCAACCGCGAATACCTCATCGTTCTCTGCCATCACCCCTGGCCTGAGGCCGAGCTGGTCCTTTGCTATTCCCACGCCGGTGGGTGTTCCGACTATGTATGAGAAAGGTCCGTCCATGTCCTTCACTGACTGTTCAAGTGCCTCCTCAAGGCTGTAGCCTGATGCCAGTTTATCTGCAACGTAGTGGACTATGCATTCTGTGTCGTTGTTTGTCTCGAATATGTGTCCCTTTCTCTCAAGGGGTTCCCTTATCTTCCAGTAGTTGGTTATCTGGCCGTTGTGTACCACGGTTATGTCAGGGATGATGTAGCTCTGGAAGGGGTGTGCATGGTACCTGTCAACTATGCTCTCTGTTGAGAACCTTGTGTGGCCTATGGCATGTGTGCCCTTCTTTGACCAGGTGTCGTAGCGGTCTGCTATTTCAAGTACAGATCCCACATCCTTTATCATTTCAAAGGAGTGGCTTCCATTGAGTACTATGACATCCTCTATCCTGTCTATCTCCATTATGAGTGGTTTAAGCTGTGAGAATGATTCAAGGGTGATCCTGCAGCGGTATATTATGTAGTCCTCAACTGATGGGATGACCTCATCCTTCCTTATGGGGCTTACCGTTTCAACGGTTTCCTTGACCCTCTCAAGAAGCCCCTTCTTTTCTTTAACCTCAATGTTAAGGAGGTACTCGTTCTCCTCAAGACCAAGACCTCCATAGATTGAGAAACCCGCTGAGTCGGGGCCCCTGTGCTGCAGCGCATGGAGCATCCTAGTCATGTCTGCCCCGACGTTGTGAAGTTTACCATCCTTGTAGACCACTCCTGCTATTCCACACAATTCAATACCTCCTTTATAAAGTATTCGTGAAGTCCGGTGTCCTCTCCCAGTTCAGGGTGGAAGGCAAGTGCAAGGTTGCAGCCCTCCTTCACTGCGATGATCCCTTCATCGATTCTGGATAGTACCTCGGCCCCCTCACCCACTTCGACGGCAGCTGGCGCCCTTATGAATATTCCATGGAATTTTCTTCCAAGTATCTCTATGTCCCCCTCAAAGGAATCCTTCTGCCTTCCAAAGGCGTTTCTCTTAACCTTCATGTCTATGAGTCCCAGGAGGGGCTGTTCATAGTCTGTTTCCCTTGCAAGAAGAACCATCCCGGCACAGGTCCCCATGACCGCTTTGTTCTCGGTGAGGATAACATCCTTTATCCCTCTCTCCTCCATGAGTTTACCGATGACGGTGCTCTCACCGCCGGAGATTATTATTGCATCTACAGCTGATGCGTCCTCCGCTGTTCTCACCTTCACTACCTCTGCATCCACATCCAGCCTCTCAACTGCCCTCCGGGTCATCTCGAGGTGCTCGGAAACATCGCCCTGAAGATCAAGAATGCCTATCCTTATCATGGTGTCTCCTTTCAGTTTTTTTGATTAGGTTTTTGGCACATGACCATATAAATATACCGGAAAAGTGTTGCCGGTTATCTCTGAACCCTGACCCGGCAGAATCTCAATGTACAATGTTCAGAAACCAGGTCTTGAATTAACTTATAATTGAACAGTTATATAAATATTTCCATGGTGCCTCTAAAAGGGTTCCATAAAATCATGGGTCCTGACCTGAAAGATAACCGGCGCCATTGGACCCTGCTGCCAGTGCAGGTCCAGCCTTATGGGTACTGACCTGAAAGATAACCAGCGCACAATGGGGCCCCGTGAAATGAAATGGGTGGATGAAAGAACCTTCACCCTGAAAGCCCGTGATCAAGCAAAAAAACCAGCGAGACTAAAGTGGGAATTCCTCATCCAGAAACTCCATAACCTTCATTGTGGAGTTTCTGACATGGTTTGCGGCCTCCCTGAATGCTTCCCTCTCATCCCTGTCCATTAGGACTGGCACAACACCCTCTATACCATTCTTACCAAGCTTCACCGGCACACCCAGGCACACGTCCCTGATACCATCAATCTCGCCCTCCATGAGGGTTGAAACCGTGAGTATCCTCCGCTCATCATTCAGTATCGTTGTCACTATGTTGGAGATGGCGAAGGCCGGACCATACTCGGTGGCCCCCTTCCTGCTTATGATGTTGCTACCTGCATTGATAACCTTCTCTATGGTCTTCTTGAGGTCGAACCTCCGGTAACCAGAGAAGTAGTCCCTCCTTGCATAGTGCTCAATGGGTATACCCCCTATTGATGTGGAGCTGATAAGGGGGACCATGTAGGGGCCGTGCTGCCCGATAACTCTGGTGTGAACCTCGCTAACATGGACATTGAAATGCCTTGCCATGTAATTCTTGAGCCTGAGGGAGTCGAGGTGGTTTCCAAGGCCAAATACCCTGCTGGGATGAAAACCCGAATACTTGAGTGCAACGTAGGTCATCACATCAACAGGATTGGTCACAACAAGTATAATTGAATCCGGGGCGAACCTGGCAATCTGTCTTGCATACTCGGCAACGATAACCCCATTCTGGAATGCAAGGTCATCCCTGTCCATATCAGCGGTTCTGGGAACACCTGCTGTTATAACAACTATCCTTGAGCCATGGACATTTTCTATGTCAGCAGAGTTCTCCAGTTTAACCGAAACCCCCTTGGCTGCAAGGGCATCGCTCATATCAAGGACCTCTCCAATGTTCTGCTCAAGGCTCTCTCTCCTTGATATGAGGTGCAGTGTCTTCACAGCCTCCTCCTCTGCAAGGCACAGTGCCGTTGCCCTTCCAACACGCCCTGTTGACCCAATTATACTTACCTTCAAAAATCACTCCTCCTGGTGAGTTTCAAGGTAGCTGAGGGCGACCTTTCTTGCAAATCCTGTCCCGGTCTCTGCCAGTTTCTCCATCGCTTCTCTCACCCGTTCACCACCTATCTGCTCAAGTGACCTTGCAGCACCACTTCTCACAAAGCCACTGTCATCCTCCAGGAGTTCAATGAGTGGTTCAACAGCCCTCTCATCCCTGAAGTTCCCTATGACCCATGCGGCAGCACCCCTTATCTTCCAGTCGTCACTTGAGAGGCTCTCAAGGAGGGGCTCCACTGCCTCTTCACCCATCTTTGCAAGGGCAGTTGATGCGTCCCTTCGAACCCATTTATTCTCATCGGCCAGGGCCTCTATGAGGGGTTCTATGGACCGGGGATCCCCAATCTTACCAAGTGCCGCCGCGGCCCCCCTCCTCACAAACTTGTTATCATCGTCGAGGGCCTCAATGAGCTGTTCAACCGCTGGTTCACCTATCTCACTGAGGAGTTCAATAACCTGAACCCTCATGAGTTCATCGTCTTCCCTTAACTGCTCAATGAGCCTCGCAACGTTTTCTCTCCTCTGCATGTTATCACCTGTTATATTCGTTATGTTCGCATGGATACATAATACTTATCCTGGAAAACTGGTGGGCTGAAGCCCATGGATTTTCATGAATTACAGTTATCAAACAGAAAATACGGCTAAAATGTCATGATGCAGGTAAAGGTAGGGAAGAAATGAGTTTCAGGTCCTGCTGAGGGTATTTATGATATTCATTGTAACCTTCTCAGCATCTTCAAGTCCAAGTGACCTGAACATCTCAAGAGCCTCCTTAAATACATCGTAGAGATTTTCACGCTCATCAATGAGGAATAAGAGAACTCCAAGGATCACGAGGGATACCGCAAGCCCTGCAGAATCTCCACTCTCCCTGAATATCCTGTTGGACCTTTTAATGAACTTCAGGGCATCATAGAGCTCACCCTCCTCCATTCTGTAGCGACCTATCAGAAGATTGAGAAGGGCCTCCGTTGGGCGGTCACGTATAATTGTGGCAGACTCCAGATTGGAATCGAGGGTGTCTATGTCACGGTCCTCCCAGCACTTCCCGTATGATTCAAAGGCGTCAATGATACCCATGAGGTCATCTGCAAGGCTAAAGATTTTCTGGGCCTCAGATTGAATGTCTGTGGACTGTGAATCGTGCTGGACGGGTTCAGGTTCAGTATCATCTGAACTCACCGCCTCCCTTATCTTACTCGCCTCATATATCTTATCCCTCAGTTCATCTGCAACCTTGCCATTGATCTCCGAGTATATTGAGAGTGCCTCTGAGTAGCATTTCATGGCCCTGTCAAATTCCCGCTGAGCCATCAGGGAGTCCCCGAGGAGTTCAGAGGCATATGCGACGCCCTCAGGGAATTTGAGTTTTCTGTAGGTTTCAAGGGCCTCCTCAAAGCTTCCCACTGCCCTCTCTATTTCCCCCCTGTCAAGGTAGATGACCCCTATATCTATGAGAACCTCAGCCTCATGTTCCTGGTACTCGTGAAGCTTCTTCTTGTAGTGTCTGAGTGCGCTTCTATCATCCCTCAGGGAATCAAAGATACTGAGAACGTTGAGCATGAAAAAATTCCCCCCACTTGGGTATACTTTTATCATAGGATCCTTAAATATTATACCATCTCACATGGAATCTGCATTCATGGAATTAAACTTAAGGTGTTCAGATGTACAGGATAACAGTTATACCCGGTGATGGTATCGGTAAGGAGGTTATGGAGGCCGCTCTCCACGTTCTTGGGGGACTGGACCTTGAAATGGAATTTGTGTATGCAGAGGCAGGTAATGAGTGCTTCATGAAGTGCGGTGAAACCATACCAGAGGAAACAGTGAAACTCGTCAGAAGGTCTGATGCAACACTCTTTGGTGCAGTTACAACCGTGCCCGGCCAGAAGAGTGCCATTATTACATTGAGGCGTGAGCTTGATCTTTTTGCGAATTTGAGGCCTGTTAAGTCCCTTCCGGGTGTTCCGTGCCTTTACCCGGACCTTGACTTTGTCATAGTGAGGGAGAACACTGAGGACCTCTATGTGGGTGATGAGGAGTTCACCGCTGATGGTGCGGTTGCAAGGAGGGTCATAACACGCTCTGCGTCCAGGAGGATAAGTCGATTTGCCTTTGAGTATGCTAAGAGGGAGGGCTGGAGTCGTGTGACCGCGGTGCACAAGGCCAATGTCCTTAAAAAAACCGATGGGGTGTTCAGGGAGGAATTCTACCGGGTGGCATCAGACTACCCCGAGATGGAGCCAGAGGACTACTACGTGGACGCCACAGCCATGTACCTCATAACACAGCCCCAGGAATTCCAGGTCCTGGTCACAACAAACCTATTCGGGGACATACTCTCAGACGAAGCAGCAGGACTCATCGGAGGACTCGGACTGGCACCATCAGCAAACATAGGAGAAAAAAACGCAATATTCGAACCAGTCCACGGATCAGCACCCCAGATAGCCGGAAAAAACATAGCAAACCCCACAGCAATGATACTCACAACAGCACTCATGCTAAAACACCTCAACAAAACACAGGAAGCACAGAAAATACAGAAAGCACTGGAAAGGACACTGCTTAAGGGGATAATGACACCTGACCTTGGGGGGAGTGCCAGTACCATGGAGATGGCCAAGGCCATAAGAGGGGAATTGGATGGATAATCCAAGGGTTACTTGGTTATCATAGTCCCAATACCCTTCTTTGTAAATATTTCAAGTAGAAGTGAGTGCTCAACCCTTCCATCTATTATATGGGCCGATGAGACACCATCATTTATGGCCTGTATGCATGTGAGTGTCTTGGGGAGCATCCCCCCCTCCACTATACCGCTCTTTACAAGGTCGCTGAGTTCATCAACACTCACCTTCCTTATGAGGGTGTCGGGATCTGAGGGGTCCTCGAGTATTCCAGGCACATCTGTTAAGACTATAAGCTTCTCTGCCCCTATACCCGCTGCAACCTCACCTGCAACCGTATCTGCATTGAGGTTCAGTGTGTTGGCGTTCCTGTCAACACCGATGGGTGATATCACAGGGATGTAGTTGTTATCTGTGAGCATGTTGATTATGCTTGGGTCCACTGATTCAATTTCACCCACAAGTCCAAGGTCTATCTCCCTTCTCTCACCTGTTTCACTATCCTTAACAACATGTGGCGCCCTCTTTTTTGCAAGGAGAAGGTTGCTGTCCTTACCTGACAGTCCTATGGCCCTTCCTCCATGGTAGCATATCTTTGAGACGATGCTCGTGTTTATCTTACCCACAAGGACCATCTTGACTATCTCCATGGTCTCCTCATCTGTAACCCTGAGTCCCTCTATGAACCTTGGCTCCTTGCCCATCTTGTTCATGGCCCTTGAAATCTCAGGGCCGCCTCCATGGACAACCACCGGCTCCATGCCCACATACTTCAACAGCACAGTATCCCGTGCGGTCGAGTCCATTGCAGCCTCATCTATCATGGCGTGGCCGCCATACTTTATCATTATCTTTTTCTTGTGAAACTTCTTGATGTAGGGGAGTGCCTCCACCAGAATGTTAACGGTCTTCATTCAAACACCCTTCACCACAATATAATACATCAATTTAAGTAGTATACTCAGCATTTATCCTCACATAGTCATAGGTGAGATCACAGCCGTATGCAGTTGCCGATTCACTGCCGGTGTTGAGGTCAACAGTTATCCTTATCTCATCATCACCCATTATCCTCTCTGCAAGTTCAAGTTCAGGTGTACCCTCAAAGGCCAGGACATTCCCCTCCTCAACTATTCCCACAGATCCGCTCTCAGATTCGAGTGTCACACTTATCCTATCGGGGTCAAATTCTGCACCTGAATATCCTGCAGCTGCAACTATACGTCCCCAGTTTGGGTCGGCCCCAAATATTGCCGTCTTAACGAGGGATGAACCTGCGATTGCCCTGGCGGCCCTCCTTGCATCCTCCCGTGTCCTGGCATTCACAACATCGACCTGGAATGACTTGGTGGCCCCCTCACCGTCACGTGCCATCATACGGGCAAGTTCCCTGCAGACGACCCCAAGGGCCTCAGTGAAGTTATCATCTATCCTCCCTGATCTGCAGGTTGATGTCATTATAACCATGTCATTGGTGCTCTCATCCCCGTCCACTATGAGCATGTTGAAGCTTTCGTCAACAGCCCTCCTGAGGGCCTCCCTGAGCTCTGAAGGTGATGCATCAACATCAGTTGTTATGAAGGAGAGCATGGTGGCCATGTTTGGGGCTATCATACCTGAACCCTTGGCAACAGCACCTATACGGGCGGTCTCACCGCCTTCAAGCTGGAACTCCACCGCAACCTCCTTGGGGAATGTGTCTGTGGTCATTATTGCAGATGCAAGATTTCCTGAGGCTTCAGGGGAGTTTTCAAGTTGATCTGCAGCCCTTCTTATGAGGGATCCTATCTTCCCGATGGGCATCCTCCTTCCTATAACACCAGTTGATGCAACAGCAACCTCACCGGCATCCACCTGGAGGGATTCTGCTGTTACCCTGGCCATCCTGAGGGCATCATCCATCCCGTCTCTTCCTGTGAAACAGTTGGCGTTTCCACTGTTTGCAACTATGGCTGAAATTCTGCCGCCCTCAAGGACCTTCTCTGTCAGTTTAACAGGTTCTGCCCGGACCCTGTTGGATGTTAAAACACCCGCTGCAGTTGCGTTTCTGGTGACGATAAGCCCAACGCCATATTTACCTTCGCGGCAACCTGCAGCGAGCACTCCATCAACAGCGCAGACCCCGCCTTCAATAAACCTGATTTTCACAGTATCCACTCCTACCAAAAAAAGTTCATTGGGATCCCCTCAGAATGTTGTATTGTTGGAGGACCCCTGGTTGCTGTTAACAACATTGACTTCCCCGTAACTGTTCTGGGCTTCCTCCCTGCCGCGCTCCTTTATCCCGTTGAGGGGCAGGTGGTTGGTGCTGCTGGGGGAGAGCTGGACATCACTGGATGGAGTATCGTTAATATCCACTGCAGTAATATTATCGTTGGAAAGACCTATAACAATGCCCAGACCTGACCCGCAGCCAAATGCTATGAGGGAAATCAGGAAGCTAACAATAATTTTAGCCTCGGTTTCAGGTCTCATTTCAATTCCCCTTATTATTATCTTGAAGTACCCTTAAATAACTTTCCTTTTCATGCCGTGGCAGCATAGATAACGGCAAGGAGGATTGCGATAAGACCAAACTCCCAGTGCCCCATATTCCAGCCAAGGAAGGTGGCCACGAACACAAATACGAACACCAGGAGCGCCACAGACTTCCTATGCATCAGAAAGTCAATAACAGACCTTGTGAAGGGTGAGGGGATAAAGTAGCCGTATATTCCATCTGCAACATCAAATATCATGATTGATGTTGGGTTCCAGAGCTTTATGCTGTCTGCAATCTGGGCCCTCTCACCGGCCTCCCGCCTGGTCTTTCCGATACCCACCCTTATGTTGGCTCCGTTGTCCATTGCATGCCATGCGGAATCTATCCCCGCCCTCAGAGCCATGTCCTTTGTGGGAAAGTTTGCTATGAGGTCGTCCCCACCCTCACGGTAACCCTCGATCTTTCCCCTGCAGTCATTCTCCATGTAGGCCTTTATATCGTTCATTATCTCAACAAGGCTGTCACGGCCAAACCGCTCTATGAATCCTGTTGAGTCGATCATGTCAATGAAGAGGTAGTTGTCACGGTATGATGGGCTGCCTGAGAGCGGTTCGAATTCACTGGTGAATATTATGGCAAATTCACCTCCCAGCTTTGTGAAACCAACACCCGGAACCTCACCTATCTCCCTGTTGAGGTTTATGGCCCTCTCAATTGCCGCGGCCCCCGTCATTCCGGCGGCGGCCCTGACATTTATCCCCCTTTTGCTCCCTGCGCCTATCAGTTTTATGGCGACCCTTATAGCGTCGTTCTTGGAGAGGAACCTTGCGAGTATCTCGCTTGAACTCTTCTCTATGATCCTCCCCTTCTCCTTCTCTATTATGGACACGAATTCATCCATTATGCGTCCGCCGTTGAAGACCTCAATGTAGAGGTAGCGGTCGCTTCCCATTATTATGTTGCTGAGGAGCGCATACTCGTCAACCCTGTTCTCTGCAGGTTTGAGTTCAATGAACTTTCTGTTCTTGGGGATGTTGTCGGTTCCAAGTTCCCTTGTGAGGTTATCGAAGATGTTGCTGGTGTTGATATGGGCCCTTTCTATCTCTATGAGCATCGTCTTTGTGTAGTTGAGCATGTCCACGTATTCCCTTTCTGTACTGTTGGTGGGCATGTACTTGGTCCCGATACTCAGAACCCTGTGTCCTATGAAAAATCCCAGTATCTTCCTTAGCAGATAATCCATGACCATCAATCATTGCCTCCCTTTTCAAGAACCACATCGAATTCCCCTGGCTTCTCAAGCAGCATGCTGGGTTTAACAGATACTATGGGGAACCTCCATGATCCTATCCTGGCTGCGATTGTGCTTGCTATGTTCCTTGAGTTCTTCTTAACAAAACTGTAATCATGATCATTTATGGTTATGTTAACGTTGTAGGGGGCCTCCTCCATGACGTCCTCAGAGTACATTATGTTCAACTCAAATGTGCCTGGTTTCAGGAAGAGGTCGTTCCTTACAGCCACCAGGGGGGCGTGCTCCAGTTTGAGCCTGTCACCAACCGTTACAGCAATGTTACCTGCGTACTTCACCGCCTCCCTGTAGTCCCTAGGGTGCACCAGTACGAATATTATGTAGTTGCTGGTCCGCTCCACCTCCTCCACCATGCTCATGAACTTCTCAAAGAGGGGGAGCTTCATGAATATACCCTCAAGCTTGGGTTCAAGACCCTCCTCCTGACTCCTGCTTATCCTGTCAATGGCCTCCTTGGCTATGGCTATCCCGCTTAGTTTCTTGCCCCTTTTGGCCTTATATGAGTCTATCCTCTTTTTCTCGAATTCCTTGAGGGCCTCGTTACAGATTTTCTGGAGGATGTTCTTAACCTTCTTTGGCTTTCCAGAGGTCCCTATGAGGATCCTGTCATCCCTGAATGTGTAGGGTATCCTCCTGCTGTTTATGTCCTGAAACTCGTCCTTGTACTCCCTGAATACATCATTTGAGAGTATCTTGGCATCTTCCTCCTCTGCCATCTTGAGTATGAAGTGATCAGCCGTGGTACCTGAGGGAACCTGCTGGAATTTCCCCTCCTCAAGGAGTTTCCTGAACTTCTCCTTATCATCTATCTCATGTCGCAGGGATGCATCGGCAATTATAACAGGTTCATAGCCGAGTTTTTCAAGCTCCTCTGCCGCTGACAGTATATTCTCTATGCATGGCCTATCATCGTCGTTTTTCCTTGAATGGGCGACGTTCGATGCATCTATAATTACCCTCAAGTAACCACCTGAATGAGATTATTCCCGCAGGCTGTGGGATGCCAGTTCAATCCTTTCTCCCTGAACCTGGTTGAGAACTATTCTTATAGAATCCTCAGTAATGTAATATGTATTATATGAATTAATATCTTTACCCCTCAGTTTAAGGGATGAAACCGTCCCGGCGGTTACAAAGAAAGTGTCCTCAACCCTCCAGACATGGGGGACATGCTTGTGGCCCGATATCACCAGGTCAGCGCCCTTCCTGATTATTGAATAGAGTATGTCCCCTGCATCTGCAAGTACGTTCCTCTCACGGCCTGTCTTGGGAACAGGTATTATGTGGTGGTGGAGGGCTATAACCCTGAAATGTCCCCTCTCTGAGGCCCTCTCAAGTTCCTCCTCCATCCAGATCTGCTGGGACCTCCCTATCTTGCCGTAGTCGAGGTCAGGCTCACTGCTGTCAAGTCCTATTATTGTGAGGTCATCCATAACAAAGGTCCCCTTCCTGTACCTGAAGACATCCTCAAAGGTCTCGTTTCCCACATGCCTTGCATCATGGTTCCCTGGAACAAATATGTGGGGTCCCCTGAGGTCGCTGAGGTACTCGGCGGCCTGCAGGAATTCAAGATAGTAGCCATTATCTGTAAGGTCACCGGTTATAACGGTTGCGTCAGGTTTAAGCTCATTTATCTGTCTTATGGCCTCAAGGAGTATGTCCTCCTTGAAGTTGGGTGCGCCCACATGAAGATCCGAGATATGGGCTATTAAGACCATCAGCTCAACCTCATAATGGCCTCTGCCAGGTCACCCCCGGTTTCCTGAAGGGCCCTGGTGGCTTCTTCCCGGCTTACACCGGTCTGGTTCATGACAAGTTCAATGTCATCCTCGGGTATCTTAACCTCAGCTTCAAGGTCACGTTCACGGGCCTTGCCGGTCACCTGATAGGTCTTCTGGCCCATGAAGTCCATGACATTCACGCGGGGATTTTTTATTATGATCTCCTTCTTCTTGAGTTTGATCACAACCTCCTCAACGCCACGGAGGTCCTTCATATCCATTCCCATCTGCTTCATGGCCCTCTGCATCTGTTTCAGCTGCTTCGGGTTCATTCCCATGCCCGGTATCATTTAAAATCCTCCTTTCCTGGTTTTCACTGCCTGGCCATGGTTGAGGTCCATCATCTCCTCGGCACAGAGAAGTGCCCTGCCTGTGGCCAGAAGTTCATCATGAGCATTAACAATTAAAACTTCATCGCCGGCCCTTATATTATTGTCGCAGTCAATTATAAACTTTGCAAATACACTCCTGCCCTCCCTTGCAAATGGTTCAGACTCCTCATTCACGGCCACCCTGCAGCGGGGGTAGGCTGTGCCATCATGAAGTCTCCTGGCACCCTCGGCTGAGAGCACAAAGAGGCCGTCAGATGCCCTCATGGTGCATATCAGTTTTTCTCCTGAGTATATGTGCCTTATCTTCCCTGTGTTACGGCTCCTCTCAATCCTCACATCATCAGGGAACAGCACTTTACCCGATCCCTCACCGAACTGGTAGTCTGCAATCATCCTTATACGGTCAAGGTCATCAACATAGGTCTCCACCTCCCCTGGATAGATGTGTGGAAGCTGAAGTCCGAGTTCACTGCAGAGGTCCTCACTTATGATCACATCCCCCTCAAGGTCGAGTATCAGTTCCCTCAGGAAGTGCCTGGCCTCCAGGTCCATGATACCCGGCGCATCGCTCTGGGCGAGTGGGTAGACCTGGTCAAGTTCAAGGGGTATGAGGCCAAAGGGCACGTCTGCAACCACCACACTCCATTCTCCATCAGACTGGGGCTTCATTGAGCGAAAACCACTGATACTGGAGGGTAAACTGGATGAGTAGGGTTTCCTTGATGGGCCTGCGATTGCCACCCTTCCCTTCAGGTTTTTCTTAACCCACTGAAGATGCCTGTGAACCTCAACACGCCCCAGTGATTCTGGTCCAGTGTAGAAGAATGCTGAGCGTTTGGACCTTGGCTCGAATCTCTCAGAGAGTTCAACGTAAGCCGACATCCTCCTGTATCCCTCAAGGAGCCTTGGATGTGCCCTGCATCTCTCCTCAACAAGTTCCATTAGGCTCCCATCATAAATTGCCTGGCGGACCTTCCTTATCTCTGCAAAGCTCACATGAAGGTTGTGTTCAGCTATGATGTTCCTTCTATCCTCAGCCTCCATCCCGCGAAGCTCAGATGGGGTATAATCCGTGCATACCCGGCATGAGCACGGCATCTCCTGGAGGTTCTCAAGTTTATATGTCCCCTCTGTGCTCAGAAGACGACCATCCTCTGCATAGAGTATGTAGGCCGCCGAATCAAAGAGGTCGCATCCCATGGAGGCCGCGAGGGCGAATATCATGGGATGCCCAGCCCCCATGAGGTGCCTCGGCCTTGATGGCGGAAGTTCTGAAACAGAGGATAGTACAGCGTCAACCAGCTCCCTGTACCTGTAGGACTCCATTAGAGGTACGACGGCACCTATTGGGTGGAGTTCCACCGGGAGCTCTGCAAGCTGTGAGGCGCAGTACCTTCTGAGGTCAGGGTGGGTTGATCCCTGTACAACAGCGTTGAGCATCATCCTCTCCCTGTACTCAAGGGACTCCCTGGCCCTTTGAAGTGTGATTTCAACCTCCTCAAGGGCCCTTCTGTGGCTCACACCAGGCGGCGTTGGTATATCCAGGGATGTACCTATGTCTGTTCCTATCTCATCCTGGAAGCGGACTATTTCATGGTTTTCAACCTCAACGTCGCCGTACTCTGATAGCTGGAATGAACCCGAATCCGTCATTACAGGTCCATCAAAGTTTATGAGTCCATGGACACCCTTTCTCAGTGCCTCGTCCCTGAGTTCAGGGTTCCTGTAGATTATGTAGGCATTGGTTATCACGATCTCAGCGCCGAACCTCTTAACGTCAATGGTCTGCTTACCCGGATGTATAACAGGCATGAGCGCCGGTGTCTTAATCTCCCCGTGTTCTGTCTTGAGTACACCTGTTCTTCCCAGGTTGTCCTTTGATCTTATCTCAAACATGAAATCCTCCCGTATTAAGCCATTAAACTCATCGAATCCGCTTGAAAAATATGAAATTACCTTAAGGTTAACATTAAACTCAGTGAATCCGCAAATAAATATGCAATTATCAATTCTTATATTAACGCATTGAATCCTTTAATAATACAGTAGAACTCTACAAAACCCGATGAAACTATCAGATTGAATTCTCCTGTATCACCCTCTGAAACTGGCCACTTCCAGTAGTCTCCTCCTCATTGAGAGTATCCTTTCCCTTGAGGTTGCCACCCTCTCCTCTCCACAGCCACATACACATTCATCCATCTGTGGGCATATTATGTAGAGTGCCTTCCCTCCCTTCGTATCGGATATGCCCATCCCCTCAAGGTTCCGCCGGACTCTGCGCCCTATCCTGTCCCCCTCAACGGAACCCCCAAGGTAGATCGGGGTTTTGACTGCAGATGAAATCCTTGTAACACCACGAACTACCATGCGCTCAAGTCTACGTCTATCAATTATGGTTTCACCATCTGAAGAAAGTGTGGGATCCCTGTAGGGTACCCCTGCATCACTGAGGGCTGCCATTCTCTCATCCCTCCAGTCCAGGGGCTCTTTAATCTTTGAGGGATCCATTGAGGCCAGTGTGCCTGCAGATTTCCTTCCAAATACCGGACCGGCACCAATATGGAACCCCACATCTATAAGGGCGGATCTCAGGGGAGCCGCGGAGGTGTAGGTTGCAAGGACTCCGTCTGGCTTTATAACCCGGGCTATCTGTGATAGAAACTCCACCGTGTAGAGTTCAGGTGAAACACCGGGACTGAATGCGTCAAGGAAGATGGCATCATAGTATTCAGCCTCAAGTTTCTGGAGCGTCTCCCTTGCATCCCCGCAGTGAACCCGCAGGGTGACCTCAGGGGGCGGTGGGGGAGATGCCCTCATGCCTATGATTCCCATATCCATAAGGCGGACCTCATAGGCAGCCCTGACAATTTCATGGGATTTTACCGGTGATGGGACGATGAGGGCCGCTGCCAGTGTCTCAGGGGAAACCTCCACCATGTCCACTGTAACCTCACCGGCAGATGTGAATTCAAGGAGAGCCGCTGTATTATACCCGAGGCCAGAACAGATGTCAAGAACCCTGATTTCCTCTGCATCAGGTGGTATAGAGGGCCTTACAAATTTTTCAAAGGACTCTGTTATGGCGCCGCTCCGGGTGTGCATGGCCTCCCGTCCGGAATCTGACTCCAGGGTGTATGAGCCATCAGAAGTTCTTATGAAACTATCTGAAAGTGAACGCCATGCTTCAGTTCGCCTGTTTATCCCATCCCGGCGCTCACTTTCAAAGTAATTTCTAACAGCCCTCAGAACATCATCCCTTGGTGTGAGTACCATGTTAAATGATCCAGTGCATTTCAACTTAAACTTTGCCCTTCTATATTCTGGGCCTGTAGGGCACAACCGAGAATCTTACCCTGAATTGGGTTCCATCCTCCATATCCATTTCAAGGTCCCCGTCCAGCTGATCCACAAGGCCACCTACAAGTTTCAGGCCCAGTGAATCAGAGTTCTCAAGTACAAAGTCAGGTGAAAGTCCCACACCATTATCTGAGATGGTGAGTATGAAGTCATCACCCTCTGATTCCAGTTCCACTGTGATCTCTCCCCCATCACTGAATGCATATTTCACGGAATTTGTGATGAGCTCATTTATTATGAGCCCGAGGGGCACGGCTGTCTCGATGGGGAGAGTCACGTCCTTGGCCGAGACATTCAGTTCTATTCCCGCTGCATGGTAGCTGTCCAGGATGGATGATGCGAGCCTCTCAATGTAGCGCCTCATGTCGATTCTGGTTATATCCTCAGATTCATAGAGGAGTTCATGTACGAGGGCCATGGATTGAACCCTGGTCTGAAGGTCCATGAGGGGTGCCGGATCCTGGATCTCAGATAACTGGAGGTTTATGAGGCTGGATATTATCTGGAAGTTGTTCTTGACCCTGTGGTGCACCTCCCTCAGAAGCGCCTCCTTCTCCCTTATGGAGGACCTCAGCCTCTCCTCATACTCCTTTCTGAGGGTTATATCCCCGCATATTATGACAATCTCACCTGTTGAGAGCCTGTATATGTACACTTCAAGCCATCTCTCACCATGTTTAACCTCGTGGAGGTGCAGTGGCTCATCCTTCTCAGTCACCATTTCAAGGGCTTCTCTGATGCTGGATTCTGCGATTCCTGGAAGTGCCCTCTCAAGTTCCATTCCCTTCACGTCCCCGCAGACGACACCCTCCATCTCCTCAGCGGCGGGATTCATGGATAAAACCCTGAAACCTCCTTTAAAAGGAGCTAAAGCGATTACCCCTGCATTCATGTTCCTGAAAAGCTCCCTGAACTTCTCCCGGCTCACCCTGAGGGCCTCCTCTGCGAGTTTATGCTCATGTATATCCCTCAGGCCGAATACATAGCCACTGATAACACCATCTCTGCGGATGGGCCTGTCAACGTATTCCACCCACCTGTAGCTTCCATCTGGCCTTTTTATCCTGAATGTTGCCCTGTGCATTTCCTCATCACTCATGATAAGGTCCCTGACATTCTCCCGGTCATCCGGATGCACGTAATCCAGGAACTCGATGGCTGACCTGTTGAGGAGGTGCCTATGGCCGTAACCGGTTATATTCTTCACTGATGGACTGAGGTATCTGAAGTTGAAGTCCCTGTCAAATTCCCCGAGGCCATCAGCCATGTGCTCCGTGAGCAGCACAAGGCGTTCCTCCCTCCTTTTAAGTTTTTGTTCCATCTCCTTTATCGGCCTTATATCTGAGCCTGTGAAGAGGAGGCCGACGTGTTCACCCCCACTTCCATGGATGTGCCCGGCGGATACAACAACAGGTACCAGCCCATCCCTTGATTTCAGGGCTGACTCCACCATGGAGCCCATCATTTCAGGTAGTTTACCCTCAAATTCAATGACCTCATCTATCCCTCTCCCCAGAAGTTCCGCTGCACTGAAACCCGTTAACCTCTCGGCTGCCGGGTTAACATAGGATATCCTGAATTCAAGGTCTGTTATGATAAGAAAACTGTTCATGCTCCTCACAATGTCCATCGCTGCATTTATTGGACTGAGTACTGGTATGTGAAACCTCAGCACCCCGTAGGCTATGATGGAGACTCCAGCTGCAGCAGCAGGGTTTGTGAGTGATGGGGTCTCAATGCCCATCAATGGGAGCACGAGGTCAGTCAAAAATCCTGTTACAATGGGAAGTATGAGGCCAGTGAAAAGGTAGAGTCCCTGGGTCCTCCCTTCACGTGAGGAGGACCTTAGGTGAATCACAACAAGTATAAGTGCAATTATCCCAACGGCGAGTCCCCAGATGGTTGAAAGGTCATACGCTGCAGATCTGGATGCTGCGAAGGTCCAGCCCCATGTTGTAAGCAGTGGGCCGGCTGTTATGAGGCCGGTTGTCAGTTCAAGGGCTGAAAATATAAATGCAGGTACGTAGAGTGCTGCGAGAGTGTACCATCTTCTCATTCTTCCCGTGAATATCATTACCATGTGAAGGATCACCGGAACCACGAATGGCCAGAGGAACCCCATCCTGACCCAGAAGGCTGCCATCCCATAGGATTCAGAGATGTAAAGGCCAAAATCTGTGAGTGAAAGGTATGCGACGAGTGCCGAAAAAGCAAGAAGTGTCCTGTTGAAACGGCTCTCAGGGTTCTTCACAAAGATGTATATTCCAGATAGGGTTGCAGTCACAAAAGCAGTGATTGAAATCAGGGCCAGTGGATTCATAGGACCACCCGGGTATTATTATTACTATTTATCCATCATAGATATATAGTTAAGGAAAGTGAATCAATCCTAGGAAATGAGAAGTGGGTTTTATGAGGATTCTAATAGTGTCAGATTTCTTTGTACCCCATTACAATGGAGGAGGGGAAAGGCGATACTTTGAAATTGCAAGGAGACTTGTAAGCAGGGGACACGAGGTTGACGTGGTTTCCATGAGGATTCACGGTGTCCCTGATCATGAGGAAATTGAGGGTATCCAGGTGTATCATGTTGGGCCCAAAATAAGGAAGCCTCCCCTCAGAAAACCCCTTGACTTTATGAGGTTCATGCTGGCTGTATTCCTATGGATATGGAGGAATGATTACGATATAATAGACGCCCAGACATACTCGCCGCTCCTACCATCCCTCCTCGCAGCAAGACTTCGTGGGATCCCAATGGTTGCAACCATCCATGATGTGAGCTCCTCCCATGGAGACCAGTGGTTACAGTCATCAGGACTAGCATCAGTCCTCGAGAGGATCCTCATGAGGCTGCCCTACGATGGTGTCGTCACTGTGAGCAGGAGCACTGCATCTGCGCTGATGGAACTATATGGCAGGTCCCCTGAGGGGATACATATCATTCCCAATGGCGTGGACCTTGAACTTATTGATTCCACGCCCCCCGCCAATGGGGACTACATAATATTCGTGGGCAGACTAGCCCCCCACAAACATGTCGACCACCTTATCGAAGTCTTCAGATCCCTTAGCAGTGAGTTTCCAGGTCTGAAACTCAAAATAATTGGGGATGGAGTTGAGAGAACCAGGCTGAAAGGGATGGTTGATGAATATGGGATCAGTACGAGGGTGTCATTTCATCACAACCTGAGCTACAGGGAAGTCATATCCATGATTAAAGGGGCTAGGGTGCTTGTACTTCCCTCAACAAGGGAGGGCTTCGGGATGGTTCTTGCAGAGGCGAACGCCTGCTCTGTGCCCGTTGTGGCATACAGGTCAGGGGGCGTTGTTGAGGTTATAAATGATGGCGAAAATGGATTCCTTGTGGAACCCTGTGATAGAGATTCCCTCAAGGAAAAAATAAATATCATCCTCTCAAACAGCGAATTAAGGAATAATATGGGATATAAAGGGCGGAAAATTGTCGAAGAGAAATTCGTATGGGATAAAATTGTCAGTACACTTGAAAACACATACAGAGTGATCCTATGCCAGAAACGTACATAATAACACCCAACCTCAATGGGCTCAGCTTTCTCGACGCATATTTCAGATCAATCATGAAACAAGGCAGGGCTTGCCCTTCTTTTTAATTGTGAGATATCCCTGCAACAGACCTATGATTTGATTTGAAGTTTAAATATCTGAGTATGTAAAATTAACATGAGCTGTTCTTGAGGCTTTTGATCTCAGTGAACATTTCGTCTGAATCCATTGGGGGAGGGCATTCTGTGATAGATTACCTCAGCAAAAAGTTATACTGGACAAGGAAAATTTTTGATGTGACTGATAGTCCCTTCAAAGTGTTACTATTTCGTTTGGGAATTTTTAAAGAATGTGAATGTGGTGTCAGAGGAATAGGAGCTGTGAAACTCACAGAAAATGATCTGAAAAACTCCTTTTTTGAGGCTATTCTGTACATCTGTTCTCAAGACCTTGGAAATGACGCTAAAAAAACAGCTAAATTGTTTTTTGATCAAAAAGACGAGGATATAATAGATTTAAAATCCCTGAGAGTGAATAATGTGGGCCTATCCCTAATTTTCGAGACCTTTGTTGAAGAACCATATGACATCCCCCCTACAGAAAATGAGAGGATAATCATAGACATCGGTGGGAGTGTTGGTGATACTGCACTGTACTTCGCCAGCAAAGGATACAGGGTTTATTCCTTCGAGCCCGTCCCGGAAGTTTACCAGACAGCCCTGCAGAATATAGGTCTGAATCCCCATCTAGCCGATCGAATTACCTTTGTGAATAAAGCCGTAAGCGCCAGTGAAGGATACCTTGAGTTATCCTATCCTGGCATAAACAGGAGCGGTAATTCCAGTGCTTATGGTGAAGCTGATGAGCGAATTACAGTGGAAAGCATAACATTAGAACGGATTCTGAATGATTATCCGGTGAGTAATCCCTATCTACTGAAAATGGACTGTGAGGGATGCGAATATGAAATAATAAATAATGCAGATCTATCCCCCTTTAATGAAATCATCCTTGAATACCATCCTTTAGAAGGAATGGGTCCTGCGTGTTTAATAGAGACATTAGAAAGTAAAGGCTTTAAACTAAAAAAACGTGTGGACAATGAAATTATAGGTGTTGGAATAATCCATGCTGTTAAGTCTTAAATCGCAACTTAATCTGGTGCATAAGTACATTAAAGCGGGATACACTGCAAAGGGCGGATATCAGTACCATAAATGCAGATACTGCCGAAATGACTTACAGTAAATCTGAAGAAAGGTTGTTGAAGCAAAATTAAACCCGGATAAATTGTCAGTACACTTGAAAACACATACAGAGTGATCCTATGCCAGAAACGTACATAATAACACCCAACCTCAATGGGCTCAGCTTTCTCGACGCATATTTCAGATCAATCATGAAACAGACGTACACTGACTTCAGAATAGTCTTCATTGACAATGGATCATCAGATGGGTCCATTGATTTTGTAAAAAAGAATTTTGGGGATCTAATCAATCAGAAGATCCTATTAATTGAAAATGATAAAAATCTCGGATTTGCAGCATCAAACAACCAGGGGATAAGGGTTGCGATGGCTGACCCCCAGTGCAGGTACATAGTCTGCCTCAACAATGACACCGTGGTTCTCCCGGATTTCCTAGAAAACCTCATCAAAGAAGTCGAAAGAAGTGAGAATACAGGTAGCGTTCAGGCAAAGATGATATGGGGTCAGAAGAAGGATCTCATTGATTCAGCGGGCCTTGAATACTCAAAGAACGGTCTTGGGTTCAACAGGGGCGCCTATGAACCCGTGGAAAATTTTGATGAACACAGCAGAATCCTTGGGTGCTGTGCCGGTGCATGTTTATACCGGAAGGAGGCCCTCGATGATATCGAGGTTGATGGCGAATATTTCGATGAGGATTTCTTTGCCTATTATGAGGACTTTGATCTTGCACTCAGACTCAGGAATGCAGGGTGGGACTCCTGGTACACCCCAGATGCCATAGTATACCACTACAAGGGTGGTACCAACCCATTCATAAGTGATTTCACAGTCTATCATAACTGGAGAAACTACACATGGACCTTCATCAAAAATATGCCCCCCAAACCTCTGTTGAAGTATTTTCCACTTTTCCTTTTCACAGAGATCCTGCAGGTTTTTCTGAATCTGAAGAGAAGAAAGTTCGTCATCCTCAGAGCAAAGTATGATGCATACAGAAAGCTAGGCCATATTATACGTAAAAGGAAAAAAGTGAAAATGGTTCAGGATAGCGACCTTGAAGAGTATCTTATAATGAGGTGGAATGTAAGGGTCCCCAAAAATTGAAGAATAACTGTTACTCAAAGGCTGTCTACTATTCTCCACCTCTAACCAGATAGTAAACAATTCCAGTGAATACCGGCATCACCACAAGTAAAATCGTGGCAGGGAGTGCGACTGCAGGTGAAAAGTAGGTGAGGGCCACACCAACAGGGATCACACCATCACGCATACCCGCCGTGTAAACATATGCTGCCCCATCATCCCCTCTCAGCCTCCCGAGAATGAAGCCGTAGGTGAAACCTGCAAGTAGCATCACAGACACCGTAATGACAATCTCCATGACCCCACCATTTCTCACTGAACCTGACATGTGGGCAACCGCGACAACGATTATAACAAGCCCGAGTATCGCCGAGAGGAAGTTAAGGGTCTTCCTTGCAGGTACGAGCCTCTCCTCCTCAAGTCTCAGAATGAGGGCAATCACTGCAGGCAGGAACACTGTGAATACAAGGAGTTCAAATACCCTGAAAGCCACCGAAAGTGATGCCACACCCATTAGGTAGAGGACAGCGGGGTAAACAGCAACAGATAGGAGCATGGATGTAAGGGCAGCGGAAAGGGCAGGGGTGCCGTCAGCACCGGATAGTTCGGTCCAGAGGGCCGCGACAACCGGGGATGGTGCAAATGAGAGGAGTATGACTCCAGCAACCATATCGCCGCTGAAGTTGAATATTTTAATAAAAATGGACCCCAGAAGAGGGTATAACAGAAAATTGGACACAGAGACCAGGCCAAGAAACTGGGGGTGCTGTATAATCCTCCCAAAGCCCTTCAGGCTGTGTTCAATGACAAGGGAGAAGACGAGAAATGCAAGAAGCAGGGGCGTGTAACCTGAAAAAACTGAAAACTGAGGGAACAATAGACCTGTGAGGACGCATAAGAGCGTCAGGACCCCATAGTACTTCTTTATGGTTCCCGTCATCTCCATCATTCAACGGTTACACACTTTGCAAGGTTCTTTGGCTTATCAGGGTCAAGTCCCCGCTCAACACTCACATAGTATGAGAGTAGCTGCAGGGGAACGATGTACACAAGGGGTGAGAGCACCTCATCGACCTCAGGGCTCAGACCTATGAAGTCATCGGCCTCCTTCCTTAGGGCCTCATCAAGGGTGCTCCCAACACCTATAACCCTCGCACCCCTCGCCCTGACCTCCTCAACGTTGCTCAGGGTCTTGTCATGGCATGGCCCTGGGGGTGATATGGCAACAACAGGCACCCCATCATCGATGAGTGCCAGGGGCCCATGTTTCAGTTCCCCTGCAGCATAACCTTCCCCATGGATGTATGTTATCTCCTTGAGTTTAAGTGCGCCCTCAAGGGCTGTTGGATATGAGAATCCGCGCCCTATGAAGAAGAAGTCGCTCACGTTGCTATAGCGGGATGCAAGCCCCCTTATATTATCCTCATCCCCAAGGGCCTCCTCCATGATAGCAGGGACCCTTTCAAGTTTCTCAATGAGCTCAGGGGCCCCCATGGCAGCCACAAGCATGTATATAATGGTAAGCTGGCTCACATAGGTCTTTGTGGCTGCAACACCTATCTCAGGACCCGCCCTCGTGTAGAGGACATGCTGGGCCTCCCTTGTTGCTGAGCTTCCAAGGACATTGACTATCGCCAGGGTCTTGGCCCTTGAATTTGCGGATCTCAGGGCATTGAGGGTGTCGGCTGTTTCACCTGACTGGCTTATGAATACTGCAAGGGTCCTGTCTGTAAGGGCACGTGCAGAGTACCTGAACTCACTTGCAAGGATGACATCAGTGGGTATGCCCAGGATGCTCTCAAAGAGGTACTTGCCCACCAGTGATGCGTGGTAGGAGGTTCCGCAGGCAACAAAACATACCCTTTCAACCTCACCTATCTCCTTCACCACCCGCATAACATCCTCCATCTCTGTGAGGGTGTCCCTGACGGCCCCTGGCTCCTCATGTATCTCCTTGATCATGAAGTGATCGTATCCTGCCTTTTCAGCCATATCAGCTGTCCAGTCAATTAAATGGACCTCCTTACTCACCGTGTTACCATCAAGGTCCCTTACCCTCACATCACCGTCAATTATGACCATCTCACCGTCATCCAGGTATATGATGTTCTTGGTGTGGTTCAGGATGGCCGGGACATCCGAGGCCAGGAAGAACTCGCCATCACCAACACCGACTATGAGGGGGCTCTCCTTCCTTGCGCCCACCACCCTGCCGGGTTCCCTGGAGGATATGGCTGCAATGGCATATGCGCCCTTAAGTTTTCTGAGTGCTGTGGCTGTTGCGGCTTCAAGGTCCATACCCTCATCCATGTACTTCTCTATGAGGTGTGGTATCACCTCTGTGTCTGTCTCGGACCTGAAGACATGGCCCTCTGATTCAAGCTCCTCCTTAACCTCCAGGTAGTTCTCTATTATACCGTTGTGAACGACCGCTATCTCCCCAGTGCAGTCTGTGTGGGGATGGGCGTTCTCAGCGGTTGGAAGGCCATGTGTGGCCCACCTGACATGGGCTATCCCCATGCTGCCTGGTAGATCAGCGAGATCCAGTTCTGAGTCCACCTCGTCGATTTTACCCCTGTCCTTCTTGATATTTATCATTGGGTCTGCCGTTGCAATACCTACAGAGTCATAGCCCCTGTACTCAAGTCTTCTGACGCATTCTAGGAGTACCGGCGCCGCCCTGTTATCTTTGAGTATACAAGCCACAATGCCACACATTCAATCACCCTTAGAAGCATGATAAGGTTCACAAGATTATATAAACTGAATCGTAATATAACTCTAATAAGATTTACACATATATAAGTCTTAGAGGAGAGATTTAATCTCAAGGCTTTAAAAGTGATAGTATGAACGTGAAAATAGACGGCCCACTCTACAGTGGTAAGGCAAAGGATGTTCTCATGACAGATGACCCTGAAATCGTTGCCGTGAGGTTCAGGGACGATATAACCGCAGGTGACGGTGAAAAGAAGGACACCCTTGAAATGAAGGGCTACTATAACTCTGTTATTTCAGCCAAAATATTTGAGGTCCTTGAGGAGGCCGGTGTACCAACCCAGTACCTGGAACTCCCGGAACCCGGCTGCATGCTCGCAAGGAAACTTGACATGATACCCATAGAGGTTATACTGAGGAACATTGCAGCGGGAAGTATTGTTAGAAGGTTCCCCTTCACTGAGGGGCAGGAATTCAGGCCCCCCATCATACAGATGGACTACAAGAGCGATGAGCACGGCGACCCAATGCTCAATGAGGACATAATCCTCGCCCTTGGTATAGCAACCAGTGATGAGATCTCAGAGATAAGGAGCATGACACTTAAGATAAACGACGTCCTTGTGGAGTTCTTCAGAGAAAAGGGCATAATTCTGCCTGACTTCAAACTGGAATTTGGAAGGGATTCCTCTGGAAGGATACGTCTGGGGGATGAGGTGAGCCCTGACACCTGCCGCCTCTGGGACATGGAGACCGGTAAACCCCTGGACAAGGACATATTCCGCCGGGGAGAGGAGGGCGTTGTGAGCGCCTACAGAAGGGTTGCTGAGATGATACTTGAGAGGGAAGACATTGAAAGATGGAACGTTAAGATCTGAGGTGATGGGATGAAATTTATGGTTGAGGTCAGAATAAGGCTCAAGAAGGGTATGCTCAACCCGGAGGCGTCCACCATTGAGAGGGCCCTGGCACTCCTTGGATATGAGGTTGAAAATACCGATACAAGTGACATAATAACATTCACCATGGATGAGGAGAGCCCCGAGGATGTCAGGCGGGAGGTGGAGGATATGTGCCAGCGCCTCCTCTGCAACCCTGTTATCCACGACTACGAATTCAGTATAACGGAAATGGAAGGCTGAAACATGAGGGTGGGAGTTATAAGGTTTCCTGGATCCAACTGTGACCGTGACGTTTACCATGTCCTGGAACTTGCCGGGGCAGAGCCCGAATATGTATGGTGGAATCAGCGGGACCTGGGACACCTGGACGCGGTTATAATCCCCGGGGGATTCTCATACGGGGACTACCTGCGTGCAGGTGCAATTGCAGCCATAACCCCCGTTATGGACGCTGTTAAGGAGCTTGTGAAGGAGGAAAAACCGGTTCTTGGAATATGTAATGGTGCACAGATCCTGGCGGAGGTCGGACTTGTCCCGGGGGTCTTCACCGTCAATGAGCACCCAAAATTCAACTGCCAGTGGACCAGCCTCCAGGTTAAGACCACGAGAACCCCCTTCACACGGCTATTCAGACGGGATGAGATTATAAGGATGCCTGTTGCCCATGCAGAGGGGAGATACTACCATGAAAACGTCAGCGAGGTCTGGGATAACGACCAGGTCGTGCTGCAGTTCCACGGTGAAAACCCCAACGGCTCCCTTGATGGGATAACAGGGGTCTGCGATGAATCAGGACTGGTATGTGCTGTGATGCCCCACCCTGAAAGGGCCTCAGAGATGATACTCGGATCAGAGGACGGCTTCAAATTTTTCAGGGGCATAATGAAGATCTGATTCAGAGCAAAAAGGTGATTATCATGGTGGTTTATCTTGTTGGGGCTGGTCCAGGGGACCCTGAACTCATCACACTGAAGGCCATAAGGGTTCTTGAGAGGGCTGACGTGGTAGTGTATGACAGACTGGCAGGTGAGGAGATACTCGGATACGCCCCTGAAGATGCAAAACTGATATACGTGGGTAAGAAGGCCGGTGAACACCACAAAACACAGGATGAGATAAACAGAATACTTGTTGAGGAAGGTAAGAAGCATGAAACAGTGGTGAGGCTCAAGGGCGGCGACCCATTCGTTTTCGGGAGGGGTGGCGAGGAACTCCTTGCGCTCAGGGAGGCCGGCGTTGAGGCAAAGGTCATTCCAGGCGTGACCTCCGCTGTGGGCGTCCCCACATCTGCAGGGCTTCCCGTGACCCACAGGGGCGTTGCAACATCCTTCACTGTTGTCACAGGACACGAGGACCCCACAAAACCTGAAAAACAGGTTCACTGGGATTACAGGGCCGACACCCTCATAATACTCATGGGTGTGGGTAACGTGCGGGAGAACATGCAGGAGATCATGAAGCACCGGCCCCCTGAAACCCCCGTCTGTGTGATTGAGAGGGGGACAAGAGAGGATGAGAGGGTTATCCTCGGCACCCTTGAGGACATAGCAGAAAAGGATCTGAGGCCGCCTGGAATCATAGTGGTGGGTGAGGTTGTTAATGTCTACCGGGAAATTAGAGGGTCTCAGGGGTAAGACCATCGCCCTCACAAGGCCCGCTGAGCGGGTATCTGCTGCTGTTAAACTGATCGAGGGTGCCGGTGGAAGGGCCCTTGTCGCCCCAACCCTCGAGCTGAGGATCCTGAAAACAGATTCCCTAAGGGAGGTGTGCCGGAGGGCCCCTGAATGGGACCTGGTTATATTCACCTCCCCGGCGGCTGTTGAATCCCTCTTCTGCACATGCAGGGACTTTCATGAAAAACTCAGGGATGACTGTATTGTCGCGGTCATAGGGCCCAAGACCGCCCGTGCAGCATCTGAGATGGGTCTCAGGGTGGACCTGGTGCCTGAAGATTACACCGCAGAGGGTCTCCTTGAGGCCCTCAGAAAATACGACCTCAGGGGGATGCAGGTGGCCCTTCCAAGGACTCTCTCTGCAAGGAGGGTCCTCCCTATGGGACTTGAGGAAATGGGTGCAGAGGTCCTCGTTGCAGAGGCCTATTACTCAGGGATACCAGAGGACACGGCACCTGCAGAGGAAATGATAGAGGGTATACTCAAGGGGGAGGTGGATGCTGTTACATTCACAAGTCCCCTCACAGTGGAAAACCTCTTTAAAATTGCAGGTGATAAGGAGGGGGATCTTATCCATGCCCTCAGGGGGATACAAGTGGCTGCAATAGGCCCCATAACCCTCAGGAAACTTGAGGAGTATGGTCTTGATGCAGTCATCCCAGAGAGGTACACGGTCAGGGACATGCTAGCCGAACTTTCAGAGAGGATGATGGAGGGTGAACAATGATAATATGGCCAGCCTATCTCGATTCACGGAAGTCAAGGAGCCAGGGGCGAAGGGTGCCCCTTGAATACGCGGTTGAATCCCCAAGTGCCAGTGAAATACTCAGGGCCGCAAAAAAACTCCAGCTTGAAGCCCGTATGGAATCTGATAAGTCATACCCTTCCTCCTGGTGGGAATCATCAGGGAGGGTTATTGTTGAATATGAGGGGAGCAAGAGGGAACTCCTCATAAAACTTGCAAGGCTTGTGAGGTCCTCAAAGAAGAACTGAGGGTATGGGATAATGAACATGGACGAACTTGAAGGTGCGCTCAGAAGGGCCCGTAAACTGATTGATGATGCTGAGACGGTTACAGTCTACAGTCACACAGACTGTGACGGTATAACAGCGGCAACCATCCTCAGCAAACTCCTTGAGGGCCTCGGGAAGGACCATGAAATCAGCATAATAAACATCAATGAGGTCCCTGAGGTTGAACATGGTACGGATCTCACAGTGTTCAGTGACCTTGGATCCGGACAGATGGTCCATGAAAACATGAAAAGGAGCTCCCGTGTTCTAATACTCGACCACCACCCCCCGGTGCGGAAGAGGAACTTTGAACCTCCACGGGGTGAGCTCCTTGAAATAAATCCCATCTTCTATGGAATGGATGGTTCAACCAGCATCTCAGGTGGGGGCCTGTCATATCTACTTGCAAGGCAGTTTGGATACACTGATCTCAGCTGGATGGGTCTCCTTGCCGCAGTGGGTGACATGCAGAACATCAGGACCGGTAAGATGGTTGGTGCCAACCGGATGATCCTGGAGGACAGCATAAGGGAGGGTGCGGTTGAGTGCTGCAGTGACCTTACAATCTACGGTAGACACACCAGGTCCATCGTAAGTGCCCTCTCATACTTCGGGGATGTCACCCTGCCAACAACAAACAATACCAACGAGTGCATAGCAAGGCTTAAGAACCTGGGCATACCCCTGAAAAATGGTGAAACCCAGAGGAGGCTCTGTGACCTTACAGATGACGAGAAAAGGAAACTTTTCAACGAGATATACCGTATGATGGTCAATGAGGTCCCAAGGAGGTACCATAAATACCTCCCAAGGCTCATACTCGGTGAGGTCTACGAGTTAAAATCAGAGGAGAGGTACACGGTATTCAGGGACCTATCAGAGTTCTCAACCGCAGTAAACGCCTGTAACCGGAACTCAAGATGGAAGCTTGCAATGGATATCATCGGGGGTGATCGCCATGAAAAACTGGAGGAACTCGAGTATGTCCTCAGGGAACACCGGGCCTACCTGGCAGTCACCCTCGACCGGATAATGCAGGAGGAACTCATAAGGGATATGGATAACCTCCAGTACTTCCATGCCCCAGATGTGAAAACTGCGGTGGTGGGTACGGTTGCAGGTATGCTCCTGGGCTACGGTGACTGGAGGAGGCCCATGATAGGGCTTGCTGAAACCGGTGATGGGCTCAAGGTTTCACTTAGGTGCTCCCGCCTCCTTGCATTTGACGGCATACACTTCGGTTCAATCATGCAGAGGGTGGCGGAGAAGGCGGGAGGTAGCGGCGGTGGTCATGCCACTGCCTGCGGAGCATATATACCGGCTGAAAATGAGGAAGAATTCCTCAGACTCCTTAACCGGGCCATAGAAAATGTGAAGGTGAATGGATGAAGGCTTTCAGGAAGAAGGGTGAACTTACACGTTTCCAGGTGCTGAGTGAGATAGCAAGGCGTCAGCCCTATGTGAGGCAACGGGATATAGCAGATGAACTGGGAATAACGGTCCAGGCGGTGTCTGAGAACATAAAGAGCCTCATAGCAGAGGGTCTTGTTGAGGCAGGGAGCGGAAGATCCCACTACAAGATAACCCGGAGGGGTGGTGAGAAGCTCAAGAGTGCTGCTGTGAGCCTCAGGCAATACGCCGATGAGGTCCTGGAGTACATGAGTTCCTACAAGTCCATCTGGCCAGCCATCGCCTGGGAGGACCTCAACGCAGGTGATGAGGTCGAACTGTTCATGCACGACGGCGTCCTCTACGCACGGAGGAGGATCAACGGGGAAGCCCACGCCACAGTCATGAAAAGTGCCTCAGAGGGCGAGGATGTGGCCCTCACAGAACTCAGCGGCACCATACCCCTCCAGAGGGGAAAGGTGACCATCGCGGTTCTCCCGGGGATATCCGAGGGCGGTTCAGGGGCAGCCGACCTTGAAAGGATAAGGGAACTCACGCATGGCCAGGACAGGATAGGTATAATGGGGACAGTTTCAAGGGCCGCGGCGACCAGGTTAAACTTAAATGTTGATTTTGAATTTGCAACCCCCTATGCTGCCCTTGCAGCCGCAAAGAGGGGCCTGAATGTCCTCGTACTTGCAGTTGGTAAGATGAGCAGAAGCATAACAAAGAAACTGGAAGAGGAGGGCATAGAGTACTCGGTTGAGGATGTCAGGGTTAAGGGGGAGTAGACCCCCAGCTGATATGGTTGAATGTTCCGCTCAGAGAGAGTAAACCTCCTCCGGTGGAACCATCCGGATCCCTGCATCCCTCAGGGCCCCTTCAAGGGCATCCAGGTCCTCTGTACTCATGAAGAGTATCGCCTTATCCTTCTTTTCATGGACAAATGCGTATATGTAGTCAAGGTTCAGGTCATAGTCCTTGAGGACCCCTAGGATTGATGCAAGGCCCCCCGGCCTGTCATCCATCTCAACTGCCACGACATCTTTCAGCTTAACAACAAAGCCGCTCTTCTCAAGCACATCTGCCGCGCGTTCAGGTTCAGGGACTATGAGCCTGAGTATCCCGAATTCTGATGTATCTGCAAGTGATAGTGCCCTCAGGTTTATACCTGCCTCTGCAAGTGTACTCAGTGCCTTCCAGAGCCTTCCCTTCTTGTTTTCAAGAAATATTGATATCTGCTTAACCCTCATGGTATCACCATAAATTTAAAGGTTCCTCTTATCTATCACCCTTACTGCCTTCCCCTCACTCCTTGGTATCGTACCTGGTTCAACCAGGGTCACCTTAACCCTGAGGCCTATCTCGTTTTCTATGAACTCCTCGATCCGGTCCCTGGTCTCCACCATCTGCCTGATGTCATCTGAGAAGAGTTCAGGGGAGGTCTCCACCCTCACCTCAAGTTCATCCATGAGGTGGGGCCTTGTCACTATTATCTGGTAGTGGGGCTCAATACCATCTATGCGGAGGAGCGCCTTCTCTATCTGGGAGGGGAACACTGAAACTCCCCTGACCTTGAGCATGTCATCGACCCTGCCTGTGATCCTTGAGATCCTTGCAAGGGTCCTGCCACAGGCACATGGCCCATAATCTATTGAGGTTATATCCTTTGTCCTGAACCTTATAACCGGCATCCCCACCCGTGTGAGGGTTGTGAGTACCAGCTCCCCCCTTTCACCTGGTCCGACCCTTTCACCGTTCTTATCTATGATCTCAGGGTAGAAGTGGTCCTCTGCAACGTGGAGGCCATTCTTCTCACCGCACTCCATTGCAACCCCTGGGCCCATGATTTCAGTGAGGCCGTATATGTTGAAGGCCGGTGCATTGAACCTCCTCTCTATCTCAGCCCTCATCTCCTCTGTCCACATCTCAGCCCCGAATCCTATTGCCTTTAACTGGGATTCGGCAGGGTCAAAGCCCTCCTCGGCTGCAACTTCAGAGAGGTAGAGGCCATAGGAGGGGGTGAATATCATGACCGTTGTCCCGAAGTCCTTCATTATCTCTATCTGCCTTCTTGTCTGTCCTGTTGAGATGGGAATAACGGTAGCCCCGATCTTCTGGGCACCGTAGTGGACCCCGAATCCCCCTGTGAAGAGGCCATAGCCATGGGTGTTCTGGATGACGTCATCCTCTGTGAGGCCCATCATTGTGAGGCCCCTGGCCATGACCTCACTCCATATCTCTATGTCCTTCCTGGTGTAGCCTGAGACAACGGGTTTTCCTGTGGTCCCTGAGGATGTGTGGACCTCCACTATCTCCTTCCTGGGGACAGCGAACATCCCGAAGGGGTAGACCTTGCGGAGGTCGTCCTTGGTGGTGTAGGGTAACCTTGTGATGTCGTCCAGTGACTCTATGTCCTCGGGGTACACGCCCTCCTTCTCGAACGCCTCATGGTAGTAGGGTACGTTTTCATATGCCCTCCTTACTGTGTCCTGAAGCCTTTTAAGCTGAATTTCCTCCAGTTCCTCCCTGCTTATGCATTCCATTTCCCTGTTCCAGATCATCTGAATCATTCCCGAATCAGTGTAACTCTTAGATGTTTATGGTGATTTAAAAATAAATGTTATGCATCACGGAATGCTACCCGGGAGTTAGAATAAAAGGTTCTTAAAAAATTAATGGAGTTAGAAGAGGTCATCGAAGCGTTTTTCAACCTCTTTCCAGTTTACGATGTTCCAGAATGCCTCAACGTAGTCGGGTCTCACGTTCCTGTAGTCAATATAGTAGGCGTGTTCCCATACATCCAGGACCATGAGGATCCTGAAGTGGGGTATCACGTTGACGTTGTGCTTTTCAACCTGCATTATGAATAGCCTGTCGGTCCTCTGGCAGTAGGTGAGGACAGCCCATCCTGAGCCCTCCGCGCTCACAGCAGCCTGAGAAAACTCCTTTTTAAAGCGTTGAAAGCTTCCAAAGTCCTTCTCTATGTACTCTGCAAGCCGTCCACCTGGTTCCCCACCGCATTCATCTGCGGGTCCCATGTTACCCCAGAAGAATAGGTGCAGGACGTAGCCACCAACGTGGAATGAGAGTTCCTTGAGGGCCGCCTTGATGTCAACTTCCTCGTCATTCTCCCTGGCATCATCGAGTTTTCTGAGGATGCCATTGGCCCCATCCACGTAGGCCTGATGGTGCTTCTCATGGTGTATCCTCAGCTGCTCCTCTGATATGTATGGTTCAAGGGCATCGTAGGGGTATGGAAGTTCAGGGAGTTCATAGAATTTTTTCTCCATCTAATCACCACCTATGCTGCGATGGCAGAGCCACCAGTCGTAGCATTCGTATTCCTCTTTCCTTTTCCTGGCGGTTTCAATATCAGATGCCGGTGGGACTATCACATGGTCACCGATGAGCTGGTTATCGGGCCAGTTTGCAGGTGCAGCCACACCCTCGGCATCTATGACCCTGAAGGCGCGTATCATCCTCACGATCTCGGGGATGTTCCTTCCAAGTTCCTGTGGATAGTAGAGTATCGCCCTGATTATCCCCTCAGGGTCAACCACAAATACCGCCCTCACAGTGTTTGTGGGCCTCGCAGGGTGTATGAGTCCAAGGGTATCCGCCACTCTCCCTGTATCCGCTATCACAGGGAACTCGATCTCGGTATCAAGGTTCTCCTCTATCCATTCGATCCACTTGATGTGTGAGAATACCTGGTCAACACTGAGGCCCACAAGTTCACAGTCAAGTTCCCTCAGTTCAGGGTAAACCTCCTGGAAAGCCACGAACTCTGTTGTGCAGACAGGTGTGAAGTCTGCAGGGTGGCTGAAGAGTATGAACCATTTTCCCTTGAATTCGGCCGGGAGTTTAATCAACCCGTGGGTTGTCTGGACCTCCATCTCAGGGAATTTATCCCCTATGAGGGGCATGCCGCGCCCCTTCTTCTTAACCTTTCTGACTTCGTATACCTTCTCCCCCATAAACTATTCCCCCTTTTCATTTGCTGGTGGGTTATAAACCCTCTTTCCAAGTTCCGCGTCGAGCATGAGGAGACCGCTTGGTGAATCCGATGCAAGGCGCACCTTCTGGAGCACTGAACCCGCGGATTCCTCCTCCTCAACCTGCTCTGCCACGAACCACTGGAGGAAATTGTTGGTTGCATGGTCCCTCTCTGAGATTGCAAGGTCAACAAGGTCATTTATGAGTCCCGTGACCTTCCTCTCATGTTCCAGGACATGCTTGGATACCTCCAGTGGGGACTCCCACTCAAATGGTGGTTTCTCTATCTCCTCAAGCACGACCCTTGCACCCCTCTGGACAAGGTAGTCGTAGAACTTCATTGCGTGTGCAAGTTCCTCCTGGGCCTGGACACGCATCCAGTTTGCAAATCCCGGGAGGTCAGAGGCCTCATAGTAGGCGGCCATTGAAAGATAGAGGTATGCTGAGTAGAGTTCAGCGTTGAGCTGCCTGTTTAGGGCCTCCTGCATCCTTTCACTTACCATTTAATTCACCCCCTATTTCCTTTATCTGAATGGCAAGTTCATCTATCCTCTGAAGGTCCTCCTCACGTGGAAGGCCCTTCACAAGGACTGGTTCAAGGTACTCCACGTTCAGATTGGATAGCAGACCCTTGACCTCGGATTCAATGAGTGTCCCCCACCCGTAGGATCCCATCAATGCAATGTGCTTCACCGGGGGTCTCAGTGCATTCACAAGGTAGAGTGCCGATGCAACTGCCGGGTGGGGCCTTGTGAGCACCGTGGGTGATGCGACAACCAGGACCGATGCATCCACGAGTTCCGTGAGGAATTCCCCGGTATCGGACTCTGCAACGTTGATGGGTCTTACACTCACATCGAGTTCCATGAGCTTCTCTGTGAGTCTCTCAACCATGATCTCTGTGCTTCTGTGCATGGTGGTGTATGCGATCACCGTTTTACTGCCCCCTGAGGTCCATCTCCTGTATGCATCGATTATGAGGTCTGGTATGGGTACCAGTGGGCCATGGGATGGTGCTATGAGTGATATGTCAAGGTCCGAGATCTTCCTTAGGTTGGATGTGACCATCTGGCTGAAGGGCATCATGATATGGGCGTAGTACCTCTTGGCCTCCCTCAGGAAACCCTCAGGCACCTCCATGATGTCCGATGTTGCAAGGTGTGATCCAAAGAAGTCACAGGTGAAGAGTATCCGCTCCTCCTCAAGGTAGGTTACCATGGTATCAGGCCAGTGCACCCAGGGTGTTACAATGAATCTCAGTGTCTTATCACCCAGGGAGAGTGTCTCGCCATCCTCAATCGCCCTGAAGTTTCCATCGATCCTTAAAAGTTCCCTTAGGAGTTCAATGCAGGCAGGTGTCCCCAGGACCTCTGCGTCAGGGTACATGTCAAGGAGCTCCGGGATTGTACCTGAGTGGTCCTGTTCTGCGTGCTGGGAGATTATGTAGTCGATGTCAGTTTCCATTTCCCCTATGATCCCCAGGAATTCACTGCTCTTTGAGGGTTCTGCAGAATCAATGAGTGCCGTGGCACTGCTTCCAGAGACGATGTATGAGTTGTAGCTTGTGCCCCTTGGGAGGGCTACAAGCTCATCAAAGGTCCTCCGGTCCCAGTCAAGGATACCGGTGTAGTAAACCCCATCTGCAATTCTTCTGGCTTTCATTTAATCCATCTTCTTGAACTGGTCCTTTCCAACGCCACATACAGGGCATACCCAGTCGTCGGGGAGGTCCTCAAACGCTGTTCCTGGTTCTATCCCTGATGTGGGGTCTCCCTCTTCAGGGTCGTAGATGTATCCGCACATCTGGCAGACGTATTTGTCCATTTATTCACCTCTCAGTCAAGTGGTTTGAACATCTTCTTCTTTGCACCGCATGACGGACACCTCCATGTCTCAGGGAGGTCCTCAAACGGTGTTCCTGGTGGTGTGTCTGTCCTTGGTTCGCCCTTCTCAGGGTCGTAGATGTATCCACAAACCCTGCATTTGTATCTTTTCAAGTTTAACACCTTTCTCTTCAATTTTAGGGACACTATATTATTATTACTCTTTAAAAATTTAAAATTATCTATGGAGTTTCCATGAAAACCTTTAATTGCCTTCTTAAGGGGAGACCCATCAAGAGGTCAGAGAAACTAAAAATAAATTGCTGAACAGTAACATGGTTTAAAAATTCAGCGAAAAAATCCTTCTAATATTCTGGCTAAATTTAAAGGTTTCTAAAAAACTTTAATAGTTCCCGAAACGATATTATACATTGTACCAAAGGTACGGGCAAGACTTAGAGTTGATTTAATGAAAAGATATCTTCCTTTAATTTTAGTGGGTCTTATTGCGATAGCCTTTTCTGGTACGGCCAGTGCAGTGGATATCTATGTTAATGCCACTGGGGGGGATGACAACAATGACGGACTCTCATGGGCAGCAGCAAAGGCCAGTATAAGGAATGCAACTGGATCGGCCGCAGACAATGATGTTATATGGCTTGCAGACGGCGAATACACCGGTCCAGATAACAGGAACGTGAACATCGACAAGAAACTGACAATTACTGGCCAGTCAAAGAGGGTACCGTCATAAAACTGGAGGGAACTCCAAGATTATTCACAATCACAAAGGACTCCAAATTATCAAATTTAACAATCAGGGATGCTTACTCAAACGATAAATCTGCAATAGTAATAGAAAACCCAACCCTAACAATCGAAAACTGCCTATTTTTTAACAACACAGCAAAAAATGGGGGGGCAATATTAGCAGAGTTCTGCACAGTAACGATAATTAACAGCACACTAACCAACAACACAGCAACCAATGTAGCGGGAGCAATATACGCAGGTTGTGCAAATGTAAATATAGTAAACAGCACATTCACCAACAACACAGCAAACTATGGAGGAGCAATAGAAATAGCTTATTCCTCCACACTAACAATAACAAACAGCACATTCAGCAACAACACAGCAAACTATGGAGGAGCAATAATCACATATTCATACTCCACACTAACAATAACAAACACCACACTCACCAACAACACAGCAACCAATGTAGCGGGAGCAATAGAAGTAGTTACTTATTCCACACTAACAATAACAAACACCACACTCACCAACAACACAGCAACCAATGTAGCGGGAGCAATATACGCAGATAATTTCTCAAACGTAAACATAACAAACACCACACTCACCAACAACACAGCAAACTATGGGGGAGCAATAGAAGCAGCTTATTCCTCCACACTAACAATAACAAACACCACACTCACCAACAACACAGCAAATAGACAAGGAGGAGCAATAATCACATATTCATCCTCCACACTAACAATAACAAACACCACACTCACCAACAACACAGCAACCAATGTAGCGGGAGCAATAGAAGTAGTTACTTATTCCACACTAACAATAACAAACACCACACTCACCAACAACACAGCAACCAATGTAGCGGGAGCAATATACGCAGATAATTTCTCAAACGTAAACATAACAAACACCACACTCACCAACAACACAGCAACCAATGTAGCGGGAGCAATATACGCAGATAATTTCTCAAACGTAAACATAACAAACACCACACTCACCAACAACACAGCAAATAGACAAGGAGGAGCAATAATCACATATTCATCCTCCACACTAACAATAACAAACACCACACTCACCAACAACACAGCAAATAGACAAGGAGGAGCAATAATCACATATTCATCCTCCACACTAACAATAACAAACACCACACTCACCAACAACACAGCAAATAGACAAGGAGGAGCAATAGAAGTAGTTACTAATTCCACACTAACAATAACAAACACCACACTCACCAACAACACAGCACCCCTTGCTGGAGCAATAATTGTGCGTGATTGCCCAGAACCCGCCAGAATCATGTTCTGCCGGATATTCAACAACCCGGACCAGACCGGGATAAACGTCTACGCAAATAATAGTGCTGTGGATGCCCGATTCAACTGGTGGGGCTCCAACACTCCAGACTTCTCAATCCTTGTCTCAGGAAGTGTAACATACAACCCATGGATCGTCCTGAGAATCAATGCCAACCCTGGCACAGTCCTAATAGGTGGAAACTCACAGATAACCGCGGACCTCCAGCACGACAGTAACGGAGCACTGCATGATCCATCTGAAGGATTAATCCCGTACACAGGTCCCGCAAACTTCTCCACAACCCTCGGTTCGATAGAAGACACAAACTTCACAGATGGCACCGCCACCTCAACACTAACCGGCCTAAACACGAGGGGTGTTGCCACGGTATGTGCCGAAGTTGACAACGAAACAGTAAACACCACAGTCACAGTCCTGAAACCAGCCACATTCGCACTAGGCAACTTAACAGTCACACCCACAACCGGAATAACACCACTAAACATCAGAATCAAAGCCATGATCACCAACACAGGAGACTTTGCAGGCGATTATACAGCAATCCTCAAGGTAAACCAGAGATCCATACAAAACCAGACAACCACCCTGAACCCCGGAGAAACAAAAATAATCGAATTCACACTAACAATCACCCAACCTGGCCATTACAATGTAACCATCGGAACACTCCCACCTAAACTGGTAACTGCAGGTATAACAATAAATCAGCTTTCAGGAACTGCAAATTCTGTCATAAAATACTATGCACGCTACAAAAGACTCCCATCCTCAGTGACAATCTCAGGAAAAAAATTCACAATGGCACAGCTCCTGGACCTCCTTGTACGTGCAACCATCCAGATCAACGCAGGCAACCTGAAACCACTCAGCACACGAACCGTAGGCTACACAGGCTCAACAGGAACCACCAGATCAATCAGACTCTCAAAATCACTTTACATATCCACAGCAATCACCATAAGAAACTCAATAAACAGATACGGAACGGCACCCAAATACGCAACAACCAGACATGGGAAAATACCCTTCACAAGACTCGTCTACCTCTACAGCAAAGTCCTGGGATTTTATGGAAGTTACAGGAAACTCCCCAGCTACGTGAGTATCTAAAAAACCCCATTTTACATTTTTTTTATCAGGAAAACAGAATAAAAATGAAATGTTAATTTTTTCAGTCAAAATACTTCATCCTCACCACATTGAAGCCCACAACACACCCAACAAAACCCATCCTCACATAGGGACTTACAGGGGCATAAACCGCAACTGCAAGTATAAGCACACCCACAACGGTATGGGTTAACAGGTTCTTCCAGTCCGTAAGGTACTCCCTGATTCCTCTAAACACTCTTCTCAACATAACACCTCATACATCGAAATACTATATATCAAATTTTGATATATCAAATAATGATATACCCTTTATATATACCTTTCGGTGAGCAAAAAAGGAAGGTTTATTTAACAAGTAGTACCGGTACCTCAACCGTCTTGAGGGTGGTCTCGGCCACACTGCCCATCAGAAGCTTTTCAAGACCTGAACGCCCATGGGATGCGATAACCACGAGATCCGCCCCTGTCTTCTCAGAGATCTTCTTCATATCATGCGCCGGGCTCCCAAATACCAGGACCTCATCCACCTGGACACCGGCCTCCCTGCCCTTTCTCTGCACAGCCGCCAGGATCTCCTTTCCCTCATCCTCAAGGACATCAAAGGGGTAGATCAGCTTCTCATCAATAACATGCACAGCAACAACCACGGACCCCAGACGCCCTGCAAGTTCAATGGCAAGGTCCTCTGCCTTTGCTGCATACTCTGAACCATCGGTTGGAACCATGATCCTCTCAAACATCACAGATCACCTATTCAATCCGCCTCACATGATCCCCCACAACAAACACTGTGCCACCCACATGGAGGACTGGCTTAACCGATTCAACGTCAAGGAGCCCATCCCTTATGCACCCAGAGCAGACCGATGCATTCACAACTGAGCCCACTATGAGGTTGTGGTCGCCAACCTCACACATCCGTAGGAGTTCACATTCAAGGTGCGCAACCGCCTCGGCTATCCTAGGGGGCTTAACCCTCTCTGAGGGAATCCAGTTAAGACCCGCGGCCTCAAGTTCATTCTCACCCGCCGGGAGATCCCTGGCGGTTATCCACATCTCATCAATTATATCCACCGGCGTTATGTTAAGTACAAACTCATGTGTGTCCTCAACATTCACTGCAGTGTGGTGGTTAGGTGCAGATGCAAACGCCACGATTGGGGGGTCAATTGACACCGGCATGGTGAAGGAAAATGGGGCCGCATTTATATTCCCATCCCCATCCACCGTTGTTACAATGACCGTTGGCCTTGGAGTAAGTATTCTGTGTGCATTCTCAACGGGAAAATTCTCAAATTCCACTATATCACCCCTTAACCCTCTGAAGGTATTTTGCATGGCTCCTTTCAACAAACTCGTCGCAGAGGCCATCTGGTTCCCCGTCCATTACAAGACGGCCGTCCTCAACCATCACAGCCCTCGTGCTGAGCTCCCTTATGAAATCCACATGGTGACTCACCATGATTATGGTTGTCCCGAACTCCATGTTGATCCTCTTGAGGGAATTTGAAACCATCCTGAGTGTTATGGGGTCAAGGTCCCCGAACGGCTCATCAAGGACAAGGACATCGGGCCTTGATGCAAGGACAAGTGCAAGGGTCGCCCTCACCCGCTCACCCCCTGAGAGCTCATAGGATTTCCTGTCAAGTATGTCCATGGGGAGGTCCAGGGCCCTGAATATGGGCTCAGCGTACTTCTTAACCTCACTGTCAGGGAAACTCGGGAAGAGCTCCTCAAGTATCTCAGGTGAGAGGCCAAGTTTCTCAAGCCTGTATCGGGCCTCTGTTTCAGGAAGATCCGTGAGCTGGTAGAGCACATCAAGGACCATATCGCTTATCCCAAGCTCCTCGGCCCTCTTCCTTGCCTCTGCAACAACATGTTCACCCTTAACACCGAGCCTTGCAGCTATCTGGCTCCTTATGGTGGCGTGGTGTACAAGGGCAAACTCCTGATGCATGAAACCCATCTTCCTCCTTACACCCATCCTTTTAACGCCAGGTTCATGCATGTTAACCCATTCACTGTTGAGCCTGAACTCCACCGTACCCTCATCAGGAAGATCCAGTCCACCGATCATCCGGAGGAGCACCGTCTTGCCGGCCCCGCTGGGCCCTATTATGGATACTATCTCACCCTCCCTGATATCAAGGTTAACATCCCTCATCTCAAGAACTGCCCCGCCCTTGAGGAGTACAAACCTCTTGGCCAGGTCCCTGACCCTGAGGATCTCCCTCTCTGAGCTGGGGGGTGTGTAGTCAACCGGGGGCTCAATGTCCCTCATGAACCTCTCTATAATCCTCCCGGGTTCCCCCTCATCAACGATGCGCCCGTCCTCCATGAGAACCAGGCGGTCTGCAAGGTACTCGTGGACTTCAGGAAGGTGTGAAACCAGCACCACCGTGACCCCCAGTTCCCTGTTGATGTTCTTTATGGCATCCAGTATCTCCTGCTTTGTCCCCGGGCATGACATGGTTGCGGGTTCATCAAGAAGGAGTACCCTGGGTTTTTTTGCAAGTTGCCTGGCCATTATGAGCCTCTGCTTCTCGCCACCACTGAGGACAGGTGCAAAGTGCTCGGCCTTGTGGTCGAGTCCAACCACCCTTAGGAGTTCCATTGCCTCTTCACCGAATTCATCATAGGCGAAGTCAAAGTCCGTCATGGACTCGTCACCATATTTTGCAGCGTACAGCTTCCTTATGACATTCTGAAGGGCGGTCTCCGACCAGAGCCCAAATGACCTCTGGAGGTGAATCGCAGTCTTCTTTTTGAGCTTTGAGAAGTAGTACTGTCCAGAATCAGCCTCAACGGTTACATCATCCAGGGTTATCCTCCCTGAATCAAAGGGTTCAACACCCCTCAGGATCCTCAGAAGTGTCGTCTTACCTGAACCGCTCATTCCAAGTATTCCCAGTATTTCGCCCTCAGAAACCTCAAGGTTAACATCAGAAAGTGCCCTGAATTCATCTCCATTCTCAAGTTTATAGGTCTTTGTGAGGTTCTCCACCCTTATCATTGCATCACCGCAACCATTCCTTCAAGGTTCAAAGATACCAGATCTCATGGCAGTGACTGAAAAACTGCCAGTGAAAATTTCATCCAATCGTTACAGCAACGTGCTGCCATGAATATATACTAGAACCACTATAGTTCTAATAGTTTTACTGACATAATAACCTTTATGCGGTGATATGAATGAGGGGATTGCTGGTTGGAAGGATGCAGCCATTCCACCGGGGACACCTCCAGGTTATAAAGAGGGTGCTCGGGGAGGTTGATGAACTCATAATATGTATCGGGAGCGCCCAGCTGAGCCACAGCCTCAGGGACCCCTTCACCGCCGGTGAGAGGGTGATGATGCTGACCAAGGCACTCAGTGAGAACGGTATCCCCGCATCAAGCTACTACATCATACCTGTCCAGGATATAGAGTGCAACGCCCTCTGGGTTGCACATATAAAGATGCTGACACCCCCATTTGACAGGGTATACAGTGGAAACCCCCTTGTCCAGAGGCTCTTCAGTGAGGACGGCTATGAGGTGACTGCACCCCCCCTTTTCTACAGGGACAGGTACTCAGGGACAGAGGTGAGGCGGAGGATGCTGGATGATGGTGACTGGCGCTCACTCCTTCCAGACTCGGTGGTTGAGGTTATAGAGGAAATAAATGGTGTTGAAAGAATAAAACACCTTGCAAAAAAGGAAGTTAGTGAACTGGTGTAGGTGTCAGAGATGATGGTCATGGTGACAGATGAAAAGGAGGTCTTCAGAATGGATGACCTCCTTGAACATGTGAAGAAGAGCCCCTACCTTGATGAATGCGGAGCAGTGTTCACCTTTGAGGGTATCGTCCGTGGTGTTGATGATGAGAGGACAGAGAAACTTGTACTCACAACACCTGACATTGAAAAGGCCCAGAGGGAACTGGAGGGGATAGTGGAGGATGTGATGGAGAAGTACCCTGTGAGGGACGTGGCGGTTGTGCACTACGTTGGGGAGTTCTACGTATCAGAGACCCTCTTCATGGTGGCTGTTGCAGGACCCCACCGCGGGGAAACCCTTGATGCCCTTAAAGAGATAATCGAGAGGACAAAATATGAAATAGACTTCAAAAAGGAGGAGTACACCACCAGCGGCAGGAACGTTATCATGTCAGGCGGCTAGGAGTCTTAAAATGAAATTCATAAGGGACAGCGTCCACGGTAACCTGAAACTCACCGAATTTGAGGTGAGGGTTGTTGACACACCCCAGTTTCAGAGACTCAGGAGGATAAAGCAGCTGGGATTCACGAATCTGATATACCCCGGGGCAAACCATTCAAGGTTCGAACACTCCATAGGGGCCATGTACCTGGCATCGAGACTGGCAGAACACCTCAACCTTGGACCTGAAAAGAAGAGCATACTGAGGCTCTGCGCCCTCCTCCATGATGTGGGTCACGGTCCATTCTCCCATGTATCAGAGGGCGTCCTTGAAAGGTCCCATGAGAGCCTCACAAGAGAACTCATAAGGGAATCTGTGCTCGGTGAGATAATATCAGAGGAGTTTGACCTTGAACAGGTTATGAGGATACTGAGGGGTGAGGGGGTCCTTGGACAGGCAATCAACGGGGAGCTTGACGTTGACAGGATGGATTACCTGCTGCGGGACTCCCACTACACAGGGGTGGCCTACGGTATAATAGACGTTGAAAGGCTGATATACAATATGAAGATGGAGAACGACCTTGTCCTTGACAGGAAGGGTGTTCAGGCCGCAGAGTCTGCCCTGCTTGCAAGGTACTTCATGTATCCCAGCGTCTACCAGCACCACACCACGAGGATCGTGAACTCCATGTTCAGGAGGTGCCTCAGGAGCCTCATATCTGAGGGGGTGCTTGATGAGTCCAGGATATACCGGTATGACGACATGGACCTCATCGTAATGTGCAGGGAGCAGGATGGACTTGCAGGTGATATGATACGGAGACTGGATAACCGTGACCTCCTCAAGACCGTGGACTCTGTGAAACTCAATGAACTCGAGGACCCCCACAGGGTATTCAGGATCACAGATGCTGAGATAAGAAAGGCCGAGAGGGAAATTGCAGATGACATGGACCTGGACCCTGATTATGTTGTGGTTAACCTTCCCGAGTACCCTGCGTTTGATGAGATGAGGACCCAGGTTTCTGTTGGGGACTCCATTGTGAACCTGAGCCATATATCAAGTCTCGTGGGGGCGCTGAAGGAGGCGAGGTTCAACCATGCAGATATCTGTGTCTACGTGCCCCGTGAATCCGCCACAGCATTCAGGGAATTCAGCCTCCACGACTACATGGATCTCCCTGAGAGAAGACCATCACACCCCAGGCAGCTCCGCCTCACGGTACCTGATTACCTCAAATTCCGATAAATAATACCCTATCATGGCGGATAACAAAATAAAACCCTCCAGGATACCTCAATCAGATAAATTCTCATCAAAAAAGAATGATCATACATAAAAACACTCAGAAGTGATTCAGATGATAATACTGGCAATGACAGGTGCAAGTGGCGTTATCTACGGGGATAGAATACTCAGGGCCCTGAAGGACGCCGGGGAAAATGTTGGACTCATGATAACCGATACTGCACGTGATATAATCAGATACGAACTTGGAAGAGACCCTGAAACCCTGGAGGAGATGGCTGATGAGTGCTTTGATTCTGATGACTTCACATCAGCAGTTAACAGTGGCTCCTCCAGTTTCAGTGCCATGGTCATAGCGCCGTGCACAATGAAGACCCTATCAGCGATAGCCAATGGATATGCAGGCAATGCACTCACAAGGGCCGCTGACGTGTGTCTCAAGGAGAGGCGTAAGCTGGTCCTTGTGCCAAGGGAGACTCCACTTAGAAGCGTGCACCTTGAGAACATGCTGAGGGTTTCAAGGGAGGGGGGTATAATACTCCCTGCAATGCCCGGATTCTACCACAGACCATCATCAATAGAGGAAATCGCCGACTTCATAGCTGGTAAGGTGCTGGACGTCCTGGGGATAGAGAATGAACTCTTCAGAAGGTGGAGCGGTGAGGATATGAAAAGGCCTTAAAGCCAGTACTTCCTGTTCACAATACACTTATTCACAGAAAAGTGAGGATATGAAAAGGCCTTAAAGCGAATGCAACGGTGGTGTGAGTTGATACCTGACCATGAATTCATAAAGAACCCCTCTGTACCGGGACCAACAGCCATGGAGGTTAGGTGCCTCCTCATGTGCCTTGCAGAGCCCCGGAAAGGGGACACAGCGGTTGATGTGGGGTGTGGAACCGGTGGAGTGACCCTTGAACTTTCAAGGAAGGCTGGAAGGGTCTATGCAATCGATAAAAGCCCCGATGCAATTTCAACAACGGAGATGAACCTTAAAAAGCATGGGCTGGGGGATAACGTCACACTGATATGTGGTGATGCGGTGGAAGCTCTCTCTGAAATTGATGCACTGGACATTGCTGTAATCGGGGGAAGCGGCGGTAGACTGGGGGAAATACTCGAAGTGGTTACAGATAAACTTAGAGATGGTGGAAGGATCCTTATAACCGCAATACTCCTTGAGACAAGGTGCGAGGCCGTTAAGTACCTGAAGGAGCTTGGATTTGACGTTAACATAACCGAGCTGAGCATAACAAGGGGTCGTGTGCTTGAAAGAGGGACCATGATGGTTTCAAAGAACCCCATTGCAGTGATTTACACGGAGAATTCAGATTAAGATTCTCAGGGTGATGGTAGGAACTCAAGGCTAAACTGGAAATTCAGGCTGGGGATTCTGCTTGTACTTGTATCATCATCCATCTACCTTCTCCTCTACTTCATATTCCATAAACCCGAGACTGAACTATTCTATATCGGTATAGACCTTGCATTTGTGCCCCTGGAAATTCTTATAGTGGTCATAATCGTGGAGGCCGCCATATCCCGGCGGGAACTTGTTGAGAGACTCGAGAAACTCAACATGGTCGTGGGGGCGTTCTTCAGTGAGGTGGGCACCGAATTCCTCAAGAGGGTATCCCCCTTCGAGTCAAATACAGATAGGATTGCATCAAAACTTAAGATAGATGCATCATGGAGTCCAGATGACTTTAAGGGAATGCTCAGTGAGATAAGGGGATGCGAATTTGATTTTGAGCTGGGTTCACCTGAAAGTGTTGAACTCCTCAAGTACCTGAAAGTTTTCCTAACGTCCCGGAGGAAGTTTCTTCTGGGGCTTCTTGAAAACCCCAATCTACTTGAGCATGAAAGCTTCACAGACATGCTCTGGGCGGTCTTTCATCTCATGGAGGAACTCGAGGCACGAGAGGACCTCTCATCTCTACCTCCCACAGACTATGAGCACCTGGCCGGTGACCTCCAGAGGGCCTACTCTGCCGTTGTTTCTGAGTGGCTGGGATACATGGAACACCTCAGTGAAAACTACCCCTACCTCTTCTCACTTGCCGTGAGGAAGAACCCCTTCAACAGGGATGCAAGGGTGGAAATTCTTGAGTGATGATCTCAGTACACTGGAGAATTTACCATGGCACGGAGACACCATAAAGAGGAATATAAGGATACTCATGTATTCATATCTTAATTTAAATTTTTAATAATGCCTTGTTTTGAAAATAAAATCGCATAACTTATATATTATGACGGAGAGATTATAAAAAAACTCCAATGGTTGGTATCCATGGAACGTTTGACCCTTGAGCAGTATAGGGAAATGGTTAATGAGATAATTGAATTCAAGAATCTGTACGGGTCTTTACCGGAATATGCCCTCGTCGATGGGAAGAAAATCCACAAAGAACACTACATCGACATGATCGAGAGGGTAAATAAGTTTGTTCTTGAGATGGGAAGGAATCCCCGCACAGTTGATATCAGATCCTGAGGTCCTCCGGTCGGTTGAAGTTCCTGAAACTCCGAAGGGTTGGATCCAGACTGATAGCGTCTAGGCGGCAGGATTCAATGGAGTCAAGGAGAACCCTAACTCTCCTTTCATTTTTGGCGAGCAGACCCTCTATATGGTCCCTTACTTTTACCGAGTAGATTGAGTGCAGTGGTTCAAGTAAACCATCCCTGCAGGGTACAATGGCATCACACCTATCCCCCATAACCCTGAAGGCATCCTTCATATTCAGGAGAAATTCCCGGGTAACAAGGGGGGAGTCACAGGGGAGAAAGAGGGCCGCGGAACCTGATATTCTTCCAAGGGCCGTGAATATACCCCCCAGCGGGCCGACACCCGGCACCTCATCTGTGAGGACGCTGATACTGGAATCAAGAAGATCCCTGTAATTACCTGCCTGCCTGCTGTCACGGAGGACCACGGCAACCTCAGTGAAATATTCCAGCAGCCTATCTGTTATTATCTCAATGAAGGTCCTTCCATCCATCACAAGAAGGCCCTTATCTGATCCCATTCTCCTGCCCATTCCCCCGCAGAGGACCACAGCGGAGTTCAGTTCACGGTTCTTCATTGATCTGAAATTACAGAAAAAATGATTTATTTGAGGGTGGGGTAGTTTGGGCTTTCATTGGTTATGAGGAGGTCGTGGGGGTGGCTCTCCTTGATACCGCTTGAGGTTATCCTCACAAGCTTTGCCTTCTCCTTCATCTCACCGAGATCTGCGGCGCCGCAGTATCCCATTGAGGCCCTGAGACCTCCGATTAACTGGAACAGGACCTCGCTCACCGTTCCCTTATAGGGGACAACGCCCTCAACACCTTCAGGGACGACCTTGGTGTGTTTCATGTGGCCCTTGGGCTCCTGGAAGTACCTGTCTGTCCCGGCACCTATACCGCCTGTCATTGCACCCAGGGACCCCATTCCACGGTACTGCTTGTACTTACGGCCATTCATAACAACAACGTCTCCCGGGGCCTCATAGGTACCTGCAAGCAGGTTTCCGAGCATGACACAGTCCGCCCCAACTGCCACTGCCTTTGCAATATCCCCTGAGTACCTTATACCACCATCGGCGATCACAGGAACATCGTACTCTGCTGCCACATCAGCCACCTCGGCTATGGCGGTGAGCTGCGGCACGCCCACACCTGCAATTATCCTGGTGGTGCACATTGACCCGGGACCTATACCAACCTTGAGGCCATCAACGTCCTGTGCGATGAGGTCCTCTGCAGCCTCCCTGGTTGCGATGTTACCCACTATGAGGTCCGCGTCTATCTCCCTCTTCATTTTCCCGGCGCTCTTAACAAGGTTCATGTTGTGTCCGTGGGCGCTGTCAATTGCCAGTATATCTGCCCCTGCCTCATCAAGCGCATGGGCCCTTTCAAGGTCAAATGGCCCTGTGGCTGCTGCAACCATGAGGTAACCTTCACTGTCCCTTGATGCATTGGGGTACCTCTTCCTCTCAAGTATATCCTTCATGGTGAGTATACCAACGATCTTCCCGTCCTTCACAACAGGGAGCCTTTCAACCTTGTTCTCGTAGGCTATGTCAAGGGCCTCTGATGGGGTTACCGATTCATCAACCGTGACGACATCCCTTGTCATCACCTGGTCAACCTTCCTGTCGGCCTCGGAGTTGAATATGGGCTCAATGTCCCTCCGGCTTATTATACCTATGAGTATTCCATCCTCAACCACGGGCAGCCCGCTGATCTCCTCCTGATCCATTATCTCATGGGCCTCCCTGAGGGTGGAGTCCGGTGATATGGTTATAACATCCCTTATGGTGAGGTCACCGGACCTCTTGACCTTCTTGACCTGCTCCACCTGGTCCTTGATGCTCATGTTCCTGTGGATAACACCCATTCCGCCCTCCTGGGCCATTGCGATGGCCATCTCGTACTCTGTAACGGTGTCCATCGCAGAGCTTATTATGGGTATTTTGAGTCTGATATTCCTTGATACCCTTCCAGATGTCTCCACATCCTTCGGTTCCACATATGATGCCTGGGGAAGAAGGAGAAAATCATCAAATGTGTAACCGGTTTCTGCTTCCTTCAATTTTTTCGTGTACATTATTAACCACCTGAGAGGCCGCCAGGGTTATTTTAGAAGCTATCTATCAGTTCCTTGAGTTCCCTCACAGCTGTCCTGTGGATTCTACCGGTGTTGCGGTCTCCGCCAACACATGCAGCACCCCTTATGCCGACCACATCACATCCAATATCATAGAGTGGTTTGAGGTGCTCCCTTCCAACTGACCCTGCAAGGGCGGATTTCAGTCCATGGTCCCTGGTTTCTGAGACAAATGATTCCAGCTGCTCCATGTCCATGAAATCAAACAGTGACTTACCATCCTTCACAGCGGTGTCAAGCATTGCAAGATCAGCCCCTGAATCTGCAGCAACACGTGGTATCTCCATTGGGTCCACTGCACCCACACGGTGGGCATCGGCGTAGCCGGCTGCAACGACGATTGCGTCGGATTCATCCTTAACTGCCCTCACAACGTTCTTCATGACATCAACCGCCTCTTCGTAGTTCTTTGTCCCGTAGAGGCCGACCTTTATGTAGTCTGCACCTGATACAAGGGCCCCCATGGCTGCCAGCGCCACGGTCCCTGGCTTGTAGGGCACATCACCCAGGGTGGCGCTCACAAGCATCTCATCGGGTGTCATCTCCCTGACCCGGCGGATAACCCAGGGAAAGTTGGCCCCGAGAGATCCTTCACGGGGGTTCTTAACGTCAACTATGTCTGCACCGCCTTCTATGGCTTCAAGTGCCTCCTCTGTGTTAATTGGACTTATCAATAGAAGCAAACCAATAACCTCCTGGTAAAAATTATGGAATGATATCCCAAGAAACATTACATGATAATTTTTTTAATTTATCTAGAATAGCACCCTTTTATACCTTTCTTTTCAGAGTGGTGAACCCCTTCTTTTTATCCTCTCAGCCACCCTCAGATGTGACCTGTGGTAGAGGCCCGCGGCATTGCACTCTCCCCTTAGCCTCTCCATGAGCGAGGCTGTTGGCGTTCCCACCGGGCACTTCTCTGTGCAGAGGCCACAGAGGGTGCACATGTAGAGCCCTGATTCAACCGCTGTTTCTCTATCTGCAAGGAAGGAACTCATAACAACTCCCCTGCCGCCGAGGTACCCCCTGTACCCGAATCTGTTCCCAATTGCATTGTAAACCGGGCAGGTCACTATGCAGCTGCCGCAGCCTATGCAAAGGAGGGCCTCAGGATAAGCCGAGGATCTGCCATTATCCACCGCAACTGCAATGACCCCTGATGCCCCGTACATGCCCCTGAGGAGCATCTTTTCTATATCCGCGGTCTTTGATGGTCCTGATATCACATTGATGTAGGAGGGAACCCCTGTACCCGTCGCATAGGCTGTCTCGAGTTTCACAACCGACACCGCATCCTCTATTTCAGGTACAAACTTATCTATCCCGAATACTAGTATGTGGGTGTCCATGAGGGATAACCTTCCCACATTACCCTCATTGTGGACTATCACAGCCGATCCATCATGTGCTGCCACGGAATTTGCCCCTGTCACTCCCGTTGTGCAGGATTCGATTTTACTGAGAATATCCTCCCTTACAGCCGCCATTATCTCATATGGATCATCTGAAATATCAACCCCCAGCTTATCCCTTACTATCTCAGCTATTTCAGAAACTCCCAGGTGAAGTGCAGGTCCAACGGGATGTGCGGGTTTCTTAATTCCTCCAAGTTGAAGTATCCGATCCCCCAGATCTGTCTCAATCACCTTCACGCCTTTCCTCTGAAGATAATCGGAAAGGCCTATCTCAGATAGGGTGTTGGATTTGGACTTTGCAACAGGACCCCCATCAATTGACTCATGAATTATCCTGCAGGCCTCCTCTGCATCCTCTGCAAGATGGAACTCAACACCGTTGTCCCTGAAGCGTCTCTGTGCCTCTGCAAGGAGCTCCTCCATTTTTTCAACTGCCAGTTCACGTATCCCTGCCACCCTATCTCTCAGCCCATCAAGTTCTGGAGTGTCAAGGAGTTCAGTACGCCTCTCGTCAAGTTTGCTGAAGGATATCCTCATCTGACGGATTTCATCATCGTTCAACCTTTATCCTCCCTGATAATTTCAGATAGAAGCTCTGTTATGTCCATTACCCTCATGGAGGTGGATTCAAGGTTCAGACGGCAGAACGGGCAGGATGTGCAGAGTATATCTGCCCCGGTCCTCTCAGCCTCATCTATACGTGATGATGCAACCCTGGCTGATATGTCCCTGTGGGCTGACCTCAAGCCACCCCCTGCCCCACAGCACCTTGAGTCCCTCCCATGGTGTTCCATTTCCCTGAAATCTGTAAACACCTTTAGAATCTCCCTGGTGGCGTCCTTCTCGTCTGTGTGCCTTGATAGGTGACAGGGGTCATGGTATGTCACCCTAAGTGCGGTTTTATCAAATTCAATGTTCCCTGCATCTACAAGGTCAAGGATAACCTGTGAGATGTGCTTCACCCCTATGCTGTAACCCATACTCCTGTAGTCCTCGTTGAGTGTGCGGTAACATCCAGCACATGATACGATAACTTCCCTTCCCTGGAGCATTTTCCCTGTCCTCTTAATCTGTCTTTCAGCATCCTCAAGAAATCCTGTTCTAAGGAGTACTGATCCACAGCAAGTTTCATCATCCATAACCCTGTATTCAAGCCCCGCTGCCTGGAGGATTTTCTCTGTAGCCCTCTCTATTTCTGTGAGTCTTTCCCTTGCAAGACATCCCCTGAAGTAGATAACCATGATATCAGTTATGCCAACGGCTCTATTAATATGTTGGAGTTTTCAGAAAAAATGAAATGTCCTCTGATTTAAAAGGAGATGCTACAATCTCAGAGAAAAGATCTAAATGTTACCTGTAACCTCTCTCAGGATCTCCTCAAGTTTTTTTCCGATTGCATCTGCACTGTAATCCCTGAAAACATCTGCTGCCTCCTTTGTGAGTCTTCCGTGGAGTTCTGTGTCAGATAAAAGTGCTCTGAGTTTATCTGCCAGGTCCCTCCAGTTGCAGGGTTCAAAGAAGAGTCCCCCCATCTCCCTGCTTGCCTCCATTACAGGGGGTATACCTGAAGCCACGAAGGGTGTCCCGCAGCCCATTGCCTCCACAACAACTATGCCGAAACCCTCAACCACGCTTGGAAGGCAGAAGACCCAGGACTCTGCTATAACCCTCAGGACATCCTCATGTTTCTCCACGAACCCCAGAAACTCAACCCTATCATCCACTCCCAGTTCAGCTGCAAGGTCCCGGAGCTCCCCCTCCAGTGGACCCGTACCTATTATCCTGCACTTCAGGTCAGGAAACTCGTCTGCGAGAACTGAAACCGCCTTTATGAGGTCCCCCACTCTCTTATATTCAACGAGCCTTGAAACGCATGCAATGGATGGGCTGGTGCTTTTCTCAACCAGCGGCGGCCTGAAGTCCACCATGTTGTGGACTACTGAGACCCTCTGCCAGGGGTACCTCTCAAGTATCTTCCTGGCGGTGTACTCTGAAACCGCTATTATCCTGTCAAACCTCCTTGAGAGGGTGTATCTTTCAAGTATCTCACCGAGTATTCCTGAAAAACCAATGTTTCTGAGCCACTCACCGATCCAGACATCATGGTAACGTGCCAGGGCCTTCGCATTCGTTTTCCCTGCTATCATCCAGGCCACAGGATGTGTTATGAAATTGTACCCTATAACAGCGTCAGGTTCAAGTTTCAGGCCCTCCCTGTAGGCCGACAGCATGAATGATAGCCTCTCACCTATGGAGCCTGCCTGAACATAGGACCTCATGGGACCGCAGCAGATAACCTTCATATTTCCGCTGGTGTATCCATCAGGATTTTCAGGCGTCCTTGATGTTAGAACCGTCACATCATGCTTCTCTGATAATTTAAGGGCCTCGTTGAATGCACAGGCCTCTGCACCGCCCCTTATGTCCAGTTTCTCACCTGCTGGAAAGTACTCTGTCACGATACATATTCTCATATCTATCACTGAAGTGTGGAAGTGGATCTAATCATCATCCCCTCTGAGTGCAATCTCATGTACAAGCTCTGTTATCTCCTGCTGCAGCCTGTCCACCATTAAGTATATCCTGAAGAGGAGATAATAGGCCCCGAGTATGCCTATTATGAGGAGGAAATCAAGTCCCCGGCCTATTCCAAGGATGTTTGCAATTTCAGTCGAAAAGGAGGGTCTCAGTGAGAAGAATATGACAGAAACCCAGAGTATCAGCCACAGTATGAGGCCACCAGGGGATGTCCTTGAATCCCTGAACCTCAGAACAGAGATGAGTATCCCTGCAATTCCAATTAAAATTCCCAGAACCTGGTATATCATGAATTCGCCACCTTTTTAAGTATTCATGGATAAAAAACCTAAATCTTCCGGAATATATTGAGCAGAAGCCTCAGGAGTATTCTTATACCCACCGACGTGCTTGTTCCCTTGGCAATTGTTTCAGGCGTGTATATGGTCCTTATGGTAACCTCACACATTCTGAGGTCATTCCTGCGGATCTCCCCGATTATCTCTGATGAAACACCGTAGCCCCTGCTTTTTATATCAATAAGTGATACTGCCCTGGATGTGAATGCCCGGAGACCTGACTGGGAATCCGAGACTCTGCACCCATAGAAGAGGAGGGTGAGAAGGTTCATTATGGTATTCCCAAGGTTCCTTGAGAGGGGCATATCTGAGAAATCTCTCCTTCCAATAACCACATCTGCAGAACCCTCCAGGAGGGGTTTTAAGACCCTTTCAATGTCATCGGGGTCATGCTGCCCATCGGCATCGAAGGTCACCACGTAGTCTGCCCCCTCCTTCAGGGCAGCCCGCAGACCCGTCCTGAGGGCCGCCCCGAGGCCCCTGTTTATGACGTGGGTATAGACAGATAACCTGTCATTCCTGGAGGACATCCTTCTGAGTATCTCTGGCGTCGAGTCCCTTGAGCCGTCGTCAACCACCAGAACGCTGTAACCCCTTTCAAGAAGGGCCTTCAGAACATCCTCTATGGTCTTCTCCTCATTATAGGCCGGCACAACCACAGTGACATTCCCTGGTACCATTGAAATTCACTCATATATTGATTAACCATGAATCTTCATTGCAAGGGACGCTACTTTTCTTCCAAGGTTCCTGGATGTCTCGATACCCGTTTCATCCTCTGCAGACTCCCCCTTTGCACCGCCGACACCGGTGCCACCATAGTGGGCTGTTGGTGCCGCATCACCCACAACAACAGCCTCGTGTATAAGGAAGAAGTTGTGTATGTCGCCACATGCTGTCTCCTGGCCACCGTTCCTTGAGCCCCCAACAGTTATGGCCCCACCAACCTTATCTGATAATCTGAAATTGCTCCTGAGGGGCCTTGTCCTGTCCATGAACATCTTTGTCTGGGCTGTTACAGAGCCAAAGTACACCGGGCTTCCGATTATTATCCCATCAGCGTCTGCTGCAAGCTCAATCACCTCATTGAGGTCATCGTCGATCTCGCATTCCCCTTTACTCTTACATGAGTCACAGGCCCGGCAGGGGTTTATATCCCTGCCTGCGAGCCTCACAAGCTCGGTTTCAGCACCCTCACTGGCAGCGGCCTCAAGGGCCTCCCTGAGCAGAATCTCAGTGTTACCATTTTTTCTTGGACTTCCACAGATTCCAATAACCTTAACCATCAGATTCACCTCCTATCCTATTTAGAGGGGCCCCACATCAGGTTTGCCCTCACGCATACCCATCCCTGCATCACGTGTCAGCCTCTCTGGCCTGAAGAGCATCATGATGAGGTTCTGGGCATGTTCCCTTGCCCTGTTATCTGCAAGGACCTTTAGATCTTCAGGGTCATCCTCCTCATCCTCATGGACAAATACCTCAAGTATATGGGTGTTTGTCATGAGCTGAGCCTGTATAAGGCCAGTGGATGCCTCATGGGCACATACCTTATCCTTATCCTCTGGACCGGGCATTCCGAGGGCCATGACCATTTCACAGCCCTCCTCCTCGATTAATTTTTTGCAGGCAACCGGAAGATCCTTTATCCCCGGGACCGTTCTCCTTATGATCTTTATACCTGTGGCATGCTTTTTAATCTCATCGATGGCTGCACCACCCATGTCATACCTTGCAAAGGTTGTGTCACAGATCCCGACCTTTATCATGATATCACCCTATTTCAGCTGGTCACGGAGTTTTCTCCTGGCCTCCCCGATCGTGAGGGGGTATGGTTCCCTGAATGGGAGGTCATCCTCCTTCTGAAGTATCTCCACCAGATGCGCTATCCTTGGAAGGCGGAGGTTGGCGCCCCTTATGGTATCTATATCTGAGAAAACATCTCCGGGTGTTCCCTCACTTATTATCTCTCCCCCGCTTATTATGTATATCCTGTCTGAGTAGAGGGGTGCCAGGTCAACATCATGGGTGGATATGATTATGGTCATGCCCTCCTCATTCAGGTCATGGAGAAGTCTGAGTATCTGCGATGCCCCGCGGGGGTCAAGGCCGGAGGTTGGCTCATCAAGTATCATTATATCAGGTTTCATGGCAAGTATACCTGCTATTGCAACCCTCTTCTTCTCACCCCCGCTCAGGTGGTGGGGGGGTCTGTCCTCGTAGCCTGACATTCCCACCTTCCGCAGGGCGTCCTTAACCCTCTCCTCAACCTCGTCCTCATCAAGTCCCATATTGAGGGGTCCGAATGCAACGTCCTCGTCAACCCTTGGTGCGAACAGCTGGTCATCAGGGTTCTGAAATACGATTCCAACCTTCTGTCTGACTTCTATGAGCCCTGATTTGCTGTAGTCGATTTCTTTCCCATCTACCAGTACCTTCCCGCTGGTTGGCTGCAGTATGCCATTGAAGTGAAGGAATAGTGTGGACTTTCCTGCGCCGTTGGGGCCAAGAAGGGCCACCACCTCACCCTTTTTTGCATGGAAATCTATACCCTTCAGTGCCTCGGTGCCATCCGGGTAGGTGTACCTGATATTTACTGCCTCAATAATCTTCATGTTCACACCACTGGAAACTGACCATATGATGAATAGTGTTCATTTAATATTTAACTGTGCCCCGGTGGTATTCTCACAGAAGCAGATTAGAAGATGACACCCTTTGATGTGAAAAGAAGCCCCACTAAAAGTAAACCATCAAATAATGCTATCATAACCGCTTCACGGGCTCCAATGGATTGCCTTCTGATGGATGGCATGGTCCCCTGATAGCACCTCGCCTCCATGGAACGGTACACCGTCTCACCCCTCAGCCAGGACCTTATAAAGAGGTTACCTGCAAGGAGCCCCAGGGACCTGTAGGAATTTTTAATACCACTGTAGCCCAGCCTTGAATCCTGGGCATGGTACATAACCGATGCCTCCTCAATGAAAACAAATATTGACCTGTACATGAGGAGGGCTACCTCAATGAAAGCCGCTGGAAGACCCAGCCTTCCAAGTTCATGGAAGACCTCATTGAGGGGTGTTGTGAGTGCAAGAAAGGCAAGACATGAAAACCCGCCGAGTATCCTTGAGAAGACCAGAATACCAGTCTGCAGGCCGTCACTGTAGACCGTGAGACCCATAAAAGTTACAAGGGGGTTCACACCAAAGAACAGCGCCATGAGCACGAGTGTCAGGACACCGAATCCCACAGGGATGGCGGCAAACCGCAGGTAGTATGAGGCGGGTATATCCGCTGCAAAGAGAATCAGGAGTGTCATTAAAAATGCGATGATGAGGGGTATAACAGGGTTTGGTGATAGGACCGAAATGAGCATTGTGATAATGGCCAGGGCCATCTTAAAGCCAGGGCTCATGTTTCTGAGGCCATTTGTATGTGCATAGTGGTCAACAGATATGTTCATCGTCCTTCACCATGAAAAAATTTTTATTCAGGGGATTCTCCCCTCCCCCTGTAGTAGCCAAAGACGTATCCTATTATGAGGGCACCTATGGCTGCCTGGAGAGCAAATAGCAGGCTCTCTATCTCACCACTTGGTGGCTCCCATATTGGCTGGAACCAGGGTTTATACCCTGTTTCAGATATTGCCTCTCCTGCACTGTCATCTGCCCCCCCAAAGTATCCCTGATCCTCTCCAAGGCCACTGTAGATTACAAGGGGTGCTATGGCAATCACCGCAACTGCAATAAGCATTATGATGTGTCTTTTATCCATTTTAACCCTCCACAGCAGGTTTTCCTATAACCTGAAGTCTCTCCATTATATCAGGCTTGAGCTTGAGGATGTTCTCAAATATCACCACGGTAAGAAGACCCTCAGCAACCGCCAGTGGAAGCTGGGTGTAGGCGAATATCACCATGAACTTCATAAGGGCCTCCATGAAACCGGGTTTTGGGAATGCAACTGCAAGCTGGACTGATGTTGTCACATAGGTCATAAGGTCGCCCAGAAATGCTGCAAGGAAGACCGCGGCAGATGAGGGTATTGCTGACCTTGTGATCCTGTAGATTCCCCAGGCACAGACCGGGCCAATGATACCCATGGAGAACACGTTTGCACCCAGGGTTGTTATGCCACCATGGGCAAGGAGCAGCGCCTGGAATATGAGAACAATGAGTGCCATGACAGATGTGACTGCAGGGCCGAAGAGCACGGCCCCGAGTCCATTACCTGTGGGGTGTGAACAGCTACCAGTTACAGATGGAAGTTTAAGGGATGATAGAACAAACATGAACGCACCGCTAACTGCAAGAAGCGGTTTTGCCTCGGGTCTCTCATCTGAAATCCTTATTATCCTGATTAAACCATAAACTATGACCGGTGCCGATAGTAGATACCAGAAGAGACACCACTCCGGTGGCAGGAATCCTTCCATGATATGCAATTTATCACCTTCTTGAATCTTTCTAAAGTAAACTTTAAGATATGAGTATATAATATTTTCTATAATTTCTGATTTAAATTAAAGTTTTCTTGAGAGGTGTGTTTGCCCAGATGAATGACATAACCCCTGTTATTCCACATACCCACACACCATCAAACACATAATCCCAGAAAAATAGATAACATAACTCCAATAGAGTGGTTAACATGAAAATCAAAAACAGACTCATCCTTGCAATGGACCTCATGGACCCCGGTGAAGCCCTCAGGGTCACAGAAGAGGTCGCCGAATACATTGACACGGTTAAGATAGGTTACCCCCTGGTACTCTCTGCAGGTATTGAGGTTATCGGGGACTTCAGGGAGAACTTTGGGTGCAGGGTGATAGCCGATTTCAAGGTGGCGGATATACCTGAAACCAATGAGAAGATATGCAGGGCCACCTTCAGGGCAGGGGCCGATGCTGTGATAGTACATGGATTCACAGGTGCAGATAGTGTAAGTGCATGCCTGGATGTTGCAGATGAAATGAAAAGAGACGTTTTCCTGCTGACAGAGATGTCACATCCAGGTGCAGAGATGTTCATACAGAAATCTGCAGATAGAATAGCAGAGATGGGAGTTGAACTGGGTGTTAAAAACTATGTGGGCCCCTCCACAAGGATAGAGAGGCTTTCAAGAATCAGGGAGATCATCGGCCCCGAAGCATTCCTCATATCCCCCGGTGTGGGTGCCCAGGGTGGAGACCCCTCTGAAACACTGAAATTTGCAGATGCTGTGATCGTTGGAAGGTCAATTTACCTTGCAGAGGATCCCGCTGCTGCTGCAGGTGAGATTCTGGATTCAATAGGAAATAAATAATTCATTTTAACTTTTAATGTCCATAAAAACAGCCTGCAAGACTATTTATCCACCATAACAGTTTACATAACATGCAATCAGGGGCCAAGCGAACCCCTAAATCCTGATTCTTCCTGCAATTTCGTAGGCGACCTCAAAGAGTATGAAAAAAAGGACCGTTGCAGGACCAAAACCTGTATCTGAAACTCCAAGCATTGAAATAACAGCAAGGAGGACTATCACAGCCTTGAGGGAGAACCTGTAATCAAAGAAAAACCTGAAAAAACGGCCCTTTTCGTATACCCTGGGGTTATCATTGCCATATTCATCAATGTAGGCTCCCGCTGTGCATGCAACAAGAGCAGGGATGCTCAATGAGGGCACTCCGCCAAAAAAAAGGACCAGAAGGAATACCACTGCGGCAAGCACGTGGCTGGGGCAGTCTATCTTACATGATAGAAGGGTGCCTGCAAATATCCCAAGGAATATGCATGCAGCAGCCATATCAGCAGTGGAGAGAACACCAGAGGAAAACCCGCAGAGGGCACCGGCCACCATGCCTGTGAGGGGCCTTCCCCACTCATCCTCGGCGTCATCTGCAACCTTCATCAGGAAACCTGAAACTGGAAAAAGAAGTTCAATCATGAAAGGACCTCAAACCTCCGTCAATCCCCATCAGTGAGTGCAGCTGAAAGTATAAGTGGAAACAGGGCTGTTGCATCCCCAATCACCGTTACAAGATTCGAACCAGCCTGTGCCTTGGCCCACGACTTGGCCTCCTCAAGGGGGGCGCCACTGAGGCTTCCGGTTTCACTTCGATCCATGGTTATCTGGATCGCAGCATCCACACCACCCCTTAGGAGTGTGGATGCCAGTGTGTAATGCTTTGGAAGTCCCCCTCCAAGTATAACAGCCCCTATCCTCTCATGGCTGAATACAAGGTCAGAGAGGCTGTGCATATCCCTCACAGCATCTAGACATACCCTGTTGTCCTGTGTGTACATCCAGAGCTGGAGGCCGAGCATGCTGTCGATGATCCCCGGGGCATAGATGGGAACACCCCTCATGTGGGCCGTTCTTATGATGGACATCTCATCCTTCAGATGTGCCCCTATCTCGTCAATGAGCTCCTGAATTGAAATATGGGGTTTTGATTTAAATATGGATGAAAAGATGTCCTGCATCCTGGCTTCAAAGACCTCAAAGTCCTCTGACCTTGTGTATATGTCACCTATACGGCCTATCCCCTCCTCATGAAGCCTTTCATCATCGAACCCGTATTCCCTGTAATGGGCCCCTCCAAAGGCCTCAAGGAGGTCATGGGTAAGGTTAGCCCCGCTTGTTATGAGTGCTGATATAACCTTCTGATCTATGAGATCCCTTATGATTCTCCTCATCCCGCCGGGAACCAGTGGCCCTGCCACACTCATAAATACTCCCATTTCACTGTCATCAATCATCTCACGGAGCAGTCCTGCTGCCCTGTGGACCCTGCCTGCTCCAAGGACCCCGGACCGCCCCATCTCCCTTATAAGGTCCCCTGCCTTCATGTCAGGTTTTATATTCATATGATTCACATTCAAAAGTAACACTTCCCGTTATAGTGATAAATGCAGTTAACTTGCATGAGCACCCAGAGAACTACAGAGTTGTTGCACATTAATATATATTCAGATCTCTATAATATATTCAGATCTCCAGTATCTGATTTTCCGGTATCTTTACTTAAAAATCAGGACAAACTGAGCCTCAATCGAGACCCGCTATGCTGTCAAGGATATCTGTACGGGTTATTATACCTGAAAGTTTACCCTCGCTGTCTGTAACGATCAGTCTCCCTATATTGTGTTTGTTCATGATTTCTATTGCATCAGAGATCATCATTTCAGGTTTAACCGTTATTATATTCTTTGACATTATCTCTGAAACAGGCAGGTTCTCGGTACCCTCTGCTATGGATGCTGTTATGTCACTGAGGGTCACTATGCCCTTCACCTCATCGTCCTCCACTATCGGGGCCCCCTCGATTCCCAGTGATGATAGTTTAACCGCGGCATCCTTCACACTGATATCAGGGGGGAGTGTCACAAGTTCATGGGTTGCAACCTCCTCAACCGTCCTCTTGGGTATGCTCCTTATGGCGGTGGTGTCAAGGAGGATTATGTTGTCCATATCATCCCTCCCCACTACAACCCCGTCAACAATGAGTTTGTTAACAGGTGTTGGGCCTATGCGCACTCTATCCCCCAGATCAAGTTTTCTTATGCTGCCAACCAGTTTTATTGCGGCCTCACACTCCCCGGGGTCAGGGATGCTTGTGAACTCTATCTTTGCAACCGAAAGGTCATCGATTCTTTCGCCACCCCTGTAGATGGGGACGGCAGTTTCCCTTCCGGTTGATGATATGTTCAGCTGATGGTAGGCCTTTATGGTTGGCTTGTATCCCCCGCGAGGTCCGGGAACGCCCTTCACAAGTCCCAGGCTTCGAAGGGACTGCATCTGGTTCCTTATTGTGCCCGGATTGCGGTTCATTATGGCTGCTATCTCCTCACCCTTAATGGATTTGCCGTTTGAATTCCTGTAGAGGTTGATGAGTGTCTGGAGTATTTCCTTCTGAACAGAGGTAAGCATCTTAACACCTGATGATCTATTATGAATAATAATTATAATTATTTTTAATTAATATGTTTTTTTATGTTGTATCAATTAATAAATCTTAAAAGCTGATCATCTGCTGATTTTCCTATCCCTCTTAAAGTATATGCAGTGTGCGGGGCTACCAGGTCCCAGGGGGTGCCTGCAGTAAAGCTTAATCTCTCCAGGATCCTCAAGGACAACCTCGCATCTGTAGACACATTCCGGACATTCTCCTGTGGTTGAAATTATTCTGAAACCTTCCGATGACTTCATATTTAACACGGCAAAAAAATGATAAATCTCTTATTGGGGTCCAAACTTAAATATATTGGGGTGTTATTAATGGGGATCAATGTCCCAAGGGAATCCCTTGTATCCGCCATATATGACGATCTTAAGGGGAGGGGGCTTGTAAGACCTGAAGATAGGGAATTGTGCATACAGGACATAAATTACCATCTGGACTACCTGGAGGAGGCGATAAGAAATTCAAGTCCAGAACTTTTTGAGGACTACGTTCTCTGGGCCGATGTGCTTTTGAGGAACCTTGGGCTTCCTGAAGAGTGCCTCAGGGGTTCACTTAAAAGTATGGAAAAGGTTATGCTGGAAATTCTGGACGATGAAACCGCTTCCCTTGCTTCCAGTTACATCTCAGGTTCCCTCAGGAAACTTGAAATGGAACATAAACCTCCAAGCTACATCAGGGATCAGCCCCTGAGGGATCTTGCAGAGAAGTACCTTGAACTTGTTCTGAATACAGAGGCAAAAAAGGCCCGGGACCTCATAATCTCGTCCCTGAAGTCCGGCGTGAATGTTGAGGACATATACCTACATGTTTTTGAGCCTGTCCAGCATGAAATCGGCAGGCTATGGCAGACCAACCAGATATCGGTTGCCCATGAACACTACGCAACATCAGTGACGCAGATGATAATGTCAGAACTCTACCCGTACATATACCAGGCATCAGAGCGGAAGAACCTCAGGCTTGTTGCTGCATGCGTTAACAATGAGCTTCATGAGATAGGAATAAGGATGGTCAGTGATTTCTTTGAAATCAATGGCTGGGATTCTGTTTACCTGGGGGCCAGCACACCACCGGAGGATTTCAGGAAGATGGTGGATGAACTGAAGCCTGACCTTGTTGCTGTATCAGCCACCATGACCTTCAACGTTGGACACGTGAGAAGTCTCATAAAAATACTTGGGGAGCTGGATGATTCTCCCCCTGTAATGGTGGGTGGATACCCATTCAATGTGGACACTGAACTCTGGAGGAAGGTCGGAGCCGATCTGCACGCCGCCAGTGCCTCCAGCGCCGTGAGGGTGGCTGAAGAATTCCTGAAAACAGAATAGAAGATTCTGTTTAGACTTTAAGCTATTGAAGGTTATAGAATGAATAATAATGGACCTGAGGGTGTTTTCCTTATCCTGAGGAAGGATGGATCCATTGAGAAGATAATAGACCATGGCTCCGACATACCCCTCAACATGGAATCCTTCGTTGATCTCATGGACATAGGTAGCCAGGCAAAGGCCTCCCTTTTCATCCAGGAAATCAATGATAAAGGGGCCGCCTATAACTGGGAACTGAATTTAAAGAACCTTAAGACCTACCACTTTTCAGGTTTCATGGCTGATGAAAGGATCTACGCTGTTGGTGCGGCCAGAAAGGAGGATATGATAAAAATCTACCGCCTTGTTGATACTGAGCTGCCTGAAACACCAGAAATTGGTCCATCTGCCGGTGGGGATGTGAGAGAAGAACTATTTGATGAACTCACAAGGCTAAACAACCAGCTCTCTGCAGCCAGAAGAGAACTTCTAAAGAAGAACATGGAACTGGAGAGAGCCCTCAAGGAGAAGGAGATGCTCCTCCGGGAGATAAACCACAGGGTCAAGAACAACCTCATGATAATCTCAAGCATCCTCAATATCCAGTCAAGGTATGTGAAGGATAGGGATGATCTCATGCTCTTCAGGGAGGCCCAGTCAAAGGCCAGAGCAATGGCCATGCTTCATGAGCGGCTTTACACTTCAGGTAAACACAGGAGGGTGGACTTCGGTGAATACCTGAGGGGACTTGTGAGGGACCTCTACCAGACATTCCTATCGGATCCCGGCCGCATAGCCCTTGAGACAGATATAGATGAGGCCGAACTCGATATAAACACGGTTGTCCCCCTGGCACTCATTGTAAATGAGCTCTTCACAAATGCAATCAAACACGCATTCCCTGAGGGAAGGAAAGGTAAAATAAGGGTTTCGTTTAAAAGAACTGGTGAAAGTTACAATCTTGAAGTGGAAGATGACGGGGTGGGTCTTCCAGAGAACTTTGACCTCCAGAGCACATCCAGTATGGGTATGCAGCTTGTAAAAAGCCTTACTGACCAGCTGAATGGTAACCTCAAAGTTGAATCAGAGGGTGGGACCCGTTTCTCAATTGAGTTCAGGGACTGGAAGTAGCCCAGCAAACATTGCAATCGATACCCAGTTTATATATTTAGAGCCCCAATCATAAACAGGGATTTTTATGGTGGGAAGTGTTTATATACTGGCTGTGAGGGCATTCATTGAGGATGATAACGGAAGGGTTCTCATAATCAAAAGATCTGAAAATTCAAAGACCAATCCATCCACCTGGGAGCTTCCCGGTGGAAAGGTGGGTACCGGCGAGTCCCTTGAGGAGGCCCTTAAAAGGGAGGTCAGGGAGGAAACCGGCCTTGAAATAACCCCTGGTGATGTTATGGGGGTTGTTGAACAGAAGTTCCCGATAATAAACGCTGTTCATATCATAATCAGATGCAAGGCCTCGGGTAATGTGAAGCTGAGCCACGAACATGAGGGCTTTGCATGGGTTGAACCGGCTGGTCTTTCGAAATACAGACTTGCAGACTGGCTCGCCGACTTTGTGAAGGACATAAAGGTAGAAAGAAAAAGTGAAAGGTCAGGTTTCAGGGATATTCTTGGATTCATAAGAAGGAACTGAATCTGAAGGCTTCTTAAACATCCACCGATTGAAATCTCCTAAGGCAATGAATCTGAAGGTCTCTTAAACATCCACCGATTGAAATCTCCTAATCAATGGAAACCCTCTTGACCTCTATGCTGCACTTTCCTCCTTCACAGTACTCAAATACATATCCACATTTACTGCACTTTATGGCCCCAACTATCTCCTGGTCCTCAGGTATGCCTGCCTCTTTCAGTTTTTCCTTATTCTGGGGGTATTTAACCGTTGAAACGTCCTTATCCACTTCACCGCACTCAGGACATGGCTTTTTTAAATCCTCAACCCTCATGGTATCACTCGTTCGTATTCTGTAGAACTATTATGAACCTTCCAACATATAAAGGTCGCCATCCATATAGGTTTTAGGGTGAGGAAAATGGAAGTCCTCGAAGCAATTAAAACAAGACGAAGCATAAGGAAATACAGCAAGAGAGACGTGCCAGATGAAATGCTCCATAAAATCCTGGAGGCGGCCATGTGCGGACCATCAGCGGTTGACCAGAGACCCTGGCACTTCATAGTGGTGAAAAACAGGGATATGCTTGAGAAGATACCGGAGGTGCATCCCTACGGGGCAATGGTAAAGGATGCCCCCGTTGCAATCATAGTATGCTGTGACACCAGCCTTGAAAAATTCCCTGGATTCTGGGTGCAGGACTGCTCCATTGCGTCACAGAATATTCTGCTTGCAGCCCACTCCCTTGGTCTTGGTGCGGTATGGACAGGCGTATACCCCCTTGAAGACCGTGTTGAGGGTATAAGGAGGCTGTTCCAGATCCCAGACCATGTTATACCCTTCTCAGTGATACCCATAGGTTACCCTGCAGAGGACCCGGGTACAAGGGACCTTTTTGACCCTGAAAGGATACATATTGAGAAATGGTAAGAAATCACCTTAATTGGTGACTGGACATTAAAGATCTGCAAAGGTTAAGATCATCAACTGATTACAGGTGAAACTATGAAGATAGTTCTGGGATTACCCAAGGGTAGTTTAAACAATGTTAATCGTGGAAACACCTACAGGCTCTTCAAGGACGCCGGTTATGAGGTTAAGGGCTACGAACCTGGGCGTGAAGAGAACGAAATAGAGATCACCAACGATCCTGAGATAAAGGCTTACCTCACAAGGCCCCAGAGTGCCCCGGTGGAGCTCAACCGTGAAATGCTTGATATTGCAATAATCGGCGAGGACTGGGTGCGTGAGGAATCCATAAACAGTGGCGATGAGTCCATAAAAAAGATAGGGGACCTTGATTACGGTCAGACAAGGCTTATAGTGGCACTTCCCAGAGAGGAACCCTACACCTCACTGGAGGACTTCTTCCTGAAAAATGCTGATAGGAAAACCCCCATACTCTGCTTCACAGAGTATCCCAACCTCACAAGGGACTTTTTCATGAAGAATCCCGGCTACAGGGAACTCTTCGGTGACTCAAGACCAGTGGTGCAGATAAGGGGCCTCAGGGATGGCGACAATGAGATGGTCCAGATAATAAACTCTGATGGTGCAACCGAGGTTTACATCGCCAAGGGTGCAGACCTCATAGTGGACAACACCCAGACAGGAAGCAGTCTTAGAAAGGCTGGCCTCAAGATAATTGATACCATAATGGAATCAAGCGCCGGGCTCTATGCCGGACCATCATGCACCGGTGAAAAACTTGAAAAGGCTGAGATGATATTCAAACAGCTCTACGGCGCCACCAAGGCCAGGAACTACTTTGATGTTAAGTTCAACATAGCAAACCACAGGGCAGAGGATGTGGTTGAGTTCCTCATGAAGATGGAGTACTGCTCAGATGAGCCGACCGTCGTTCCAGGCAGGGAATTTTCACAGATCAACGTCCTCATAGATAAAAGGAGATTCCCTGAAATGCTTGAAGAGATAAAGGGCTTTGGAGCATCAGCAATAGTACGGGAAAACATAAAACAGTACATAAAACAATCTTCAGAGCATCAGCAACAGTACGGGAAAACATAAAACAGTACATAAGATAATCTTCAGAGCATCAGCAACAGTACGGGAAAACGTAAAACAGTGCAGATATGGACTATCTGTTTTCAGATATACAAATAAAAAGGTTTGAGAGGTTTACTCTGAAACCTTCTCCTTTTTCAGGATGCTGTTAAGTGATCTCAGCAGAGCAAGATCATTCTTGGAATCTATACTTGCAGTCTTATTTTTGCCTCCGCAGTATGGACATGTATCCTTCCCATCAATCCACTGCTCACCGCAGATCAAACACTTCTGTTTTATCTCAGGAACCAAATTATCACCATTAAAGGATTATAAGAAAAAATTCGGGGCTTAATATGTAGAACCTCATCTTATATAAATCTTCCTGAAAAATTACTTAAAGGGCCGCGAATAGAGTTTTATAAAGGTGATAGTTTGCAATTAAAGGGAATTATACTGTTCATGACAGCCCTTGTCCTTTTTTCAGTGAATATCAGTGGCGCGGCTGCAGTTGATATATTTCTCACCTCAGACTGCATAACAGGCAACAGCTCCTCTGATATTGAAAACCTCAACCTCATCAAGAGCTGCATTGAAAACGAAAGTGAACACAATGTTACAGTGGACCCCAAAGCCCCGAAACCTGGTGAGGGTTGCCGTGCAATAAGCTGCGCTCCTCAGGGTGGAGTAGCGGTTTACCTTGCAGCCTCCTGCCCGGGGGCAATGAGGGAAGTCGCTAAACTTGCAGCAACCACATCCAAGGGTGTGATATTCGTAAACACCGGGAAACTCAACCTCAAAAATACCTACATGCTGAGGAGGGCATGGGACGATAACTTCTCCACCAGGTACTTTGCAGGTATCAGGTACCCCTACAGGTTCCTCACCTCCGCAGGTGTCAGGATCATACAGCCAAACATTGACTGTCCCGGTGCCTCCTGGGAAGAAAAGTGCCGGTTCATAGCATCGGAGATCATGAGAATCCTGAATGAAACCCCCGGGATGACCCAGAAGAATGGGAGATTCTACAACAGCAAACTCATAGCCTACCACAGCATTGACCCTGCAGTTATGGCCCGTGTGGCTGATGGAATACACACTGACCTGAAAAACGGCAGAAAACTCAAAAGGACCTACAATGGTTACAGACCAGAGACATTCCTTCTCATGGTAACAGACTACATGAACGGGCCCATAAGATACCTGAAGGTAAGGGGACCCTCAAATCCTGGTGTTAAGAGCACATTCCATGGTTACCTCTCAAGGACCCAATACCGGAAACTTGCAGCCGATGTCAACAGGTACATGAGAAGGTATCTGAGGGCACCGAATTATGTACGATTTGAAAATGGAATAATAGGTTACAGGGACCTCCTCAGAATGTACTCAGGGATTACAAGGACCCACACATCCAGTAAAAAAATGCAGCTACCATCATCCGTGAAAATCTAATTTTTTTAGTGGCTCCTCATAAGGTGAAGGTAACACCACACTTCAATTTTTTAAACCTTTCCAACCGGCGCCATGTAAATGGCGAATTCATCCACACCATCAACCCCCAGCACCTCATCAAGGTACTCCTGGTCATAGGCTGCAACCGCACATGTACCCGCACCTATGGCCTCACAGGCAAGGTAGAGGTTCTGGCAGACATGTCCTGCGTCAATGAGGATCACCCTGTGGGCCGCAAGACCATACCTCCACTCCATCCTGTAGGGTATCGTGGTCCAGATGAATGTCACAGCGGATTCTCCGGTGAAGCGCTGATTGAAGGACGCCTCCACTATTCTCTGGGAGAGGTTATCGTCAAGGTACTCCACCAGCAACCGGTGCACCGATGGTATGTACCTGTAGAGACCCACCTCAAGGCCCTCCACATTGAAGACCGCAAGATAGGTTTCAAAAGTGTGCCTGCAGCCGGCTGATGGGACAGTGCGGAAGGCGCTGTGACCTGCAACCATCCTTATCCCCTGGGTGGCCCAGAGAAGAAAAGAAAGTTCCTCAAGTTTCAGGGGCCTGTCAGTGTAACTCCTGCGGCTCTTACGGTTTCTTATGCAGCTTACAATATTCGCATCCACCATTTCGGCCCAGTCAAGTACCGGGAGGTCAATCATTTCAGCATCCTCTCGCCATGGCTTCTCGAATGGTGGTGCAGCCACACCCATGCTCTGGGGTGTTTTTGAAAAATCTATCCTCTTCCTTATACTATCCTTCAGGAAGTAACGGTTCCTTTCAATCTCATTCATCAGAATCCCCCACTTATATCTTCACAAGGATCTCATTCCTTCTCAGGAAACCGGGGACTGCAGGATGGTTATACTGGGCAACTATAAATCCTGATCTGGGTTTTATGGAATTTTTTCTGAGCCACTCCCTGAATTCACCAGTTCTTTCCTCCACCATTCTCTCATTCACCCTTCCTGAAAATTTATAGACCGCAAACCTCTGATTCTTCTCAGCCCTGAACCTTATACGTGTGTCATTGGGCTCTGGAAGTGTTTCAAGGGTGTAGGATGATGGCATGGTAAACGATATCCTGTAGACTCCCCCATCATCAAGTTTCTCCTCTGTTACCGGCGCTGCCATTGGTATCTTCTCTCCCAGTCTGACCCCAGTTACTGGGGATGTCATTGGAATCTCCTCCCTGCGCCTGTTATTCCCGAATATGTAGTCTGCAAGGATGGAAAATCCCTTAAGCATCGCATCCCTGAAGTTCCCCTCAACATCCACCTGCGCCAGTATGTACCCTGGATAGCGCCTTATCTCAAAGTCACCGTCCTCCACTTCAACCTCATAATCTGGACTCTCAGTCAAAAAAACGACCCCCTTACAACCTTATATATCAGACCATATATATCTAGGTACATGATGTGGATAGTCGAAGCTTACTGCGACCTCTGCAGGGCTAAGAGAACCTTTGAAGTTGAAGGTAAAACACCACCCTACCACATTGGGGATAGAATAGAGGAGTGTCCCTGTGGCGGTAAATATGTGGTGGAAGAGATAATAGAGGTCTGAACATGAAGATGGAGGAGTTTCTGAAGGAGTGCCCTGTGTGCGGCTGCAGGGACAAGGTTGTTAAGAGAAGATTCATGGATGAGCACAAGTCAAGGACGTCCCTGAAGGAAATCGTCTGTGAAAGGTGTGGCCATGTCTTTGAAACCGCTGATTAGGTGATGGAATGGCATTCCATGTTATGATCATCCCCTCAATGAACTGTCCCTCCGACTGCAGCTACTGCTGGGGTGTTGACCGGGACTCAAAGGTGATGGACACTGAAACCGTGAGGGAAATGGTTTCATGGCTGAGGGATTTCAGGAGAGAACCAGCCACGTTCACATTCCATGGGGGAGAGCCTCTCCTTGCAGGCTACGAATTTTACAAAAAAACCCTGCAGCTGATATCCACTGAACTCGATTTTCTAAAGCCCGCGTTTGCCATCCAGACAAACCTTTGGCTCATGACCGACGAACTGGCTGAGCTCTTTGCAGAGTACAGCATACCCATCGGCTCAAGCCTTGATGGTCCGCGGGAGATAAATGATCACCAGAGGGGTGATGGTTACTTCGATAAAACCATGAAGGGCTATGGGATAGCCCGGAGGCACGGTCTGAAGGTGAGCTTCATAAGCACATTCACCTCCTACTCCATACGGAGAAAGGAGGATATATTCGAGTTCTTCCTTGAGAATAAGATGAACATGAAGCTCCACCCGGCCCTCCCATCCCTCAAGAACCCCGACCCTGAGGAGTGGGCCATAACCGCAGAGGAGTACGGGGATCTCCTCCTCTACCTCCTTGAGAGGTACCTTGAGCATTTTGGTGAAATCGAAATACAGAACATTGACCACTTTGCAAAGAGCGCGTTCCTCCGCAGGGGTGTTGTGTGCACACACGCGGACTGTGTGGGAAATACCTTTGCAGTTGACCCCTATGGGGACATATACCCCTGTTATCGCTTCGTTGGCATGAAGGATTACATAATGGGTAACGTATCTGACAGGCCCAGCATGGAGGATCTCAATGAAAGTGATGCCCTCAGGTCCCTCTATGACTGGAGAAAAATGGTTGATGATGAATGCGGTGACTGTGAATTCTACAGATACTGCCTCGGTGGCTGCCCATACAATGCCATAACAGTCGAAAATGGAGTGCGGAGGATAGATGGTGTCGACCATCAGTGCCAGGCCTACAGGATGATCTTCACTGAGATCAACAGGAGGGCCAACGGGGAGTTTCTCGAATCTGGAATCCTCGGAGGGCAAAAGAAGAAATCAAAACCAGGCGTGCTGGATATAATGATGAAATAATAAAGTTATAACCATGAGACACTCATTAAAGACCGGCTTCAGCATAGTATGATTAAAAAGGACCAATAAACCCATGAGACACTCATTAAAGACCGGCTTCAGCTTCGGTCTTACATCAGCCATAATAACCACCCTTGGACTTATGGTGGGACTCCATTCAGGTACCCATTCCAGGCTTGCGGTGATTGGGGGTGTGCTCACAATAGCAATAGCCGACGCCTTCTCTGATGCCATGGGCATACACATCGCCGAGGAGTCCGAGAACCGGCACAGCGAAATTGAGGTGTGGGAGTCCACCATTGCAACCTTCATAAGCAAATTCGTCTTTGCCATCACATTCCTCTTACCTGTTCTTTTACTGGACCTGACAGTTGCGATTGCAGTGTCAGTAATCTGGGGCCTTCTACTTCTGGGTATCCTGAGTTTGCATATTGCAAGGTCACAGAATGCTCCCCTCTGGAGGGTGCTTAGTGAGCATCTCATGGTGGCAATCCTGATTATAGTGATAACACACTACACAGGTGACTGGATAGCCTCAACATTTGGCTAAAACAAGTATTAAAGCAGATCCATTAGGCCCATACACCACTAAAATCTCAAAATTTGAGAAAAACAGTATTATGACTCTATGGACTCCATGATCTCCTTATATGATGCACTGCATGCCAGGTCAAGTGCCCCAGATATGCATGAGTCGTCACCCTCGGAAACCCAGGAACTCCAGAGTTTCATTGCCTCCATTTCAGGGTCATCAGGGACAGGAACCATTACAGGTTCAAGCATCATTGCACGTATCTCATAGACCGTGTGGAGGTACCTGCTGGATCCAGGGGATGTGTGTGGACCGCAGATGCCATCAGAGATATAGTGGCTTGCAACACCATAGCAGTAGCTGGCATAACTGTAGTTACCTGAATCATAGCTGATCTTACCCTGATCTAACCAGAACCTGGCCTTTTCAAGGTTATATGGATATACGTGATATTCAAAATCAAAGAAAACCGTGTCAGGGTCGTCTGCACCATTCTTCATCTCATCAAGGCTCAGACGGTTTTGAACATCAGCGGGCATTGCATGATAGACCCCCTCTGCAATATCATGGTGATTATTTACAGACCAGGCCGATGCCCCCTGAATCTGTGATGCCATAAGAATCAGGAGCGCGGCTATAAAAATAGACCTCATCTCAACCTCACAATCAGAGAATTTTTATAGAATAAATTATGTTCTCCACATATAAACCTTTTGTGAGATAGTGTGTGAATTAATAAAAAATTTATGGTGCAGCTTAACTTTTTTATGATGAATGCTCCTAAATAAAAAAAAATTTAAAGTACACGCTTGAGTTTCATGGTACCGTTACAGGCGTAAACCTCTGCAGGTATTGAAAATGTCTCAACACATGTTTTCACAGAATCTGCAATTTGGTAGGGTGCAACTATCCAGAACCTGATGCCATCGGTGTATGCAAATCTTCTCCATTTTCTTATATCACTATTATCGGTGCTTATCTCAACTACAATTTCATCGGAGCCATTAAGGGCATGGACATCAGGCAGGAACCCCTTCAGCATGCGTGGTCTGAGTTTCTTTTTACCGTTATTCACCTTTAAATCGTATCCCTGATCTCTGAGGTGTTCAACAACCGTTTTTAACATTATGGAATATTTATCCTCATTTTTACTGTAATTTAAAGGTCTTTTAATCATTTCAGGCCCCTTAACTCTTTTTTATCATGATGCCAGAAATTTATTTTTCTGAACATTGTATATAGTATTGTCCAATGTAGTATAAATACTTATACCTCATGGAGATTGCGCTGCAAAAAATATATATATTGCTGGAATATAGTAGATATTGGTGATTATGATGAGCGTTCTTGATGATGAAACTCTGAAGATGAGGTACATTGAACTTGTCAGGAAGGGTATACTTGAGAGTGATGAATGTGCTTCCTATGCCAGCAAGGATGAGTTGAAGCCCTGTATGAAGCAGAAGGTTGCGGAATTCGATGACTTCTTTGTGCCGGGTACTGTGCTTATAAGTGAGAGGGCTTCCTACAGGCTCAGGGTTGGATACCCCATGGAATAAACATTTTTCTGGTAATAACCGCAAACTTCAAACCAAACCTCCTTTTTTGTAAGTTGATAATCACAACTTAAACCAACTCCTTTTTTTGTAAACCTGTACCTTAACTCCATTAGATTATAACGAGTTTACCTGCATCTGTAATGGAGTATCTATCAAACATCTGGGACTGCTCCACAAGCCCCATTTCCATCAGACCGGAGAGATGCTTGTAGACCATAGCCCTTGAAATGCCGACCTTCCTTGCAATTAAAACCGCGTTGAGGCTTTCCTCCTCAAGAGCTTCTAGTATCCTGAGCCTGGTATCGGATATGTCAAGTTTCAGTGGGGGAAGACGCACCGCAGAATCCCCAAAGCACGTGTAGATACCATCCACCCCCTCACGGTGGGCTAAAAACGAGAGTAAACCTCCAAGGTCACTTCCATCAAATGCAACATAGACCTCCCCATGCTTTTTAGCCCCCCTTATGACCTCTGCTATCTTTCTGGCGGCCTCAATGGGGTTTCTCCCCTCAACCCGAATAATGCCTCCCTTTATGAATTTCTCGAGACATGAGTCATTGAAGTCCTCTGTCTGTACCGATATCAGCCCATCTATCTGGGCCTTCACAGCCACATCAAAGAGGCACCTTCCCCGCAGGTTGCTCACAAGTGTCTTCATACCATCACCATTTACAGATCTCAGTATAGTAGATAATAATCTCATTATAATATATAATTGTATATGTCTGATTTCCAGAAATGGGAATCCTTAAATTATCACATGTGGAAAATGTTCATCAAAGAACATTAAACAACAGGGGATGTTAGATGACTGTTCAGGAGATGAAAATCGCAGGTGATGATCTCTCAACAAGGGACATCAACAGGAAGATAAAGGAAGGGCTGAGGGAGAACATAAAGAAATTCAGCATAGAGAGCAACGCTGAACTTGACTCCATTGTTGTGGGGATAAGGGAGGAGGCAGAGTTCATCCTCAGTGGAAGGTTCGGTGACTTCGTTGGGGCCCTAAACCACGGACCAAAGATAGAGATTCATGGAAAAACCGGGAGATACGTTGGCAACAACATGACTGCAGGGGAAATAATCGTCCACGGAGATGCAGACGATGGTGTGGGTTTTGGAACCTACAACGGAACAATAGTCGTCCATGGAGACGCAGGTGACGGAATAGGGCAGCTCAACAAGGGCGGTGTAATCATAATCGATGGAGACATAGGTGACCTTGCAGGTCTCTACATGCTGAGCGGAGACCTCATAATAACCGGTGACACCGGTAGGGATATAGGTGACTGGATAATCGGCGGCAACATATACGTTGGTGGAGACTTTGAAACCGGGACCAATGCAAAGGTCCTGGAACCTGAAAGGGAAGACCTGGACAAGCTATCCTCACTCTTCAGCCGATACTCAATAGACGCCTCTCCAGAGGAATTCAAAAAAATACAGCGCAAGGAGATACGTCCATTCTACGGTTAGGTGGTTTAAATGGTGCAGATACTCTTAACAGAACCTGAAAAATGTGATGGTTGTAACAAGTGTGTGGAGGCCTGTGAGGAGGTCCTCGGAAGGAGTGCCATATTCCTCAACAAGATGGACACAGGATACCATGCAATCGTATGCCAGCAGTGTGTTGACCCGTCATGTGCAAGGGGATGCTTCAGGGATGCCATCCAGAGGGAAAACGGTGCGGTGAAGATCGACCAGGAGTCATGTGTGGGCTGCAAACTCTGCATGCTCATGTGCCCAATAGGTGCCATAACCTACACAGAGGATGGGATGGTTAAGTGTGACCAGCAGTGCATGGAAAAGCCGGGGGATACACCCGCATGTGTGGCTGCCTGTGAGCCTGGCTGCCTGGAGGCCCTCGACGTTATGGAGTACGTGAGCGACATCCAGAGGGGCTTTGAAATCAAAAAACCAAGTACAAGCTCAATAACACCATCATCACCATCATCAGACCTTGCAGCAGCAACACAGGGGCTCTGTGTATTCTGCGGTACCTGTGAAATCGTCTGTCCAACAGACGCAATAGAGATTGTGGAGGACCATGCCGAGATCGATAAGGCCAAGTGTATCATGTGCGGTTCATGTCTTGCAGCATGTCCTGTTCTCCTGCCAACCGGTGCAGGCAGCATATGGGACCCAAGGACAATCGCAGATATCAGGTACACATCCAAGGCAGGTAAATATGTCCTCAGGGGATTCGGTACAGAGAGGAGACTGCCAAACTTTGACGATATAATAATACTCCCTGCCCAGGCATCAATTCCCCCAGTTGACAAGTACAGGGAGCCCTGCAACACCAGCGTGGTGCTGGGTGACAGGTTCGCAGAGGAGCCACTGGTCCTCCAGACACCCGTACTCATCGCAGGTATGTCCTTCGGTGCCCTCAGCAAGGAGAGCAAACTGGCCATGGCCAAGGGTACATCCCTCGTGGGATCCTGCGCCAACACAGGTGAGGGCGGAATGCTACCGGAGGAAAGGGAACTTGCAGATAACCTCATGGTACAGTACTCCAGCGGCCGCTTCGGTGTATCCTCAGATTACCTCAACGTGGCAGATGCAATAGAGGTCAAGATAGGTCAGGGCGCAAAGCCAGGAATGGGAGGCCACCTCCTGGCAGAGAAGGTGAGCCCTGAGGTTGCAAAGATCCGTGGAATACCCGAAGGAACAGATGCCCTCAGCCCTGCCCGTTTCCTTGACGCCACAAGGGAGGGCGACCTTGCAAAGCACATAGAACTCCTCAGGGAGGTCACCGACTGGAGGGTGCCGATCGTTGTCAAACTTGGACCTGGAAGGGTCTATGAGGACGTCCAGATCGCAGCCGAGGCCGGTGCAGATGTGATCTCAGTTGATGGAATGGAGGGTGGAACCGGTGCTGCACCTGAGGTTGTTATAGAGCATACAGGTGTTCCAACCCTCGCTGCCCTTGTGCAGGCAGTTAACGGCCTCAATGACATCGGTCTCAAGGATGAGGTTGACCTCATCATAACCGGTGGTATCAGAAGCGGTGCCGATGTTGCCAAGGCCATGGCAATGGGTGCAGATGCGGTCTACATAGGTACAGGTGCGATGATCGCCATGGGATGCCGTGCCTGCCGCATGTGCTACACAGGTAAGTGCCCTGTTGGTGTGGCAACACAGGACCCCGTCCTCAGGCAAAGGATGGACGTGGACCTTGCAGCCAGAAGGGTTGCCAATTACATAAAGTCCATGACCGAGGAGGCCAAGATGCTGGCACAGCTTGCAGGCCACGACGACATAAGGAAATTCAGCCCCGATGACCTGCGTGCACTGGACACCAATACAGCGGAGATCACGGGACTTAAACTCATAAACCAGTGAGATTCGCTGAAACTTTTTTCTTTTCAATCCCCAAACTTTCTTTTTCACAAATCCTAAACACAAAATTTTAAGAAACCTTCTTTTCCCGCTGAAATTGACAAAGGATTTATCAGTTGAACACTGAATATTTCACATGGACACAAAAAGCAGGAACATTATACTGGTGCTACTCTTTGCAGGGGTCTTCATGGGGGCGCTGGATATAGGAATAATCGGCCCGGCGCTTCCTGCAATCGAGAAATCGTTCCATGTGGACCCCCGCCTTGCATCATGGATGTTTGCATCATACATACTCTTCTTCATGGTGGGAACACCTGTCATGGCAAAGCTCTCAGACAGGTACGGTCGGAGAAACATTTACACCCTTGACATAACCCTCTTTGCAGCGGGATCCGCCATAACAGCACTATCACCATCATATCCCCTTCTCATCCTCGGAAGATCCCTTCAGGGATTCAGTGCAGGGGGTATCTTCCCTGTTGCAAGTGCATTCATAGGGGACACGTTCCCACCTGAAAGCCGCGGCAGGGCGCTCGGTATCATTGGATCTGTGTTCGGTTTCTCATCAATAGCAGGTCCCGTGCTTGCAGGTTTCATACTCCCCTACGGGTGGGAGTGGCTGTTCCTCATCAACATCCCGGTGGCAGCCATCATTGTTATAGCAGGCTTCTTCATACTCCCCGTCACGGTTAAGGATGATGAGGGTGGTTTTGATGTCCTGGGGACCATCATACTCGCCTTACTTGTCACATCACTGGCCATTGGCATAAACCAGCTTGATACAGCAGATATCCCAGGGAGCATCACAAGACCAATCGTTTCACTTCCCCTTTTAATCGCCATGGCACTTCTACCCATCCTATGGCGTGTTGAAAACAGTGCCCGGGATCCCATAATACAGGTGGACCTCCTGAGGGAAAGGGAGGTCAGGATTGCAACTGCAATATCCGCAGGTAATGGCCTGTCACAGTCGGCCATCGTCTTCATACCAAGTTATGCCCTCCTGGCCCTTTCACTATCAGAATCAATGGCCAGTTTCAGTTTACTTCCATTTGTGATGACAATGGCCCTTGGGGCACCTGTTATCGGTTTCCTGCTTGACAGGGTTGGGTCAAGGACCGTGATGGTCTCAGGTAGCCTCATACTTATAACTGGGTGCCTGATGATGGCCCTTCTATCATCCACCCTGGGACTCTTCATACTGGCCGAGGTTCTCATGGCCCTTGGCCTCATAACAGTTATAGGGGCCCCTCTGAGGTACATAATGCTTTCTGAGGCTCCCCTGAACACAGGGCCTCCGGCCAGGCCCTCCTGAATATACTTTCAAGTGCCGGTCAGCTGGTGGGTGGTGCCATGATCGGGGGTGTTGTGGCATCCATTGGAGGAACCGGTGGTTACAGATATTCATTCCTCCTCCTTGTGTTTGTCGCCATAACGATCTTCCTCCTATCAACACGCCTCAAGAGAAGGGAAGAACAGCTTGCTACCATGAAAAGGAACATTTAGTTATTGAAATCATGTCTCCAGGATAATAATTCGGTTAATTACCATGCCCTGAATCTCCAGGGAACATACACCTTATTTTCTGATTTCAGTAAAAATCCCAAGGCTGAACACAGAAAAATAAATTGAGACACTCAGCCATCGGCTTTTACATGAGAAAAAGAGCCAATAACATCAAATCCGGAAAAAGACACTGGAAATATCAATATAACAGTCCAGTACTTCAAGGGGCAGGATGGTCACTGGGGGGATTCTCTGAGAATTTTAATATCTATTTGCTGATTATCACCAGAGTCCAGCTGAGTGATGCTGAAAGATCCTTCATGTGTTAATACATTAAAAGTGAACCATAATATATATATGAGTTTTTCTTATAGATTTATTATCAATTTATGGTGGTGATAATGGATGAGAAAGTTGTGTCTTTGGGGTTTGCTGATCCTCCTCACACTCACGGTATCTTTTAACGCTGCTGCGGCCGCAGAAACCCCACAGGATAACAGCAACAACCCCACCGATCCCATGGAACTATCCACAGCAGATAACCCTGAAGGGAACTTCACGGATCCAGCAGAGTTCACCATAGACGATAACATCACAGCCGACACCACAGGAGTGGTTATGCAGACCAGGAACTACACCTGCGGGCCGGCAGCACTTGCCACACTACTCCAGAACCTTGGAATAAACACAACCGAAGATGAGCTCGCAGACCTCGCCGAAACCACAGAAGACGGAACAACAATGCAGGGACTCATCAAAGCAGCAAAGGCCAAAGGCGTGAATGCAGTCGCAAAGAGGGTTTCTGTAGAAAACCTGAAACCTGGGATGATAGTCTACATGGACGGTCATTACAGTGTCATAAGAGATGTGGATAATGAGACAGTTTCACTGGCAGACCCCAGCCTCGGGAAGATATCAAGACCACTTGAAGAATTTAAAGATGAATACAGTGGTATGGCACTACTTATAAGTGGAAACAACACATCAGCGGACGGAACAGGAGATAACCTCTCAGAAAACACCACAGAAGAACCATCGCCAGAAGAAATTGAAAACATAAAAGGAAGATATCACACAAGCTACACGGAATACAGGAAAGTATACGTGCGTGTAGAATATCGGTGGGTCTGTGGGTGGCACAAAGAGGTTGTAGGGGGTATACATACAATATTTGGAACTTTTCCACTTTACAGAGAAGTATGGGGCTGGTACAGAGTCTATGATCCGCACTATGAACTAAGAGTCATAGCCATTAAGAGGTGAAAAGTATGGATAGAAGGCATTTTCTGATTCTTGGTCTGCTTGCTGGCTTTTTTGTGGGTTACGGGGTGAGTGAGCTTCTTATAGCAGGTATTCCCCTTCCATCCAGTGGAAATGATCTCGCTAAACCCTTAACAGGCGCTGAAGCCGTGAAATATAAGGAGGAATGCCGTGCACTTGACCTTTCCACTTCAAGGGAGGATCCATACGCCCTCAACGGTCAGAAGGTCTGGGTTGAGGGAACAGTGTATAAAAAGGGGGAATCATACGGTGTCAAACCACAGGAAACCTTCATTGCCCTCAAGATCAACACCACACCAGACTACATACTCCTAAGTTACGCCGGAACAACCCCAATAAAAAAGGGGGACCATATAAAAGCATATGGTGAATACTTCTACCCTGCAGAGGACACAACCACACCTGAACTCAAAAATAAAGAACTCCCTCTGATAAAAGTCGTCTACATTGAGAAAATAAACAGCTGATACATCAAACACATGGAAACATAAAACACTCCAACATTCCTAGTTAAATACAACAGTAACCAATTATTTTTTAAAAGAGGGGAAAAGCTATGAAATATAAAAGGTTTATATTAACACTATTGGCGGTTTTTGCCATAACCGCGGCTATAGTTCTATCAGGGTGGCTGCGGGGGGATGAGCTGGCCCCATTCTTCTATGCTGTCTCAGGGGACCCTGTTGATTCAGCAGCCTATATTCTCATTTTAGATGTCATTGCTATGCTATTCGTGACTGGTTTGAAGGGGGTTATCATAGACACGGGTGGATGCTATGACCATGACTTTACCGGGACACTACTAATCAGCACCCTGTTCACACTGGGATTCAACCTCATAGGTTTGACAAACGCCATCCTCACAGAAACACCCATCAACAAAAATGTTGTGGGGACCACATGCATCGCTATTACAGTAACCGCCACCGCATATATCGCCTTTACACTGTTAACCATCAAGCCAGTAACTAATTCAAAAGATTGAGAAAAAAGCATCATTAAAATACAGCAAGCAAAAAAACTGAAAGTATCGGTTGAAGAGGAGAGATGAATGGCATGGTGAGGAGTTTAACTGGTGGAAGGTTTATTACATGGTTTGCCGGGACAGTGTATGGGGGTCCCCGGGGCAATGGATGCCCCCATCTCATCTTTGAACCTTCAAAAGGGCCTCGTACACATTGTGGGTGGTGGTATTAAAGTACCGCCATTCCTCCTTATTCAGGAGGTTTTATAATGTTTGATGAAAGAAGGTTTTTAGGCCTATTCACGGTTTTGATGGTAATTTCATTCCTCTATGTGTTGGATGTCCATGGAGCCTCAGAGTTCATGGTTTTTCTCTTGATGCTTACCATGCTCTCCCTCTATGGTTATAGAACTTCAAACCAGCACAAAGGGCAGCTTAAAATTTTTGTTGAGACGGTCCTAACAGCACTCCCCCTCTACATCATACTGGTACTTCAACCAGCGCTAAACACCTTAAACGGTATGTTCCCATCATATTACTGACAACACTCCTCCTTATCAACACACCCCAACTGAAAACCCTCCCAAGAACCAGGAGGAGTCTATGATATTTATCTCCTAAAAACAAAGGTGGGTTATTCCGATGTGAGATACTGGTAGGTGAGTGCTGCAAGAACCGCCCCCACAATGGGGCCTATGACGTAGATGGGGTAGTAGTTCCAGAGGTTAGTGCCTGCGAAGATCATGTCATTGAGGTAGGGGCCGAAGGTACGTGCCGGGTTCAGTGAACTTCCACTTATGTTACCCAGTGTTGTGATTATACCGGCAACCGTGAGACCAATTATGATCCCTGCGAATCCCTTAGGGGCCCTCTCATCAACTGCAATGCCCATGATTGTTATCATGAGGAGGAATGTACCAACCACCTCTGCAAGCATTGCCTGCCAGTAGCTGATCCCAGGGAATGGTGCCGTTGCCCCCAGCCCACCAACGGTGGCTGCACCAATACCTGCACACTGGAGGAATATGAAGCTCCCGAATGCAGCTCCAATGAGCTGTGCGATGATGTAGGGTACAACTTCACGTCCAGGGAACTTCTTAACAGACCACAACCCTATGGTGACTGCCGGGTTTATGTGGCAGCCCGAGATGTTTCCCAGGGCATATATGCTGGCAGCTATTGCAAAACCAAAGGCGAGACCTATTGCAACCCAGTCCCCGAGTCCCCCCAGGAGCCCTATTCCAATATTGAATGGGTTGGGGGATGTGCCACCAGATGCTATCATGAGAGTCACCGCGGCTGACCCTGCACCAAAGAACACAAGAATGAAGGTCCCTATAAACTCGGCGATGCACCTTTTTGTAAGGGATACCATGCTATTCCTCCTTCATAACGTTGTAGCAGTAGGGGCAGAGTATCCTTGGCAGGGTACCCCCAACCTTCTCTGCCGGGAAGGGGTAGCCGCCACTCCATACCTCGGTTTCCTCACGTATTGCGTGTTCTGTGCAGAGGCCCATGCCGCAGACAATGCATATGGCCACAGCATCGGTGTCCTTTCCCTGCTCTGCACATACATAGCATTTCATACTATCACCCGAAAAAAGAAGTGTTTTAAGGCTATACAGCCTCTCTCCACTGGCAGTGGTTGTGCCTGAAGTCCACCAGTGCTGCCGCTGCGCAGTTCTTACAGGTCCTTGCAGGTGATGCTGCGCTCTCCTTATGGAGTGCGATTATGTTGGTCATGAGGGTTGCTGTTACGGGTTCACTTGTAAGGAGGCATGGGTAATCGGCAAGTCTCATGAGGGCTGAGAACCTCACGGTTATTGCGCAGGCAGGGTATGTGTAGCGCTGCGGGTTCATTATAACCTCGTTTTCATGTATCGGTGAGAGGTCAACCTTATGTCCAGCAACCATTGGCTCAAGGGGACCCTCTGCTCCGTTGAGCATCCTCCTTGCCTCATCCAGGTGGGTCCATCCACGGTATATCATGTCCATGAAGTCACTGTTGTGGAGCTCTGCTGCAGCCCCCCTTGTGGGGTATAACTGGACATAGTTGTGGAACCTCTTGGTGAGGAGGTCAACAACACCGATTGCATTGAATCCGTCGAGTTCAAGTATGTACTCAACTGCACATGCAGATGAACCGGTTGCAAGGCTCAGCACATCATATTCGCTCTTAAATGAGCTGACCGCGCTGTTAAGTGTGCTTTCCATAACCCCGGTTGTTGCCTCGATTATGGCCATCACCACATCATCCTTGCACATGTTGTAGGTGGACTGGGCTATGTGGTGTGATATGTCACCGACGCAGTATGCCGGCACCGTGAGTATGTTGCCGTAGTGCACCCCATCATCAATGGCGGCCTTCACCGTCCCCTCCATCTCCTTCCTGTAGCGGGACATGTACTCCCTCACATCAAAGGACTCGTGTCCATGATCGTCCATGAGTTTTGCCTGTGCCTCAACAGGTTCATGGTAGATGTATTTCACCATCTCTATTTCCTTCTCTGCCGCCTCTGCAGCGGTTGCCCCGTTTTCGATCTCATTTGCAAATACCTCTCCAATACCATAGGAGGTGTTCATACCCCATGACTTTGCTGAGAGGATCGCCTGTTTGTGCATCTCAGGTATATCTGTCTCCCTGAGGATCCTGTTCACCACGTTGCTTGTGCTTCCCGGCATGAGGGCGAAGTCAACCACGCAGGTTGGCCCATAGAATCCCCCATACCTTCTTATTGCCTCCCTTCCGATGAGGGCCTCTGCCCTTCCTATTGCATCTATGAATGCCTCAAGGCTCTTCTCAAATTCACTGTCCTCGTCCCTCAGTATCTCCAGGACCACGGGTGTCTGGTAGTGTTCAACGAAGGGGTCATCCTCTGGTCTTATGGTGTCTGTAAGGCTGTCAAGTATCTCATAGTGGGCCTTCACTGAGTCCTTATGCAGGTTTATCACCGCCTCGCTCTGGTCTCCCACAGCCTTCATGTCCTGCACAACGTCCAGGTAGGCCTTTGTATCCTTTATTTTAAACTCCTTTCCTCTGTTCTTTTTTATGGTTTCCACATCGGCTTTCTGGGCCATCATGGCCTCTTTTACCATTTTCTCATATAACTCAGCCATTAGATCACCTTCGGTAGAAATGTCTCCCGGATCAGTCCCCGGTTGACCACATTCTACCAATATTAAATAGATCACCTTCATTAATATCACTTTCTAAAAGTTACAAGACAAAAGTTTTAAATAAAGGTTGTTTTCTTGAAAAAATTCAGTTTATCATGATTATTAATTGAAATTTTTCGGGACTGGGGTAAATATGAAGTGGCAGCAGACACATATACAGCTACGGTGATGGCATGCAGGTTGACTTCAGTATGGAAAACATCAGAAGGTGCCTCTGCCTTGAGTGTCCCGTCCAGAGCAGGAGTCAGTGCGTGGCAGATAAGAAGAAGATAATGCTCCTCATAACCCAGCAGGACCTTGACAGTGCCATGCGCATGGACACCGACCGGGTTCCAGGGGTCTACTGTTCCACCGGTAAAGCCATTTGCAGGGATATAGATCCCCATGAGGAATGCCTCTGCAGTGGGTGTGAGGTCTGGCGTGAGCACAGGTTATCTGAGGCTGATGTATCTGAGTACTTCTGTGTCAGACAGAGATAACTTCGTAATATAGATGTATAATGAAGTTGGTTCCCTCGTGTGGAAAAATGGCCAGAAATGCCATATCTGGACCGCCACATATATACCACAACAGCAATAAACCGTAAATTTGGGTTGAAATTTTTCAGCCATCGAAGATATCTGTAAGTGACAACATGGTATACCCGATGCTCATCAGGAAGATGGGGAAGGATGGGTCAGTCATGTAAGTGACAACATAGTATACCGAGGTGAAAGATATCCAGCTATCACACATATCTGTAAGCGACATCATAACGGTGCTCACTCCAACATGCAACTTCAGGTGCAGGTACTGCTTCTTCACCCCAAGAAACTGCCATGAGTACGATGCAGGGAGGATAGCAGACAGTGTCCTGAAGATCAGTTCAGAGGAGGGTATAGACAGGGTGCTCATAGCCGGTGGTGAGCCCACACTGCAGAGGGACCTCCCTGAACTCACAGAGGCCCTCAGCAGGGACCTCCACGTGACCATCTCAACCAATGGCACAGGATGGGAAATCCTGAGGAAGAGTACATTCCACGAGGTCCATGTTGACCTCAAGGCACTCGATGATGAGAAACACCTGCAGCTCACAGGGGGATCCAACCGGCCGGTTCTTGAGTGCATAGAGAAACTCGCTGGTTCAGGTAAACTGGAGGTCTCAACTGTCCTTGTCCCTGGAATCGTGGATGTTGATGAGATTGAAAAGATAGCAGAGTTCCTCTCAGAGTGGGACGTCCCCTACAGAATAACAGGTTATGTCGGCTACAACAACAGCCTGGGTGCCAGGAGGCCAGGAAATGATGAAATACTGAGGGCTGCGGAGATAAGCAGGAAGTACCTCAGCAGTGTCTCAACATCACTGGACTTCCGGAGGCATAAGAGGAGAAGGATGGTCCTTGACCACATCTAAACAGACGATACTCATCAGATGTTTTTGGGTGTTCTGGATAGCATTTCCCATTTGAGGCATCTGACCAGACTATGCTCCATCAGATGTGCTCCTCTGCGATTAAAATCAAAAAATATATATGACCCGACCGTTTATATTGACAGTAGGTTGGGGATCTTATGAAAAACGCGCTGATTCCGGTTATGACATTATTCTTGCTGGTTATGGGTGTTTTCACTGCAGCTGCGGTCAATGAGACAGGAAACAATTCATCAGTGAATAACACCTCAACTCCCCGTGGGGGTGTGGTGCAGCCACTTGCAGTGTTGTCATTAAGTGTTGAACCATCCACCATCAGTCTCGGCACTGTACCCCCCGATGGGATTGAGAGGAGCTACAGCAACGCTGTAACAGCAACCGTCATATACTTTTTTGCATCCGATGATACCCTCTCTGTGAGGGCATCGGGTGCCCTTGTAAATACAGCCAACAGTTCACTCACAATACCCCTCACCAATTTCAAGTTCAGCACACCCAGCCTAAGCAAGAGGTCCTTTACGACATCCAACCAGGTCATAATGACATACTCAGGGTTTATAGGAGCCCAGAGTGTCCCCCTCAGCCTTTACATAACTGTGCCACCATACACTGATCCAGGCACATACTTAACGACCCTTACCTACACCGCAACCTGATTTTGTGAAAATAGTCACAAATACATTAATTATATGTTTCCACTGTCACCAAATCTCGAAAGATTTATATACTGGGCCGTGACAACTAATCTTATCTGAAAATTAACTGGTGATATATATGAGGGAAAAAATAATGGGAGTAATCCCGCTTATGGTTGCCCTGATGTTTGTGGTGGCACTCGGTGCATACAGTTCACCATCCTATGCGGCAACGGCAACACAGACAGTGACCGTCACAGTGCCAGAGGCCATTTCAATAGTAGTGCCTAACGTTAACTTCGGATCAGTAAGTGCAGGAAGCACAGGAACAAGCCCTAACTTCGATATACAGAACACTGGTAACGTTAAGATCGACCTATATGTCAATGCAACTGATTCAGCACTTAGAAGCGGAACTGCAACAGATATCATTGGTGTAGGTAACCTCACAATAAGCAGCAACGTTGCCAGCGGCAACTATGTCCAGATTCCATATGGTTCAGCGATAAAGATATACGACAACATGAACAAGGCAGCCCAGGGATCAGGTACACCTACCACCTGGACAACAAACATGAAACTCGTGGTGCCATCATTCACAGAAGACGGGGCATACTCAATAAACCTGCTCTACACAGCAGTTAAACACAACGCTGCACTACCTTAAACATCTCCACTTTATTTTTTGGAGAAATACCTTTTCATTTTCCATTCATTAACTATTTAATAAATACCGTCAAACTTTTTCTAGAGAGGTTGATAACCATGAAACCCAGACATCTAACTGCAATTCTTATATTTCTCTTCATCCTGGGATCAGCGGCACCGGTAATTGCAACCGGACTCTGGGCCTCACCCGCAGACTTCAGATACAACCTTAAACCTGGACAGTCAGTGAGTGGCGAAATCACAGTGAGAAACATTGGTAAGGAAGAGGTGAACGTTAACGTAACAAAGAAGAGGCTCCTCATGGACAGCGTTAACCTGGTATACTCCGACAGGGGGATAGCCCAGTGGATCACCATAGAGGGCAACACGTCATTCAAACTGAAACCCGGCGAGTCAAGGAAGATCAGATTCACAGTGAATGCACCAGGGAAGATAAACTACCTTGACGCTGCAGGGGCCATCATCATAAAGGGTCTTCCTGTGCAGAATGTTACCGGTGGCATCCAGATAGTCCAGGGCGTTGAACTCGTTGTGCCCATATACGTGGGGCTCCCGGGACCAATAATCGAGTCACTGAAACTTGAAGACCACAGCGCACCCAAGGTGCTTCTGAGCTTCATGCCAGGTAAATTCACCTACCTCCTAAAAAACACTGGTACGGTGCAGGCAAACATGACAGGGGCCATTGAACTCACCGGTATAACAGGGACACAGAGGGTCCCCATCGAGGGTGTGGTATACCCTGAGGACAACTACACACTGGTTGAGACCTGGAAGCCAGGTTGGATAGAATTCGGACCCTACATCGCAAAGACAAAGATAAACTATGGCCGCTACCACCAGACAAAAACCATAGAGACATCTGATACCGTCATAGTGATACCCGCATGGCTTATAATCCTCATTGTGCTTGGAGCCGCGATCTGGGTTATTCGCAAGAAGGAAATTGAACCCCCAATCTCAATCAGGATAGAAAGAAAGAAATAAAGGCATTAAACGTCTTCTCCAAACACCTTTTTATTTTTAATATTTTTAAACCATTTAAACGTCTTTCATTCTCACACCGAATACTCCATCATCATGCAGAATTGAGTATTATTTTTGGCCATTGCTACCTCAATTTAGTAATAACTAAAATTTATATGTTAGTAATATCATTATTTTTTATGAAAGAATTGAAGGAGGTGAAAATTGTTATGAGAAGACAGTATTTCATGGCTTTCATTGCCCTTCTCATTGCTGTAACACTGACAGGTTCGGTGAGTGCAGCGGACACAGCATGTGAGGTGGGGGTGGATGTAAAGTACGAGTACGCCGACGACAACGGCCAGATAAACCCAGACATACAGGAACTCACAGACGAAAACGGGACAAGGATCAACTTCACAAGGACCTTTGACCCGGCAGCCAACATCACAAAGATCCTCTTCACCTACGGGAACATCACAAACACCACAAGGTTCACAATAAAGATCAGGGCCCCCGGCTACAGGGAACTCTCACACACATTCCAGCTTGCAGATTACGGGACAAAATACGCCGCTTACCTCCCCCTCAGGATGAACGCCACAGACGCCTACAAGCTGGGAAGAGAAATCACAAAGAAGGCTGACCAGATCCTGAACTTCACAAAAACAGGTGATGTACTGGTTATAACAACCGCAGGGACAGCCTACTACAGGAACCAGACATCAGAGGACGTCCTTGAGGGTATACTCAATCAGGCCCGCGGCAGGGTGAGCTACGGGAAGGGTAACCTCCTGATGCTCAGAAAAACACGCCTAGACCCCCTGGACTTCGCATTCATCGTAAGGAAGGGGAACGACCTCATAGTCGCATACTTCAAAAACGCCAGCATGACACCCATCTACGTTGGAACCGTGTCACAGAACATGACACTGGCACAGTACCAGGCACTCCAGAAAAAACTTGGAAGCGACACATTCCCCATAGCAAGCCTTGCCAACGCATGGGCAATCGGACTATCACCTGACATACTGAGGGAGGCGGCATTCCATGGACACGTCTGCCTCGGTACCATCAGCGGATACGCAATGATAGAGACACTCCTAAAATATTACCCTGCAACCAATGAATTCGGACTTCCACTGGAGGGTGTCAGTTACCAGGTTGTTGGTGTGCCCGGTGGATCAGACGATGATGTCTTCATATATGCCATGGACGCAACACCAGGTAAGAGGGCCTACGTTGGTTTCAACACAACGGCGGACACCAATATTGTTGGATTCATCAGGTGGAACTCAAAGACAAAGACAGGAACCCTCATAATAATGGCCTACAGTCAGCAGGAACTGATAAACAAATACAAACAGGAAACCGGGACCACAGCGGTCTCTGAACTCAAGTTCAATGCATGGGCAGTTAAAAAACTCACAACAAGTCCTGAATCACTTGTGAAGATCCTCTACGCATTTGACAACCTCACACAGGACCAGGTCAACTATATCATGGGATATGAACCCACCAAGGGTAATACAACCATCAGTGCAGCCGGACTCGACCTCAACTACATACTGAACCAGACAAACCTCGTGAATGCAACACCGGCAAACAGGACATACAGCACAGGAAACCTCACCTACAGTGACCTCAAGAACATCGGGCGCCTTGCAGCCGAGAAGGCTGTGGAGCTCTTCAGGGCAATGGGTATAAACCTTGAAAAGGATGACTATCACCTTTTCGTGCTGACATCCGCAGGTTATGTGAGGATAAACGGCCAGGACACAGGCGCGGTCTGGGATGGAATATTCGATGTGCTGGGATCAAGGTTAAGCAGAAAGACACTTCTGCCTGTCCATGCACCACTCTGGGGTCAGCTGAAGTTCGATTTCTGCCTAATCAACGGGACCCAGAAGATAATCAGGTCAATGTACTACAACCTCACAACAGGAACATTCACTGTTCAGAGTTCAGCAAATTACATAATAGAGGATGTGCTCCCATACGATCCGCCATTCGACGTCCTCATGGGCTGGCTCTTCCACAACCATGTCTGTGGTGGAAGCTCACCAGGTTACCTCATAGCAGACTACATATTCCAGAATTACCCCAAGGGTGAGAACGAGAAGTACATCTACGTCACAACGCTGGACAACTGTAAGGATGACATCCTCTTCATGCTCCTGGGGGTTTCAGCTGGACAGGGAACCTACTCCAACCAGAGGCTGACAACTGAGGAGACAAGGCTCGAGACAGAGGGCGGTATGAATGGAATGGTGGGCTACATAGTGGTATGGGATGAGAAGACCAACACAGGAAGGGTTGCAATCATCACATGGCAGGGCCCACGCTTCGCAGCCGGATCCAACATGTATGAGGAATACATCAGGCTCTACAAGCACGACTACTCATCACCTAACCTGCTATCCCTGCCGACGGTCAGTAAAGCGGCTGAGCGCTTCATAAACAGGGAAGAACTCAACATACTCCTCTCAGGGGGTACAGGGTCCATGAATGCGCTCCAGTACATATTCAGCATCCCAGCAAACAGGACACGTGAAGACCTCATCCCTGTGAACAATGGCGGAAGCCAGAACAGAAACCAGGGTGGTGTACCAGGTATACCCGGTGGCTCCACGGGTGGTTCAACCGGTGGTTTACCCTCAGGTTCCCAGGGTACCGCAGGTCATGCCGGTTACACACCTGGTGCTGATTACAGTGCTTCACCGGCTGATGTTAGTGCAGCATCTGAGGTTTCAGAGGAACCTGCAACAGAGGGTAAGAAGGCCTATGAGGTTACAAATGCAACCTCCACTTCCGGCGGCTCTGACTCCTCATGGTACGTCTATGGTATCATGGGTGTCCTTGTGGCTGCTGGACTTGTGGCCTTTGGATTCCTCAGGGGCGGAGCAGGAAAGTGACTCCCCTATTTTTTCTATTTTTTCATCAATCCGTGTTAAGGAAAAATTTATACATGTGCATCCCTCATCTTATCATGGAGGTTTTAAAATGAAGAGGGGTGTGTCATTAATTCTCGTTCTCGTCCTCATGCTGATGCCCTGCTCCTATGCATGGAAGACCGTCACCCACTATGACGCCGCCGAGGCCATCTATGAGAAGCTCCCATCATCCAAGAGATCAAAGATCAACATTAACGCCATGATCGACGGATCCAATGACCCTGACGAAAAGTTCCATGACACTGTGAGACACAGCTTCCCAAGAAGCTTTACAGAGGCTAAAAAATGGCTTGACAGGGGTAGAAGCGCCTACAGAAGCAAGAATTACAGTTATGCCAGTTACTGCTTCGGTGTTGCAAGCCACTATATCATAGACACTTTTTCAGCACCTCACTGTGTAAGTGGAGAGTCATCCACACTTCACAACAGCTACGAAAAACAGGCCACGTACCTTGCACCCAGAATAAGTTACGTTTCAGGGGACATCTACAGCCTCATGCAGCGGGGCTACCTCAATGGAAGGAGCGACTGGTCACGGTGGACAAAAACCAAGAGCAGCTCGATAGTCCAGAGGGACCTCAATATGGGGACCAGTGTGGCCTACAGGGCCATAAACATTGCCATGAATTAAAACCCCTAATTTATTTTTTCTGGAAGATGAAACCAGACATCTCCATCAAAAAAATAATTTATATTTTCAGAACTCCAGAGACCTTAAACCGGTCCCTGATGAAGGTAAATAATCAAAAAAATTATATTTCAGAACCAGCCTAGAAGCTGAGTTCAGATATCCTCTCCATTGCCCTCACGGTATTTTTAAGGGAGTTGAATGCTGTTAGCCTGAAGTATCCCTCACCGCTCGGTCCAAAGCCGGAACCCGGTGTTCCAACGACCTCTGCCTCGTTGAGTAGCATGTCAAAGAACTGCCATGAATCCATGCCCTCGGGTGTCTTTATCCAGATGTATGGTGCGTTAACACCGCCATAGTACCTCAGACCGGCACTTTCAAGGCTCTCCCTTATTATCCGTGCATTCTCCATGTAGTAGTCTATTGACTCCCTTATCTCCCTCTGACCCTCAGGTGTGTAGACGGCCTCAGCGGCCCTCTGCACAGGGTAGGAGACCCCGTTGAATTTTGTTGTCTGGCGTCTGTTCCAGAGCTCCTTCAGGGAGTGCATCCTTCCCTGACTGTCGGGGACCTCCAGTTCCTCGGGTACCACAGTGAAGGCGCACCTTGTACCTGTGAAGCCAGCGTTCTTTGAAAAGCTCCTGAACTCAACTGCAACCTCCCTTGCACCCTCCACCTCATAGATGCTGTGGGGTATTCCATCCTCCTGTATGTAGGCCTCGTACGCTGCATCGAAGAGTATTATGCTGCCACTGTCCCTGGCATAGTCAACCCACTCTGCGAGTTGCTTCTCTGTGAGTGCTGTTCCTGCGGGGTTGTTGGGGTAGCAGAGGTATATGAGGTCAACCTTCTCCTCAGGGAGGGCTGGTATGAATCCGTTCTCCTCTGTGCATGGAATGTACACCAGACCGCTATACCTTCCAGTCTCATCTGCGGGGCCGGCTCTTCCCGCCATCACGTTGCTCTCAACGTATACAGGGTAGACAGGGTCTGTTACAGCAACCACATTGTCCTGTCCAAAGATCTCCTGGATGTTTCCTGTGTCACACTTTGCACCGTCACTTATGAAGATCTCCTCGGGTGAAACCTCAACACCCCTGGAGGCGTAGTCGTTTTCTGCTATGGCCTCCCTGAGGAATGGGTAGCCCTGTTCGGGCCCATATCCCCTGAAGGTTTCCTCCTGTGCCATTTCATCAACGGCCCTGTGGAAGGCCTCCACCACCGCGGATGGGAGGGGTCTTGTAACATCCCCTATACCCATCCTTATCACATCAGCGTCGGGGTTTTTCCTCTGGAAGTCCTCCACTCTCCTGTTTATCTCAGAGAATATGTAACTGCTTTTAAGTAGCAGGTAGTTTTCGTTTACCGTCACCATAATTTAACCTCTCAGAAACTAATTTCAGGTAGGTCCCTGAAGAAGAATGATATTATCATGTAGTCTGCGGGAGTTAATAAAAATTGCTGTATAAACAGCTGCAGCCTAGTCCGAGGGACTAAAAAACAGTTTCAGTCCTCATAAAAGGTGCCTGGGGCAATCAACAAGCTATTATCTGAAGTTTTTACATTCCTCAACGAACTTCCATGCTCCTTTGATTATAATAATTGCTTCTTTCTGATCTATTTCTGAAAGAATGCCATAATCAGCCTCTTCCCTATCTTCATATGCCCTCAGAAGTATGTCAAATATCTCCTTCTGGAATCCCCCATTCTTTACGAATTTGAGTCCAAACTGTGAAATCAATCCCCTGTGAGTCTTCGGGTAAATGTTCCTCCGTGATAGCAGCGCTCTTGCTGCAAAGAACATTGCGTAGTATGCTCTGCTTACAGCATCTCCATAGAATCCATGTTCGCACAGTGTTCTGGCAGCCTCAAGTTTCCTGACTGCCTTTTCCATCAAAATTTCCTCATCACCCAAGCACCACACCCTCTTTCCTTATTCTGGAGATGAAATGGGTGTCCCCCAGAAGCCTGTATTCCTCAGGGGAAATGACCTTAACTGAGATATGGACACCTGTACTGAGGAGTATATCGCGCGCCTTCCTTATGACCTTATCCTTTATTTCAGTTTTTTTTGTGGAGATTATGATTATGTCTATATCAGAGCCCTCTCTATCATCCCCCCTGGCAACGGACCCAAAAAGGATTATTTTTTCTATTTCAGGATAATTCAGTGACTCTGAAAACTTCCTGGCAAGTTCAAGTCTGTTCATCATTACCCCCCCAGAACGAAGTGTGAACCCGAAGAGCTACTGACAGTTTCAGATCTTTTCGCCATTATAATTAAATTTATGTGTGCTCCCAGTAGAGTCTACCTGTTTAATCTGTCCACTGAAAGACGATCTCGCTCACAGACAAGCCGTGCGTCTTCGATGTCTAACTGTTTAATCTGTCCACTGGAAAGGCCTTCAAAAAATGGTTGAAAAGAGATTCCCATTCATTTATGGGCATAATAGAATACCAGTCTCTCCCCTGATGAATCAACCCTGGCAAACCCGAATCTTTCAAGCTGTACCACATCATCAACCTCAAGTTCTGAGGCATCTCCCTCAATGACACCCTCAATCTCTGAGGCGTCAGGCATCACGACCACTGCTTTGAGGGCTGATTCAGCTGGAACCCAGTGTATCATGGCTGCCTGCAGCTCCCTTGCCTCCTCGATGCCCTCACTGTGGTATCTGAGTTCACCATCAGAGTAGATCACGTTAACAGCATCTATTAACCTGAGAGGGCCCTCCCTGAGGTCCCCGCGGGGGAGGTACACGTCTCCATTCAGCTCGAGGATGCGGTTACCCAGTTCTGGTTTATCAGGGTGCAGGGGTCTTTCAACCCTGATGGGTCCTGGCAACCCCTTTATTTCAAACTTAACAGGGTCTGCCGCGAAGAAGTACCTCCTGGCTTCTTCCTCAAGTATGTTCCTGTTGAGGCCGTAGATCTTCTTCCAGCTCATGGTGGAGTCCGCTATCTTGACACCGATCTCAACCATGAGTTTTCTTATTGCCTCAGGCCTTATACCCCTCCTTGCGATGGCCCTGATGGTTCCAAGGCGGGGGTCATCCCAGCCAGAGTATTTGCCCTCGACTATTCCCTCTCTTGCCCCTGATGTGCTCAGTGCAACGTCATCCATCTTAAGGCGCCCGTAGTGTATGAATACAGGGGGCTCCCAGCCCATGTGCCTGTAGAGGTACTCCTGTTTTTCACTGTTTGCAAGGTGGTCCTTGCCCCTTAGGACATGTGTCACCCCAAGGAGGTGGTCGTCCACAGCAACCGAGAAGTTCATCATGGGGTACACCCTGTAGCGGGTGCTTGTGCGGGGGTGTTCGGCCTCCACTATCCTCATTGAAACCCAGTCCCTTATGGCGGGGTTGGGGTGCTGAAGGTCTGTCTTAACCCTCACAACCGCTGAGCCCTCTGGCATCTCAAACATCTCCCTCCAGCGCTGGAGGTTCTCCCTGACCCCCAGGTCACGGCAGTGACAGGCCTTCCCCTCATTTTTGAATTCCCTGAATGCCTCGGGGGTGCATGTGCATACGTATGCCCCACCCCTCTCTATGAGCCTCTCTGTGTACTCATAGTAGATCTCCATTCGGTCGCTCTGGATGATGGTCTCATCCCATTCAACACCAAGCCACTCCAGGTCAGAGGGGATCATATCATAGGCCTCCGGGTCAACCCTTCGGGGGTCGGTGTCCTCGATTCGGAGTATTAGTTTGCCATCATACCTCCGGGCGTATTCATGGTTGAGGATGGCTGCCCTTGCATGGCCTATGTGGAGTGGGCCGCTTGGGTTGGGGGCGAACCTCAGTACAACCTCACCCGTAACATCCGGGAGGTCCCTGAGTCCCTGTCTCTTCTTCTGCTTCCTCTCCCTGATTTCAAGGCCTAACCTCTCCATTTCACTCTGCTGTTCTTCAGGTGTTAAACTGTTAACCTTCTCAACAGCAGCCTGAACAGCCTCCTTGACCTCGGGGGCCCTCTTTCTGAGTTCAGGTTCGTTGCTCATAACGGCCCCCATGACGGCGCCCGGGTTTGCCTTTCCCTTGTGCTTAACAGCATTCATGAGTGCGTAGCGGTAGACGAGGTCCTCCACCATCATCACCTAGTGTTCCCTTTCAAGTACAAAGTCAGCTATCCTCATGAGTGCGTCCCTTGCATCTGAGTCTTCAAGTATCTCAAGGCGCTCCTTGGCCATCCTCACATAGTCAAGGGCCACCTCATGGGCATACTGGGTTGCACCGTAGCGTTCAAAGATCTCTATGGCCTCAGCGACACGACCCTCATCACCTGATCCAAGAATTGATATGAGCCTCTCCCTGTCCTCCTCTGATGCCTCCTCAAGGGCCTTTACAACCATGAGGGTCATCTTGCCCTCTGCTATGTCACTGCCCACAGGTTTGCCCAGAGATTCCTCATCACTTACCACATCCAGGTAGTCGTCATGTATCTGGAATGCCAGGCCGATGAATTTACCGTAGTCCTCTAGGGCCTCAACCTCTCTCTCTGATGCGCCCCCCATTATGGCACCTGCCTTTGTTGCTGCTGCAATGAGGGCTGCGGTCTTCTTGTAGATCATCTCCATGTACTCATCCTCTGTGACATCCAGCCTCTCCTCAAAGCCCATGTCAAGGGCCTGGCCCTCACATATCTTAACGCATGAGTCAACCACCACTGCAAGGGCATCCTTCACCCTTTCTGAGTCCCCGTTCCTGATGACGGCCTCGAAGGCCTTGGAGAAGAGGACGTCCCCTGCAAGTATGGCCATGGGTTCACCCCATATGACATGGACTGAGGGTTCCCCTCGCCTCATCTCATCATCATCCATTATATCATCGTGGATGAGTGAGAATGTGTGTATCAGTTCTATGGCCGCAGCCACCCCTGCAGCGTCCTCAGGGTTTCCGCCTACAGCCTCACAGCTAAGGAGTGCAAGTGAAGGTCTTATCTTCTTACCACCTGCTGTTATGAGGTGTTCTGATGCCTTAAGGAGCGTATCAGGTGTTATGTCGCTGATGCACTCCATTATCCTCTTATCGGCCACTTCAGAGTACTTTCTGAGAATATCTAATACTTCCGTCATCGGATACCTCCATTAAATACCTGTGCCTGTCCATTCCTCAAGATGTGTATGTCGTTACCCAGCTTGTAGCCCTCCTCCTCTGCTATCTCGGCGTAGGCCGAGAGCATGCTGAGGTCTCCGTGGGCTGGTATTATGTGCATGGGGTTGAGCATCCTTATGAAGTCCCTGTGGTCCTCCCTACCTGCATGCCCTGATACGTGTGCATTTGTGTAGATCCTTGCACCGCTTGATGCCAGGCGACGCTCCATGAGGTTCCTGTTTGCAACGTTCATGGGGTTGGGTATGACAGGGGCTGATATCACCACATTGTCACCCCTCTTTATCCGGAACTGGGTCTTTGCATTGGCTATCCTAGGCAGCAGAGCATCGGGTTCCCCCTGGTGACCTGTTGTGATGAGGAGGTAATCCTCACGCTTTGCCTCTGCACGTGCAAGGGCCCTGTTAACAGCCTTGGGGCTTCCATATATGCTGGCATTCTCCGGGAGTTTGAGTATGCCCATGGCCTCTGCGAGTCCACAGTATCTCTCCATTGACCTTCCAAGGAGGAGCATCTGCCTGTCGCTCTTTGATGCTATGTCACTTATGGCCTGTATACGCTCCATGTGGGAGGAGAATGTGGTCACTATCATCCCGTTCCTCTCCTCAAGGGGGTTCTTCATTATATCCTCAAGGACTATCCTTGCAACCTTCTCTGAGTGTGTCTTGACCTCCTGCTTCTCGTTGGCCCTGGTTGTTTCAACTATCATTGCAAGGACGCCCTTCCTTCCAAGCTCCCTGAGGCGGTGGTAGTCCGGTGGTGGTGATATCTTCTGGTGGTCGTCAAATTTGAAGTCAAGTGCATAGACTATTATACCCTCCGGTGTGTGGAGTGCTGCTATAACTGACTGTGGTATACTGTGGGTTGACTGTATGAACTCCAGTGTTATCCCGGGGGATATCTGGCACTTCTCCCCTGCATTGAGGACCTGGAGTGTGTTGAGGACATTGAACTTCCGTTCTGCCTTTATGGTCCTCTCTATGAGTGCTATTGTGTAGGGTGTTGCTATTATGGGGGCCTGGTACCTGTGGGCCAGCTTTGCAACCGCCCCTATGTGGTCCAGGTGGCCGTGTGTGAACACTATTGCCCTGACCTTTCCATCAACATCCTTCATGAGTGTATCATCGGGTATGACACCCCTCTCTATGAGGTCCAGGCTGTGCATCCTTGCAATGTCTGTGTCCTCATGTATGTGAACCCTGTCAAGGTGAATCCCCATGTCAAATATTACAACATCATCCCCCACCTTAACGGCGGACATGTTCTTACCTACTTCTTCGTATCCGCCGATCGCTATTACTTCTACGCTCAAATTATTACCTCCTGGCGTATTTTATTGTTTCAAAGCCCCTTTCATTTAGCCATTCTCTGGTTCGGCCCATTATTATGACCTGTGAATTTTTAAGATCGTCAAGTGTTTCTGCACCTGCAAGGTACATGGCGGTTTTAAGTGCCTCGTTAAACCTTTCAATTACCTTTATGACGGACCTGTAACCCTGGCCTGCAGCTTCAAGTACCGGGAGTGCTATTCCAGCCATTGTTGCACCTAGGGCTATGGCCTTTGCAGCGTCAAGTCCGCTTCGTATACCCCCTGATGCAATCACAGGCACGTTTACTGACTCTGCAACCTCCACGGTGCTTGCAGCGGTGGGTATTCCCCAGTCCCAGAAAAGCTCACCCATGTATCTGTCGTCTGCACGGTAGGTTTCAACTGCGGCCCAGCTGGTTCCGCCTGCACCTGCAACGTCTATGGCCGCCACCCCACATGCTTCAAGTTTTATGGCGTCCTCTGAGGATATACCTGCGCCTGTCTCCTTGACCATTACAGGGACATCCATGGACTTCACAATTGATGATATGGATTCAAGGGCCCCTGTTGAGTCCACGTCGCCTCCTGGCTGTATTGACTCCTGGAGGGGGTTGAGGTGCACTGCAAGTGCATCTGCATCTATCATCTCAACTGCCCTTTCCGCATATTCAATGTGGGAGCTTCCAATGTTTCCCACGAGCATCGCTGATGGGGCCTCTTTCCTTGCTATGGCGTAGGTCTCTTCAACCTCAGGGTGTTCAATACCTGCCCTCTGGCTTCCAAGTCCAAGTGCAATTCCGAGTTCCTCTGCGGCCCTTGCAAGTTCCCTGTTTATTTTAAGGGCTGCCGGGTGCCCGCCTGTAATTGCACTTATCATTATGGGTGATGAAAGCTCTTTACCCAGGAAATCCAGACCTATATCTATCTTTTCCCTGTTTATCTCAGGTATGGCCCTGTGAACTATTTCAATTTCCTCGAAGCCTGTGCTCTTCCTGTACTCCACGTCACAGCTTGTGCACAGGATTAAATGCTCCAGTTTTCTATCCGAAATCATTTTAACGCCCTTCAAATTTCCCTTAATTGATAATCCTGAACTATCAGGTTATGATCGTGTCTTAATTCCCTTAATTGATGATCTGAATCGTTATGATCTGGCCTTCAAATTTTCCCTTAAGTGTAACCCTGAAATATCAGGTTATGATCGTGATATGAATGATCTATTTTCTGATCCTGGTGCCCCTCACAACCTCTCCACGGAGGGCCCTCAGGATATTTCCAGGTACACCTGCATTTATTATCTCTGATTCTATACCCCTCTCTGCGAGGGCCAGGAGTTCCCCCACCTTACCAACCATTCCACCTGTAACGTCAGTATTAACTGTCCCATCAAGGGATTCGAGGTCATCAAGGGATCCTATAACGTCAAGAAGCCTCGCATCAGGGTATTTCTTTGGGTTCCTGGTGTAAACCCCATCCACATCTGTTCCCAGTATGACCCTCTCTGGCCCTAACCTGATGGAGAAGTGGTTTATGAGCTGGTCACCTGATATCACAGAGAACCTCACACTGGTGTTTAAGTCAAGGACCACGTCACCGTAACTTACAGGGACCATCCCCTCCTCCAGGTAGGATTTTATCATTGAAAGATCAGCATCCCTGATGCGGCCATTCTCTGCCCTCAGGAATGCTGATGGGGGCATGGAGACCGCCGGTATTCCCTCATCAAGGAGCGCATCACAGACGTGTGTGTTGAGTTTTCTGACCCAGTTCTGTGTGAGTGCGGATCCGAATCTCCGCTTTCTGAATTCCTCCTCATTTTTTATTTCAGATCCTATCCTGTATTTTCCTGCGAATGGGTGGCCGAATGATCCGGCCCCATGTATTATCATGAGTGATGATGGTGAAGCGTCTGCAATCTCTGAGGCTATCCTCTGAAGGTTTTCTGAATCTATTTCAGGTTCCTCAGAGTCCTTTCTGGTAATTACACTTCCACCTACTTTAAGAATGATCATCAAGATGCCCCTTTAATTGATAAGAATTACCGGATCAGACCCTCTTCTGAAAACCTGGCCTTCATTGCATTCCAGTTCCTGTTAAGGGCCTCAGCAACATCTTCTGCGCAGCCAGGGCAGTATGCTATTATGCTTCCGCCTCCCCCGGCACCTGTGATCTTGGAGCCGGCTGCACCTGCAGTTCTGGCCTCATAGACCATCATTGAAAGTTCCCCTGTGGACACGCCCATGGCGTCAAGGAGCCCCTGGTTTATGTTCATGAGGTCACCTATGGGTTCCAGGCTGTTACTCAGAAGTGCCCTGTATGCCCTCATGGTTATCATCTCAACCGCATCCATGATTCCATCCATGACATCAGGGAACCTGCTTCGGAGCTCTGCGACTCCTGCAACCATCTCTGCGGTGTCACCTGAATGGTCCAGGTGCGCTATTACAAGATCATGAAGCCGCGCATTAACCTTTTCCACATTCCTCTGACTGTCAAGGTACACCAGACCGCCATATGTGCTCACTGTGGTGTCAAGGGGACTTGCGGCTCCCTGGACCTCTAGTTCAACCCTGTGGGCCCTCGCTGCGGTATCCTCAGGTTCCGATTCCCTTCCATGGTATCCGTCAAGGGCCCCTATGAGTGCAACTGTGAGTGCTGCTGATGAGCCAAGGCCCGACCCCACAGGTATCTCCATTTCGATCTGGATACTGAGTGGTGACCCGTCATGGTATAGCTGGAGAGCTCTGCCAACGTAGTCAAGAATACCCCCACTTGGGCTGGATTCAGACCTGAAATCAACTCCCAGGGATGGTATGGTAACCCGGTTTTCAGATGAATCCCCCAGGGTTACGGTCACCCTTCTATCTATTGCAGCTGCAATCGCCGGTTTCCCATATACAACTGCATGTTCACCAAAAAGAATGGCCTTGGCAGGTGCTGATGCCCGTGACTTCAAGGTTTCACCTTCAGCCTCTCAGGACAAGGGAGGCATAGCCCACAACTGAACTCTGGTCCCCTGTTATATCACCACTTGTGGCATACTTTAACAGCCTGCACTCACTGGCTCCGAGCATCCTGGATGCTGTGATGCTGGCGGCCACTGGCCCGTAACCACACATGGTTGCATTGAGTTCCGTGATAACACCGTACATACCTGTATCATCCATTTCGGTTATCCTCTCGATTATCCTGCTGTCAATGGATCCGGCAACATCGGCGGGGCTGTAGTGGGTGAAGTCGGTGCTTGCAATGACAACCGCGTCCCTTTCTGTCCTCTCAATCGCTGCAGCCACTGCATGTCCAACATCTGTGGCTGTCTCCTGGTCCTGCATCCACATGGTGATGGGGACTATCCTGAATTTATCTGTGAAGTACTGGATGAATGGTACATGGACCTCACAGCTGTGTTCTCCGAGGTGGGCTGTCCCCTCAATATCAATGATGCCTGATTCCCTTACAATGGCCTCTGCAAGTTCACTGTCAATATCCACGACACCGAGGGGTGTTTCCCATGCTCCCCTCTGCATCAGTGAGACGCCTGACCCCATGCCTGTGTGGTTGGGGCAGATTATCACGAATGTTTCAGGTATACCGTCTGATACCAGCTCATGGTATGCGTGGGCTGCCACAGGTCCTGAATACATGTAACCTGCGTGGGGGGCGATCACCCCCTTTATTTTCCTGGCGGAACCCCTGACTGGCAGACCACCTGGCCCCAGTTCATGGTTGAAGCACCACTCAATTCGCCTTCTGAGCGCTGCAGGGTCCCGCTCATAGAAAGCTCCCGCCACTGCAGGTCTTCTTATCATAGAACCACTCTAAATTTTCAGTTCAAATTCAGTGGGAGGCACATCCAGGTCCTCATCCTCCTTGAGCACACCCTTCTCCCTGAGCAGCTGCCTTGCCAGGAGCCAGTAAACAAGGGCTATGGCCTTACGACCCTTGTTGTTGACGGGTATTGCAATGTCAACATTTCCAAGGAGGTTCTCTGTGTCGCAGAGTGCCACAACAGGCAGGCCTATCTGTTTAGCCTCGACTATTGCCTGTGAATCTGATCTTGGATCAGTGGCAACCAGCACCTGTGGTTCAATGAACTTTGCATAGTTGGGGTTTGTCAGTGTACCCGGGATGAACCTGCCCGGTATTGTCCTTGCACCTGTCACCTCACCGAATTTCCTGACAGGCTCCTGCCCATACTGCCTCGTTGATACGGCCAGTATATCATCTGGTTCATACTTTGCAAGGAACTTTGAGGCCGCTATTATCCTGTCATTTGTTTTCCTTATATCAAGGACGTAGAGTCCATCTGATCTTACACGGTAGATGTATTTCTCCATATCAGCTGTCTTCTGCTGTGTTCCAATGTGCAGTCCTGCTGCAAGGTATTTGTCTAGTGGTATCAGTAGTTCTGACAATATATCACCTCAGTAAGTTTGATGTTAAAATGGCAGTTCAGCCATGGTGGAATATGGAATCTCTTCCTGTATGCGTATGAGTTCATTCAGTTTGGCTATCCTCTCGCCGCCTATGGCACCTGTCTTGATGAGTGGTGCGCCGAATGCCACTGCAAGGTGGGCTATTGTATCATCTGTTGTCTCACCTGACCTGTGGGAGACCACAGGGGTGTAACGGTTCTCACGGGCAAGTTTGACTGTCAGGTAGGTGTCTGTGAGTGTACCTATCTGGTTTGGTTTAATGATTATTGCATTGGCGGCACCCATCTCTATGCCCTCTCTGAGTATCTCCCTGTTGGTTACGAAGATGTCGTCACCGCAGATGATGCAGCGGTCCCCCACAAGTGATGTGAGTTCCGCGAAGCCCTCGAAGTCGCCCTCATGGAATGGGTCCTCAACATAGTACATGTCATAGGTCTCGATGATCTCCCTGACAAACTCTATCTGTTCACCGGTGTCCTTCTGGACCTTCTCCTGTTTGTAGACATACTTTTCAAGTTCAGGATCCCAGAATTCACTTGCTGCAAGGTCCAGTGATGGCCTGACCTCAACGCCGAGTTCATCTGTGACCTCCTCACAGGCTTTTACCTGTATCTCCAGTGCATCATGGTTTGATAGGCTTGGCACCCATCCTCCCTCATCACCCTTACCCCCTGTGAAGGAGGGGTCCTTTTTCTGTATTAGTTCCCTTATCTTCTTGTGGACTGCTGCATTTGCAAATACCGCTTCTGTTATGTCCTCTGCACCCACAGGCACCACAAGGAACTCCTGTATGTCAGGTGCGTTCTCTCCGGCATGGGCTCCCCCGTTTATCATGTTACCCAGAGGGTATGGTATGGCGGTTGAAAGGTTGCCGCCCAGGAACCTGTAGAGGGGCATGTTGTATGATGACGCAGCCGCCCTGGCGGTTGCCATTGAGACAGCCACCACAGTGTTTCCACCAAGTGATGAAAGGTTCTCGGTTCCATCGATCTCCTTTAAAACGAGGTCTATATCCTGCAGGTCAACGGCATCCATTCCTATGAGTTCTGATGAGATTATATCCTCAACCTCTGTTATGATCTCATCAACCCCACCTGATGGGAAGGCGGTGACCTCCCTGGAACCTGTACTTGCACCGCTGGGGGCTGCTGCCCTTCCAAAGCCGTTCCAGGTTATAACATCAACCTCAACCGTTGGGTTTCCCCTGCTATCAAGAATTTTTCTTACTCGAACATCTTCAATTATACTTTCCACAAAAACACCTCACAATAAACTCTACATGGAAAAATAGTGGTTTATTAGAGTTTATTTGTCTCTTCTAACATCCAGTGGCATTACCTTCTTTTCAAGTTCCTTCCTGGCTATATCAACAGGGTCCAGTGACTCCTGAATATCAACCTGGGGCCTTGCACCCATTGATATCTGGAGTGCCCTGGCACCTATCAACCTAGCCCTTTCAAAACGTGTGAGTTTTTTTGACGCCATTTCATTGCCTCCAAGAAAAACTTAAAATAGAGGTTCTTGGATTGTTTTGATGGGACCGCCGAGATTTGAACTCGGGTCTCCAGCGTTCCGGTGCTGACCATCCCCGTTCCAGTTGAAAAGCACTGAAACTTCTTCAATGGCTGGGAGGATGGACCAAGCTACCCTACGGTCCCCTACCATGTCTCAACATGTGAAATTAACATTCGTCTGCAGCAGTACCTCTTAAGACCCAGGTCATCAAGGACATCCTTTGGGTCCTCTCCATCAGCCACTCTTTTCTGATACTCATCGAAATAGGCCGATACCGGTTTTCCGCAGCTTAAACATCTTACTGGAATCATACTGAATCATTCTACTCTTTAATTTTATAAAATAAAAATATATAAAGTTATCGCTTGATCTACCTGTAACTCTTCTGTCTCCTTGCACGGGCGCCGCGTCCACCGTACTTCTTGGGCTCTGAACGCCTGGGGTCCCCTACAAGCATTGTCCTGTCGTACCTGACAAATTTCTCCTTGAGGTCCATGTCACCTGTCCATTCCACGAGGCCCCTGGCTATGACCATCCTTGCAGCCTCTGCCTGACCCACGATTCCGCCTCCGACAACCTTGATGTTTATGTCAACATCATTAACGATATCACCGGCCAGCTGCAGTGGTTCCATGATCTTGAGCCTTGCAAGTTCAGGGGTGTAGAGTTCCACAGGCACCTTATTGATCCTCACTCTACCCTTACCTTCGCTGATGGTTCCCCTTGCAATGGCGGTTTTCCTTTTGCCGCTTGTGTGAATAACCTTCCTCATGATTACACTCCCTAAGTTAGAATTTAGCGCCCAGAAGTTCTGAGATCTCTCCAAGCTCCATTCCCTTCTTTATGTTACCTGCCCTGGCCTCAGGTATTTCAACCATTTCTTCGTCCTTGAATTCCCTTGGAACGCCAACATATGCCTTCAGTCCCTTGAAGGCCTCTCTGCCCCTTGATTTCCTGTAGGGGAGCATTCCCCTCACTGTTCTTCTGAATATGTCGTCGGGTCTTCTCGGGTACTTTGGACCCATTCTGCGGGGGTTTGATATGCTGGCCCTGTCAATCCTCTGCTTGTACTTGCTGTATGCCCACTGCTTTGAGCCTGTGATTATGATTTTCTCAGCATTGAGGACAACCACTTCCTCCCCTTCCAGGAGTTTCTGGCTGACCACGCTTGCCAGTCTTCCAAGGATATGTCCTTCTCCATTGATGATCATGAGCAACACCTTTATTCTATTATCCTGATGTTCTTTATGGCTGGATTCTCTTCAACGATCTTTCCGAGTGTCAGGCACTCTCCACCAGCGCCCTCTATCTTATCCCTGGCTGTCTGTGAAAACGATAGGGCGACAACCTGAACCTTATGGTCAAGGCTCCCGCTTCCAAGGACCTTTCCAGGTACGACGACGGTTTCATTTTCATCTGTGTACCTGTTTATCTTGGAAATGTTAACCGCGGCCCTGTTCCTTGTGGGTCTTTCGAGCCTCCTTGCAACGTCCTTCCAGATCGCCGCGCCCTCCTGGGATGATTTCTTTCTGAGGTTGCGTATGAGTTTTATGAGATTGGGATTTGTCTTGGTAATCTTCCTAGCCATGGCTTAGCCTCCTTCACAAAATGTTATTACCCTTTCTGCCTTGTCTCTGAGGATGTCACATGCCTTAAGAAGGACATCCTTAGGGTCAACTGATCCGTCGGTCTCTATCCTGAATATGAACTTGCCTTCCTCATATCCCACAACTATGGCCCCTTTATCACATGCCCTCACACAGCTCTTGCACATTGAACAGTTTTCAACGTCAAGTACCTCAGGTTTACCTGATTCATCCCCAAGGACTCCCCTTGGACATGCATCCACACATTCCAGGCACTCATCGCATTCCTCTGTGAATGTTATCATCGGGTAGTACTTGTATGCGCATGCTGTTGTGGGCTCCCACTTGGCATGATCCCTTCCCACGCCAAGCTGTGCAACAGCCTCCAGTTCAACCTCATCCTCATCCCCCAGCTTCACCAGGGGTATATCTGGATATACCGGTTCAACTGCAGGTGTCTCTGATAGAAGATCCCTGGAGTAGACGACACCGGGGCCCTTCTTTTTGAGTGTGAATGATACACTGCATTCGGAGCAGTATTCCTCACAGTCACACTCCTCAGGCATTTTCAGGCCCTCAATGAATTCAGGGTCAGCTTTGAGGGGTACCAGTCCAAGCCTGTGGGCGAGTACCTCATCAAACATCCTGGCGTCGTTCCTGTACATGTTAACGTACTCGATTGCCAGTTTGGGGACCTCCATCATGCAGATCCTCCTTATGGCGTTTATGAATGGAACGGTTACGCCAGTGACCACAAAGACCATTTCGGTATCAGTTTTTTCCTTAAGAGCAATATCCATTTTAGACCCTTCTTCCCCTCTTACCTCCAGGTCTTCCTGTGCCATCATGAGGTATGGGAGTTACATCCTCAATTTTGCCTATCTTCATTCCTGCCCTTGCAAGGGCCCTTATGGCTGCCTGTGCACCTGGTCCCGGTGTTCTTGGGCCGTTTCCACCTGGGGCCCTCACCTTGATGTGCAGGCCGACAATACCCTTCTCCTTTGCATCATCAGCCGCCCTTGTTGCAGCCTCCATGGCAGCGAAGGGTGATGACTCCTGACGGTCAGCCCTCACAACCTTACCACCGGACCACTGTGTGATGGTCTCTGCACCGGTTATGTCTGTAATGGTGATTATTGTGTTGTTGAATGATGAGTAAATATTTGCGATTCCCCATTTTTCCTTTTCAGCCATTTTATCTCTCCCTGAATTTATTCAGCGTTCTGGGCTGCTTCGATCTGTTTTTTCATTGGGGATGATGGGTAGAAACCTATTTTGTCCTCTTCTCCCCTTTTAACTATGTATCCTGGGGCGTCGATTTTCCTGCCGTCGAGGGCTATGTGGCCGTGAACCACCATCTGTCTGGCCTCGTTCACTGTCCTTGCAAGTCCCCTCTTGTGAACCAGTGTCTGGAGTCTCCTCCTGAGCACGTCCTCCACTGTGAGGTCAAGGACGTCCTCAAGGTTTGCGCCCTCGTTGAGTATTCCTGCCCTCACAAGGTGTCCCAGGAGCTGTTCCCTCTCCTTCTTTGTGTGTTCACCTGATATACCCAGGAGGTACCTTGCATCCCTCCTGTATCTTCTCACCATTGTTTCTGCTTTCCAGACTTCCTTTTTGTTCTTGAGGCCGTACTTTGCCACGAGCCTGTTTTCTTCCTTTATTCTTTCAGCGTTCCATGGGTGAGGTGGAGTATCATACTTTTTTCTTGCCTTACGTGGGTGTCCCATTTTAACCTCTCCTTATCTACCTTTTCTTCCTTCTCACACCAACTGAGGAGCCCTTCCTGAATGTGGACTTTGTCCTCTGTCCCCTGACAGGTAGTCCAAGTTCGTGTCTTCTTCCCTTGTAGCTTCTTGTTTTCCTCATACGGTTCAGGTCCTCTCTGAGGCACATGTCAAGGTCTGACTCTATGAGGTGTTTGTCCTCGCCTGTCTCGTAATCGTTACGCCTGTTGATCATCCATGATGGGATGTTGTACTTTGCAGGGTTCTTTATGGCCTCTTCAAGCCTCTCTATTTCCTCATCTGAAAGGTAACCTATCCTCTGGTTAAGATCGTATCCTGCTGACATGATTATTGCCCTTGAAAGAGCCTTTCCAACGCCCTTTATACTTGTAAGGGCATTTTCCATGGTCTTATTACCATCAATGTCCTTTCTGGCAATACGAACCATATGTTTGAATTCTTCTTCCATTCATTAACCTCCAGTAAGAGTGAATTCGCGGGACGGGGGTTGCGAATTCCAGATAACAGTCGTAGGTGCAACATTGTTGCTTTAACCGACGCCGGGACTGGGATTTGAACCCAGGAGGAGCAAAGCTCCACAAGATTTCCAGTCTTGCGCCTTACCTGGCTAGGCTATCCCGGCATATGATGTATCATTTTAAGTGTATGGATTGAAGCCTATTTAAGTATTGCTGTGTGTGGAATGACAACACATCCAGCGTACTGCTATGGAGACTGGCGCCACATCCTGGGGTAGGTTCCGGGCTTCATGAAGACCTTATCTGTCTCAATCACAAGGCCGCTGTCTGCGGCCACAATATCAAGGGACGGCATCAGTGCCTCACCAACAGCCACGAGTTCCCCCTTGATGGTCATCAACGCAACTGTGTCGCCCTTCTTTATGTTATCATCCAGCCCTGCTATGCCCCCACGTGCAAGGTCGGCGCCATGACATACTGCATCAACTGCAGAGTCAAGGATGACGGCACGGGGAAGATGGGATACTGCAAACTCCATTGGGAGGATGCATTCCCTCAGGAATCCCTCATCCCCATCCTCAACCCAGAACTGGTAGGCGTCCTTGAGGTCATGGAGGGTTACCAGCCCCTCCTCTGTGAAGGGACCCACACGTGTCCGTCTGAGTTCAGCCATGTGGGCCCCTGTACCAAGGGCCTCACCCACATCATGGCAGTACTTCCTCACGTAGGTCCCTGCCTCACAGGCTATCCTGAAGAGAACATCCTGCCCATCAATCTCAAGTATATTAACATCGTAGATGGTCCTTACACGGAGCTCCCTTTTAACAGCTGACTTGAGGGGGGGTATCTGGAAGATCTTTCCCTGAAACTCCCCGAGTACCTCCCTTATCCTGTCCTCATCCACCTCCCTGTGAACCCTCATGAGGCATACGTATTCCTTGGGGGCCTCAAGGAGGAGCTGCATGACCCTTGTCGCCCTGTTTATGCCCAGGGGCAGAACACCTGTAACCTTGGGGTCCAGTGTGCCCCCATGCCCCACCTTCTCTGCGTGGAGCATGTCCCGAACCCATGCATCCACCTGGTGGGAGGTGGGGCCAGATGGTTTATCAAGGTTAACAACGCCATGTGATATGTGGGTCTCAATGTCCCTCTCGTGGGGTGGACACCCATATGCAGGGTCCGTGCGTGACTCCTTTAACTCTATGAATTCTGCCATGAGGGATACCTGCAAAAATAAGAGGTGGGTTTATTCAAGGGATTCCAGTTCCTTCTTTATTTCCTCGACATCATCGGATTTGATCTCTATCTTCTTCTCTGTTGGTTCAAGGTGTCCTATGTTACACCTCCTGTTCTTAACATTGACACCCACAACTTCAACGAAGTTTTTGTCGATGATATCAAGTATCACGCATTTTTCACCGGCTTCTCTACCTGCGGTTTTCACACATACTCTTCCAACTTCTATTGCTGCCATTAAATCACCTCGGTAACTTTTAGTATGATTTCAGCCACGCCTTCAGCGTCAAAATGGCTGGTGTTTATCACAATGTCGTATACCTCAAGGTCATCCACATCTATACCGTGAATCTCCCTGTACCTCTGGGCTTCACTGGCCTCACGTATCCGGATCTCATTCTTGACCGTCTCCAGGTCCTTGGATTCCCGGATACTTATTCGCTGTGCCCTCACATCAAAGGGTGCCATCAGCAGGACCTTCAGATCCGCCCTTGCAAAGTGTGCAGAGAGTCTTCCCTCAAGTATGAGGTCCTCATGTTCATCTGCAAGTCTGGCCTGTCTCCTGTCGATCTCTATGTCTATCTCTGGATTCTCCTCTGCAAGTTTGCTGAACTCCAGTATGTCAAGTTTCCTCTCAGCAGCCATCTGCCTGAATACATCACCTGCAGATACACAGGGTATCCCGGTCCTCTCAGACAGAATCCTGGCAACGGTTGTTGTGCCAGTGCCGGCCAGACCACCGATGGTTATGATCATTATGACCTTGCCTCTTTCTTAAAGACTTTGCGTGCGCAGCTTGAACAGTAGTAACCACCGTATGGTCTGTTGGGTCTCTTCTTGGACTTTGAGAGTTTTCTTATCTCGTATGGTCTTCCTCTTGGAACACCATGGAGTGGCTTTCCGCAGCCAGCACATACATGCTTTGATGGTTTCTTTCTGCGGTAATGTATAACCGTCCTTCCTCCAGGAGTTCTCTTGAAGATTCTCTTATATGATCTGGATCTGTATCTTAACTCTGGCATTTCAATCTCTCCATAAAGTTACATTCCACCTTTAAGTCCCATGAACTTTCTGAATATCTGGGACATTGCAAAGGAGCATAAGATGTACCAGCCAAGCCATCCTATGGCATAGGATGGGGCGTTTGGTGGCATGCCATAGAACATGTGCCACAGCGGGACAAGAAGGACATAGTATGCAATCTGGGGCAATATCACCAGTGTCTTGACTATGTGTGGTTCCTGTCCCATCCAGTAGAAGACAAGGATTATGGGCACGAAAGTGACTATCATTGGCTTGAATGACATGGTCATCATTTCGCGCTGTTTGTCCATGAACTCCATCTGTTTTTTCTGGATCTCCTCAAGCGCCTGCATGTCATTCTTCTTTCTTGCCTCCATCATCTCCTGCTGGAATTCCTGCATTTCAGCTTTAAGTTCTTCGAGCCTTTCCTGGTCCACGAGCAACTTGTTTGCCAGTGTGATGATAAAGGCCACTATTGCTGATATCAGGAATACCGTGAGGATGGGGTTCTGTGGATTCGGGTCCATTGCAATGAATGGACCGAATACAGCGTTCAGTGCCCCGTATACGACTTCAAGAACCATTTTGTTTCCTCTTTATCTTACTCCAGAATGTTCTTCATCTCACTGACTGCAGACTCAAGCTGGTTGTTGTGGTTCTTAACAATCTTAACTGTTGCGCCTGTGAGGGTGGCGTAGGCCATTGCAGCCGCCCTGTTCATCTGCTGATGGAGGTCGATCTCCTGCAGGGATTCCATATCCCTGTTTCTGGAAGTATCACTAATTCTTCTTGTGAAGATCTCCTCTGGATCAGCCTCCACAAGCACAAACATGTCAGGTTCCAGTTCCTCAAGAACCCATACTGGAAGACCTGGCAGAAAACCAGCAGGCGTCTTTATGGTGCAGTGTGTATCGACGATTATATTATTTTCCAGTGACCTTTCTCTTATACTTTTCGCAGCCGCCCTCTGTATCTCCTTCTGAACTCCAGGTTCAAGGGTTCTCATCTGGTCCCTGTTTTCAACAAGTCCCCTTTCACGGGCTATTTCAAGCATGACATCCCCGTAATTCACATTGAGGTAGTCAAGCTCCCTGAGGGTGTTCTCAAGGACCGTCGTGCTTCCTGAACCGGGTATACCTGCAACTACAACAACCTTCATTGTACCACTCCCATGGATTAAAAGATTATCCTAATCTCCCAGGAAGCTTCTGAGTATGGGGTGCATATCCATCAGCTGTTCCTGGGCAATCTCCTCATAGAGCCTGTAAACTATACCCACCGTTAGAAGGACACCTGTACCTCCGCCAAGAGAACCCGTCAGGTCAGCCACGAATGCAAGGAGCCCCACAAATGCCCCTCCCAGTATCGTTATTGTGGGTATGTAGCGTTTCAGTATCTTCTCGAACTGCCCCCTGCTGCTCCTGAAACCAGGAATCTGCATACCCATCTGGTAAAGCTGTTTTGCAACATGCTTTGGACCTATGTTACTTATCTCAACCCAGAGCCAGGCAAAGAGGACACAGAGCCCTATGAATACAACCGCATAGAACAGTACCTTGAATGGGTCCAGTATGAGGGCGTCGATTGAGCGTGGAGCTGTGAGAAGATATGCGAGCCCATCAACCGCCTGCCCATTGCTTACAGTACCAAGTATGGGGTAGCCAAGTTTCTGGAACACGTTCGCCATTAACTGAACATTCAGGAGGAGTGCGCTTGTCAGTATAACCGGCATGTTACTGGCGTATATGAAACGCAGGGGGTACTTTCCGACAGCGCCCCTTGAGAGCCTCTTACCCCCTCCCATGGATATGGGTATCTCCACCCTCATACTCTCGGCATAGACAACGACGAGGAAAACTCCAATGAGGGCCAGTACAGGCAGGACGTAGTACTGGAAGTCAGGACTCTGCCCTGTGAAGAGGAGGTAGAGGAAACCTGTTATTCTACCGGCGGGTACCCCTGGCTGTGTGGGTGCAGAGAGGGGGTTGAAGGCACCCACAATTATCTCCTGGGATACGCCTGCTGCAATGAAAAGTCCAACACCGCTACCAAAGCCCCATTTGGATACAACCTCATCGAGGAATATTATGAGTATTCCTCCAATGGTGAGCTGCAGTATGAGTATCCAGACAAACTGGGGGGCTGATGGTGCCAGTGACCCTGTCAGTACAAAGATCAGTGCCTCAAAGAAGGTGAATACGATGGCAAGGAGCTTCTGCAGTCCCTGGAAAAAGGCCTTATCCTCATGCTTCGAGAGGTCCAGTTTCAGTATCTTACCTCCAACCAGAAGCTGGAGTATGATTGATGCTGACACAATGGGTCCTATACCCAGTGTGAGTATTGAACCGAAGTTTCCTGCAAGAACAGCCCTCAGCTGGGCGAACTGGTCCACAGCCCTTGGGCTTAAACCGTAGAGTGGTATCTGGGCCAGGAAGAAATAGAGGACAAGGATTATACCTGTCCATTTGAGTTTCTCCCTGAATGGTACCCTGTAGCCAGGTGATTTTACCTGGGGCAGGACTGAGAATATGGGCTCAAATTTTTCCTTCAACTGCTCCACTCCTTGTCAATGCTGGTTTACTCTATCACTTCAGCCTTTCCCCCGGCCTCTGTGATCTTCTCAACGGCACTCTCAGAGAACTCAAGGGCCTTGATGTGGACGGGTCGTGTGATCCTTCCGCTTCCAAGGACCTTTTCGAAGCCAAGATCCCTTACATCCAGAACCACAATTCCGTCCTCTTCAGATGCGATTCCCTTCTCAAGGAGGTCAGGAATCCTTTCGTCGATGTAGGCAAGGTTAACTGTTTCCAGCCTCTTTATGAGTTTCTGGGGCCTTTTGAAACCGTACTTTCCAAAGTGTTTCGGGTCGTACTTGACGATCCATGTCCAGTGGTGTTTGTGTCCACCGGCCTGTCCTCTACCTCCGCGGTGACCTGCTCCCCTTCTCTTCTTGGAGCATCCTCCACCCACGGTACGTGAGCCCCTCATCCTTGTGATCTTTCGTCTTTTTCGGATCATGAGTAATTCCTCCGCTTAGATCATCCTCTTCAAGAGGTCATTTATCTTCTCGCCACGGTATCCGAGGCTTCCTCCCTCATTGAAGGCCTTTTTTATGGCCTCATATCCCTTTCTCGGGGGGTGTAACCTGAACACAGGTTTTATTCCTGCGTCCTCAAGTTTAACCTCACCCCTGAAGACAGCCCCTGCAAATTCTTCCACTGAATCATACTCTGTGTTTTCCTTTATGTATTCATCGGTTAACCTTTCCCCTCCGATGATTCTTGCCCTCTTGGCTATCATGGCTGTCAGGGTTTCCTGGTCAATTTCACCCCAGGTTATGTAGTCCTTGGCCTTCTGGAGCATGCCAAGGTAGCTGGGTGTGTCCTCAACCAGTACTGCGTGGTTTATCCTGTTGAGTCTTAACATCTCCATGGTGTCAGCTATGTCCCTTCGGACACCCGCTGATCCCCTTACCCTTACTACTGCGAACATCTGGAATCACCTTCAGGTACTGCAAACACCCAGGTTTTTAAGGTCCTTTTCGCTTGCCTTTACCTTGCTCAGCTGTTTGAGGGCATCGAAGGTTGCCCTGGCAAAGTTGACTGTGGTCTGTGTCTGTCCACGTGTATGTGACCATACATCATCTATACCTGCAAGCCTCATTATGGTCTTGCCAACGTCACCTATTGCAAGTCCAACACCACCCGGTGCTGGTATGAGGGTTACGCGGACACTTCCACTCTTGCCTGAGACCTTGAAGGGTACTGTGTGTTCCCTTCCACAGACACATCCCCAGTCACCGCAGCCTCTTCTGACCTTTATAAGGTTGAATTTTGCATCGTCAACTGCCTTCCTGATTGCAGGTCCAACCTCTCTGGCCTTGCCCTGTCCGAGTCCAACGTATCCGTCCTTGTTGCCCACTGCCACTATGACCCTGAAGTTGACCTTCCTTCCTGATTTGTGCATCCTCTGGACAAGGTTAACGTCAATGACCTCCTCCTCGAGGTCAGGAAGCAGTGCATCGATTATCTCAAGTTCCATTATTGGGTGTCCCTCTTCAAAGATCTCATCGATACTTGTTATGACACCCTCCTTCACAAGGCGTCCAAGGTTGGTCCTTGGCTCCCATTCCTCCATGTTGAAGTTCATAATCATACCTCTTCATCTATCCTGTTTTTTATTTCTTCAAAGTGTTCAGGCAGGTCCTCAGGGGAAAGACCCCTTTCAAGGTACCTTGAAAACCTCTTCTTGCGTTCTTCCTCGTCAAGGGATTCTGCATATTCCTTTATGTGTTCGCCCCTTATCCTTGATTCGTCGGGAAGTACTGATTCACCGTGTGGTACTTTGAGCCCTGCGTCAACAGCCCCTTTAAGTGCTGCGAATACCTTTGAACCCCTTATGGCAGGTCTGAGTCCTATGTCAAGGACAGCTTCCTCTATACCTGCCTTCAGAGCCCTTTTACCGCAGAGGTATCCTGTCAGGTATGCTGCTGCTGTATTGCTTGTGCCTCCAAGCCATCCCATTTTCTGGAGCTGCTTTGAGTGGGCTGAGACCAGTGTTTCGTCCCCATCCATTCCCACGTTGATTATCTGTGAAATAACATGATACGTGGTTATTCTGACAACAAGCCTTGATTTGCCTGTTTCCACCATCTTATAGCGGGCCCGGTAATCAGTTTTACCTTCCCTTCGTCTTCTAAATGCCATCTTGTATCTCGGTCCATGTGCCAATCAGATCCCTCCTACCTGAGCATGTCGTGGTCCCGGGCATAGGTTTTCATGTAAGATTTGCTCTTGAAGGCTCCGCCCTTTGCCATCTTGTAGAGTTTACGATAGGTGCTCTTGTTTATTTCGCGGTTGTCCCTCATCTCCCTGAGGTCCTTCCTCAGAGCCCTTATCGTGGTCATCCATTCCTCTTTCCTTGGTTTTCTGGCGCCCTTAGCACCTTTTATGCTTCCAGGTCCTCTTCTTCTTCCCTTCTTTTTCTGCTGGGCTATCTTTTTTGACCTGTAACTGCTTATGCCCTTTTTTGGTTTAGCCTTTATTGCGCCGTCCTTTATTAGCTGCTTTACACCGTCCCTGGTTATTGCCCTTGAGACCTCGTCGATCCTCTCAGGGTCAATCCATATCCTGTTAACCCCTACTTTCAGTATGTCTGCAGCTAATCTTTTCTGAGTAGTAAGATTCATTCAAGAAACCTCCTTGTGTTCAGCAATTTGCTGATAGACCCGAAAAATCGGGCATCCCCTTAAAGTGTTTTCCCTGGACTGGAAAATAAGACCCCTTCCAGCCCCATTTTATGGATTCAGAACTTTTATGCCAAGTTCCCTTGCCTTTTCAAGCATGAGTGTCTTTTTCCTGGCACCCACAGTTGATGCTATCCTTGCAGCCTGGTTTTCAGGGTCCAGTTCCTCAAGTTCCCTCATGCTGGAAACAAGGATGTCCTCATATCCTGATGGGTGGAGACCCCTCTGGTCCCTTGGCTTCCTGTAGCCAATCGCAGGCATTGCAGGTTTGCCCTTTTCATATCTTCTCATTTTACTTGTTTTACCCCTGGGCCTCCTCCATTTTTCCCCCAGTTTTTTGTATCGGGCGTATTCCTGTCGTTTAAATTTTTTCCTCATCGAATCACCATCCCTACTCCTTGCTCACAAGGTATATGCCGTCCTGGAAAACCCTTGGGTCCCTTCCCTTAATCTTGGTGGCCTGTTCGAGGTTCGCCATTGTCTGTCCCACGTGTTCCTTGTTGATGCCTGTTACTTCAACCTCGTCGCCCTTTACCTGGACCTTTGTATCTCCCACTATCTTTGCGGTCCTTGGGTGGCGTTCCCCGAGGAAGTTCTCTATTAGAACCTTATCCCCTGCCACCTTCACACTCATTGGAAAGTGGGCGTACACTATCTTCATGCGGTAGGTGAATCCCTCGGTGACGCCCCTTATCATGTTGTTTATATGGGCCTTAACTGTCCCTATCATTGCCTTGTCCTTTTTCTTTGGGAATTTAACCTCAAGGACCACCTTATCGTCCTCAACGGCCATTGATATCTCTGAGTGGTTAAATTTTCGGGAGAGTTCACCCTTTGGACCCTTAACCTTAACTTCACCATCTATGGTGACGTTAACATCCTCAGGGATGGGTATTTCTTCCCGGATCATAGCTGCTAGAACCATGTTATCACCTAGTAGACGTAAGCCAGCAGTCTACCGCCGATACCCCTGTCCTTGGCCTCTTTATGGGTCATTATTCCCTCAGGGGTTGATACGATTATTATCCCGAAGTTTTTAGCTGGCAGATATCTTTTCTCAAATTTTTCGAATTCGTCCTTTTTAACAGCGTGTCTGGGTTTTATAACCCCACACTGGTTTATGTTTCCCTCAAGTTCAACGATGAATTTTCCGGCCCTGCCGTCATCAACGTATTCGAATTCCCCGATGTAGCCTTCCTTCTGCATTGTTCTCAGCACACGCCCTATGAGCTTTGATGCAGGGGTTATCCTGCACTTGACATTACCCCTTATCTCATTGTTCCTTATGTTGGTCAGGGCGTTTGCGAGAGGATCCATAAGAGTCACAGTAAACACCTCTTTCAGTTGTACTTTTTAAACCCGATTTTAGGTGCGAGTTCCCTGAAGCACTGCCTGCAGAGCATTAATCCATATCTTCTGACCAGGGCAGAGTGATCCCCGCATCTTGAACATTTCCTTGATGCCTTTCCATATTTCCTTGGCAAAACAATCACCTTCAGACTATTTTAACCTGGAATTTTTCCTTCATAAAGTCTATTGCCTCTTCCCGGCTGACCCTGTGCTTTTCAGGAACCTTTTTGCGCTGTATCCTTCGTCTGCTTATCCTGTGACCTGGCTTCTCAAAGGTCACAGAAAGGTTCATACCGAATATCCCTATCTCAGGGTCGTACTTCATTCCAGGTATGTCGATGTGTTCCTCGATACCCATTGAAACGTTACCGTATTCATCAAACTGGCTGGCCTTCAATCTGTTCCCTATTCCCTCAAGGAACATTCTGAGTACCTTTTCGGCCCTTTCACCGCGGAGGGTGACCTTGCATGCAATGGGCTGCTTTTTCCTTATACCAAACTCAGGATTTGTGACCTTTGAGTGGGTCCTCACAGGCTTCTGGCCTGTCATCTCCTCAAGAAGCCTTTCAGCCCTTGCAAGCCTTTCACCCCCTTCACCGACACCTATGTTAAGGGTGACCTTGAATATCCTTACTTCCTCCATGGGGTTCATCTATTTACCTCCTGGAAGTGAGATCACTGACTCGTCCTTTCCAATGACAAACACGTAATCCTTGAGTGTGAGGAATGTCTTCCCTGCTTCGGTCTCAATGACCGCTGTGTTTGGCATTGATGACCTGGTTATGTTTATCTTCTTGATTCTTCCAATTTCACCTGTGTGGCGGCCCCCTGTTACAAGGCCAAGGCTGCCCTTCTCAAAGGGTATCCTCTCAAGGATTTCCTGTTCAGGCACCGCCAGCTTCACAACATCCCCCACGCGGAACTCGTCCTCTGAGAGGTAGTTGCGGCCGTCGTGGAGGTTGAGCTGGGTTTTCCCGCCCCTGATGGTTGTCTTGTTAACTATCTTGCAGAGCTTGAAGCCCGCGTTCTCCTCACCAATGGGGTGTAAGACCAGCCTTCCCCTTTCATCAGGGAGAACCCTGTAGACCTCACCTGTGCGGGGTATGCTCACAACGTCCATGAACCCCACAGGGAATTTGTAGTTCTTCCTTGGCCTTCCATCCACCAGGACCTCACCGCTGTTTATGATCTTCCTGGCTTCCCTTGCATTGTCTGCAACCCCAAGGATGTCCCTCACAATGATCATCAGGGGCAATGATGCCTCAATTGCATGGGGACCCGGGGATGGCTTTACGGTCCACTTGTATTCCTTGGGATGAATGGGCCAGTGACTTGGTGATCTGAAACGTTTAAGGTGCTTTCTTGATGCCATTATCGCCATGTTTATCCCTTCCGTTCTAATATTTTCATTCTCTTCTCATCGTCAAGGTTGAGGTCAATTATTCTGATGTTTGAGGGGTGTATCGGGAAGTAAACTGAGGTTCCGTCCACCTTCTGTATTGTGGCGCCCTCAACGTAGACCCTGTACCTCTTGAGGTCCACCTTCTCCACCTTACCCTCGTGTCCCTTGAAGTCACCGCGGAGAACCTCAACCTTATCTCCCTTCCTCACTGGCAGGGACCTTCTACCGTATTCCTCCCTGAGTTCTCTGCTTAGGGCTGCGCTCATCATTTTGCGACGAGCGTGTAATGGTGCTTCATAAATGTATTTCCTCTGCTTTCTGGGTTGTTTTGACATTCTATCACCCTATACTATTATGCTGGCTGCACTTCCCACGCTGGGCCACCTGTCGGCTGCTTCCTTTGCAACAGGACCCCTTATCTCTGAACCCTTGAGGACTCCCTCTGGGCTCACTATAACTGCAGCATTATCCTCGAATTTCACCCTCAATCCGTCAGGTCTTCTGTATTCCTTTTTCTGTCTCACAACAACAGCGTTGAGGACTTCCCTCCTCATGTCCACTGTTCCCTTCTTCACAGAGACCACGACCATGTCGCCAACACCGGCTGCTGCGAGTCTCCTGCGAACACCCTTGTATCCTCTGACAGAGATTATCTCAACTTCCCTTGCGCCTGTGTTGTCAACACACTGGAGTCTGGCCCCTACAGGTAAAGCCCTTGTAACCTTGGATGCTATTGCCTTCATCTTACTCTTCCCCCTTCACCTCGACCACTACAAAGTTCTTAGTCTTGCTGAGGGGTCTGCATTCAGCAATTTTCACTGTGTCCCCTACCCTGACATCTATGCAGTCAGGTTTGTGAGCCTTTATCTTGGATTTTCTCTTTTCGTATCTCTCATATTTGCGTATAAATTTGTAGAAACTCCTTTCAACGGTTACTGTCCTTTCTGCCTTGTCACTGACGACAGTTCCTTCCAGTATCTGACCCCTCAATGGGAGGTCCCCGTGGAAAGGACAGTTAGGATCACTACATTTAGATTTAGGTTCTGGAACATCAATGCCGACCATTCTATCACCACTATGGTTTTCTAAATTTCTTCTTTATTCTCTCCTCAGGACGAGCTACCAGAGCTCCACCATCAATCTCAACCACTTCACCCTCTGGTGTTCTGAAATGGAAGACGGCTATTCCCTTTGGAACCGTTATCTCCCTGCCATCCTCCAGTTCAATTTTAAGGGTGTTCCTGGTTTCATCCACGACTCTTCCCGATATTCCCTGAATGTCCCTGTGAACACTCCTGGCTATTCTCACAGAAAGGCCAATAAGCTCATGTCTGAAAATGTTACGGGGGGTTATCAATGTAAACCCCTACCTTATCTCTATCGTGTCTGATGAAAAGCCCATATCCGCTAGAACTTCCTTGACCTTCTTCTTATGGTCCCCCTGAAGTTCTATCTGGCCTTTCTTGGCAGTACCTCCACAGGCACATCTTGCCTTCAGTATCTTTGTGAGCTCCTTTATGTCAATATCGTGTTCATCGATGCCCTCTATGATGGTCATCACTTTACCGAATCTTCGCCTCACTGTGTATACCTTTAATGTCTGAACTTCGCGTGCTATTTCCTCACAGACGCAAAGTTCCTCCGGAAGACCGCAAACATCGCAGATTTTCATTTATTTCTCCTTCTATTTTTCATTCATGATGGTGAGAACACGGGCTATTGTTCTTCGGATTTCCCTCATCTTGCCGGGGTTTTCATGGATCCCGGCAGCAGCGCTCTTGGAAATGTATCTGGCATATTCTGCCTTGAGTTCATCCAGCTTCTTCTGGAGTTCCTCCCTATCCATTTCCCTTATCTCTTCGCTCCTAAGTATCGCCATTTCAATCCCTTTCTATTATTCACTGATATGAATCTGTCCATATATATTACTTTTCAGATTCTTCACCATCTGTGTCCTCTTTCTCTGTTTCTTCCGCTGATTCAAGGTCTTCCTCGAGATCCTCGACCTCCTCAAGATCCTCAATCTCCTCTATCTCCTCGAGATCCTCAATCTCCTCTATCTCCTCGAGATCCTCGACCTTCTCAAGATCCTCAATCTCCTCAACGGATTCAACCTGTTCTGCAGGTTCTTCTGAGGGAGTTTCAGTTACTTTAGGAGCCTCTATTTCAACCTTGTCTGGAAGTACAACTTCGGGAGGCATTATGCGGACGTATACCCCCAGAACACCTGGTTTGAGCTGCACTGTTGCGAATCCTTCCTTGACGTGTTTGGTTGAGGGTTCGCCGCACTTCTTTATGTAGCCGTCTGTGAATTTGGCTGTGGCTGAACGGGCACCCCTTATCTTACCTGAGATGGTAACCTCAACACCCTGGGCACCTGCAGCCATGATCCTCCTCATTGTGGTGTATGCAACCCTCCTGAAGTGCATGCCCCTCTGGAGCATGGCAGCTATCTTGTGGGCCATTATACGGGGGTTGAGTTCAGGCACATCAACCTCCTTGACCTCAACCTGGGGGTTTTCAAGGTTGAACTTGCTTTTGAGTTTCTGGGTAATTGCCCTCACTGTCTTACCGCCACGTCCAATTACCATACCTGGCCTTTCAGCGTAGACGACAACCATTGTACCCATAGGGGTGACCTGAACATCCATGCCACCGTAGCCTGCCCTTTCAAGTTCCTTTTCAAGGTATTCGTCTATCCTTGTCCTTCTGAGCCCTTCAACGACAAAATCTTTCTCTATCAAAATCTATGCCTCCCCCAGAACTATCTGAACGTGTGTTGTTGGTGTGTTGAATGGTGTGGCCCTTCCAAAGGCCCTTGGAATCCAGCCCCTTATAACTGGCCCGCGGTGGCTGGATATGTGGACTATCCTGAGTTTCTCGGTGTCGAGTCCCTTGTACTCTGCGTTGGCCTCGGCATTTTCAAGGACCTTCAGTATCTGACCTGCTGCCTTAACAGGGTAACGGCCGCTGGCCCATCCGCTGAGGCCCCTCCTGTGGCCGACCTTCCGGTTGTATCTCTTGAATGCCACCGGCCTCTCCATCCTGATAACCTCCTCAAGGTATCTTTTGGCCTTCTCGAGTTCCATTCCCCGGATCTCCCTGCATATCTCCACAGCGTGCTTTGGTGAAATCTTGAGGTGAGTCGCTGAAGCCCTGGCTGTTTTTGACCTGTCTTCCTCTTTATAAGCGTATTTAACCTTAGCCATTGTCTAGTCTCCTTATTTAAGAGGCACGAACATTGAGGATCTTGTAGCTCCCATACCGGGATCTCCGTGCTCAACCTTCTTCCTTGTAGGTGCAAATTCACCGAAGTAGCAGCCGATCATTTCTGGCTGGATTGTGACCTCCACAAATTCGTTTCCGTTGTGGATGCCGAAGGTCATCCCAACCATCTCAGGCAGCACTATCATGTCCCTGCAGTGTGTCCTGATGACCGGTGGTCTTCCCTCAGTCTTTCCCTCTTTTTTTATCTTCCTTATCTTCTCAAGTACCTTCTTCTGCCTTGGTAGGAATCCCCTCTTGAGGGATCTTCTCTGCCTTGATGGGAACAACTTGATTACATCGTCAAGTGGCATCTCCTGCAGTTCTTCCAAGGTGTAGCCGCGATACCTAAATTCTTTACGTGCCAATAGGTCACCTCCTTTTTTTATCTCCTTTTCCCTGTTCTTCTGGCAGCTATTGAACCAACCTTCCTTCCTGGAGGAGCATGCCTTGAGACAGTTGTTGGCCTACCTGGGTGCTGTCTGTTTCCACCACCGTGTGGGTGGTCGACTGCGTTCATGGCAACACCCCTGACTGTAACTGACTTCTTACCCTTGGCCCTGAGGGCATGGTACTTCTTACCTGCCTTGAGGAATGGTTTCTCCCTTCTTCCTCCTCCAGCAACGACACCAACGGTTGCCCGGCACTGTGGGTTGAGTGCCTTGAGTTCACCTGATGGGAGTTCAATAACCGCCTTGTCAGCATCATGGGTGATTAGAGAAGCGTAGGTACCGGAGGACCTCACCAGTTTGCCTCCGTCTCCTGGTCTGTTTTCAATGTTGTATATGGGTGTCCCCTCTGGAATTTCACTGAGTGGAAGTGAGTTTCCAGGTTTGACCTTTGCCTTTGCCCCGCACTCAATCTCTTCATCAAGCATTAAAGCCTCAGGTGCGAGTATGAGGTTCTTCTCACCGTTTTCAAATTTCACAAGGGCAACAGGGGCTGTCCTTCCAGGGTCGTGCATTATGTCAACGACCTTTCCCCTGAGACATCCGTCACTTTCAAGGGAGTCGTATGCACGGTATTTTATTTTGCCCTTGAAGCGGTGGGATGCACTTCTGTAAGTGGGAGTTCCCCTTCCTCTCCTCTGTGATATTAACCTTTTTCCCATCTGAATATCCTCCTCATTATTCTAGAATACTCCCAGTTTAACAGCTATATCCTCTGCACTGTGTTCCTTTGCCAGTTTTATGTAGGCAATCTTCTGGCCCCTTGGGGTTACCTGGGTGTTAACCCTCTCAACCTTAACTGCAAAGAGTTCCTCGAATGCCCTTCTAACATCCTTTTTTGTGCTTTTTCTCATAACCACAAATGCCAGCTCGTTGTTCTGATCTATAAGGTTCATGCTCTTTTCTGTGACATGTGGCTTCATGATAACAGCATATGGATCCATAATTACACCGTCACCTAATTTTTACTGAAAGAGTCCCTCAAGTTTTTCTATTGCTGATCTTGTAAAGACGGTCAGTCTTCCAGGGTGGGTTCCAGGTGCGAGGAGTTCTGCGTTGAGGTTTTCCACGGTAACAACGTCCACACCAGGGTGGTTTCTTGCGCCCAGCGCAATACCTTTATCCTCGCCAACAACTATGAGCGGACCTTTGGGTGTCCTGTACTTCCTCCCCCTCATCTTTCCCTTTCCAGCTCTTATCTTTTTACCTTCCTTTGCCCTCACGATGTCGTCCATGATTCCAAGTTTCCTGAAGACTTCCCTTGTATCCGCTGTCCTTTTGATTCTGGAGAGTTCATCGTCAACCACCAGGGGCACCTGGGGTACATTCTCTATGCGGTGGCCCCTTGCCTCCACAAGGTCCCTCATGGCTGTTGCTGCAACGGCGGACCTTATTGCCAGTCTCCTTTCCTTTCTGTTTATCCTCTCATGGTAGTTCTTCTGTGGCCTCGGTGGGTGGGCCCTTCTACCGCCAACTGCCTGGGGAACGAAGGCTGCCCTTGAACCATTCTTTATACGTGGAACCATTGCAACACCGCGTCCGGCACCATAGGACTTGGCAGAGGTCCTTTTACCTGCCATTGGGTCTGGACCCCATGGCTGTACCCTCGCGGTCTGTGCTGATAGAACAGCCCTCTTTATCACGTCGGGCCTGAACTCCTCATTGAAAATTTCAGGAAGTTCCATTTCATCTATGGCTTCACCTTCTAGGGAATAAACCTTGATCTTCATTTTGAACCACTCTTATACTCCTTGTTTTGATGCTGTGCTGATGTAGTTTATCTGGGGTGCCTCTTCCTGCTTACCTGCAGCCCTTATGGCCTTCCTGAGCACCACAAGCCTCTTTGTTGGGCCTGGAACTGACCCCTTAACCATTACATAATCGTTCCTGACAAGACCGTACCTTACGAATCCACCGCTGGGGTTTACCTGGTCTGCCTCGCTGGCGTCACCGATCTTGAGTATCTGTTTGTTGTACTCGGTCCTCCTGTGGTAACCCATCTGCCCTGCCTGTGGAACTGTCCACATGGTCCTTGATGGTGTCCATGGACCCAGTGACCCTATGTGTCTTCCCTTACTGCTTCTTGCAGCCTTACCGTACTGTATCCTTATACCCCATCTCTTAACGGGACCCTGGAATCCCTTACCTTTTGTCACGGCTATGGCATCAACGAAGGCTCCCTCGGAGAATATCTCTGATGCCCTCACATCCTTGCCGAGTATTTCCAGCGCGTATTCGAATTTCTCCTCAGGGATCTTACCTCCAAGGCCGCACTCAAAGACCTCAGGTTTCTTTTTGGGTACGCTTGCGAGTCTGGGGTTCGTGTGTACAATAACCCTGACGTCTGCAACGTATTCCATGTTTGACCTTATCCTTTCGATTGCGGCCTCCTGGTCATAGTCCTCTGCAGGTGGGGTGAGCTTCCTTCTGAGGTCCTCCTTTGTCTCGGTGGCCAGGACCTCTCCAAGGGTCTTAAGGCCCCTGCTTGTCTTTTCATAGGCCCTAACGGCCATCACGGTTAGAGGTGGGACCTCAAGTATTGTGACTGGAGTTGAAACCTCCATCCCCTCTGTGGGGGAATTTTTCTGGTTATCAACCATCATTACGTGGGTCATCCCTGCCTTGTAGCCTGCCAGGGCAAGCAGTCCAGGTTCATCCACCTGGGGCCATGACTTGACCCTGGGGGTTTCCCTTGCCGCCCTTTTTCTTGGACTGAATGCAACTGATCCTTTTCTTGGTTGATGATGTCTAGCCATTTAAGTTTACCTCCTTACATCATTCATATTCATTTTTCATCAATCTGAGTTAGCATATTGAATACTGAGAGAGTAGCTAAAACAGCCTCTTCAGTCCTTACAGTTTCTGTACGCTGTCCTGGAATGGTGTTAACCCACACATCCGCATCGATCTCTGGTAATCCCTTGTAAGGACCGCCAAACAGGATGGCCACCCTGCGGGCGCCCTCCACCTTTGACTTTACTTCATCCAGAATAGAAGTAATGGGCGAAGCATACCTTGATGTTGCCACCGCAACATCGGCATCCACTGTTTTCAGGCTCTTTGAGAGGCCCTGTTCGGTGCTCAGAACCTCATATCCCCAGTATCTATCCTCTGGTTCATCTGGCTCTATCAGTATTTCCTTACCCAGCCGGATAACCCTGAAACTCATTACCCTATTTACAGTGAGTTTTTCCCTGCACAGTGCAAGTTTATCTGCGCCAATATCCACAAGAGTTCCTTTTTTTACCCTTTTGACTGTTAATCCCTGTCTGTATTCTCCAGCCACGGGTTTTCCAGTTGGGTGATGAGGAGTTCTCAGAGGTGGGAGTATACCCACATGTTTCAACTCCTTCATTATCGGGAAAACCTTCCTGCGAAGGTACTGGGGGGTATCCATATAGTTCAGGATATCCCTGATAAATCCTGCCTCTCCGTCTGCATCATCGTGATAGATCACTATGCGGTTAACCCCGAATATCGCTGCAGCCCTTCCAATAAGACCCACCTTGTAGGTCTTTATTTTGAGATCCCCTGTCTCTGCCGTCAGCGAATCCGGGATAAATATGGACAAATCTACTCTATTCATTTATTAATCTTTGTCCTAATCTTTTATAAATATTTCCACAATGCAGACTGGGCAAGTAAAACCACAGACCACATCGTATATCCCGTTATACAATGTGAGCGGATCCACCGCAGATTGCAATAGGTACTAAAAATTGTACAGTAACCATATTTAAAGTTTCCGCTGGAGGTCCCACAGGTGGCGCTAAAATAATCCCATGCTTAAACTCCAGAGGCAGATCATCAACCAGCAGCCACATGAAACAACAGATCACCCGAAAACAACCCTCACCACCACAACACCCACACCCTCAACCAGCAAACCACCCCAAACCAACAGATCACCCGAAAACAACCCTCACCACCACAACACCCACATTGGAGACCTCCATTCTGTGGAAACTGTAGGTGCGGCGTATCGGAAATTCAACAGGGAGTCTGTGGGTCACCCTCCCCCCCAGACCCTCATAGTAGCGCCTCACAAAGTCCTCAGAGCCTGCCATGTGGAATGAGTACACAACCCTCCCCATGACCGATGCCGCCTCCATGAAAACCCTGTCGGCACCCCTATCAGCCCTTTCCTGTGAACCAAAGGGGGGATTCTGGACTACAGTATCAACCCTCCCTGTGACCTTAACCAGATCCCCATGATCACGGATATCTGCCTTGATGAACTGGATGTTTCCCAGGCCCAGATCCTCAGCCACATCCTCTGCAACTTCAAGTGCAGCTGCATCCACATCCACACAGTAAACCCTCTCTGCGCCAAGAAGCGCCGCCCCAATACCCAGGATACCCGTACCGCATCCAAGGTCCGCAACGGTTCTTCCCTCGATATCCCCCATGGCCCTGGCTGCCCAGAGGACCTCCGCGGCCACATGTGCCGGGGTGAGGTACTGTTCAAGGCCCGGGTCAGGGTGGGGGTGGGGAGGGATGCGCTCAAGAAGCATCTCAAGGTGTCTCTTTCTCCTCATGGTACCATAACTGAAGGTGGTAGACTTAAAAAGAGTTACCCCAATATAATATATATGTGTTATAAATTTCAGGGTGCAGTCAGATGTTCAGCAAAATCCTCGTTGCAAACCGTGGTGAAATAGCAATAAGAGTTATGCGCGCATGCAGGGAGCTCGGGATAAAAAGCGTGGCTGTTTACTCCGAAGCCGATAAGAATGCGCTCTTTACAAGGTACGCCGATGAGGCATACGAAATAGGTAAACCATCCCCATCCCAGAGCTACCTGAGAATAGACAGGATAATAGATGTGGCCGAGGAAAGCGGTGCCGAGGCCATCCATCCAGGTTATGGTTTCCTGGCAGAGAACCCGGGCCTCGGGGAGGAGTGTGAAAAACACGGAATCAAACTGATAGGTCCCAAAAGTTCCGTCATCGAGGCCATGGGGGATAAGATAACATCAAAGAAGCTCATGAAGAAGGCAGGGGTCCCTGTCATCCCTGGAACCGATAAGGGTGTGAGTGACCCTGACGAGGCCGCTGAGATAGCTGATTCAATCGGCTACCCTGTCATCATAAAGGCTTCAGCAGGTGGGGGTGGAATAGGCATGAGGACCGTCTACGAGGAGGACGAACTCATAAGGGCTATGGAATCCACCCAGTCTGTGGCGGCATCAGCATTCGGGGATCCGACGGTATACATAGAGAAGTACCTTGAAAAGCCCCGTCACATTGAATTCCAGGTGATGGCAGATGAACATGGAAACGTTATCCACCTTGCAGACAGGGAGTGTTCAATACAGAGGCGGCACCAGAAACTGGTGGAGGAGGCACCATCACCCATCATGACCCCTGAACTGAGGGAAAGAATGGGTTCAGCCGCAGTTAAGGCCGCCGAGTATATAGGTTATGAGAATGCAGGGACAGTTGAGTTCCTGTATTCAAACGGGGACTTCTACTTCCTTGAGATGAACACCAGGATACAGGTTGAGCACCCAATAACCGAGGTGATCACCGGTGTGGACCTTGTTAAGGAACAGATAAGGGTAGCCTCAGGGGAGGAACTCTCCTGCAGACAGGAGGACATAACAATAAGGGGCCATGCAATTGAGTGCAGGATAAATGCAGAGGACCCCCTATCAGATTTCGCCCCGAACCCCGGTAAGATCACAGGTTACAGATCCCCGGGTGGAATAGGTGTCAGGGTTGACAGCGGGGTTTACATGAACTATGAGATACCACCATTCTACGACTCCATGATATCCAAACTCATAGTATGGGGAATGGACCGTCAGGAGGCAATAAACCGTATGCGGCGTGCCCTCAGCGAGTACATCATACTGGGTGTCAGAACCACAATACCCTTCCACAAGGCAATAATGAAAAATGAGGCATTCCAGAGGGGGGAACTTCACACACACTTTGTGGATGAATACAGGCGTGGTATAGACGCTGAGATGCAGAAGATTGTCAAAGAGGACCAGGAGATGGTCGAACGCCTCCACTCAACATTTCTACCACCAAAGAAGGTTGCAGCAATATCTGCAGCCATAGGGGCATACATGCACTCAAGAAGGGGGTGATGGTATGGAGGATTACTATGATCCATGCGAAGTTGAGGTAAAAACCAGGTACATAGGGCATGAAGTGAAATGCTTCGATGAGGTGGACTCCACAAACAATGTGGCCAAGAGGATGGCAGAGGATGGCGCCCCGGAGGGTACAGTTGTAATTGCAAGGACCCAGTCCCGCGGAAGGGGTAGGAGGGGTAAACCCTGGATATCACCCCAGGGCGGGATATGGATGTCCATCATACTCAGGCCAGAGGTTCACCCATCAACGGCCCCCCTCCTAACACTGGTAACCGGTGTTGCAGTTGCCCGGACACTGAAGGAGGAATGTGGACTGGACGTGGGAATAAAGTGGCCCAATGATATACTCATCGGAGATAAAAAGGTATGCGGAATACTCACAGAGGCCCATGCAAGGTTCAATACCCTCGAATACGTGGTTGTCGGTGTGGGGATCGATACCAACGTGGATATCAGCCACTTCCCGGAGGACCTCAGGGAAGGGGCGACCTCCATTAAGAATGAACTCCAGAGGGACATAAAATCCAGTGAACTGATATCAAGGTTCCTTAAAAACTTTGAGGATGTCTATGATTCCTTCAAGGAGGGCAAAATGGATAAAATTCTAAGAGAATGGAGGAAGATGTCAAAGACGATCGGCAGGCGTGTTGAAATAAGGAAGCAGCTGGGTGAGATCGTCCGTGGTGAGGCCATCGGCATAAACAGCGAGGGCGCCCTCATACTGGAACTGGACGATGGAACACTCCGCAAAGTAATATCCGGTGAATGCATACACCTCTGATAGTGGTGGCCCTCCAGGTGCCACCTTTAACCTGATTTTTTGAATACCCATCAGAGGGCCTCGATTATGGCTGGCCCCCCGCGTTCACCATCCACCCTGAATTTCCTTCCTGTTATCTTTTCTGCAAGCATTATATTGGTCTCTGCGTGAAGTGTGAGTTCACAAGTTGAAACTCTTGAATTTCCTGCGATGGCCATGTAGGGGATGATCTGATCGCCCATGTACCTGTCAAGGGCTCTGCCAGATTCTATGAAACCCAGAAGTTCCTCTGCGGCTTCCGCCCCAACCAGTTCCGCCCTCTTTCCTGGTTTTCCCAGTGAAGTGGCACCGAGCCTTGTGTTACCCTCGGCCCAGAGTGTGATACCCGAGCCCCTTCCCAGTGAACCGGAGGCGTCCTCAACACGTATATCAACATCGAGTCCTGTTCTCTCAAGGATCTTTCTGGCTGATTCCGCCTGCCTCTCAGCAACATGGATCGGAAGGTTCCTGGAGTGGGAAACACCCCTTATACAGTGAATTTCTGCACCTTCAAGTACCAGGGGTCTGAGGGTGGATGGCTCAATGGTTGCATTGACCACACCTCCACCCTCGGGATAGTAGCCCCTCTCAATTAATTCAAGTTTTGCGGTGTAACCCATCATACCAAGGATGGGGAGCGTCACCTCCCTGAGGTAGTCTGCTGTGGGTGCCCAGAGGACATCGGTGCCGCCCCTCACGGTTAGATCCAGTTCCCCTCTGGAGGCTGTGGAAGCGATCATTATGGCCTGGAGGACAAGTCCCGTGCTTCCAGCGGTTTTTATGTCAAATTCAAATTTCCCGCCTTCAACACGTCCCGGTGAAAACTCAAGTTCCATTGACCCGAGTTCATCCCCCCTGAGTCTGCCATTGCTTATCTCTGCAATTGCCCTCACAGCAGTGAGGTGCTGGTGTGACAGTCCCTTCCTTGGCCTGCGGGCCCTGATATTGTATATCCGTATCCTGCATGATTCCAGGGCTACAAGGGCTGTGGAAACCCTTACAACGGCTCCCCCACCCTCGCCCTCTGATCCATCAATAACTATCAGCCTGACACCTCCCTGATAAACTCAGAATCTTTCAGATGTGCCCATTTTCGGTTTTTGTGCTAAACTGTAAAAATTTCATTTGATAAAAAAAATTATTCCTGGCATTGAGAAACCATTCAGCGCATGAAGGCCCACAAAAACCTCATGACCCTAAGATAAGTTTCTCCATCATTTTCCTGTCGCTGATGATGCCAGAAAGTTTATCCACTGCGTCCTCAATTGCCTCCCTCAGAAGTTCAGGCTCAAGCCTCTCTGCGTCCCTTGATGCCAGGTCAAACCTCAGTGTCTTTGATGCCCCTGGCATCCCCACAGCGGGTATGGTTATTATTCCATGGTCAGAGAGGAGCAGCATTGAAAGGGCCACGCCAATTTCATCACCGGTGTATGTGGAATCATAGAGTTTCTCAAGTGAATCCGGTTTTATCATGATACCCGTGGGTGTCTCCTCCACATTGAGGTCCCTCAGAGCCTCAAAAAGGTACTCCTTCCTCTCAAGGGCGTTGAGAATTTCAGATGGGTCGAAGCTCTCCAGTGCCCTCACCATTGCAGCGATAAGTGGTGGCTGGGCCTCAAGTCCAAACCGGTAGGCCCTTGATTTAACCCGCTCCACAAGGTCGGATCTTCCTGCGAGAAGACCCCCCCTTGGCCCGTGCATCAGTTTATCTGTGCTTGTAACTGCAAGGTCCGCTCCCAGGTCACATGCCCTCTTCTGGTTAAATAGAACCGTCCTAAGCCTGGCGCCTGATGCATCATCAACAAGTACCGGTACCCCGGCCGAGTGGGCCCTTTCAATTACATTCTTGAGCTCCGATTCATCAATCACCCGGTGGTCCATTGTCGAACCGGTCACGACCACGAGAGATGTGTTTTCGGGTATATCCTCGGTGAAGTCATCTGTCTCATGGTACCTTGCTCCTGCCAGTTGGGTGCTTGCCGGGATGGATGGGTGGGATGGGAGCTCCGGGAGGTAGTGCACAACCAGTGAACCTTGTTCTGCAAGTTCCAGGATGGATGCAAGTATTGCGCTGCTTGTCCTGTTAAAGGCGGCCACCATCTCACCGCCCATGTGCTTTCTGCCAGCTATCTGGAGTCTCTCCTCAAAGACCGCCGGCCCCACGTACGTCTCAAGGAGACCAATATCCTCCATCTCAAGGGGAAAGCCCCCTGAAAGACCCGTGAGATCATATATTCCCTCACGGCCCCCGCTGGCAATACGCTCCCCTATTATCTGGAGGGCGTGTTCCCTGCGCCTAACTTCATTCAGGTGATCATGGAACATCAAATCACCCATTCAATCAGTTTCCCCGGCAACATGCCCCTTCTTTGGTCTGCCATTCTCTGGTTTCAGGATTATGGCATGGTCCGCAGAATTCTGAAGTGCAGCACTGAAACCTGGCTCGGCGCCTATCACAATTGTATCCTTACCGTTTTCCTTTGCCTTGTTTATTATTGGTAGAAAATCAGCGTCGCGTGTCATAAGGGCTATTATATCAATATTAGGGTTGTATATCAGTTCCATGGCCTCAACAGCCATGTAGACATCCGTATCTCCAGCCACGACAATTGGTGTAAAGCCCTGGTTCACAATGGCCTCTATCAGTTTATCAGAGGCGTACTGGTTCAGAAGAACCTTTCCAACACGCATATTCCCGTATTCAGACATTATCTTCCTTACAAGGTCCAGGTTCAGACTGAATTCCTTTCTGAGCATGTTCGGCCCATCCACAAGAAGGCCAATGTTCTTTTCACCGCCCTCCTTTTTCTTGATGGGAATGTATTCCTTAAGGGAAGTCAGTTTTTCAAAACTTCGCATGGTATTGAATCCTCCACTAAAAAAATTTAATCATAATAATTATTGAAGTTATTATAAATAAAGTTAAAGTTTCTTAAGTCCGGTGTAGCCCCCCGAAAATCCCCTGATTATTCGATCTCAAGTGATAGTTCATCCTCAAAGAGTTCCCTTACAACCTCAAGGGATTTATCGTCGAGCTGTGTGATGGCCCCCTCACCGCCCTCATTGTAGTAGTACTCTGCGTTCACTATTCTGCCCTCATCATTGAGGTAAAGGAAAAGCCCGTCATAGTACCTTTCAGGGTTGCTTGAGGGGAGAAATATTTCAATCCTCACAAGGATTTCGGAACCACATATGTTGTTATAAAAGTTCTCACGTTCATCATCATTCTTCAAAAGTTTTTTAAATTGATTTATTCTCTTTTTAAGCTCATTCTCAATCTTTTTATCGGACATCATATCACTCGCACAGTTATAAAGGTTGATTTCACCCTTAATCCAATTTCTCATATATAATTTTTGATAGCAGAAAGATAACGTTAATAAAGCTGATTTTCTTAAAAAACGTCAGGATATCAGTTCAAGGGGGTTATCCCGGCACATCCTCATTATATCTGAGTGGGAGAAACCATGCCCCTTCATGAGGTATATGAACTGCTTCATGCCGGCAATGGGGGATGGATTGTGGCCCTGCCCGAAGTCAGTAGCCATTATGCACCTTTCAGCACCAACATACCTCACAGATTCGACTATGCGTTCAAAGTCAAGCCCATCATGGCGGGGCATGCAGGCCACAAGGCAGTGCTCAAGGTAAGCCCGCCTTGACATCTCCCTCTGCTCCTCCAGGGTGGCACCCACAACACCCGTCAGTGGATGGTTGATGATAATTTTACCGGCCCCATAATCTGCAGCAAGGTCAAGAACATGGAATATCTCAGGGGGCTTCAGGTGCCCGGTTCCCAGGACCATGTCATGTTCAGCAACAGCAGAAATAACACCATCAAGGTCACCCTCAGCCCTCCCGGCCGAAACCGTGGGTAACCAGACGAACCTTCCGCCCATCATGGCGGCAGCATGGACCGCGTCCGGGTTGAGGCCCCCCACCGAAGTGTTCAGTGTAACGCCCCCAATGACCCTCATCCCTGTAACCTCAGAGGTCAGCGCCGCCCTCCCTGAGGTGGGTTCAGTGTGGCTCTTTATCACAACAGCCTCCATACCCTCCCTGAGTGCGGCGGAAGCAAGTTCAATGTCATTCATGAATCTATCCCTCACATCGGGGGCTGTGTGGATATGGGTGTCCACAAGTCCATTGAGTTTAATGTTCTCAGAGAGGCTGAAGTCAAACATTCCGCTCACACAGCTCAATCGAGTATCCTCTGGACCTCAAGGTCGTATTCATCATCTGAGGTTTCATAGAGACTTCTGCCAGCGGAGTCCATGGCAACTATGAGTGGTCCGAATTCCTCAACCTCAAGCTCCCATACAGCCTCAGGCACCCCCAGGTCCAGCCAGTGCACTGCTGCTATACCTTTAACTGCCGAGCCATAGAGTGCCGCACAGCCCCCCACGGCTGCAAGGTAAACAGCGCCTTTTTTTCTGAGGGCATTCCTGGTTCTATCATCCATTCCCCCCTTACCTATAACCGCCCTCACACCCATCTCTATAACCTCTGGCTGGAAGGGGTTCATTCTCCCGCTTGTGGTGGGCCCCACAACCACGAGTCGTGCGGGTGGTTCAGTTATCGACTCAGCGCTGGTATCAGGTTCCTCTTCAAACCTTATTATGGGTCCTGCATGGAATATAACAGAGCCCTCAATATCAAAGGGGGCTCCCCTCTCAATTATCCTTTTATGGGCCCTGTCACGGGCCGTGAATATCTTTCCTGTGATGTAAACGATGTCACCAGCTTTAAGTTCGGTTACCTCATCTGAAAGTGGTGTTTTAAGTTTTATCTCCATAAAAACATCTCCCCTTCTGAGAGCTATGAGTGGATGCACTGCAGAACGACGTGGATCATTCATCAGTTAAAGTTAAACTCCAGAGCATGCCAAGAGTGATGCTGCTGAATAAATTTAATATGGATCAAATTTTTAAATATCTTTCTCCAGTAGATCCCAGAACTAGTTGAGGTAGAATATGTCAAGCACAAAGAATGTGACTGATCTCTCAAAGTACATCATGACCCTCCCGAAAACCGAAATATCACTCCTCTCAATGATATTTATAAGCTTCGTTGTGGGTGCTGTGGGGTTTATAATCGATATGGTCCCTGGGATAAGCGTACTCCATGACATACTCTATGGGGGAACCAATGGTGTGCTTGTCCTTGGATTTTCATCAATAATGGCCGGTGCCATCACCCAGCCATGGGTCAACTCGCTGGGTGGTAGAAGGATGAAGATGAAGCAGTCCATGTTCCTGGCATTCTTCTCCATGATGATCTTCTCCCTCATCTACCTTGGGGGGTGCCTGGCATCATCCCTACTGCAGAGCGATCTCATACTCAACTCCATAATACTCGCCTCTGCTGTTATATTCGCCTTCCGCCTGCTGGTGATCTGGGGAACCTCAAACATAAGCTTCACAAATTCAACCCTGATATCCTCTGTGCAACCAGTTCTCATAGTGAGCATGAACATCGTTGTGGCATTCCTGAGCCTCGCCACAAACATTGGCTACTTCAGTGTGATAGGATTTCTACTGAAGATACTTGTTGCCTCAGCAATGCTCATACTTGCCATCTACTCATTTGTCATGGTGGTTGAGTCACCCATGAGAAAGAACCTTGGGGTCGGCTCACTGGAGTTCCTGAGCCTCTTTCTCTCACATATAACCGAGGATTCGCCTGAACTTGAAAGCATCTTCAGTGAGATCGGTGAACCCGTGGACACCCTTGCGGGTGTGGTGGCATTCCAGAGGGGCTCTGATATAAAGGCCCTATTCATAAGCCCCTCTGTACACCCGGGCCCAATAGGGACCATAGGCGGTGCCAACATGCCCACCATACTCTCTGAGAGATTTGACACATTCACAATGGTGGCCCATGGCCCTTCAACCCATGACTTCAACCCGGTATCCGTGCGGGAACTGGAAAAGGTTGAGGGTGCCGTCAGGGAGGCACTTGATGGTATGGAGTACCATGAGGGCGCCAGTAAATTCAGGAGATACACCAGAAACAGCGCCACCATCGGGGTCCAGTTCCTCGGCGATGGCATGCTGATCCTTGCAACAATGGCCCCCAGTGGATTCGATGACATAGAATTTGCTGTGGGGCTTTCAATGATGAACCTTGCAGGGGGCCGCTGCGGATCAAAAAATGTGGTTGTTGTGGACTGTCACAACTCATTCCAGGGCGAAACAGGCCGGATACTTGCAGGTAACCCTGAAATGTTCGACCTACTTGATGCTGTGGACTCCATTGAGTGCCCTCCACGCCGCCATAGGCTGAGGGTTGGCTGTGCCCAGAGGAAAATGGATGGACTCTCAAAGGAGGATGGTATTGGCCAGAGTGGAGTTATGGTCATGGTGGTTGAGGCCGGAGAACAGAGGACCGCCTACGTGCTCCTTGACGCCAATAACATGGTCATGGGCTTCAGGGACCAGATACTGGAGGAACTTCTGAAGCTGGACATAGATGAAGCCGAGGTGATGACAACCGACACCCACTTTGTGAACACCCTTTCAGGAGGCCACAACCCCATCGGAAAACACAGAAGGAGTGAGATCATAGAGGAGATCAAAAAGGCGGTTTCAGAGGCGGTTGATGACCTTGAGGAGGTAAGGGCAGGGTGCCGGGTCGTCAGAATAAGGTGTCTGAATACCCTCGGCCCCACCAATTCAACGGAACTTGTATCAACCATAAGTTCAATCGTTGCTGTGAGCCGTGTGATAGCCCCCCTCATATTCGTACTTGCACTTATATTCGTCTTTGCCTGGATATTCTACTGGGCCTGAAAAAAGAGGAATCTATAGAGTTATGGTGGTTGAAAAAGAGGAATCTATAGAGTTATGGTGGTTGAAAAAGAGGAATCTATAGAGTTATGGTGGTTGAAAGGAATCTATGGGGTTATTGTGGTTGAAGTTATGAGTATTGCCCATACAACGAACCAGATGAAGAGAAATGGCACTATACCACTCCAGAGCCACCCCTTGAATCCCCCAACCTCTTCCTTACCGAATAACCTTTCTGCAATATTTCCGACAATCAACAGAATCACAAGGCCCGCGAAGGTGCCGAGTGCCTGATTTTTTCCAAGAACTGCTATTGAACCATTTGAAAGGTAAAATGACACCACAGCAGCCACTATACCTGCAGGAACATGAAGGGCAGTCATTTTAGCATCAGTATCCATATTAAAACCTCCAGAGAGTTTTTATTATATTGATGGTCTTAAAACTTTTCCATTGAACCATGGAAAGATATTATTATAGCATCATTAAATACTTAAAGCCGTCGGACTTCTGTTTCTTGCGAGGTGTTGAATATGAAGACAATGTCAAACGTTGATGTTTTTGCAGTTACCAGGGAACTCAATGATATTCTAACAGGTGCCAGGGTGGATAAGGCCTATCAACCCCTCAGGGACACTGTGATAATCAGATTCCATGTGCCAGGCGAGGGAAGGGTTGATGTGGTTATGCAGGCAGGTGTCAGGATACACAGAACAGAGTATCCCCCTGAAAATCCAAAGATTCCCCCATCATTCCCCATGCTCCTCCGAAAGCACCTCAGGGGTGGAATCGTGAGGGAGGTCCGGCAGCACAGCTTTGACAGGATAGTGGAGATAGAAATCGAGAAGGAGCAGAAATACATCCTCGTGGTGGAACTGTTCTCAAAGGGGAACATAATACTCCTGAACCAGGAAGGGGAGATAATACTGCCCCTCAAACGGAAAACCTGGAGTGACCGTCGAATAGCGTCCCGTGAAAGGTATGAGTACCCCCCATCAAGGGGCCTCCACCCCCTCAGATATGAGATAGGTGAACTTGAGGAGATGCTGAAAAACTCAGACACCGACCTCATAAGGACCCTTGCAAGAAACGGGTTTGGGGGTCTCTATGCAGAGGAGATCATCCTGAGGTCCGGTCTCGACAAGAACAGAGCAGCCAGCACCCTGAGCAGAGATGAGATAGAAAAAATCGACTCTGCAATAAATGAACTCTTCAAGCCGCTGAGTGACCTCAAATTCAACCCCCATATCATAAAGAACGGTGAGGGTGACGTGCTCCCCATTGAACTCAGGGTGTACCATGATAGGGAGAGGGAGTACTTTGAAACCTTCAACGAGGCTGCAGACGAGTTCTTCAGTTCAATATTCAGGGAGGAACTCAGGAAGGTCCATGAGGCCGAGTGGGAGAAAGAGGTTGAGAAATTCAGAAAGCGACTCAGGATACAGAGGGAGACCCTCCAGAAATTCCAGGACACAATAGATACCTCAACAAGAAAGGGTGACCTCCTATATGCACACTACTCAGCCGTTGAGGAAGTACTCAGAACAATAAGGGATGCCCGTGAAAAATACTCCTGGAAGGAAATACAGAAGATAATAGCGGATGCCCGCAGTAAGGGAATGGCGGAGGCCCAGATGATTCAGGAGATCGATGGGATGGGAAACATGACCCTCCTTATTGACGGTGAAAGGATAAGGATTGACCCGAAGCTGGGGGTTCCAGAAAACGCAGAGGTCTACTATGAAAAGGCCAAGAAAGCCAAGAGGAAAATAAAGGGCGTGCTCCAGGCAATCGAGAAAACAAAGAAAGAAATTGAGAGGGTTGAGAAGAGAAGGGACGATGCCCTCAGAAACATCATGGTCCCGCAGAAAAGGGTTAAGAGGAAACTCCGCTGGTTTGAAAAATTCCGCTGGTTCATCTCATCAGACGACTTCCTTGTAATTGGGGGAAGGGACGCCGGCACCAACGAGATGGTGGTGAAGAGACATATGGAGCCAAGGGACATATACCTCCACTCAGATATCCATGGGGCCCCATCAGTGGTTATAAAAAGTGAGGGCCGGGAGGTCCCCGAAACAACCATTCAGGAAGCCGCGGTTTTTGCAGCATCATTTTCAAGTGCATGGACCCGGGGTTTCACGTCACTGGATGTTTACTGGGTTCACCCCGAGCAGGTTTCGAAGACTCCCAAGTCCGGGGAATTCGTTGCAAAGGGAGCCTTCATCATAAGGGGCGCCAGGAATTACATAAGGGGTGTTCCCCTTAAGGTGGCTGTTGGTGTGGTGGACCACGATGGGGAAAGAGTGATGTGCGGTCCCCCATCGGCGGTGAAAAAAAGAACAGATAATTTTGTCGTGGTAAAACCAGGTTACACCAAAAAAGAGGCCCTTGCAAAGGCCATAAAATCAAAAATTGATCCTGAGAATCTATTCCAGCTTGAGGACTTTGTAAGGGTCCTTCCACCTGGAAAGGGTGACATTGTTACGGGAGATTAGGTTATTTAACCCTTCTCTTAAGATTCTTCTTGAGCAGGAAGTTTAGATCAATGAAGTATTTGCCCTCCTCATCAGAGACGATTATTGAGTCATCCTCAAGTAGGGAGGTTAGGTTAACCTCATATATACCGTTCTTCCTCACCATTATGGTCTCAATGGGGTCCCCAACCGGTTCAGGGTCCCGCCTGTCGGCCACATACCTGAAGTACCTGCTTCCACATTTTGGACATCCATTCTTTAGTTCCTCTGAAGACCTGAACTTCTCCCCACACTTAATGCACTGATGCACCTGAATCACCGATCTCTGCAATCATTGAGAGGAAGTTTGACTTCCTTTTGACCGTCCGCATGACATTTGCAGGTCCTATTATGGTGAGTCCAACAGTCCTTCTTTTTGAGAGTCCCAGAAATGCCTTCTCATCCTTTTCAAGTGTATATATGTCTATTCCCACAAAGTTTTCAATGTCGATCTCTCTCATTGTGGTCTCTATGAGTTCAGCCTCCTCTGAGGGTGAAAGACTTCCCTCCAGAACCAGTATGTCCCCATCCTTCACACGGTCTATGATCATTGAGATCTTTTCCATGCTGCTTTTATCCTCAAGAGCCTCTGATGAAAGAAAATCCATTTTCAAGCCATCCATTTTAACCCCTCACCTGAATTTTTTAACCATCTGCATGTAAAGGTCCTCTGTGTTTTCACCGTGCAGTGCTGAGATAGGGACAACTGTATGCTGGGGGAAAACCGATATGATCCTCTCCGGAGATGACTCTGGAAGGTCTATCTTATTTGCAACTATGAGGAATGGTATCTTCCTCGCCTCAAGGTTCCCTATTATTGTTATATTCGCCTGTGTCAGAGGGTCCTGTGATGAATCCATGACAAGGAGTACGCCAGTAACATCATCGAGCCATTTTATTGCCTCAATTATCCCCTTGGTGGCCTCCTTGGCCCGTTCCTTGGCCTCCTGCTCTGACAACCCAAATTCAAGGAAGTTCTTGTAGTCAACCTTTGTTGCTATTCCAGGCGTGTCAATGATGTCAAAGTCAAGCTCCGCCCCATCCCTCTCTATGGTGATTCTTTCCTGTTTATACACCGTTCTTGTCTCGTGTGGTATCTCTGAGGTCAGCCCAAGGGGTTTTCCAAGCCAGTCCTCGCACATCCTGTTTGCAAGGGTTGTTTTACCGGAATTCGGGTGACCGTAGAGTCCTATCTTCAGTTTCTTGTTCCTTCCGAGCAGTTTATCAAGGAAATTGGTGAAAAAATTTGCCATCCTTATCACTTCTTTATGATTAATCTTCATAGACTCCCCCAACCTCAAGGACAACGACCTCTGTGTCAGGGGAGGTTCTCCCTACCATTTCAGCAAAGATCTCCGGGTCCTGTTCAATCACTGGAAAGGTGTTGTAGTGCATGGGAAACACCATTTCAGGTTTTATCCATTCCACGGCGATGGATGCATCCTCTGGCCCCATTGTGTAGCGGTCCCCTATTGGTAGAAGTGCAATTTCGGGCCGGTAAATGGCACCTATAACATCCCTCATATCCGCGAACAGTCCTGTGTCACCTGCATGGTACACCTTCCCCTCAGGGGTTTCAATGATGTAACCGCAGGCGCTTCCACCTGATGTGACCTCCTCTGTGAAGTCTATATCTGATGAGTGCTTGGCATCCACCATCCTTATGGTGATTCCATCAACAGAAACAGTTCCGCCGATGTTCATACCGTTACTTTCAAGCCCCTGCCTTCCAAAGAAAACCGAGAGCTCGTGGTTAGCTATTAAGATAGCACCTGACCTATCGGCTATTTCCATCGCATCGCCAAGGTGATCTGCGTGACCATGGGTTACACAGATGATGTCAGGATTAAATTCCTCCACCGCAGTGCTGCAGACAGGGTTGTTGCTTATGAACGGGTCTATGAGTATTTTTGTGTCCTCTGATGTTATCTCAAATGCCGAGTGTCCAAACCACTGAATTTTCACTAAACTCCCTCCAGGTTGATTTCATCTGAAAGATTCCATGCCTCCTCAAAGAGTTTTTTAATTTCAGATATGGATTTCTTGTCCTTGTAGATAACACCAACCTCAAAACTCTCATATATCGGGTCAGTTGATATTATGAGGCCGTTCTTATCATCTGCAACCGCTGCTACGGTATGTATATGGGGCATGGTCCTTATATCAACGTTATTGTCCATTAAGACCTTTATGAGTTCCACTGAGGCCTCATCATCAAGACTGGCCTCCTGTATTATTAGGCGGCTCTCTGTATCCATGAATTTCTTGAGCACCGAGACATCTATGTTCCTTATCCAGGGGTACATGAGGACAACGCTCTCTTCAGCAGCCGTTATGGTTTCCCTCATTGCATCCTGCACATCTGATGCATCAAATGACCATATTATGCTCGGCTCCCTTGTCTCGGCCCTTATCCTGTTTATGGCCCCCTTGAATGAATCCAGCCTTTCCTCCAGGAGGTCCTCAACATCATCAACATTCTCGATGTACTCCTGCTTGAGCTTCTTGAGCCTCTCTGTCACGTAGCTGTTATCTGTCTTTGAGGGTGTTTTTCTGGCCGGGGCGGGTTTTGCTGGTTTCTGTGTTTTCTTTTTAGGTGGTAAACCCTTGCCCTTCTCAGATACATCCTCCTTACCCTTTCTCAGTTTTGGAAGGCTGAACAGCCTTTTACGGGGAGTTTCAGTACTTTCAGATTTAGAAACGCCTTCTGAAATCATTTCAGGAGATTTCTTTTTGGGAGCAGGTCTTATTGCCTTTTCAGGAGTGATTTTCCTGATAGGGGCTATCTTTGACGGCTCTGAAGCTATGGACTCTGATGCCAATGACCCACCACTAGAGGGTTTTATATCCTTTGATTCCTTCCGGGGTGTTTCGGCTGTGACCGGTTTGGCTCCAGCTGATGTTTCAGGGACGCTCTTTTCCGAAACTTCAGATATCTTTTCTGGTTTTTCTTTAAGGATCGAAGGGATTCTCCTTTTTGAAACCCCCTCAACAGCCTCAGGAGCCTTCAAAGTTGAACGCCCAACACCAACAACCTTCTTCTCAGGAGCCCCCTCAACAGCCTCAGGGGCCTTAAAGGCTGGCTGTCTTTTAACAGGAGCCCTTTTAGCAGGTTTAACCTTCTTTTTAGGGGTTTTTTTCTCTGATGCAGCTTTAATAGATTCAAGATCTATTCTTCCTGCAAATAGAAGGGTGATTATAAGACCAGGTACAAAGAGAATGAGCCCCAGAAAGAACATGAAAATATCTGGTGGTGTTGCAAAGCCAAGGGACATGAAGTAAAGGCCAGCAAATATCATTAAGATTCCAGCAAATGTAACCAGTAAATATATCATTGAATGCCTCCCGCTCCCAGGAATTACTATGGTTTAAATTAATATTTTATTATCTGCATTCATTTATAAAAGGTTTTTTAGGGTGAAAGTTTATATGATTCGGTTTTTATAAAATGCTGTATAAAATATAATTGGGGTGGATTTCAGTGATCATAGTTTTCGATGAATGCGGTCAGGGAGCCGCTGAGTATATACTTCTGTTTGGTGGTGTGATTGTTATTGCTATAGCAACTCTTATTATCTATACAGAGTACATAAAAACAACAAATCCTCTTAATGTGACCACGGACCTCAACAATGTCAGGGAAAGCGTAAACAGCGGATAATAACATGTTTGGATAATCACATGTTCCCTGCCCTGATCTCGAAGTATGTTATAAGGTGCCTGAGCTGCTCAGGGGCATCATCCTCGTCACTCAGGGCATAGGCAAGTTTCTGTGTCATGATACGCTTCTGGTCAGGGTCCAGGGACAGTATTTCATTTACTATCATTCCAAATATACCCTCAGCGTCAACTCCAATCTCGGCTGTTTTAGCCCTGAAGATCTTTCTGAGTTTGTTAAGCGCGGATTCAGATTCATGCAGGTTTTCAGATTCAAGTTTTCTTATTAACAGGTTCATCTCAAGGGGATCCCTCTGCACAAGGCCAAATATTATTCCGTCAGGTTTAAGGGACTGCACCCTATCGACACCATTGTATATGCCAAGGTCATAGCCCGTGACGGTTATCCTGCTGGCCTTTAGAAGTTTGAAGATGGCCTCATTTATTGTCTTATCGGTGACGCTGAACTCGATTCTGGATCTTATCCTATCCACAATCTCTGCCCTGCTAAGATCCCCGTCCTGGAGGATTTCAAGTATTACCCTGTCAATGTTGTACTTCCATGGCATAGCATCACCTTTGTGATATTATGAACAAAACCATTTAAATATATTTATATCGATGTGAAATGGATGGTTAAAACGGAAAGGTTATCCGCTAAATTTATAAGTGGTTAACAACATAAGATGGAACAAGCCAGAACTGGTGAATTAATGGAGGTGTGAAATTATGAAGTTCCTGAAAGATGAAGCCGGACAGGGCGCAGCTGAATACATACTGCTCTTCGGTGGTGTGATTGTAATAGCAATCGTCGCACTACTAATCTACAGAGCATACTTCAGCAAATCAAACCTAAACGCCGCACAGGACATAGACGAAGTTAGGAAGAACGCCAGAACGGGTGCATCAATTTAAGAGCCGATTGAATTGTTGATCGAGGAAGAGGCGCAGATAAGCGCTGAAATGATACTTATCGTAGGAGCGTTACTGGTAATAGTCATAGCCGTAGGCTCCTACATTTTCAACATCTCAGGCTCAATAGCGGGAAATATCAGCGAAGTAATCAACACCGCCCGTGACTCCACGATCAACAAACTTTGAAAAATTCTTTTTTATTTAGTCTGTGATTGACCTACTTTTTCCTCGAAATATATGGATATAATTAAGTATATCTAAGTTCCCATAAACTAACATGTCCATTGGTGTAGATTCTTTTAAAGTGTTCTGTACCTTCATTTAAGACAGAAATTTTTATAAAAAGGGAATTTTTAGATTTTTTGTCCACCACTAAAGCTCTATTTTTTTCCATGAAAACTATGAAAACTAGATTACTCTCATTATAAACCATAAATTCATCTTTATGGTCTTTATATACTAATATAACCTCATAAGGTCTCTTTCCATTCCAAGAGGCGAACCTTTTTTTTAAGTCCAAAGACATATTATTTGAATAATGTTTTAATGTATCATTTGTTGATGTCATCTCGCCTTCTGAATAAACAAATTTCTGAGGTTGAGATTTAGCAAAATTCCAATATCCATAATAAAAATTCCAGTAGCCACTTTTTATCTCATGGTCACCTGTAAGAATAACAATTCTTTTCTTTGGAGAGGGGTGGGTGAAATTTAGTAATTGATTCGAAAAGTTAGTATCCATACCATATTTTTCCATTAGAATTAATTTTGCATCTTTTTTATCCATAGAAAGTATCTCATTCAATATATTGGCTGTCAAAGAAATATTCCCTGTCTTTTTATATAACATTTCTATAGGAATATCCCCACTACAGGATAACATTATTAATATGTTCTTTGAAAGCGTCTCATTATCTGTAGAAAGTGCTCTGCTAACCCAGTAATTCCTTTGAGGAGTTAAGCACCCCCCATCCATTAAAACTGGGATGCCCTCTGAAGTGAAATAATGACCATAACTCCAGTCCATTACTAAAACAGGTGGGGATGAAAATGTTTTATTTATAAAAGCTGCTGCATCTACAAAATCATCGTTTACTGCTGGTCGCAGTTTAAATACTTGGGTTTGAGCTACTGAAATTACAAAAAAGGATGAAATAATTAAAAATAATATAAAAATTCTAATAAAGTTATTTTTCAATTTAAAAACAGTTCCAATTATTTTGTTGATAGAAATCGATGAAAAGGCTACAAGGGGTATGAATGAAATTATGCCGAATCTTATACTCATAGAATAAGAAATCAGACCCACAAAAAGCCATACTGACATCAGTAGGTAGAAAAACAAATCTGATTTATCCTTCAGCTTTGCTGATAATAAATTTAAGACCACTACAATTACACCCAAAATACCGAAACCTATATTCAAACCGCCTAAAAACCAAACAAACTCAATGAAAGATGGTTTCGAAAGTTCTGAGACTGATAAATTAGCGTTTGGCCAGTTATTATTAAAATTCGATTTTAAAAAAAGCGAAGTGTTGGGAAAATTTAAATAAATACCCGCGCCGAATAATTTCAACATCCCTATAAATAAAATAGAAAACAAAATAAAAACCGCGAAAAATTGAATGAAAGGCGTTGAGCTCTTGTCGCTACCTTTAAGAACTATGACATAGATTAAAGACGTTAGAACTATGATTATAAAAATAAATGCCCAGCCATTCCATGTTAGCGAGAAGAGGAGTAGAAAAACCGCTGCAAGAATGCATTTAATATACTTTTTAAACAGATTTTCAGTTCTAATGCCTCCATGAAAAAATAATACTATTATAAGAGGAATTAAAACATTTAACATGTCCGTATCAAAGAAACCAGCTACTGTTCTTGAGAAGTAGATGGGTGTTGTGACCACCAAAATACCAGCAATAAATGCTGAAATGTCATCAACATGATTTCTCATTAATAAAAATAGCATTATACCCGTAAATGGTGCTATAATTGCCGGCAACCAAAAACATGCCTCATAGAGGGTTATATTCACAAATAAAGCAAGAAAATTGTAAAAGAAAACAGCCAACCATGCGATGAATGGGGGATAATTTGCAGGTCTTCCTTCTGGATAATATGAATAAATATTCCAGCTGAATTTTCCATTGTACTTATCTCCCAGGTGACCATTTTTGAAATAATTTAGGGTGACACGATAATTGTAGTAACAATCCGCATCATACATATATGGAAGACCCTGAAAATCCGTCAGATAATCCTTTTCACTTGCATTAAAGTGATGAAGATTAACGGTGTCAGACCTTAGAATAAATCCAGTGAAAAATATTATGCTTATAAATAAGAATACCTTAAGAGACTCTTGCATAACACATCCACCATTACTTTAAAATTGTCAATCTATTTTAATTGCCATATGATTACATTGTCATTATTATATAACTTCCTGAAGTATTTGGAATTCTCCTCGAGTACCAGTCTCACGAATAGGGAATCATCAAATCTTCGATCTATAATTATGACCTCCCCCTCATCTGGGAGGAATATAACAGAAAAATTGCTGGATTCATCCACATCAACCCTTTTCACAGAGTTACCGTCTTTTATTATGAAACGATAGGGTCTCTTACCCCTCCAGGAGCCCTCATCAACTGATTTCAGCATTTCAGACCTCCCGGTATCCACAACCTCGTAGAGGGGTCTGGGGGTAACCGAGGTGAAGTTCCATGATCCATAGTAAAGGTACCAGTAACCTATGTACCTCATACCCTCTGTTGTTAGAATAACATAGTTCCTTCTCTCGGGATGGGTGTATCCAAGGAGTTTATCTGCAAACCCCCTGTCAAGGCCGTACTTTCTGATGAGGATTTCCTCCGCAGATCTTCTGTTAACACCAAGGATATCGTTGAGTATCTGAACCGTTAGTGACGTGTTTCCTGTCCTGTTTTCAAGAAGTGATACTGCTGAGTCCCCCGAAGATGTGAGCATCGTTAATATCCCGGCAGATAAACTCTCATTGTCTGTCTCAAATGCCCTGAAAATCCAGTAGGCCCGCGGGGTATTCTGTGATCCCCCATCAAAAAGAACTGGGCGTTCTGCGGCGGCTGTGATATAGTGGCCATAGCTCCATTCAGTCACAACAACGGTGCCCTCTCCTGTCCCATCCTTCAGGAAAGCCGCAGCATCCGCGAAGTCATCATTTATAAAGGGAATCCTGCCAATCTCAGCAGCCTCGATGGTGGCAACTGAGATTATGAGGAACATTAGAAGAATCACAGGAATATCCGCCCTGAAGTTCCAGCTACCACTGATGGTCCTCATATATGAGAGGATGACGCCAAGGAATATGCCTGATATGAATGTGAGGGGGGTTATTGCGAGAATACCGAAGCGAACACTTATATAATATGCGGTAAGCCCTGCCATCATCCATACCAGTGAAAGGGTGAGGATGAATGGGTTGAATGAGGGGAGATGTTTCCTCCTCATATCTCCCCTTATGAAGATGCTGATAATCACAAGAGCCCCGAAAACACCGAACCCCAGGTTGAGGGGTCCTGCAGCAGAGAGGAACACCTCAACTGAGGGGTGGCCAAGTTCTGAGACCGACTCATAGATATCTGGCCATGGTCCTGTCGATGATGTTGAGTCAAGGATGGCGAGGGGGTTGATCCCTGAAAGATGCTGTGGGCCATTGAATAATCCTATTAGAAGAACTGCCAGAAAAACTGGAAGGAAGAGCCTCTTGATGCACGATAAATCAAGCTCCCCCATCCTCCATGATATGATTGTATAGATAAAGGCCGATGCAAGGGTAACATAGAGCATGAACGGCCATCCTGTCCATGAAAGGGAGAAAAGCAGCATGGAAACCGCAAAGAGTAGCCCAGAAGTGATGTATCCATATTTATCCCGGGATTCCACCACACCCGTGTAGAAAAGCACAATTAAAGCGGGCATCAGACAGTTGAACATGTCTGTATCAAAAAACCCGGGGATGGTTCTTGCAAAGTAGAGTGGTGCTGTGACCATCAGGATGCCCCCGGCGAACCCTGCGGCGTCACCAGCATACTTCCTGATGAGGAAGAACATCACAGTACCTGCAAAGGGTGCCACAACAGCCGGCAACCAGAAGCAGAGCTCGTAGAGACTCATATCTGTGAAGGGGTCAAGAAGCCTGTAGAGCATTATCGAAACCCATGATATCACTGGTGGGTAGACAGCGGGTCTTCCAGGGGGGTAATATGAATAGGAGTCCCATGGAATCCCGGCTCTCAGTGTATCCCCCGGATGACAGTTTTTCAGGTAGTTCTCTGTGATGCGGTAGTTGTAGTAGGAGTCCAGTTCGTACATGTAGGGGAGGCCCTGATCATCTGTGAGATATGCTCTTTCAGTCCCATTGAGGTCTCCAAGATGAACAGTGTCAGCTCTCAGGATGAAACCTGTGAAGAATATGAGTACCATCAGAAGGAAGATCTTCACATTTTCATTGAGTTCCAGGAAAAACACCACCTATTCAAGACCATAAAGTGAGGGGTTCATGCGGGGTATCATTGCCATGAGGACGCACTGCTCGGTATTTCCAACACGGTCAAGTAGCCCATGGGAGAGGAAACTCACAGCACCCCTCTTCCTGCCCAGTTCATCCACACCTGTGAGTTCATCCATAACGTCCCCCACCTCTCTACCTGAGAGGACCTCCTCAACCACCAGGGGAGGGTATTCAAAGCCTGCGCTCACCCCCAGTGTTACATGATCACCATCATAGATGGCGCACCACTGGAGATCCACAAATCCCGTGATTGTCCCGGGCACCCTGTGGAGACCTGACTCGATGCCAACACTCAGCTCACAGTTGCTGAAAGCCCCCCTTGCACGGTTGATGGCCCCCTCAACAGTCTCCTCAAGACCTACTGGCTGATCAGATACTCCTGAGTCAACCTCAACACTCCTGACCTCAATTTCATGGAATATCTTTCCAAGGACGTTCTCTGTGGCCTTAACTTTAACAGGGTTTGTTGATCCCACGTTAACCCTCATGTAAACACCCCGGGATTCACTGATTTCTCTTCCTCTTTATGACATGGCGTATCCTCTCAAGCAGATGGCCCATCCTGTCTATCTCTCCCCTCCTTATCCGGGTGGATGAGATGGGTATACCATCATCTGCGGGCACCATGTCAATGGTTATGATATCAAGTTCCCTGAATCCCTTTCTTTTTCTTATTTCATTTATTTCATGGGCAACCGGCTCGGTCTCCCTGCTCACCACTATGGCATCGAATCGTTCATCTGTAACTGTAGTGCCATAGGGGTCCTCCAGCCTCATTATATGGTACTCAGTATCCTTATCTGAAAGATACTCCTCAAGGTTCTTCATTCTGACACTGCAGGGTTCTATATCGTCTCCCTTTGCGGATGCAAATTCATCTGATGTTACACCAATCATCACGGTATTCCCTACACGGAACGCCTCATCAAGGAGCCTTCTGTGGCCCTTATGAAATCTGTCAAAGGTTCCTCCAACAGCAACAAGTGAGTACTTCTTTACCTTCATCCTATCATCTTCAGAAGCCAATACCCTAATTATGTTGGAGTTAAATTTATATTATGCGGACAGCCTGCCCGTTATGGCCACTTTAAGTGCGATGACTTTATAAATTATAGATCATGCAGCTTCGGGAATACAATGTCATCATCAAGAACCCCCGGAGGGTTGATGTCAGGGTCGCATCCTGTTACCCGGGGCCCTACAGGACCGCCATATCCTCACTCGGTTACCATATAATCTACCATCTTATAAATTCAAGGGATGATGCATGGTGTGAGCGGGTAATACACCCCTACGAACGAAGCCTTGAATCTGGAAGTCCGCTGAGGGACTTTGATATAATCAGCTTCACTGTGCACTACGAGGAGGACTATTTCAGGATCCTCCAGATGCTGAGGGATGGTGGTGTTTCGCCGAGGAGAGATGAACGTGATGGTCCCCTTGTAATCGCAGGGGGGCCCTGCATAACATCCAACCCCATTCCACTCTCAGATTTCATTGACCTCTTCATAATAGGTGAGGCTGAGCCGGTTCTCAACAGATTAATCGATCGGTACCTTGAGCTGGATGATCCCCGCCGTGAGATTGATGAATTCATGGACATAAGGGGTGTTTACATTCCCGACAACTCCGCAGAAAGGGTCATTGTTGAGGATATGGACAGGGCATGCCACCCTGTAAGACAGATAGTTCCAGTCACCGAGGATAAAAAGATGGTCCCCTCCCTGGGGAGGTCATTCCTTCTGGGTGTTTCAAGGGGCTGTTCACGGGGCTGCCGTTTCTGCATGTCCGGCTACCTATACCGCCCCAAACGTGAGACATCACTCCCCAGGCTCCTTGATGTTGCAGAGAGGGGCCGCCATGCCACGGGTTACAGTAAGGTCTCACTTATAGGTGCCGCTGCCTCTGACTATTCACGTATAGATGAACTCTCCTCCAGACTCGTGGATATGGATTTCATGGTTTCAATGCCGTCACTCAGAATAGAATCACTATCACCCCAACTCATGGATACACTGATTGAAGGGGGACTTAAAACAGTTACAGTGGCACCCGAATCAACCCTTAAATTGCGAAGAAAACTTAACAAGCCCATAAGCGATAGCATGATATTTAAAAAAACAGAGGCTGCTATAAAAATGGGTCTTCGTGTTAAAATGTACTTCCTTACAGGGGTTCCCGGGGAGTCAGAGGAAGACTTAAAGGACCTGGCGCGCCTCATACGTGGACTCCATGAAATAAGAAGGGGAATGGTGAGTTTCAGCATCAACCCCCTCATTCCCAAGCCGCACACCCCCCTCCAGTGGATGGAATATGACATGAGAAAAATGAAGAGGAAGATCAAACTTCTGAGGAAGCTCACCGGAGGGATTCCTGTTAAATTTGGAAGTCCCCGCAGTGGACTCATACAGTATGTGCTCTCCACAGGCGGACCTGAAACCGGAAAACTCATTGAAAGGGCCTCGCTCTCAAAGGTGCCCCTCAGGGAATGGGAGCTCCACTGCAGCAGGAGAAACCCTGGCGATGCTCTCCCATGGGATAACATCAACCTTGGGCTGAGGGAGGACTTCCTCATGAAAGAATACATTAGGATGGAGGAGGAGAAAGTAACACCATGGTGTGAGGAGTCAGGATGCCATGGATGCATGGATCACTGTTCATGGCAGAGGAAGGGCGATTAAGATGACAGAATTTGCTTCAAGAATAAGGAACATAAGGCTCTCAGAGATAAGGAAAATGTTTGAAGTTGCAGGTGACGACACAATAAACCTCGGGATAGGTGAACCTGATTTCAATGTACCTGAACATGTGCGGGAAGCCCTCAAGGAGGCGGTGGATGAGGGAATAACACACTACACCTCAAACATGGGCATGGATGAACTCAGGGAGGCCATCTCAGAGAAACTCAAAACAGAAAATCGGGTTCATGTGGAACCTGAGTCAATAATAGTAACCGTTGGCGCCAGTGAAGCTATATTCATGTGCACACAG
>NZ_CP113501.1:120000-225000 GCF_026692625.1 Methanothermobacter sp. DP | reverse complement strand
ATAGAACCTCCCCTTATGGACGTTCTCATCTGAAACCGTGAGGACAAACATTGCAACATTTTCCTTGTTTATGAGGTCATCCCGTATAAACCCAGGGACTATATGCACGCCCTCAATCACTATGCTTATACCCTCTGTGAGGGCCCTCTCAATTACAGCCTCCACGCCGATGCTCACAGTGTCCACGTGATCCCTGAATCCAATGAGAACCTCGTCAAGTTCTGGTGGTGGGGGTATTCTGAGGGACTGGTACGCTGTGTAGCTTGATTCATAGATGGACGGGAGAAGTTCCCTGGAGACTATTTTACGCATTACCTCCCTTATCATGTCGGTGCTTATCATGTTCCTTATGCCAAGGCGGTTTGCAACCTCAAAGGCAATTGAAGATGTTCCAACCCCTGAGGCCCCCCCTATGAGTATTATCAGGGGTTCCTTGCACTGCCTTATTCGTCTCCAGAGCATGTACTTCTCTGCTACCTCAGGATCCTCCCTTTTCAGGTGCTCTGAGACCACATCAACGAGTTCCTCTATTGTTATGACATCGACCTTATTCTTTTTAAGGTGAGCCTCAATTCTGGAAGCAAATGTGTATGCCTTGTTAGGGTCCATCTCTGCCCTGGTCAGTGAACGTGCCAGAACGCCCTTGGAGAAGGGCTCCGTGTATTTTTTTCCGCTTACTTCTCCCTGAACCATGATCATGGTCTCACCTCAAAAAGAACTTGTCATAATCTGAAATCCAGTTTTTATATATTTAACTGGACCTGAGATTTAAAATTTCAGCAGTTATGGATCCATCATCTTCAATTTCAATGAGGGCTGCTCTGCCATCTGAAAGCTGTCCCGGGTTGACCACGATGGTTTCACCTATACGGTCCACTCCCGGGGACTCGTGGATGTGGCCACAGATGTTCAGGCAGGGCTGGTGTCTTTCTATAACATCCCTCACACCCCTGCTTCCAACATTGTCCCCGGATGGAATTCTATCAAGTGATGTTCCATGTGGTGGTGCATGGGTTACAAGAATAAGAACATCTCCTTCACCAGACTTTTCCATGAGGTCGTCCAGTTCCGCTTTTATCTCATCCTCCTCCAGTTCAAGGGGTGTGTTGAATGGTGTTGGGTTTGAACCCCCGAGGCCGCATATGGCAATATCCTTGATGTTAATGGATCTTCCATGTATATTCACGGCCTTTGAGTTTTCTATTTTAGTCACAGCCCCATGGGGATCGCAGTTCCCTGGTACGGCAACAACAGGGATGTTGTGGGATGCCAGGTCATTGAGGAGCTCCTCAACGAGTTCCGCCGGCCCGAAGTGTGTTATGTCACCTGCCACAACAATGAGGTCAACGCGGTTATCCATTATAAACCTGTGAAGTTCAGGTATGTTTGAACCATGAAGATCACTTACAGCGAGGATTTTCATGAAAAATCACACTCCATATTATTCCCTGAAGAAGGAGCCTATTTCCTTTAAACCCTTTTTTATGTCCTCTGAATCGCCATAAACGGCTATAAGATCGTCTTCTTCAAATTCAATTATAAGGCTGTGGGTTTCGGCAATATCCTGAACCCTGTCCTCGGCTATTGGTTCCTTAAGGTGCACCCTTGCAGCTGCAAATCCCGGTGGGGCTCCGACAATAAACCTTGACTTTGTTTCGGGGGGTTTGTGGACCTCCTCACCCCTTGAGGCCCTCTTTAATTTTTCAATCCATTCGTCAGGGTAATCAGGGGCAACTGACTCTGCAAGTTCAAGGAGTTTCTCCTGGATTGAGTTGAGCATGTCGTTTATTCTCTTAAGCTCCCTGATCATCTCAGGGTTCTCTGTATCTGATTTATAGAAGTTGATTGATGTCCTCACAAGCCTTATGTCCTCTGTAATTTCCACTGGGACATCAACATCCTTCTTTCGAAGGTCTGTCAGGAGTTCAACAAGCACGAACCATGTCTGTTCAACAGGGAGTGTCATAGATGTCCTTCCAGAATTTTTAGGGTTGTGTGGTTTATCTTTGCACCCGCTTCTTCAAGTTCCTTTCGGATCTCCTCAACGTTACTGTAGGAGCTGAGAATGAGCACATGGTTGCTCTGTGTGCCCTGGATGGATAGTATGGCCACCTCGTCGTCATCGGATAATTCCTTCTTCTCAAGGCCTGCCTTGTAGTCCACAAAGGGTTTGAATTCTTCTGGAAGATCCTTCAAAGTAAATATTCCCTTTAAAGTAGCTATAAACAAAAAAACACCTCACTTTTGGGATTTTGAATCCCTGGAAAAAAATAATTAATTTGTGGTCTTAACCGCTTCCAGGTGCAAGGCGGTCGAGTTCCTCGAGCTTTTCAAGGCACTCGTCGACGCATACCTGGTGGGCGTCAACCACAAGGTCCTCTTTTGGAAGACCCATTGCAAGTCCAAGTAGCTGTGCGAGGTGAAGTACCGGTATGTTGAATTCCTCGCCGAACTTGTCCTTTATCTCCATCTGACCAACGTCAAACTGGAGGTGGCAGAATGGGCAGACGTTTACTATTGCGTCAACACCGGCTTCCTTCATGTTTGTGAGTTTTTCCCTTGTGAAGTCGAGTGCAACGTCCAGGTCCCTTGATCTCACTCCACCACCGGCACCGCAGCACATCATCTTGTCCTTGTATTCAACTGATTTCGCACCGGTTACCTCAACAATTTCATCCAGTATGGTTGGTCTTTCAGGGTTGTCTATGTTTATCTCGTCGCTTGGTTTGAGGAAGTGGCATCCGTAGTGCACTGCAACATTGAGGTTGAGGGGCTTCTCAACTATTTCGGCAAGTTTGTCCAGACCAACCTCGTTGTAGAGGACCTCAGCAAAGTGTCTGACGTTGATTTCTCCCTTGTATTCCCTTCCGGCTTCTTTGAGGATTTCATTGATTTTTGCCTTCATCTCCTCGTCTTCCTTGAGGAGGTGGTTTGTCTCGAAGAGTGAACCGAAGCATCCGTTACATTCGGTCATGATGTCTGCGCCCATGTCCTCGGCGATTGTTATGTTCCTTGCTGCTATTGCGGCCCATGTTGTTTTATCGAATGAACCGAATACTCCTGGTGCTGGACAGCAGGATGCCCCTTCCATGTCCTTCAGTTCGATTCCAAGTTTATCGAATAGAACCCTTGTTGCCTTTTCAATTCCAGGGTACCTGTTGTTCATGATACATCCTAAAAAGTATGCGATTTCCATTTGCATGCCTCCTTATTCAAGTTCACCTGTTTCCCAGTTGTAGCCTATTAACTGGTCAAAGCCTGTTGCCTTGATGATTTTCTGAACCTCTTCAAGTGCTTCAGGGAACTGGTGTGTTGTTGGTGGTAGTTCTCCAAGGCCAACAGCCTTTCGAAGCTCCATTGTTGCGTCGTTGATTGGTACTCCGTGACCTGTTTTTATAACGAATGATCCAACTGCCTTGTGTGCTGGTGCCATGAATCCTGCTTTGGCTGCTTCGTTCCTTGCAAGTTTCACAACATCCACGATTCTGACCTTACGTGGGCACCTTTCCTGGCAGGAGTAACATGTTGTACACATCCAGAGGGTTGGATCTGAGATTATTTCATCCTTTAATCCAACATTTGCCTTCCTTATTATCTGTCTTACCCTGTAAGGGGTTCTTCTTCCAGATGGGCAGGATCCTGTGCATGTACCGCACTGGAAACAGTATTCCAGACTGTCACCGCCTGCGGCCTTTATTTTTTCAGAGAACTCCTTGTCAATATTACCCTTTCTGATTATGTTTTCTTCTCTCTGCAGTAGGGTCATTATATCACTCCTTTCGCTTTTATCCTCTTCCTCCTCTGATTCTTCTTCAGAATCAGAATCCTCCGAAGAGTCTTCATCCTCAACTACCTCCTCATCCTCATGGGAGGTTTCGGCAGGTTCTTCAGATTCATCCTCCTCAACATCTGCAGTTTCGGGTTCTTCAGCTGATGCTTCCTCAGAGGCCACCTCAGGTTCTTCGACCTTTTGAGTTTCCTCTGGTTTTTCTGTTTCTGCAGATATGGAGGGTTCATCTGAAGGTTTTTCTTGAGGTTGAGGTTTTTCTTCCTGTTTGGTGGACTCTGTTGGGGTCTCTGTTTTCTCTGGCTCCTCTGTTTTACTGTCCTCTTCCTTCTTCTCACCCATCAACATTTCTTTTAGGCGTTTTAGAACTGACATTGTTTTCACACCCTGAAAGATCCCTGGTTAGCAAACCTCAGATTTTTCTTATTAGACTGTGATTTTTATGGGTATATAAAGATTCCTAAAATTTGCCGATGTGTAACCTTTAAGGTGACACCTGAGGATCGTATCCCAGGATACCGGTAAGTGACAGACTGCACCCTGAGCAAGACTGCAATGGTTAAGTAATCCCTGACCCAATTAAGTAACAGACGGTGTAAGCAATGAGCAAGACTGAATATCAGATAAAATTACATGACGGACCCGCAAGGCTGGGTCTTCTCGGAGATTCTGAAACTCCCCTGCTTGTTAGATATGAAAAGATGGATATCGCCCCATATGAAACAATCCCGCACAATGTACCCCGGGAAATCGCAGAGTGGGGTGTCACTGAAACCCTGGAGATGGCCTCTGAATCTGATGCAGAATACGCATTCATACATGGATCCCGCTATACTGACCTCAGAGTAAGATGCGCCCTTGAACTTGAGGAGATTGGTTTCAGGAAACTCATAGTGGCAAATATGGATGAACTGCTCCAGAGACCCATGGAGATGGTTCGGATTCTGACTGAAATACGTGAGGCCATAAAACCTGAGACCATGCTGTGTTCAACATTCTCTCCCCCGGCCTTCATCCCCCTCCTCGCGTATATGGGTGTGGATGTGTTCTCAGACGCCGCTGCAGAGTTCTATGGTATGATCAACGTTTTATTCACTGAGACCCATACCTATCCCCTGGACACCTACAGGATCTGCAGTTACAGTACAGATGAACTGATTGAAAGGAACAGGCTGACACTTGATCTGGTGCTGCGGGAGGTCCGTGAACACATAAAGAACGGTACACTGAGAAACCTCGTCGAGGAGCGTGCCGCCTCTTCGCCCCAGAACATGTCTGCACTCAGAGTACTGGACCATGAAATGCAGGAATTCCTCCAGAAGTACACCCCCCTCTACTGATAGGGGGTTTTCAGTGACGCGGCACCGCTATTATAATATAATGGTAGGTTCCTGCATCCCCCACAGATTCCACAACGAACCCATGGTCTTCAAGGATCTCCGTGACCTCATCCTCCGACAGCCTTAACTCCATGTGCGGTCCAGGGGTTCCCTCTACCTTTTTAAAATCAACCACCACCAGCCTTCCACTCCTGCTGAGGAGTCTTTTGACCTCGGCCATCAGTGGTTCAACCTCGCCGTTGACCACTATCCCATGGAAAACGTTGGCCATGAAGTAAATGTCAACTGTTCTATCAGGAACCGGCAGTCTATGGGTTATATCTGCAACCAGGGGTAGTATGTTACTCCTTCTGCATATTCTGGACCTCAGGATCGCAACCGATTCTGGGTATACATCAACCGCGATGACCCTTCCCTCATCACCAACAGCAGATGCTGCTTCAAGTGAAATAAAGCCATCACCACAGCCAGCATCAAGAAAAGTGTCCCCTGCCTTCAGTGGAAGCATCTCAATGAGCTTTTTAGCATCTATGAGGTCCCTTGTCGATTTACCCCCATCGACATGGATTTTACGGGCCATGTTAACACCATGCTGTATCTCTTTTTTATATGATAAAAATTTTCACGATCTCCCTGGTGGATCTTAACCCTTGATTTTGCAGGTCATTACAGTGCTTTAACCAACACATGATCAAACTGGATCGCCAATGAAGAGCATCATTACAGTGCTTTAAAAAGTGATGTTCAGATCCCTGAGGGCATTTATAAATAGGTGCCCGGAGAGAATTATTAAATGGTGTCTTAATATGATAGAAAAGATGGAGCTCACCATGACAAATGGCACGGTACACCACTTCAAGAGGGGGGAGTTTGGGGTGGAAAATATAAAGGTTGATAAGGAGAAGTGCTTTATACTGGTGAGCTTCTCTGAGAGGGAGTTCGGTAAAAGGGAGATAATAATACCCCTGCAGAACGTTGAAAAGTGCGAATACCTCCTAAGGTAATCAGATTATCATAGCCTCCACAATGGAACGGGGCGCACCTGCAACCTCAACAAGGTACTCGGCCTCGATGAAGTGGAGTCCGGCCGGGACAACAAGACAGTGAAGTGGATCCCCAAAGTCCTCCTTAAGAAGTGAGGATATTGCCTCGGCCCTTACAAGGGGCCTTTCAGAGCCGGCCCTTGCAATTACAACTGCCAGGGTCTTTCCATTGATTGTGTCATCACCAAGTTTCTCTGATGCCCGCAGCAGGTATTCAAGGCCCTCATTTGCAGTCATGTACCTCCTTTTATGGGCCTCTATATCCAGGAGCACCAGTGAATGGGAATCCCTCTCAAGGTTATCCTTTATATTAACGTAGGGGGATGTTGGGAAGTAATTTTCTGATGTGAAGGGTACTGTGATTATCCTCCCGAACTTGTAGGCCTGCAGCCCTGCAAGGCCCGGTGCAGCGGATATTATGGATGATGCATGAATGACCCTTGTCTCTATGCCCCTCCTCCTTGCGTCCAGGATCAGTTCCGTATGGGTGGTCGCAATGAGGGGGTCCCCCGGGACAAGGAGTGCCACATCGGATTTTTCTGCCTCAAGAAGTGGTACCCTTTCCTCCTCAATTTCCTCTCTGCGCAGTATATCTATATCTTTACCGGTTAACTCCTCAATTGCAGATAAACTGGCACCCTGAAGGATTGCGGTGTAAAATTCAGCGTAAACCCTGCTGCAGGCCTTTAAGGCCTTCAGACCCTTAACTGATATATCATTTTCATCGTAAAGTCCAAGTCCAATTATGTAAAGCATCTCACACCCTCTCATAAATCATAACGTTATATAATGTTTCAGAAAAACCAGTATATAAGTGGCTTAAACTTTAACAGGAAGTTCACCATGAAGGGTTTAAAGGTTCCAAAGAAAAAGGCCAATGACATAATCAGGATTTTAACTGAGAGGTCTCTCCTTAACAGGGATTACAGGATAAAGAGGAATGAAAGCCATGTTTACATACCGGTGATCGACACCGGGGTTGCAGGGGAATTTGATGATGTTGAGGTCATCGATGATGTTTTTGAGAGAAGTAAACGCTCCCCGAGAAGTTTTACTGATATGCTGAAATCCAGGATCCCCGAGGACGTGCTTGCATCCATCAGACGGTCCTTTGATATAATAGGGGATATCGTTATCCTTGAAATACCCGAGGAGCTCCATGACTACAGGCATGCAATAGGTGAGGCCGCCCTTAAATTCACGGGGCGGAGTGCCGTGTACATGAAGAGGAGTGGGGTGAAGGGTGTTACAAGGACCAGGGACCTTGAACTCATCTCAGGTTCTCCTGTATCTGAAACCGTCCATAGGGAGTACGGGAGCCGTATAAAGGTTGATATAAGGAGTGTGTACTTCAGCCCCCGCCTTGCCAATGAGAGGGAAATCGTTGCCAGGCAGGTGAAGGAGGGGGAGGTTGTCCTTGACATGTTTGCAGGTGCCGGGCCCTTTGCAGTTGCAGTTGCAAGGCATGGGAAGGCATCCAGGATATACGCTGTTGACATAAACCCCGCTGCCGTCGGTTACATCAGAGAAAATGCCCACCTGAACCGTGCAGAGGATATCATAGTCCCTGTTGAGGGTGATGTGAGGGAGTTCCTGAAGGATAAGGAGTGCTTTGTAGACCATGTGATCATGAATCTCCCGGGAACTGCCTGCGAATTTCTTGATGACGCCATCCGGGCAGTCAGGGATGGGGGCATCATACACTACTATGAGTTTTCAAGGGACTTCGAAACCCCTGTGAAACGCCTGAGGGACGCCGCGGCACCATTCAAAGTGGAGATCCTGGATAGGAGAAGGGTGAAGTCAAGGAGTCCAGGTGTATGGCATATCGGTATCGACGCAAGAATAAAAAAGAGGTGAGATCAGACGCAGTAAGAACACGCCAACCAACCTAAGAGCTGAAATCACAATGGATCCACTATACCCTCCTCTGTTATGATGCCGTCTATAAGATCAGAGGGTACTATGTCAAATGCAGGGTTGATGACCCCGGTATTTTCCGGGGCTATTCTGCAGCCGCCATAATAGAGGACCTCTTCGGGACTCCTCTCCTCTATCTCAACATCATAAATTGAATTTTCCCTGTCAAAGGTGCTGAGGGGCGCTGCAACGTAAAATGGTACATTGAACCGTTTTGCTGAGAGTGCAACCATGAGTGACCCTATCTTGTTTGCCACGCCGCCCTCTGCCACACGGTCAGCGCCTATTATAACCTTATCTATCATTCCCCTCTGCATGAGGTACCCTGCTGCAACGTCCGCTATCAGTTTAACAGGTATGCCCTCCTGCTGCATCTCCCAGACACTCAAACGGGCGCCCTGTCCCACTGGCCTTGTCTCATCACATATAACAGTCACATTCTTTCCCTGATCCCTGGCGGCCCTCACAACACCCAGGGCCGTGCCATAGTCAACACAGGCAAGGGCGCCTGCATTGCAGTGGGTTAAGATTGTATCTCCATCATGGATTATGCTGGCCCCGTGAGCCCCTATGGCCCTGTTGGTCTCCATATCCTCCCTGTAGATCTTCAGGGCCTCGTCAAGTGGGGACCCGGATTTCATTACACGGTCCACTGCCCAGAAAAGGTTCACTGCGGTTGGTCTTGACGACTTTATCTCCTCTGCAGCTCTTTCAGCATCCTCGCCTGCAAGGTCTGCCAGGGCGACTCCAAACGCTGCTGTTACCCCAATGGCCGGGGCGCCCCTTACAACCATGTTTTTTATTGCGTATATGACGTCCCGGTAGTTTTCACACTGAAAGTACTCCAGTGAATCGGGAAGTTTTCTCTGGTCTATAAGGATGAGCCGGTTGTCCTTCCATTCCAGTGTCTTCATGGTTATCACGGGATTTTCAGTAGTGGCTCGCTGGTGTCATGTCAAGGTGCTTGTCGGCGCCCTTTTTGCCTGGAATGCCGTAGGCGTCTGCCCTGCACTGTGTGCATGCCCTGAACACGGGTATTATCTTTTCAACCTCGTTCCTGACCCTCTCGATCTCCTCACAGGTTGGCCGTGGGTAGTCCTTCATCTCACCCATCGGTATGAGTGGTATAACGTTCATGAGGGAGGCTCCCCTCTTTTTAACCTCCCTTGCAATGTCGACTATGTGTTCATCGTTGAGGCCGGGTATGAGTACACTGTTGACCTTAACAATGATACCCTTCTCTGCAAGTTTCTCTATACCCTCAAGCTGGTTCCTTGAGAGAACCTCGAAGGCCTCCCTTCCATGGTAGACCTTATCCTTGTAGATAACAAAGGAGTATATCTTCTCACCTATGTCAGGGTCAATGGCGTTCACGGTTACTGTGACTGTGTTAACACCAATTTCTGCCAGTTCATCAGCCTTATCTGGAAGGAGCAGGCCATTGGTGCTGAGGCATTTTAGGAGGTCCGGGAACTTCTTGCTGGCCTTTTTGAAGAACTCGAAGGTCTCCTCATTTGCAAGGGCATCGCCGGGTCCTGCGACCCCTATTACACTTATGGGCATCTCGTTCTTAACCTTCTCAACGTGCTTTACTGCATCCTCGGCTGTCATGATCCTTGCAGTGACCCCTGGCCGGTTTTCGCATTCACTGATATCCCTTGTGCAGAACTTGCAGTGAATATTGCAGCGGGGTGCGATGGGCAGGTGGATCCTTCCAACCCTGTCGTGCAGTTTCTCATTGAAGCAAGGGTGAGCCTTTGTTATGTGGGCAAAGCGTGTCTGTCTCTGGTCAGGCATGTTTTCACCTCATATCGTCTATTATCTCCCTGGCCTTTAAAATCCATTCATCCCTGAGCACCTCATCGGTACATACAAGGGCTATTATGTTATCCTCTGAAAGGTCCCTTATAACCCGGAATCCCTCTGGTATTATACGGAATATTGCATCGTAGACCCTCTTCCTCAGGTTCATTGAGGGGTCGTGGACCGTCATTCCGCTGATATCAGAGATGGGGTCCTCCACCACCACCTCAAATCGGGATGGCTGCCGTACCCTTCCACGTCCCTGTGTCTCCCAGAGCCTTTCAAGTAGCTGTGGAAGGTACGTCTCGTCCCTTATCCTCAGGTGGACTGCTCCGGTGGCCTTATCAACCTCCATCTCAGCCATGTCCTCAAGGTAAATCGGCTCAGAGGTCCTCTGTGTCTTAACCACTATGATGAAGACCGGCTCCCTGGGATCAACCCATATCCTCAGGTCATCAACTGCCCTTGCAAGCTGGAGATCCTGGAGAACCTGGCGGGCTATTATCTCATAGACCTCTGCACCCCTAGGGTCGTAGCACTCAACATTTATCCCCATTTTAACCCTCACTGATGTCTTTCATTCCAGAAACAAGGAGGGCCGCTCCAACTGCGCCTATGTGCTGTGAATATGGGGGTACGATGACATCGATACCACCCAAGATATCACTTACCGCCTTAACAAGGCCCTCTATAAGGGATGTTCCACCCACCTGTATGAGGGGTTCCCTCACATCTATCTCCTGGAGCTGCTGCTCATATACCTGTTCGGCCACCGAGTGGCATGCCGCGGCTGCTGCATCCTCCCTTGAAACTCCCGCTGCAAGTGCGGTTACAAGGTCCTGTATACCAAAGACTATGCAGTAACTGTTGAGCATCGCCTTCCGGTAGTCCCCCTTCATTGCCAGGCTTCCAAGTTCATCTATCTCCACTCCAAGCCTCCTGGCTGTTATCTCCAGGAAACGTCCTGATGCACCGGCGCAGATACCCCCCATGGTGAAGTTGTCGGGTATGCCATCGTTGACGGTTATGACCTTGTTGTCCATACCACCTATATCCAGGACCGTTGCCTCCCCCTTCTGGTGGTCTGCAAGGAACACTGCACCCTTGGAGTTCACACTGAGCTCCTCCTGTATGAGGTCGGCCCCGTAATGTTTCCCTATGGTTAACCTGCCGTAACCTGTAACTCCTATCCCATCCAGGTCCTTCAGCGTGTAACCTGTACCTGCGAGGGCCTCCTCTATGCCCTTCTCTGCGGAGCCAAGGACATCTGTTGTGGGAAGCCATCCTGTTCCTATAACCTCGTTATCCTCCATCAGCACTACCTTGGTGGTTGTTGAACCTGAATCGATTCCAAGGGTTAGGCCCTCCTGTTTCTCCCTTGCAAGTATGCTTTTCCTTGCCACTATTGTTGAGAGCGCCTCCATACGTATGAACAGTTCATCGGCCTTTGTTCTCTCTGTGAATGAGTAGGTTACAACAGGAAGCCTTGTGTTCTGCTGTATGAACCTCCTTATCTCGTTCCTTACAAGGGCCCCCTCTGCACACCTGAAGCAGGTTGCTATGAAAACCGCGTCGGCATCTGTTTTGCCCTCAACGATTGACATTGCCCTTGCTATCATGAGTTTTATGCTTGAACTGGCACAGTTGAACCCAAATTTTTCATAGGCCTCGTCTATGTAGTCAAGGTCCGCCTCGGGGATCACTATTTCGGCCCCAAAAGTCCTCGCTGCCTTTTCAATTTCCTTCTGAACACCGCTGTAGTCGGTTCCACATGAAATCTGGGCTATTTTAACCATTTTGAGCCTCCAGTTCGTCCAGGAATTTGTTTATCCTGTTAACCACATCTATTGTCTCTTCCCTTGTTGTGGGGTATTTCAGTTCAAGTGTGGGTATGCCCTTCTTCCTGAGCTGGAATACGCAGAGTTCATTGGTCCTTGCGCATCCTATGCATCCAAAACCAAAGGGGGCTTCCTCCATTATTATGGCGGCATCCGCCTCCTCTATGAGGGGCCCTAGGATTGCCATTCTCCCCCTTACACCTGAGGGAACCTCTATTGCCGCGTACTTCAGGCCCCTTATCGGGTCCTCCTCGGTTATGTTGAAGGGTGGTGAATCGATTTCAGGGTCTGTAACCTTCTCCCTGATTTCTTTCTGGATTACAAGGGGTTCATGTCCCCTTCTTTCAACAAGATCTGCAAGTATAAGTGAATTTGGTGGAAATATCGCTATCTTCAATAGAATTCCCCCCTGTCTCCCTCCTGGGGTCTTCTGGCTATTTCAACCATGTCTGTGAAGAGGCCCTTTGTGGCATCAACGATTCCCACCGCACAGAGTACCTCGCCATTCTCCTTCAGGGGTACCACGACCACGGGTATTCCCTTGTAGGGTCCCCTCTCAGGTGTCTCCCTTGCTATCTCACCTGATTCAAGGACCTTTTCAAGTACGGGTCCTGTGTAGCTGTCATCGATCACCTTGCCGTCCTCTATTCGAAGACCCTTTGCTTCCCGGCTCCTTATTGTGAGGGGAAGACGACTTACAAGTTCATGTATACACATTCCAAGTTCCTTGAGTTCCTCTCCAGTGGATGATGAAGTTATTTTCATTTCAATCAGCCCTATGTTTTCTGTCTGGATTTCAGACTCCTCTCAACTACATCGCGGAATTCATCAACAGAAACCTTCTCCTTTTTTTCGGGTTCGGCCTTCTGGGGCCTTTCAAGGGCCTCGCCCACATATCCGAGTAGTTTGAATTCCTTTTCAAGCTGATGGTAACCCTCCCTTGCTGCTCCTCTGTGTCCTCTGCATCTCCGGGGGTCCCCAGGTGGGAACCCCCTCTCCTTTGTGAATATGTTGGCCGGGTCCAGGCTGCGTATTTTTCTGACAGCCTCCATCACAGTCTCTGTGTCCCCATGCACCAGCGCACCGTAACATGTTGATTTTATGGTCAGTGGCAGTCCAAGGAGGTGGAGCCTCTGGACAAGTTCCGATGAGCTCAGCCTTGATGACGGCCCAAGTATTATCATTCTTGTTGATTCCTCATGATTTTTTTCTTTCCCGGACATACACCGTGTCCCCCTCTTTGAATTTTTCAACATTCTCAAGGCCCTCTGTGATTCTGCCTATTATGTTGGTGCCGTTGAATGGTTCCCCTGTTGGGCCGTATTCATCGTTGTCCTCGAGTCTAACACCAACCATACCTATGTGTCTCCTTGACATGTTTGTTATGCCAATGCTGCCCTTTTTAACGCAGTTTGCAGGTGTTTTCTCCGGTACAAGGCCCTTTGCCAGGGATCTGTCACCCTCAAACATCACCACCTTCATGCCTGGGAAGGCGAAGTGTACCTTGAGGGATCCGATGGGTGTGTCGATGAGGCCTGTGAGTCTGCGGAAGTACCATGAGGACCTGGGTGCATCAGGGTCCAGTTCAACCTCCAGGATTTTATCGGCCTCTATGCCCACTGTTCTGACCCTTCCCTCCTTGAGTATGTCCATGGTGTAGGGTGGGTCCTGGGCCACAACGATTGCATCGTCAACCATTATGCCGTCCCGTATCTGCTCGACACCGTACCCTTTAAGGTATTCCTCTGCTTCCTTCTGGGTCATGGAGACTGTCATTATCCTGCCGGGTTCGCACTCCACCGTGATGTGGTCCCCTTCCCCTGCTATATCCACCAGTTCCATTCCATCTGTAACGTTTCCTATGAGGTTGTGGGATGGTGTTGAAACCCTGTCCTCCCTGTATATGTAAACCCTTCCAGCGCCCCTTCCAGTGTTCCTAAGGGTCACTGTGCCCCTGTTTCTCTTTGCTATTTTTTCGGGATCCTTTTTTATTCCCTGAAGGGAGTAGAAACCTATGAATGAGTTGGCCTCATAGTCAACCCTCAGTTTCCCCTCCTCCACCATTGTGAAGAAGTGTTCAACAGACTGGGGGGACTCGTGGGATGGTTTTACCTTAACGTAGGTGAATATCTGGTTTCCATCCTCAAGTGGTGTTTCAAGGTCTGTCACTGCGGCGCTCTCAACTATGCTTTTTCTCTCAACAACTGGTTCCACTGACCTTATCACGTCACGGTCTGTCAGTCGCTCAATGGTTCTTCCGCCGCCGGTTACCCTTGCAAAAACACCCCTGTTCTCAGCTGGGGCGCCGTATACTGATGAATGGGGGTCCCTGGAGATTATTATATGGGTTGAATCCGGGCTGAACCCTGAGAGGCTCATTATAACCTCATTCTCGTCGTAGAAGAATTCCTTCCTTGACGGCTCCAGTTCTGTTTTCAGGGGTCCCATTGAAATCTCGGATGGGGTTGTCCACCTTATACGGAGGTTTTCAAGGTTGCTGTAGACCTCCCTCCATGTCTCAACGATTTCAGGTGCTTCCTCAGGGAGCAGTTCAATCAGGATGCTTCCTGCTGTTGTTTTGATCCGGTATGTATCAATTGTCCTTTCAAGTTCCCTTGTGCCGCTTATGAGGCCCACAAGGGCGCCTTCCACATAGGGGGCCCCTGTAGCATCGATGGCATCCCTCACTGTGGCCCCCTCCGGGAGTTCAACATCCAGTCCATTAACCTTAACAAACATCAGATCTCCCTCAAATTTTTTCTTCTATCACACCTGTTATGATGTCCCTTTCAAAGTCAAAGAGGACCCTTTCATCATTATCATGGACTAAGTGGAGTTTTCTTTCGGATACTATCTCCCCTGCGTCTGATGCGGTTATTCCGGCAGACTCGAGAAGTTCAATACATTCAGCAACATTTTCTGGGCGTGCTGTCAGCACAAAACCTGAGCCGGGGTACATTCGAAGCCAGTCCTCCCACCTAACTGATCTGTTACGTGGTATTGATTCCAGTTCCACCCGTGCACCCACATCCGATGCCTCAAGCAGCATCCCCAGTGTTCCAAGGGTTCCCGGGTTGCTTATATCCTTACCTGCAGTTACCAGCTTTCTTTCTGCGATGATGGACATTACCTCAATCTGGAACTGCACCTCCCCAGGTGTTTTATGGGTGGTTGTGTCCCAGTTCAGGGGAAATGATGGGTGTGGCCTTCCATCGAGGTCTATGCCCACTATAACCCTGTCACCGGGTTCTGCGTCGCAGCTTGTTATGAGTGCATCCTCAGATGCTATACCTGCAATTGAAACATCAAGTGCGTCGTAGGGTGTGTCAGGGTGCACGTGGCCCCCCACCATTGGGACCCCGAACTTCTCTGCCCCCTCCCTTATACCCTCCATCACACTGTAACAGGTCTCCCCTGAGTTAATTGAGAGAACGTTAACCATGCCCACGGGTTTGCCGCCCATGGCTGCAATATCATTAACATTAACAAGTACAGAACAGTAGCCGGCCCAGTGGGGGTCAGCCTCCATCAGACGCCCCCATATTCCATCCGCTGCCAGTAAAAGAAGTTTTCCGTCTCCGATCCTGATGGCCGATGCGTCATCACCGTAACCGAGATGTGTTTTCCCCGAGACACTGAATGCATCATTAAGAATAGAAACTATGTTCCTTATTGGCCGTTTTCTTGTTACACCCTCAAAATTTTTAAGGGAATGGATGATATCATCTAAATCCAATTCCACACCTCTTTTTATCGGTTTAGGTGTATCTCACGGTGTAGCTTGCACCTATATTATCTATAATCTGTAGTAAATCCCTTTTAAAAGTTTCCAAATCATGGGTTTCAATGGTGTTTTTACCCCTGAAGAGCTCCCTGTGGATTCTTTCACCAACTATATCGTCCCATCCCCCATCAAACTCTATTATGATCGAATCTGCGCATTTGAAGCCCTTCTTAACCACCCTATCTATATCACCGTCTGTTATCCCTATTATGGGAACATCGAATCTGTAGAGTATATCTGCAGCCACGAGCGTTGTGTCATCTCCAACCGTGACAACAAGATCAGAGTCATGGAGAGTGTATATGTCCTCTGCTGCGTGGTTTAAGAACGAAACCCGGTACTTCTTTTTATTATTTTCCCTTACCTTCACCTTTCTGGGTTTTACCTCCGAGCGGCGGAGAAGTCCTGTCTTCACGACCGCGTCCTTGAGGTTAACCCTTCCAAGCTTTTCAACTCCGTGTTCCTTTATCCTTCCCCCTATTATCTCACTGATCACGCCGTCCTCTGCAACAAGGGTGACATCGTCTGAAGTTGAGACCCCCACTACTATACCATTTACGAATATGTTCTCATTCTCTGAGACACCCACGAGCCTCCGGTACTCCCTTCTGTCAGGTTTCTGTTCACCGCATGGTTCTCCATGGAAGATCTCCCTGCATACCTCCTCTGGATCCACCATTTCGAGTTCAAGTTCACGTGCCAGTTTCTCTGCGAATGGCTCGGCCTCCCTCTTCCATGCCACAACACTTCCATCGGGTTCGCCTGGTCTTTCTATCTGAACAACTGGCGGTTTTTTTTCTGATCTCTGGAAAACCTTGTATCCAAATCCGTGCCCTGTGATACGGGATTTTCCGTAGTTCATAAGGACAACAATGTCAACTCCCTCATCTGCAAAGAGGTCAACCGATTCACTTGGGAGTCTCTTCTCTGATATGTCTATAACATCCTCAAGGTGGGCGTCATAGACCGCGGTCCGCCCCATTGTGCCCCCGAGTCTTGCCCTGACCTCCCCATATTTTTTTAGAAAATCTATGAGTTTTGCTGCGTATCCTGAATCAACTATCTGCGGTCCGTGGACAACCACGCCTATCCTCATAAGATCACCTGAGCTTCCTGCAAGATCCCCTCTAACGGCGGGACCTGTATCTTTTCTTCTTTATCTCTGAGCCACATATCTCACATTCCCCAAACTGGTAGTCCTGAGGGTACACCCTCCTGCATCCAGTGCATATCTTCCTCCACTGATAGGTCTCCTTTATACCTGATGTGAGGACACTGCTGAAATCTATTCCAAGAATTCTGAGGGTGTTCTGTATTGTATAGTCATCGGTGATTACAGTTACCCCTCCCCTCTTTTTGAGTGAAACGGCAAGTCCTATAACCTCCCTGTCTGTACTGGACAGTCTCATGGCATCCCCTGATCTGCTGGTGACCTCATCCACCTCCCTCATGCTCTCAGGGTCAGGTTCCATTATTCTGAGTCTGCCATCACTGAGTGCCCTCTCAAGGACCATGGCCGATTTGAAGTCCCTTATCTCATCTGTTACAGACTTCACTGTGTAGTTTTCAGTGCCCTCAGGTATGTATCCGTTTATGAATGCAGATGCATCAAGAACCCTCTTCATTAAGACCACGTATTAATCAGGGATTATAATATAATAAGTTTCCATTTTTCAGTTTGGTGAAGCATGGTAATAAATTTACCCTCGCATGGGGAAGTGGCGGGTTGGGGCTTTTCCTGCGGAAGAACCTCAGATACACCCCATCAACCGACCATGCAGATAATCGGGCAGGTGTAAAAAAGTATTACCATGAAGTTCTGTAAAGTAAATTAAAACAGCTATTTTCATGTTTAGATGGTTTAAAAACCCTTAAATGCGCTTAAAGGTCCTTGAGAACGGTTGAACCAATCTAACGAAAACTTTATAAATAGTGGTGTTAATATATAGTAAACGGGTAGGGTCCAGGACTTTTAAACTTATTCTGGTCTTTTAAATTGGAATTGAAACCGCCTCCAATCCAATATCAAACCCTACCCAGACCAAACCGCCATAAATTTTTATTACTTTTCTCTCCTTGTCAGAAACGTGGATATACTCACTTTCGCTTACAGAAAAACCAAAAGACTTATAAATTGCACCCACAATAAATAGCATGTTACATCCACAATTTATTATTAAGATACCGGTTGATTGATATGAAAAGTTCCAGCATGGAGGAGCACAGGAGATTGGCTCCAGAGGACATAATCTGCGGTGTCATCACCCTCAGTGATTCAAAATATGAGGAATTCAGAAAAACCGGTGAAATACCTGAAGGTGACCTATCAGGCAGAAAACTCATGGAGGCACTGTCTGAAAGTTACTCTGTTAAGGAATACAGGATAATACCCGATGACAGACATGAACTTCTATCTGCAGTTGATGATATGATAGATAAGGGTGCTGACGTTATATTTACCACCGGTGGCACAGGAATCGGAAGTAGAGACATAACAGTGGAGACCCTAAGGGGTATCTTTGAAAAGGAACTGGATGGTTTCGGTGAGATATTCAGGTACCTCTCATTTAAAAAGCTGGGAGCAGGGGCGATACTCAGCAGGGCAACGGCGGGTGTATACAGAAAAACACTGATATTTGCACTTCCAGGGTCACCGAACGCGGTGGAACTTGGGATTGAAATTGCTGTCCCTGAACTAGGTCACCTTGTTAAGCACCTAAGGGAATAAACATGCTTTTTTTTTAAAGATGCTTCGAGAATTCTGCATCATTTTGAGTGCCCTATCATGAGACAATCGTTGGATAATTAACTGTGAAAGCAGGTTTTCTCAAATTATATGATCCCCTGAAATTAGAAGCTCAAAAAAATTAACTGTGAAAGCAGATTTTCTCAAATTATATGATCCCCTGAAATTAGAAGCTCAAAAAAATTAACTGTGAAAGCAGATTTTCTCAAATTATATGATCCCCTGAAATTAGAAGCTCAAAAAAAGATTAATTAATCAGTGATCATTCCTGAAATCAGAGACCGATATCAGCGGTATGAGTTCAATACCCCTTTTTTTGAATTCATCAACCGCCCCCTCCTCACGGTCAACCACAACAAATGTTTTCTCAACCACCCCTCCATTTTCCTGGATCGCCCTCACAGCCCTCAGAAGTGATCCTCCACTTGTTGTGACGTCCTCCACAACAGCGACCCTTTCACCGGTGTTCAGTTCACCCTCAATGAGTTTTGATGTTCCATAACCCTTCTTTTCCTTTCTTATCATGAGGAGGGGCTTTCTGGAGTAAAGGGACACTGCGGTAGCAATGGGGACCGCGCCCAGGGCAGGGCCCGCAATCCTGTCTGCACCCTCCACCTCACCCTTTATGAGCCTCGCTATCACATCAAGGACCTCAGGGTCGGTTATAGCTCGCTTGATATCAACGTAATAATCACTTTCTCTGCCTGATGAGAGGACAAACTTACCCCTCTGAATGACATTTCTCTCTGAAAGAAGTTTTATTAGTGTCTCTCTGAGTTTCTCCTGATCTTTGACCTGCATAATTTACAGACCCCCAGTTCGGCGCTGTAACAACCTGAACATACCATTGATCCGCATAGCCTGCAGGTGTGGAGAAAGTCCGCCCTGCCACAGAGGCTGCAGATCCCCTTAAGCTGCAAGGACCTTCACCCTGTTATTCCTCGCCGCCCCTTAGGAGTATCTTGTCCCCTATCTTTTTAACCATCTCGTAGGGAACTATTGTCTCGCCTTTTGATAGCCCAAGACCCTCTGATATTCCACCCTTTCCAAGAACGAGTGCCTCTATTGTCTGGGATTCTACGTCCACCTCAACGTCCTTTACCTTGCCTATCACCGTTGCGGAACTGTCAAGAACCTCTTTACCGATTATTTCTTCAACTATCCTCATGGTACCACCATTCAGTCACTGTATTATTATTGTTCTCATGGGTATTTAAAATTTTAAATGCGCTGAACCAAAACCTTTTTATATAATGAAATTCACTATCTTCTTTTTCTTACATGAATATACTTTATTCTCTGGAGGCATAAAACCAATGAAAAAAGCCCTGGAAATATTCTGGAATGACATCAAGACCGTTAAAAACAGTCCTGTGGTGCTATTCGTCATTGCAGTGATTATCTGTATCCCGGCACTGTATGCAGTTTTCAACATACAGGCAACCCTCGACCCATACTCAAAGACATCCAACATCAAGGTTGCGGTGGTCAATGAGGACAGGGGAGTGAATTTTGAGGGTGAAAAGCTCAATGTGGGTGCAGAATTCGTGGATGAACTCAGAAATAACAGAAACTTCGACTGGCAGTTCGTTGATCGTTCAGAAGCCATGAATGGACTCAGGGAGGGGGACTACTACGCCGTACTCATAATACCAGGAAACTTCAGCTCAGACCTCCTGTCCATCAAGAACGGCACCCCCAGGCAGGCCAGCATCGAGTACATAGTGAATGACAAGCTGAACCCTGTGGCTCCACGAATAACGAACGCAGGGGCAGATGCACTTCAGGCAAAGATAAACAGTGAAGTCGTTAAGACCATTGACGGGATAATATTCGGTAAGATAAGCAGTGCCGGTGAACTGGCAAGGGCAAACAGGGATGATATCCTCAGGACAAAGAAATTCATCAGCGAACTAAATGCAAACCTTGGTAAAATCGATGAAACCCTCAGCACAGCAAATTCAGATCTCGAAAAGGGGCAAAACCTCTGGTCAGGGCTGAAGAGTGATTTGCCAGAAATTCAGGAAAACGCAAACTTTGTGAAGGAGAAATACAGTCTACTGGAGAGTTACATTGGAAAAGACCCTGCTAAAGCCCTATCAACAGTCCAGTCCATGGAGTCCCATCTCTCAGAGGCCATTACCTCAATGAAATATCTGAAGGCTGTTCTTGGCAGTTTATATTCCGCCACCGGGGATCCTAAGTTAAAAACAGCGATGGACCAGATAGACGCCAATATCCAGAAGGCCACCTCAGTTCTGGGCATACTTGAGGGTATAGAGACAGACCTCAAAACAAAGGGGACCACAGAACGCCTTGTGAAGCTCAGAGAATCCCTCAACAAAATGGACAGTGCACTGAACAGGCTCATGGATAACAGGGCACAGATAGATGCTGCCATGAGGGATGCGTCATCAAAACTGGGCATCGCAAACTCAAAGTGGCCAGTTATGAGGTCAGCGATTCAGGACGCCCACAGAAAGCTTGGTATGATCAGTGAGGATGACCTCAACAGCCTTGTGAGACTGGCTGACATTGATCCCTCCGCGGTCAGGGAATACTTCAGAAGCCCTGTGAAGATGGAGAAGGAGCACATCTACCCTGTGAAGAATTACGGATCCGCGCTTGCACCCTTCTACATACCCATATCCCTCTGGATAGGAGGTATTATCGCAGTTGCAATGATAAGCATGAGGGTGAAGTACGGTGAATACAGCAGCATACAGGTGTACTTTGGAAGGATGGGGCTCTTCCTCATAATAGCCATCTGTCAGGCCCTTGTTGTTGCAGCCGGCGCCCTGCTCCTCCAGGTGCAGATAACAGGGACGTTGCTGTTTCTGCTGACAGCCCTCTATGTGAGCATCTGTTCCATGCTCATAATCTATTCCCTCACATCTGCCCTGGGGAACGCAGGAAAGGCCCTCTCAATAATAATCCTTGTGCTTCAGATCACAGGTACAGGGGGCATATTCCCTGTTGAACTCCTGCCACCATTTTTCCAGGAGATCCACCCGTACCTTCCACTCACCTACGCTGTGGGTGCTCTGAGGGAGGTGGTCGCTGGTGTGATCTGGAGTATCTACTGGAAGAACATTGCACTTCTTGCCCTCTTCCCCGTGGTGACCTTCCTTATCACGGTACTTGTAAAGGAAAAAATGGATAAAAGGGCCCACTGGATGGAGAGCAAACTAGAAGAAAGCGGTCTTTTCTGATTAAACTATTTATTTTTTTATTTTTACCAGATATGCTTGATCCTGATTTTTATTGGCAGAATTGTGATTCTAGGAAATTATCACATCCCGAACGATTTCAAAATTTTCAACAGAAAGCAGTTTTTAGAAATTTAATGGCCCATATCATGAGAATGGTTTCAACAATAAATCGCCTAATAAATAAAAGGGGGGGCCTAGAGGCCCAGTTCATCCTCTTCCATCTTTTTCTCTTCTTCCTCCCACTGGAGTTCCTCCATTATCTGCTCCTCCTCATCCTCACCGCCACGGTTCCAGTTCACAATACCATAAAAGACACAGAAAACCGTCACAAGGATGCAGAGGAGGTAAGCACTCCAGACCCAGGGATCAGGTATACCAAGCACCATCACAGAACCTCCACATCAGACTCCCTCAAAACACCTCTCAACATGCTCACGGGACGGTGGCTCAGTAAGAAGACTCACAACAACCATGAAGATTGCCGAGACAGGCACCCCAATCAGTATCGGGTCAACAACAGGCCAGGGCATCGAAGAAACAACAGGACCCCCAAATAGGGCATTAGCAACCCCCAGGGCCTCCGCAGTCTTCTTATACTCGAAAAGAAGCCATAAAAGGCTCACGATGGCACCTGAAACCATACCTGCAATCGCACCTTCACGGGTGGCCCTCCTCCAGAAAATAGCCGCAGCATAAACCGACAGGAAGGAAGCAGCGCAAATACCAAAGAATAGAGCCGTCCCCTGCGCAATTATACTCCCTGGCAGCAGGTAGCCCAGAACAACCGCAATCAGAACCGCAATGATAATACCGCCCCTTGCTATGAGCACCGAACTATCACCCTTTTTATTCCTCAGAGTCTCATACACATCCCTTCCTATGGCTGTACCCTGCACATGGAACTGAGAACTCAGTGTGGACATTGCAGCAGAGAGCAGGGTCAGCATGAAGATATAGGAGAACCACTCAGGCATGGCAGAATTGATAAAGACAGGTATTATCTTATCCGCATTCCCGCCAGCAGCCTTCACAGCGACCAGACCAGCCTCTTTGAAGAAGTAAACATTTGAAAGGGCCCCCACAACAAATGAGCTCCAGGTCATCATGAATATGAAAAGTGCGCCTATCAGAACACCCCTGTTGAGCTCCCTGTTGGACCTCACCATCATGAACCTCACTATTAGCTGTGGCTGAGCAAGGACACCCACACCCACACCAAGGATAAGGGTTGAAAGGAGGGTCCACCAGTAGGGGCTGCCATAAACAGGCATGCTGGTCCAGCCAGTTGCACCCAGAGCCCTGGCCTTGGCAGGCACCAGATGAGAAATGCTGGTGAGGGCCTGATGAGCATCCACCACACCACCAAGAATGTAATAGGTTGACACAACCAGGAAAATCATACCCAGGAACATTATGGTACCCTGAAGGGCATCAGTATACATCACACCACGTATACCACCCAGGACGACATAAACAGCAACAATAACAGCCATCAATATAAGGGCCAGACTGAAACTTATATTTATTGTTGTCTCCAGGAACCTTGCGGCCCCGATAAGGACCACCGATGCGTAGAGTGGCATTCCCAGGAATATTATGGCCCCCCCAAATGACTGGAGGAACCTGCTATTGAACCTCCTCCCCAGGAACTCCGGGAAGGTGAGTGCAGACATGTTATGACCCATCTTCCTCGTGCGCTTACCAAAGAACACAAAGGCAATGAAAATACCCACAAGTATGTTGAGAAACACCAGCCAGAGTATACCCATCCCAAACACACCGGCCATGCCACCAAAACCCACAATCGCCGCCGTACTTATAAACGTGGCACCATAACTCATGGCCATAATGTAAGGATGGGTCTTCCTACCGGCCACCATGTAGTCCTCAGATGTCTCCGTCCTCCTCCAGGCCACATAACCAACATAGCCCACAAGAAGGAAGTAGACGAGAACAACGATACCCAGTACCAGAAAATCCATTCAACATCCTCCTTAAGCTTATCGATTTATAATTAATAATAATGACAATTAGGATATAAGTCTTTACAAAGGGAAAATTTAGAATGGTCAGATAGAAAGGGATCAATGGAGGATTTATGCTGTACTATAAAGACAGCCGTAGAATGCAACATCAGAGGATATTAAAATTAAATTATTAAGGTTTATCAGCATATGATAGACAAATAGTTCACAATAAAAGATAAGCATGATAAGAACTTATTCTAAATGATACATGAAAAAGCACCATCAGATTTAACTAAAATCAATAAAAGAGGGGGCCTAGAGGCCCAGTTCATCCTCTTCCATCTTTTTCTCTTCTTCCTCCCACTGGAGCTCCTCCATTATCTGCTCCTCCTCATCCTCACCGCCACGGTTCCAGTTCACAATACCATAAAGGACACAGAAAACCGTCACAAGGATGCAGAGGAGGTAAGCACTCCAGACCCAGGGATCAGGTATACCAAGCACCATCACAGAACCTCCACATCAGAGTCTCCAGAAACTTCCTGCAAAGAAACCATCACAGAACCTCCACATCAGAGTCTCCAGAAACTTCCTGCAAAGAAACCATCAGAGAACCTCCACATCAGACTCCCTCAAAACACCTCTCAACATGCTCACGGGACGGTGGCTCCGTAAGAAGACTCACAACAACCAGGAAGATCGCCGAGACAGGCACCCCAATCAGTATCGGGTCAACAACAGGCCAGGGCATCGAAGAAATAACAGGACCTCCAAAAATGGCCTTGGCAATCCCAAGAGCCTCTGCAGTCTTCTTATACTCGAAAAGAAGCCATAAAAGGCTCACAATGGCACCTGAAACCATACCTGCAATCGCGCCCTCACGGGTGGCCCTCCTCCAGAAAATAGCCGCAGCATAAACTGATAGGAAGGAAGCAGCGCAAATACCAAAGAATAGAGCCGTCCCCTGCGCAATTATACTCCCTGGCAGCAGGTAGCCCAGAACAACCGCAATCAGAACCGCAATGATAATACCGCCCCTTGCTATGAGGACTGACCTTTCGCCCTTTCTGTTTCTTATGGTCTCATACACATCCCTTCCTATGGCTGTACCCTGCACATGGAACTGTGCGCTGAGTGTGGACATTGCAGCAGAGAGCAGGGTCAGCATGAAGATATATGAGAACCACTCAGGCATGGCAGAATTGATGAAAACAGGTATTATCTTATCCGCATTCCCCCCAGCAGCCTGGAGGGCAATTACACCTGCCTTTTTGAAGAAGTAAACGTTTGAAAGGGCCCCAACCACATAGGCGCTCCAGGTCATCACGAATATGAAGAGTGCGCCTATCAGAACACCCCTGTTGAGCTCCCTGTTGGACCTCACCGTCATGAACCTCACTATTAGCTGTGGCTGAGCAAGGACACCCACACCCACACCGAGTATTATGGTTGACAGGAGGGTCCACCAGTAGGGGCTGCCATAAACAGGCATGCTGGTCCAGCCAGTTGCACCCAGAGCCCTGGCCTTGGCAGGCACCAGATGAGAAATGCTGGTGAGGGCCTGATGAGCATCCACCACACCACCAAGAATGTAATAGGTTGACACAACCAGGAAAATCATACCCAGGAACATTATGGTACCCTGAAGGGCATCAGTATACATCACACCACGTATACCACCCAGGACGACATAAACAGCAACAATAACAGCCATCAGGATGAGGGCTATGTTGAAGTTAAGACCAAGGATAGTTTCAATAAATCTTGCGGCCCCTATAAGGACCACTGATGCGTAGAGTGGCATTCCCAGGAATATTATGGCCCCCCCAAATGACTGGAGGAACCTGCTATTGAACCTCCTCCCCAGGAACTCCGGGAAGGTGAGTGCAGACATGTTATGACCCATCTTCCTCGTGCGCTTACCAAAGAACACAAAGGCAATGAAAATACCCACAAGTATGTTGAGAAACACCAGCCAGAGTATACCCATCCCAAACACACCGGCCATGCCACCAAAACCCACAATCGCCGCCGTACTTATAAACGTGGCACCATAACTCATGGCCATAATGTAAGGATGGGTCTTCCTACCGGCCACCATGTAGTCCTCAGATGTCTCCGTCCTCCTCCAGGCCACATAACCAACATAGCCCACAAGAAGGAAGTAGACGAGAACAACGATACCCAGTACCAGAAAATCCATTCAACATCCTCCTTACGTTCATCAGTTACAATTTATAATTAACGATAATGATAATTAACATATAAGTCTTTACAGAAAGAAAACTGAGAGAATCACATTCAAAGGAGATCAAAATGATATGGAACCCTGAAGCAGAATGCATGAGTCAGGAAGAAAAACAGGAATTACAGCTCAGGAGACTGCAGGAGACAGTTAAAAGAGCTTATGAGAACGTTCCCTACTACAACAAACGTTTAAACGATTTAGAGGTGTTTCCAGAGGACATAGAAACACTGGATGATATAGAGAAGCTGCCATTCACCACAAAGAATGACCTCAGGGACGCATACCCCTTCGGGATGTTTGCAGTGCCAGATGAGGATATAGTGGAGGTCCACACATCATCAGGGACCACCGGTAAGCCAGTTGTTTCCGGTTACACCAGGAGGGACCTTGAAATATGGTCGGAGGTCATGGCGAGATCCCTGACCATGGGGATGGCAACAAAAAAGGACCGTATACAGAACTGCTATGGCTACGGGCTTTTCACAGGTGGCCTTGGTGTTCACTACGGGGCCCAGAAGATCGGGGCGACCGTCATCCCAATCTCAGCGGGTAACACCAAGAGGCAGATCGAGATAATGCAGGACTTCGGGACCACAATAATAACATGCACACCCTCCTATGCACTCTACCTTGCAGAGGTCCTTGAAAAGGAGGGCGTCGATATTGAAAGTCTGAACCTCAAATCAGGCATATTCGGTGCCGAGATGTGGACTGAAGAAATGAGAAATGCCATAGAGGAAAGGCTGGGCCTCACCGCCCTCAACATCTATGGCCTCACAGAGATAATAGGCCCAGGAGTCGCCCAGGAGTGTACCGAGAAGAACGGCCTCCACATCTTTGAGGATCACTTCTACCCGGAGATAATAGACCCGAAAACAGAAGAGAAACTCCCCTATGGCAGGAAGGGGGAGCTGGTACTCACAACACTCACAAGGGAGGGTATGCCAATCCTCAGGTTCAGGACAAAGGACATAACAGCCCTCAGGAACGATGAATGCGGATGCGGCCGTACCCTTGTGAGAATGGACAGGATAACAGGTAGAAGCGACGACATGCTCAAGATCAGGGGTGTCATTGTCTTCCCATCACAGATCGAAAGGGCCCTCCTCAAGATAAAGGGTCTTGAACCACACTACCAGATAGTGGTCACAAGGCCCGAGTTTCTGGATGAGCTTGAGGTCCAGGTTGAAGCGTCCCCCAAACTCTTCTCCGATGAGGTTAAACATGTGGAAGAGGCCAGAAAGATGATAGAGAAGCATATACACAGTGAAATAGGTCTGCGTGTTAACGTCACACTTGTGGAACCGGGAAGCCTTCCAAGAAGTGAGGGTAAAGCCATAAGGGTAATAGATAAGAGGAAATTTGACTAATGGAGGTGCCTTAAATGAAACTGAAGCAGATATCAGTCTTTCTTGAAAACAGGAAGGGCAGGCTGAAAAATGCCATTCACGCCCTTTCAGAGGAGGGTGTGAACATAAGGGCCCTTTCCATTGCGGACACATCCGAATTTGGGATACTGAGGATGATAGTTTCGGACCCTGAAGCTGCAAGGAAAGCCCTTGAGAAGAAGAACTTCGTGGTAAGGGTCAACGATGTTATAGCCGTTGAGGTACCTGATGAACCTGGAGGACTTGACGGTATACTGGGTGTGCTCACAGAAAGGGATATAAACGTGGAATACATCTACGCCTTCGTTGAGAAAAAGGGGGAAAAGGCAGTTGTTGTTATAAGGACAGAGGATGTTGATGAGGGTATAAGGGCACTTGAGGATGCTGGAATCCCCGTACTTTCATCTGAGGATATCTACATCCTCTAAACCCTTAACCATCAGTCACCATCAACGACCACACATCCGAGGATATCCACACCATCTAAATCCTTTAAAGTCACTCACAATTAACGGCTTCAAACCCCTCATGGAATGCCCTCAGGTTCACTTCCATCAACTTTGGGGGCAGGTTATTCTTCATGGACTCTATAAGTGTCTCTTTACCCAGTGGAAACCCAGTGGTGGCCGTTGCGGCGCCCAGCATAACCATGTTGAGTGATAGTATGTGACCTGCCTCCACAGCGATTTTCTCCCCATTGAAGCTCCTTACACTACCTGCATTCTCCTCAAGAGTTTTAATTATCTCTTCAAGTGGAGGATAGGGGTGTGGGCTTTTTATCAGGTTGAATGGTGGTATCTTTGATGTATTCACAATTACACAGGCGTCTTCGGACATTTTGGGAAGTGCCCTCAGGGCCTCAAGGGGTTCGAAGGCTATTACAAGGTCAGCCACACCCTGGGGTATGATGGAACCCCTCACATCACCGAACCTTATCTCTGTTGAGACAGCACCACCCCTCTGGGCCATCCCATGGATCTCACTCATGACAACATTCATTCCCTCATTCATGGCGGCCTCACCGATTATAACGGATGTCTTTATTATCCCCTGGCCGCCAACACCACACACATAAATGTTGTAGCTCATCTTTTTCCCTCCGGTTTTATGGCTCCTGCTGGACATATCTGGAGGCATATGGTACATCCCCTGCAGTAGAGAGGATCTATGAAGACCCTTCCATCCTCCTCAACCATCGCTGGACAGGCAAGTTCATTGAGGCATTCAAGACAGAGGTCACATTTCTCCTCATCAACCCTCACCGGTCTTCCGCGGACAGCGCCCTCAGATAGCATGCAGGGGTATCTGGATATAACCACGGCCACAGATTCGTGCTGAAGGGCCCTTCTGATGGTTTCAGAGGATCTCCTTATGTTCATTGGGTTAACGGTCTCCACAAATTCAACACCACAGGCCCTGGCGATATCCTCTATGGATATGGCTGGGGCCTCCTCCCCCATCCCATCAACCGGGAGCCCCGGGTGTGGCTGTCCACCGGTCATTGCGGTTGTCCTGTTATCCAGTATAACCAGAACGAATCTCTGCCTGTTGTGGACAGCATTTATGAGTGGCGGTATACCTGCATGGAAAAAGGTGGAATCCCCTATGAAGGAAACTATCCTCTGGGATGTTGCAGCCGAAAACCCGCAGGCGGTACCCACACTGGACCCCATGCTGAGGAGGTAATCTGCCGCAGAGTAGGGGGGCTCTATGCCGAGAGTGTAGCACCCGATATCGGTGGGGAATATGAGATCCTCCCCCCCAATACCGAGTTCAGAGGCGGCCCTCCTCACCGAATAGTACATGGCCCTGTGGGGACACCCCGGGCAGAGTGCAGGGGGTCTTTCAGGTAAATCAGGCGCTTTTATTCCCTTTTCATGGATTTTGATTCCTGTGAGTCCTGAAATTGCCCTTCTCACTATGTCCTCACTGTACTCATACATCTCAGGGAGTGTGCCGTCCAGTTTTCCATGGACCCCCACATCAAGGCCCTCAGAGGCTGCAACTGCAAGGACCTCCCTCTCCATTACTGGATCCACCTCCTCAACAACAAGCACCCTTTCAAGTCCAGAGAGAAAGTCGGCTACAAGTCCCGCAGGGAATGGGTAGGTGAATCCCAGTTTCAGGACCGGGACATCAAGTCCGAGTGTCTGGAGTGCATCGTATACATAGTTGAAGGCCCCTCCAGATGCAATTATTCCCAGATCCGATTCAGAGTCCTCATTGAGTACCCTGTTCAGTTCTGAGGTGTCTGCAACCCTCTTAAGTTTCTTCATCTTCTCAACAAGTTCACTGCGCATCACCCTTGCGGTTGCAGGTACAGGTACAAACTGCTCTGGATTCTTCCTGAAAAATCCATTCACAGGTTCTTTCCTTCTCTCGCCAGCCTCCACAACTCCCCTCATGTGTGAGACCCTGGTTGTGGTCCTTAAGAGTACCGGTATCCTGTATTCCTCAGAGAGTTCAAAGGCATGATTCATGTATTCAAGGATCTCCTGTGGATTTGAGGGTTCGAGGAGTGGAACCCATGCAAGGCGTGCGTAGTGCCTGTTATCCTGTTCATTCTGTGATGAAAACATCGAGGGGTCATCGGCAGATAGGACAACCATCCCTGCCCTCACACCGGTGTATGCTACACTCATGAATGAGTCTGATGCAACATTCAACCCCACATGCTTCATGAATGTGAATGAGCGGACTCCTGATGCGGCGGCGGCTGCTGCGACTTCAAGTGCCACCTTCTCATTTATCGAGAACTCAAAGTAGATCCCTGCCCTCTGTGCAATCTTTGATAGGACATTCCCTATCTCTGATGATGGTGTTCCAGGGTAGGTGCTTGCTACACCAACCCCCGACTCTATCGCAGCCCTCACCGCTGCCTCGTTACCAAGTAAGAATAATCTATCGCCCCTTCCGGCGTCAAGGATATCATCCAGTTCCATGAAATCACCTCGGAGTAATAATTTAAGTACTCTGCTGTGGATGGCCTGCAAGGCGATACATCCTGTCAGTACACATAGCAACCGTACTCAGAATACATATATTAACATTTTATAAAAAATTTATCAGTTGGAATCACAAACCTTAATATGGACCATGAACAATTAGGATTCAGTTAATTCTAAATAATTTCTTCACATGATTCGGTGCGGAGATAAAAATGATAAATGTTAAGGTTTTAAGGTTTGAACCAGGTGTAGATGAGAAACCACATCTTGAAAGTTATGATATACCTTCAAAGGAAAAAATGAAGGTTCTTGATGCCCTTCAGCTTATAAATAAAATGTATAATGCCAATATTGCCTTCAGAAGCTCATGCAGGGCAGGGCAGTGCGGTTCATGTGCTGTTAAGATGAACGGGGAGGTTGTCCTGGCATGCAGGGCCGAGGTGGAGGATGGTGCCGTTATTGAGCCGGTGGACCTCCCGGTTATAAAGGACCTCATGGTTGACAGAAGCGAAATAGAGGATAAGGTGAGGGCCATGGGCCTCTACCTCCAGTCAGAAGCCAGGGGCATCCAGAGGATCAGACCAGAGGACTACCAGGACACCAAGAAACTGAGGGGATGCATAGAGTGTTTCTCCTGCATAAGTTCATGCCCCGTTATAAAGGAGAGCACAGAGTATGCGGGACCCTACTTCATGAGGTACATATCAAAATTTGCCTTCGACCCCCGTGATGAGGCCGAAAGAGCCGCTGGGGGTGTGGAGGAAGGACTTTACTGCTGTACCACCTGCGGTAAATGTGCCGAGGTATGCCCCAAGGAACTCAATGTACCAGGGGATGCAATTGAAAAACTGAGGGCCATGGCATGCAGAGAGGGCGCAGGACCCCTCGATGCCCACAAAAAGATTAAAAAACTCATTTCAGAGACTGGTAGATCCGTTGACCGAATAAAAGAGGGTTTCATTGAATCAGTGGGGAGGAAACCAGGTTCAAGGATAGGGTTCTTCACAGGCTGCCTGGTCGACTACAGGATGCCTGAGGTTGGAATGGCACTTCTGAGGGTGCTGAGAGAACACGGCTTTGAAGTTGATGTACCTGATGGTCAGGTGTGCTGTGGATCACCCATGATAAGGACAGGGCAGCTCGATATTGTTGAGGATCTTGTTGAGAGAAACAGGAGGGCCCTTGAAGGGTATGACACCATAATAACAGTCTGTGCTGGCTGCGGAGCCACCCTCAAGAAGGACTATCCCCGTTATGGCGTTAAACTGAACGTACTTGACATCAGCCAATTCCTGGCGGATCGGATTGACGACATTAAAATGAAGCCGGTCAACATGAGGGTGACCTACCATGACCCCTGCCACCTTCTGAGGGGCCAGGGCGTTAAACTGGAACCAAGGAAGATACTTAACAGCATCCCGGGCCTTGAATTTGTTGAAATGGAAAAACAGGGGCAGTGCTGTGGATCAGGTGGGGGTGTGAAATCCGGTAAACCTGAGATAGCCGAAAGCCTGGGAAAGAAGAAGGCTGAGATGATACGCAAACTCAATGTTGACGCCGTGATAACAATATGCCCCTTCTGCCAGCTCCATATCAAGGATTCCCTTGAGAAAGAGGGTCTTGGGGACGTGAAGGTTATGAACATCCTTGAACTCCTCGACATGGCCTATTCTGATGACTGAGGGGGCTGGATATGGAAGTTTACGAGCTCCTCTCCAGAAACATTGGAGTCGTCTTTGTGGAACCTGAAACCCCTGGGAATGTGGGTTTCCTTGCGAGGGCCATGAAAAACTTCGGCCTTCAAAATCTCATCCTCATAAACCCCTGCAGCCTTGAGGATGAGGCCTATTACCAGGCAATGCATGCCAGGGACCTTGTTGAGGATGCCATCATCTACCAGACCCTTGACGAGATGATGGAAAACCTTGAACCTGACTTTCTTGTTGGGACAACCGGTGTGCCTGGAGGGAGCTACAACGTTGACAGAATACCCCTGAGACCATCCCAGCTCGCATCAGCCATCAACCCCATCTCAAGGACCTTCATCCTCTTTGGGCGTGAGGGTGACGGGCTCTCAAACAGGGAGCTCAGCCTATGCGACATGGTGGTGAGTATCCCCACAGATAGGGAATACCCCATAATGAATATAACCCACGCTGCCGCAATAATATTTTATGAGATATTCAAAAAAAGAGATTTTGACTGCGAAGGACTTGAGGAGGCCTCAGGAGTTGAAAAAAAACTTCTCGTGGATGAGATGGATGAGATACTGTCGATGATTGACCTTCCCCCACACAAGGAGAGGGTTGCCTCGAGGGTGTTCAGGAATATGACCGGGAGGGCCTTCATAACAGCAAGGGAGGCCCATACACTTAAGGGTGTCCTCCGGAGAATAAAAAACAGGATAAAAGAATAAGGTTCAGGAGGTCTTGGTCTGTTTTTCGGTTTACTGGATATGGTGGGTATCATTATCTTCATCGTGCTCATCATTTTCCTGCCTGTTATAATCAGGATGAGGATGTTCTCTGCGGTTGATGGTGCCATCAGGGAACTGGATGATATGGAGAAGAAAGCCAGAAAGATAATAATTGACCTCAGCGGCATCACAGATGAGGGGCTCCTGGAGGACTACCTGGAGTTCTTCATAGTACCCCCCTCAGATATTGATCCATCAGGACTTGCAGATAAATTCAGGAGGCTCCTGGAGATGGGAGACCTCCGTATCAGGGAGATGGTTGAAGAACTTTCCCCGGATGCGGACAGTGAAAAAAAGGCTAACATAATAATGTGCATAAAGGTGACGGCAGGTATCAGAGGTATCCTCAAATTTCTGAGGCATAACCTTGAACTGTCGAGGAAGACAGGAAACCTTCAGATCCTGGTTGCCCTTCAGATGAACCTTGAGCTGATCATGAGGACCGCCAGGGCATACCTGGATGGCTGCAGTGCAATCTCATCATCCCTACCCCTGGGTGACGGTGCCGGCCCCCTCACAGCAGGGATGTTAATAGATGAAGAGGACAGTAAAAAACACCTCCATGAAATGGTCTATGTAAGGAAAAGATTCATGGATAAGGATATTGGTATTCTGAAGCCACATGGCCCTGGTTCAAGGCTTGGAATGGTGGTGAAGGCCCTTGAGGAGATCCTCAGTGAGGATGAGTTCGACGAGGTTATAATGGTGGATGCTGCCGCTAAAATGGAGGGTGAAAAAACAGGTACAGTGGCTGAGGGGGTCGGGGTGGCCATAGGTGGCCCTGGGGTTGAAAAGTGGTTCATGGAGAACATGATACTTGAACACAGAACCCACGCCATCATAATAAAGATGTCCCCTGAGGAGGCGATGTCCCATATGACGAGGGAAATACTTGACGCCTGCAGCGTCGCCCGCTCAAGGATAGAGGATATAATATCCAGGTCAGATGCAGATTCAATTCTCATAATAGGTGTGGGTAACAGCAGCGGCATCCCTGACGCCGTTGAAAAGCCAGGGGAGATCCAGGTGAAGGAACAAGAATGATCCTGAGAATAAAGAGGAGATGCTTTGGCGAGAGCAAGGTGAAAGAAAAATACCCCAAAATAAAGAGGAGATGTTCTAATGGCAATACTCAGCGACCGTGACATAAAGAGGTACCTTGAGGAGGGACTGATAACCATAGACCCCCTTGATGACCCTGAAAGGCAGATACAGCCATCATCAGTTGACCTTAGAATAGGCGATGAATTCAGGGGATTCAGGGTTATAAGAAAACCCTGCATAGACCCCAAGGACCCCGCGGATATAGAGTCCTACATGGAGACCTTTCATGTCAAGGAGGGTCCATTCATAATACATCCAGGTGAATTTGCCCTTGCAACAACCTATGAATACATAGGGCTCCCAGATAACCTTGTTGCAAGGGTTGAGGGCCGTTCATCCATCGGGAGGCTCGGCATAACCATGCATGTAACTGCAGGATACGTGGACCCTGGCTTCCATGGGAGGATAACCCTTGAGATATCCAACATAGGTAAGATGCCGGTGGCCCTCTATCCGGGCCAGAGGGTCTGCCAGATAGTCTTCGAGACAATGACAAGTCCTGCGGAGAAACCGTATGGTCACCCATCACGTGACAGCAAATACATCGGCCAGACAAGGCCCCAGACAAGCAGGATAAAGGATGATTATGAAATAAGAACCTCAAGGATCTGATGAAAAGGAGTGATCATGTTGAATCATGAAAAGACAATGACCATTGCAAGGAAGAGAGGTTTCCTGTGGTCTTCATTTGAGATCTACTCAGGTGTGGCAGGTTTCGTGGATTACGGACCACTTGGAGCAACACTCAAGAACAAGGTAATGAACAGGTGGCGTGAATTCTATGTGGTCAGGGAGGGCTTCTATGAAATAGAGTCCCCCACCATAATGCCAGAGGAGGCCCTCAAGGCATCAGGACACGTTGACCACTTCAACGACCCAATGACCCAGTGCAAGGAGTGCATGGATGTCTACAGGGCCGACCACATAATTGAGGATGCAACAGGAAGGGATGTTGAGGGCCTCGAGAACCAGGAGCTTACAGAGATCATATCAGATGAGGCTATAAGGTGCCCGAGGTGTGGTGGACACCTGACCCATGTATGGAGCTACAACCTCATGTTCCAGACCCTGATAGGGGCTAAAGGCAAAAAAACAGGGTACCTCAGACCTGAAACTGCCCAGGGGATATTCATACCCTTCAAGAGGCTTCTGAGGTTCTTCAGAAACCGCCTGCCATTCGGCGTTGTTCAGCTGGGCAAATCATACCGCAATGAGATATCACCCAGGCAGGGTGTTATAAGGCTCCGTGAGTTCACACAGGCAGAGGCAGAGATATTCGTCAACCCTGAAGACAAGTCACACCCGGATTTTGATACTGTTAAAGGGGATAAACTCAGATTATATTCTGCAGATGACCAGCTTGATGGTTCAGAGCCCTCTGAGATGACCGCGGCTGAAGCGGTTGAAAAGGGGGTTGTATCAAGTGAAATACTGACATACCACCTCTGCCTTGCAAAGAGGTTCCTCACAGATATAGGCATACCCGAGGATGCCCTGAGGTTCAGGCAGCACCTTCCCTCTGAAATGGCCCACTATGCAATTGACTGCTGGGACGTTGAGGCATTCACAGATTCCTATGGCTGGATAGAGATTATAGGGATAGCCGACAGGACAGATTATGATCTAAAATCCCACAGCCAGTACAGCGGCGAGGACCTGAGGGTTTTCATAGAATACGAGAAACCAAGGAAGATCAAAAGGCGCGCTGTTAAACCTGACATGGGCAGACTCGGGCCAAGGTTCCGCAAGGACGCTGCGAGGATAGCCCAGGTCCTCAGTGAAACTGAAGCTGATGAAGTGGAAAAAGCACTCAGGGACGAGGGCAAATTCATCCTTGACGGTGAATTCGAAATACTGCCAGATGATGTCACCTTTGAGGATGTGGAGGAGGTTGTGACGGGTGAAAAGGTCTATCCACATGTCATAGAGCCGTCATTCGGTATAGACAGAATAATCTACACCCTTCTCCTCCATTCCCTTGTGGATGAGGATGATAGGACCTACTTCCGACTCCCACCCCATGTTGCGCCGGTGGAGGTCAACGTCTTCCCCCTCGTAAACAAGAAAGAAATGGTTGAGGTTGCCCTTGACATAAAAAGAAAGCTCAGAAAATCAGGGTTCATAGCTGAATTTGACTCCTCAGGGACCATAGGGAGAAGATATGCCCGTTCAGATGAGATAGGGGTTCCATTTGCGGTTACGGTGGACCATGAAACCCTTGAGGATGGAACAGTGACCCTCAGGAGCAGGGATGACTGCAGCCAGATAAGGTTGAATATTGAGGAACTGGATTCAAGGTTAGAGGAATTTATAAAATCCTGAAACTACTCCTCAAGAGGAAGAGGGGTCTCCCTGACGCTGCCCAGAGATTCGCTGTCCAGCACCGATGAGAGGCTCCAGTGGTAATCAAATAGCCTGTTCCCCCACTGGAGAATCTCCTCCCCATGACCCATCAGGATTTCCGTTTTTGATGAATCAAACCCATCCCTTTTAAAGAGGCTCATTGAGAAAAATGTGTCAGATATCAGGTATGAGATCTCCTGGTTCTCAGGGAGAACCCCAATTTTCAGTAAATCTGAATCCATGAGTTCATGGAGGTTCATTAAACCAGACTCCCCAAGAAAAACGTGATATGTATCAGGTGTCAGTATGAGCTCCACCCTTCCGCCAGTTTCAACGAACCCTGCTATTGATTCTGTGTGCCTGGGAAGGCAGCATGAAAGCATTGCCCTGAGGTGTGTGGCGTTATCCAGCATCTCAAGGTAGGTGGTATATGGCCTCTGGAGGTCATGCGGTGTTGCCTCAACAATGTAGGCGTCCCTGAAGACGTTTATATCCATGAGGAACTGCGCGGGAATTGATCCAATTGAATGTCTGTTCCAGAATTCCCTGTGAAGCCTCACAGCATCCATTGAGTTCATAAATTTTGATAGGGTGATTCCCATAAGCCTTCCCTTTGACGTTAATCTGCATGTGTCTGATGACCTTTCCACCAGCCTCCTTTCCTCCAGCTCCATGAGTGCATGTGTGGTGGCTGAATTTGAGGTCCTTATGATGTCCCTGATCTCAGAAACCCTTTTTTCTCCGCCCATAAGATTGAGTATTACTCCTGATCGCACCCGGGACCCCGCTATAAATCTGATCTCAGCAAGTAAATCATGAATGTCATCTGAAAACCCTGAAAGTGGGTTAAAATCACTGTTAAGTTCCATTCTCTGCCCCCTACATTGATAACATTATTCCAGTCAGGTTTCTGATGCCAAGCTTTTCAGATCTCCCCCTGTAATGTTCATAGAGGCGGAAGCCCCACTCAATGGCTCTCCTGTCAGTACTCATGATATCCCGGTTCTGGTCATAAAATCCTCTGCTATCAAAAAGACCCAGTGAGAGGAACCTGTCGGTCACCGTGAACGCAACCTTCAATTGACCTGGGAATCGGAGAACCTTAAGGTTTCTGTTCTTAATTGCTGTCTTGAGGAGCCCGAAACTTGCATTTAAAACCATCTCCCGTATCACCCCATCTGTGAGGACAAGTTCAACATGAACCCCTCTTTCCAGGAGCCCCTCATAGATATCAACAAGGTCCCTGTGAGAGATGGGGGATACACCATAAACCTCCTCAGAATCCAATATAAGTTTTCTGTAGGTGTTGTGGGGCCTGTATATATCCTCAGGTGCTGACTTGATGAGTTCAGAATTTATGATCCAGTCAATATCCTCAATGAGGTACTCAGGAATCCCGCTGATATCATGATTCAGCCACATTTCATCAAATCCATTTATAACCCTCACAGAGTTCATTAATTTCAGTGCTGAGAGGGTTTTGAGGGTTGCCTCTGATGTGAGGCTGTAAGAGTCCCCCCTCCTGGTGATGGACCCCTCCTCAAGAAGTAATCTTATGTTACTGTAAAGTGCTGGAAGGCTCACCTTAACCTCCCCTTTAATCTCATCAAATGTTTTCGGTGACCTGAGAAGCGAAACCATTATCCTGAACCTTATGCTGGATTTGAGGATGAACTGAAGATCCTCATAGAGATATTCGTATACGTCAGTGAGCCTCTCTTCGTACATCAAACAGCCTCCTTATGTTTTTATATTCATCAGATTTTAAATATTTTATTGAGTAATTTACAGTTGTAGTGGTTTAAAGGAGGATTTGAATGATAGATAGCCATATACATGCGGATACGAGACCCTTTGAAGATTTTGAACTTATGGCTGTGAGTGGTATAGAGGGGGCCCTTACCTGTGCCCATGACCCCCTGGAGATGACATCATCGGATGTTGTCATGGCGCATTTCAGGAGGCTGCTAACAGTGGACCCTGAGAGGGCCGCCCGCAACGGGTTAAAACTCTATACAGCACTGGGAATACACCCTAGGGCAATACCCCGCGACCCTGAAAGGGTGATTGAAAAACTCCCAGATCTCCTCAAAAATCCGTCTGTGGTTGCTGTTGGTGAAGTGGGTCTTGACTCCGGTTCAGAAATTGAAAAGGATGTCTTTAAATCCCAGCTGAAAGTGGCTGAGGAACTTGGTTACCCTGTGATTGTCCACACTCCAAGGAGAGGAAAGGCCGATGTTACCCCCCAGATAATGGATGTAATCGATGGTACAATCGATGAGTCCATGGTGGTGGTGGAACATGTTAACATGGAGGTTCTCCCGGAGCTTGTGGAAACCGAGTGCATGCTGGGACTGACTGTGCAGCCTGAAAAGCTCACGCCAGAGGAAGCCGTTGAAATTCTGCGTGAATATGGAACAGAAAGGTTTGTACTTAACAGTGACATGAGCTCAGCGCCATCTGATCCCCTTTCAGTTCCAAGAACGGTTCAGAGAATGAAGATGGAGGGTTTCAGCCGCAGTGACATAAGGCGGGTTTCTGATGGAAACATAAGGGATCTCCTTAAAATCAGCCCAATCTAAAATGCGCCAATCCTTGAAATCACCCTGCATGCCACCCTGTGACCGTTTCTCAGGCACTCAGCTGGCTCTGAACCTCTGAGCCACATTGACATGAAACCCGCTGCAAAGGCGTCCCCTGCCCCGGTGGTATCCAGTGCATCTTCAGCCTCAATTTCCAGGACCTCTGAGTGGTCCTCTGAAAAGAAGGATGCGCCTCTGGGTCCATGAGTCACAACAACGTTCCCGACACCGGCCTCAAGAAGTCTTTCAATCCCTGACCTCCCGGAGCCGGTTAGCATCTCAAGTTCATCATCATTCAGGAATATTATGCTGGTTCTCTCAAGAACACCTGAAAGCCTTTCAATGCCATATGATGCCAGGAGTGTGCCGGGGCTGAAGGAGACGTTCCTGATACCTGAAACCGCGCTGGCAACCTCAATGTAGCAGCCGCTGAGATGAACTGCATCTGCGGCCATTATATATTCTGATTCTGCCTCACCAATCTTTAGACTGGCGTTTGCACCCATGTAGGAATAAATGGACCTCCTTCCAGTATCATCCACTGATATGAAGGCCATACCAGTTTTTTCAGCCTGCCTTGATATGCAGGATGTATCAACGCCCCCGGATTCCAGAAGGGATGTTATCATGTCCCCGTAAACATCCCTGCCCACTGAAGACACAACTCCGGCCTTAAATCCAAGGTGGGAGATCCAGACGGCAAAGTTGAACGCAGAACCCCCTGGAACGACATTTAAATCTTCTATGTTCATCTCAGAGTCCGGTTCAACGAATCTGGGCACCCGAAAAATAAAATCCATGTTGCAGGTTCCAACACTGACAACACTCATCAAAATAAATCACCGGGGTGATCACCTTCGCCCCATCAAACCGCTTATGAGTTTGGCGATAACACCCTGCTTGTCTGGTTCTATTGGCTGGTATTCCTCACCGATGAGGTCCGCTGCAAGTTTCATCAGGGAATTGCTTGCAGGTGACTTTGGATTCTTAATGACTATGGGCTCACCAAAGGCTGCTGCCCTGCTCACCTCGGGATCATCAGGTATCACCGCAATAACAGGAACCTCAAGTATTGTCTCAACCTCCTCAACACTCAGGAAGGTTTTATCGTACTGCTCACGGTTTATGACAACACCTATTATGTTGATGCCAAGTTTACTTGCTACGATCTTTGTTTTGAGGGCGTCACTTATTGATGGCACCTCTGGTGTTGTGACAAGAAGAAGTTCATCTGCAGCTGCAAGTGCGGCAACAGCGTCCTTCTCAAGGCCTGCAGGAGCATCTATAAGGAGTATATCAGTATCCTCTATGAGGTATGCAAGGGCATCCTCAAGGCGGTCAAGTTTAACGTTTCTGAGCCCCTCAAGTGATATGCCAGCAGGTACCACCCTCACGCCATTGGGACCCTCATAAACCGCGTCCTCAATTGAAGCGTTACCTGCGAGAACATCATGAAGTGTGACGGATTTTCCCTCCATCCCCAGGATGAGTTCAAGGTTTGCCATTGCTATATCAGCGTCAAGCACAACAACCCTTTCACCATAGGTTGAGAGGGCAACACCCAGGTTAGCAGTGATGGTTGTCTTCCCCACACCTCCCTTACCTGATGCGACTGTAATCACTCTTGTCATTCCAATACCTCCACATAGATAATAACAGTTATCCTAATATAAATATTGATGTCCGGTACAGCAAAAGAATGTCACCGCACCTCAATACTCACCTCAAACTTATCCACTATCTCAGGAAAATCCCTGAAGGTTTTCCTGAGTTCCATCTCAACAATATCCATTATATGAAACTTGAGGTTTTCCTCCTCCTTTGAGTCCCCTATAATCCTTGAGAAGATACCCTTACCCTCATGTTCAACCATTATCTTGATCCTTCCACTGAGGTCGTATGTGTTGTCAAGGAAAACGATAACCTCGGCACCCTTTATACGGGGTATTCCAAGTATAGACATTTTTATTTTATTCATAAGGGTCAGTTCAACCCTTTCAGGATCGATATCTGTGATTGCGCCACCTTTATATGTTTCAAGGACCTTTTCGACCTCCTCTTCACCTATATCCCTGAGGCCATATTTTTTCATCAGCTCGTCTCTGCTGAGGGGTTTGGAGTCAGTCACATCCATGGATTCTGAAGCTTCATTCTCAAGTTCCTCTTCCTTTCTGGTGTCGGCATCAGTCGATTCATTAGCAGCGGGAATTTCAGGGGACTCTTCAGTCTCTGAAGTTTGGGGTTCCTGAGTAACTTCCCCTGTAACCTCGACTTGAGGCTTTGATTGGGTTTCAGTTGATTCTGCATCTTCACCTTCCAGAGCACCTGTGAATTCAGTATCTTCAATGTCAGGGGAAGCACCAACGGCTATTTCAGACGTTTCAGGCATCTTTTCATCTGTTATGGGCTGCCTGTAGCTTGCCTCCTTTGGATTGAAGTAGTCTTCCTCTTCCACCGCTTGAGGCTCGATTACCCTCTCATCTCTTTGCTCTATTGTATAAATTCTGTTTATATCCATGAGGTAATCCAGCTGTGATCTTTTAAGATCAAAGAGTTCTATGAGGGTATCTGTTTTATCTGCCACTTCCATTATCCTTTCAAGAGCTTCCTCCTTCATGTATCGGTCGTATGATGCTGCAACGTGTACCCCATCCCTGAATAGAATGTAGCCCTCATCGGATGCGTGGGTAATCCTTATGAATCCATTGTATTCATCTGATGCAAGTTTTTCAAGAAGTTCACTGAAATCTATCTCATCACCATAGGAAATCTTGGATGGCTTGGTTATAGGAAGCTCCATATGTCCACTACCCCTTTCTGATGAGTTTAATTTCCCGTGGAGTTATTATCACCACATTTTTCTCCTTATTGCAGAGGAGTATCGCCTCTGCACCATGATTCTCTCTGAGATCCTTTATGCGTTCCCCCACTGTCTTGAAATCCGATGGATTATCTCTCTGAATCTCGGTGAGATCAAGTATAACCGGATTCTTCTCATCGGTCACCTGGGAGAGGGCATCGTCCACATCCCCAATGGATTTTGCCTTCAGGAGAATGATCTCATAGAAGGAGTGCTCCGGCACTATTATGGTTTCTGTCTCCTCAGGTTCCTTAACTTCCTCATCAAGTCCCACACTTTTCTTCAGCATTTCGAGAATGTCCCTCAACTAAATCTCCCCTATGTGCTCCATGATCACATCCATTAATCTTGAAGCCCCCCCATTCTTAACATCAACAACAGGAAGCCCAAAGCGTGCTTCATACCTTTCTATTATTGATCTGTCATTCATGTTTCTTAAATTTAAGGAAATCCCTATAACCCTCGTTGGCTCGATTGCCTCTATGGCCCTTATCTCCTCCTTTATCCCCCTTGGTTTTCTGTAGGGGTGGTTTGGCCTGTGACAGAGCACCGTAACGTCGGGCATCGCTCCTATAAGTATTGATGCCGATAAACCCCTTGGGTGTGGGTTTTTCCTTTCAGTGAGGCTTGACTGGCCCTCTATGAATATTATATCCGGATCCTTCTCCTCCTCAAGGTACTTCACCGAACCCATAACCGCCGCTGCAACATCCATAACAGAGAGGCTACCTGCCCGGAAATTTATATCAACCGGCTGTTCAAGACCCATCTCATCGGTTGAGATAACTCCCGCCTCAAGGCCCCTTTCCTTTGCCTCCTTTCCCAGGAGCCTTGTGGTTGTACGTTTGCCGCACTCCTGTGAGGTGCCCCCAACAAATACCACAGGTGCCCTGTGCCTGTATTTTATCTTGGGGAGTACCTCTGTGCAGCGTGGGGGTGCAACCCCGAATATTTTCCTTACGTTGTCAAGGCGGGGGCTTATCTCCTTGATTGTTACATTCATCTGCTCTGCAAATTTTATGAGGGAAGTGTTATCTGCCAGTGGGAGTGATCTGAATGAGGTCACAACATTTTTACCCTCATTTATCGCCTGGACAGCATACTTGAGGGCGGTGCCCTCTGCACCTATGGGGAGCATTATTGCAACACTTCTTGCATCGGTCTCATGTATAAGCTTAAGGAGGCTTGATGATACCTTAAATCCACAGAAGTCCTTTCCATGCTTTCTGGGGTCATCGTCAACAAATCCTACAGGTTCGACTCCCTCAAAATTTGCAAATTTTTCTCCTCCACCACCACATCCAATGATTATAAACGGATTCAGCTCCCTCAGTTCCTCGACAGAAGATAATATGTGCAAATAATCACTCCTTTAATACTTGCTGGAATCAAATAGAAACTGTTAATTAGTTAGTCATACTCATTTAATTAATAAATGCTTAAAGCATATATATTTTGGGTAGAATACTCTGTTTATGGAGGCATAGTATGATAGCAAGAATACTTAAAGATTTAGGTAGGATCAATGGGGTAAATGGTTCCCTTGTTGTGGGTAAGGATGGTCTTGTAATCGAAAGTGAGGTTCCATCCGACATAGACGGGGAACTGGTCGCTGCAATGGCTTCAGCAGTTTTCGGTACTGCAGAAAGGTCCGCCGAGGAAATAAAGCATGAGCCCCTTGAACAGGTTATGATTGAGGGTACCAGGGGTAAGACCCTCATGATAGACGCCGGGGAGGGAATACTTGTACTGATAACCGATGTTGATATAAATCTTGGTCTTATTCGTATCGAGATGAGGAGAAGTGCCGAACGCGTTAAGGATCTCCTTACATAACCTCTATTTTAATTATGGGGCGTGAAAATTGAGAAAACCCTATGTGATACTTATAGGAAGTGCTTCAGGGATTGGAAAGTCCACCGTTGCATCGGAACTTGCCAGGGAGTTAAACATAAAGCACCTTATAGAAACAGATTTCATAAGGGAGATCGTAAGGGGCATAATCGGGCCAGATTATGCTCCCGCGCTCCATAAGTCCTCATTTGATGCCTACACCACACTGAGAGATAAAGAGCGCTTCCGTAACAACAACATTGAATCACTTATATGTGCGGGTTTTGAGGAGCACGCCTCATTCGTTATTCCTGCAGTTGAGAAGGTTATTGAAAGGGCTGTTGCTGACTCTGATGATGTGACCATAGAGGGCGTCCACCTCCTTCCTGGCCTCCTGGACATTGAGAAATTTGAGGAAAATGCATCAATTCATTTTTTTGTCCTGTCTGCCGAGGAGAATGTCCATAAGGAGCGTTTCGTTAAGAGGGCCATGGAGGTAAAGAGGGGTGGAAAACACCTTGAATACTTCCGTGAGAACCGTGTCATACATGACTACCTTGTAAGAAAGGCAAGGGAGCATGACGTGCCGGTGATCAACAACGACGACATAAGGTGCACCATCAAAAGGATGCTGTCATTCATAAGGGAAAACTGCGCCGAGGTGACACTTCAGCACCCTGTTGAACGCCTCGGTGAGGTTATAGACATCATCATTAAAAGGCATGGCGGAAGAATCGTTGACGTATCCTATCCAATACCCGGATTTTCACAGCCACTCAAACGTGAGGTCAATGTATACGATCCTGTTGAGGCTGAAAGGTTTCTTAAGCGGTTAAATGAGAGTCCAAAGCGAAAAAGAGATCTTGAAAGGCTTTACACGCTTTCAGATAACATCCACAGCCATAGGATATGTGCACCGGATCCAGAAAGTCTTCAGGCAATACTGAATGAACTTGAGGAAAGTGGACTTATCTACCGGGGAGAGAACTGAATATCACAGTGTAAATTTGATGATCCATTTACTTAATTTACGTTCTGTAATCAGGATTACAGGGGTGACAGATTGAACCAGCAGGATATGAAGATCGACTGCCCAGTCTGCAGTGGAGAGAAGTGTATGACCGCCATCAGTAGGGTTGAGAAGATCCCCTACTTCGGTGAGATAATGGAATCCGTACTCATCTGCAGCAGGTGTGGCTACAGAAGCACAGATATAATCTGCCTTGAGCAGAAGGAACCATCAAGGTACACAATCGAGGTGGGTGACAAAACACTCAACGCAAGGGTCGTTAAGTCCCAGTCAGCAACCATAAGGATACCTGAACTCGGACTCAAGGTTGAACCGGGCCCCAGGTCAACAGGTTACATCTCCAACATTGAGGGTGTTGTTGAGAGATTTGAAACCGCCGTTAAAACAGCCATCAACCTCTTTGAGGAGGATGAATCAAAGGAAAAAGCCTCAGAGATCCTGGAAATGCTCCGTGAAGTTCGCGGGGGAAAAAGGAATGTCACAGTTATAATTGAGGATCCATTCGGGCAGAGTTTTGTTGGTCACCCACGTGCTGTGAGGGAAAAGCTCTCAGATGAAGAAATAAAATCCCTCAAGACAGGATTTTTGGTTTTTGAGTCAGATGAGATTGATGAGGAGGATTAGTCCTCATCAACATCCCTTAGTTTGAGTGTGCGTTTGATATCCATACCCATTGCATCACAGTCGGCCTTTATTGCCTCAAGGTGTGCCAGGAGGCGTTCCTTTTCCTGGTTTATCCTTTCAATGTTCTTGTAGGGATATATGCACTCCTTGAGCATCTCATATTCCACTGTGGCATAGGGGTACTGGTTAAGCTGCTGGCATACCTTCTCGAGGATTTCTCCAAGGAACTTATTCATCTCAACCTTGACCCTTTCACGTATCATCTTGTCACTGTCAAGGTGCTGTTTCATGAGCCTGACAACCTCTGCCTTGGCAAAGGGTAATTCCTCGGTTTCCTCTTCAGCTTCCATATCAGCATTGTTATTCTGAATCTCTTCATTCTCCATAGGTTTCTACCTCCATGTGACTATATCAGGCTCAAGGTATATAAATGTATTCCATATAATCAAAGAAACACCGAATATAACAACAGAAAATATAGGTCCTCTTTAATTAAATTAAGTGTTCTGATTACCAGAATTAAAGGTCATTTCACTTCCCTTATCTCAAGGCTGAGGTCGAGTGGATGGGCTGATGTGGTTATAAACCCCATTGATATCACATCAACTCCAGTGGAAGCATAAAGATCTATATTTTCAGGTTTTATGCCCCCTGATGCCTCAACAATCACCCTGTCCCGCAGCCCGGCACTTTCGAGTTCTTCCAGTGCCTTCCTGACGTCCCCTGGGTTCATATTATCAAGCAGGATGATGTCGGCCCCTGCCTCTGCAGCCAGTGCAGCGTCACCTGGCCTTTCAACCTCAACCTCAACCTTCTTTGTGAAGCTCACATGTTTCTTAACCCGCCTCACCGCATCCCCCACACTTCCAGCGATTGCTATGTGGTTGTCCTTGATCATTGCACAGTCATCAAGCCTGAAGCGATGGGTGTCACCACCACCAATTTTAACTGCCTGCTTTTCAAACCACTGCAGTCCAGGAGTTGTCTTCCTGGTGGCGGCTATCCTCACATCAGGGTTCACTGCCCTCACCCGCTCCAGCATGCTTCGTGTGAGGGTGGCTATGCCACTCATTCTCATCATGAGGTTCAGCATTGTCCTTTCGATCTTCAGGATATCTGAAGCTTCCCCCTCAAGGATTATAACCCCTTCACCGGCTTTAACCGGATCACCATCCATTTTCAGCCTTTCTATTTTGATTCCGAATTCAGCGGCTATGATCCATGCCACATCCACACCTGCAATTATGCCATCCTCTCCGGCTATGACATCCGCCACTGCCACTGTGCCCCTTTCAACAAGTGCCTCAGTTGTTATATCCTCAAATCCCACGTCTGCCCTGATCATTTCCCTGAGAATGTCAATCATGAAGATCCCCTAAATTAATATAAAGGGAAGAATTATAAATTTTATGTCCATGAAGCAGAATCTCCAGCAGATATCCTCCAAGAACCTTAAAGAGTGATATGATGGAAGTTACATTTCTGGGTACATCATCAGCTGTCCCCTCAAAGAACAGGAACCACACATCAATAGCACTTCGAATCCCTGGTGAGGTATTCCTGTTTGACTGTGGTGAGGGAACTCAGAGACAGATGGCCCTTGCAGGCATCAGCCCCATGAAGGTTACAAGGATGTTCATAACACATCTACACGGGGACCATATTCTTGGAATACCTGGAATGATACAGTCAATGGGCTTCAGGGGGCGCCAGGAGCCCCTTGAGATATATGGGCCCCCAGGAATCCATGAACTCCACGAATCCATCATGAAGCTGGGCTACTTCACGCTCGATTTTGATATCCATGTGCATGAGGTTAAGGGCGGCACAGTCCTTGAAGAGGAAGACTACCGTATTACCTCGGCACCCGCCTCCCATTCGGTATTCAACCTAGCCTACTGTTTTGAGGAGAAGAAGAGGCCGAGGTTCCTCAGGGAGAAGGCCATTGAACTTGGACTCAAACCGGGGCCTGCCTTTGGAAAGCTGCACAGGGGCATACCCGTGCGGGTTGGTGACAGGATCATAAACCCAGAGGAGGTCCTTGGAAGCCCGCGTCGGGGTGTGAAGATATGCTACTCAGGTGATACCCGCCCCTGTGAGTCTGTTATAGATCTTGCCCGTGATGCGGACCTTCTGATACATGAGTCAACCTTTGAGGCTGGAAGCGAGGACAAGGCGGCTGAAAGTGGGCATTCCACTGCAAGGGAAGCCGCGGAGGTTGCTGCATCTGCCTGCGTCAGGAGGCTGATACTCACACATCTTAGCACCAGATACAAGCGGACCGAGGTTATTCTGAACGCCGCAAGGGAGGTTTTCCCTGAAACCTATGTTGCAGATGACCTCATGACCGTGGAGGTGAAGGCTGATGATTCCGGTTCCAGCGCCTGAAACCATCCTCATCATAATAGTCACGGTGATGGTCGCTGTTCTACTTGTTAAGTGGGCCTCCTATTTCCTCAAGAGGTCCACCAGAAAATGGGACCTGGACCTTACACTCATACAGGTCCTCAATGACATAATAAAATACAGCATATACATCATAGCCCTTAGCATAGTTCTGAGGGAACTTGGAATAGACGTAACCGCCATAACCGTGAGTCTGGGTATAGCGGGTGTCTCGGTGGGTTTTGCATCCAGGGACATCATATCCAACTTCATCTCCGGGATGTTCATACTGGCTGATAAGAGTTTCAGGGTTGGTGACACCATTGAGGTTGCCGGGCAGAAGGGTAAGGTTAAAAGGGTTGGTTTCAGGACAACAACAATAAAAACCCCTGACGCCAAAATAGTAACGGTGCCCAACTCAACCTTCTCCAAAACAGCCTACGTCAATTACAGTGCAGAGGAAAGTAGGAGGGTTGAACTCAGGGTCAACCTTGACTACAATGTTGATATTGAAAAGTTTGAATCTGAAGTTAAGGATGTTCTCATGGGAGTTCCAGGTATACTGAAGGACCCTGAGCCCGGGCTCATTGTCCTTGAATTTACAGATACCGGGATAAAGGCAAAGGTGACAGCCTGGGTCCCTGATCCAAAAAAGGTAACGAAATACCGTTACGTGATTGCGTCTCATGTGAAAAAGGTCCTTGAAGGTTATTCTAAACAGGATCAAATGCAGGGTTTTGAATGAGAAGAAACAGCATCTACGCAGCAATCATATGCCTTTTCTTCGTATCGATTACCTCAGGCATTATTATAAAGGCCTTTGAGGATTACCAGGCCCTGGAAAGGTCACGGGTTCACCTTGAAAACTACAGGAATGCGCCCAGAGAACTTTTTGACCCTGTCCCCTCAGGTCCAAATACAGTTGCAGGCTCACGCGGACCGGTAATTGGGAAGCTCATAATACCCTCGATAGGCGTCAGGTGCTGGATAAGGGAGGACACCGTGAATGCCTATGAATCGGTCTACCACTACCCTGAAAGTGTCATGCCAGGGTCTGCAGGCGACTGTGGGATCCTGGGGCATAGAACCACCTATTCAGGACCATTCAGGAGGATAGGTGCCCTCAGGAGGGGAGATGCGGTTATAATAGAGGACCATCTCTCCTCAATGCGCTACGTATATGTGGTGACATCCAATGGTGATGATATAAGATGGGACTATAAGGTCAATCCCGTGCGCTTCGCCCAGAATGGGGAGGCCAGGCTCATGCTCATAACGTGTTATCCTCCAGGCAAAAAGAAGGCTGCCTGGATAACACACTGCAAACTTGTGCGTAAAGAGAACATCTGATGGGGGTTTTAGAATACTTGAAGAGATAGTTGGTGAAATCCTGGAAGGTGAAGGTGTTGAGGGGGTAATCGTAACTGACAGTTCAGGCAGCATCCTCTACAGCAGGGGAGCCTCCAGCGGAAACCTTGGATCCATGGCCAGTGTAATGGCAGATGCTTCAGGTAAACTCCTCAAAAGGGCAGGGCAGGGAGAGTATCAGTCTGCTATTATTGAGTTTCCTGGCGGCAAGATGGTCCTGCTCAACGATGACCTTCATCTTCTTGTGCTTGCTGATAAAAGGTCAAACCTTGGCAAGGTGATGCTCCTTGCAAGAAGGGTTATGGAGAGACTTTCAGACCCTGAAATACTCCAAGAGCTGGAATATGTCAAGGAGGAATCATCAGCTGCAGGGATTAAATCAACCATGGAGCCTGAAGCAGGTATCACCCCTCAATCCAAAGGTTCTGAAGCAAGTATCACTTCCGAATCTGCAGGTTCAGACGTCAGTGGGATCCCTGAGGGTGATGAAATCAATGTTACGATTGCAGAACAGAAAGCTGAAGCCACTGGGCAGGAACAGGAACCTGTGCCTGAGACCAGCACCGATGTTTTGCGTGAACAGCGGGAAATACTCAAAAAACCTGAAATTGAAAAACCAGAGCCGCTGGAAGAGAAAATAGAAAAACCCGTGGTGGAAGACAAATTTAAAGGGTCCCTGCAGTCACAAGCCATCCCGGAGGTGAGGCCACCACTATCCCTCCCGGAACTCAAATCCATTGATGTCCCATCTGACCCCGAAGCCCAAAAGGAAACAGTACTTCTTATCTATGAGCATATCCTCCTTGCGATGTCAATCGGGGCCAGTAAAATTATGGGTGTAGCCCCAGCAGGAGGTATGCTCCGCAAATCCCTTCCACGCGACGAATGTCCAATAACCCTTGATGGGGTTGGTGTCCTCAGCAATGCATCAGTTGACTTCAAAAAATTGAGGGAAAACATCTCAGCTGCAAGATACGGCCTTGAGGAAATAAAGAGGGACATGGAAATAATAATCACATCAATAACAGAGAATTACGGGCGTGTTATGGGATATGGTGCATTCAGGGGCATGATAAGGCCAGAGTTTACAGCCATCTACAGGGCCTACAGGGATGCCATGGGTGAACTTGGGATAACAGAAACCATCCACCCAGAGTTAAGGCAGATATGGGATTAAAGGATCCCAGAGTTCCAGAATAAAGGATGATTTCAGTTAAGGTGCCTGTTTTATGGAAATATTTATAAAACATTAACCCCTATAGATAGATTGCCTTAATTCTTGATTCTATCATAATTTTTCAGTAGGGACGCTTATGTTAAATCAGCTGCAAAGGGATATTCTGAACTTGAAGAAGGAGAAAAATGCTATCATACTTGCCCATAACTATCAGAAAAGGGAGATACAGGAAATTGCAGACTTTAAAGGGGACTCACTTGAACTCTGCATGAAGGCAAGTGAAATACATGATAGGGATATTGTTGTTTTCTGTGGCGTGGACTTCATGGCCGAGACAGCCTACATCCTCAACCCTGATAAGAAGATCCTGATACCCGACAGGGGTGCGGAGTGTCCCATGGCACACATGCTAAGTGCAGAGGACGTCAGGAAGGCCAGGAAAAGATACCCTGACGCTGCAGTTGTTTTATACGTTAACACCCTTGCAGAGGCAAAGGCAGAGGCGGATATCCTCTGCACATCTGCAAATGCCGTTAAGGTTGTTGAAAGTCTGGAGGAGGACCTCATACTCTTCGGTCCCGACAGAAACCTTGCATGGTATGTTCAGCAGCACACCGACAAGAGGATAATCCCCATCCCAGAGAACGGCTACTGCTATGTCCATAAGATGTTCACTGTCGCCGATGTGATGGCAAAGAGGGAGGAGTACCCCGACGCTGAACTACTCATACACCCTGAATGTGACCCTGAAGTTCAGGAACTGGCGGACCACATCCTGAGCACCGGTGGAATGTTACGTAGGGTTCTTGAGTCAGAGAGGAATCGCTTCATAATCGGTACAGAGGTTGACATGAAAACACGTATTGACCTTGAATCGGACAAGGAAACAATTCCCCTCCTCGCAGAGGCCATATGTGAGAACATGAAACTGCACACCCTTGAGAAGGTTAAAAATTCACTGGTCAATGAAGAATTCACTGTAACGGTTCCTGATGAGGTGGCTGAAAGGGCCAGGAGGGCTGTTGAGAGGATGATAGAGGTATCCCGTCAGTAACAGCCAAACTTCACTCCATAAGATTCAATACATCCCGTGCACTTATTATGGTATTTCAATCAGCCTGTAATCACGCACCCCCATACCTAGTTTCTCTGCATATACCAGCTGGTGGGTTCCATCAACGTCACCCCACACCCCCCTGAACTTATCCCCACCGGTCTCATGGTTTTCCTCGAGCATTGACCCCCTGATTCCCTCCTCCCGGTTCACAAGGTGGTAACTTGCTGTGTCCACTGCAACAGGGTCCTCTGATGCCAGCACCCCTATGTCGGGAACTATGTTCCTGTCACTCCAGGGCACACAGTCACAGTCAGGGGTTATATCCATGAGGAAGTTCAGGTAGAATATCCTGTCAATGGTGGATGTTACCCCGAGGGCGTATTCCATCATCCGTTCAATGAACTCAGGTATGTCCCTCTCCCAGTCAAGGTCAAATACGCCGCTGGGACAGGTGTCAAGGCAGTTCATGCAGGCAATGCACCTATCGTATTCTATCATGACGCCATCATGGAGGGTCATGGCATCCACGGGACATTCAGAGATGCACTCCCCGCATTCAGTGCATTCTCCCCTCACCACGGGTTTTGCGCATTCGTGCTGTTCAATCTTTCCCTGGATGGTGGCGCATCCCATGGCAAGGTTCTTGAGGGCCCCTCCAAAGCCGCTCATCCCGTGACCCTTGAAGTGTGATATGACAACCATTGCCGATGCCTCGGCAATGTCACCCGCGATTTTAACCTCACTGAAGTGCCTTCCCTTCACAGGCACAGTTACCTCATTGTTTCCATGGAGCCCATCTGCAATTATAAGGGGTGCCCCGGCAACAGAATAGTCAAAGCCATTGAGTATGGCTGTTTCAATGTGATCAACCGAATTGTGCCTTGAACCATAGTAGAGGGTGTTGGTATCTGTGAGGAAAGGGGATGCCCCGCTCTCCCTTATCCTTTCAATGACGTGGCGCACCAGAACAGGGCTCACATAGGAGTCGTTGCCCCGTTCACCAAAGTGCACCTTAACAGCCACGATGTCATCCCCAGAGAAGGGTTCGCCAAAGGCCGCGTCAAATATCCTCTGTATCTTCATACCCCTGTTCTCGTTCCTGGACCTTGCCCTGAAATCTGAAAAATAAACCTCCGCTGGCATCCAATCACCATTACTCTATTTATTCCAGAGGGTATATGGACTTTTTCTAACGGTGAGAACCACTTATATATCCAGATGGACAGACATCACGTTGAGGTGGATTTTTATGGACAGTGAAAGGATAATAGAACTCCTGAATATCGACTTTCGCCATGAACTTGAGGCGACCATGATGTACACCTACAACGCATTTGTTATAGAGGACTGTGACCTCAGCAGGCTAACTGAAGGAATCGCGGCAGATGAGATGAGGCACATGTGGTGGCTCGCGGACCTCATAACAAAGAGAGGCGGCAGACCCTCCATGGAGATCGGCGAAGTGGATTACCTTGGTGAAGATATAATTGAGGGCCTTGAAAGGCAGATCCAGAAGGAAACAGAGGGTATTGAGGAGTACGAGAGGCAGATAGAGATAATTGACGATGATGAGGTCACCGGAGTTTTAAGGCATATAATTGATGAGGAAAAGAGGCACCGTAAGGAGTTCAGGGAGCGACTGGAACGTCTTCGATAAAAGCCGGTATGTTTACTCCACGCAGATCAAAAAATAAATTCTTTTAATCTTAAACCTTTATCCAAGGCATTATTTCAAATCATGATCCAGCTTCTCTACCCAGGCCTTCTGTATCCATTCCCACAATGATTCTACCTTTTTATCCAGGCCAGCATTTTATTCCTTATTTCCTGGAGAGTCTCCTCTGAGACATTCCTTGGGGGCCTTGGCCTCATGTAACCGAAGAAGGGGTCATCGAATATCTCCCCATTCACTACCACCTCATTTCTGTAGCGGGGGATGAAGTGCCAGTGCAGTTGTGGTGGAGGGGTGTTTTCACGGTAGAAGGAGTTAAGAAGGACGCCCCAGTTGAACATGGCGGCACCGAATGCCTTTCTCACTGCATTTTCAAGTTCAGATATTATAAGGAGCATTTCATCCCATTCATCCTTCTTTAGGTTTCCAAGAAACTCCTCCCTCCTTTTGAGGGCCACTACACAAGTTCCAAGGTTGCTCTGGTTTGGTGCGAGAAACACAGCCCACCTCTTTCTCTCATAGAGGTATTTGCCAAACCTGTAGTCATCAAATTTCACTCCGAAGCCCCCCACCAGTTATAAAGGAGAGAAGTTCCAGTGCTATGGACTCAGCCACATCCTCCGCCGGTTCATCCTCTCATGGTTCGAGAATCCTGAATGATGCCTCAACGGTTATATTTCTGCCATCTGCACGAAATGAGTAGTCTCTGAATCTTCTTTCAAGTTCATCCAGAATTTCTAAGAGTCCATGTCCTGGAATACGTAGTTCCAGGACCACCCTCCATTTATCACCGGATTTTTCGATTTTTTTAACTTCCACAGAAGGCTCCGAATGCATGTCCCCCTATCTCCACCTTAACCAGAAACTCATGTTACTAAATGACTTCAGTCCTCAAGGACACTGGAGAGGAACACAGCCATCTCAATTTCCTCCCTTGCAATGAAGTCGTCCATGCGCACCTTTGCCTCCTCTGAACCAAAGGGGAAGTACTCCGGCGCATAGAAAACTGTTATCAGAAGGTCTCCGTTATCCTCCTCTGTGTCCTCCTCAAGTCTCTCCATGAGTTTCCTTCTGACATCATCATCAATGTCTGAAACCCTGTAGAGTACATAGTTCATGCATTTATCCTCACTGAAGCCAAAATCCTCAACCTTCACCTGCAAATAAACACCTTCCTTCTTATTCACTATCACCTTTAATAAATGAAGCTATGAGTTCACCATATTTACCTATCTCATTTACTCCCAGATGTCCGCATTCAGAATCAAATAGAATCAACTCGGAGCCAGGTATGAGTTCGGCCATGGGGATCGTGTCAAGTTCCGGTGGGAAGTACTGGTCCTGGTTCACCCCGAATATGAGGGTCCTTGCCCTTATCCTGCCGAGCTTACCCTCCAGGTCATGGTTCATGGCGGCCCTGTTCCTCCACAGCACATCATGGGGGTCCATGAGTTCCCCCTCTGACCCCATATCCCTCATTGCTGACTCCAGCTCATGATTTTCAAGGCCACTGTAGTATTCCCTTGAGAGTCCATAGAGGTACATGAGCATGGATGAGAGTGACAGAGCCCTTCTGGGTTTTCTGCCGGCGGCAAAATCAGGGTCTGACTCAATGAGGTGGTTCATGTAACTGAAGAGTGCATAGTTAACTCCCCGTGTTCTCCAGGAGGTTACAAGGGGCATGAGGAATTCCATCTCATCAGGGTACTCTGCAGCCCACTGGAGGGCCTGAAATCCCCCCATTGATGTCCCTAGGACTCCCCTGACCTTTTTTATGCCAAATTTCTCATTGAGAAACTGTCTCTGGAAGTTCACCATGTCGAGTACTGTGTAGGAAGGAAATTCATCTCCAAGTGATGTTGTGGATGGGGAAGCCGAACCCGGAGACCCCAGTGAGCTCATTGATATTATAAAGAACCCTTCAAGGGCGCCTCCAGGTGCTGTGAGGTCAGCTATCCTTTTAACTGAAGAAAAGTCCCCACTCCACCCATGTATATAGACGACAGCATTATCTATCTCACCCTCATCATTCAGGGAGGGTTCTCCGATGGTCTTGTATTCAACCCTTACATCGCTGAGTTTTTCTCCTGATTCAAATCTGAATTCAGCAAGATTGAAGTATGATGGTTTGCCTTCCTCCATTTTACTGCTCCTTAATCAACCAATACTATGTGATCTCCTCACCATTCCTGTAAAGCTTTATGCACATGACAGGACAGTTGGCTGCCGCCTTTTCGCTGCATGCTGGGTCATCAAATTCCTTAACCTGGAGGTCAGATATTTCAACACCCACCAGGGATGAAATACCGTCATCCGCGAATTCAAAGAGTTCCGGGCAGTTTTCAATACAGTTTCCGCATGATATACACATGGTCCTATCGAGTTCAAGCCTGTACATGTTGTCACCCTGAAAATCAGAACTGTTTTATTGTATGGCGAAATTGATAAAAATAGTTAGTGATTGAATGGAGGGTTTCAGATTATCAGAAAGGGTGAAGCACGGGAAATGCAGGATAAACTCATAATCATCTACAAGGGCCTCCAGCAGAGAAGGTCATTTAAAAAATTCTTTGGGGAGGACCTTAAAAGAAACGATTTCCTTGACAGCCTCGCCAGTAAAAGGGGAATAGATGACCTCTTAAGGGAGGCCATAATTGAACTTGCGAAGGCCACACGTGAAGACCATGATTACAGTGAAGATGAGTACAGGGACCTCTTTGATTACCTTGTAAACCGTGAACCCGTTGAATCCATATGCATGAGGTATGGTATCCAGGGCCCCGATGAGATAAAACTTGATGATGTTGCAAAGGTCCTCTCGAGGTTTGAATGAAATCAGATGCTGGAGTTTTTCTGAGATAACCAACATGACCTAAAAGAACTGCCTTATAGAGTCCCTGAATCCCCTTACCACATCAACAGCTGATCTGATGAGGGGACTTTTCACGTTCTCATAATCCCTCAGAGTTTCAAGCCGCTTTATCCTGAAGTATATGGGGGGGTGGGGGTCCCAGGCCGTCCACCCGGATATCCTCTGGGAGCCTGACTTCTCAAGTGCCAGTTTCTGGTAACCTATTTTCCTGAGGGCCCTCGCAAGGACCTCAGGTTTTCCTATAACCATTGCAGAGAGGAGGTCAGCCCTTGCCTCAAAGAACTTGGCCACAAAGAATATTATACCCATTGCAATGATTATATAGAGAAGCGGGGAAACCAGCACAACCGGCAGTAATACCGTGAGTCTCATTACGAACTCGGCAGACACTATGCTGAAGAGTATTATGGGGTCCCGCCCAACAAGATGCCCCATTTCATGCCCTATAACCGCAAGCACCTCCTCGTCAGTCAACTGAACCAGTAGCCCCGTTGTTACAAGTACCAGGCCTCTTCGGGGGCTTGGGCCCGTTGCAGCGGCGTTTGCTATCATGGTGTTTGAGAGAACAATCCTGGGTACCGGTATCCCGAATGCCCCGGCAGCATCTTCAATTATTGAGTAAAGGTTAACGGTCCTTGACCTCTCATAGAGTGGATTGCACCTGAAGCCATACCTTTCAAGGACTCCCCGTGCATCTTCACATGTGGGGGGCCTCTTATCTGCAAGGGAAAGCCTGTAAATTTCACGTTTGATTTTCAGGATCGCTTCATTACCCATTTTATCTATGAAGAATTTGAATTCGTCTTCAGGGAGCTGGAACTGGATTATGTGCACGCTGGGGTTTTCTGGGGTTATAACCCATTCACCCATCCTGGCGTATATGCGGTCTGAGAGGAGTATTATACCGAGCTGCATGAGGAGGATCGCTATAACTGCATAGAATCCCAGGATGATGAATAGGATTATGTTGACACCAAAGAAGAGCACATAGACGAGGAGCATGCTGCTTCCGAATATGCCCTTTGATGCCATTCCCCTCCCTGTCGGGGGCCTTTCAGGGATTATATCCTCCCCCTCCACCCAGGCAAAGTACACGGTGTGCTGCCTCATCATATCCTCAAATGCCTGGATGGATGTGAATATGTCCTCATATATTGCCTCTGCCCATTCCCCGAGTTCCGCAGGGTATTCTAGGATCAGTTTGAGGTTTTCACCGGCGATTATCTCACCGTATATTATCCCCTCATCCCTCCACGCCCTGAAAACAAGCCTCAGGCCATCTCTTCTTATTTCATTGAAGTCGCCGGGCATGAGATAGTAGCGCCGGATGAACTCAAGGAGATCCCCGTAATATGCAGGTGCAAGCTCGGTTCCTATAACAAATTCCTTTATCATGTACAACCAACTTTCATTTCTCTTGTGTGGCACTGCCTCGCAGAGTATATATAACTTCAGCATTGATATTAAACCTTACAGCCAGATGAACAGAAATTACACCTCTCTAAGGTCAGAACTGTGAAAAATTGGGCCGCTGATAAACATGAAGTGCAGGGTATCTGAAAATCCATCCAGAACTGAAGCGTACCAGCTGCTAGAGGAGGGTATAAGGAAGCGCGCTCTTATAGTGATACTTGCCTGCTGCAGTGCATCCTATGAGGGGCGTGCCAGGAGCAGCCTTGGTGCCGGTGAGAGGCTCATCGTTATAAAACCGGATGGAACATTCATGGTCCACCAGGACCGGAAGGTGGACCCTGTTAACTGGCAGCCCCCCAGATCAAGGTGCAGGGTCTACATGAAGCGTGGAAGCCTCTTTCTTGAAAGTATCCGGAGGTCCCCTGAGGAGCGCCTTGAGGTTGAACTCCATGAGGTACACCTCATCTCCTTCTACCTTCCAAGGGATATGCATGAGCTCACCGTATCAGGCCATGAAAGCGACATGGGGGACATGATCATGATGCACCCCCACCTCATCGAGCCTGGCTTCAGACCCGTTTCCAGGGAATATGCCACCAGCTCCGGTTTCATTGATATTCTGGGTAAGGATGAGAATGGTTCGCTCATGATAATTGAACTTAAAAGCAGAAAGGCTGGTGTGAGTGCTGTTAAACAGCTCAGGAGATATGTGGATGAATTCAGGGATGATCAGGTGGGTGTGAGGGGCATTCTGGTGGCCCCATCAATAACCCATGATGCCCTGGAGATGCTGGAGGATGAGGGGCTGGAGTTCAGGGAGATCGAGCCCCCTAGGGAACTCAAATCAAACAGGGGGGTTACACTGGATAACTTTCTCTGAAAATTTCTGCATCATTAACCCATAACCTCTCGGCTCCTCAAAGTTTCTGTTTTATTTTTAGTGTCCATTAAGGTCTGATTTTAAATAAAACTGAGTGTAAATACCTCATTTTCAAAAGCTCGGCAATATTAAATACTCTGAATATGATAATATGGCTCTGGTGGGGTTGGAATGATCGAAGTGGGAGGGATGATGAGCGAAGAGAGTCCAGTACTGATAACCTTCGATGGTAAATTCCTTGAATTCTTTTTCAGGTCTGGCATGAAATTCAAACACGAAAAATATCCCATAAAATGGATCAAAAAACTCGAAATAAAAGATGAAGGAAAATCCAGGACTTTAAATTACACCATGAATTTTTTAGCTCCTGTTGGCTTTTTCCCCTTTGAAAGTGGCGGTGAAAATCTCCAGGAACTTGTGGATGCAGTTAACAGAGCAGCTGGCGCATTTTAAAAACTGGACAGCTGATGCGTAAACAGCGGGTCACCTTTCTCTTGAAGTAACAGGTGAAAGAATAAAGGTTTAAGAGCATTTTTATATCCTCTTAAAAACAGTTATGTCCATCAAAGACCCTCTATAACCTCTGCCAGCTGCCTTAAGGTCCTGACCTCCTTCACAGCTGCACCGGAATCCCTGTAAATTGAAACACAGCTGTCAACAACGTCCCACTTCTTTTTTGGTTCAGGGTTCAGTATGAGGACCTTCCTTGCCTTCTCAGACATTTCAGCCACCAGTTCAGCGCTTTCAGGGACCCCATCCTTCCTTGGCCCTGCCCAGTCCCTGCAGTCTGAGAGAATAACTATACAGGACTTTCCTGTGAAATTAACATTTTCAAGAAAGTCGCTGAAGGCTGTGTACATGTTTGATGTCCCATGGAGCATGAGGTTCCTTATCCTGGACTCCCTGAGGTTCCTGAAGGCATCGTAGAGGTCATCCTCATCAAGGATGTGGGTCGTTTCAATGATCCTGCTGTCGAAGTCAAAGAAACGTGACCTGTAGAATGTCTTCTGGGCCGCGTAAACTATGCAGAAGAACCAGTTGCTTATCCAGTCACAGGAACCACTCACATCACTCAGGAATATGTGCTGGCTCTTTCTCTCCCTTGGCTCTGACCTCATGAGCTCAATTATTGTGCCCCCGTGCTTCATGTTTTTCCTTATGCTCCGCCTTATATCGGGTCGCATCTTCTTTGAACGGCGGAGCCTCCTGGATCTTCTATTGGCAATTTTCATTCCCAGTCTGCGGCAGAGATCAAATATCTCAGGGTCGAACGTATTGAGGGTGGACATATCCCTGTCAAGGATCTGGCTCTCATCAGTTCTGGAGTCAAAGATATCCAGGATTTCAGGTTGGATTTCCGCTAAATCCTCAATATTGATGCCCTCTGTGACTTCACCTAGGGTATGTTCCTCTGAAGACCTGATCCTCTCAACCTTCCCTGAACCGGATGATTCATCACTTTCTTCATCCACAACCCCGAAAACTTCATTGTATGCGTCCATGAAAGCTTCAGAGTGCCTCATGTCCTTAACATAAACTGAAAAGAGAGCATCCCTGAGTTCAGGTCTATTTTTGAATATTTTATAGGCTGAAAATGCGTCTTTAGTGCTCCTTATGCTAACGGGAAGTCCCTTATCCCTTAAAATGTTTGAAAGAAGAATTATTTTCTCCATGAAACATGTGCTCCAGTTTCACTGGCTGTTAACTTTCATCAAGGGATTCCACAAGACCCCGGACCTTGCCCTCGTCTGCCCTGTTTTTTATAACTACACCCAGGGTCTCCTCAGCCGTTTCCCTGTCAATGTGTTCCTTTCCAAGGGCCATGAGGGTCCGGAGCCAGTCAACCGTTGCCCTTATTGAGGGCTTCTTTATGACACCCAGTTCCCTTATCCGGTTTATGAACATGACTGTCTCCTGAACAAGAGTGGCAGGTGCAGAGGGGACGTGTGCCCTTACAATCTCCATTTCACGTTCAGGGTCAGGGTAGTCGATGTGGATGTAGAGGCACCTGTCCCTTGTCTCATCCAGCAGGTTTCGCTGGGAGTTGGATGTGAGGAAGACCAGTATATCATTTCTGAGGTCAAAGGTTCCGAGGTCATTGACTGTTATCTGTTTTTCTCCAAGTGCCTGAAGCAGGAAACTCTCAACCTCCTCATCGGCCTTATCTATTTCATCTATGAGGAGGACTGATGGTTTCCCATTGATGAATGCTGACATTAGGGGTCTCTTTATGAAGTACTCCTCGCTGAAGACGTCCTCCGGGGATCCGCTGATCCGGGACCTTTCAAGGCTCAGAAGCTGCTTCTGGTAGTTCCATTCCCCGACTATCTGTTCGAATGTTATGCCCTCATAGCACTGTATCCTAAAGAATTCCCTTCCCAGGGCCTCGGCTGCCTTTCTGGCCAGCATTGTCTTTCCTGTACCCGGGGGGCCCTCCACAAGGATGGGCTTTCCAAGTTCCAGCGCCAGGAAGAGTGTTATCAGGATCTCCCTGTCTGGTACGTAGCCCACCCCCCTCAGTGATGAGTCAATCTCATCCAGTTTTTCTGATGGTTTCATCTTACCACGGATAACCTATGGTTCTGTGCACCCATAAAAATTTTGGTGGGGAGTCACTGGAGCTCTGAGGGCCTTACCTGGACTTTACAGACCTCTGATCCCCTTATCACATCCACTTGGCATTCCACGTCGATCTTTTCCTCACCGAGTATCCTGTGGATGTCGTCAACTGTCTCCACCGGCTCATCATCGATTGCCACTATCACATCACCCCTCATTATTCCAGCGTCCCTTGCCGGGCCATCCTGGAGTGATGCTATCATCACGCCCCTCTCTGAGTTTAAGCCGAGTTTTTCCCTGAGTTCATCCCTGATGAGTATGTTCTGGCATGAAACTCCCATGTGGGCCCTCCTTATTTTGCCGTCCTTTATGAGTTTATCCGCAACCTCCCTGACTGTGTTTGATGGTATGGCGAAGCAGAGCCCCTGGGCTGGCCTTATGAGTGCTGTGTTTATTCCGAGTACCCTCCCCCGGTAGTCCACCAGTGGCCCGCCGGAGTTTCCAGGGTTGAGTGCCGCGTCGGTCTGTATGACCCCATCAACGAGTCTCCCTGTCATTGTCCTGAGGGATCTTCCTGTGGCACTCACCACCCCTGCTGTGACAGTGAACTGGAAGCCAAAGGGGTTGCCTATGGCAAGGGCGAGCTGACCAACCCTCACCCTGCTGGAGTCTGCGAATTCAGGTACCTGGAGTTCTGTTTCAGGTTCAATTTTTATGACTGCAATGTCAGTGTGGGGGTCATCACCCACAACCTCCGCTGTGTGGTGCTCCCCTGTGTGGAGGTTCACGTCTATCCTCTCTGCCCCGTGGATGACGTGGCTGTTGGTTATTATATGGCCTTTCTCTGTATAGATGACCCCTGAGCCCCCGCCTGCTGCTCTGATTCCTGATTTTGACTGTGTTGTTACCCTGACAACCGAGGGGCTCACCGCCGCGGAGGCATCCATGACGGCCCTTGAATATGCATCCATTATTTCTGATTCTTCTAACTCATTTTCCTCAAATTCATGATTTATGCTTTTATTTCTGGCTTTAAACATTTTCAAATTTCCTGAAATTTTTTAAACCCATATTAAAATCTTTTTAGGTGTTTTTCAGAACCCAAGAAATTTAGTTAACTTAAGTTATTAAAATGGTAGTATATAAACTTTTTGCATCTGCAGATGATTTTATAAGTAGCTTGTGAGAGAATTATATGGTTACTCAATGGTGATACCCATGGATCTTCTATCGATGGTTTTCGTTGGAATTGGCCTGGGAATGGACACATTCAGCATATCAGTGAGCCGGGGCCTTGTGAGCCATGAATCAGGAATCAACTACGCCCTCATAACTGCATTCTCATTCGGTGCATTCCAGGCGTTCATGCCCATCCTAGGATGGATATCCGGCCTTGAAATCCAGAGCATCGTATCAACCTTTGCGCCCTGGGTTGCATTTACACTCCTCCTTCTCATCGGGCTGAAAATGATATACGAGAGCACCATGCTTGAGGAGGAGGAATTCAAATTCAGTTACCGTGAACTCCTTCTGCTCTCGGTTGCAACCAGCATAGACGCCTTTGCCGTGGGTGTCAGCTTTGCACTCCTTAACATATCCATATGGCTGCCCATAATAATCATAGGAATCATCACATTCTTCCTCTCCCTTGGAGGGAGCTACCTTGGAGAGAAGATAGGTCACATATTTGAAAACCGTATAGAGGCGCTGGGTGGTGTCATCCTCATCCTCATTGGTTTAAGGATACTCCTGGAGAATAACGTCCTCTGAGGACCATGCTCACTGATATTAATTGGGGGGTGCCCGGTCTGAGGGTTGGAATCTGTCAGATGCAGGTAAATGAGAGAAAGGAAGAAAACATCAAAAAGGCCTCTGAGATGATAAGGGAAGCGTGCAGAGGGGGTGCTGAACTTGTGGTTCTTCCTGAGATGTTCACATGCCCCTACGACTCTGAACTCTTCCCTGAATATGCGGAAGATGAGAATGGAAAGACCATAACCACAATGAAATCCCTTGCAGTGGAACTGGGTATCCATCTGGTTGCAGGTTCAATTCCCGAGCGGACCCCGGAGGGGATATACAACACCTCCTTCATCATTGATGATGGTGGTGAAGTCGTGGCGAGGCACAGGAAGGTTCACCTCTTCGATATAGACGTGGAGGGTGAGATAACCTTCAGGGAATCCGACAGTCTCATTGCTGGTAGCTCTGTGACCGTTGCTGAAACAGGTTCTGCTGTGATTGGGGTTGGTATATGCTATGACATGCGCTTCCCTGAACTCTCAAGGATGATGGCCCTGGGGGGTGCGGAGGTTCTAATATTTCCCGGTGCATTCAACATGACAACCGGGCCAGCCCACTGGAGGCTACTTGTACGGTCGAGGGCCCTTGACAACCAGTGCTACTGTGTTGCAGTGTCCCCTGCAAGAAATCCCGGGGCATCCTATGTTGCATACGGCCACTCACTTGTCGCCGACCCATGGGGTTCGGTTATGGTTGATGCAGGCAGCTCAGAATGTGTTATAACAGCCGACCTGGATATGGAAATGGTGGAGAAAGTGAGGAGGGAGCTTCCACTTCTAAGGAATCGGAGGCCCGATGTTTACAGGTGGATGGAGGGAGCTGATCATGAATAGACCCTCAGGGAAATCCATCATCATACTCCTTGTGGGCATCATCCTTGCATTCTCATCATATTTTGTAGCCAACGTGGATATAGGGGGTTATTCCGCGGTATCGGTTGTTTTCATCATATCCATGGCCCTCCCATCATTTATTTCGGTGATAAGGGACCTCAGGGGTCGTGGTGTTATTCTGATACTTGTTCTGGGGACCTATGCAATTCTGATCGAAACTTTGGCCATAGTAACGGGTTTTCCCTACTCGGAGTTCCACTACACCGGACTCATTGGACTGAAGATACTTGGACACACACCCTTCACGGTCCCATTCGCCTGGCTGCCCCTCTTCCTGGGGTCGGCCTATCTTGCAAAGGAATCTGTTGGTGGGAAACTGAAATTTCTGGGCCTTTCAACCCTCCTTGTGGTCCTCACAGATGTTGTGATTGACCCTGCAGCCGTGGCCCTCAACTTCTGGATCTGGAGTAATCCAGGAATATTCTATGGTGTGCCCCTGCAGAACTTCGCTGGATGGGTGCTCTCAGGTTTCATTGCATCCCTTATTCTGCTTGTGGTTCTGGGTGATTCTATGAAGGAAATGAAATCAGGGACCATCTCCAGCCTCTACCTGATAATGTGCTTCTGGACAGCGGCCTGCCTCTTCCTTGGACTTGAGATCCCCTTCATAACCGGTTTAATCCTCCTGGCACTCATACTCATTAAAACAGGGGCAAACCTGTGGTAGGACCCTGAATAGTTAAATCCAGAAAACTACAGTAAAAAACCTTCAAGATCAAATCCAGTGAAAGATCTTGTGGTTTATAAGAGCAAGGAAGAGCAGACCTCCAAGGGCTGTGTTGACGTAGGGCAGGTACCAGTAAACCCTCTCTATCCTTATTCTTTCGAAAAGAAGTACAGAAATGGGAAATGCAGGATACGCGAATACCAGAAAGCTGAGGGGATGTAGATCTGTAAGATAGACTGTGATGAAAGATAATATCAGCCAGAAGGCTGCTGAAAGTGCAAGTGCCGCCCTTTCGCCCATGAATACTGGTGTTGTGTTGATTCCTGCCCTCCTATCATACTCTGTGTCAGGTACGGCAGAGAATATGTGCATGGCAGCGATGTGGCAGTAGCCTGCAAGGAGGATTATGGGTTCAGGGAGGCTTCCTGATGCAAGGCTGTAGGCAAATACACCGGGCATTATGTAGAGGTAATTGGATGAAAAATCCAGGAAGGGCCTCTCCTTGAATCTGAGTGGGGGTGCACTGTAGAAATATGATAGGAATAAAAATCCGAGGAAAAGAATGGCCTCCTGTGGTTTCTGTGAAAACATGAGGGCGACACTGATACCTGTAACTGCAAGCAGTGAATTTCTGAGTTTCCTCCTCTCACTCTGCATCAGCATGTGCTCCCTTGAACCCTTCTTGGGGTTGAGTCTGTCTGTATCCTCATCCCAGTAGTCGTTGACACCGTAGATGAACACGTTAGCCGGGAAAAAGAAGTAGAGGAGGTAGATGTAATAGGCTGGTGAGAGAAAATCAGTGAAACCCTTCGCTGCAAGGGTGTATCCAATTACATATGTTCCCCCGGTGTATATCCAGAACCTGAATCTGGATATGCCGACCAGAAAGCCCGTGTAATCTCTGATTGAATTAAAAAGGGATCTTTGGGTCATCTGAGACATTTGAAGGTCCCCTAAATACCCTGCTTAGTTGGTGACCTGGGCCTGATGAGCCTCAGCATGTTCAGGAGGGCCCCTGAGACCACCCGGCCCCTTGAGGGCTTCACCTTCCTCCGGTAGACTATGAGGGGGTCCCTTTCAATTATCCTGGACGTCCAGAGGTACATGTCGGCGGCGGTCTTTATGGGTACCAGGTAGCGGTAGGGGATGTACCTGTAACCCTCCTCTGCCCTCCTCTGCCAGTCCCTGTAAATATCAATCTGAGCCCTGAGGAAAGACCTGAAATTATCCTCCCTTCCCCTTATTTCACTTAAATCCAGTGACTCCAGATTAAATCTTTCAAGTTCAGTCAGCGGGAAGTAGAGCCTTCCAAGTTCAACATCCTCTGCTATGTCCCTTATGAAGTTGACGTACTGCATGGCCCTCCCCAGGTAGCGGGCGTGGGGGTATGAATCCGTGTCAAGGCCCATGATGGATGCCATGAAGAGGCCCACAACCTCAGATGAACCCAGCAGGTACTCCTCAAGGTCAGCCATTGTCCTGTAGGATGATACAGTTATATCCATCTCCATTGATCTTAGAAAGGCCTCTGTCCACTCTTTATTGAAAGCCTTTCTGTCTGAAAGTTCCGCGAATGAATCAACAACCACGTCCCCTGTTTTTTCGCCTGATGATGCAGCCCGGTAGCGTTCAACAAAGTCGTAGAACCCCTCGGTATCCTGGGGTATTCTATCAACATAGTCATCCGCCTTTCTCAGGAAACTGTAGAGTATGAAAACGTCCCTCCTCACCTTCGGTGGGAAGAAGAGGGTGCTGTAGAAGTATGTTTTGCTTCCCCTTTTGAATATTGAATAGATTTTTTCATCAATCAAGAGCCTATCACCCATATAACCTTTTAAAGTTGCTTTGCATGGAGGATTCTGGACTATTCACCCATTTCTTCCAGTATTTCTCTGCAGACAATCTGGGAGGATATGAGTGTCATTGGCACCCCTATACCCGGATGGGTGTACTGTCCTGTGTAGTAAAGGTTTTTAACCTTCTTGCTTTTATGTGCCGGTCTCCAGAGGGCGGTCTGCCTGAGGGTATGGGATAGGCCAAGTGCTGTCCCCCTGTATGCATTGTAGCGTTCCCTGAAGTCATTTATGGCGAATATACGCTTCACCACCACATGGTCCCTTATCTTCATACCGGTCTTCCCCTCAAGGTCATCCATGACCCTGCTGTAGAGGCCCTCCCTCAGCTCCTGGTTATCCTCCATACCCGGTGCCAGGGGGACCAGTATGAAAAGGGTGTCTGATCCCTCGGGAGCAGCTGTTGTATCCGTCCTTGAGGGAACGTTAACATAGTATGACGGCCTATCAGGCCAGGACGCCTTTTCAGGGTCAAAGACCTGCCGAAATTTGTCTGCCCAGTCCCTCTCAAGGAAGAGGTTATGATGGTCAAGGGCGTCTACTGTGCGGTCAACACCCACGTAGGCCACAAAGGCTGATGGTGCCAGTACCCTTGAATTCCAGTAGTTCTCATCATAGGTCCTGTGATTGGCATCAAGGAGTTCAAGTTCACTGTGGGGGTAATCTGCATTCACAAGCACTGCATCGGCATCGTGGATGTTCCTGTCGGTTACAACAGAGGTTGCCATCTTATCTGTAACCTCTATCCTCTTAACCTCCTCGTTGAAGTGGAATTCAGCCCCGTTCTCAAGTGCGAGTTCATATATGGACTCTGCAACCCTCCTTATGCCTCCCTCAGGGTAGAAAACACCCAGTGTCAGGTCAATGTGGGACATGATATGGTACATGGAGGGTGTATCCTGCGGTGCGCTTCCAAGGAATCCTATGGAGTACTGGAGTATCTTTCTTGCCTCATCACTCTCAAAGCGTTTGTTAACAAAGTGCTCAAGGGATTCGAGTATGTTGAGTCTTATCCCCTGAAGCAGGAGTTTACCATTGAGGAAGTCAAGGATGGAACGGTAGTCCCTGTAGAGCATCTCCTTTACAACAGAATCATAGAGTTCACCTGCTGAATGGAGGTATTCCCTGAGTTTCTCGCCCCCGTTTTCCTCGAAGCTGTCAAAGAGTTCATAGTTCCTTTCAATATCTGATGAGACATTTACAACCTTATCATTATCAAAGAATACCCTGTATGCAGGGTCAAGTTGTTTCAGGGAGTAGAAATCCTCAGGTTTCCTCCTGAACTCTGCAAAAAAGTTCTCAAATATGTCGGGCATGAGGTACCATGATGGGCCCATATCAAAGGTGAACCCCCCCTCACTGTAGACGCTTGCACGTCCACCTGGACCCTCATTTTTTTCAATAACAGTTACATCCATCCCATCCCTTGCAAGAAGCGCTGCTGCAGATAGACCTCCAAATCCAGCCCCCACGATCACTATTCTCATGAAACCACCGGCTAAAATATTATATATAGTTATATAATGACACTTAAAAAATATAAAAGTTTCATGGGGACTGCAATAAACAATATTACTGAATTGAGTAATTGATGAACACTTCACAGAAAAAAGCAGGGGGACTATGACTGGATCTTTTTGAGTGATTTGTTGGCGGCCTTCTTGAAGTCCTTATCCCCCTTTCTTCTGGCCTTCTTGATTGGTTCTATGGCCCTCGGATCCCTGAGGTCGCCAAGGGACCTTACAGCGGCAAGTTTAACACCCCAGTCCTCATCCTCAAGGGCGCCTATGAGTGGTTCCACAGCCCTCTTATCCCCCAGTTCCCCAAGGGACCTTGCAGCGAATTTCCTCACCCCCCAGTCCTCATCCTCAAGGGCCTCGATGAAGTGATCCACAACACCGGGATCCCCTATCTTCTTGAGGGCGAATGTGGCGTACCTCCTGACCTCCCCCTCTGCAGTGTCCATTATCTCAATGAGCTTTTCAAGGGACAGTTTTCCGAATTCTGCAAGTTTCTCTGCAGCCTTAAATCTGACAGGATGACTTTCATCCTCCAGAAGTCCCGCAAGTATTTCAACTGATTCCTCTGATGGTTCAAGTTCATCCACGACCTTCATCTTTTCCTCTGAATCCATGAGGCCAATCCTATCCTTCAAAGTACTATCAGCCATGAGAATCACCTGATAAATTCACCTGATTGATTCTGTGATAATAAACGTGATGATAATCTTTTATTCCGCAGCCGATATAAATGTTAATGGACCCAATTCCCGTGGTAGGAGGATGTGGATGCATAAACTGGATGTCAAGAAAAAAAACTCCTGGTGGTATTTCCTGTCTGAGGTTATCAAACTGGGTAGACTTCCATTTCTTGGGGCTGGCCTGATCCTCTATGCCACAGGAGCCGTTCTTGCAGGTATAAGTAGGGGTTACCTCCCCCTCGACCAGTTCATCATGGGATATGCGATCGTGATGCCGGCACATCTTTCTGTATCCTACAGCAACGACTACTATGACTTTGAGCTGGACAACCCTGAGGCTGCAACAGCATATACCGGTGGAAGCGGGGTTCTCCAGAGACACCCTGAACTCAGAGACTTTGCCTGGAAATTTGCTGTCCTTCTCATATCAGTATCCCTGACACTTGCAGTTATCCACACCCTCATCTACCGTAACCCTGCAGTTCTTCTCCTTGCAGTTGCCGGTAATCTCCTTGGATGGTTTTACAGTGCCCCGCCAGCCAGACTATCATACAGGGGGCTTGGAGAGGTTGCAACAGCCCTTACAGGCTTCATATTCCCTGCCATGGGTTACTCTGTAATTATGGGTGTGATTGATACCCCTCTAATCCTCTTCTCCATTCCCATAATGCTTTTGCAGCTTGTTTTCATCATAAACGTTGAGATACCTGACCTCCGGGAGGACCTGCTGGGGGGCAAGATAACGTTTCCTGTCAGGATGGGTGTGAGAGCATCCAGAAGGGTTATGGCCTTAAGTGCGGCTGCTGCAACGGTTGCACTGGGGCTTCTTGAATTCTCCCTCCATTTTGATCCCGGGATCAGTTTCCCGCTGATTGCTCTGCTTTCACTCACAGTCACAGTTCCCTGCATCTATTATTACCTCCATGGCCCAGATGAAGTCAATGCAAGGGGATCTGAGGTTGTGATGAATTCACTGATAGCCTTCGGGGTCCTTGACCTCCTCTACCTCATCAGTGTCCTGGTGATGCAATGAACACGGTTAAACTGGTGGATGGACTGGAAATATGTGACCTGTCACTTCTCATTGAGGATTCAATGATAATAGCCGACCTCCACCTGGGGTACGAACAGTACCTCACCAGTGAGGGGGTGATGGTCCCGGGGTTCCAGTTCAGAAAGATAGTTGAGCGGATAGAATCCATAAGGGACGCATCGGGTGCCTCGGGTATCATCATAAATGGTGACCTCAAGCATGAATTCGGGAGGGTGAGCCGTCAGGAGAACCGGGAAATCATGCGGATGATGGATTACCTCAAGGAAAACTTCAGGGAGATAACACTGATCAAGGGGAATCATGACCCCATAGTACCCCACATGTCCGGGATATCAGGCATTGGGATCCATGAAACCATGAGGGTGGACGATTTCCTCCTGACACATGGCCATGTGATACCTGAAAGACTTGACGCTGAAACCATCATCATAGGCCACGAACACCCCTGCGTGGGTCTCAGAAGCGGTGAAAGGGTTGAAAAGATCAAATGCTTCCTCCTGGGGGCCTTCAGGGATATGAACCTCGTTGTCATGCCATCCTTCAATTTCATAACCGAGGGCTCCGACATCCTCCATGAGGCTGTACTATCACCCTTCCTCAGGGAGGCTGAACTTGAGGAGTTCCATGTCTACGGTGTTGAGGACTTTGAGGTTTTCGATTTCGGGACGGTGGGTGCCCTCATGGAGTTCACCTCATCCACAGGATTCAGTGGTGGGTGGTGAGGCCCATGATAGTCAGACAGAAGAAGAAATACTCAAGCAGCAGGATACATTCTGTTCTTCACCCCTGGGTCAGCGAATGGTTCAAGAAAACCTTTGATGACTTCACAGAGGCCCAGAAGTATGCAATAATGGATATACACATGGGGAGGAACGTCCTTGTATCGTCACCAACAGGTTCAGGTAAGACACTCACCGCGTTTCTTTCCATAATCAGTGAACTCACCACACTTGCAGATAGGGGTGAACTGGAGGACAGTGTCTACTGCATCTACATTTCACCCCTTAAGGCCCTTGATAATGACATAGAAAGGAACCTTGAGGAACCCCTCCAGGGTATAAGGGAGATTGCAGAGGAGGAGGGCAGGGATCTTGAGATAAGGAAAGCTGTGCGGACCGGTGACACCACCAGCTATGAGCGCTCCAGGATGCTCAAGAATCCGCCACACATCCTTATAACAACCCCTGAGACGCTCTCAATACTCCTTGTGGCCCCGAAGTTCCGTGAAAAGCTTTCAACTGTGCGCTATGTTATCGTGGATGAAATACACTCCCTTGCAGATAATAAGAGGGGTGTTCATCTTTCACTGAGCCTTGAGAGGCTGCAGCACCTTGTCGGTAACTTTACAAGGATTGGTTTATCTGCGACGGTGCATCCACTTGAGCGTGTTGCAAGATTCCTGGTGGGTTACAGTTATGGTAATGAAAGGGACTGCATCATAGTTGACGTCAGCTACCTGAAGGAGCTTGACATTGAACTCATCTGCCCGGTTGATGACATCGTGGCCGCTGACCCTGAGGAAATTGGTAATGCCCTCTACGACATCCTCCACGACCTCATAATGGAACACCGGACAACCCTAATCTTCACCAACACGCGGAGCGGGACCGAGAGTGTGGTTTATAACCTGAAAAGTCGCTTCCCTGAGAGTTACACCGATGAAAACATCATGGCACACCACTCATCACTTTCAAGGGAAATAAGGCTTGAAACAGAGGAGAAACTCAAAAGGGGTGAGCTGAAGGCGGTTGTATCGTCAACGTCCCTTGAACTTGGAATAGACATCGGTTACATTGACCTGGTGGTTCTTCTGAGTTCACCAAAATCTGTTTCAAGGGCACTCCAGAGGATAGGGAGAAGCGGGCATCAGCTTCATGAGAAATCAAAGGGACGGATAGTTGTCGTGGACAGGGATGACCTTGTTGAGTGTTCACTCATACTCAAGAACGCCGTTGAGGGTAAAATAGATTCCATAAGGGTACCTGAGAACTGCCTGGATGTCCTGGCACAGCACATATACGGGATGGCCATTGAGAACCCGTGGGACATTGACCATGCCCTGGAGGTTATAAGGAACAGCTACTGCTACAGGAACCTGAAAAGGGAGGATTACCTCTCTGTACTCAGCTACCTTGCAGGGGAGTATGCTGAACTCGAGGAGAGGTACGTCTATGCCAAAATCTGGGTTGACCATGACAAGAACATGTTCGGGAGGAGGGGTAAACTTGCCAGGATGCTCTACTCCACCAACATAGGGACCATACCCGATAGGAGCGCTGCGGTTGTTAAGTGCAACGGGAATGTTGTGGGGAGGATAGAGGAGGACTTCATGGAGAAACTCAGGAAGGGCGACACCTTTGTTCTTGGCGGGAAGATCTACAGATTCAACTATGCAAGGGGTATGACCGTCAATGTCAGCCCCGCCTCAGGGCCCCCCAACATTCCATCATGGTTCTCAGAGCAGCTGCCCCTCTCCTTTGACCTTGCAGTTGACATACAGCGCTTCAGGGACATTATGGATGGTAAGTTCCAGTACGGGCGTTCAAAGGCAGAGATAACAGAGTTCATAATGGACTACCTCCACGTGGATGAGAGGGCCGCAGGTTCAATCTATGAGTATTTCCGTGAACAGTACCTCTACGCGGCAATACCCAGCATCAGGAGGATGCTTGTTGAGTACTACACTGGCTTCGGGGGCAGAAAATTCATCGTCTTCCACAGCCTCTTTGGAAGGAGGGTTAACGACGCCCTATCAAGGGCCGTTGCCTATGTCATTGCAAGGCGTTACCGGCGGGACGTTATGATATCTGTATCTGACAATGGATTCTATCTGAGTTCAGAGGGAAAGATGGGTGGTCTCGAGTCATTCATGGAACTTGAACCTGAGAACCTCAGGGAGATACTTAAGAAGGCCCTTGACAGGACAGAAACCCTTGCAAGCAGGTTCAGGCACTGCGCTGGCCGTGCCCTCATGATACTCCGCAGGTACCGGGGGGAGGAGAAGTCTGTTGGCAGACAGCAGGTTAGGGGTAAGATACTCCTTAAATTTGTGAGTGAACTGGATGACAGGTTCCCCATACTAGAGGAGGCCCGCAGGGAGGTTATGGAGGACTACATGGACATCGAGAATGCCATCAGGGTCCTTGAATGGATCCGTGATGGTGAGATGGAGATCAAGCAGATTGATACGAGGATACCCTCACCATTTGCCTTTAACCTGGTTGCCCAGGGCTACCTGGATGTGCTCAAGTATGAGGACCGGATAGAATTCATCAGGAGGATGCATCAGGCTATACTTGATGAGATCAGATGATTTTCCGATGCAGAAAAAGCAGAAAGCTAATATCAACTTTTCTTAAAGGATTAAACCAGGTAATAAGCCACAAAAAAGACCAAAAAGCTGATATCATCTTTTCTTAAGAACAAGCATCATGTTACCTCCCCTCCTGAACTCATAGTCCACCGTGACTGTGAATGCATCAAATTCATCTCTTCTATCTTCCAGTATGCTCTCTGCATAATCTGAGAGTTTTCCGTTCTCCTTGACAATCGGGTATATCCTCACCTCTGAACTGACGCGTATCATCTCAGAAATGGCCCTTTCATGAAATTCCCTGTCAAGGCGGTGGTCATATATGAAGAGGAGATGGGATGAGAGAAGGAGATCAAACTCATCATCACCAAATGGTAAATCCCTTAGGTCTCCCCTAACGTAAAGTTCAGGGCGCTCCCTGTAGCTTTCCTCAAAGCACCTGCAGGCATCCAGGCGTTTTTCAAGCATCTCCTCAGGTGAAGAGTAGAACCTCCACACGAAATGGTTCCTGATCCTCTTAAGGGCATCTGTGAGTGCCATGAGGTGCTCCCTGCACATGTTCCCAAGAGTATCTGCCTCCTCACCATACATGATGTCACAGGCCCTCACCTCAAGGCCCCGCTCCGCCATGAGTGGTATGAATGAGCTGGCACCCGCTGGACAGTCGAGTATTCGCAGCCCCTCAAGTTCATTTATCCTGAGATCAAACATCTTCATGTATTCCTGGCATGTGCGGGCGGTGAAGAGGGGTCCCTCTATAACCGGCATAATGTCACCTGTCCATAGTTGTGTTGTATGTGATACTTTAGCATGTGCCCCATGTAAAGAGATCTGTGTGTGGACCTCCATCACTACTTTGTATGTGATACCTTAGCTTGCAAACCACCCCACACAACCGAAATATTTATATACTAGAATTCTAACATATAGGTTTGTGTGTCTCATACACACATCACCCCCTTAAATTATTGCTTTCAACTTCCGGGATATTTTGTTCTGTTGAAAGCACCAAAAAAATCAGCTTCCAGAGATAAAAAACGAAAAAGCACCTCCCCGTTTTTTCACTCCTAACAACCCCCCTTTAAATCTCTGGAAGCTACCCCCCATACTTCAGATAATGATTCTCAATACCTCAGATTTCTGATTTTCACGTTGCTGCAGGCTATTCCTGAATATGATCATGGGCTCACTCAACCACCAATTATCAGAGAGGGAACACTATTTATGCGCCCGTTCACATACCAGTAACCATGAAGGCACTTGTGGTATATTATTCAAGAACCGGGCGTACCAGGGATGTTGCATCTCAGATCGCCAGGGAACTCAACTGTGACATCGAGGAGATAAGGGACACACAGAAGCGAACCGGTATCATAGGGTTTTTAAAATCAGGTTACCAGGCCGCGAGGGGCAGGGACACTGTACTTGAACCCTATGAAAGGGACCCATCAGACTATGATCTTGTGATAGTGGGTACACCTGTCTGGGCAGGTAATCCCTCAGTACCCATGGGCACCTACCTCAGGGAAAATGCATCAAAGATAAAGAATGCTGCCTTCTTCTGTACATATGGTGGAAGCGGTGCAGAGGGAACATTCAGGCGTATGAGTGAGATCATCGGGAAGGAACCCATCCAGACAGTCGCCATAACCGAGAGGGAGATAAAGGAGAATACCTGTGACTGCAAGATAGAACCCTTTGTAAGGGACGTTGAAGCAGCATTCAGAACTGAGGAATAGTCCAGACGTCCAGCATCTTCCCAATAGCTTGCTAATTGCAGTGAAAAAGGCGTTCTGACCTCTCAATCCCCAGGTGAATCGATATCCTCATGGTAGGGTTTTATATCAACGACAGGTGAGCCGTCCAGTGCATCAAGGCCCCTCACCCTGAGGAAATCCCCTGACTCCAGGAGCTCCACCAGGCACAGCCCTATGGGGTTGGGTCTTGCAGGGGCCCTCGTTGAAAAAACGCCCCTCTTCTTCTTTTTACCCCTCGGGACAACCTTAAGAACATCCCTTTCGGCCAGGTGCTGCCAGTAGAGAACAAATAGGTACCTGAAAAGTTCAACCCCCTCCAGGGCGTCACGGTACTCCGGGAAGATGTGGATCTCGCTCTCCTCCATTGAAAGCCTACCCTGGTGAGGTGCTTCCCCCCTCCTCATGAATGGGGATCTCACAAATCCAACAGGCCTTATTTTTATCTCCACAGATACCCTCCACAGAATTTCTGAAAATTAAACCTGAAATTCCGCTATAACGGTACATGGTGCGCTGTCAACCCCCTCAATGGTCCAGGGGACCACAAAGACCCTCTCAATAACCTCCGGAGCATCCATGAGTTTCATATCCTCCAGGATGAGAACTGGCTCCCCATATTCAGGTGCCTCAGTGAAGGCCCTTAGGTGGGCCATCTCGCCCTCAGATGGGTGTTCTGGATTTGATATTGATATGCAGTCCACCCCTATGGCCCTGATGTCCCTGAAGTTCCTCCTTATTTTATCAATAAGTTCAGGGGTGATCCAGGGGTTGTTCTGCAGGTAGGTGTCCTCGCCCCTCACTGACTCGAAGCCTGTCCTTATAAGTAGGAGGTCACAGTCCGGAATCTCAATATCCCCACTTCCTATGGGGTCCCCTGGCCCCACATCAACGTCCACAGTGCAGACATCATTGAATACAAGTTCATCAATACTGTATTCACATATCCTTTTTCCGCCCTCAATGAAATGGGCCGGGGCATCAACATGGGTCCCGGCATGGTTGGATGTGATGATGGTGTGGGTCTCATACCCATCCACAGGTATCCTGTTCCTGATTGATATCCTCACATCGTCAAGTGCCTGGTGAACCGGTGAACCATCATCCAGTGGATGCGAAAGAAGTTCATACATGGTATATCTCCTGTACTAAAGACATTTATTCCTGCAGTTTTCTATAATATCCGCCACGCCCCTATCTGTGAGGTGGTAGCGCGCCATCTTACCATCCCTTTCATAGTCAACGATTCCCGCGCTTCTCAGGATTCTGAGCTGGTGGGAAACCGCTGACTGTGTCATCTCAAGGAGGGATGCAAGTTCACAGACACACAGGGAATCCAGGGTGAGTGCCTCGATTATTTTGAGCCTTGTGGGCTCAGATAATATTTTGAAGAGGTCACAGAGTCTCTTTATTTCATCATCTTCAGGCATCGACTCCCTCACCCTGAGCACAAGGGCCTCATTGGCATCATCGATTTCACAGACATCCCTCTTCATAGAATAATTTATAGATGAAACTGTAGATAATAATAACGTCACCATGATGGTGAAGCAGGATTAAAGAGCGGGTAAAGAGCCATGGCAGTGGACTGGATAAGAATAAGGGACATCCTGGGGGCTGAACACACCTACACCACAGGTCCCCGTGGAAATGCAATTGACATAAGGGTAAGTGAGCGGAAGATAACCGTAACCTACCCCAGGAATGGCACCCCGGCTCAGAGGGTATTTCTGAAATCAAACATAGTTTACTATGAGTACAGTTCTGAGCACCTCAGGAAAAAGTATGAGAGGCAGGTCTAAGATGAACACGATCATATTCGATATTGATAAAACGCTGCTTGTTGGATCCCACTGTCACTTCTACTCCTTCAGGCAGGCGTTCAGGGAACTTTTCAACGTTGATGTTGAGATAGACATAGGAAGCATCCAGGGGATGACCGATAAGGAGATAATATTCCAGATAGCATGGAAGTACGGCCTTGAAATCAGCGATGGGGATTTTGTGAAGATAGTGGATAGGATTTCCTATAACTACCGCCTGAACCTTGAGAGGGATAACATAAGAGCCCTGGATGGCGCAGAATTTATCCTTAAAAGTCTCAGTGAATCCGGAACACCCCTCGGAGTTGTGACCGGAAACATTGAGCCTGTTGCATGGTTGAAACTCCATGAGGCCTCATTTGATGGATACTTCAACTTCGGGGGCTTTGGCAACGAGGGGTGCAGCAGGGCTTCCATACTGAGGCTTGCCCTTGAAAGGGCTTCCTCCATCTACGGACAGCTACGGCGGGAAAATGTTATAACCGTAGGTGACACCCCGAGGGATATTGAAGCCGGGAGGGAACTTGGTGTTACGACGGTGGGAGTTGCTACAGGTGACTTCACCGTCGATGAACTGGAGGCCGCAGGCGCCGATTACGTCCTTGAGGGCCTCAGTGACGTTGATGTCTTTCTTGAAATAACAGGTTATGGGGCTGCAGTGAGCATTATGGGTGATTGAATGAAGGTTCTTGTAACCGGGGCCTCGGGTATGCTTGGAAGTGACCTCATTGATGTCCTGAAAGAAAAACATGAGGTTTTAACGTCAGGAGACCTTGACATCCGGAACCTTGAGGGTGTCATGGAACTTGCAGCCGAAACGCAGCCGGATACCATTGTACATGCTGCTGCATTCACAGATGTTGACTGTGCCGAGTCAGAGCGTGAAACCGCCTATCAGGTGAACGTGCTCGGGACCAGGAACGTTGCGGCTGCCGCGTCACAGACCGGTGCCAGTCTGGTTTACATATCCACCGATTACGTCTTCAATGGCAAGAAGGGTGATGAATACTTTGAATTTGATGAACCTGATCCCCTGAACTTCTATGGTAAAACCAAGTACCTGGGCGAGGTTGCTGTGCGGGATCTGACAGATAAATTCTACATAGTGAGGACCTCCTGGCTCTTTGGCAGGAACGGCAGGAACTTTGTAAGGACCATGGTGGAACTGGCAGAGAGGGGCCATGAGATAAGTGTTGTGGATGACCAGTACGGATCTCCAACATACACCCGTGACCTTGCAGGTGCAATCGGGAAGCTTATTGAAAGGCCCGCTTATGGTGTTTACCACATAACAAACTCTGGCCACTGCTCCTGGTATGAATTCGGCAGGGAGATATTTCAAGCATTGCAGATGGATGTTAAACTGAAACCTGTAAGTAGCCATGAATTCCCGAGACCCGCCCGCAGGCCATCATTTTCTGTCCTCAAAAATTACAACTGGATCATGGAGGGCTTCAGACCCCTCAGAAACTACAGGGAAGCCCTTAAGGATTACCTTAAAGAGATGAGATAAGGAGGTGGACAATGAAGGGTATAGTGCTTGCAGGGGGTTCAGGAACCCGCCTCTACCCCATAACAAGGGCTGTTTCAAAGCAGCTTCTCCCCATATATGATAAGCCCATGATATACTACCCGCTATCTGTGCTGATGCTCGCAGGTATAAGGGATATACTGGTGATATCAACACCAAGGGACCTTCCACTCTACAGGGACCTGCTGGGGGATGGTTCACAGTTCGGTGTCAGGTTCTCCTATGAGGTGCAGGAGGAACCCCGCGGTATTGCCGATGCATTCATTGTGGGGAAGAATTTCATTGGAGACTCCAGGGTGGCCCTGGTGCTGGGCGATAACGTATTCTACGGGCACAGGTTCAGTGAAATACTCCAGAGGGCCGCATCCATCAGGGAGGGTGCTGTTATATTCGGCTACTATGTAAAGGACCCGCGCCCATTCGGTGTTGTTGAATTCGACAGTGAGGGCAGGGTCATATCAATAGAGGAAAAACCTGAAAGACCTAAATCCAACTACGTCGTCCCTGGCCTCTACTTCTATGACAACCAGGTTGTTGAAATTGCCAAGAGAATAGAGCCATCTGAGAGGGGTGAACTTGAGATAACATCCGTCAATGAGGAGTACCTGAAGATGAAGAAGCTCCGGGTGGAGCTCATGGGCCGTGGTATGGCCTGGCTTGACACCGGCACCCACGACGGCCTCCTGGAGGCAAGCAGTTTCATAGAGACCATACAGAAGAGGCAGGGATTCTACATCGCATGCCTTGAGGAGATAGCCTACAACAACGGGTGGATCACAAGGGACGATCTCCTTGAACTGGCAGAAAAACTTGAAAAGACAGAATACGGCAGATACCTAAAAGACCTCGCGGAGGGAAACTTCCATGGGTGAATTCAAATTCCAGAAAACCAGACTCGATGGTGCAATCATCATAGAACCTCAGGTCTACGAGGATGAACGGGGATACTTCATGGAGACCTTCAACCAGGCACTATTCAGGGACCATGGGCTTGATATCACCTTTGTCCAGGACAACGAGTCCATGTCCAGGAGGGGTGTTCTCAGGGGCCTTCACTTCCAGACAAAAAAGCCCCAGGGAAAACTCATAAGGGCTGTGAAGGGTGAGATCTTTGATGTTGCGGTGGACCTCCGGAGGGACTCGAAGACCTATGGTGAATGGGTGGGTGTCTTCCTTTCAGAGGAGAACCGGAGGGAATTCTTCATTCCAGAGGGATTTGCGCATGGATTTCTGGCCCTCGCAGATGAGTGCATAGTCAACTACAAGTGCACGGAACTCTACTTCCCTGAATATGACTCTGGCATACCCTGGGACGACCCTGACATCGGGATAGAGTGGCCCCTTGAAATGGTGGATGAACTCATAATTTCAGATAAGGACAGAAACTGGAAGCCCCTGAAGGAGAGGCCAGTTTACCTCTGAGGAGATTTGAATGGAAAGGATTCTTGTAACCGGTGGAGCCGGATTCATAGGTAGCAACTTCATAAGGTACATGCTTGAGAACCACAGCTATGAGATAATCAACCTTGACGCCCTTACCTACTGCGGGAACCTTGAAAACCTCGCCGGCGTGGAGGATGACCCGCGCTACACATTTGTTAAGGGCAGCATAACCGATAAAGAACTTGTTAACCGCCTCATAGCAGACTCTGACGCTGTTGTGAACTTCGCAGCGGAATCCCACGTTGATCGGAGTATTGAGGACCCCGGCATATTCATAAGGACAAATGTCATGGGTACTCAGACACTTCTGGAGGCTTCAAGGAGGCACGGCGTTGAGAGGTTCATACAGATCTCAACTGATGAGGTCTATGGCTCCGCAGAGGAGGGCTACTTCACAGAGGATACTCCCCTTGCACCCAACAGCCCTTACTCTGCCAGCAAGGCCTCTGCAGACCTCATTGTCAGGGCATACAACCGTACCTACGGTCTTCCAACCAACATAACCCGCTGCTCCAATAACTACGGCCCCTACCAGTTCCCTGAGAAACTCATACCCCTCATGATAACAAACGCCCTCGAGGATAAACCCCTCCCTGTATACGGTGACGGCATGAATGTGAGGGACTGGATACACGTGTATGACCACTGCAGGGCCATAGACCTGGTACTCCACCATGGCCGTGTCGGTGAGGTCTACAATATAGGTGGTAACAATGAGAGGCGGAACATTGAGATCGTTGAACTCATCATCAGGAAACTTGGGAAGGATGAGTCCCTCATAAAATTCGTTGATGACAGGCCAGGACATGACAGGAGATATGCCATAGACGCAGGCAAGATAATGGACGAACTTGGCTGGAGGCCCACCTATTCCTTCGAGGAGGGTATAAGGGAGACCATCCAGTGGTACATTGAAAACAGAGAGTGGTGGGAGAACATCAAGAGCGGGGAGTACCTCAGGTACTATGAACGCATGTATGGTGAAAGGCTGCAGTCCTGATCATATAAAGAAGGAGGAAGAGCCGCGCAATAACTGGTGTCTAATGCCAGAAGTCTTTTAACGAAGTAAGTAGGGTGCGCCCTTAGAGGATGCCATCGAGTATCCCCCTGACTTCACGGAGGTTCACCTCTATGAATCTTCTGCTTGAGGGATCTGCAAGTATCTTAAGCTGTTTCTTACCTGTTCTGATGTAGGCCCTCTCAAGTATCTCCTGAATCTCTGATACGTCCATTTCAAGTACTCTTTTAACCCGCTCCCTGTCCATCATGGACAGGTCAGAGTACTGGCTCATTATCTGGGACCTGAATTTTGCCGCGAGGTTGGTGCCCCTCCCGGCCCAGCGCTTAAGCAGAAATACAGGGACAGCTGTGAAGATATCCAGGGACTGGATAACATCGTCCTCGGTTATTTCCATGGTTTAATCTGTGCTGGTGGTTTTATATAACATTAACCCGTCCTTATCCAGAGGATAGGTTTATATAAGGGATGTTAGTAAGTACTTACATAAGTGATATCATGGTCTCCACAGAGGATAGGATACTGGACGCTGCAAGAAGCCTATTCATAAGAAAGGGTTACAGGGGAACCACAACAAGGGAGATAGCCGCCGAAGCCGGTGTCAGCGAAGTAACACTCTTCAGAAAGTTTGGATCCAAGAAAAATCTACTGAAAAGGATAATGGATACAAGCAGAAGAAGGGTGTCTGCAATACTCGATGATGTCCTTAATGCAGACAGGGAACCCCAGGAGGTCATCCATGATGTTATCGCAGGGCTCACAGAGGTCATTGTTAACGAGAAGATGGACCTCCTCTTTGTGATGCTGGCTGAGAGAGAACTTGAGGAACACGGATTTGAGGAGTGGGAACTTCCAGATTCAACAGGAGAGATGATATACACCTCACTTGAGAATTATCTCAGCAAAATGACAGAAAAAGGAAAGATCCGTGACGTGGATCCGGGAGTCGCCGCAGAACTCATAATAGGCTACATCTCACATGCAAGCCTAAGTTCACACTTCAGATGCCATGAAACCAGACCCCCAAACGAATTCACTGACATCCTGTGGAACGGCTTAAAACCCTGAGGGATGAATAGACTGAAAGGTATCCTTAAAGAAGCCATTCCCGTAGGAGGCCTTAATTAAATGGTGGTGTTTTATTGGACGTTGTTCTCATAAACCCTGAGGATCAGACAGCTGTTAAGAATAAACTTGGATTTGTTTTACCTCCCCTCAACCTCATGTACCTTGGAGCAGCCCTTGAGAGGGCCTCCTTCAGTGTGGAGATAATAGACGACGACCTCAGAAGGATGGGGGCAGAGGGTGTTGCACTCCTCGTTGAAAAGCTCAACCCCCTCATTGTTGGGATAACCGCAACCACAGCCACCATAAAGACCTCCCTTGAGTACATAAAGGCCATAAAGAGGGTTCTTCCCGATGTCCTTACGGTTATAGGTGGCCCCCACCCCACATTTCTCCCTCTGGAAACCCTCAGTGATTGCAGGGAGCTTGATGTTGTTGTTATGGGTGAAGGTGAGGAAACCATCGTCGAACTCGCAGAGGGCTGTGAACGCGGGGACAGGGGTGTCCTCGAGGGGGTTAAGGGTATCAGCTACCGCACCGATGAGCGGCTCAGAACCACACCTCCAAGGCCGCTCATAGAGAACCTCGACGACATCCCTTTTCCTGCAAGGCACCTTGTACCCTTCAGGGACTATGAAACCTCCAGTCAGGAGGCGGGGGGTATGATAACAAGCCGTGGATGCGTTTATCCCTGCCGCTACTGCTCTTCATCCCTTATAATGGGTAAAAAGTTTCGTTTCAGGAGCCCCGAAAACGTCGTGGATGAGGTTGAGGAACTCACCGAGATCTACGGCCTCCGTGAAATTGCCTTCCTTGATGACACCTTCATGCTGCATAGGCCACGGGCCCGTGAAATAGCAGAGGAGATCAGAAGAAGGGACCTGGATGTGAGCTTTGTTACATCCTCACGTGTGGATATGGTTCAGGAGCCACTGCTGAGGACTCTGAGGGAGGCCGGGATGAGCACAGTATACTATGGTGTCGAATCCGGGTGTCAGCGCATCCTTGATATGATGAAAAAGGGTATAACCGTTAAGCAGTCAGAGGACGCGGTGAAGGCCGCTAAAAGAGCCGGTTTGGATGTTATAACATCATTCATTCTCGGTTACCCTGGTGAGAGGCCCTCTGAGATGGACCGGACCATCGACTTTTCAATAAAACTTGACCCGGACTACAGCCAGTACTCCATACTGACACCCTTCCCCGGGACCCCCATCTACACTGAACTCAAAAGTAAGGGCCTCCTGGAGGAGGACTGGGATCGGTACACCGTTATACAGCCTGTTATAAGGTACGAGAAACTTGGCCTAAGCCGTGAACTTATCCAGAGAAAACTCGTTAAGGCATACCTCAAATTCTATTCAAGGCCCTCATATCTCCTTAAGCACACATACATGATACGTGTATTCTTTGAAACCCTCTACAGGACATACATTGAGCCTAAGATCCCCCTGAGAAAAAAATTAAAGGCCTGAAAAAGTTTCAGGGCATGACAGGCATCCTGAACACACCCACGTTGATGCCTCCAAGTCCGACACTGTTTATTATCTGAAGTCCTGCTGAACTTCCATAGGAGGGTGTTTCCATTTCAAGGTAACTGGTTGAGTTTCTCAAAACAAGGAATCCCTGCGGTTCGAAACCTATCCCTCCATAATCCACGGATCCTCTGACTCTGATGGCGTATGCCGGGAACAGGGCTATTGATGTTCCCCCAACCGTGACCTGGGTGCTCATATTACCTGTGGGCCTCACACTCTGATCAAGGTCTGCTATGTAGAATCCGCCTGTATTCACATTGAATGATGCGTTCCTGAAGCTAGTATTCCCCAGGAGAACCGTGCCGCCGCCTGCGTACTGGATGGTTGAATTGATGGTGTCCACCCTTGAGTTATTTGCAAGAACCAGTGTAACACCTCCAACCTTGCTCCTGAGGGTTATATTGTAGGTGTACCTGTTTGATAGGAGTATCCTTGCATCACCTGCATCCATCTTAACGTTGAGGTTCAGTGTCTCGCCATCAACGGTATAATTAACCGCTGGCTTCGCATCTCCAGGGTCGGTTTTCGTCGAGATCATGTAAACGCTATCTGCGTTATCAGCAAATCCAATGTAGGCCCCGCTCGTATTTGATTCCATGTTCACATTTACGTACTTAACACCAGAGACCTCTGAAGAGTTCAGGGTGAAGTTTTCAGATACAGTGACCTCCTCCTGGGTTTTGGGTAGAAGAGATGCTGTTGATGCCATAATGAACCCTGCAATTAGCACTATGAGGATTATAGCCCCTGCAATGTCAGTTCTATCCATCACAATACCCCCGCAAGCATCATGAGAAGTGTTATTATAATGGCTGGAAGTGCGAATACCGATAGGAACGCCCTTCCATAGCCCATTTCATGTTCAACAGCCACTGCGGCGGCGGCAATCATCACCGTCCAGATGTACATCACCACAAACAGCATTGATGATGTGAAGAATGTCCCGAGAAGTGTCAGGGTTATGATGGCGAATATTCCCACCACAAAGGGCGCCGCTGCGAATCCCATCATCTTCAGGGTGCCTGCGAATGTCCCCTTACCCTCAAATACCACGGCAGCGATTATATGTGATATGAGAGCCCATACTATCAGTTTTATGAAGGAGACAATGAGTCCAGCCAGCGCAAATAGGACGGGTACCATTATACCAGCGCCCGTTGCAGCCGAAATTAACCCGCCAACCATGTAGCCGAGAAAGGCCGAGAGGAACACGTAGAGGTATAGGCCCTGGTTTTCAACTCCAAGCTCCTTGACCCTGCTTAACGCCTCCTCAGGTGATGCCAGAACCCCCACAAGGTCCCGGGAAAAGTTCATTATCCTGTTCAAAGCATTAACCTCCCCTTATTATATTCGCATGACTGAAATAATATCAGATGCCAATTTCACCTTATAATAAACATTCCCCTACCAAGCAGCATAACTAAAATCCTCCGATCACCCCCTGAGATAATAACATTACTATATTTCCTGCCATTTCTATAAAACCTTGTAGGTTTCAGAAAGAATTATGCTGCTTTTCTGAACGATAAGGTTATAATTTTTTAATTGATTCTGATGGTTTAATTGATTCTGCGGGCATGAGCTCCAGAAATTCCAGAATTTAATGACACTGATGGTTTATCCAGAGCATAAGTTCGCAATAGTATCCTATAACGAAGTCATGTACTTCAGTGACTAGGCTTTCTATGTGGATTAACAGCACATGGAAACGCGCAGTTAGGGTGGAGCCCCGTGCACTGCAAAGTATTTATGATGCCAGAAGACCAACTCTATAATGTGGTCCCCATGGAGTACGGAGAACTCATCAGGATCAAGGAACTCACTCTCCTAATACTCATAATCCTTGACATAGTGCTCTTAAGCTACATATCCTTCTACCCCTCAAATCCAGGGACCGTGAATGCCATCAACCAGTTTGACCTTTTCCTCTGCATCATACTCTTCCTGGAATTCTCCATCAACCTCAAAAGGGCCGATGACAGAAAAAGATTTCTAAGGGAGAACTGGATGGATATAGTGGCCTTCATGCCTGTGGATTTCTTCAGGGCCTTCAGATTCATAAGGATCATAAGGGTTGTGAAGGTCCTCGCCCTCTTCAGGAAGTACCTCAAGAAGTTCTTCACATTCCTTGTGGACACACACCTTGACCAGGCACTGGGGATACTCCTCTTTGCAATAGTGGGGGGCACACTCTTCTTTTATATGATGGAATCAGGGGTCAACAGATCCCTCCACGGCCCGCTGGACTCCCTCTGGTACAGCATCACAACCACAATCGTGGGCGAGGTTGTTATCCCCCCAACAACACTCTACGGGAAGGCCATAACCAGCATGCTCATGCTTGTGGGGGTCACCTTCGTGGGTTTCCTCACAGCCTCCCTGGCATCCTGGTTCGTTAAAAACCCTGAAGAAGAAAAGGAGATTCATGACAGGATAGAAAACATAGAAAAAAGTATAGAGGATCTTAAAAGGGAGATCAGGGAAATAAAGGACTTGCTGCAGGAGAAATGATGCAACTCCATCACTGAATATACACCGTTACTTTTATACAGAATGGGTCCTTAGCATAAATAAATAGATAAATCAAACGAGGATAACATGGCAAGATCATCCTATATCATCGTTGCAGCCATTCTCATATTTGGAGCATACCTCTACGGTGTAACTGCCCTGAGCCCTGTGGAGCCTGTTGGGCGTCTGGGTTTCGTAAAACTGGCAAACCCTGATATGTACCCAGGACACCCCCAGTCAAAGGTGCTTGCAGAGTACGCGGCCCAGAGGGGGTCCAAGTGTGCCCTTGTGGTCCACTACGCAGGGAGCTCAAACTACAGACACTACAGGGAGGGCAACGTCACCATAATAGAACTCGCATACATCAGTTCAGAGTACAGGACAGATATAGACTGGACCGAGGTCCTCGAATCCTTCATATTTGGAGTGCCTGATGGCAAATACCGTTACAGGGCCGATGGATACGAATTCGACACCCTAGATGAGGCCATGGACTACGTTGAAAGGCTGGCTGCCGAGAAAGGCCAGGAGGGCCCCATGCCCATGGTCTTCCATGGGACCGTCCGGGAGGGTAACGTATTCGTAAACCCCGGCTGTGGCTTCCCCCTCTACGTGCAGATAGCCTGGAAGCAGTACGGGAGACTGGGAGCCTACTATTACATCATAAAGGGCCTTGTCCACCCCTACCTCAACAATCCCTACACTGCATATGAGCTAACCCATGCATCTGACCTTCAGAGGCTCTACAACTCAGGTGCCCTGGACTACACAGGCTATGAGTAACCTATCAGGGGTCTCTGAGTTCCTCTAAAAATCTCCTTTTAACCCTCTGGAAGTCCTCAAGTTTTTCATCTGTCAGGTACCTGTAGAGGAGCCTTATTCGGGGATTTTCAGCTATATAAGTTCTCTTATCACTTAAGAATGTCCAGAAGAGGGAGTCCCAGACCCTGCACCAGTCACCCCTTGCATGGTCACTCATCCTCAGGATGTAGTTCGATGATGATATGTAGGGCTTGGTTGCCATGAGGCCCCCGTCAGCGTACTGGCTCATGCCATAGACATTAGGGACCATCACCCAGTCATAGGAGTCTATGAACATCTCCATGAACCAGCGATAAACCTCATCAGGGTCCGTGCCAAGGAGGAGCATGAGATTACCTATGACCATGAGGCGCTCGATGTGGTGGGTGTATCCACAGGTTAAAACCCTCCTTACTGCGTTATCATAGGGCTCAAGACCTGTTCTGCCATGGTAAAGTTTATCTGTCAGTCTGCCGCTGTGGTTAAAGAAGTTCCTGGTCCTCTGATATGATCCCCTAAGGATGTAAACTGCCCTTATGAACTCCCTCCAGCCCATGACCTGCCTCACAAATCCCTCAACAGAATTGAGGGGGGCATCTGCAGACAGCGCTGCTTTCAGAACCTCCATGGGTGTTAGGAGGCAGATGTTGAGTGAGGAAGAGAGTACAGAGTGGAAGAGGAACGTCTCATCACGGGATATGAAGTCCTGGTAGCTTCCAAAGTTCCTGAGCCTTTTTTCTGTGAAATCCCCCAAAAATATCCGGGCCTCCCTGTGGGTTGTGGGGTAGTTGAAGTGTTCCATGGAGCCCGGGTTATCAGGAAAGCGCTCAGCCACGTAAATCCTGGCCTCACGCACATAACTGTTTTCAGGCAGTTCTATGGGCCTGGGAATATTCATTCCCCGCGGCAGCCTCCTCCTGTTTTCCCTATCAAATGTCCATTTACCGCCCTTGGGCTTGGAGTTTTCCATGAGAATGGAGAGCCTCTTCCTCTCCCTTATGTAGAATGATGTGAGAAAGAACCTGCCATCCCTGAAGTAACTGTTCATGAGCCTCCTTCTGAAGATGAATGGCCCCTCAATCTCAACGAGTTCTGTACCTGTTTCACTGCAGAGCCGCCTCAATCTCCTCTCAAGTTCATGGTCAAGGAGTTCCATTGTGTAGACCCTCTCATATCCCTCAAGGTGGTCCCTGAGGTACCCCATGTCAGGGTCCGGCGTGTAATCTATGTAGCTGACATTCAGGCCCCTTGATTTCAGGTGGTCATAATAGTAGCGCATGGATGCCCTGTGCAGCAGGAGTTTGTTCTTGTGGAACCTCAACCTGAATACAGGGTCTCCGAAGAAGAGCTGGTCCTCCACCACAATGAAGTCTGATGTTTTCTCTGCAGCGGGATGATTCTCCATGAGGTGATGTGGGAAGACAACTGCCATAGATTCCCCTGGCATGTATAATAATTATGTCAGGAGGTGTCTATAAATCTAAAAGTTTTTTAGGATGGCGTGACATAAACTGTTATGGTGTTTATATGGTTAAGTGGGGAGCTGTCATTACTGGATTCATACTTGCGGTTGTTTTTCCGATCATCCTTAGCCCGTTTATTGACCAGGCCTCTGTCCTTGGCTTGTTCCTTGCGGGTTTTGTTGTTGGCCTCATGGCGAGGGAAGGTGCCCCTGGTGGGTTCTGGAATGCCACTGTTGCCGGTGCCTTTGGCGGCATAGTCCTCGCGATTCTCTTAACAATCTTTGGTGCCGTTCTTGGAGGATTCGGAGGATTATTCATCGGAGCATTCGCCGGCGCAGTGCTTGTGTTGGTGCTCCTCTTTGTTTCAATGATCTTCATGGGTATCGGTGGTGCCATAGGGGGTTTCCTTGCAGGTGACTGATCATTAATTTAATCCGTGATGAAGAACTGTGGCCATGCTGCCATAGATAATAATTGTCTGCGACTTATTACTATTTTTTGGGTGCTCCAGTAATAACAAAACTTTAAATATTAAGATATTGTCTTTATTAAAAGGTGATGAATATGTATGATGTTGGAGACCTTGTGGCGGAAAGACCATCCCTTGGTACCATGACAGATATAAAACTTTTCAGGATACTGAGGTTCATGCCCTACTCCATCATTGGTGAGGGCGCCAACGGTATCCTTTACAAGAGCGGTAAGGACCTTGGACGAAGTATGGGACTGAAGAACACTGATGAGGTCGTGAAATTCCTCCATGATAACCGGGTCGGTGAACTTGAGATTCTTGAAGAGAACCCCTACCTCCTTAGGGTCGACGAGTGTCTCAGCTGCGCCGGGCTTCCTGCTTCAGGTAAGGCCCTCTGTCACTTTGAGGGGGGCCTCCTTGCAGGAATACTTGAATCAATGAGCGGGAGACCGGTTGACCTCCGTGAGGTCAGGTGCTGGGGCCTCGGTGACCGTACCTGTGAATTTGAGGAATTTGTTCGATAAACACCACCCCATTTATTTTTTCCACTCATAATACCTTCGGGTATCGATACGGGTCAGAAATACAGATACCTCTGGAATCAGAGGGCAGCCCGGCAGGGTACAGTTTATTCCCACCCCGGATACAGATCCGCCAGAAAACTTATTTTAAAAATAAAAAAGATATAGGACTCTGTAATCTTATTGCTTACCCGGATGATATCAACCAAGAACCCATCCCAGAATCTACCATAAGGAGATTGAGAATGCTAATAGGTGTTATATCCGATACACACATCCCTGACAGGGCCGTTGAGCTTCCCGAGGCAGTATTTGAGGCCTTCAGGGACGTTGAACTTATACTCCACGCAGGTGACCTGACCTCACTAGATGTTCTGAGTGACCTTGAAACCCTTGCACCTGTTGAGTGCGTTCAGGGAAACATGGACCGTCGATATGGTGTAGACAACCCCAGATCAAGGGTATTTGAGATCGGAGCATACAGGGTGGGCCTCATACATGGGGAGGTCTACCCCCGTGGTGATACCCAGCAGCTGAGGTACCTGGGGCTTGAGCTTGGTGCAGATGTCCTCATAAGTGGACATACACATCAGCCCTTCATAACCGAACTTGAGGACATGCTCCTCCTCAACCCTGGAAGTCCTACAGTGCCCCGCCTCACAGATCCAAGCGTCATGATCCTTGAAATTGACGGTGAAAAACTTGATGCCAGGATCATCAGGACAGGGGCGCCTGTCTGCAGATCACTGAACTTCAGGAGGTGACCCCATGGGAAAGCGATGGCAGGCTGAAAGGAAAAAGGACCACTACTACAAAAGTGCCAAGAGGGAGAACTACCGCTCAAGGGCATCCTACAAGTTACTGCAGCTCAACAACCGCTACAAACTGATAAGGAAGGGTGACAGGGTCCTTGACCTCGGGGCCGCCCCCGGGGGATGGTCACAGGTCGCCCTTGAGAAGGTAGGTGAGGAGGGACTTGTGGTTGCAGTTGACCTCCAGAGGATAAAGGGTTTCCCCGCCGAGAACTTCAGGGCCATAATGGGGGACTTCACAGACCCTGCGATAAAGGAGAGGATAATTGAGGAGCTTGGTGGAAGGGCAGATGTGGTTATATCAGATGCTGCCCCATCCCTTTCAGGTATAAGGGACATTGACCATCTTCGCTCGGTGGATCTCGTTGAGAACGTCCTTGATATAGCCTACAGGGTCCTTGAAAGGAAGGGAAACATCCTGATCAAGGCATTCCAGGGCCCCGAACTCGATAAAGTCATAAAGGAAATGAAGAAGGATTTCTGGAAACTCAAAACAACAAAACCCGCCTCATCAAGAAAGGCAAGCGCTGAGATGTACATTGTAGGGCGGGACTTCAAGGGTAGAAGGAAATGGGAGAGGATCATCCATTAGGTCGATGGGAACTTCAAGGAAAAATAAATGGTAGAGAACCTCATCACATGAGTGCCCTCAGATCATTCAGGGCCTGTGAGGCAACCTGAAGCTGATACCTGGCTGTTTTTATACGATCATCAACCTCAGATTTTGGTTTGTTTGTCTCCAGGGCACTTTTAACATCATCAATCGCTGATTTGGCCTTCACAAGTTCTATCTCAGCATTCAGGTACGTCTTTGTCAGGTTATCGTTGTTCCTCTGGTAGACATCCTTTTTAACCGAGTCATACTGGACCTTAAGTGCCGAGTAATCGCTCTGGAGCTTTGCGAGTTCATCGTACTCGGCACCCTTCTCCACACTCCCTGATATGGCATCAGATACCGCATCGACGCCTATATATGCAAATATCAGTATTGTCCCTGCTATGAGAAGCACTCCCAGAATTGATATGGTCATTGAAGTTACCTTAAAGAGGTTTATCCTTGATCTCTTCATGATCTCACCTTACATTCAGTGACTGTGAAAAAAATCTTCATGTTCATACACTTAGGGCTAGTTCACTCACTCAATAATGTTTTATAATGTCGTTATAATATACTTTCATGATGAAAACCGTGGATAAGAGCAAGACACTCACAAAATTCGAGGAATTCTTTTCTTCACTCAATGAGTACAAGGACAGGGTATTTGAGTCCATAGAGAAGTATCCCAACGTCAGATCCATTGAAGTCGACTACCTTGACCTTGAAATGTTCGACCCCGACCTTGCAGACCTTCTAATTGAAAAACCAGACGATGTGATAAGGGCCGCCCAGAAGGCCATAAGGAACATTGATCGCATGAGGAAGAACGTGGACCTCAACATAAGGTTCAGTGGGGTCAGCAACGTCATACCCCTCAGGGAGCTCCGGAGTAAATTCATAGGTAAATTCGTTGCAGTTGACGGTATTGTTAGGAAGACAGATGAGATAAGACCCAGGATAGTTAAGGCCGTTTTTGAATGCAGGGGCTGCATGAGGCTCCACGAGGTCAGCCAGTCCACCAACATGATCACAGAGCCATCACTCTGCTCAGAGTGTGGTGGCAGGTCATTCAGGCTCCTGCAGGACGAATCAGAGTTCCTGGACACCCAGACACTGAAACTCCAGGAGCCACTTGAGAACCTCTCAGGTGGTGAGCAGCCCCGCCAGATAACCGTCGTCCTTGAGGATGACCTGGTTGACACCCTCACCCCCGGGGACATCGTGAGGGTCACAGGTACACTGAGAACAGTCCGCGATGAGAGGACCCGGCGGTTCAAGAACTTCATATACGGAAACTACACCGAGTTCCTTGAACAGGAGTTTGAGGAGCTCCAGATAAGTGAGGAGGACGAGGAAAAAATAAGGGAACTTGCAGCCGACCCCAACATATACGAGAAGATCATAAGGTCCACCGCACCATCAATACACGGTTACCGTGAGGTAAAGGAGGCCATAGCCCTTCAGTTATTTGGGGGGACCGGGAAGGAGCTCGATGATAAGACCCGCCTCCGTGGGGACATACACATCCTCATAGTCGGGGACCCTGGTATAGGTAAGTCCCAGATGCTCAAGTACGTGTCAAAGCTGGCCCCCCGGGGGATATACACAAGCGGTAAGGGTACCTCAGGGGTTGGGCTCACCGCTGCGGCTGTGAGGGATGAGTTCGGTGGATGGTCCCTTGAGGCCGGTGCCCTTGTCCTTGGGGATAAGGGTAACGTCTGTGTGGATGAACTGGATAAGATGCGTGATGAGGACCGTTCAGCCATCCACGAGGCACTGGAACAGCAGACCATAAGCATAGCCAAGGCAGGTATAATGGCAACCCTCAACTCAAGGTGCTCTGTCCTGGCGGCCGCAAACCCAAAATTCGGGAGATTCGACAGTTACAAATCAATTGCAGAACAGATAGATCTTCCATCAACCATACTGTCACGTTTCGACCTGATATTCGTTGTGGAGGATAAACCCGATGAGGAGAAGGACAGGGAACTTGCAAGGCACATCCTGAAAACACATAAGGAGGACCACACCCCCTTTGAAATAGATCCAGAACTGCTGAGGAAGTACATAGCCTATGCAAGGAAGAATGTGAGACCCGTCCTGACAGATGAGGCGATGCAGGTCCTTGAGGACTTCTACGTATCAATGAGGGCCAGCGCAGCCGATGAGGACTCGCCGGTCCCCATAACAGCAAGGCAGCTGGAGGCCCTTGTGCGACTCTCAGAGGCCAGTGCAAAGATAAAACTCAAGGAACACGTGGAGGCAGAGGACGCAAGGAAGGCCATAAAGCTGTCCCAGGCATGCCTGAAACAGGTGGGGTACGACCCTGAGACAGGTAAGATAGACATCGACAAGGTTGAGGGGAGAACACCCAAATCCGAGAGGGACAAGTTCCGCCTGCTACTTGAACTCATAAGGGAATACGAGGAGGACTACGGTGGCAGGGCACCCACCAATATTCTTATAACTGAGATGATGGATAGATATAACGTGAGTGAGGAAAAGGTTGAGGAACTGATAAGGATCCTCAAGGACAAGGGTGCAATATTTGAGCCCGCCAGGGGATACCTTAAGGTGGTCTGAATTTTCCATTACACACTTTTTACCGGAGGTATAGATTATGGATGATTACGAAAAATTACTTGAAAGGGCCATAGAGCAGCTGCCCCCAGAGGTATTTGAAACAAAACGTTTCGAGGTTCCAAAGGCCTATTCAGTTATACAGGGAAACAGGACATTTATACAGAACTTCAGGGAGGTCGCAGATGCCCTCAACAGGGACCCCCAGCACCTTCTGAAATTCCTTCTGAGGGAACTGGGTACCGCAGGTAACCTTGAGGGTGGAAGGGCCATACTCCAGGGTAAATTCACCCACTTTCTCATAAACGAGAGGATAGAGGACTACGTCAACAAATTCGTCATATGCCACGAATGCAACAGACCTGATACAAGGATAATCAGGGAGGGGCGGATATCCCTTCTCAAGTGCGAGGCATGCGGTGCCAAGGCGCCCCTCAAGAACGTCTAGAGAATATAGAGGAGCAGCTATAGAAAATGTTCTGTGTCAGATGCGGTAGTTCTGATTCTGAATTATATGATGGACTCTGCAGGGACTGTTTCCTTGAGGACTACACCATCCTCAGCATTCCCTCCAGAATAGAGGTTTATGTGTGCAGCCACTGCCATGCGAAGCTGATAAGTGGCCAGTGGGTGGATGAGGGCCTCCCTGAGGAGGAAATAGTATACAGGGCCCTTGAGGAAAATATCAGCTGGGAACCCCCTGTTGAAAACCCTGAAATCGAACTGGAAATAATACAGCAGAGGGGCACCATCTACCAGTGCATGGTGGAGGTGGATGCTGAGGTCCTTGGAAGGATGGTGAGCCAGGAGTACGGGGTGGAGGTCCGCCTCACAAACACTGTCTGCCCGGCCTGCAGCAAACAGACATCAGGCTACTACGAGGCTGTGATACAGTTAAGGGCCGATGGAAGGGAACTGGATGAATCAGAAATAGAAAGGGCTGACCTCACAGTTAAAAGGACCCTCTTGAAGCTCTCAAGGAGGGATAAGCTGGCATACCTCCCCCAGAGGGTTGAGGTGAAGGAGGGGGTCGACTACTACATAGGATCCCATAAATCCGCCAGAAAGGTTGTAAGCGCCCTCAGGGAGGAACTCGGCGGCATTGCCAGTGAGTCACCACGGCTAATGGGGCAGGATAGGTCGAGCGGTAAGGGACTCTACAGGACATGGATATCACTCAGACTCCCTGATTTCAGAAGAGGAGACTTCCTCCTGCACCAGGACCGCATGCTCACGGTCCTCGACCTCAGAAAGCGTGGTGTGGCTGTGAAGGACCTTGAGACCCGTGACGTGAAGAACATACTCTGGGGAGAATACGAAAATATTGACCTCGTTGCGAGGGCCGGTGATGTTAAGACAACCACGGTGACTGCAAGATCCCCTGGAAGGATACAGGTGCTTCACCCCGAAACATTTGAACCCGTGGACCTTGAAGCTGACAGTTACACATCAAAACTTGAGATAGGAGAACAGGTTCCTGTTATAGAAATTAAGAAGAGACTCTACATCATTGAGGCGGAGGAATGATCTGATGGATGATACGCTCAACACCATAACCCGTGATGTTCTTGAGGTCATAACACCCGATGAACTGCTGGAGGTCCTTAAGAAGGATGAACCTGTTGTCTACACAGGCTATGAGCCCTCAGGTAAGGTTCATCTGGGACACGCCATAACCATAAGGAAGCTGAGGGAAATGCAGGATGCTGGCTTCAGGGTCAAGATACTCCTTGCCGACTACCATGCATACCTCAATGGTAAGGGAAGCATGGAGCGGATAAGGGAGATGGCCGATTACAACAGAAAATGCTTCCTGGCACTTGGACTCTCCCCTGATAGGACCGAGTTCATCCTGGGTTCATCCTTCCAGACGCAGCCAGAGTACACAGATCTGGTATACAGAATGGCCCTCATAACAACACTCCTTCGGGCCAGGAGGAGCATGGCTCAGATAACAAGGGAATCAGAGGACCATAAGGTTGCAGAGGTTATCTACCCCCTCATGCAGGTCATCGACATGGTCTACCTTGATGTGGATGTGGCTCTGGGGGGAATGGAGCAGCGAAAGATACATATGCTGGCACGTGAGAACCTCCCAAGGCTCGGTTTCGATGCACCGGTATGCATACACACCCCACTGCTCCACGGGACCGACGGTTCAGAGAAGATGTCCTCCAGCAAGGGTAACTTCATTGCAGTGGACGACTCCCCCGATGAGATAAGGGAAAAGGTGAAGGGGAGTTACTGTCCCATGGGGGAGCTGGAGGGTAACCCCATCATCGAAATCGTGAAGTACTTTATAATGCCAGAATATGGCAGGATGACAATAAGGCGCCCTGAGAAATTCGGGGGCGACCTTGAGCTGGACCTTGACGAACTCCTCAATACCTACTCCAGCGGCGACCTTCACCCGCTGGATCTAAAGAATGCGGTCTCAGATTACCTTATTGACATGCTGGGACCTGTAAGAGACTACATGGAAGGTGTTTAGATGCTGTACGACATGAGACTTCCGCCAGGCATAACACACACAACAATGGCTGAGATAATTGATGAATACGAGGTTGAACTGATACAGACAGACGATGGGCCCGTCTTGAGGGGTGAGCTGGAGGAACTTGAAAGGGCAAGGGAACGTATCCTTGAGTCCATCAGAAAGAGGATAGAGGAACTCGAGAATCCAGGGTCCCAGGAAAAATAAATGCATCCCCCCGAATCTATCTTATTCCATCAGGGCATATTCCAAGGTGGGGGGCGATTATCCTCCTTATATCCCTCTGGATGATGTTGAGCCCCCTTGCTGCATCAACAATGTAAAATTCATTTTTATCGGCGAGTTCAAGGTACCTCTCCCTGACACATGAAAGAAATGAGGGGTCCTCGAATTCATCGGTACCGCCACATCTCTCCATTGCCAGTTCAACATCAAGGTCAAGGAGTATGACTATATCAGGTTGTGGTGCAAACCTGTTTATCTCAGAAACCCATTCAGCGGGTTCCTGGTAAACCATGCTGGAATAGTAGCACCTGTCACTCACCACAACACTTCCACTCCACTCCCCCTCAATTTTACTTCTGAGAGTCAGGCGGTCCGCTGCAAAGAGTAGTGCCAGTATCCTCTGCCCATCGGGGGTCCTGGAATCTGGACTGGAGAGCATCTCCCTTATGAGGCCCCCTATCCTGGAGTCTGTTGGTTCCCTAACATTAAAGACACTGTATCCGTTTTCCCTGAGCCACTCCGCGGTGAGGACGGAATGTGTTGTCTTACCTGACCCATCAATTCCCTCAAAGCATATGTACATAGAGATTAATCTATCGGCGAAGGTAATAATATCTTCCCTATGGGTTGAAATCATGACACGAAATCATGACATAACTTTATAATGCTTTAGATACAGAATTATAGTATTAATTTTATTATAGAGGTGGAACATGTCAAAAGCCAAGGTCATGGTGGTTGAGGATGAGAGCATAGTTGCCATTGATATAAGCCAGCGCCTTGAAGCCCTGGGTTACCAGGTTACAGCCACAGTTTCCACCGGTGAAAAGGCCGTTGAAATGGCTGAAAAAACAAGGCCAGACATCATACTGATGGATATTGTCCTCAAGGGGGACATGGATGGTATAGAGGCTGCCGGGGAGATAACCAAAAGGATGAAGGTTCCCATAATCTACATAACCGCCTATTCCGACGAGGAAACCCTCAAAAGGGCCAAGATAACAGGGCCCTTTGGATACATAATAAAGCCCTTTGAGGACCGGGAACTCCACAGCGTCATAGAGGTCGCACTCCACAAACACCAGCTGGAGAGGAGGCTTGCAGAGAACGATGAACTCTTCAGGGCCATACTCTCATCAATAAGGGATATACTGTTCACTGCCGACAGCGATGAAAGGCTAACCATGATATCACCAGGGCCGCTTGCAGAATACGGCCTTGATGCAGATGAAGTTCAGGGTGAAAAGGTCAGCGAGGTCTTCGGGGACAGGATTCACAGCGAAATGATTGAAAGGGCGCTCAATGGGGAAACCGTTAGCTATGAGTGGGTCTGGAAGCCCAAGGATAAATTTCATTTTGAAACAACCCTATCACCGCTCCGTGACTTTGAGGGCAATATAAATGGGGTTGTGGGTGTCCACAGGGACGTCACCGAAAAGGAAGTTGCAAGAAGGGCTCTTGAAAGGGAGACAACAATAAACAAAAGCCTTGCAGAGATATCAAAGAAACTCCTATCCCCCCTTTCACTCGAGGAGATATCTTCGAGCATAATTGAAAGGGCAAAAAAACTGACAGGCAGCAGATACTGCATGGCTGGCTTCTTTGAGTCAGACGGTAGCCTGAGGAATTACTTCCCATCAGAGGAGGTGGGGAAGGAATGTCATCCAGACGCCGAATCCACTGAGATGGGTGGTCTCTGGAACCTTGTGCTCAGGAAAAGGGAACCGGTTCTCGTAAATGACCCCTCCTCACACCCTGAATCCACTGGGGTCCCTGAGGGTCACATTGAAATAAAGAACTTCCTGGCATGCCCCGCTCTACTCAACGATGAACTTGTGGGAATACTCGCAGTTTCAGGGAAGGATGGGGACTACGATGAAAGGGATCTTGAGGTAATGGAGCGCCTTGCAGACATATATGCAATCGCGATTCACAGAAAAATTGAAGAGGACCGTGTCAGGGCCAGTGAGGAGAAGAACAGGGCCCTTGTACAGAAATTCCTCAAGATAGTTACCGAGGTCCTTGAGGAGATAAAATAAATCCTTATTCTGTTTGGAGGTAACAGTACTTGGAAATCCCGGAACTCCTTGCACCTGCAGGTTCACCTGATTCCTTCAGGGTCGCCATCAATGCGGGGGCCGATGCCGTCTACCTCTCAGGGAAGGACTTCGGTGCACGGCACTATGCAGAGAACTTCAGTTTGCAGGAAATTCGTGAGGCAGTGGAATACGCCCATCTGCATGACAGAAATGTGTATGTAACTGTCAATACCCTCCTAAGGGACTCTGAACTTCTAGATGTTGCCGAATACCTCCAGGAACTCTCCAGTGCAGGTGCAGACGCTGTGATCATACAGGACCCCGCACTCCTGGTTCTGAGGGATGAATTATCCCTTGACCTCCCATTCCATGCCTCAACCCAGATGACCATACACAACAGGGCAGGGATAAGATGGGCTGAGAAGATGGGCCTTGAGAGGGTTATACTTGCAAGGGAGCTCTCCATTGATGAGGTCAGGGCCCTGGCGGCTGAATCAGACGTGGAGCTTGAGGTTTTCATACATGGAGCGCTGTGCTACAGTTACTCTGGCCAGTGCCTTCTATCCTCATTTATAGGTGGTAGAAGCGGCAACAGGGGCCGGTGCGCCCAGCCATGCAGGAAGAGGTATGAACTCCTTCAGTTAAAACCCTCAAAGAGGAGGATGCCACTAAGGGAGGAGTACCTCCTATCCACGAGGGACATTTCAGCCTACATGCACCTCAGGGAACTGGTTGAAGCCGGAGTCCGATCCCTGAAGATAGAGGGACGGATGAGGTCCCCTGAATACGTTGCCACCACAGTGAGCGTCTACAGAAGGGCCCTTGATGAGATAAAAAGTGGTGGGTGGAAGCCATCACAGGAGGAGTTTGAGAAGCTAAAACTGACCTTCAACAGGACACTCACAGGAGGACACCTCTTCAGGGAGGACTTCATGGGACGGGAATACCCGGGTGACAGGGGCCTCCCGGTGGGCTATGTTGAGAAGTACGCAGGTGGCAGGGCCCATATAAGGATAACCTCCCGTATAAAACCAGAAGCGGGTGATGGACTCTTCTTCCAGGGAACAGGTAGAGGAATGTATGTCCATGACCACAGATATGATGGCAGCTTACTCTCCATTCCTTCAGGACCTGTAAAAGAGGGTACACGGGTTTACCTTACAGGGAGGAAGAGCCTCCAGAAATTCACTGAAAAACTTAAAAGATCATCTCCAGGAAAGTGCTGGGATATTGAACTGAAATTCACTGCAGATAAAGATGGAATGGTTGATCTAACCGCAGAATGGATGATGAATGGGTTGAGGCTCAGGGAATCGGTTGAAACACAGTTTGAGAGGGCCCTCAAAAGGCCCCTCAATGAGGATACAATAAAGGATCACCTGCTGAGGGCCGGAGATAAACCATTCAGACTTACCTTAACCGAATTCAGGTACCCTGGGGGGCTATTTTACCCCATCAGCCGCCTCAACGCCCTCAGAAGGGAACTTCTGATGAGGGTCGAAAGAAGGATACTCAGAGAGAGAAGACCCCACCATCACCATCCAATGCTTGAATTTGATCACCCTGCCAGGAGACTTCCAGAGGAGCCCTGTATATCCGTCTATGTTGAGGACCTCAAGGCAATGAAATCTGCCCTGAGGGCCGGTGCAGGTAGGGTTTACCTGGAACCCCAGGTTCATGGTGACTTCAGGAGCTGTGACGGTGACGACATCATCGGTGTTCTGGAGAGGGCCTCTGAGGTTTCATCCAGATACGGTGCTGAAACTGTATGGAAGTGGCCTGACATAACCCATGACTGGCTCTTTGAAAGGCTCCTTGAAATTGAAGGGGACCTCTCCATGGACCTCATGGTGGGTGGTTACGGTATCCCTGACCTGATAAACTGTGATGTGAAGGTGTATGGATCACCCGCCCTCAACATTTTCAACAGCCGATCAGCGGCCCTCCTATCAGGCAAGTTCCACATACTGACCCTCTCACCTGAACTATCCTGGAAGGACCTTCAGAGGATTCAGGTACCATCTGAAATAATCGTCCATGGGAACCTCACCGCAATGGTGACCCGGGACAACCTCTGGAAACTTGCACCCCCTGACTTCGATACATCCACCGGTTCCAGGTGGGGTATCATGGATAGGAGGGGTGACGTCTTTCCCATAAATCAGCTCCTTGGCTGTGAAACGGTAATCATGAATTCAAGGGAGACCTGCCTCATTGACTTTTTACCCTCCCTTCTTGATGCAGGCTTCAGGAACTTCTCCATCGACTGCCGTATTCAATCCCCCAGGAGGACAGGTTTACTTGTTGAATCATATGTGAGTGCCCTTGAATCACCCGAAAGGATCCCTGATATCAAGGAGCGCATTGTAATGGAAAGTCCCTCAGGGGTAACGGCATCACACTTCAGGAGGGGTCTTGCAGAATAATGGTATTCTTGCCGATGCCCACCTGAATACTTTCCATGTGCACTCTGAATTCATATATATTCCAGTAACTCCACATAGTGGGCATGATGAAGTCCATCAATTCTGTCGGGGAAGCCCTCACAGATGTCAGCGGGATAGGGGAAAAGCTGGCGCAGAAGATAATAGACGAACTCGGGGGAGAAAAGGAGCTTTTAAAGGCGGTTGAAAACCTTGAAATTGACAGGATCGCATCAATTGAAGGTATAAGTCAGCGCAAGGCCATCGAAATAACCAGTGAGCTCCTGGGAAATCCTGTTCCATCCTTCCTGAAAACTGAAAGGGCGTTTCAGATTTACCAGGAAATAGTTGAGACCATCAGTTCATATGCCCATACCGACTATGCCCGTAACCGGCTAATGCTTCTCCACCCCTCAACAGATACTGATGCCATTAGGAGCCATATTGTAATGGTCATGGAATCAAAGAAAATGGTCTCTGAACTTCCTGTTGAAGATTTAAGGGATCTCCTGAAAAAAATTAAAAGGCCTGAAAACCCCCAGCCCCCATTCAATCCATCAAGGGCCATACTGGTGGAGACAAGAGAGGACTATGATCACATGATAGACATGGGCCTCAACCGTTACCATCCAGTGATAATGAACCCTGAACAGGGCGAACTCGATGAATACGAACTGATAATCTATGTCTACTCCGAGGGAATGATTGACCTGGAGGACACATTCAACACGGTAATGGTCACAGCAGATTCAGAAAGACATGAGATTGTGCCGGAGGATGTCCTTGGATATTTCAGGGCAAACATTGACCTCCTGCGTGGCGCCCTTGAAATCAAACGGATTCTCGGTATGGAAACCTGTCTTGATGAGGTCGTAGCAATAATGGAGGATCTGGGTAGCCTTGAAGATGAAGAAGTTGACATTGGTGAGGCCGTGAACTCTGTGAAGGCATGGGCTGATTCAGAATTAAGGGACCTCATAAAGGATATCGATCTTAAAGGCGAGGAGGTCCTGGCCCTCCTCAATCAGGGTATGACCGGTAAACTGGAGAGAATATTCGATGATGTCCTCAAAAAGGCCTGTGAGATGATAAAGAGAAAGACAGGCGTTGAGTTCGATCCCTTCATAAAATCGTACCCCCTCAAGATCGATCAGCGGGAACTTGAAAGGGTTAAACGTCTTGAATCAGCATCAAGAAATATAAGGAGGTTTGAAAGGAGGGTCAATGCGGCATCAAGGCTCAGTGAACTCAGAGAAGCTGTTGAAAATGAAATAAGGGAGCTGATGGAATTTGACTACCGCTTCGCCCTTGGCCTCTTCGCCCATGATTACGGGCTCGTTGAACCGGAATTCGGTGATGAGATCATCCTCAGGGGGGCACTGCACCTCAACCTGGTTGGATCAGAAAAACCGCAGCGAATTGACTATGAACTGGGTAACCCTGATAATGTTGTGCTCCTCACCGGTGCCAACAGTGGTGGAAAAACAACCCTTCTTGAGACACTTGCCCAGGTGACAATGATGGCCCAGATGGGGCTTCCGGTATGTGCACTTGAGGCCAGGATAAGGCCAGTTGAGGAGATTCACTTCATCTCAAAGAAGAGGTCCCTGGATGCCGGTGCCTTCGAGTCATTCATAAGGACCTTCACCCCTGTGACAATGAGTGGAAGCTCAAAGCTCATACTTCTCGATGAACTTGAGGCAATAACCGAACTTGATGCCGCAGTGAAGATCATAGCAACCTTCATAGAATTCATAATGGAATCTGAATCCATTGCAGTTATTGTGACCCACATGGCCCGTGAAATACTCAAGTACGTGGATGTGCGGGTTGATGGTATCGAGGCAAGGGGGCTTGATGAGAACTATAATCTCATTGTGGATAGAACACCCAGGATAAACTATCTTGCAAGGAGCACCCCTGAGCTGATCATAAGGATGATATATGAGAAATCAGGTGATGATGAGAGGATGGTTTACCGCAGGATACTTGAAAAGTTTCAGAAAAACGGATAAATCTGAATAATTATATCATTTACCATGATAACCCATCTCAAGGACCGTCTCCTGGATCTTAAAAGAGAGCAGAAGGACATCTATGAAATATTCAACCGCATATACGATGTTGAATGTGCTGAAGGACACCTTAAGGTGAGTGAAAGCCTCAAAGAGAGGTTTGGAATAAAATTTATTGAATCCGCTGAAAATCAAAGGATAATAAGCACATACAACCGCTGGACGGGTGAAGGATCACTTTTTAATTCCATGCGCCTTAAAAAGCCTGCCATGGATACTGAACCCGCCAGAAAGGTTCTTGATGAACTTATCGAGGATAAAAAGAGGTGTGACTTCTGCAAACCAGAACTGTACACACCTGAAGATGAATTCGGACGTGTTGTGGGAAGGCACTCCATTACAGCATCAAACAGAGCCAAGTATGATGCATGGAGCGGCCTTCTGATATTCAGAAAACATGACCCCCTTGACTTCACCCTGGAGGAATTCTCAGATTACCTCATAACAGCCTCAGAATGGTTTAAAATGGCAGAGAAATCCTCAGGATTTCATTTTCCATTCCTGGTATGGAACTGCCTCCCACGGGCAGGGGCATCCCAGATCCACGGCCACATGCAGCTTCTCCTGGGCAGGAGACCCTATGCAAGGATTGCATTCCTTGATGATGTCTCCAGGAGATACAGAAAACGTTATGGTTCATCATACCATGATGATGTCTTCTCAGTCCACCAGGCCCTTGGACTTGGTGTTGAATCAGGAGAAGCATGTGTATATGCAAGTATAACCCCCCTGAAGGAAAAGGAGATCATCATAACATTTAAAACAGATGCCGCCAGGGATTCTGATCTCCAGAATCACCTCTTCAAGATATTAAGGTGCCTGATAGATGAATGTGGCGTCTACAGCTTCAACATGTCCATGCACCCATTTAATGCAGAAATGGAGATCCCTGGCATCATAAGAATCATAGACCGTGGAAACATTGCATCAGCATCGTCTGATATGGGCGGTATGGAACTCTTTGGAAGTTCAGTCATCGGAAGCGACCCCTACATCATATTCAACAGAATTAAAGGTGCCCTTGATGCCTGAGTATTTATTTGATTTTCTTCATGAACTCGAATACCTGAAGAATCCCGGCAGGACAGCTATAATCACTGATATCGACGGTACAATAAGTGAAATAGCACCAACACCCTCTGAAGCCCGCGTAGATGAAGAGATGAGGGAAGTTCTCAGGAAAATCTCAAAACGCTACAGTGTACTTGCCTTCATAAGTGGAAGGCCTGTGAATGAGGCACTCAGGATGGTGGGGGTCCCTGAGGCAATATATGTTGGAAACCATGGCCTTGAGTATATCATAAATGGGAGGTATGATCGCTTCAGAGAGGTTGAGGAGTACATTCCCATCATCAGAAAATGTGCCCTTGAGCTCAAGGAGAAATCCCCCGATGAGAATATCATATTTGAGGATAAGGGTATCTGCTATTCCATACATTACAGGCAGTGCACTGACCCTGAACTGACAGAGAAAAGGATAATGGATACCCTCAGAGGGATGCCTGAATCCCGGGGAATACGTGTGGATCACGGGAGAATGCTCGTTGAGCTCAAACCCCCAGTGGAGTACAATAAGGGCCTCATAGTCCGGAAAATCATAGAGGAATCAGACGTATCATCTGCAGTGTACCTTGGAGACGACGTCACCGATGCCGATGCCTTCAGGGAACTCAGAAAACTAGAATCTGAGAGAAAAATCAAAACTGCATCTGTAATTGTGATCTCAAAGGAGATACCCGATGAAATAAAGGATTCAGCCTCCTTTTATGTGTCAGGGGTCCCCGAGGTCCTCAAATTTCTTAAGTGGCTCTTAAAATAGGTTTATTTCTCCATACCTTATCTTTTTAAGTGAATCTTAAAATAAGTTTATTTATTCATAACATATTATATACTGGCTGAAAATACTTATTAGATGAGGGCAACATAATATTATCCATGACATCTGTGGTTGTCATGGCGGGGGGTAAGGGTACAAGGATAAGACCTTTAACATTTTCAAGACCCAAACCACTTGTACCTGTTGCAAATAGACCCATACTGGATTATATAATTCAGAGGGTCATTGATTCTTGTTACAGTAAGATTATAATGACGCTGGGGTATCTCGAGGACCAGATAAGTTCATATGTCTCATCAAGGTATCCTGACCTTGACTTCAGGTTTTCATCCGAGAAGAAGCTCCTTGGAACCGCAGGGGGTGTTAGGGCGGCGGCCAGTGATATTGATGAAACCTTTATCGTCCTCAGTGGAGATGTGCTCTTTAACCTTGACCTCCAGCAAATGGTCAGTTTCCACAGAAAGAAGGATGCACTTGTTACCGTGGCCCTCACACCAGTTGATGACCCTTCACATTACGGCATAGCGGTTCTCGATGATGATGGGAGAATAACACGTTTTCATGAGAAACCCCGTCCAGAGGAGGTCTTCAGCAAAATCGCAAATGCAGGCATATACGTCATGGAACCTGAGATCTTCGATTACATACCTGAAGGAAACTCTGACTTTTCAGCTGACATCTTTCCTGTTTTGATAGAGGAGAACAGGGAGGTATATGGATTCGTTTTCAGTGGTTACTGGAATGATGCGGGTAAACCAGATACATTCCTTAAGGCCAACCATGACGCCCTCAATGGTCAGATAACACCCCAGCCTGAAGGTGAACTTTTAAATGAGGTTCCAGGTCGATTTGGAGACATATGGGTGGGTCAGGATGTGGTTATAGGTGAGGGGGTTCGTATAGCTGGACCTGTGGTTATAGGTGATGGTGCAGAGATAGATGATGGTGCATTCGTAGGCAGGGAAACCGTGATTGGACCCGGAGTTTATGTGGGAAGTGACAGCTTCGTGAGGGGTTCTGTTATTTTTGATGGTAGCAGAATTGAGGAAGGCTCCCAGCTTGTAAACTGTGTTATTGATGAATTCTGCGATATCAGGGAGAACTGCATCGTTGAAAGGTGTGCCATTATAGGCCGTGGTGCCCTTCTGGAACCATCAACCATTATCAGGTCCCACTGCAGCGTCAGCAACAACCTCAGGATACTCTCAGGTTCCCTGCTTGACTCAGATTATCCCATCGTGGCTGAACAGTGATTCCAATGGCAAGGTACGTCCAGGATATAAGGGGCTCTGTTAACCGGGACATAGACTGCTCGTTTGCCCTCAACCTTGGGATGTTGATAGGTGACTACGTAAGCTGTAGGCGTGTCTTGATAGGTAGAGACGCGCATACACCGTCTCAGATGATAAAGAGAGCCATAGGAACCGGGTTGATGGCTGCTGGAGTGGATGTTATTGATTTTGGTGTTGCAACGGTCCCTGTTATACATCATCATATGGAGCGGTTTGACAGTCATCTGATGATAAATGTCTCGCGCTCCCCACTCAGAGCAGATGAAATAAACATAAAACTCCTCAGCAATCATGAAATTCCACTTGAACAACGCCCCACAGTTTATGCAGACTGGAATCAACTTGGAAAGCTTCGATATGTCAATAACTATCTTGACTCCTATATCAAATCAATACTTGAATTCATATCCCCCTCTGTAGGAAACCATGAATTTATGGTGGTCCTGGGGTACGACGAGGGGTCCCCATGGAACATTGAGGCAGATATACTCAACCGGCTCAACTGTCAGACCATAAACATAACATTCAGAGGGTCGCTATTTGGTAAAAACTTTCCCCTTGCGAATGCCTCCAGCATATCCATGATAGCAGATGTTGTGAAGGCAACCGGCGCAGATATGGGTGTCATACTGGATAACGATAG
>NZ_CP113501.1:0-110000 GCF_026692625.1 Methanothermobacter sp. DP | reverse complement strand
CAGATCAAAGGCATACATCCTCGTAAAACCGATTCTGGTCTCAGAAAAAAGGGCTGTGGAGGAAGCCGTTTCCACCGCCATTTATGCTGAAAAGGTCGGTGTTGACCGCCTATCTTTCTGCCCATCAACAGTGCACAGGGGGACCCTTATGGAGGATCTCTGGAGAAATGGCTCATACAGACCCCCATGGATATGGAGTCTCATTGAAATAATCAACAGGACAAGAGAAAAGGTTTCAGTACCTGCCATAATGGATACATCCGGTTTCGGGACATCCAGAGGGCCCTACAACTGCAAAAAATGCAACAGGGACCTTAAGAAGTTCATAATAAGAGCAAACCTGGATCAGACTCTGGTACCCCCCTATGAATGCGAATGCAGATCACGCTGGCTGGCTGAGTTGAAGTTTTCAGAGACCACAGCATCCACAGATATAAAATACAGTGAATACAGCTAAAAATCATGGACTGATGAGCAATGATTGGCATAAGCGCTGATTTTGATCCAGTACACCTCGGCCATGTGAGACTCATAGAGAAGGGTCGCGAAATAGCAGATGAAACAGGTGATGAGGTTGTAATTTACCTGAACAGGGATTTCAGTGCAAACCACGCCCCCTTTTTTGTTCCATACGAAGCAAGGAAGGAAATGGCCCTTGAAGCAGGGGCTGACAGAGTTGTTCCTATTGAGGGACTCCACTACCGCCTGACCCTTGCATATACGGTACCAATAAGGATAGCCATGATGATAGAGGATGGTGTGGTTGACTATGTTGATGCTGCAAATGTCTCACCTGACCTCATAATCAAAAAGGCGAGGGAATTTGCATCAAGGGGTGTGTTCAGTGGTATACCCCGTGAACTCCCAAACAGGAACGTAATACGGTGGTTTGCGGTTAATGAATTCCTCTACAGCAAGTACAGACGGAAAATGAAGTTCCATATAATCCCGGAACTTACCGTTGATGGCTCAAAAATTTCCGGAAGGGAGATACGGCAGGAAATAATTGATAACAATATGGAGATACCCCCCAGTGTCCAGAGGGTTCTGCCAGAATCAACCATTAGAATTCTTGAAAGGGAAATAGAAAAGGGCAATGTACCCGGCAGGAGAAACCTTGCTGCCATAATGGAAAGAATGAACAATTTATCCCGCGGGGAACTGATGAAAATAGCCTACCTCAATGCAGACGCCGTCAACTCCATCGTGAAAAACAGGAAATACTACAGGGAAGGCCAGATATGGGCCGCCTTCCGAAAGGCAGGGTATGGTCCCGTGCTGACGAGACTTGCCATGAGTTCAATAGAGATGAATGTGAGGAGGGAGGAGGTAAGGGACCTCATTGAACACTACACCGAGAAGGGGTGGATTCCACCGGATCAGCGGGTGGGTAACCTGATTGATAGGGCCTGGTTTGTCTCAGAGAAGGTCACTGAGGGTATGAGTTCAGTAAGGGCAAATGAAATGTTCCTCAGGGGCAGGCCTGAAGTGAACGCCCCATCATCCTTTGAGGCAGGGCTGAGTCTGAGAAAGCATGAGGTCAGGAGCATAAGGGACGGAATGGATGCCCACATCTACGTTGACCAGAACGATATTTTATCCTGCCAGATAAGGAATGGTGTCAAGATAAGGAGTCCTCTTCATCTTTCAGCCCAGATGGCAACCTATCTTCGACTCATAATAGATTCACATATAATACCGTTCCACGCGAAGGTAAGAAAAAGGAAGAAGGGCTTCAGAGTCCTTGTGAAAATCAATTAGCCTTCCTTGAATCTGGAAGATCTTTAACTTTATCTCTCTTCTCAACAACAGGGCATTTCCAGTCCCTGCAGAATGTCATCACTATCCTTCCAGAATCAGTGGTTATGTATATTCTCCAGCATTTATCATCATGGGCCCTGAATTCCACGTCAACAACCCTTTTTCCCACAAGTTCCATGAGGTTTGCGGCACATTCACTTTCAAGGTCTGAGTTCATTTCCCCACCAGTGGATATTATATTTCTACCTGTTTATATCTTCATCGTCACGTGGTGGCTGATATTTCCCTGCCACCAGCCTGAGGAGGTCACTGTAATCAGCATCGGGTGGGGCATCAATTTCATTGAGCCTTTCAAATACCCTCATGATGCATGATGGCATCGCGGGTTCAATAACCTCCTCAAGCATGCTCTGAACCTCCCTCATCTCCTCATATCTCCTTCCTGCATGGATTATGGAACTCCTCAACCTCGAAACCGTGGATTCCCTGAAATCCTTGCCCTCAGTGTACTCAAGCACCTCCATGACGTCCTCCTCAAGACCCATCATGTGTGCTGAAAGGAGTGTCTCCCAGAGAAGCGCTGAAACACCCTTCGTGTAGCTGCTTCTGAGCATCTTGATTGCCGATGCATCCCCCGGCCTCTGGCCGCGGACCTCAATATTCAAGCCATACCTGTTAAGTTTCATGAAATCCTCAGCGCCTTCACCTGCAGCTATTATAAGCACAGCGGCGCCCTTCCTCCGGACGCTCCCCATTATGGCGGCGTCAGCGAATCTGCCATTTTTTATGAAGGAGCCGGCCTTCCTTACTGTCTGGGGTGCGATGTTGTTTATATCAACGTACACCCCCCTTACATGTTCCCCTGCCTTCTTTGCCGCCTCAATAGCCACTGAAGGAGTAACAGCCGATATGACAATATCCGCTGAATATACCTCTTCCTGTGGCACATCAAGGACCCCTGCTTTTTCTGCAAGTTTCACCGTCCTGGTGCTCCTGCCCTCAAGGGAGGTTACAACATCAACACCCTCATCCCTGAGCCGCGAGGCGAGGGTGTATGCAACTTCCCCAAAACCTATGAATCCGACCCTCATGACCATCACCTCAAGATTTCTGTATATTATAAGTGTGCAGTTTTTCATCCAATCAACTGGTAAAGCATGTAGATACCTGCAGCTATTACCATGAAACCTCCAAATTTTCTCAGATCCCCTGTCCTTTCCGCGAGCCTTTTAAACGGCTGCTCTGCCATTAAAACAAGGGCAATGAGTACCGCTGATAAACCTCCGGTGTAGATGAGCAGGTTAAGGATAACCCTCCCTGTTTCCAAGGCGGAGTATGATATAACAGTTACCAGGTAGGGGCTGTAGCATGGTGACCAGGCAAGGGCCGTGAGGAACCCCAGAAGAAGGTGATTTTCGGTGACTGGAACCCTGAATGAAAGGAGGGGTTTCTCAGATAGAAGCCAGACGCCCATGACTATTATCACAAGGGATGCGGGTATGCGCAGATAGAGGAGGTAGTAATTCACGGCCGCTGTGAATACGGCTGTTAGCAGTATCACAGAGAGAAACACCGAGGCAAACCCAACTGAAAAAAATGCAATCTGTCTTTTATCCCCCATAATTGCCTCAGAGAACAGGATGGGTACAACAGGGATTATGCATGGGGATAGGGCTGAAAATATCCCTGCAGCAAATGACAGGATGTATTCATGCATGGCTTTACCCCAGATATGAGATGAACTCCTCAGGGGCCATGTATCCCTCTCTTCTTCCTATCTCATTTCCCGAGGAATCCAGTATGATGGTGGTTGGAATAACATAGATACCATAACTTGATGCTGCCGATGGGTTGGAATCAACGTCAATCTTTGCTGCAATGTAGTTCTCTGAAATCTTCCCTAAAACATCCTGGTTCTGTAGGGTTTCTTCTTCAAGTTTCCTGCAGGATGGACACCATGATGCTGAGAATATGAGGATAACCCTCTTATTCTGCTTTGATGCCTCATCTATGGCCTCCTGGGGACTGTTATACCACCTGAACTCCTTATCCTGGGTCTCATTTTTCACTTGGGTGTTGTGCGGCTGGGTTGAGTACATGAGAAGTATAACCATCAAACCCAGCAGAACACCCAAAATGGCCCATTTCTTAATCACATCCATCCTACCACCAGCATATTTAGCAGATAAGAGTTAATTACATCCACTAATATCAGACCACTAGAAACATACAGTTCAGAGTTTCACAGCCACGTTATCCCCTTTTTCAACACCCAGATCCCTTGCGATTGCATGACACTTTGCATTTAGAAGGCAGAAAACGTCTCCCTGAGCATCTATCTCTGTAAGGCCCTCATAGTTACCCATCCCCTTGGCTATAACAACCTCAGCCTCCTCGAAGATCCTCATGAAATCTTCCGATACATCACTTTGAACCATTCCAACGGAGTCTGTGCCCGTTGTTACGATCTCAGCCACCTCATGGAGGCCCGCTTCAATTGCATCCTCCATGCATGCGTCGTTGAGGATGGGCTTTCCCTTAACTGCAACCTTCACATCAACCCCGTACTCTCCAATCTTTTCAATTAGGGGCCTGTCAAAGAGTATCTCACCGGTGTTATCCAGGAGATACAGGACCTCTGAGGTATCCTCAAGTTTTTTCTCAAGTAAGGGCACATGGTTTATCCTGAGGGGGGCCTTCAGTGACTCCTCAATACCCTGATCATGGTTGAAGTCGAGTCCCAGGGCCCCGAAGTCTATTATGTTACCTGTTATTGCAACCTTAACATGGCTTTCCAGGTCGCCGTGTTTCTCTAGATACTCCTCAGCAAGTGGCAGGAACCTGGATGCTATCTCGTTGCACCGCCTCTTCTCCATGAGGTAGGGGTCCTCCGAGCCTGTCATCTCCTTTATGAGCCTGTGCATTGCTGTTCCGAGTTCATTTGATACCTGGCCCTTCCTGAATCTTTCATTCAGGAGTTCAAGTACCTTAACCATCACCTGGAGTTTGAGTTCCTCGTCATCCGTTGCAAGGTCAAGGGCCTCCCTTGCCTGCCTCAGGAAACATGGAGCGCATTCATAGTATACCTTCATCCACTACCCCACCTAACCCCCGTAGATTACCCGTATTATCTCAATAATATCCCCATCAGATATTTCCTCTTCCTCTATAACTATCTCGCTGTTCCTTTTAACAACGGCTGTCTCCAGTGGGATCTGGAGTTCCTGGAGGATGTCCTTAATCTTCTTTTTTTCTTCAGATTCCATTATCCTTTTTCCTTCATCTGTAATCACTGTGAACTTCATCTTCATTCACCCCTAATTCGTTTATGAATGTGCATGCCTTACATAACCTGCCCGATGACGGCTCACCACAGCGTGCACACGTCCCTGATTTCCTGCCACCATCCATATCCCTTATAAGGGCCTCCTTTATTTTATCAAAGCCCCTGAGGGTGGAGTACATTATGGTGGGGCGTTTCACAGATATCTGCTTGAGGAAGTCGCCTATTTCCCTCCTGAATGAGCCTGATGCATAGGGGCAGCCTGCAAGGTGGACATCAAGGCCCCTTGCAAGGACGTACACTCCAACCTCCCTTTCAGGTATCTCCCTGAGGGGTTTGATCTTTGGTATGAACTTCCCGCCTGCCGTGGATGTCATGGGGCCTATCCTTGTGAGGTTTTCAAGGTTCCCCTCCAGGTAATTCATGACTATGGCCTGGCACTCATCGTCCAGGTTGTGGCCTGTTGCTATCTTTGTTGCCCCGCTCTTTCTGGCCTCCCTGTTGAGTATCCAGCGTCTGAAAACTCCACAGTATGTGCATGCTCCCCTTGAGGGGTTTTTCATGATTTCATCCAGTGTTATGCCCGCATAATCCTTCAGCGTGACAACCCTGTGGGGTATATCTCTTTCGGCGCAGAACCTCCTTGCAATCCTTACTCCATGCTCCCTGTAACCTGATATGCCCTCATCGATGGTTACAGCCTCAAGTTCTATTATGTTTCTGTTCCTGAGTTCATCGAGGATGTCAGTGACCATGATGCTGTCCTTTCCGCCTGAAAGACCCACAAGGACCCTGTCACCCCTTTCTATAAGCCCATATTTTCTTATATCCCTCATCACCTTCTTTCTGGTGGTCTCTATGAAGCATTCACTGCAGAGCATCTGTCCAGAGTATTTCCTGTTTATTATGACCCTTTCTGATCCACATCTGGTGCACTGCATCTAAACTCTCCCTTATGTGTAAAAACAAGCCATGAATCAATTTAATTAAGGCTGACCATTTTCAAATAGCGCTGACCTCTCAAAGAGTTCAAAATCCTGAACATAACCCTTGCCTGTCCTCAGAGCTATTTCTGCCTTCTGTAATTCTGCTCCAAGGTAGGCTGCATGTTCAAGCCTGCTTACAAGTTTTCTATTTATAATCTCCTCATATAACCTTTTGGCGCTATCTGATGTGAAGGCAATTACCGGCTCTGTTTTATCATAGAGTACCGCCTTTATCCTGCCATCCTCAACCATGATCTTGAAGCTGCCGCGCCTGTCTCTAACGAACTTCATACCCCCCTCTGCCTCAATGGTGGGTACACTGATTTCCTCAACTATCCTGCTGGGCTTTCTCTTATCCTTGAACAGTACAAGGTTTATTCCAAGGTCCTTGGGCACAGAACCCCTGTGTCTGGCCAGGAACATCATCTTTGATGCCACCGAGAGTTCATGAACACTTCCAAGTGCTTTTCCGCTCTCCTCTGGTGTGAAGAGTATGCTCACACCCAGTTCCATTCCAAAACCAGCAAGGAGTGCATTCACCCCTGTGGAGTCAGCGTCAAGGAGTTCAGTCACGTTCCCAACACCAAAGAACACAGGGTCGGGGTTTCTCTCTGTGTACATTCTGCATGCCATCACAGACTCCACTATGCTCCTGCTGTTTACCGGATCAAGTACAGGGTCTGCTATTACATCTATACCCCTGCATTTTCCCTTGAGTTTCTCCAGGGCCTCAACCCTCTCCTCAACCGTTTCAGGGACCCATCCCTCGCTGTAGTCTGTTGGTAGGATCACTGCAGGTACACTGTTTTTTCTGAGTGACTGTATAACGTCCCTGTAGTTTCCAAGGTCCAGGCTCAGGACCATGTCCACGCCGCAATCCACTGCAGCCTCAATTTCAGGGGGGTTGAGGCTATCCACACTGAGGGGTATGTTCGGGGCAGCTGAGCGTGCCGTCTCGATTATTTCAGGAAGCAAATCTGAGTTGTCCTCGCCGGCCAGCATTCCAAGGTCAATCATGTCCGCGCCACTTCTTATGAAGTATTCAATCCTTTCCCTGAGTTTCCCTTCCTTCAGGAGGAGGGGGGCATTGGCAACCTCTGCAAGGACCCTCATGGGGAAGTCCCTTCCCACTGGAAGGTTAGCTATGAGTATGTTTTCATCCCTCTCAAGCAGCTCCTTTCTCTTTTCAGCATCGTTCTCAAATTCCTCTATGAACTGGAGGGCCCTCCGCCTCTGCTCCTCCTCGATGAGTCTGTCGGCTGGTTTCCTTGTTGAGAGTTCAAGTTCATCAAGCATGTCAAGAACTATGGGGAGGTCAGCGGCATCTGTTGGTCCCTTATAGGCAGGTATGCCTGTTTCTTCCCATACCACCTTTACGTCCTTGGGTATGAGTCCAGGTACGATTATCATGTCGGGTGCTCCATCCGAAAAGTTAATGTTATGGATTTCAGATATTATTCTGCGTGGTGTTAAAAAGGCCGCTATGGGAGTGTTAACCACGTGAACATGAATCTCATGGCTTGAAGCTGACACTGCCTCCCTCACAGTCCCTGATGCAAGTTTTCCTGTGATTATAAGGACTCTCATTTCATTACCCCTATTAATTTTAATTGACCAACATGTATATATATTAAAAATTTATAATGATTAACAATGAGAAATGGAGGTAGACTATGATCGAAATTCGCTTTCATGGACGCGGTGGCCAGGGCGCTGTTACAGCGGCAGAGATTCTAGCTAAAGCTGCCTTTGAAGACGGTAAATACTCACAGGCCTTTCCATTCTTCGGTGTTGAGCGTAGAGGCGCTCCAGTTATGGCTTTCACAAGGATTGATGATAAACCCATCAGGAGAAGGTATCAGGTTTACAATCCCGATTATGTTGTTGTTCTCGATGAGGGACTTGTTGATGTGGTTGACGTATTTTCAGGCTTGAAGGAGGATGGTGTGGTTGTACTCAATACTGCAGGTACCTTCACCTCAGAGAAAGCTGAGGTCCACACCATTGACGCCACAGGCATTGCCCTCGAGAACCTTGGAAGACCAATCGTTAACACCGTAATGCTCGGGGCATTTGCAGGTGTAACCGGTCTTGTAAGCATAGATTCACTCATAAAGATTATCAAAGAAACATTCCCCGGAAAGATTGGGGATAAAAACGCAGAGGCTGCAAGGATAGCCTATGAAAAAATGAAACACTCAGGGTGAACATAATGGAATCACTTGGAGCAACCGTCAGAGAACCAGGAAGCACCCGTAAAAACAAGACGGGGAGCTGGAGAACATTCAAACCATTCCTTGATAAGGATAAATGTATAGACTGTGATAACTGCATCCTTTTCTGTCCCGAAGGCTGCATAGATAAGGAGCATGAGATTGACTACGATTACTGTAAGGGATGCGGGATATGCGCAGAGGAATGCCCTGTTAAGGCAATTAAGATGGAGAGAGAAAAATAGGAGAGACTCTAAATGGTTCTTAAGGTTATATCCGCAAATCAGGCCGTTGCAGAAGCAGCAAAACTTGCAAAGCCAAAGGTCATCCCTGTTTACCCGATAACACCCCAGACCTCAATATCAGAGTACCTTGCAAAATTCGTGGCTGATGGTGAACTCGATGCCGAGTACATAAGGGTCGAGTCAGAGCACAGCGCCATGAGCGCATGTGTGGGTGCATCAGGTGCAGGTGTGAGGGTTTTCACAGCAACATCATCCCAGGGCCTTGCGCTCATGCATGAGATAGTATATGCTGCAGCCGGACTCAGGAACCCCATTGTCATGGCAAATGCCAACCGTGCCCTATCAGCCCCACTCAGCATATGGAATGACCACCAGGATTCGATAGCTGAAAGGGACTCTGGATGGATGCAGATATACGCAGAAAGTGGGCAGGAAGCCCTTGACTCAGTTCTGCTGTCCTACAGGGTTTCAGAGGACAGGGACGTTCTCCTTCCAAGCATGGTCTGTCTGGATGGTTTCATACTGACACACACCGTGGAGCCCGTGGACATCCCATCACAGGATGAGGTTGACACATTCCTGCCAGAATTCCAGCCACAGGCAATACTTGACCCTGACGAACCAATGTCACTCGGTACATTCACCGATCCAAACTATTACATGGAGGCCCGCTATGAGGTAGAAATGGCAATGGAGAGGTCAAGAAAGGTTATTGCAAAGGCCTGTCAGGAATTCAGTGAAATGTTCGGGCGAGAATACGGATTCGTTGAGGAGTACAGCTGCGAGGATGCCGAAATAATCCTGGTGGCCATGGGCTCAGTCTGCAGCACCCTCAGAGAGGTTATTGATGATATGAGGGAGGAAGGCAAATCTGTGGGGCTCCTGAAGGTGAGGGTTCACAGGCCATTCCCTGCTGAGGAGATTAAAAAGGCAGTCAGCAATGCCCATAAGATTGCTGTTCTGGATAAAAATATAACTTTCAGTGTTGGTGGTGCTCTCCACACCGAGTTAAAGGCCCTGCTACCTGACAAGGAGGTCTACGGGTTCATTGTGGGCCTCGGTGGAAGGGATATAACACCTGAACACATCATGGAAATTGTCAGAAAGACAGAAAACCCTGAAAGGACTGTCAGCTGGATCGGACTTAAGGAGGAATCACAATGAAAATACCTGAAGAAGAATTCCTGGCCCCTGGACACCGCGGATGTGCCGGATGCGGTGCAACAGTGGGGGTCAGACTTGCTCTCAAGGTTCTCGGTAAGAACACCGTTGCGGTCTCATCAACAGGATGCCTCGAGGTTATCACAACCCCCTACCCTGAAACATCCTGGGAAATACCATGGATCCATGTTGCATTTGAAAACGCTGCCGCAGTTGCATCAGGCGTTGAAAGGGCCCTCAGGGCGAGGGGCAGGAGTGACGTTAACGTTGTGGCGTTCGCAGGTGATGGTGGGACAGCAGATATTGGAATGCAGGCCCTGTCCGGTGCAATGGAGAGGGGTCACAATATAATATACATCTGCTATGACAACGAGGCCTACATGAACACAGGTATACAGAGGAGTGCCTCAACACCCTACGGTGCATCCACAACCACATCACCACATGGAAAGGAGAGTTTCGGTGAGGACAGGCCAAAGAAAAACATGCCCCTCATAATGGCAGCGCATGGTGTCCCCTACGTTGCAACAGCATCAATATCATACCCCGAGGACTTCATGGAGAAGGTGAGAAAGGCAAGGGACATTGAGGGTCCAGCCTACATACACCTGCATCAGCCATGCACAACAGGGTGGGGCTTCGATCCCTCAAAGACCGTGGAACTCGGAAGACTTGCCGTTGAAACCGGTTCCTGGATACTCTACGAGATAGAGGATGGTGACTTCCGCGTAACCTACAGGCCAGTTCAGAGGAAACCCGTTGAAGAGTACCTGAACGCCCAGAAAAGGTTCAGGCACCTCACAGAGGAACAGAAGGCAAAGATCCAGGAATACGTTGACAGCGTGTGCCAGGAGCTCAGGATATAGCGGGGGATTGAATTGCAGAAGATCATCATTCAACCGGAACTCTGTGACGGCTGCGGGGACTGTGAGGAGGCCTGCAAGAAACTCTACGGCGCCTCAAGAATAATGATAAGGGAACTTGAGGGCCTCTACTACCCCATCATATGCCAGCAGTGCGAGGACGCCCCCTGCAGGACAGTGTGCCCAACAGATGCCATCCAGGACGAGGTTGACCCTGAGAGGTGCATCGGCTGCGGACTTTGCATGCTGGTATGCCCCTTTGGAGCAGTTGTCATGGAGGATCGGAAGGCCCAGAAATGCAGCCAGTGCCCTGACCTTGACACGCCGGCATGCGTTAAGGCCTGCTCAAGGAGGGCTCTGAGTGTTGTTGACACTGAGAAACTGAAACTTGAAAGGCAGAAGGAGTTCGTATCCAGAATGTCAGGTATCGGCAAGGGCCAGAAAGGGACTGATATCCTCAGCATACTGACAGCGAAAAGGAAGGCCCGGCAGAAGCTTGAATAGGTGGAGTTTCATGAGAGAACTGGTTTCAAATCCGGAACTGTGCGATGAGTGCATGAAGTGTGAGAGGATATGCCCCAGGAACGCCATACGGGTCATTGATGGTGTCCCCATATTCTGCATGCACTGCGCACCTGAAAGGGCCCCCTGCCTCAACATCTGCCCGGAGGATGCCATAGTTGAGGTGGATGGTGCAGTCGTCATCCTTGAGGATAAATGCATTGGATGCGGTCTCTGCCGGGACGCTTGCCCCATTGGTGCCATAACCATCAATGAGAGGGGTGTTGCAGTGAAATGTGACCTCTGTGTTGATCGTGAGAAGCCCCTCTGCGTCATGGTATGCCCCAAAAAGGCCCTCAGTGAGAGTTCAGAGGATATGATGGCTGCCAAGAGGGACAAGATAACAGGGGAACTTAAACGTCTCAAAAATCTCATGAGATACTGACCAAACTATTTTTTGGGTGATTCCATGATCAGGCAGGAGATGGTTGAGGAGACAGTGTGCCGTCTGTTCAGGGAGGCCGTTATCAGAATCCCCGATGACGTCACCCTTGCACTGAAAAAGGCCTACCTCAACGAGGAGGACGAGATCGCCCTCCTGAACCTCAAGGCCATCCTTGATAACATTGAACTTGCAAGGAAGATGGAGGTACCTGTATGTCAGGATACAGGGCTCCCAATAGTGTTTGTGAGGATGGGGAACGTTGAGGTTGAAAACCTCTACGGGGGCATAGCCGCGGGGGTTGAGAGGGCCACACAGGAGGTCCCCCTCAGACCAAACGTTGTTGACCCCCTCACAAGGGAGAATACCGGGACAAATACAGGGAATCTTATTCCACAGGTGGATGTTGAAATTGCAGAGGACCTTGATGGACTTGAAATAACGGTATTCCCCAAGGGTTTTGGATCAGAGAACAACAATGCGCTCCTCATGGGGCTTCCAGGTGACGGTGTTGAAGGTGTCAGGGACTTTGTTGTTGAGACCGTCCTCAGAGCCGGTGGAAAACCCTGCCCACCCGTGATTGTGGGTGTGGGAATCGGCGGCTCATCAGACCTTGCAATGAAACTTGCAAAGAAGGCCCTCCTTGGAAGGGTGGGGGAGAGAAACCCTGTAAAAGAACTGGCATCCCTGGAAGAAGACATACTTGACTCAATAAATGAGGCAGGGAGTGGCCCCATGGGTATGGGTGGTAAAACAACGGCACTGGATGTTAAGATAAGGACAGCCCATACACACACCGCCGGCCTGCCAGTGGGTGTCTGCATACAGTGCTGGGCAGCAAGGAGAGCCACAGCCACCATCAGGGACGATTGATTACAGATGGAGGGCTTTTTCCTGGCAGATCGAGATGCACCTCATGCAGAGTATGCAGTCTGTTCCATTGGTTCTTCTTCTGCTATTTGACCTCATATCAACATCCATTGGGCATTCTGCAAGGCATTTCATGCAATTTCTGCATTTATTTTCATCAAATCTAACCCTCAGGACTGCAAGGTAGGATGATGCCTTAAGAAAAATGCTTACAGGGCATATGTACTTACAGAAGGCCCTGTTGTCACGAAGCGCAACTGCAAGGGCAATTCCGGTAACGTAATAGGCTACATTTCCTGCAATGAATGCCCAGAACATCACGGTATCAGGATTATCCGCCATATTTAAAATCAGAAAAACGGTTACAGGGGCTATTAAAAACAGCATATATTTTACGTAGCCCAGAAAGCGTCTTCTTCTGCCACCAGACCTCCGGTATGGCAGTAGGTCAAGTATCATTGAGGTCCAGCATGCATATCCACACCATCCCCTTCCAAAGAGGATTGGTCCAGAAATCTTTGCAATCGCATAGTGTATCACAGCTCCCTGGAATACTCCAAGGAAGAGGTAGTACCAGAAGCCCTCAATCTGCATGTTTTCGGCTCTTAAAATTCCAAGATAGAGGAGCATGTAGCTTCCAACAGCCAGCTGAACCAGCGACCTGCCGTGCTGAAACTCTGCGCCCATAAGATAAATTCCGGCAGCCACCAGAGAGCCAATGTAAAGGAAATTGAAAAGATAGAATGGGTTGGCTGTCCATGAAAATAGGAAAAGTGCCAGTGCTAAAAATAAAAAGAAGATTATGGATGGAAGCAGCCATCTGGATTTGATCATGGCTTTTCACAGGTTATCATGAAAATTGTTCTATCCGCGATGCTAACAGCCCTGTCACCAACCCTCTCAAGGAACCTCGCTATGAACAGAAGGTTAACAAGGTAGGATATTGCCTCCTTATCCTCAAACATGCTTGCTGTTACATGCTCCAGTGTCTGGTCAAAGAGGTCATCCACCTTATCATCATCGTGCCTGAGCTCGCGTGCCATGTCCATGTTCTGGTCCAGGAATGCGTAGATACCCTTGGACAGCATCATCTGAACAAAGTCAGACATGTGTTTGAGGTCCTCCATTGGCTTTCTGGGTATCTCCTCATCCTTCAGTTTCTCAGCGGCCTCTGCTATATTGGCTGAGAGGTAACCTATCCTCTTAAGGTGGCTCCCAACCTTGATGCATGCCTCTATGAATCTCAGATCACGTGCAACTGGCTGTTCAGCCGCTATTAAACTTATTGATTTTCTTTCAAGGTTAAAAACCATTTCATCAATTATCTTACTGTTCCTGATGACCTTCTCCTTCTTCTCATCATCGTATTCCATCAGGAGGTCAATTGCAGTCTTGTGTGTCTTGAGGGTTTTCTGGGAAACTTCCTCCATGTCCTTTCTGAGGTCCTTAAGCTTCTTGCGGAAGAGTATCCGCGGATATTTCTTCTCCATCTAAAAGTCCTCCTTGGATTTATAGTCACTGATAAGTCTTTCAATTGACTCATCACTTGGAACCCTTATCCTGTACCTTTCAAGGAGCTCATCCCTTGAGGAGACATCCATGAACATCTCATTGATTATTATATCTGCCTCAAGGGGTATTGAAAGTTTTGATTCATCGTTGAGTTCAATGAGTGTGCTGAAGAGGTCCTCGTCAGCCTCATAGACCTCAATGATTGAATCATCATTTATTTCTATCTTCTCCATTGCCTTGTGGCTGTGCGACTCCTCAAGTGTGCTGAGGTTGAGGTGCCAGGCCCCAACTATCATCTCCTTCATTATGAAGACTATGGCCTCACTTTCACCGCTTAAAATCCTGATATAAGAAAACTCAGGAAGTGATGAACTCCTGAGGGCCCTGTAATCCATTTTTTTAGGGTTATCAAATGGCAGCCACATTAAATCCCCCCAAACTATTTCATGAGCACGCTGTAGAATACCTTGTGATGTATAACCCTCTTACCCACTATAAGGTATGCTATCCTGTCGTCCATCCCCATAACATGGTGTCCCATACTGAGAAGGTTCCTTGCAACCAGAACCAGGTTACCTGACTCCATGAACTCCCCCTGGGAATCATGGAGCTGGTTATAGAATTCCTGCAGCTGGAGATAATTCTTGGTTGACCTCTTGAGTAGCTGTATGTCCCTGTTCATTAGGGCTCCTAGGGCGTCATTTATCATGTCCTGGATGGTCTGTGACATGAACTCAATATGGGGTGGTATGACGGTGTCGGTGCTGTCAATGGCATACCTTGCAATGTAGGCTGAGAGTATGTTTATCCTTTCAAGTTCAATTGCTGTTCTGAGTATTGCAGAGGCGAGCCTGAGGTCCTTTGCTACAGGCTGGTGGAGTCCGATTATTTTGAGACAGTCATCCTCTATCCTGTAGCTCTCCTCATTAACACCTGATGTTTCCTCTATTATCCTTTCAGCGGTTTCAACATCCTTCCTAATATAGCTGGATACCGCGTTCCTGACCCTCTCAGATGTCACATTACCATATTCAACAGCCTCATTCAGCACCTTTGAAAGTTTGTTTTCAAGGATAACACCAATCAATTACTTCACCACTCAAGCTTTTCATCCAAACCTTCCTGTAATGTAGTCCTCGGTTCTCTTATCCCGGGGTTCTATGAATATCTCCTCAGTAAGGCCGCTCTCAACTATTTCACCGTGCAGGAAGAACGCCGTGTACTTTGAGACCCTGGTTGCCTGCTGCATGTTATGGGTGACTATGATTATGGTGTAATCCCTCTTCAGCTTGTGAATGAGGTCCTCTATCTTGGTGGTGGATATGGGGTCAAGGGCTGAACATGGTTCGTCCATCAGTATGACCTCTGGCTCTATTGCTATGGTCCTTGCGATGCAGAGTCTCTGCTGCTGACCGCCTGAGAGGCCAAGGGCGGACTTATCAAGCTTATCCTTAACCTCGTCCCACAGTGCCGCTGCCTTGAGGCTCTCCTCCACCCTTTCCTCTATGAAGTCCCTGTCATCGTAGCCGTGAACCCTGAGCCCATAGGCCACGTTCTCGAATATTGACTTTGGGAAGGGGTTGGGCTTCTGAAAGACCATGCCAACCTTCTTCCTGAGCTCCACAACGTCCATCTGGGGGTCATAGATGTCCACGCCATCAAGGTATACATGTCCCTCGTGTCTGAATCCCGGGATGACATCGTTCATTCTGTTGAGTGTCCTGATGAATGTGGACTTCCCGCAACCTGAGGGCCCTATCAGGGCCGTGACGGTGTTTTTTGGAATCTTCAGGTTCACATCCTTGAGGATGTGTGCCTCGTCAAAGTAAACGTTGAGGTCTTCAACTTCAATTCTGTACATAAGATCACCTATCTTCCCATCATCTTCCTTCTGTATCTATCAACAAGAGTGTTCGTGAGAACCGTGATGAGGAGCACGATTATTACGAGGACCGCTGCGGTTCCATATGCATTTTTGAGTGAAAGCCCCTCTGTGGCTATTATATAGAGGTGGAGTGGTAGGGGTCTTCCAGGGTCAAATATGGAGATGGGCATTGCAAGCGCCGATCCAACAACAAACATGACCGCTGCCGCCTCTGATATCGCCCTTGCCATCCCAAGTATAACTCCTGTGGTTATACCTGGCAGTGCTGCAGGTACAACGACACGGTAGATGGTCTCCCATTTTGTGGCACCCAGTGCCAGGCTCCCCTCCCTGTATGACTGTGGGACGGTCTCAATGGACACCTGGGAAACCTGGAAGATTGTTGGAAGGGCCATGAGTGCCAGTACAAGGCCCCCTGAAAGGATTGACCATCCGAGACCCAGGAATACAACGAAGAATGCCAGGCCAAAGAGACCGAATACTATTGAGGGTATGGAGGCCAGTGTCTCTGCACCGAACTTTATGAGCTTCACTATCCTTTCCTCTGTGGCGTATTCAGCCATGTAAACAGCCGCACCGACACCAAGTGGAGTTGCGATTATTCCCGCGATGAGGGTGACGTATATGCTTGATACGATCATCGGGGCTATCCCGCCTGCCCTTCCCGAGTCAATGGGTTCAGATAGCAGGAATTCGGGGGTCAGTGCTGGAAGGCCCTTGAGCATTATGTAGCCTATTATAACAATCAGGATGAGTATTGTTACGAGGCCTGATGCCCACAGCACTCCTGTCATTATCTTCTGACTGGTTTTTGGTGAGATTATCCTGAAAGACATTCTGAGCCTCCTAGAGGTATCCTCCACCTATCACGATCTTTTTCTTGTAGTGGAAGTAGTTTGCAATAACCAGCAGGACCATTATCAGCGCAAAGAGTATGATGGCTGTTCCAAATAGGGCGCTGTAGTGGAGTCCCGTTGCATATCCCATTTCCAGTGCTATGTTGGATGTGAGGGCCCTTACAGGGTCCAGGATGGATGATGGTATCTGTGTAACGTTTCCTGCAACCATTATAACGGCCAGGGTCTCACCAATGGCGCGGCCCATACCCAGTATGATGGATGTTATTACACCTGGAATCGCTGCAGGAAAAATGACCTTGCGTATGGTCTGCCAGTGGGTTGCTCCCAGTGCAAGGGATGCCTCCTTGTACTCTAGGGGCACCGACCTTATGGCGTCCTCTGATACACTTATGATTGTGGGCATGATCATGACCGTGAGTATGAGTGCTGCTGTGAGCATTCCAAAACCTGTGCCCCCTATGTTGGCCCTCACGTAGGGTACCAGAACTATGAGACCAAAGAATCCGTATACCACGGAGGGTATTGCTGCAAGGGTCTCTATCACAGGTTTAAGGATTTTGCGCATGATCTCCGGAGCAACCTCTGCCATGAATATGGCGCATAGGATTGATAGGGGAACCGCTATTGCAAGTGAGAGGAGAGTGATGCAAAGGGATCCAACTATCATCGTGAAGACGCCGTACTTACCATCTGAGGGCGCCCAGTCCATTCCAAATATGAAATTTATCACACCATAGTCCTGGAGTATCGGGATTCCCTCACGGAATATGAAGGTTATTATGAGCAGTATCGCGATTATTGAGAAGATCGCAGTTATAAAAAGACCCTTCTCAATGATATTTTCCCTTGTCTTGCTGATCATGTTTTACCTCCTAGGTATCATCTGAGACATTTGCTATTGCAGGGACAACCTTCTGGCTCCTGACAATCGCCTGTCCCTCCGGTGAAAAGACCCAGTCAATGAAGTCCTTCACAACCCCCACAGGTTCCCCCCTGGTTATGAATTCAAATGGAACAACAAGGGGATAGGAACCATCGGCCACTGTGGTCTCAGAGGGGGTTATTCCGTTCACCTCAAGTGCCTTTACATCTGAACTCATATGGGCCATTGAAACAAAGCCAATCGCATAGGGGTCACTCTTTATCGCCTGTTTAACGGATTCTGTGGACCCCTGGACAATTGCATCTGACCTTATCTTTTCATCCTTCATTACAAGTGATTTGAATGAGCTTCTGGTTCCTGAACCCTCCTCACGCACTATAACATGTATCTCTGCATCTGGGCCTCCAACCTCTTTCCAGTTACGGATCTTTCCGCTGAAGATATCCCTCAGCTGTTCCGTTGTGAGGTCATCCACAGGATTCTGGTGGTTGACAGCTATAACTATGCCATCCTTCCCTATAACATATTCCTTAAGCCCATCCTTCTCATCGGGTTTGAGGGCCTTTGAACTTGTTCCTATATCAACAACACCCTGCTGTACTGTCCTTATACCCATTCCAGAACCCCCACCCTGGACGTTTATCCTGACATCTGGGTGGTCCTTCATGTATTCCTCGGCCAGTTTCTCGGCAACTGGCTGAACAGAGGTTGAGCCTGCAATTTCAATTCTCTCATAATCTGAACCCGGTTTGATCATGAAGTATGCGAGTGCGATGATAATGATTAGTATGAGAATGTTTCGTGGTTTTACATCCATCTCCATCACCTTCAGTTATCGATTTCACCTATTGGTTAATAAAGTTCACTGAAGGTGACGGAAAGAAAAAATTGTGGTTTTAATTAAAAACCACTAGGCCTTTGCTGGGACCACCTTTTCTGATTTGACTATTGCCTGTCCTTCCGGGCTGAGGACCCAGTCAATGAAGTCCTTGACTGCTCCCTGTGCGCTGCCCTTGACCAGGAAGAGGAATGGCCTCTGTATCTTGTATGATCCATCTGCAACTGTCTGTTCAGATGGGGCCACACCATCGATCTTGAGGGCCTTCACTGTTTCGTCGAGGTTTGCAAGTGATATGAAACCTATGGCGTTTGCATCCTGCTTAACAGCCTGCTTAACAGCCTCGGTTGAACTTTCAACTATGGCGTCCTTCTTTATCTTGGTTTCCTTACCCATCACAATTTCTTCGAAGGCCTTTCGGGTTCCAGAACCGTCTTCACGTGTTATCACTGTTATCTTTGCATCTGGTCCTCCGACCTCTTTCCAGTTGGTTATCTTCCCGCTGAAGATGTCCTTAACCTGGTCCTTTGAGAGGTCTGAGACCGTGTTCTTGCTGTTTACAATTATTGCAATACCATCCTTACCTATCATGTACTCTGTCAGACCTTTCTTCTCATCGGGTTTAAGTTCCTTTGAACTTGTTCCGATGTCTGCGGTACCATCCTGGGCGCTCTTGATTCCCACACTGGATCCTCCGCCCTGGACGTTTATCTTAACGTTTGGGTGCTTCTTCATGTATTCAGCTGCAAGTTTTTCGGCAACTGGCTGAACAGAAGTTGAACCAACAATGTCGATCTTTTCCTGCTGTCCGCCTCCTCCAAGTGCCAGGACTGCGCCAGCAATAATTACGATTGCTACGACTATTCCTATGATCAGTTTGGTGTCCATTTTATCACCTCAAACTTTACCTTGTTGCGGGAGTATTTAAAATTTACTATTTTAGTGTACTTTATTACCTATTTAGTGAACTTAATTTCAGCGGGAAAGAAAATTAATTCACATAAAGTGAATATGGGTGCACCAAATGCATTAAAATTTAAATACTGAAAGTCAGATAGGGAAAGACATGATATCTGAAGGAATAATTAATGACATACTGAAGGTAAAAAATCCAAAGTGGAGGACTTCCATTACGAGGGTTGAGCCTAATCGGATTGTTACCAGGGGTTATTCTCAGGAGGATTTGATTGGTGGTGTTTCTTTTTCTGAGATGGTTTACCTGTTGATTCGGGGTGAGCTTCCTCCTGGTAATGTTGCGAGGATGCTGGAGGCTGTCCTGGTGTCTTTCTGTGATCATGGTGTGACTCCGCCCAGTACGCAGGCTGCCCGTATGATTGCCTCTGCTGGTTCTCCGGTGCATGCCTGTATTGCTGGTGGTCTTCTGGCCTTTGGTAAGAATCATGCCGGGGCCATTGAGAGGTCCATGAAGCTTTTTCAGGAGACTGTTTCAGGGTGTGAGTCTGAGGATGAGATTCCTGAGGCTGCTGTGAGGCTGGTGGATGATCATCTGCGGAGGAACAGGAAGGTGCCTGGTTTCGGGCACAGGTATCATAATGCGGATCCCCGTGCTGTACGCCTACTGGACCTTGCAGAGGAGTATGACTGTGTCGGCCCCCATACAAGGCTTGCGGTTGAGGTTCAGAACATACTCCTTGAGCGTAAGGGTGTCAGGATGAACGTTGACGGTGCCAACGCAGGGATACTCTCAGATATGGGTTTCGACTGGCGCACAGGTGCCGGGGTGTTCATGATAGGACGGCTCCCAGGACTCATATCCCACGTATACGAGGAAAAGGTGCGTGAACCGGCCTTCAGAAAATTCTTCGACGTCGAAGAAATACACTACGACGGCGAGGAGAAAAGAATATTGGAGACAGATTACAGATCCCTTGAAGAGGCAGAACTATGCAGGACGATGAACACGAAAGAGCCCGGAAGAGAGTAGAGGAACTTAAGGGATTTTACATACACCTATCTGTTTTTGTAATAGTCAACTTCACCCTTTTCCTCATAAACCTTCTTTCAAGCCCGGGCATATGGTGGTTCTACTGGATAACAGCCTTCTGGGGAATAGGAGTCATATGGCACGCATTCGGTGTCTTTATTGGCGACAGACTTCTTGGTAAGGAATGGAAAGAGAAAAATAAAGGAATACATGGAGAAGAAAAAGAAATAAATTACATGCCCTCCCTTTCACGCCTCCTGAAACGCTCAGGTGTTGTTGTTCTCGGTATATTCCTGTAATATTCCCCTGCGGTATCGAATATCTCAATTGAAATATCTGCTATTCTCTCAAAGGTCTTCACAACCCTTGAAAGGGATATGTAATAGGTTGAGCGTTCCTTATCCTCAAATGGTGTTTCAGCCATCTGTGTGGCCACACAGTTAAGGGCGTTCTTCTGGACCCTGTGAATATCATCCTCAAGGGACATGAGTTTTGCCTTGAGTTCAAGTTTCTCGTTGAGGAATGCGTCCATTGCTGTATTCACCATCTCAACGGCAATTGAGAACATCTCCCTGAGGTACTCCATCATGGCGGGGTCAACCTCATAGGACTCCTTAACTGCGAAGTTGGCTATTATTGCAGAGTGATCACCTATCCTTTCAAGGTCATAGGCAATCTCTGTGAATGCCATTGTCTTGCTGAACTCTGAGTAGGGATTCATTGCTATGGCTGTATCAACGGAGGACCTCACCTTCTCGTGCATGGTGTTTGTTATGTAGTCCATCTTCAGGGCCTCATTTGCAAGGTCCTCATCGTATTCCTCAAGGGACCTGAATGACTTCCTGAGCTGCTTGCAGACATGCTGTGCCATGTCCCTGAGTATCTCCTTGATAAAAAAGCTTCCTGCGTATTCCCTGGAGGTAACCTCCTCCCCAAAAAGCTCCGGGAATTCCTCAAATTTCTTTATATCCACAATGTAGGCCCTTCTAACAACACCCTCCTTTATTAAGGGCTGGAGGAGTTTGGTGACATACCTTCTTGTTATTCCAAGCCTTTCTGCAATCTCATCCTGTGTGGATGGGTTCTCATAGAGTATAACATCTATGATTGACTTGAGTGTTGCATTTTTTGTTTTATTTTTCATTCTCCAAAGACACCTCATCTTCCATTACAATGACAACAGATTCCCTGAGTATGGATACGATCATGTAGAGGAGTGTAACTATGACCAGCACGGTTATCAGGGTGTCGAACTCATAAAAAATCGACCTGTAAACCATTACCACCGGTGACTGAACATCCACAAGCCCCCTCAGGAGGACAATGAATCCCATGAGTAATAGGACATGTCCATATGATTTCTTTATGGTCTCAGGTTGCAGGAGGGGGTAGATCCCCATCACCATGAGCCCCACCCCTATTGACCTGAAGAGGTTCCAGTCAGTTGCCTCCTCAAGTAGGTAAAATATATACTGGGGTTTCCACTGGAAATTTCCAAGGAGATATATTGCCTCAATTACAACTATTATAATGAGAGGTATTGCAAATACCACCCTGCTCTCAACCCTCTCTGTCTTAACATTCTTGAGGGGCTCCCTGAGGTAGTGGGAGAGAAGCTGATACAGCATTGAACCAAGAACAGCGCCCATGACAGTTCCGCCTACTCCCAGCTTCGAGGTTGTGAATGCCACTATTCCTGAGATTATCCCGGCCATAAGTATATCAAATGCCTTGGTCAACGCTGCCACCTGCAGATTCTTAATGATGAAATTAAGATCATATTATGCATATTTATTTTCCCTATTAGAGAACATTATGTGTGATGGTATATTAATCTTTTTATGAAAAAATGAAACTATGGGTTAAAGAGGTCCTTGAGGATGTACATATGAACATATCATGTATTCTTCATCCTCAACCTTAACAGAATAACTGGCCATTTCCCTTTTAGAACCATTCTCGGTGTTTATAAGGTCAACAGAGATCCTATCCTCATCAATCCTCAGCTGGTTATGGGAGGGGAAGGTCTCGCCCCTTAACTTCCTTGTTGTGGCTGTGCCTGAATTCAGTGTAACCATCCTTTCAATCATCCAGACATTGGGCACATGCTTGTGTCCATTGAGCACAAAGTCAACACCATACGAATTGAGGAGTCTGAGAAGATCGCCTGAATCCAGCAGTATGTTCCTCTCACGTCCTGTGTTTGGTATGGGTAGCAGATGGTGGTGGAATGTAACTATCTTGCATAGGTGATCAGGAACCCTCTCAAGTTCCCTTGCAAGCCATTCCAGCTGATCCATCCCTATCTGACCGTCATTTATGTCAGGTTCAGATGAATCAAGACCTATAACAGCAAATTCTGAGTCATGATGGACAAACTTCCTCTTACCTATCATCTTCTCAAAGTGTACCAGACCAACGTTCCTTGCATCATGGTTACCTGGAATTATATATGTCGATGTGATTGACCGCAGTTCATCTGCAAATTCAGCCGCAAGTTCATACTCATGAGCATAGCCCTCTGTGGTGAGGTCACCTGAAACAATTATTATGTCAGGATTCTCATCCTGAAGCTGTTCCAGAAGATTCTCCCTGAGCTTGCTGGAGAAATTCTTTTCACCGAAATGTATGTCCGAAATCTGAGCAATTTTCTTCTCCATTAAAACACCTTAAAATCAATGAAAAAGCCTTAGGGGGGATTCGAACCCCCGACCTATGCCTTACCAAGGCATCGCTCTACCACCTGAGCCACTAAGGCAAACAATTTTAATTTCAGAACAGCTAAAACTCTAGTGCAGGGGAAGGGATTCGAACCCTCGAAGGCCTGCGCCAGAGGATCTTAAGTCCTCCCCCTTTGGCCGCTCGGGCACCCCTGCATGGTAATTGATAGTAGTAAAAAGTCATATATTAATTTAACGGTGGTCATTATCATATCACTAATATTATTAAACCGGGTGTCCATAAATCTAGTGGGTGATTCATTGAAACACGATCCATCAAGGTGTATGCGCTGCGGTGCCTGTGTGAATGTCTGTCCATCAGGTGCCCTGGAACTGGAGGACATCCTCCTCATGGGGGATGGGTGCCTGGAGTGTCTTGCCTGTGCTGCAGTCTGCCCTGTGGACGCAATGGGGTGTAAGGATGAAGTATGATCTTGTTGTTGTCGGGGGTCGTGTGGCAGGCTCCATAGCCGCATACCACGCAGCAAAAAATGGTCTGCGTGTCCTCATGCTCGAAGGAAACCCTGAGATAGGAACCCCTGTACAGTGCGCGGGGGGAGTGAGCGACAGCTTCTTCAGATCAACAGGTATAAAGCCCCTTCCCGAGTTCACATGTACAAGGATAAATGCGGCCGCAATCAACGGGCCATACGGTGCAAGCGTAACAACCAGAAACCCAATTATAAAGGGTTACATCATTGAAAGAAAGATTTTTGATAAATACCTCGCTTTGCGCGCCGCTGATTCTGGGGCGGATGTGCTTGCAGGTTCCCGGGTGAAAGATCTGATGTTCCATGAGGGATCAGTCTCCGGTGTTAAATTCAGGGGTCCCGATGGAACCCATGAGGTTGAATCAAGTATTGTAATTGCAGCGGACGGCATTCAGTCAGGTGTCGGCCGTATGGCAGGGCTCGATACACGTTTCAGACCGGGAGAACTGTGCTCCTGTGCCCAGTATGAAGTCGCAGGTTTCGATGTGGACGATGAGACCATGGAATTCTACTTCGGGAGTACCTTTGCTCCATCAGGTTACCTCTGGGTCTTCCCAAAGGGTGATGGGCGGGCAAATGTTGGTGTGGGCATAAGGAGAACAAGATGCTCTGATAATAGTCCGCTACATTATCTTAACCAGTTCATCTCCAGGGCAGGCTGCAGCAAACTGGAGTTCAACGCAGGTGCTGTGCCCGTTGCAGGCCCCATCAGGAAGACATACACAGACGGCCTGCTTGTCGTTGGTGACGCGGCCGGTCAGGTTGATCCCCTCACAGGTGGTGGTATACACGTTGCAGCGGAGTGTGCGATGATAGCCGCAGATGTGGCTACTGAAGCGGTTGAATCACAGAGAACCGATTCAGGCTTCCTCTCAAAGTATGAGAGCACATGGCATGAGCGGATAGGTAAAAATCTTGAGAGATCACTTAAATTTAGGAAGGTACTTGATGGTTTAAGTGATGATGAACTCGATTCACTCATAAGATCCTTTGAGGGAAAAGATTTAAATTCCATCTCAAAAATATCACTCCTTAAGATTCTGAGGGATTATCCCGGGATCTTAAAGATGCTCAAATGTATGCTTTAATCAGGGATAGCATACATTATGGGGGGGTTTTTATATTCCTAGACATCGAGAAGCTTCTGAAAGAGGGGGATGTTCAAAGTCTCATGGAGGCTCTTGAAAGTGATGATTACACCGTAAGACTGGACGCTGCCCTTGCCCTTGAAAAACTGGCAGATAAGAGATCAGTGCCCGCGCTGATTGATACCCTCAGATATGAGGAATGGCAGAGGGACTACCCTATACTTGGGGGTGTTAGGGCCGCGGCAGCCAGGGCACTGGGAAATATAGGTGATCCAAGCGCGATTGAACCGCTTATAAGTTCCCTTGAGGACCCCGATATTGATGTCAGAATCAGTGCACTGAAATCTCTTTCTAGGTTCCGGGATAAAAGGGCAGTTGATGCTGTTGAACGATATTTAAATGATCCCATTGAAGATATAAGAAAAAATGCACTCATCACCCTTGCAGAACTGGACCCTGAGAAGGGGCTCAGGCAGGCACTGGCTGCGCTTAACGACAGGTCATGGGTTGTGAGAAAGGCCGCTGCACGGGTCATCAGAAATCTGGGTGATGAAAGGTGTCTTGAGGTTCTTATTGATAAACTCAACGACCCTGACATGGAGGTCCGGCGCCAGATTGTCCTTGCAGTTGTGAATCTTGGTGAAACAGCAGTTGACCCCCTTCTTGAAAAACTTTCTGATCCCTCATGGCAGACAAGAGCCGTCATTGTTGAAGCTCTTGGGGAGATAGGGTCAAAAAGGGCTGTTCCCTACCTCAAAAGGATGGTCTCAGGCAGAAAAAGGGACGAAAACCGCTATGTTCGCGGAAAGGTGGCAGAGGCCCTGGGGCTTATAGGGGACCCCGATGCCCTTGAATCACTCATAGAGGCCCTCAATGATCCGTACCTTTTTGTTAGAAGAAAGGCCCGCGCAGCGATAGACCTCATCGATGTGGAACCATACCTTGAGAGATTCGATAATGGGGAGATAAACTTCAAGTACCCCATTTTCTGGGACCTCCTAGAGGTTAAGGATGGTGAAAAACTCATTACAGGTTCATGTAAGGAACATGGGCTTAAAATATCCGTTAAGAGAAAGGAAGCCGTCGGAGTGACTGCTGAAGAATTTTCAGATATCCTAATTGACGTTCTGAGCATGAGGGGTCTTTTTAACATCACGAGGGGATCCGTTACCGTGGACAGCGAACATGGATACATGGTAACCGGTGAAACAAAGAAATACAGGATAGTGGCATTCATCTTCAAAAAGAAGGGTTACATATATTACATATACTTCAAAGGGCCAGTTGAAAACATTACTGAGTCCTACAAATATATTAGGGTGTTGATAAACACCCTTCACGTGGAAATCTAGTTAACCTTGCCCCTGTAGATCTTCATTGCCTCCTCAAGGACCTCACTGAACTCCATGCGATCCCTGAGATCAGCAAGGTCATCCACAGATACCAGTTTAAGGACATTCTCCTTACATGCATCCACACATGCAGGCAGCAGACAGTCGGCATCCATACAGAGCGTACACTTTTCTGCTGATTTCTTTTCAGAATCAAGAACTATCATTCCTGCAGGGCAGGCAACCATACACAGCTTGCAGAGTATGCATGCGTCCTCATCAATCACAAGCGCCCCATCAACCTCCCTTATGGCGCCAACAGGACATATCCTTGCACATGGGGCCTTCTCAGGGTGGCACTGAAGACAGAATACCGGCATCCTGTCGTCCTTCCTGACCCTTGCAACTCCATGGGTCTTTTTGCATGCATTTATGCAGTCATCGCAGCCACTGCACCTTGCAGGGTCAATTACCATCAGCATCTTCACTGGACCACCCCTCTACTCCGATGCCAGTTTTTCAAGGTAGTCAGGTATCCCTGAGGAATCCCTTGGCCCCACAAGCACCTTCCATCCGGTATCGTCTTCTATTTCACCACTTGCAGGTGCCGCAAGTCCAGGAATGATGAGAACCTTATCCTTCACCCTATCCTCTATACCAGTATCCTTTATAAGGTCAGCCACCGCGGTTCCTGTGAGCTGTCCTCCGGCCAGTGAGACATCCACAGCCCTTCCCTCTGTGTCAAGCACAAGGAGATATGCCGTGACATCACCTGCCTTGAGGTCACCCTCCACTGTGTAGTAGGTAAGTGAGAAGTTGGTTGTGAGTATCACAGGGGAGTTCTCATCAACGTCTCCAAACTCATATATTCCTGGATCAACAGTCTGTGGCTTCCTTGGATCAGTGTAGAGGCCCTGCCTGAGGGTGAGTATGGGCATAAGCTCCCAGATATCTGTTCCGCCGAGTATAAGAATGTCGGCATAACGGTTCATGAGTGTGGCTGCAACAGTGGCCTCCTTTATGTTATCCTCAACCGGATCCACTCCTGAAAGCCTTGAGAGTGCTGGTATGCCCATGATGGGGAAGCGGAAGTCCTCATCCCTTTCCTCAACTGCAAGGCGCCTTATCATGACAAAGTTGTCTATGGTGTCACCTATCCCCTCACCTGTGAATGTTCCGGGGTCCAGGATAATTTCAGTAAGGCCCATTGCCCGCAGTCTTCTTGTGAGGTTCTTCATCTCCTCAAGGTCCCCCGGTGAGAAGAGCACCAGGGGGCAGCCGTATGAAATGGAAAGATCAGCCATCTCCTGGAGGTTGTCCTTTGTAGCCGCATACATGAGGGGCCTCTGATCCCCCAGGACCTCGAGGGCAGCCCTCATTGCCTCTGGATCGAATGTGCATAGAACAACAGGGAAGTTGAGTTCAGCCAGGGCCCCTGCTGCCTCTGCAAATTTTTCAGGGCTTCCTGATTTGTTTCTGAGCGCTATGGCATCCAGGGTCAGTTCCTCACCGGTACGCTCGAATTTCAGATTCATGATATCACTGGCCCTCTTCATGATCTCCTCTGATGGCAGGTCATCTGGAAGATCAACCACGAGGGCTGTGGGGTTGTAGTATGTGAGTTCAAACCTGTAGAGGACCTCATCACCCCCAACCACCACAGGGTTTTTTTCTGGGCCGAAGGTGATTTCCCTCACAGCCGGCGCAAGGAGGTCCTCGAGCTTCTGTCTTTCATCCCCACTGAGCTGCGGGCAGTCATCCAGTGTGAGTTCCTTTTCTATGAGTTTTGTGGCGAAGGCCATGCATGATGACTCGTCACATTTACCACAGTTTGTTTTTGGAAGTAATCGGTATACATCCATGGCAGTTACCTGCAATTTAAACCCCTCCTCAATATTCAAGTTCAGTTATCCATTCCCGGAGATCAGGTGTTTCGGTCGTCATGTATTCCCTTGTGAAGGTTTCCCCTATCTCCCGCAGAAGCCTCACAGATGTTGGGTGGAGCATCATGAATATATCCACACCTGAGAGCATCATTGTAAGTCCGGTTACTATCTCCCATAGAGGGCCCCTGTAGTCTGTGGGTCCCCATTCATCCTTCTTCATCCAGGCCTCCCTTGAACCCCACGCGTTGGTTGTTCCAGAGGACATTGGCATCTGAAGGTCTGCATCACCCTTGAGGGCCGCGAGCCTTGTCCTTGTGATGACATCTATTGAAAATTCTATACCGTAACCCAGTGCACAGGTTGTTGGGTCCATCACTATGTCCTCTCTACTAAGGCCCTCCTTCATGAGGTAACGGTTGAGGGTTTTCTGCATGTTGACGTCTGTTATTGCCCATGATAGGACCGCATGGTTGTGGTCAAGGGCTGCCCTTGCAACCTTTCTGTAGTCAAGGTCCAGGTTTGCTGATGCCAGGAGACACCTTTCGCCCTCGGCGGCCTCGGCAGCCTTTTCAAGAACCAGCGGATCCTTTTCCGGGTCCCCTGATCCCCCGATTACCAGGGGGACATCAACGGCCTGGAGGACCTCCTCAATGTCATTTGCAGCCTCCCTTGGTGACTTGTCCATTACCTTGGGTCCTGTTCCGATGAGGTGTATTGTGACCATGTTGGCACCATACTCCTTTACCGCCTTCCTGGCCCAGTCACCAGGGTCCTCCATGACGTCGCTGAAGTGCTCCCTTATCGGCCTTGGGAGACCCGGCATGGGTATGTCAAAGACATCGAATGTAACCACCGGTGGGTTTGGCTGGGGTTCCTCAAATCTGTAGAGGGCCTTCTGACCGCCAAGGTAAACAGGTTTCCTTGTACCCTCGCCCAGTTTCACCTGGGCAACCTCACCGGGGTATGTCCTTACCGGTGGTTCAAATTCCTCCTCAGGGAGTGCCTCAACTGCCTCCCTAACCTCAACTGTTTTCTGGATGGCCTGCTGAACCACAGGCATCAGGTAGAGTTCAAGTTCGTCAACATCCATCCTGAACTCATTTATTTCGATGGATTCCGTGTTCTGAAGTAATTTCAGAAGTTCCGTTAATTTATCCATAAGCACACCTCTATAGACTTAAAATTTTCCCGGCAACCTTTTTTATGGCCCTGAATGCTGCTGAGTCTTCAGGCAGCTCATATAGCGACCTGCCCTCCATGTCATACCTGGAAACAAGGGGATCCTCGGGTATAACGCCTATGACCTCAAGGTCCTCGTCTATTTCAAGTTTCTCAAGGTCACCCTCACGGACCCTGTTAAGAACCAGGAATACCTTCCTGAATTTTATCTCAAGTTCCCTTGATAGTTCAAGTATCCTTCTTGCTGTTAGAATCCCCCTCTTTGAGGGGTCGGTTACAACCATCATAACGTCAACGTTCTGGGTTGTCCTCCTGCTGAGGTGCTCAAGGCCCGCCTCGGTATCTATCACTATGTAGTCGTAGTTCTCTGCTATATTCTCGATTATCCGCCTCAACATGGTGTTAACTGCACAGTAGCATCCGCTCCCCTCCGGGCGACCCATGACGAGCAGATCGAAGTCATCTGTCTCGGTTATCGACTCCATTATCCTGTAGTCAAGTATATCCCACTTGTTGGCTGATGGGGGGATTCTGCCCGCTGCTGTGTCCCTCTTAAGCTGTTCCCTCACCTCACCAACCGTCCCGCTTACGGAAACCCCGAGGGCCTCTGGAAGGTTTGAATCAGGGTCAGCGTCTATTGCGAGGACATCCGCACCGGTAGCTGCGAGTATCCTCACAAGTGACGCTGAAACCATGGTCTTTCCTGTTCCGCCCTTGCCGCTTACTGCTATTATCACATGACCACTCAGTTGATTATTTACGCTTTATTATTACCTTCTCAGCGTAGATCTTTGCATTCTTGAGGATTATCCTGAATCCACCCGCTGCTGGAAGGCTGATCTCTGGGGACGCCATTACAGGTATTCCCTCAGTGATGGGGGCCCCCTCAGCGTGGGTTTCCTCTTCCTCAACGACTTCAGCTTCCTCAACTTCTGTGGGTGCCCTTTCAAGGACGGGGTGCCCCTTCTCCTTAAGGAACTTTCTGAGTTCCTTTATTGATGTCGCATCCTCCTCTGTGGCTATCTTATCCCTCAGGTCTTCAGGGATGAAGTCAATGACAGATTCCTTGAGTTCCTTTGGCATCCAGATTATCCTTGAGTATCCCCCATCTGCCTGCAGGAATTTGGGTGAGCGCATGTACTCAAGGCTGAGACCTGAGAAACCTTCAACCTGTTTTCCGCCTGAGCACTGCCCTGCCATTGCAGAGAATGGTATTCCAAGGGGTGTTTCGCCCCTGAAGTCCCTGTTCACGATGCCTATGCCGTCCAGTTCTGGTATGTAGAATGCAACTGCCTCGAAGCAGCCACATGATGTGTGTGGATACCCGAACACACTGTGGAGGTAAACCCTCTCTGTTGTACCCTGTGAGTTCTCTGCCACCGCAGCGTTAACATTCTCATATTCTCCCCTCTCCGGATCAAGGACATCCCCCTTTTGAATTTCAAATATTGGGCCGTCGGGGTCCATCTTGTAGGCTGCGCGGCAGTCGAACCAGTTAATGGCACCACATAGGGCTGTCCGGTCTGGTGTGACCACACATACATGTGTTGGGGCGAAGGACTGGCACATGAGGCATCCGTAGAATACGTCAACGTCCTCGTCTGAGAGTTCCCTTGCCCTTGAATCCCTTATCTCATACTTTTCCCTGGCTGTTTCAAGGAATTCTTTAACAGCGCCCTCATCGGTCATGATTGTCACTGATATGGATTCGATTATGGGGAACTCCTCCCTGAAGAGGACCGATAGTGCCTTTCCAAGGTGTTCCAGCATGAATCCTGCGTCCCTTGCCTCTGTGCTTACACGGCACCAGATCTGGTCCCTCTGGTTGAGGTGCATGAAACCCTGGACGTAGTTGCAGAGCTCATGGAGCCTCCGCTCTATAACGCTTTCAAGTTCCTCCTCGAGTTCGCTTCCTGCTATCTCCACGTTTATGGCGAATGGATAGATCTGGCCCTGTTCCATCTCACTTATCTCGGGCCCTATGACCTCCACCTTTCCATCCTCAACGCTATCCTTAACCTGGACCAGTTCGGCTCCGATGGATTTGGGCCCGGCAAGTTCAACGAACATGTTTGCTGATCTTATCCGCTCCCCCTCGTGCATGGGACTTACATCAACGGGTATGTCTTCAAACATTGAATTCCTCCATTATCATCAGTCAGTATACATCTTCTCAAGGTACCTGAACCATTCATCATCATCCATGTTGGGGAATGATGCATCTGCATTTGAGTGGAATGTCTTGCATATTGTGAGTGTCCTTATATGTGGTGCGAAGTGCTTGAGTGTTGATAGGCCCTGGGATGCTATGTAATAGATGCACCCTATGAATATGACGAGGTCGTGCTGGCCCTCACCCCTGAGACCCTCCCAGTCTGGGTCCTTCAGAAGGTTGGTTATCTCCACTATCCCGTGGGGTTCTGATTCCACACCCGCATCCTTCAGCACCCTGTAGGTATCGGCAGTGGAGACCACAGGCAGGTCCCAGTGCCTGATGATTTTAACTGTGTGTTCAAGTACTGGCTGGCGCTTTGCAAGGGGCCCCACAACCATAAGTGGCCTCTTGGCCTTTTTTATCATCATAACTGCGGTTTCTGGTGTTACGAGCATTGCCTGTTTAGGCCCTGCTATAACAGTTGGCTGCCATGGTATTATACGGTCATTCACACCGATCACCTCTCAAGAAGTGAGGGTTCCTTTGGAAGCTTCCTTGGCTTCCAGTTCTTCTCCTCCAGTATCTTCATGATATCCCTCTTGTAGACTATGGGGATGTCCTTCTCTGTCCTTATGAACCTGTCGATGTCATCTGGAATTGTGCCGAAGTATTTCTTGTGGAGGTCTATGTAGTTGCTGAGTTTCATCTGACGACCCTTGGGTGTATCTGTTGGCCTTATGCAGAGTTTGGCCACCATCACCGTTGCCTCCTCCCGGTTCTCTGCTGCGTAGAGAAGGTGTTCTGGAGCTGGCTCCCCATCAATGACCTCACCTGTTCTGAGGTCGTTCAGTTTCCACTTCTCTTGGTCATCTGCCCTTCCAAGGAACAGTCTGCGGTACTTAGATCCGTGGGGTCCCAGGACGACGGGTATTCCCCACCTGTTCACACCGGTTGCTATGGCCGCCGCCTTCTGGGAGTAGGCACCCCATGCGACACCACATGCACCTACACGGTTAAGTATGTAATCCGCTATCTCCTCAAAGTTCCCCTCAAGTGGTTTCTGTGCGAATATGTTGGCTATCTTTATGGCAGCACCTGATATATGGGCGTTTGATACGCAGGAGCCCATGTTAACAAGTCCCTTTGCATCGAACTGCCCGCCGTATTTTTCATAGAGTGTCTTTCCATCCTCGTCCCTGTATTCCCCTATGGACATTGCACCGCATCCCGTTGTGACCACGATGTAGTTCCTCTCAAGGAACTCCTTTGCCATGAGGGCAACATCCTTTCCACCCTCAGGGTAGTTTGAGCATCCCACAAAGGCTATGACACCGGGTATGTCCCCGAGGACTATGGGTGCGCCGACCCTCCTTATCTCCACATCCTGGGCAGGGCCACGGCCAGCCCTTATCTTGTATTTTTCGTCCTTTACGCGCCTTTCACCGGCCTTTGTCACCATGGATACTATGGGTATGTCCCTTTCACACTCCTGTTCGCAGCGTCCACATGTGTAGCAGAGCTCCTCAAGTGCCATCTCCTCAAGTTTGCTCAGATCACCCTCAGCTGCGCTCTTAACTGCATCCATGACAGGGAGGCTGTTGGGGCAGACCCTCTGGCACCAGCCGCAATCTGTGCACTCTGATGCCATCTTAATTATCTCATCAACCTCTGGCAATTTTTTGAGGGATTTCCTGAGTGGTGCCAGTTTCATTGCAGTTTTAACTGCCACCTCACCAACCTTATTGGGGTCGAGGATCAGTGCCCCCTCTATGTTACCGTTTATGAGGTCATTCACGATTTTATCGGGGTCCTCATCTGTCAGATCAGGAAGTCCCAGGCACATCTTATCTGTTGTTGCAATCACCGCTGACCTGTTTTTGAGGGCCTCCTCCAGCACGTCTGTCCTCACGCACTGCTCGTCCACCACTATCACATCGGCCACACCACTTCTTATGAATCTGAGCTGTTTTGAGAGGGGCCCGACGACCTTGGCAGCCTCACTGTACCTTGTAACATCTATTGCTGCGCAGCATATACCGCATACCTCAATTTCGTCTTCGAGTTCCCTTTCGGTGACGTAGTCCACTATATCTGCCCCAGGGAGAACGTTGTGGCCTATGCAGAGTATCACGGGTTTGGTGTTGTCTATCGTACCGAATCCCAGTTCAACGAGTGGCGCGTCCTCATCACCCTTCGGGAGGTCCAGGGCAACTATCTGGGCGATATCCGCAACCTCCCTCGTGAGGTCATCCATGAGTCCAGCGTGGAATGCCTTTGATTCAAAGTCCCTGCTGTCACCCTCCTGTCCCGTGTGGCAGGCTGAGAGGAGGTGTGACATCTGTTCCTCGGCGTAGTCCATAACCTCCCTGAGGTCGCCCAGGGTCCGCGGCCTCCTTCCCATAACGGTCCTTGTTATGGGTGCCTCTATATCCACATTCATGCCCAGGTCTATTTCATAGTCCTCTCCCAGTTTCTCTATGAGGTGGTCCACAAGGTGCCTTGCGTGTCCCGCGTGGGCGGCGGTCCCTATGAGACATGCGAGAAGTACTATGCGTGCCTGCTGGGTGGCTGCGTCTATACCACATGCGCCCTTCTTACCGAGGAGGTCGCATTTACCGTAGGTGCAGAGGCAGCACATGTCACAGAAAGGTGCATAGAATGGTTCGTATCTTTCAAGGAGCTTCATGTCCCATGACCTGAGGTCGGTAACATGGGGACGGGGTTTTGGACCCCTGGCCTCTTCCTCCTGAGGTTTTTCCTCAGTTATAATTTCTCCTATGGATATCTGGATATTTTTAAGGTCCCAGAAATCCCCTTTAAGGTTCTTGGCTTTTTTTGATTCGGGTGCCACATCCATCACCAGTATTACTAAATGTAGACTGACAATTATTAATGATTTATAATGATGGTTTTCATTTTATGAAATCAATATATAAATTTTGTGTATTTGGCCGTGGCACATAAAAACAGGGACATTTTTAATAAAGCTGATCTCGATGATTAAAGCTGCTATGAGCTCAGTTTCACGCCATACTCAAGAAAATGTCCTCTCAATTTAAAAGCCGTTTTATGAGACCAGAAAATCCAGGTGTGTTATTACCACAATATAAATTAAACAGAGAGATTGTAATACCCACACCAATCTTTATATTATATAAGGCCTTGATATAATGACGGAATTAATATAAATAATAAGGAGGCGAAGAATCTTGCATATTCCAGATGGTTTCATACCATTCCCACAGTACGTCGTGTACTGGGTCATAGCCCTTATAGCCCTCTACTTCAGCATGCAGTGGGCCAGAAGGGACCTTAAAGAAAGACAGATACCCCTGTTTGCAGTTCTTGCAGCTGGAATATTCGCAATACAGGCAATGAACATACCGATACCCTGGGGTACCAGCGGTCACATGGTTGGAGCGGCCCTCGTTGCAATAGTCTTTGCAAGTCCATGGGCAGCTGTCCTTTTACTCTCAATTGTACTGATACTTCAGGGACTCATATTCGGTGATGGTGGTCTAACTGCGCTTGGTGCGAATATCTTCAACATGGGTATAATTGGAGGATTCACAGGTTACTACCTGTTCAGGGCACTCAGATCAGCCGGTGAAATTCCTGCGGTCGCCGTGGCATCATGGGCCTCAATATTCCTTGCCGCCATTGCCTGCGCCATAGAGATGTGGATAGCGGGTACCTTCCCGCTTGTGGAGGGACTGTGGATGATGGGGCTCTACCACGCGGTCATAGGTCTCATCGAAGCTGCAATAACAGTGGTTGTTGTCCTTGCAATTGAAAACAGCCGCCCCGATCTCTTCAAGTTCAGTGAATGGGGTGAGAAGAAGGGGGTTGCATCAAAATGAATGCCCGGGATAAAAAATTCATGGCAGGGGGCATCCTGATTGCCCTCATAATAGCAATTCTGGCACCATTCCTTGCATCAGAAAACCCTGATGGACTTGAGAGCACAGCCGAGAAGGTGATGCCCAACCCTGAAACTGAACCTGTGGTTGAATCGCCGATGCCAGACTACACCCTCCCTATATTTGGTGAGAGCAAGGTTGGTGGTTCCATAGCAATGGTGCTGGGCACTGCCATTGTGCTGGGCCTCGCCTATGGCGTTGGAGTACTGCTCCGTAGAAGGGAAACAGAAGTTGATGAGGGGAAATAACCCCTCATTAAATTTGCGGGGAAGCTGAATGGAAGACCTCATAAACATAGAGAGGGAAAGCCTTAAGGAGAGTTCAATACACAGCCTTGATGGGCGTGTCAAGCTCATAATAACATTTATCATAATCGTCTTTGCGGTTGCCACGCAGAGTATTGCAACACTCATCCTCATGGAGATTTACCTTATCTTATTGATCTTCCTCTCAAATGTATCACCATCCTATGCCATTAAAAGGCTCATTCTCATACTCCCATTCGGTGGATTCATAGCACTCTTCCAGCCATTCATAAGGCCCGGGGACGTGATCTGGACAGGGCCGTTTGGATTTGACATAACCCTTCAGGGAATCATCTTCGGGGCACTGCTTCTCGGAAAGGTGACTGTGAGTGTGACCGCGGTGATACTTCTCTCCTCAACAACGTCAATGCAGGAACTTGTTGGCTCAGCAAGGAGAATCGGTGTCCCCTCCGACTTTGCGATGCTCTTAAACCTCACAGTCAGGTACCTCTTCTTCTTCTATGATGAACTTGAAAGAATAAGGAATGCCCAGAAAACCCGCTGCTTTGATATCTGGAACAAAAACGTGCCCTACCGGTGGAGGCTGAGGAAGGTGGGTGAAACCATTGCCATGATGTTCCTTCGGGCATATGAACAGGGGGAAAGGGTGTATCTCAGCATGCTTAGCCGCGGTTACACACCAGAAAGCAGGATGTACACAGCAGCCTCCAAGATAGGAAGAAGGGAAGTGCTGTTTGTGGCTGCGAATATCATGATACTTGCGGTTCTTCACGTCATCCAGACGTCGCTTCCGGTGATGAAATGATTCAGGTGAAGAACCTCAGCTACACCTACCCGGATGGCACCACAGCCCTTAGAAACATTAACATGGAAATAGGGAGGGGTGAACGGGTTGCCGTCATAGGTCCCAACGGGGCCGGTAAGTCAACACTCTTTCTGCACCTCAACGGAATACTCAGGCCATCAGCCGGAGAAATAATAATCGATGGAGAGAAAATCAATTACAGCAAATCTGAACTTATCAGGATAAGGCAGAAGGTGGGTATAGTTTTCCAGAACCCCGATGATCAGCTCTTCTCCCCAACTGTGAGGGATGATGTTGCCTTTGGCCCCATGAACCTTGGACTCAGTGAAGATGAGGTCGAGGAAAGGGTCAGGAAGTCACTTGAAAGGGTGGGTATGTCCGGCTACGAAGAAAGGGCGCCCCACCATCTGAGCGGCGGTGAGAAGAAGAGGGTGGCCATTGCAGGGATTCTTGCAATGAAACCTGAAATAATGGTCCTTGACGAGCCCACAACAGGTCTGGACCCTGAAACCGCCGATGGGATAATCGAGATACTCCTTGAACTGAGCAGTGAGGGCATCACAGTTATAATATCCTCCCACGACGTTGAAATCCTCAGCCAGTTCGCTGAAAGGATCTTTGTTCTAAACAGCGGCGAACTCATAGCCGAGGGAACACCCTGTGAAATCTTTGGAGAACCTGAAATAATAAGAAGAGCCAGTTTAAGACTTCCCAGGACCGCTGAACTCATGAACCGCCTCAGAATGTCGGGCTTTGATGTTGATGTTAAACTAACTGTGGAGGAAGCATACCATGAACTTCTGCACCTTCTAGGTGCAGATGCATACCACAGGCTGCTTCACTTTCTGGGTGAAAAAAGACAGCATAAACTCATGCACATTCTCGGGGATGAGAAGTACCATGAACTTCTACATGTGCTTAGGGAGATGTGACTGCTGGCTTATCACGCTACATCTAAAGTTTCGGCTCCAGCCTCTTGATCATGAAGGCCATGAACCCCACCAGCATCGGGAAGAGGAAGAGGTATATCAGTATAATGGCTATGGGTGGTAGAACTGACCCCATAACAGTGGACGCTGCAAGGAGCATGACAAGGAATATGACGGGTCCCAGAATCGCAAGGAACATGTAGATCATGGTGAAGGAGTTGAGCTTCTGCGAATAATCCTTGAGCTTCATCCTCATCTCATATGCAATATCATCTGCAATAACATTGAGTGTCTTGGAGAGATCCCCACCACTGTTGAGGGTCCTTGTTATCTGGTAGACAGCCCTCTTGAGACCATCGGATTCTATACGGTTACTCATCTCAATAAGGGCACTCTCAGTGGTCTCACCATACTTGATCTCCTCAAGTGTCCTTGCAAACTCCTCAGAAAGGGCCCCGTACCCGGACATTGCAACCGAACGCATACTATCATGAAGTCCAAGGCCGGATTTGAGTTCTGTGGCCATCTGACGAAGTGCAAAGGGCAGCTCCCTGGAAGCCTCACTTGAACGTTTGCCCTTCTGAAGGTTCGGAAGAAATATGATGATTATGGCCATGAAGAGGACAGCAAGCATCATTGCAAGACCTATCTCGATCCCGAAGCCCAGGACGACCATCACAACAAGGAGCACCGCCCCCGAGCCCCCACCAAGTATCATTATGAGCTTGGGGTCGAGCTGCTCCTTCTCCTCCTCCTTCAGGATCTCCTCAAGGGACGCCCTCTGAAAGCTTTCACGGGTTGCACTGTCCTCTCCACTCTCTTCAAGTCTCTTATCTGCCTCTATAAGTCCCTTGAATACCTCTATCTCTTCAGGGGTCATCTTCATCCTGCTTATAACCCTAGATGACCCCCTTCTTGATAGAAAACCTGGTTTTGGTTTCTTAGATTCCCTCTTCAGGATTCCCCCGGTTTTTCCAATTGGTGGTGCCTTTGGCTTTATCTCACCTATCTTTTTAACGGGCTTCTGAACGCCCTCACCCACCTTCTTCGTGGATGTGAGGGTGAGTCCCCCGAGTTTATCGAATATATCCCTGATTGAGACCATTGTATCAGCCTCAGAGTATGCTGTCAAGGACAGCATCCGGGTCCCTGTAGTACTCATTTATGTAGTGTCCCACCTCATCTATGGACCTTATGTTCTCATCGGCCAGGTATTCAAGGACGAGTCTTCTCCTTTCGATCTCCTCCTCTATCTCATTTATGCTTATGGCCCTGAGTTCAGCTATCTCCCTCAGGGTCTGGCTGGCTATTCCAACATACTCTACCTTATCGGTTACACTGTTCCATTCAAAGACCCTGTTGAGCTGAACATTACCCTCCTCCATGCCCACGACCTCGGCAACCTCTGTTATCCTCCTTATGGAACCCCCTTCGGGGCGGTACATCCTGTTCTGCATGATTATAAAGTCAAGGGCGGGTATCATTATCCTTGGCACGTTCATGGGAGGGTTTATGAGACGGGTTATTGTTTCCCTGGCTGTGTTTGCGTGAAGCGTTCCAAAACCACTGTGCCCTGTGTTGAGGGCTGTGAAGAGTGTTATTGCCTCTCCACCCCTGACCTCTCCGACGATCACCCTGTCGGGTCTCTGACGGAGGGAGTTCTTAACCAGGGTGTCCATGTCCAGTTCACCCTTACCCTCTATGTTGGGGGGCCTTGTCTCCATCCTCAGGACGTGGGTGTGGGGCAGCTGAAGTTCCAGTGTATCCTCAATTGTTATGATACGCTCGGTTGGGGGTACAAAGGCCGATATCGTGTTGAGGGTTGTTGTTTTACCTGAACCAGTACCCCCTGCAACTATGGCGTTGCATGGTTTCACCCCGAGTCCATCCGTGCAGACCCAGAGGAAGGCCGCAAGATGGGAGGACATGGTCTTGAAGTTGATGAGGTCAACAACGGTGAATGGGTCCTTCCTGAATTTTCGTATGGTGAGTGTTGACCCATCTGGAGATACGGGAGGTATTGTTGCATTGATCCTTGAGCCGTCAGGCAGCCTTGCATCCAGTATGGGTGTCTGCTGGTCTATACGCCTGTTCACCTGCCTCGCAATGAGGTCAATGATGGCCTTTATATCGTCATCGTTCTTGAAGACCACGTTGGTTATCATCATGCCCATCTTCCGGTGGTAGACAAAGACGGGTTTGTTGACACCGATCACCATTATCTCCTCGAGGTCATCATCCTTGATGAGTGGGTCAAGTTCGCCGTAACCCAGCATCTCCTGGGATATCTGCTTGGCGAGCTTATCAACATTGCGAACCCCCTTCATCTTGAGAAATTCCTTGACCTCCGACATGAAGGTGGATTCGTCTATCCTGAAATCCTCACCCTTGGATACCGCAACCTCAACAAGTTTTTCACGGATCTCGTTGAGGAGTTCCCTTTCCTTCTCAGAGAACTTTGGAAGGGACACCTTGTATTTGGGTATGAGGTCGCCCTCAATGATTTCAACATCCTTTATATCGGGACCACGGGGGGCGGGCTTCGGTGATGGCTTTTCAAGCACCTTTTCAACCTTGAATTCCGATTCCGCAGGCCTTTCCCTTTTTTCTTCCCTTGGAGTCGCTTCCTCATCCGCTGCGAATTCTCCGAGAATCTCCCTCAGAATCTCCTTCCTCTTGTCCCTCATGTTACTCATCTTTTAATATGTGGAGGACAATATTTAAGTGTATGTCAGCGAGGTGTCCTATCTGCGGGGAGGTTCTTTGCGCCCATAACAGGCATGCACTGGAAGGGTATTATGACCCATGTGAGGGCTGTATAAACCCCGGTTTCAGGAAGTTCAGACCCATAATGGAACAGGTGACTGAATCGGCACTTGAAGAATGTGAATGTGGCAGAAGGCACCTTGATTCTGTAATGGCACAGGTATCCATGATCCTTATAGAGAATGGGGTCATCCCAAAAAATGCCAGGTTGAGGGACGCCGGTGTTCCGCTCATAACTCCTGCATTTCCCCTCAAATCGGCCCCCTTCCTGCCAGAGGATTCGCTTGTTCTTCTAACACCTGCCATCACTGGGAAAACTGCGGAGATGATAATAACTGATGTGCCTGAGGTTAAGGGTGTCATAAGGGGCGATCCCTCAGTGACACCAGGGGTTATGGATTCATCAATGACCCCCCATGTTTATGATCTTCTTGCAGGCTGTGATATGAGGTGTGACATCATAGAGACTCCTGCAGGTTCAATGTCCATATACCGGAGGCAGAGCAGGCTTCACATAGAATTTGCAGGTGCAAAAAACCAGAAAATAGAAGCAGCTGCCAGGGAAATCCTATCAATTCGTCCAGAGACTGTTCTGGACGCCACCTGCGGCCCGGGCACCCTTGGAATATTTGCACTGATGGCAGGTGCAGATAGGGTTGTCTTCAATGACATCTGGAGGGATGCGTGTGAGATGACGCGCCTTAACCTTCAGATCAATGGCTTCAGGAAGGAAAGGTTCAAAATATGCTCTGAGGACATCAGAGAACTGCCTGAAATCCTGAATGAAAAATTTGAGCTATGTATTGTGGATCCATTCCCAGGTGTGGAAGTAAAGGAGTTCATTGAGGCTGCAGGAAAACTGGCAGAGAGGATCCTGCTGATTCAGTGAACTGGATGCTGGACCTTCAGAATTAACTGATCCCTGTGTTGAAGACTCATTTTAACTGATATTCTTAGATAATTGAAACTTAAATTCCCATGTAAATAACCACCGCAGGAAGCACAAGGACCCCCATGAGATGGGACTTGCTTATACCTGCACAGTGGGGGATTACCCCAAAGGCAGTGGATGTCAGGAGCGCCACTGCAATGAACGGGAGGCTTGCGCCCTCCATGATGGCAAAAAAGAAGATGGATGCCACCATAAAGAGCATTACACAGGCCGATACCCTTCTATAGTTGATACCTGAGAGGCCGCATGCAAGATGATCGCCCAGTTTTATGGAGGCTACTGCAGCGGCAGAGACCGCGAGGAGAGACGCTGATATGAAGAGCATGAGATGGGCCATGCTGACATCCTGAACAATTTCTGAAATGTAGACCGCAATGCCGCTTCTGGGGTTCCCTATGAGGTATAGTGTGAGGAGCGAGAAGAGTGCGTCTGATGTGTTCAGACCTGAAATTGCCATGATGAAATCCTCAGGTGCATCCTCACCACCTGAACCTGTGAGGGAGGCTGCTATCATCCCGCCCTGGGCCGGTCCAAATCCCGGGAGAAACCCCAGTAAAACAGATGCCAGACCACCTGCAGATACCGACCTCAGGGTGTTCATGTTGAACTCTGTGAACTGAACCCTGCTCTGTTCAGGAATATCTGATTCTGAATTTAAACTGTAAAAGAGGGTGCTGAGTCCAAAAAAACCTGTAAAAAGTGTCATGAGCCCAAGACCCGGTGATATGGGCGTCTGAAACATGAGCCACCCCATCGCACCTGAGAAGAGAAAAAGCGCCGAAGCCCAGATAACGGCCTCGAAATTTCTGCTGAGTTTTATTATCATGTAAACAGATACCAGAATCAGAATCAACCATATATGGGGTCTGAGAAAATTGTACAGTGGTGGTAAAATCAGGAAGAGCGATGGTAGGAGGATTATTGTGATGAGAATCCCTCCAACACCACCAACCGTGGCCGCCCTTATGGCCTCCCCGGCCTTACCTTCAAGCACCATCCGGTGAGAGGGGAGGACAGAGATGGCTGTTCCTTCATCGGGCACCCCAAGAAGCGCTGATGGTATGAACTCAAGAAGGGCGTGTGCCACTGAAAGTGATAATAAAAAAACAGCGAGGAATTCCTCAGATACATGAAGGTGGGTTGATGATGCGAAAATGAATGCTCCCACAGTATTAACATGGATGCCTGGAATCAGACCCGTTAATATGCCAGTGATGATCCCAAGAAAGCAGGCAAAAAGGATATCTGTTATCCCAATCACCCTGAAAGGGGAGCTACATTAACCTTCTCACATCGGTTACCTCTATATTGCTGACACCATCAATACCCGCGAGGCTCTCCTCAGCGGCTTCGGTTCCACCCTCGGCATCGCCCACAACAACCATCACATTTAGTGCAACGAGGCCAAATGCTATGGGCTCCTCATCTATTTTGTGAAGCTCAGTACCCTCGGGTATCCTTGATTCAATTTCCTTCTTGAGTGCCTCAAGGTCAACCTCTGGACTTTCAGGCATAACCTTTATGGTAGCTACTACATCTCCCATGAAATACCTCCACACAGAATCTTGAGTAATACTAATTTATATATTTTTCCTATGGTCCCTCGAATCCACAGCTGCACCTGTAGGTGTGTCCGAAGGTCCTGCACTTCTGGCACCTGTAGATCATCTCGCCACACATGGGGCATTCAAATTTCACATAGGTTTCAACCAGAGGTATCTCCTGCTTACAGGATGTGCATTCCATCTTTGTCATCTAATCACCTCTTATAACTGTACATATAACTTCTGAAGCACCTGCCCTTAAAATGGACAGCACCCTCTCGGGAAACTTCCCGTTTGCAACATAACAATCAGTTTTCATTTTAATGAGAAGTTCAGGTAGTGCTTCGTCCACTGATGTCTCACCAAAAGATAGTAAGTTTTTAGCACTTATCTCATTTATAAGTTTAGCATCTCTGGCAGGTGGCCTCTCAGTATATATACCATCTACATCTGTTGCTATTAAAAGTTTCGCCCCAAGCATGTGTGCTATTATGAGTGAGAGGGAATCCGAGGTCACCCTCCATGAGTGTTCCACAGGATCAGAAAAACGCAGGAGTTCAGATGGCAGGATCACAGGTGTCAGACCACTCCCGGCTACCTCCCTGCACTCCCCAAGTGTCCTCACCGGAACAGCAGATTCACATAGGTCAGAAAGCAGCCTTCCAGTAATATCCATGCATAGTATGGCCGAATCATGGGTCGCGCTTTCAGAAAATCCCGAAACCCTGTCATAGTACCTCACTCTATCTGCAAAATCCCCACCACCACACACAACAGCAACCCCTGTTCCTTCAAGGCTTTTAAGGAGTTCTGCAGCATGTTCAGGAAATAGACTACCCCCTATCTTAACAACCCAGTCCATAATATCACCATATTTCAGCCTCAGAGAAGTTTGAGGTCACCTGTTATTTTATCTATCTTCTCATCGTCGTCCGGGCCTATGCCCAGACATGTGATGGTGCCTGCAGGTATCTGGGTATGACCGGCGTCCCTCACCAGATAGTATGAGATCCCCGAATCCTTCACAGATTCATATATCTCCAGAAGCTCATCAAGGCTCTTAACTGAAACTATAACCTTCTTTGAACCATCAATTTCCCATCTTCTGATTTTATCAGGATCTGTTTTTTTGAATGAACCAATAGAAGCATGACAGGCCTGGGCTGCTATTTTACCTTTTCCCATCTTCAGATCAGACCTCACTATTATGACCTGTTTCATTTTCCCACCATCCGGGTCTATATTGGTTGATACTAATAACTGTTTCCAGCGCAAAAAAAATGAAAAGTCATCAGTGCCCATCTCATGCACACCTCAACTGGAGGTGCCCCTCCCAACCAGAAGGTTGGTGCCAGTGTTACAGTGACAATCTGCAAGGCTGGGAAGTATAGAATCATGATATGGATGGAAAATAGTGCCGAAAAATCGATAAATTTAAATAGTATTTGGTTAAATATAGAATTGAGGTGATATTATGGCCGAATTACCCATAGCACCAGTTGGGAGAATAATAAAAAATGCCGGTGCCCAGAGAATAAGCGACGACGCAAGGGAAACACTTGCAAAAATTCTGGAAGACAAAGGCGAAGAAATAGCAGCAGAAGCTGTTAAACTAGCAAAACACGCCGGCAGAAAAACTGTTAAAGCATCAGACATAGAACTGGCCGTTAAAAAACTATAAATGGCCATTTCTATTTTTATTTTAAACATCATACTTCAGTATCCCAGTCAGGTCTATGGCCGGTGGGTTTGGAGATGACTGAATTTTAAGTGTCATGCTTCAGTATCCTCTGGAGTGTTGACTATTTATTCCCCCAGCAACAATAATTCAAAGGGGCCTGAATTTCTGAGAATGAATTTATTTACCACCCACACCATAATCAACCGAAACTGAATTTTCATCCTCATACCAATGGTGATAGAATTGACCAGAATCTCAATACTCGATCATGATAGATGCCAGCCAAAGAAATGCAACTACGTCTGCATAGAGTACTGTCCTGGAGTTAGAATGGATGAGGACACCATAACAATTGATGAGAAAACAAAGAAACCCCTCATATCTGAGGAACTGTGTTCCGGTTGTGGTATATGTACAAAAAGGTGTCCATTCAAGGCCATAAGTGTTATAAATCTTCCTGAAGCCCTTGAAGACCCGGTTCACAGGTACGGGCAGAACATGTTTGAACTCTTCGGCCTTCCCACCGTGACAGAGGGGGATGTGATTGGGCTGATAGGTCCAAACGGTATCGGAAAGTCAACAATCATAAGGATACTGTCAGGGGAACTCAGGCCAAACCTTGGCAACTTCCAGGACCCACCAGGGTGGGATGAAATTATAAACCACTTCAGGGGATCCCAGCTGCAGAATTACTTCCAGAACCTCAGTGAAGGAAAGGTAACCGTTGTGCACAAACCCCAGATGGTGGATAAGATCCCGAAGTACGTTAAGGGAAAGGTTGAGGATCTGCTTCTGAGTATAGAGTCAAAAAGAACAGATGAAGTAGTTGAGACCCTCGAGATTGGGGAGATAATGGGTCGTGAGATATCAAACCTCAGCGGAGGTGAACTCCAGAGCGTGGCAATCGCAGCTGCAGCTCTACGTGAAGCCGATTTCTATTACTTTGATGAGCCCACCTCATGGCTGGATGTGAGGCAGAGACTCAATGCAATAAGGGTCATAAGGTCCCTTGCAGAGGCAGGAAAATCCGTTATGGTGATAGAACACGACATGGCCGCCCTTGATGCGATGTCAGACTACGTCCACATACTATACGGTAAGCCAGGTGGATACGGGGTTGTATCCAACCGCCGCGGTGTCCGGGTGGGGATCAACACCTACATCAGGGGTTTCCTCAGGGAGGAAAACGTGAGATTCCGCGATCATGAAATAGAATTCAAGGTGAAACCCCCAAGGGCCGAGGAAGAGGGTGAGGTCCTCGTGGAGTACTCAAAGATGATAAAGTCCCATCCAGCATTCAATCTTCAGGTTGAAGAGGGCACAGTATACCTCAACGAGGTTATTACTGCCTTCGGGCCAAACGGTATAGGTAAAACAACCTTTGCAAGGATCCTTGCAGGTGTTGAAAAACCGGATGAGGGAAAGGTTAAGAGGAAAATAAAGATATCCTACAAGCCCCAGTACCTTTCATCGGATTATGCCGGTACCGTGGAGGAATTTCTGTATTCAAACGCCCCTTCATATGGATCAAACCTATTCAAAAGCGAGATAATGAGGCCATTCAATCTTGAGGAGATACTTGACAAGGCAGTTAATGAGCTGAGTGGTGGTGAGCTGCAGCGCCTTGCAGTCGCAGTTGCTCTCTCCAGGGATGCAGAACTTTATGTTCTGGACGAACCAACAGCATTCCTTGACGTTGAACAGCGTCTGCTTGCAGCCAAGGCCATAAGAAGGATAATTGAAAGCAGAAATGCGTCTGCCATGATAATTGACCATGACATAATCTTCATTGACTACATATCCGACAGGGCCATGGTCTTCAGTGGGAAACCTGGAGTTGAGGGACGCGCTGGAAGCCCCACCGAACTCAGGGAAGCTATGAACACATTCCTCAGTGAAACAGGGATAACCTTCAGGAGGGATAAGGAAACAAAAAGGCCGCGTGTCAACAAGCCTGGAAGTTTCCTTGACAGGCAGCAGAAGGAGATGGGGGAATACTATTACCTGAAAACAGAATAGTAGATGATTCACCCTTTTCATTCAACCTTCTTTTAAAACCTGCCATAATAGATGTCAACCAGTACCTTCCATTCTTTTATTTTCCAATGCAAAAAACCTCTTATATGCCCTACTCTGAGTTAATCTAAACTGAAAAGAGAAGAGCGAATTATTTGCCAAAATCAAAGCTCAAAAACCGATCCTAAAGGATAAAAATTACAGTTAGCAGATTATCTGCCAGATTAAATCAAAAAAGAATCGATAAAAAAACTGAAAATTGTGAAATTATGATGGCCTCAGGAACTCCATCACATCCACAAAGTTCTCAGCGAATATCTCGACCTGCTCAGTTGGTATGGAGAAGCTGAGACGTATGTACCTGTCCCCGAATATCTTGCTGGTGTATGCACCCTGCCTTACAAAGATCTTCCTCTTAAGAAGGTAGTCTGTAAGGTCAACTGGGTTCACACCGGTTTCATGTATATCTATGGCCATCATGTTTCCATTTGATGGGTAAACCGGGAGAAATGCCCCTTCAACCTCTTCAACAGCGTCCCTTATGATTTTCTGGTTCCTGAAGGTCACATCCCGTATCCTGTCAACCCACCTGTCCTTTGATTTGAGGGCTGCAATTGCACCTGCCTGGGATACAACATTTGTACCCAGGTCATTTATAACGATGCTCTTCACTGACTCAACAATATCCTCAGTTGCAACAATTGCACCTATCCTGAGACCTGCCATCCCGCATATCTTGGAAAAGCTGTACACCGTAAGTGTATGGTCAGGGGCGTAATCAGCTGCAAGGTGGTGTTCCTGTGCAAAGTCCCTGTAGGTTATATCGTGCAGAAGGTAAACATCATGATCCACTGCAATGTCTGCAAATGCCTTTATCTCATCCAGTGTATATGATGAGCCCAGTGGATTCAGGGGGTCAATGAGTGAAATCAGGCGGGTGTTGCTGTCCATATTCTCAAGCACAAGGTCGGGTGTCAGTTTATACCCACATTCACTGCTGTATATGGGGACCGATTTGACACTACATGCGAATCTGCTTGCAAAGTTGTCAATTATCAGGTACCCTGGATCACATGTTATGGCATTGTCCTCAGGGTTGAGAATATCATTCATACAGAGATACAGGGACTCTGTACCCCCGGCGGTTATGAGGGCCTCAAAGCCATCCCCCAGTCCCAGATCCTTCAGTACAAGTTCCTTGAGTTCAGGGAACCCCTCAGGAGGAGGATACTTACAGTAACTACCCTCATTTATGCAATCAATCATGGCTTCCGCTATTTCAGAGTGATCATGAAGATGGTTGGTGTTCTGACCCATCCATATCATTTCTTTGTCCTTGAAGACGTAGTTAAAAAACTCATTTGAAGTTTTAAAGCCGTTTGACGGCACTTTTGCGGCTTTAGCATATTTTTTAGGAGAAATCATTTTATCACATCAGCACCAGAGTATCCTAATGAAAGAGAAGAAGGCTTCTCTTATCTACCCGAGGCTGAACCTCAACCATAGGCCACACTATTACCGTGTTCTATATCATATTAAACAAACCACTTAATAAACTTTGTTCAGCATCAGCGATTCTGTAATAAAATTCAGAACACCCATACTACTTCAAGGACGCAAACTAACCTGCGGCGCCCGGCCAGAATGAATAATAGAAGAGCCATCCTGAAAAAATTAAAATCCCTCAAGCTCAGACAATACCCTCAGGAACTATCCTGAAACTGGTCCTTAAACCTTCGGGCCTGTTTCTGTGCCTTCTGAGTATAGCAACCCTTTCACCTGGTCTATCACCCATTTCAAGTTCAACAATTGTTTTGGACCAGTACCTCAGGAGGGTCCCGCCAACGGGACTCACCCTCTCCACACCATCATCTCCCCTCAGGGAATATATCTGGTTGGTTATAACCACCGCAAGGTCAAATCTTCTGGCCATCTGCAGAAGAAGGAAAAGCTGTCTTCCAAGATCAACATTGAAATTAGATCCGTTACCCTCCTTTAGACGGTATAGGGCCACCGCGGAATCAAGTACAACGAGGTCAACTGAATCACCATGGTTTTTGAGGACATTCAGTGTTCTTTGAATGGCTTCACCCTGCTCTGTGAAGCTTGAGGGTTCAAAAACTATTATATTATCTGCAACCCTTTGGAATGAAGGTCCTGAAACCTGTCTGATTCTTTCAACAGAAATTCCACCCTCAGTATCTATAAAAACTGTCTTTCTATCTCTCTTTGAAGTTTCAACTGCAAGTTTAATTGCGATGTTGGTTTTGCCAGAAGCTGGGGGCCCATAGAACTGTGTGATGGTTCCCCTCTCAACACCTCCTCCCAGTATGGAGTCAATGGATGAACCAGTGGGGAGCCTCCCGTTTTCACCGAGCTCCATAAGGGTCCTCATCTTATACACCTGAAAATCCTGTGGATAACTTCAGGGTCCCCCCTACCTATCCTGAGAACAGCTGGTGGTTCAACTGTAAGATCAACAACCGTGGATGGTTCAGTGCTATCACATTCGCCTGCATCAAGCATGAGGTCAACCTCCAGATCCCCAATTATATCATGGGGGTTAGCTGATGGTTGCCTACCTGATATATTGGCGCTTGTGGCTGTCACCGGAAACTTTGCTGATATCCTTCTGCATACCTCATCATCAGGGACCCTTACACCCACCTTTGATGATCCCCCTGTGAGAATATCCGGCACCAGATCCTTCTTCTCAAGTAAAACCGTGTAGGGGCCCGGCAATATCCTCCTGATTATCTCCATGGCATGCTCTGATGGTTTTGAGAACCTCGGTATCTCAGACACCCCTGAGACACATATGGATACAGGTTTATCAGGGGTCCTTCCCTTTATCCTGAAGAGCTTCCTCACTGACTCCCTGTCAAGTGAATTGACACCGAGGCCATAGATGGTATCTGTGGGGTATATCACTGCCCCGCCCCTCTCCATAACAGATATAGCCTCATCAATCGCATTTTGTGATGGGTTTTCTCTTCTGATTTTCCGGATTATCATTGAACCACCAGATCCATGACCAATTTATATATCTGTAATCAATATAAATGAGTTCATGTTGAATCAGTTCAGACCGGCACTCAGAAGGTTCATAGACCCTATCGCAGAGAAGATCGCAATACCTGCAGATTATATAACATTCACTGGTTTCCTGGTTGCATGTGCCTCGGCCGCATCCTATGCCACCGGGAATATTATTAACGGCGCCCTGCTTCTTGCATTAAGCGGATTCATAGACGTCCTTGATGGGGCTGTTGCAAGGAGGAGGTTCAGCCCCACCAGATTTGGTGGTTTCCTGGATTCAACCCTTGACAGGCTCTCAGATGGCATAATCATCATTGGTATAACGGCAGGGGGGTTCACAGGGCTTCTCACAGGTATGCTGGCCCTCCACTCCAGCCTCATGGTCAGTTATGTGAGGGCAAGGGCCGAGTCCGAGGGCCTTGAATGCACTGTGGGTGTTGCTGAAAGGGCTGAGCGGCTCATAATACTCATTGGAGGATCCCTTGCCGGATACTTCCTTGGCTTATGGTATATGAACGCTGCCATGATAATTCTCGTAATTGCAGGTTACTTCACGGTGATTCAGAGGATGATGTACGTCCGGAGGCAGATGAAAACATAGGGTCTCGGGAATTCCCTGATTAGATATTTATGAGGTGTTTTAAATGGAATGCCGGGAGCGCATAGAAAAGGACCTTGATCTTCTTGAGAAAAATTTAATGGAAATGGAATCCATAGAATTCAAAGGGGAGGAGAGGGCCATCATTGAGAGGGCCCTGAACTACAGGGACGACTCCATCTACTACCTAAAGAAGGGGGATTACATCACATCCTTCGGGTGCATAACCTACGCCCACGGCCTTCTGGATGGCCTAAGAATGCTTCACGGAATTATATGATGGAGATAAAATGAAATTTTTCATAAAAGAGGGTAAAGTTGAGAAGTATGGGCGCAGGCACCTTGATAAGGTCATGGAATGCTACCTTAAGCTGGAGGAGCTGATGGAGGCATTTTACAGTGGCGACTGCAGAAGTGTATCCAGACTCGCAAGGGAGATAGCGGTTAGTGAGCATGAGGCCGATGAGATAAGAAGGAAAATGGAACTTGAATTCTATGAGGGGGCCTTCCTACCATTCGACAGGGAGGACCGTATAATGCTCGTTGAGAGCATAGACAAGGTCGCTGACGTCATTGAATCAACCGCATTCACTATATCCCTTGGAAGGGTTTCCTTTCCCTCAGGGTTCAGGGAGGACTTCCAGAGGATGATGGATGTCACAGGAAAGACGGTTCACGCCCTTAAGGAGTGCGTGGAACTCCTTGAAAGGGACCTCGGGGAGGCCATGAGGAAGGTCCATGAAATTGAGGGCCTTGAGGATGATGTGGATGCAATTGAGAGGAAGATCATAACTGACCTCTACTCCGCCTACAGGGAGAAGGAGATGGGTGTCATAAAATTCATGGACATGAAGGAAATCACCCGGAAGATCGGGAACATTTCCGACAGGGCCGAGGATGCTTCTGACCGTGCCCTCATAATAATAGCCAAGAGAAGAGGCTGATGACCCTTAAAATGGCCGTTGAGGACCTGAAGTACCTCCTCAACAGGGGTTACCGTAAACGCGTTGCGCTTAATTTCGTTGCAAACCACTATCTTCTCGGGAAGAGGGAAAGAAATTACCTTGCAAGGTACGTCTTCTCAGATGAAACCAGAAAGAGGAGACTCTCCCGGCTGGTAAGTCCAGATTCCCTCAGGGGTTCCACTGTCCACATTGATGGCTACAATGTACTCATAGGTACAGAAAGCGTTCTTGGGGGTGAAGGGTTCTTCATTGCCCAGGATGGGTTTCTGCGGGATGTAATGAGTGTTTCAGGGAGTTACAGGATGGGTGAAGTAACCCTGAGGGCCCTGAATGCCATAATGGATTTCCTATCAGATTCAGGTGTTAAAGAGGTGTTTTTCTACTTTGACAGGAACGTCAGCCACAGTGGCAGACTGAGGCAGATCGTCGAGGAACTCATGAATTCCCATGGACTGGAGGGACGTGCTATTCTCTCATCATGCGTTGACAGAAGGCTTAAGGAAAGTGGGGGTGTGGTGGCAACAGCTGACGGTGCTGTGATTGACTCTGTGGAGATGGTGATTGACATTCCCCATGAGATACTGAGAAGAATCAACAAGAAGAAACCAAAGAAGGGATAATGACAGGATAGACCAATCATTTAGAAGTACAGGATCAACGCCTGGCAGAATCCAGTGTTCAGAAAAAAATAAAATGTGGGTGGAAGCCCCATTAATCCATGTCCTCAAATCTGTCTCCGAGTTTTTCAAGTACGCCCGGCAGGGATGTGTACTCCATTTCATCTGATGGGAGTCTGTGGGGTTCGAATGGCCCGTGTCTTCTCATGTACTCTGCAATTTCAGATGCGAGCTGCCTTGAGCGGTCAAATGCAGGGTCATCAAACATGTCAATTGGACCCACGAGTTTGCAGTCTGCGATCTGGAATCCCAGCCCTATGACCCTTGGAGGTCCGTCGAACCTGACGGGTGTTGCATCCCTCTGGGCAACGGGCATCAGTGGCCCGTTGTGTGATCCCCTCATCCAGCCACCCACAAGGTGCGGGAATGCAAAGGGCTCAACGACTTCCCCTGCTGCAGGGAATCCTGACTGTGCCCTTACGATTGCGACCGGGTCATCCTTTCCTATGTACTTACCTGCCATGAGGTTCAGTCTTTCTGTGCTCACAGAGGCTGCTATTTCACCGTCGTCCCTTCTGTGTATCTTCTTTATCACGTAGCGGCTGATTGAACCCAAGAGGGCAAGGAGGTCGTACATCTCGTCAGGGCATGCCATTGTAACTTTCTTGTGTTCGACAACATCAAAGACCTCGAATTCGTAGCCGTTGTGAAGTGTTGGATCAATAACAAGGCCCGCAGTATTGAATGGGTCTGCAAACATTCTGAAGAGGGGAAGGTTAAAGGCTCCAGGTTCTGTCTTGTCGCAGCAGAAAATTATAACAGGATCGCTTGGTCTCTCCTTAAATTCCATTTCAGCGCACCCAGGGCCCATACCCTTGATGTTTCCTGAGAAGGTGTCTGAGAGGAGGTCCTGCCCTGCACCGTAAAGTTTTAAGCTTCTGGCCACCTCTGTGGCTTCCCTGAAGGCGTTCCATGCTGTCTGGTGAACCTCCTCATTTTCTTCACCGTTCCTGTGGGTCATTATGAGGTCAATGTCATCTCCACAGTTGGTAATATAATAATCCTCAAGGATTCCTGTATCCCTGGCTTCTGCCAGTATCTCGTCGCACTTTTTCTTTAATGCCTCATGTGCGACTGCGTGACCTGCTACGCTTCCAACGTCTGCTTTAATTACACTAATGGTTGTTTTCATCATTACACCTCCAGAAGATAGTGAGTTAATTAACTGGATTCTTTATATAAAAGATGTGATCTGATTATTTAAAAAGTTATCCACAGAATCTGCAGGGATCATTCAGGGCTTTCTGTTTCTGAAGCTGATCTGAATATCTTCTCAATTTCATCTTCAACCTGGATTTTTTCTGAGAGTTCCCTGATGGAGGCTGTATCTGCTGCTGTTGAGGGGTGGCGGGGTACAGCACCACATCCACCATCGGGTATCACCGAGATGTCATAGGTGCCTATCCTCTTTGCCAGGGCCTCTATCTCCACCTTGTCCATGCCTATGAGGGGGCTGAGGACAGGCATCCTCACCGCCATCCTTGTGGCGAGGATGTTTGGAAGGGTCTGGGATGCCACCTGCCCGAGGCTGCTCCCATCCACTATTGCAAGTGCCCCCTCCTCCTCTGCAACCATCTCGGCGAGGCGGTACATTCCAGCCTTACATAGGACGCAGGTCATATTCTCAGGGGCTTCTCTCCTGCATTTTTCAAGGTAACTTCCATACCTGAAAATTCTGAGTTTGAATTCAACTCCGGCAGAATACTCCGCAAGTTTTGAGGCGATTTTCTCAACCTTATCAAGGGACTCGGGAGCTGTGAATGGTGAGTTATCGGTGTGGACCGCCACGACCTGGCATCCCCTCTTCATGAGGAGATAGGTGGCAACAGGTGAGTCTATTCCCCCGGATAAAAGGGCAACAACCTTGCCCTGGGTACCTGCAGGCAGGCCTCCAGGGCCCTGGATGACCCTGTGGTAGATGTATGTCCTGTTCTCCCTTATTTCAAGGTGGATCTCAAGGTCAGGGTTTCCAAGGTCCACCGGAGCCCCGATCTCCCTGACCACAACTGAACCTGCAAAGGCTGCCATCTCCTGGCTTGTAAAGTCATGCTGCCCAACCCTTCTGCATCTTATGGCAAATGGTGTTCTCTCTGTGATGAGGCCCTCCAGTTTCAGTTCACCCACATATTCCCGGAGCGCCCCCTCTATAACATCAAAATCGGTTTCCACAGTCACAGCGGGTGAAAAGGATACCACTCCAAAGATCCTTGAAAGTTTATCAAGGGCCTCGTCCATGTTCTCAGGGAATACGAATATTCTTCCATGCCTGATTTCTGCTCTGCAGCTGAAAGCAGCCCTTATATTACTGAGGAGTTTTTTTTCAAATCTCCTTCTAACAGCCGGCCCCTTAATTGCAACCTCACCGTATCTCACAAGTATAACATCATATTCAAGAATACTAACACCCCCCTATGAGGAAATTACCCTTTTCTATGAGTTCCTTGAGTTCAAGGGCGAGTCTGGATGCCCTCACCCTGTCTGACTGTCTGCATACGATGGGTACTATCCTATCACCAATCCTGACCTCACCTGTATCCATCTCGTATGCTCCGTAGGGACATGAGAAGGCGCATACACCGCATCCAAAGCACCTATCAGTGTCCAGGCCATCCCCTATTGCATGGGTTGGGCACCTCTCTGCTGCCAGGCATGGGAGGCAGTCAGCACACCTTTCAGGGTTATAGGTGGGTCTCTCGTCACCAGCCCATGTATCTGCATATGTCAGATCATGGATTATCCTTGATCGATCCCTAACATCGGCAACAGGTAACCCTATATCTGAATTAAGAACCAGCAGTCTCTTAAAGACCCTCTCAGATGTCACAGGCAGCGGAACTGCGATGGTGTTGAATATCTCGGGTCCTGCGGCTGTCCTGAATCCCCCAATGTAATCAGGTTTCATATCATGCAGGTCCCCGCTCAGCATGAGATTTGGTCTTTCAGGACTGCTCCTTGTACCCTCACCCAGCACGAGGCCCCTGGCACCATTTAAGAGTACGCTGGTTCCCCTCCTGATGGCCTCCATGCCGGGATCATTTTCAAGGGGATTGATGTCACCGCAGCCTGAGAATGAGAGGCCTCCACAGTGGGGTGGCATTTCAAATGCATTGAATATGGATCTTACAGGTTTATTGGAGGGGTTGACAATTGCTGTGTAGTTTCTGAATGCCATCCTTGTCCCTATGATCCTCGCTGTTTCAATATCCTTCAGGGTAACTGTGGATTCAATGGAAGTTCCATCCTCTGACTTTACAGTCACATCAACCTCGGATCCTGTGAGAAGGTCCCTGAGAAGAAATCCGCCACCATATTCCGGGTCCCTGACGCTTCTGGCTGTCCCATAAATGAAGAGGTCCACTGAACCCAGGTTTTCATTTGGACATGGGCCAGGATACGCTGGTATGCCATTCAGTTCAGCTGAAACAGCCTTCCTGAATGAACCCGGTTCAGATACCCTGAAATGCATGACCGCTGCTGTCCCGGACATTACCCCGCAGGTGGCCGCTGTTACCACGTCGACCTCATCTGCAGATGGGGCCTCATCGTTGAGGACCAGCTCCTTGAGTTCCCCTGCTGTTAAAACTGTTGCTTCACCATCCATTATCCTCTCATTTATTTCCGAGATGGTCCTCCTCAAATTAATCACCAGACAACGACAAGAACAGTTATTTTACAATCCTCAGATTCATCCCCCAAAGGATTCAAGTGAGGATCTTGCCTCCTCAAGGGCCTCATGGATTTTATCCTTTCCTTTACCGGCTCCCTGTGCAAGGTGTGGCTTTCCACCGCCTCCACCACCAAGGACCCCTGCAGCTGATGCTATAACCTCATTTATCCTTAAACCCCTTTTGACAGCGTCATCAGAGGCTGCCCCAACTATCTGGCCCTCTGAATTTGCAAGGATAACTGCATCAGCGGATTCTGTGAGTTCAAGGGCCATGTTCTTCATTTCATCCATGTCAGCCTCAACCGTGTCTATGATGACCCTCAGGCCGTTTAGTTCCTCCACCCTATCCCTTACCTCCAGGATTTTGAGTGAAGCCATTTCCTCCTTGAGGCGTGAAACCTCATTTCTGAGGGCCTTCCACTCTGTGAAGAATCTTTCAGAGGTGCGTGGAAGCTGTGATGGTGTTACCTTGAATACATCTGCACTTTCCCTCAGTATATCCCGGTTTTTCTGCATGAGTTCAATGGCCGATGCCCCTGCAGAGAATTCTATCCTCTCAACACCATCCTGTATGCGTTCGGTCCTGTTGATCATTATGAGGCCTATGTCCCCTGTTCTCTTAACATGGGTCCCTGCACATGCCTGCACATCCACGTCTGGAATCTCAACAACCCTTATCATGGAGCCCGGCACAACGCCCCCCTGGTAGAGTATGAATCCGTACCTTTTCTCTGCAATGTCCCTGTCCATCCAAGTGACATCAAGGGGGATGTTTCTCATGACGTATTCGTTGGCCAGCCTCTCTATCTCATCAAGTTCCTCCTGAGTTATCCTCCTGTAATGTGAGAGGTCTATCCTTGAACTTTTAACACCCTTCTGGGCCCCTGCCTGCCATATGTGGTCTCCAAGGACCCTCCTTGCAGCTGCAACTATGAGGTGGGTGGCTGTGTGGTTTCTTGTAAGCTGAAGTCTTCTATCTGAATCAATCCAGCCCCTTACAGTTTCCCCTTGTTTGAGGCAGATTTCATCGTCTGTCCTGTGGAGTACCACATTACCTATCTTCTCTGCATGCTTTATCTGGATCCTGCAGCCGTCTGATTCAATGTATCCTGTGTCAGATGGCTGGCCTCCTCCCTCAGGGTAAAAGAGTGTTCTATCAAGTATGACGCCGTCCTCATATACCCCCAGCACAGTGGCTTCGAATTCCAGTTCATCGGGTTGTTCATAGAAGAGGAGCTCTGTCTGGGGGTAGTCAAGATGAATGTCCTCCTCTGGGGTTTCAGTTTCAGCCTCATTCATCTCTGCAACCAGGGTGTAGAAGTTGTCAGGGATTTTAACACTGAACCCTGATTCCTCTGCTATCTCCTTTATGGTTTCAGGGGGGATTCCATGGGAGTCATATAGTTTTATAAGGATTTCAAGGGGCATCTCGCTCTTATTATCCTTCCTGAGGTATTTTATGGTCTTCTCCACAATCCTCCGGCCCCTTGTCACGGTCTTTGCATACCTGTGTTCCTCAAGGTCTATGATGCTAAGTATGTGTTCATGGTGCTCCCTTATCTCAGGGTAATGACCCTCAAGGAACTCCACCTGGATGTTCATTATATCCTTCAGGGACTCCCTCATGCCGAGTTCCTTCATGAGCCTAAGTGTCCTCCGGATTATGAGCCTCGCAAGGTAGCCCTCCTTTACATTTGAGGGTATGACACCATCTGCAAGCATGAAGGCAAGACAGCGCGTATGATCGGCTATGGCATAAATGGACTCCATGGGGGCTGCTGCACGCTCGAGTTCAGTGGCTGAGATTCCAAGTTTATCAGCAACCCTTTTTCGAAGTTCCCTGAGATCAGCATAGGTTTCTATATCCATCATCCCGGCTACACGGGCATTTTCTGCCAGTATCTCCTCGTTGACCTCCACGCCTGTCAGTTCAATCAGCTTCTCAATTACCGGGCCAAAGCATGCGTCGTAGGCTGTTGGTGTCCCCTGGGATATCCAGGCAAATCTCTCAAGCCCATAGCCGGTGTCAACTATTTTGAGTGGGATCTCCTCCCTGCCACCATCTGGTAGGGTGCGGTACTGTATAAAAACGAGGGTCGCCAGTTCGACGCCACGGACACAGACCTCATAGCAGGGCCCCTCGTTTCCGCCACCCTGCCACCAGGATTCTATGAAGGTTATCTCAGATGGATCAATGCCTATGTGAGTCAGGAATTCGTGGCAGTACTTTATTGTCTCTTCTTCCCAGTAAACTGTGTTATCTTCAGAGTTGAATGCGTGGTGTCCGCCCATGGTGAAGCATGTGAGGTGTCTCCCTGTTCTTCCAACGTTATCAACGTCGTTGAGTCTTATTGACGGCTGTGCAACAACAAGAGGGTTTGCAGGTGGCTTCACAAGGCCGGATGTCACCCATGGCTGAAAGTTGTATATGGATGCTCCAACAAGAAACACGTCGTCCCGCCAGCGCTTTGCAAGTACCGGATATCTTCTGATGGGCTCATGGCCCCTTTCAGCGAAAAATTCTATGAATTCATCCTGTATCTCGTACAGGTCATAGCTCCTCGAGGTTGCGGGATTTCCTATAAAATCGTATTCATCACAGGGGGCATCTCCACATGTTCTGCGTTCTCTTATTGACCAGAAGGTATTCCCACAGGACTCGCATTCATATTTTCTGTAACCCAGTTCTTCAAGCTGACGAGACATGGTAATCATTGAAAACAGTTTTTTATAAATAGAATCAGAATCAGGAAAAATAAATTTTTTGCCATTTGTTATGGCAGGAAAAAATAGAAAAGAGTTTAACCGAAGAGTGCGCCAAGACCGGCTGCTGCTTCCTCTTCAGCTTCCTCTTCTTCCTCCTCTTCTTCCTCTTCTTCTTCAGCCTCTTCAGCTGCTGCTGCAGGTGCTGCGGCGGCTGCAGGTGCTGCTGCTACAGCTGTTGTTTCCATTGCCTCTTCAATGTCCACATCTTCAAGGGCTGCTATTAGAGCCTTGACCCTTGCATCATCCACTTCAGCGCCTGCTGCTTCAAGGACACTTTTAACGTTTTCTTCGTTGATCTCCTTACCGGTTGTGTGCAGTAACATTGCTGCGTATATGTATTCCATATGATCACCTCAAATTTTTATTTTTTTAGGTTAACTATGCCAGTAAAGCGTTTATCCGAAGAGTGCGCCGAGACCAGCGGCTGCATCCTCTTCTTCCTCTTCTTCTTCATCTTCAGCTTCTTCTTCAACCTCTTCCTCTTTCTCTTCAGGGGCGGGTGCTGCTGCCCTTGAAGACAATTTATCCCTCAGTTCATCATCAACTGCTTCAGCGTTAACCTCTGCAGCTGCAGCGGCCAGTGCAAGCATCTGGGCATAGGCCTTTGCAAGCAGCAGATCAGTTGTCTCTGAGGTGAGGATTGATGCATTGTATGCAAGGTTGAATGACTTCGAAGCAGCCTTCTGGATAATCGCAGGCATTGTTTCGCGTGTGTATATGACTGCGTTAACTGATAGGTTAAATGCCTGTGAAAATGCTTTCTGAATGTCAGATAAGGTTTTTTCCTCATCTATAGTCAGGATGTCTGCTGTGTAGACTGTCTGATTTTCATATGCTGCCCTGAGGTCTATTCCAACCTCAAGTGGCTGTATATCCAGCCTTGTTAATATCCCTGCCACCTTGGGGGGTATCTCCTCCCCGGCCTTCACCACAACGTGGTCATTTGAAACCACGATCTTTCCCTTCTCGATCTTGGCGGGGATGCCTATCTGCTGAAGTTCCCCCAGGATTGGGCCCGGGGCAAAGCCGGTATCCCCCTTGGGGACAACTATATCTGCCGGAGCTATGGCGCCTGGCTTGGCAGGGGCAGGGGTTTTGCTGTCCTCAAGAATCTTGAAGAGTTTGAATGGGTTCATATCAGTGAATATGAGTGCAGGCTGGCCCTCCATATAATCAGAGAGGGAATCAACGTTTTCAAGTTCTTTGCCAGCTTTTTCCAGGGCAAGGCTGATCAGTGTCTTCTTTGACATTCTGATGAGTGCACTGTCACGGAGTGTCTGGCGCATCTTCTGTAGCTGTCTTGCAGGTATATCTGCAAGGTTAGCTATACCAACCACTTCATGACTTTTGATGAGGTCCTGGAGCTCCTGAACCTCCTTCTTCTTCCATTCAGCCACGTGAGCCATTTAAATCACCCTCACTACCGGGCCCATGGTCGTTTTAACGTACATGGACTTAAGCTGGTTTCTGCCCTTCTCAAGTTTGCGGTCAATTGTCTGCAGAACCGCCTCTATGTTCTCGGCAAGTTTCTCATCATCCATATCCTCTGTGCCAACCACGGTGTGAACCACAGGCTGGTCCTTGATTCTCACCTTGACAGTGTCCCTGAGTTTCTTGAGTATGGGCTCCGGGTTTATTGTTGCTGGCACCGGTTTTGGCATCTTCTTTCTGGGTCCAAGAACCGGTCCAAGGAACCGCCCCACCAGGGGCATCATGTCTGCCTGGGCCACAAAGAATTCATAGCTGTTGGCAAGTTTCTTTGCTTCCTTTCGGTTTTTGCCAAGTTCTTCAAGTTCATCCTTGGTTATCACAAGGTCGGCTCCAGCGTTCTTAGCCTGGAGAGCCAGTTCCCCATCGGCGATCACGGCGATTTTCACATCTTTACCGCGGCCGTTGGGTAGAGAAACTTCCTCGTCAAACCTGTTCTCTGGTTTGTTGACGTCAAGGTCCTTGATGTTAAGAATAACATCCATGGACTGTGTGAAGTTTCTCGGCCTTGAAAGTTCCTTGGCCTTCTTCACCGCTTCCATAATCTCCTGTTGCATTTCTGAATCCTCCATGAACTTCAAAAAATAAGTTCATATGATGGGGTTAGTTATGTGATTCTCAAGATTTATAAATTTTTATGATGTGAGGAGGTCATCATAGACTCCCTGATCAACTTCCCTCTGAACCTCCCTGGGGTCCTTGCCGTTCACTGTTACGCCCATGCTCACGCAGGTACCCATGATCTCCTTGACTGCACGTTTGTAGTCGTTTGAGAGGAGGGCATCGAACTTCATCCTTGCTATCTTCAGCACCTGCTCCATGGAGATGTCTGCTATCTTGTCCATGCCAGGGTCCTGTGAACCCTTCTCGATCTTGAGTTCATCCATGATCAGGGCGGTTGTTGGTGGCGTACCAACCTCAACCTCAAAGTCCCTTGTGTCGGTATCAACTATGATCTTAACCGGGACCTTCATTCCCTCGAAATCCGCGGTCTTGCGGTTTATCTCCTCAACAACCTGCATCATGTTAATTCCAAGCGGACCAATCGCAGGACCCAGTGGCGGTCCTGGAGTGGCTTTTCCACCATCAATAAGAATTTCAACGGTTTCTTTAGCCATTAATCAGCCTCCTTTTGTATTATTCTAATCTGATCACCTTTAACTGTTACAGGAATTGGCACTGCAGCCTCTATGAGTTCAAGTACAACTTCCTCTCTGGATTCATCTATACGGATAACCTTTGCCCTTTCACCCTTGAATGGCCCTGAGATCAGCTCAACGATGCTGCCCTTCTTAATGGATGATATTATGGGCTCAGGTTTGAGGAACCTCTTAACCTCCTCGAACTCTATCTTCGCTTCGCCCTCGGTTTTTCCCTCAACAACACCCCTGAGGTGGGGAACCCTTATGGCAGGGTTTCTCATGTCGATCTTTGACGAGGACTCAACAAGGATGTAGCCCCTGAGGGACTCCGGAACAAGAATCGCGTTTATCTCAATACCACTATCCCTTACCTTCCTGGCCAGCATCCTTGCCACATTCTTCTCCTGACCCACCGAGGTCTTAAGGGCATAGATGGAATTTTTACTATCTTCCATTAAGAACACAACCTCATATATATAATTCACTGTGACTTTTCAGTAAGAGTTAACCACCCAGTAACTGGGCAATTATACTTATTATGAATCCTATTACACCTATTAATATTATACCGATACCTGTCACCTTTGACACGTTGAGGTATTCGTCCCTTGTGGGTTTCTTTGATACCTTCAATACCCTCTTTGACTGCTTGATAAAATTCAGAACAGAATCCCTGTATTTCATGATTTATCCCCGCTAATTTATAATGATTAAAAACAAGGATGATGATCGGGATGAGTGATGGAGTAATCTATCCTTCAAGATTTATAAATGTTTTCATTGATGTGGGGGTATGTGGAAGAAATATCAGAATACTCCATCTATAAATTCTTCCAGAACAGACTCATCCACAGAGTCCTTCTCCCGCTGTTTTTCCTCGAAGAACTCCTTCTCTGCAGAACCATGTGAGCCGTATATGTAAGGTGACCTCACGCCCGCAACAACAATCGTTGTTCTTATAACGTTCTGCAGTTCATCCTGAATCTGCGCACCCCATATTATGTTTGCATCGGGATCCAGTTCCTCGGCAACAACCTCAACTATCCTTTCGGCCTCCTGAAGTGTCAGGTCGGAGCTTCCAGAGATATTGATAAGTGCACCCTTTGCATTGGATATGTCCAGATCAAGTAGCGGGCTGTTAAGAGCCTCGTAAACTGATTCAAGGGCCCTGTCACCTGCTTCGGCTTCACCCATTCCAATCATTGCCATTCCTGAACCCTTCATTATGCTCCTAACATCAGCAAAGTCAAGGCTCACAAGACCTGGCCTGGTTATGAGTTCCGTTATACCCTTAACGGCCCTTCCAAGGATTTCATCTGCAACCATGAATGCCTTGTTGAGGGGAAGGTTGGGTGCAACCTCAAGAAGCTTGTCATTGGGGATCACTATCACGGTATCGGCAGCACTCTGAAGTTTCTCAAGACCCTTCTCAGCATTCTCCCTTCTTTTAAGGCCCTCTGCACTGAAGGGCATGGTTGCGACTGCTATTGTGAGTGCACCGGCCTTTTTGGCCAGCTTGGATATCACAGGTGCCGATCCGGTTCCTGTGCCTCCCCCGAGACCGCAGGTCACAAAGACCATGTCAGCCCCTTCAAGCTCCCTGCGGATATCATCCTCACTTTCCTCGGCACATTCCTCTCCAACTTCAGGTACTCCGCCCGCGCCAAGACCCCCACATACATTCCTTCCTATGAGCAGCTTCCGGTTAGCAACCGTGTAGAAGAGGTCCTGGGCATCTGTGTTAATGGCTATTGTCTCAGCACCCTCAACTCCTATTTCACTGAGCCTTGTTACGGTGTTGTTACCCGCCCCGCCGGTCCCAACAACGTATATCTTTGCCCTGCTATTTTCGATTATTTCCCGAAGTTCCTGGTCGATTTCTGAGTTCATCGAGATGGAAGATGGCTTTTCCCTTTTCTCAGATTCCTTTATGGCATCGTTAATGAATTTCAATTACTACCCCCACATTTATCTATGAAATATGTTATTGTGATAAGACATATTTAAAAGCAACGGTTAAAGCGGCACCAATTACCCCATGGGTCCCGATCAAAATTAAAAATCAGTTTCTGTGACCTCTGAAAATACCGGTACAATGTTGGGGCAAAATGGAATTATGGTATGGTCACCGGGCCATGAAAATCATGAATTCCGGCAACCCGCCCATACCATGCAGGTGCCGGACTATGGCCTTGGCATCGCAATGATCTCATGGATTCTCAGGTCAAATACGCTGTTCATATGCGCCGGTGTGAGAACCAGGGCCGTGTCAGCGCCCCATGCCGTGCCGCCTATGGCTATGACCTCCCTGTCAACAGGTATAAGGCCTGCGTCAGCTGCCATTATAGATATCTCAACACATACCTTGAAGCCCTGTGAAACCATCCTGAGGGTTTCGGCCATCACCTCAACAGGTGTGACTCCGCCGAACTTATTTGATATCCCCCTTCCAACACCGCTGAGTGCATGTGAACCTGCATATACACTGACGCCCCTTTCAATCAGTTTCTCCCTCATGTCGGGTTCAAGTTCAAGTTTACCCTTCTCCCTGAAACCGGCGTGGTGTGTTACAGAAACAATGTTTTCCTCAACCATCTCAGACAACCTGAGTGCTGTTTCACCGGATACCGAGGCCACCACAAAGTCCCTGATCCCCAGTTTATCTGCCCTTTCCTTAACAAGTTCAAGGACCCTTTCAGTGTTCTCCTTACCTGGTCTTTCAAAGTAACATATAGTTTCCATCACATGTACCACCACCTATTAATATATAATAAGATCCCAAAATAGTGATGGGACTCAACTTATAGAATCTCACTTTACGATAAGATCCCAGATAGTGGATGGGATTCAGATTGATATCCCATGAAACCTGTTATAAGAAAAATTATTTATAAAGGTAGTAAACATATGAATTTAAATTAATATGCCGTTGGTGTTTATTCTGACTCAATCCAGAAGGTGATAAAATGAACGCCTTTGACTTTCTCACACCTCCAAGGCGTGGGAAACCCAGAAAAAATGGAATAACCATGGTTCTCGATAAGGGAATGGGCATTAAAACAGCCCGTGACCTCATGGAGATTTCATCAGATTACGTTGATTTCATAAAGTTTGGATGGGGAACCCTTCCCCTCCACAGACGTGATGCTGTCATGGAAAAAATAGAGATGTACCGTTCATTCGATGTGGAGGCCTATCCAGGGGGCACCCTATTTGAGATCGCCTACCTCAACGATAAAATTCAGGAGTACTTTGACGAGGCAAGAAGCCTTGGTTTTGAAACACTGGAAATATCAAATGGAACCGTTGAGATTGAAACCGATGAAAAATGTGAACTTATAGAGAAAGCGGTCAACGAGGGCTTCCAGATCATATCAGAGGTTGGTAAAAAGGACCCTGTAAGGGACAGACTCCTCAGCCCGGAGGATAGGGTTGAACTTGTCAGGGCCGACCTTGAAGCTGGAGCCTGCATGGTGCTCATGGAGGCCCGGGAGAGCGGCCATAATATAGGTATATACGATGAGAATGGAAACGTAAAGGAGGAGGAATTCAACCACCTCCTCAATGAACTCCCACAGGATAGGATAATATGGGAGGCCCCAAAGAAAAACCAGCAGGTTTACTTCATACTGAAAATAGGACCAGACGTTAACCTTGGAAACATACCCCCCGAAGAGATAACAGCCCTTGAAACCATAAGAAGAGGCTTGAGGGGAGATACTCTCGGAAAGGTGAATCTTTAATGATAGAGAAAATCACAGTAATCGGCGGTTATGACAAATACGGAGAGAAGGAACCGGTTGAGAAGGTTGAAATAAGAAAAGGTGAAATTTTCGGTGTGGTCGGCCCAACAGGAAGCGGTAAAAGCTCACTTATAGGTGACATTGAACAGCTGGCCCAGAAGGACACCTTCTCCAAGAGAAAAATCCTGGTGAACGACGAAGAGCCAAGTTACGAGGACCGTACAAACCCCCGAAAGAAGATGGTGGCCCAGCTCTCCCAGAACATGAACTTCCTGGCGGACATGACAGTGGGGGAGTTTCTCAGCCTTCACGCCAAGTGCAGGGGTGCCAGTGAAAAGTGTGTGGATCGTGTGATTCAACTTGCAAACACCCTCACCGGTGAACCCATCAAAAAGGAGCACGACCTCACAATACTGAGCGGGGGGCAGTCAAGGGCCCTCATGGTTGCGGATGTGGCCATAATAAGTGACTCTCCCATAGTGCTCATAGATGAAATTGAAAATGCAGGTATAAGGAAACACGATGCGCTCAAGGTGCTGGCAGGACACGGTAAAATCGTTCTGGTTGTAACCCACGACCCTGTGCTTGCACTCATGACCGACAAGAGGATAGTTATGAAGCATGGTGGTATGCAGAAGATAGTTACAACAACACCCCAGGAGAAGGAGATATCCCGTGAACTCAACAAGATAGATGAACTCATGCTCAGCCTCCGTGAGAAGGTGAGGAGGGGAGAGCTGGTTGAGAGCATAGACCTCACAGAGATAATAAAAGGAAGCTGAAAGCTGCACCAGTTACAGAAGGGAAGCATATGAGAATGGTAATAGTTGCTGGAACACCAGGATCCGGAAAAACAGCAGTCCTCATGCACACACTGAAGAGCCTCAAGGCGAGGGGATTCAATTCATCGGTGGTTAAAATAGACTGCCTATACACCGATGACGACAAGAAGTTTGAGAAGATAGGGGCACCCACCCTTGTGGGCCTCTCAATGGATATGTGCCCGGACCACTACGCCATCTACAACATAGATGATATGATAAAATGGGCCGAGAAGAATGAATCAGACTTCCTCATCATTGAGACAGCAGGGTTGTGTCACAGGTGCGCACCCTACACAAAGAACTGCCTAGGTGTCTGCGTCATAGACGCTACAAGCGGCCCCAACACACCCCTCAAGGTTGGGCCCTTCCTCTCAACCGCAGACATCGCTGTGGTTACCAAGGGGGATATGATATCCCAGGCAGAGAGGGAAATATTCAGGGAGCGTATACTGGAGGTTAACCCATCGGCAAAGATAATAGAGGCAAATGGCCTCAGCGGACAGGGATGCATGGAACTTGCAGAGGAAATGATAGAGAGCAGAGAGGTTTCCCTTGAAAACGAGGAACTCCGTCACTCAGCACCCCTTGCAGTCTGCACCCTCTGTGTGGGTGAGACAAGGGTCAATAAGAAGCACCACAGGGGAATACTCAGAAGGATAGACGGCTTCCAGACCTATGAGGGAGAATGAAAAGAGGGTCTTTCAGATGCCAGGAGACAGATCACTCAGAGAAAGGATTACAGAACTTCTTCCCGGATACAACTGCGGTATCTGCGGCTATGCAAGGTGCGATGAATATGCCTCTGCACTCCTCAAGGGGCGGACAGAGATCGACAGATGCCACTTCATGTACCAGGAGCTTTTTACAGAAAACCTTCAGAAGCTCCAGGAGATCCTCAAGGAGGAGAACCTTCTACCGGAGGAGAAGAAGGTTGTGGGTGTCCTTGACGGGTACGAGGCAGATTTCATACTGAAGCCCCTCCCTGAGGAGGGTTCATGCAGGGAGGTACTCTTTCCATTTTCAAGGGCTGAACTCAAAAAGGGGGATATAATCCGTTACAGGCCCCTGGGGTGCCCCATAACCCACTTTGCAGAAATACTGGACGAAAACAACGGACTCATAACTGTCCACATCGTGGGCCCATGTCACCGCCTTGGCAACGAGGACTTTGATTTCAGGGACATCGGGGTCTGCCTGGTGGGGGGCTTCGAGGGCATGATCGATGGGGAACTCCCCAACATAGGTGACACCGTGAGATTCCTCCCGGCCCACTGCATGATGCAGAAGGTCCACTCAGGTGTCGTGGTGCAGCTTGAAGGCAGGAGGGCCATCATAGAGGGCATAGACCTCAAGGTCTGGGCCCCGCCTGTGAGGGCCAGATGAACCTGCATCAATTTCTGAATGTTTAATTGATAGGAGCATGCCTTTGAGGACAGAACATGCCCAGAGATGGATACACCACGGTACCTGTGAGGACAGACTACATAAAGCCTGGTGAGGGTTTATGGAAAATCGTGGAGAGGGCAGGTGAACTGGTAAATGATGGGGATTTCCTTGTGGTCTCTGAAACCCCAATCTCAGTTGCCCAGGGAAACCTCGTTGATGAATCAGAATTTGAAGCCTCCAGGACCGCCATCATTCTTGCAGACCTCTGGTCAAAGTACATCTGGGGCCATATTCTCGGGCCCATTTTTGGAATAAAGGAAAGAACCCTGAAAAACCTCAGAAAGCTCCCACCTGAGGCAAGAAACCATAAGGAGGTTGTGCTCAGGTATTACGGCCTGAAACATGCCCTTAAACCGGCTTCTGAGGCTGGAATTGATTTGAGCAACGTCCCCGGCACATATGTTTCACTTCTTCCTGAAAACCCTGTGGGTGCTGCAAAATCCATTGCAGAGGCGATTCTGAGTAAATTCGGTGTCGATGTCACCGTGGTTGTTATTGACACCGACGCGACCTACCGAATCCTTGGGAGGTATTTCACATCACTTCCCACAGCTGCACCGGGTATAATCTCAGATACCGGGTTCCTGGGTTACATTGCAGGGAGGTTTTCCAGGAAAAGATGGCCAACCCCCCTTGCATCATCAAGGCCCATCGCCACTGAGGTACTCCTTGAGGTGGCATCCGTCGCCGAAGATTACCATGAAAGGCAGAGCAGCAGAAAAACCGTGTATGATATGGCCAGTGAACTTGAAAGTGAACCCGAAACAGTTACAGTTGAAATGCTGTCCTCACTGGAACATGTACCGGCGGTTATTGTTAGACCCCCGCTGAAGTGAGGGGCTCATGATTTTATAAAATTTTAAATAAGATTAGGCACATAAATTGGAGTGCACTCAAAAAATTTGATTGATTCAGCATACCCTGTATGCAGTTATTTCTCAAAGCTGGAGGATTTCAATTGATTGATGATCAGATGCTACAAGAGTTGATCCATGAGATTATCACTGAGGAGGAAGAGGATGAGGCAGTGCCAGTTCTGGAGTGCCTCATGAAGGGGAAGGTAACAGATGAGGAGATTTCAGAGAAAACCCAGCTTAAACTCAACATAGTCCGGAGGATACTCTACAAGCTCTATGATGCGGGCGTGGCAAGCTACAAGAGAAGCAAGGACCCTGAAACACAGTGGTACACCTACACATGGAAATTTGAACCAGAAAAGGTTACAGAGATGATAAAGAGGAAGCACAGCGAAATAGTTAAAAACCTCAGGGAAGCCCTGGACTTTGAGGAGAACAACATGTTCTTTGTATGTGTAAACGGCCATTACCGCTTCACCTTCGATGAGGCTGCTGAAGAGAACTTCACATGCCCTGAATGCGGCTCTGAAATGGAATTCATGGACAACTCTGAAATAATACAGCAGCTGAAGGATGAGCTGAGCCTCTACGAAAACAACGGTTTTGATACTGCCCACACCCATACTCTGAATTCCTAGAAATCACGAATTTTGATTAAAAGGGTGTTGTCTTGAGCATCCATCTACTTAGAAGTGCTGGATGTCCCGAATGGGTGGTGGACCACTCACTGGCCGTCAGAAAAAAGGCCCTTGAACTGGCAGAAAACCTCCCTGTTAACAGAGAACTTGTTGAAGAGGGTGCCCTGCTTCATGATATAGGCCGCTGCAGGACCAGTGGAGTTGAGCATGCAGTTGAGGGGGCCCGTATCCTCAGGGAACTCGGTTACCCTGTGGAGGTCATCAGGATAGTTGAGAGGCATGTGGGTGCAGGGATACCTGATGACGAGGCTGATACCCTGGGACTTCCGCCTGGAAACTACATGCCAGAGACCCTTGAAGAGAAGATTGTGGCCCACGCAGATAACCTCATAAATGGCTCAGATGAGGTTGATATTGATTTTGTGATTAAAAAATGGTCTGATCGTCTTGGAAAGAATCATCCATCAATAGATCGCCTCAGAAAACTTCATGAAGAACTCATGGAGATGTCAAGATAGTGGGGGCTAGAGCAGCGGGCCAAACATCCCCATCCACACGTGTTTGCCAGACCATCACTATTAATTACATAAAGACGTTATAACTTATTAAGAGCCAACTGCAGCAGGGGTTGTTATGAAGGAACAGGACAGGGAATGTTTATGCCCGGATTGCCCGAGTTATCCCGGTCACGGGGACGATGAGATGCTCTTCTGTGCCACCGGGAGCAGCAGATACGAGGTTAATGAAAGGGGATGTCTCTGCGCATCATGCCCTGTTTATCAGAAATATGGCCTCAGGGAACTCTATTTCTGTAACATGGAATCACTGAATGGTATCCGTATGAGGAGGGAAGGTCGCTCCGAAAGTCACAGTGACTACATGAACATAATCCATATCAAGGAGGCTGCAGGAACAGGTGAAGCGCCCCTGGAGTCAATGGGATCTCAAAAGAGGCTGCCGCTTGGACTTGATGACATACACTTTGTACCGGCACAGGTGTCCTCCATACCCCTAAACGCAGAGGACCCTGTGAAAACAGGTGTTACCATAGGGGAGATGGCAGACAAACCCCTGAAACTGAGCTCCCCCATAATGATAAGCGGCATGAGCTATGGTGCAGTCTCAAAAAATACAAGGATGGCCATTGCATCCACTGCAGCAAAACTGGGGATAGGCTTCAATTCAGGTGAGGGTGGTGTCCTCGAATATGAGATGAAGAAGGCTGGAGAGTACCTCATAGTCCAGTATTCAACAGGGAGATTCGGGGTCACAGAGGATATACTTCAGAGGACCGCTGCCATAGAGATAAGGTTCGGTCAGGGTGCATACCCCGGTAAAGGGAGTTATCTGCCCCCTGAAAAAATCACCGACGATGTGGCACGGGTTCGTGGACTTAAAGAAGGTGAGGGCTCATATTCTCCCGCACATCACCCTGACATCAGAAACCCTGAGGAGCTCAGAGAGAAGGTATCATACCTAAGGGAACTCTCTGGAGGTTCTCCCATTGGTGCCAAGATCGGATGTGGAAACGTTGAGGACGATGTGAAAGCCCTCCTTGATGCCGGTGTTGACTTCATAGCTCTAGATGGATTTGGAGGGGGTACAGGTGCCGTTAACCCGCATATAAGGGACAGCACAGGCATACCACTCACTGCGGCCATACCCCGGGCCGCCAAGGTTATTGTCAACGAGGGCCTTGAGGGTAGAGTATCCCTGATTGCAGGGGGAGGCCTCAGGACAGGGGCTGATATGGCCAAATGCCTTGCCCTAGGGGCAGATGCAGTTTACATAGGTACCGCGGCCCTTATTGCCATGAACTGCCAGCAGCACAGGCTATGCCATACAGGGATGTGTCCAACGGGTATAACCACCCATGACCCTGCCCTTGTGAAGCACCTGGACACCAAGAAGGCTGCTGAAAGGCTTGAAAACTATATAAGAGTATCAACAGCCGAAATCGCTGATTTTGCAAGGATAACCGGAAAGGATGATATTAAAAAACTGAATCACGAGGACCTTGTAGCCCTTAAAAAGGATGTGGCAGAACTCACAGGTCTCAGATGGTTGAATGGTCTTTAACCCACAGTAAGGAGTCATGATAAAATCATAACTGATAGGATGAAGGTTATATGTTCAATTGAAGAATCACTCCACCGCCCCGAGGCTGTGAGGTGGCGGGATAGGATGAAACTGATGAAGCCCCTCGGGGAGGTTGTGGTGGTGCTCCCATGCAGCATGAAGAAGCCCTACTCGACCTCAAGGTCCCACAGGAAATTCATGAGGGTCACCAGGGGGTTCCAGGAACTCATACTCACATCACCCTTCGGCATATGCCCCCGGGAGATGGAGAACACCCACCCCATCTCATCATATGATGTTTCAACCACTGGGGAATGGTCCCATGAAGAGAAAAAACTTTCAGGAGAACTCCTAAGAGACTACGTGGGTGACCTTGATGTTATAGCCCATGTTGATGGGGGGTACCTTGAGGTCTGTGAGGAGTACCTTGACGCCTTCACCCCCACAGCCACCACCTCAAGGCCCGCCTCTCCAGAGGCCATTCACAGGCTTGGAAGGGAACTTGAAGGCTATGAAAAGATAGGGGGGCGGGAAAGGATGCTCCATATGCTGCGCTCGGTGGCGGTATACCAGTTCGGGGAGGGTGCAGAGGTTATCATACCCGACGACTGCAGGGTGAGGGGGAGATACCACAGGAGGATCCTCACACAGGATGGTTCAGAGATAGGCACCCTGATGATGGACCGGGGGCTCATCTCACCATCCCTTGAGGGCGCGGCATCCATTTACAGTCTAGGTGTGAAATGGGTTGAGATAGATTTCAGGCTGGAGAGCAACACACTATTTGCACCTGGTGTAGTGGACGCCGACAGAGAAATAATACCCGGCGATGAGGTTGTAATAGTCCGTGAGGGGGATGTCGTGGGTGTTGGAAGGGCTGTTCTATGTGGCGAGGAGATGGTAAAGGCAGAACGTGGTGTTGCTGTTAGATTAAGGCGCAGAAAAAGTTTAAAATAGCCCTTATTTCATTATCTGATGGCTTAAAATTCTTTTTCAGGGCGGCTGATAATGGACATGTTTAAATAGGGTTAACTTAAAAATAGAGAATCACAACAGTGATTATCAAAATACCAGCTGAGGTAATAATAATGTCAGAAGAACTCTTGGAAAAGGTTAAGGAAGCTCTCAAAAAGGTTGCAGACCCACACATGGGTATAAGCATAGTGGAGATGGGTCTTGTTGAAAACATCGAAATCGAGGAGAAGGGTGAAACCATTGCAAAGATAACGATCCGGCCCACAAACCCCGGATGCATGAGCGCCGCCAGGATGGCAATGGACGCAAGAACTGTTGCCGAAGAGGTTGAGGGCATCGACCGGGCCGAGATCACAGTGGAAGGCCATATGATGGCAGATGCCATAAGTGAAATGGTAAATAAATGATATCAGTCTCATGCCGGGTTTTCCTGAAACCATTGCCATTGTGGGCGTGCCAGGTGTGGGAAAAACCACCCTATGCAGGATTCTCTCTGAAAAACTGGATCATACCTTCATCAATTATGGAGAACTGATGCTTGAAGTTGCAGAGAAGAGAGGCCTTGCAGGTACACTGGAGGAACTTTTCAGCCTTCCCATGGATCAGCAGCACAGCATCTGGCGTGAAGCCGCCCACAGAGTATCTGAAATGAATGGGGTGCTCCTGGATCTCCACGGACTTGACAGGTCACCCATTGGTTACCTTATTTCACTTCCGGTGGAGTTCATAACCCCTGATCTCATCATAATCCTTGAATCAGACCCCGGGGATATAATTAAAAGGAGGATTGCTGACTCCAAAAGGAGAATATCTGATACTCCCTCAGGTCTTTTGGAGCACATGGAGTTACTTCGAACAGCAATGTTCGTATGCGCATCCCTTATGGGATCCATCGTCAGTGTGGTTGAAAACAGGGCCCCTGAAAGGGCCGCATCTGAAATCACTGAGATTATCAAGGCAGCAGAGGACCTCGAGATTTTACCGGGTTGATGGTGGAAACCCTGAAATATCAGACAGAAAAGCATATATATGAGGAATTCCAAAAGTTGGAATCACCCCACTGATTCTTAAATAATTCATGGGCCCGTGGCTCAGGTGGTTAGAGCGCACGGCTGATAACCGTGAGGCCCTGGGTTCGAATCCCAGCGGGCCCATTCACTTTTACAGGTTCTGAGTGAAGGATGCGAAATCTTCCATTAAACTGAGTGCAGCTCCAGATTCAACTGTTTCTCTTGCAGCTTCTGTTCCACCTTTAAGTGTATCCTCAATTTCCGCAAGGTATATAAGTGCACCCGCATTTGCAAGGGCGATATCCAGGCGCGATTTCCTCCCAGGAGTATCATGCAGTCCCGCGAGGACATCCAGGAACATTCTGAGGTTTTCATCAACAGTTGATGCCGCCCTCAGGTGCTGTAGCTGCCCAACATCAACACCGAAATCCGATGGCATGAGCCTCTCGATCCCTATCTCATCATCCTCAAGGAAACCCACAAGTGTTGGGCCCACCGTGGATATCTCATCCATCGCAGGGTTCAGGTTATCATCGAATCCATGGACAACCATAGCCCTTTTAACACCAAGGTTTCTGAGGACCTCTGCAACTGGACCCACAAGGTAGGGGTCAAAGACCCCCAGGAGCTGTACCTCTGCCGATGCAGGGGATGTTAGGGGTCCCAGTATGTTGAATACCGTCTTAAAGCCAAGTTCCATCCTTACTGGTGCCACCCTGGCGGTTGCCCTGTGAAAGAGTGGTGCAAACATGAAGGCTATTCCCATGGTTTCAAGGGACCTGCGTGCAGCTTCAGGTCCCAGTTCTATGTTGACACCCGCGGCCTCAAGTATATCTGCACCACCACATGAACCTGTAACCGCCCTGTTACCGTGTTTTGCCACTTTAACACCGGCTGCTGCGGCTATTATTGCTGCTGCGGTGCTCACATTGTAGGATTTGAACCTGTCACCCCCTGTTCCACATGCATCAACGACCCTCATGGATTCAGGGGTTTTAACCTTCACTGCCCTCTCCCTCATTGCCCTTGCAAAGCCTGTGATCTCATCCACGGTCTCCCCCTTCATTGCAAGGGCTGTGAGTAATGCGGCGATCTGCACATCCCCCATTTCACCATCCATTATCATCTCCATTAAATCGTGGGCCTCATCCTCACTGAGGTTCCTGAAGTCCATTATATCATTCATTATCCCCTCAAACCTCATCTGGATCCCCCTGCAGCGGTCTTCATTTTTCTGACCATTTCGTATATCTCCTGAAGCATCCTTTCCCTGTCATCAAGATTTTTGGATATCAGGTCTATGATTGCGCTTCCAACTATAACCCCATCGGCACCTGCTTCAGCAAGCATCCTCACATGTTCTGGCTGTGAAACACCAAATCCAACCATCACAGGAAGGCTTCCTGCCCCCTTAACCCTCTCTATGAGTTCAAGTGTGCTTTCCTCGACCCTTGACCTTGCCCCGGTGACACCCATAACCGATACAAGGTAGTGGAACCCTGAGGAAACCTCTGAGATCATTTTGAGGCGCTTATTGTCTGTTGTGGGTGCAACTATGAAGATCTGATCAATACCATATCTTTCAGCCGCCCTGAGGGCATCGCCGGCCTCCTCTGGGGGGAGATCCGCCGCAAGGATACCTGTAACACCAGCCTCGGCGGCCCTCCTGTAGAATTCATCAACACCCATGCGGTATATCAGGTTGTAGTATACAAGAAGACCCACCGGTACTGAGGTGAATCCCCTTATCCTCTCTATCAGCCTGAAACAGTCATCGGTGGTCATCCCGGAATTTAAAGCCCTCAGATCAGCCTCCTGTACACTTGTACCGTCTGCTATGGGGTCAGAGAATGGGAAACCTATTTCAAGGGCATCTGCACCGGCATCCACAAGTGTTCTTATGATTTCAACTGAGGTCTCCATGTTAGGGTCCCCTGCAACCACGAATGGGACAAAGGCGCATCCCTCAACCCTGCTGAACATTTCAGCGTAATTCATAGATCCGCCCCCAGACCAGCCCTAGATATATCGTTCTGAGTTACTCTAGCGTAATTCATACATCCACCCCCAGAAGGCCTGCTGCAAGGAACATGTCCTTGTCTCCCCTTCCTGAAAGGTTAACTATAACAGTCTTTCCCCTGTTTTCAGGTTTTGATGCGTATTTTTCAAGGCATGCTATGGCATGGGCGCTTTCAAGCGCCGGCATTATACCCTCACATCTTGAGAGGAGTTTGAAGCCCCTGAGGGCCTCGGCGTCGGTTATGGGCTCATACCTTGCCCTTCCAGTTTCCATGAGGTATGCATGCTCCGGGCCAACCCCTGGATAGTCAAGGCCCGCCGAAACCGAATGGGCCTCATTTATCTGTCCATCGTCATCCTGGAGCACATATGAAAGTGAACCGTGCAGTACACCCTCTGAACCGGCAGATAGGGTTGCCCCATGGTTACCTGACTCTATACCTTCACCTCCTCCCTCTGCACCTATCAGTTCAACGTCATCGTCCAGGAAGGCTGAGAATATGCCTATGGCGTTGCTACCGCCACCAACACAGGCTATTATGGTATCAGGGAGTTCACCCTCAATTTCAAGTATCTGTTCCCTGGCCTCCCTGCCTATGACGCTCTGGAAGTGCTTCACCATGGTGGGGTAGGGGTGGGGCCCCATGGTGGATCCTATCAGATAGTGGGTGTCCTCCACGCTGCTTATCCAGTCCCTCATGGCCTGGTTTATGGCGTCCTTAAGTGTCCTTGAACCTGAATCAACAGGTATGACCCTTGCACCTGAAATCTCCATCCTGAAGACGTTTAGTTTCTGTCTCTCAACATCCTCGGTTCCCATGTAGACGTCAACATCCATCCCGAAGAGGGCGCCTGCTGCTGCAGTTGCTATTCCATGCTGCCCTGCCCCTGTCTCCGCTATCAGCCTCCTCTTACCCATATACCCTGCAAGGAGTGCCTGGCCTATTGTATTGTTTATTTTATGGGCCCCGGTATGCAGCATATCCTCCCTCTTGAGGTAGACCCTGCATCCAAGTTTCTCTGAGAGGTTCCTGGCGTGGTATAAACCTGTTGGTCTTCCTGCATACTCCCTCAGGTAGTGGTCCAGGTCCTCATTGAACCTTCGATCCTTACTGTAGTGGAGGAATGCCGCCTCAAGCTCCTCAAGTGCAGGTATGAGGAGTTCTGGCACGAATATTCCCCCATATTTACCGAATTTACCATCCATTATCATGATAAAACACCTATAATTCTTCAATTGCCCCTTTTCTGGAGGGGAGTCCCTCAATGTAGTCCATGAGTTCAGCCATCATCTCCTGGTCCTTTACACCCGGCTCAGCCTCAATTCCAGAGTTGAAGTCCAGGCAGTCGAATTTCGATACATATTCCCTGTTTTTCCTGACAAATTCCAGTGTAAGGCCCCCTGCAAGTGTAACCCTCAGGGAGGGATCCATTCCCCTTATAAGGGCCAGCAGCTCAAGGGCATCTGAGGGGGGTATTATCTTCCCCGTACCCCCTGTTTTTCCGCCTGAAGCCGAGTCAAGGATAAGGCCAGATATTCCCTGAAATTCACGCCCGCAGATGTAGGAAGAAACTGGGGGGATGGCAAGGGTCAGCTCCAGACTGTATCCCTCCTCATGGAGGGACTCATGGATTTTTGCAGCTACTTCAGGACTTACAGAGTGAAGCTGTATCCTTTCTATACCTGTTTCATCTATGGCCTTCCTTATCCTCCGGGTTTCTGATGTCTCAATGACAAGAACCGCCTTTTCATCTGGTATGATGGATGATAGTTCCGCCACATCCCCCAGTTCAAGGTGCCTTGGTGACCTGCTGGCGTGTATGAATCCCAGTAAATCGGCCCCAAGTGAATCCGCGAGGACAACGTCCTCCTCCCTTGTGAGCCCACAGATCTTGATCTTCATCTGACTCATCCCTGTCCCCAGAGATTGCTCATGCGAACTGTTCAAAGAATTCATCCCCTGAGTACCTCTTTCTGCCAGGTCTGCAGGATTTAACGGCTGCTATTATCTCATCAAGGAGTTCCCGTGGATCACTGGACAGCATGAGGGAGGTTCCTATGAGCAGTGCGTCTGCCCCGCAGCCTGCAAGGATCTCAGCATCCTCGGGCCCCATAACACCGCTTTCGGATACCAGGAGCAGCTCATCGGGTACCAGGGGGGCCAGGGCCCTTGTGCGCTCAAGGTCAACCTCGAGTGTTTCCAGGTTTCTGTTGTTAACTCCTATGATCTCTGCCCCGGCCTCCATGGCCCTGTATATGTCGATTGCACTGTGACACTCCACCAGGGGCTCCATTGAGAGTTCCCTGCAGGTTTCAATTCCTGATTCAAGGTCAGGGCAAACCCCGGTAATGAGGAGAACCGATGATGCTCCTGATGCCCTTGCCTGGTATATCTGGTACTCGTCCACCACGAAGTCCTTCATGAGGAGGGGTATACCATATTCTGAAGCCTCCCTGAGGAACTCAATGGAACCCTGAAAGTACCTGTTCTCTGTGATAACAGAAACAGCATCTGCGCCCTCCCTGTACACCTCCATCATCTCATGGAGGCCTCTCCCATAGGTTCTTCCTGAGGAGGGGGATGCCCTTTTATATTCACATATGATTGATACCCGGTTTCCTGTTAGTGCGTCAGTGAAACTCAATGGCTCGTCCAAGGATGTTAATTCATCTCTGAGCTCCTCAAGGGGCTTTTTTCTGGATAAATTTTTGATCTCAAGTTTTCTTGACCTTATTATCTCCTGAAGTATGGACATGTGATCACATCCTGAGGAAATTTTCAAGTATGTCCCTCCCATGGGGGGTTCCCGCTGATTCCGGGTGGAACTGTAACCCATAGACTGGATACTTCCGGTGTCTTATGGCCATTATGGTACCGTCAGGTGCGGATGCAGATACCCGGATGTCCTCAGGCACCCCATTACACTCACATCTCAGTGAATGGTACCTTGTGGCCCTGAAGGGGTTTGGAACTCCCCTGAAGAGTTCTGATCCGTCATGGAAGACCTCGCTGATCTTTCCATGAACAGGTTCACCGTAACCAAGAACACCGCCAAAGTAATGGAATATCCCCTGGTGTCCGAGGCAGACACCCAGTATGGGTCTATCAGTGAATTCACCTATCACCTCATCGCATATACCAAAATCTTCCCTCTTAATGGGGTTGCCTGGACCCGGGGAGATTATTATCTTCTCAGGGTCAAGGGCCCTAACATCATCAATGTCCACCTCATCGTTTCTCACAACCAGGATATCTGCAGAATCCATTTCCATCAGGATCTCCCCTGCCATCTGGTAGAGGTTGTGGGTGAATGAGTCATAGTTATCGATTATCAGAATCAACTTCTTCACCTTCCATCTCCATTGTAGGGCAGAGCACCCATAAAAGATTCACCTGCCATTTCCATTGACTTTAGAAGGGCCCTCGCCTTATTCTGACACTCCAGATATTCCATCTCCGGAATGGAGTCATGCACTATCCCTGCTCCTGCCTGGATTCTCCCTGTTTTTCCCTGGCATACCATTGACCTTATGGTTATTGCGAAGTCCGCGTTTCCATTGAGTGAGAGGTAGCCGAGTGCACCTGCATAGGCATTTCTTGGAACACCTTCAAGGGACTCTATTATCTCCATTGCCCTTATCTTTGGTGCTCCGCTCACGGTGCCTGCAGGAAAAACAGCTCCCAGTGCATCAACTGCGTCCATTCCATCCCTCAGTTTACCTGTTACATGGGAGAGTATGTGCTGCACATGGGAGAACCTCTTTATGGTCATGTATTCAGGCACCTCCACCGATCCGAACTCCGAGACCCGTCCTATATCGTTCCGGGCCAGGTCAACCAGCATTAGGTGCTCTGCAAGTTCCTTCTCATCAGATAAAAGATCGGAGGCTATCGCCCTGTCCTCCTCTTCTGTCCTTCCGCGAGGACGTGTTCCTGCAATAGGAAAGGTTTCAACCCTTCTATCCTCAACCCTGACAAGCATCTCTGGGCTTGAGCCGGTTATCTCCCGTTCACCCAGTTTAAGGTGGTACATGTATGGTGAGGGGTTGATCCTCCGGAGGGATTCATAGAATGCGAGCCTGTCTCCCCTCAGCCTGTAATCTGTGGCATTGGAGAGCACTGCCTGAAATATTTCGCCCTCCCTTATCCTCTCCTTGGCCTCAAGGACCATGTCCATGTACCTCCTCTTTGAGAGGAGTGTTCTTTTCCTCCTGTATCCCAGGGTCCCCGTGGGGACCTCATCCCCAAGGAGAGGGGATATATCAGGTAGCCTGTTGCCGTGACGGCTGATGTAGCTGCATTCCCCTGTCAGGTGGTTGAACATGATACCATCAAGGAAGAGTCCAAATTCAAAATCAGGAAAATCACCTTCACTGATCCTTATGGTGTCAAAGAATCTTGCGGCCTGATAGGATATGTAACCCACGAGACCCCCGCAGAATCCTCCGGAGTTTTTTTCCATCTTCAGGAATCCCCTGAGGTCCTCGAATGGGTTTTTTGAATCAAACTCCTCCCTGGAATCGCCATCATCAATCTCAATGACCCCTTCACGGGCCCTTATTATCATCTCAGGTTCAAATCCAATGAAGGAGTACCTTGCAAGTCCAGTGTCACTTTCCATGGACTCCAGAAGGAATGAAGACTCATATTCAGAATAGATACTTTTGAATACTTCAAAGGGTTCTCTGAATTCCAGTTTTTCTTTTCTGGGTTTTTCCAGGTTTATAATGCCAAAAACATTCACTCCCATGCATTCCTATCACCTTAATTAATCCACAAAGTACTTATACATGAAAGTACTATTTAAATCTTGCCTGTATAATAATGTACATTGATGTGGTGTGGTTATGTGGAATCAGATAAAACACAGATTCGAAAGATACCCGTCGAGAATGGATGTTGCAAGGAAGATCATAGAGCTGGGACTCAGAATAGACCCTGATGGAAAGGTCTACTGTGATGACGTTGAAATAAACGATGTTGCCCTTGCAAGGGCCATAGGTGTTGACAGAAGAACAGTCAGGGCAACAGCAGAAACCATCCTGGAGGACGAAAAACTCAGGGGGATATTCCAGAACCTCAGACCGGCAGGGGCACTCCTGAGGGACGCTGCAGCCGAACTCGACTTTGGTGTGGTGGAGATAGAGGCAGAGGCCCGTAACCCCGGGATACTTGCCGCTGCTGCAGAGCTGATATCCAGTAGCGGTATAACAATAAGGCAGGCCCATGCAGGGGACCCTGAACTGGATGAAAATCCGAAACTTACCATAATAACAGAAAAACCAATCCCTGGCAGTCTCCTCAGGGAATTCCTGAAAATAGATGGTGTTAAAAGGGTGTCAATATACTAAGGACTTCAGTAACCAAAACAGTAAAAAATAGACCAGAACCTTTAAAATTAAATGGAATCCTGGAAATTTAAATCTCCAGGTTATCCTCCTCTTCAAGGGCCTTCAGGAGTTCATCCCAGGCCTCCAGGGACTCCCTGGCCGCCTCATCAGACATGACCTCAATGGCATAGCCTGAGTGAACAAGCACATACTTGCCCTCCTCGACGTCATCCACAAGATCAAGTTTCACCTGTTGCCTCACACCACCAAAGTCCACGGTGGCAACATTATCCTCACTGTCAATTTCAATAATCTGAGCAGGTGCTGCAATACACATTCAATAACCCTCTCCAAATTAATAGGATCAAAGTCAAAAAATTACACTGTCAGTAATTAGATAAAGATTTGTGACATATAAAGATTTGTGGGAAATAACCATTCAGAATTAATACAGGTGCGTCCTATGAAGTGTGTTGTGATAGGGGGAGGTCCCGCAGGAAGGGCCGCGGCCATGGAACTTGCAGCCCTTGAAAACGACGTTACAATCCTTGAAAGGAAATTCATTGGGGGAACATGCCTTAATGAGGGATGTATGGTTGTATGTGGTCTGAACGACGTTGCAAGATTCCTGGATGAAGCCCTCCAGTTGAGGAAACTTGGTGTCATCGACCTTGAATACTCCACAGACTACAGGAGAATAGCGGCTGGTGTTAGGAAAACACTCAGCAGGATAAGGCATGTTACAGAAAGGGAGACACTTGATGCTGGTGTTGAGATAATATACGCCGACGCAGAGGTCTCAGAAGGTAGGGTAATCGCAGGGGATGATGAACTCCCCTATGACAGGCTCATAATAGCAACAGGGGCCAGGCCCAGCATCCCCCCCATTGAGGGCGCTGAAAAAGCCATAACCTACAGGAACGTGCTGGATCTTGAGAGAATCCCGGAAAAACTCGTGATAATAGGCGGGGGTGTAATTGCAGCTGAATTTGCAGGCATATTCTCCTCCCTTGGATCTGATGTTACGGTGGTATCAAGAAGCGAGTTCCTTGGCAAACTTGACCCCCTCATCAGGGATTACGTTATGAGGAAACTTCTGAAAGGCGTCAGGATTCTTGAGAATACATCCACCACCTCAATAGATGAGGATGGTGCCGAAACATCGGCCGGCCGCATTGAAGGCCTCACCCTCCTTGCAACGGGTCAGAGACCAAACTCAGAGTTCCTTAATGGGTTCGTTGAACTCAGAGAAAACGGTGCAGTTAAGGTTAATGAGCGTATGGAGACCTCAAGAAAACACGTCTACGCGGCAGGTGACGTTACAGGTGGTCACGGGACAACACCCATTGCAAGGATGGAAGGTGTGGTGGCAGGGCTCAATGCAGCGGGTGTTGAGAGGCGAATTGACTACAGGTACCTTCCCTATGCAATATCACTGGGGTACGATGTTGGCTTCATTGAAACAGAAAATCCCGAGGGCAGGGAGGCTGTTATACCGGGTCTTGCAGGTCCTGGTTCATTCTGGAGTGTTCCTGAGGGGAAAACAGGGTTAAACAAGGTTAGAATCCAGGATGATGGCACTGCAACTGCAGTGTACTCTGTTGCACCGGGTGCCAGGTTGATAATGCCCTACCTTTCACTGCTCATGAGAATGGGTGTTTCAATGTATGAATTTGAGGACTTCGTGGAGACACACCCATCAACGGATGGTGTATACAAACTTATGAGGTTCCTCTCAAGGTACTGACTTAACCGCCTCCTCAGATGAGATCCCCAAACACACCTCAAACTCAAGGCACTGACTTAACCGCCTCCTCAGATGAGATCCCCAAACACACCTCAAACTCAAGGCACTGACTTAACTGCCTCCTCCTCTATAATTTCAGCTATCCTGTCTGCGGCCCCTATTACATCACCACTGTAGGCCTCCGCGGCCCTCCTCATATCATCTGAAGCCTCAAGTGCCTTTAAAATAGCCTCCTCAATACCATCAAGGTCTGTCTCCAGCACGGCACCCCTGAAGACAGCACCCATGTTATGGTACCTTCCATACTTGACACCCCTCAGTGCCACCACCGGCACCCTCATTGCAATGGCCTCATGGACCATCACCCCATCATCAGAGAGCACCGCAAGGTCAGCGAGGCTGTAGAGGTCACTGACCCAGTCTATGTAGCCCAGGTTGATTATCCCATCATGGTCCACCATCCGCCCGTATTCCTCCCTGAGGGGGTGCCCCACAACTGTGATGTTTGCACTGACATCTGATTCTGCCATTTTAACCGCGGCCTCGGCCATCATCCTGAAGAGGGATGAACCCGAGGAGAAAACAATGGTTGGTTTCCCAGGGTCAAATTCAGGGGGCATCCTTTGAATGGCCATTTCAGGATCCCCCAGTGTTATATCCGGGCTGATGGGTGAATATACACTCTCAACTCCCTCAACGTCCTTTCCAAATAGGCTGGACTCTGGAAGTGCCACGTTCCTGTTGAGGCGGGTGCAGACCCTTGCATCGGTTGGGGTTATGAGAACACCCACAGCAGGCACTCCGGTAATTTTTGCGGCGAGGCAGCCCACCACCGCGCCCCCGCCTATCACACCAACAACCACGTCGGGTCTGATCTTCCTTATCAGCCTTCCTGTCTCGTAAACCGCCCTCAGGGTCCTGAAAGCAGCCTTCAGTAGTTTCAGTCTGCTTGCTGCGTGACCCCCGGCCTGGGGTATCCTGACCCTGTGCCAGTCGATACCCCTCTTTTTGAGGAGTATCCCTGGGGCGCTGTGATCAAGTGCAAATTCGCATTCAAATCCTCTCTTCTCAAGTGCACTGGCTATGTTTAGCGCTGTTATTGCGTCTCCACCCATTCCCCGACCTGTTACAGTGAAAAGTGCCTTCATATGATCACCATGATTTCAGTGAAAAACCCATGAAATGTAACGGGAGATTCTATATCTGCAAAATAGGTTTAAATATTATACATTAAATAAGTGGTTAATATGAACATACCCCCCTATAATAAGAGGCCAGACATGGGGCGCCTCAGGGAGATAGTAAGGGTAATGGGCAAGTACCACTTCGGAAACATACTTGAGGCCATAGGCCTCAAAAACAGGTTATTTGAAAGCCTCAAACTCTACATAAGGAGCCCTGAGGAGATCCATGAACCGGCCCCAGTACGCCTCAGACTTGTCCTTGAAGAACTGGGGACGACCTTCATCAAACTGGGCCAGGTGCTGAGCACCAGGGCGGACCTTGTGGGCAGGGAAATAGCAGATGAACTGGCCAAACTTCAGGACGAGGCACCGCCCTTCCCCTTCAGGGACGTCAGGAGGGTTATCGAATCTGAACTTGGAATGCCACTGGAGGATATCTTTTCCGAATTCCAGGAGGAACCCGTTGCATCGGCATCCATAGGCCAGGTCCACAGGGCGCGTTTGAAAAGCGGGGAGGCTGTTGCCGTTAAGGTGCAGCGTCCGGGTATAGCCGCCACCGTAAAGAGTGATATTATACTCATGAAGTACCTTGCAAAGCTTGCAAATGACCGTATCCCGGGTCTAGAGTACTACAATCTCCCGGGGATAGTGGCGGAGTTTGAAAGGGCCATCAGGAAGGAACTGGACTACCATCAGGAGGCCAACAACGCTGAGAGATTCCGGGCCATGTTCCTTGATGACGAAACCGTTTACGCCCCCTACGTCTACAGGGAATACTCCACCAGCAGGGTGCTGACCATGGAGTACGTTGAGGGGGTTAAACTCACAGAAATCCTTGAATCAGACATAAAATTCAATGCAAGGACGATAGCAGAGCGGGGTGCCCGTTGCTACTTCAGGCAGATATTCATACACGGCTTCTTCCACGCCGACCCCCACCCCGGCAATATACTCGTCCAGAAGGGTAACGTGCTCTGCTTCCTGGACTTCGGGATGATGGGTCACCTTGACCGTTCATTCCGGGATAAACTGGCTGAACTCTTCATTCTACTCATGAACTATGATGTGAACGGTATAGTGAACCAGCTGAGGTACATGAATATCCTCACAGAGGATACAGACCTTGAAGAGGTCAAGTACGATATAATAGACCTCCTTGATCGCTACTATGGTGCAGACGTTAAGAAGGTTGGGGAGATCCTCACAGAATTCACAATGCCTGAGATGATAATGAAGCACCGGATAAGGATCCCCAGGGACTTCGTACTCCTTGCAAGGGTCATGAGCATGGCAGAGGATCTTGGTGAGCGCCTGGATCCCAGATTCAATGGACTTGAGGTTGCATGGGAGATGACCTACAGTCTCATCAGAAAACGCCTGAACCCCCTGCGGAACCTGGACGAGGTCCCCTCGACGCTCATAGAACTTGAACACATAGTGAACGATCTCCCACGTGGCATGATAAGGGCGCTTCAGCGGCTGGAGGAGGGTAAACTCAAGATGGAACTTGAGCACAGGAACCTCGATGAGATATCAAGGAGAATTGAAAGATCAACCAACAGGATATCGGTGGCGATGCTGGTCTCAGCCCTTATAATCGGCTCATCACTGGTTGCAATCCCAAAGGAGGCCCTGATACTCCAGAAGTTCCCCTTCCTGGGGCTTTTCGGTTTTGGTGTGAGTTTCCTCATAGCCCTTGCACTCATAATTTCAATCATAAAGTCAAGGAAGATGACCTGAGGGAATCAGGACTCCGGGAGCTGGGATGCGTGGGGGTTGAAAAGTAGCCTCCTGAACCCGAGCGAAATCAGAACCGGGTTCCTGATTCTGAACACCCTTCCGCCAAGTATGATCCTCCTTAAAAGATCACCAAGCCCCCCACCCGTAAGGACATCCATATAAAGATCTCCAAGGGTGGGGTTCTCAATTTTAAGTCTCTTCTCAAGGAATTCTGAGAGATTACCCCTCCTTAAAATGGCCGTTACAAGGGGTGTCAGGAGAAAGAGCGCCAGGAGAAGCCACGACCCCCCTGAAATGTAGAATAAGAGTCCGAGGGCAACTGCAAAGCTGTGGTTTCCAACCTCCCCCATCATTATCCTCCCCATGTAATCAAGTGGTGAGTACGCCAGCGCCACCACCATGATGAGAAGGGCAAGGTGAATGCCTGAACCCATCATGACTGCTGCAGGGAGTGCCAGGAGGGACATGATGACCGTCACGGTGCAGGCCACGCCAGGCTGCATGTCGGCAATATTCAATGGCTGTACCATGAGAGCCACAAGGAGTCCCCAGGCCCCCATAAAGGGGTAGGTGATGAGGGTGACTGCCAGTATACCCAAGCCCCTTGAAAGCTGCCCCCACTCAATGGGAAGGTTCATTATCCCTCTCCTTCCAGCAAGGTCATCAATAAAGGCCAGAGCCCCCATTACAGCAACAGGTGCGTTAAATGGTGGGGGTGTGAATATCGAGAGTGCTGCCCATGGCACAATACCGGCACCGCGGGGTGTGCCACCCCTCACATCAGTGTAGAGATTTGAATTTTTAAAGAGGGATATGATGGCCGCAGCAGCAGGTGTCAGTACAAGCACAGCGACAGCCGCTAAAAGCAGGGTCCAGTCATAAATTAACATAACCATGTTCTCACACTCCCTCTGTGATCATCCTATGAACCCCTCAGATGTCTGGACAATTACCCTTCTGAGGCCCCCGTCAAGCATCAGGTCACGAACCCCAAGCATTTCAGAAACCTTGGGCCTCTTTATGTTTTTAAGCCTGAACTCGGGCCTGTAGTCAAGTAGGGTTACCTGGACGTCCGGACTGACAGAGACTATCTCAGAAGCCATTTCAGCAATCTCCCCTGTGGATATGAGTGCACTGTTGTAGGGGACCCCGAGGCCCATGAATATCCCATCATGCTCTTCAGATATGTACCTGAAGGCATTCCAGGAATTTTCAAGGTACACCCTGGCTTTTTCAGGGTCAATGAGCCCTGCTATCCCCATGAAGGTCTCCAGCCTCCAACCCTTGAGGTCAATTCCTATCCGGTTCATGCCAGCCTCAACAAGCTCATCGATGTAATCTGGTGTAAGCACGGTGCCATTTGTGTCCACATGAATGTTGATCCCCCCATCAAGTTCCCTTATCCTCCTGACTGAACCAGAGAGCCATGACCTGTTAAGTGTGCATTCACCGCCAGAAAACGTCACGGTGCCTGTCCTGTAAATCGATTCAACACCAAGCAGTATCATTGCGGTTTCTTCAGGGTCGAGCAACGTGTCACCCCTGGTGAACGCCACCTGGCTGTTCTGGCACTGGGGACACCTCAGGTTGCATCCATGGGCGAAGCATACCACCTCAACCGGGCCATCCCCCTTTTCACTGAAGGGTGTCCCCACTCCCCCCGCCGTGTGGGGGCCGAAATTGCTCACATACCTGAGCGGTGGTTCGGGTATGGTCTCTATGACCATCCCCTCCTCAAGGGGTGTTACACAGGACTGCACTGTCCTGCCATTTGCTGATACAGCGCAGGCCCAGCATCCGCCTGTACCGCATGGTGAGAATAATTCGCCCTCGCAGGGGATGTCACTTATCCTGATACCTGCGGCCTTAAGGGCATCCCCCACGGTGCCGGTGGCCCTGACATCTTCACTGTTTACTGTCACCCTGTACTCTGTATCATCCCTACTCCCTGGAACAAGTGCTCCCTCAGGGCATACCAGCTGGCAGGCCCCACAACCTGAACACTTTTCGCTGCACTGGAGCATCCTGCATCTCCCGCAGCCGGTGCATTTATCCTGGAGAATCCTGAACACCTGATACCCCCTCATGAAATCCTGAACCTTAAGATCCCCGCAAGTCCACCGAGGGATTCCAGCTGTTTGCCGCCCTCGTGTTCACTGCTTATGAGAACCACGGACCCCCCCATGCTCTCAACGATATCAAGGTACCCCTCAATATCCTCCCTGCTTACAACCCTGTCAAGGACCAGCAGCCTCTCAACAGCCCCCATATTGATGGCATCCAGCACCTCCTCCCTGCCATAGACCACGGTTTCAGGGTCCCTCGCCAGCCTCTCAAGGACCTCATTCACATTCCTCACCTCTGCTGCCACCCTGTTCTCTGATGAAACCCTCTCCACGGTGCCCTTCTTAAGAACCTCATATATTCCCGACCTTCCACCGGTCCCTGTATTTTCAACCACGGCCTTTCTTCCGATTTCAGGGTGTTTCTCAAGCAGGTATTCATGGAAATCCGACTTGTAGAAGCCAGGGCCCGCAATTATGATTGTCTCAAGTTCACCGTATTTTTTGAGGGCGTCCACTATACTCTCATAGAATTCAAGTCGCAGTTTACCCCGGTCCCTCTGCTGCATCCTCTTACCAGGGATGTGGCCTGTGATGGGACCCTGGTATTCCACACCATACTGTCTTATGACCCCAATGTCTGCCACATCATCCTCAATCACAACTATCACGGCCCTGATATGCTTTGATGCCTCCACCGCCTCCTGAAGCCTCTTGAGTGTCCATCTGCTCCAGGAATCCTTTTTGATCCTGAGGGGGGTGTTGAGTTTAACCTCAAGGGTATGGTGCGACCCTAGGGGAACCATGTCCTCAGGGCCCCGCTCTATAACCCCTGTTGCTCTGAGTTTTCCTGTGTAGATGTGGAAACTGACACCTTCGACCCTTATACCCAGATAGAAGGTTTTCTTAACTCCCCTGTCGCTTCTTATCTTCTCTCCGCTGGTATCCTGTATCCTCCTTGTTGTCCTTGCAGAAAGCAGGTCCCCCTCCTCAATTATATGGGAGAGGTGCCAGAGATCGTCAAGGGTTTCTGGTACAACTTCTATGACGCCGTTTTTCTCATCCTCATGTACTATCCTCATCTCTTCACCCTGAAATCAATTGGAAGATGATTCTATATGCTGAATGATCAATGATAATATATATGAATGCTTTTATAAATTAAGACAGCGAAGGCGAGGAGCGTAATCTGATGGGTGACTATGATTCAGGTACTGCAATTTTTCTGAGCATCATCGTGGGCTTCATCATGCTATTCTTCATTGACGGCCTCTTTGTTTACACCTTCACAGGGTTCCTGGCGGCATACCTCACAAGGGCTGAAAGGAGAAGTGCAGGTGGAGGGGCTGCTGCTTCACTCATCCTTGCTGTTATAAGTTTCTCATCAGGGATGATATTCGGTCCCAGGATGCCCGGTAGGATTGCAGGTCTTGCCGCACCTGATATTTTCAGTTTCACCACGGGTCTTGTGATCATTGGAGGTCTGAGCCTTCTTTTAGGTGGTATAGGGGGCTACATTGCTGTTAAGGCCTTCAGGGAGTAGGCTGGTGGAAATGATTGTGAGCATCATAGGGGGTACGCGCGGGCTTGGATACTGGATAGCCAGGTTCCTGAAGAGGGAGGGCCTGAGGGTCATAATCACCGGAAGGGACCATGATGCTGGAATGGAAGCCGCATCAAGGATCGGTGTGGAATACTGTGGTGACAACGTCCAGGCGGCATCCCGTGCAGATGTGGTGGTTGTTTCTGTGCCCATAGATGTAACTGCAGATGTTATAAGGGAGGTCGCCCCCCACGTGAGGAAGGGGGGCCTCCTGATGGACGTTACATCTGTAAAGGAGGAGCCCGCCAAGGTCATGGAGGAGTCCATAGGGGCTGGCGCCCACCACCTTCCAGCCCACCCAATGTTTGGGCCCAGGGTGTCCTCCCTTGAGGGACAGGTAGTTGTCCTGACCCCCACACAGGAAAATCCGTGGGTTGATACCGTTATTGAGTTCCTTGAGAAACATAAGGCCCGTGTTATAGTAACTGACCCTGCAACCCATGACCGTATGATGAGTGTCGTTCAGGTGCTGACACACTTTGCCTACATAAGCATAGCATCCACCCTCGAGGCAGAGGGGGTCGATATAAGGGAGTCAAGGAAATTTGCAAGCCCCATCTACAACCTCATGATAGACACCATTGCGAGGATAGTGGCCCAGAACCCATACCTTGCGTACTCCATCCAGACCCATAACCCCCATGGACAGGATATGCGTGACAGTTTCCTGAGGACTGCCTCTGAACTCAATGAGATGCTCAGTGCTGGTAGAATGGATGAATTCGTATCAAGGATGGGTCTTGCAGCCAAGAACATCGATGATGTTGAGGCGTCCCTGGGGAGGTCCGATAAGGCAATAGAGGCCCTCAATGAGGAACTTAAAATTCTGAAGGGTTCTGTTGGAGGAGAAGTTGGTCTGAGGCACATCTATTCAGGTAAAGTGCACGTTGGGGTGCTTGAGTCGGTCACACCGGATTATGCGACCCTCAGGGAAGGTAAGAGGGTGCTCAGCTTCAAGATCTCCAACATAAGGGTTCTCTCTGATGAGGAACTCCAGAGGTGGAAGGCTGAAAACCTCCCCACACGTATGTATGATATATCGGCTGTTTTTCCAGATACAGTGGACCCCCAGGTTATTGAGTACCTCACAGGGCTTCTTGATGGTGTTGCTAACTCAGAGGTTGTCGATGTTTACACTGGGCCACAGATACCCGATGGTCATGTGAGTTTAACCCTAAGGATTCGTGTATTCCAGCGGGAGGACTATGAGAGGGTCAGGAAAATCCTTGAGGGTATGGGGGCCAGGATAAGGTAGCAGCCACCCCTCTCTTAGAGATTAGAGATGGGATGGCTGAAGTGGACCAGCAGGCAAGTATTAATTGATTCTGTTATTACTATATAAATATACCGAAAACTTTATATATGATGACTTACTTCGATATTATAGTAACTTAAATTTACTAAAACATTCCGTTAAATTATAAATTTAACCGGAATCATAATAATCACATAAAAGAGGTGGGTTGTATGGCAGAAAAAGAAATAAAATTAAAGGTTGCAGAGGCCCTCGCCCAGCAGGACGTTGGCAGGGGAATAGCCCGTGTGGACCCCGCATGCATGGAAAAACTGGGTCTCTCCGATGGTGACATAATCGAAATAGAGGGTAAAAAACTGACCGCTGCAACCGTCATATCATCACAGTCCGACATAGGCCTCGGAATCATAAGGATAGACGGATACCTCCGTAAAAATGCAGGGGCATCCATCGGCGAAGAGGTGACAGTGAGAAGGGCGGAGGTAAAGGACGCCCAGAAGGTCGTACTGGCACCCGTTGACCAGGAAGTGATCATACGTGGAGACATAAGATCAGCATTCCTCAACAGAGTCCTCGTCAAGGGGGACATAATCGTATCAGGGATAAGGCAGCAGATATCCGGTGGAGGGCTCTTCGATGAGTTCTTCAGGGACTTCATGGACCTCTCACCCCTGGGGGAAATAAAACTCGCAGTAGTATCAACAAGCCCCGCAGGTGTAGTTAGGGTCACACCCACAACCCAGGTGGAAATGCAGTCAAAACCCGTTGACGTCAGCAAACTGGAGGGCGTGAAGAACCTCGTGGACGTCACCTACGAGGACATCGGAGGCCTCAAGGAGGAGGTCAAAAAGGTCAGAGAGATGATAGAGATCCCCCTCAAGAGGCCCGAACTCTTCGAGAGGCTCGGCATAACACCACCAAAGGGTGTCCTCATGCACGGGCCACCAGGTACAGGTAAGACACTCCTCGCCAAGGCAGTCGCCAACGAAAGCGACGCCCACTTCATAGCCATAAACGGTCCCGAAATAATGAGCAAATACGTTGGAGGATCAGAGGAGAGGCTGAGAGAATTCTTCGAGGAAGCAGAGGAAAACGCGCCATCCATCATATTCATAGACGAAATAGATGCAATAGCACCCAAAAGGGAGGACGTCAGTGGCGAGGTTGAAAGGAGAATAGTTGCCCAGCTACTCACCCTCATGGACGGCCTGAAAAGCAGGGGCCAGGTTGTGGTCATAGGTGCAACCAACAGGCCAGACGCCCTCGACCCTGCACTCAGAAGACCCGGAAGATTCGACCGTGAAATCGAAATAGGCGTCCCTGACAGGGAGGAGAGAAAGGAGATACTCCAGATACACACCAGGGGTATGCCGCTGGCAGAGGACGTTGACCTGGATGAACTTGCAGAGATAACCCACGGCTTTGTGGGCGCAGACCTGGAATCACTCTGTAAGGAATCCGCCATGAGAGTGCTGAGGAGGGTTCTCCCTGAGATAAAGGCCGATGAGGAGATACCCAAAGAGGTCCTCAAGAAGATGATAGTCACAAGGGCAGACTTCAAGGAAGCCCTGAAGGAGGTGCAGCCATCAGCACTCAGGGAGGTCCTTGTACAGGTTCCCAACGTCTCATGGGAGGACATAGGTGGACTGGAGGACGCCAAACAGGAACTCAGGGAGGCTGTGGAGTGGCCCCTCAAGTACCCTGACAGGTTCAAGAAATTCGGTATAAAACCACCAAAGGGTATCCTCCTGCATGGATCACCAGGTACAGGTAAGACACTCCTCGCCAAGGCAGTCGCAAATGAGAGCCAGGCAAACTTCATAGCCGTGAAGGGCCCTGAACTCCTCTCAAAATGGGTTGGTGAATCTGAGAAGGGTGTCCGTGAAGTCTTCAGGAAGGCCCGCCAGACAGCGCCAACAGTGATTTTCTTTGATGAGATAGACTCAATAGCCTCAGTGAGAAGTGGAAGCACTGCAGACTCAGGTGTGACCCAGCGCGTTGTGAACCAGCTCCTCACAGAGATCGATGGACTTGAGGAGCTGCAGGACGTTGCTGTGATAGCCGCAACCAACAGGCCAGACATCCTGGACCCTGCGCTCCTCCGACCTGGAAGATTCGACAGACACGTAAAGGTCGAAGACCCCGACAGGGAGGCAAGGCTCGCCATATTCAAGGTGCACACCAAGGATATGCCGCTTGCAGATGACGTGGACCTTGAAAAACTGGCGGACAAGACAGAAGGATACGTTGGTGCCGACATTGAAGCCGTCTGCAGGGAGGCCGCCATGCTGACACTCAGAGAGAACATGGAAGCAGAGGAGGTCCCGATGAAACACTTCCTTGAGGCCATGGAAAAGATAAAACCAAAGGGTGGCGTTGAGGAACAGGTTCAGTACCATTAACCTCTAATTTTTTTAAATGAGTTTATACACATTTTTTAATTTAAAGCGATCTTTTTTTTAAATTCTGGATAAATAAGATTACAACCTCTTCGACCTGTTTAAGGAAAAGACAATGAAATGAACTTATCCCATTTTGGTCTGATTTTAACTTTTTTTAAACTCCGCCTTTTTTTATCCACACATCATCCATTTCAATCCCATTTTGGTCTGATTTTAACAGGGCGTCCCAGAATCCGAGCTGACCTGCAGTGTCTGATTTCAATCCCATTTTGGTCTGATTTTAACTGAAGGACCAGGTGGATGAACTCCAAATCCAGATCGACATTTCAATCCCATTTTGGTCTGATTTTAACATTTATGAGGGTGGGGATGCTCGTGTGCTTAGTGGTTAATTTCAATCCCATTTTGGTCTGATTTTAACTTACAGACCTCTACAAGTACATCTAAAAAAAGAGAAATTTCAATCCCATTTTGGTCTGATTTTAACGAACCTCTACGCGTATGCCCAGTACCGCCTCGACAATTTCAATCCCATTTTGGTCTGATTTTAACTATATGGAATGGTCGAAGGTCCTTTATCGCTGTCATCATTTCAATCCCATTTTGGTCTGATTTTAACACAATACAAGGTAATTAGTTTTAAAATCAATCATTTCAATCCCATTTTGGTCTGATTTTAACCCGTGTCAGCCCATCCCTACCAGGCGGTGAAGGATTTCAATCCCATTTTGGTCTGATTTTAACCCAGCACCATAATGGAGGGTTCACTTGGAAATCGAATTTCAATCCCATTTTGGTCTGATTTTAACAGTGGACAATGTCCATCATATCATGGATATCCTTATGGATTTCAATCCCATTTTGGTCTGATTTTAACAGGTCTATGAGACCTCCACACCAGGGGTAAGGTACTAATTTCAATCCCATTTTGGTCTGATTTTAACAAAAAACGAAAAAAGGATCGACGAAATACTCGGAAAAATATTTCAATCCCATTTTGGTCTGATTTTAACAGTATAACTAAGGCTTAGAGTATAATCACCGGTCTTAGATTTCAATCCCATTTTGGTCTGATTTTAACCTTCGTCCTTGTTGATTCGTCGTCGATGAGGTCATATTTCAATCCCATTTTGGTCTGATTTTAACATCCTCTGGAACAGGGGGGATGAAACAATCAACCAGATTTCAATCCCATTTTGGTCTGATTTTAACAAAATGATGAAGGGGCATGTTTTAGGAGGTGTTAATGAATTTCAATCCCATTTTGGTCTGATTTTAACGAAAACCGTACACCCCACCGTCAAGGAGGATCCACGCATTTCAATCCCATTTTGGTCTGATTTTAACGTGGACATATCATCACTAACGGATTTCCCATCAACAGATTTCAATCCCATTTTGGTCTGATTTTAACGGGTTGGCCGATCCAGGCAGTGTATGAATTGTATATTTCAATCCCATTTTGGTCTGATTTTAACCGCCAACCTGGCCATCCTTTGCTTTGGGTTCTGGTTATTTCAATCCCATTTTGGTCTGATTTTAACCCTTGATGGGGACAGTTGCCTCTACATTATCAACTCATTTCAATCCCATTTTGGTCTGATTTTAACTCGTTAATGCTTGCAGTGAACTATGTGATTTACTCGAATTTCAATCCCATTTTGGTCTGATTTTAACTTACCCCTCTTAAGGCCTTTAAAACACTATCCACCATCATTTCAATCCCATTTTGGTCTGATTTTAACCCAATCAAGGCGGGTCACAGTATTTACAGCTTAGACATTTCAATCCCATTTTGGTCTGATTTTAACAATAGTGGGTCATGGCAGGATTACATCCAATCCGTAGAATTTCAATCCCATTTTGGTCTGATTTTAACCCTCTCGGCCTTAACATATTCTCCTCATCCTTATACATTTCAATCCCATTTTGGTCTGATTTTAACTGGATTCTTATCATCAGTAGTCGTATCCTTATTGAATATTTCAATCCCATTTTGGTCTGATTTTAACAGGATGTTAGCGTAGAATTGTCTTATCTCCCCCCGATTTCAATCCCATTTTGGTCTGATTTTAACAGTGTGATAAGGTTAAAAATAGAAAAAAACTATCTGATTTCAATCCCATTTTGGTCTGATTTTAACACTCAGCCAGATCAAGGATATGATCGATGATGTTGAGATTTCAATCCCATTTTGGTCTGATTTTAACATAGAACTTCAAGGAGGTAGATACAGATGAAAATATTTCAATCCCATTTTGGTCTGATTTTAACACAACCAGTTTCTTATCACCCTCCTCATGGTCAGCAATTTCAATCCCATTTTGGTCTGATTTTAACGGACTCCTCAACCTTACCGTACCCCTCGGCGATTGCGAATTTCAATCCCATTTTGGTCTGATTTTAACTTTAAAATAAGGGAATATATCAAGGAGATTGCAGATAAATTTCAATCCCATTTTGGTCTGATTTTAACTATGTAACATTAGTTGCTGATGATTATATTAATCTCATTTCAATCCCATTTTGGTCTGATTTTAACATGGCCCTCCTCGCAAAGTATACTGGTAATGCGACTGATTTCAATCCCATTTTGGTCTGATTTTAACCCTTCCGGTACACCGATAATCCTGTAATGACAAGTTCATTTCAATCCCATTTTGGTCTGATTTTAACACCCTCAGGCTCGTGGATTGGATCGATAAGCATTTCTTATTTCAATCCCATTTTGGTCTGATTTTAACTAGTTGGATCAGACCTCACGCCGCGCTTCTTTGTCAATTTCAATCCCATTTTGGTCTGATTTTAACTTTTTATATGTGTGGGTGTTGTGGGGTTTTGTGGTGATTTCAATCCCATTTTGGTCTGATTTTAACGTCATAAGACTAGATAATGCAGGTGCCCTGTAAATTTCAATCCCATTTTGGTCTGATTTTAACAGATGGTGAGAGTTAGTGACAAAATATTTGAAGAAATATTTCAATCCCATTTTGGTCTGATTTTAACGAGCAGATACTACTCTGCCTATCCATTTACTGCATCGATTTCAATCCCATTTTGGTCTGATTTTAACGATCTCAGCCGGTACAAGGCTGAGACCTCCCGCACAGGATTTCAATCCCATTTTGGTCTGATTTTAACTCTGCAGCCTTCACTCGTTCAATGTAACTATAGGATTTCAATCCCATTTTGGTCTGATTTTAACCAACAATCATAACAGCTTATAACCTACTCTACCCAATTTCAATCCCATTTTGGTCTGATTTTAACAGTTGGTAGGAATGGAAGAGAAGGAAAAGAAAACCATAATTTCAATCCCATTTTGGTCTGATTTTAACCTGACCATCATCGGTATCAAAATTTCCGATGATTGTATTTCAATCCCATTTTGGTCTGATTTTAACCCTCGCAGCCATCAAAAAAATCGAAGAAGAAGAATAATTTCAATCCCATTTTGGTCTGATTTTAACTCACGTCCGCGCCAGAAGGGCTGATGATGCATTCAAATTTCAATCCCATTTTGGTCTGATTTTAACCGAGGGACTCATAGGGGCCTGTAAGGACTGCCAATACAAATTTCAATCCCATTTTGGTCTGATTTTAACTACACACTACCTACACACTACCTACCCACTTAAAAAATTTCAATCCCATTTTGGTCTGATTTTAACCAATACAACGACAAAGAAGCACCCATCCTCGTCAACGATTTCAATCCCATTTTGGTCTGATTTTAACTAATTCATCTTTGCGTTTATGGGCGGGTTTAACTATCATTTCAATCCCATTTTGGTCTGATTTTAACATCAACAACATCTTCATAACACTCCTATCAACAACAATATTTCAATCCCATTTTGGTCTGATTTTAACAGGACCTCAGTAAGATCACCATTGGCCGGGAGGATGATTTCAATCCCATTTTGGTCTGATTTTAACGTTCCTGAAGAGCAATGGGATGTAATCGTACCTGTAAATTTCAATCCCATTTTGGTCTGATTTTAACTTGCAGATGTTATAATAAATGATAAATATCCATTATCATTTCAATCCCATTTTGGTCTGATTTTAACGCTTTTGCACCACACCGTTACCGAAGCCTGCCGTCACTGATTTCAATCCCATTTTGGTCTGATTTTAACATTAATAAGGGCAGTTAAAAATACAATAGACCAGAATTTCAATCCCATTTTGGTCTGATTTTAACCACCTCCAAAAAAAATGATTATTGGGATTAGAATACATTTCAATCCCATTTTGGTCTGATTTTAACTGGGGAATGACAATGATAATGTGAGACTTGATTATATTTCAATCCCATTTTGGTCTGATTTTAACTTGGAGGTGAATAAGATGATGGAAGGTGTAGGATACATTTCAATCCCATTTTGGTCTGATTTTAACAAACTTATCTCCATCTAATCACCTCTTTTTTTGTTGATTTCAATCCCATTTTGGTCTGATTTTAACAAACTAATAGATGTAAGTGAATTTATTAAAACATATATTTCAATCCCATTTTGGTCTGATTTTAACCCCTCCCGGAGTGGGGTTATCCTGAATGGGAGGGGGAATTTCAATCCCATTTTGGTCTGATTTTAACGGCATCGGAAGGCGTTTTTTTCATAAAAGTTTTTGAATTTCAATCCCATTTTGGTCTGATTTTAACTTTGTTTGGAGGTATGCGTATCCCTCATTCAGTGAAATTTCAATCCCATTTTGGTCTGATTTTAACTAGAATCATGGTTTATATCATTGAAGTAGAATCATTTCAATCCCATTTTGGTCTGATTTTAACATGACTCTAATGTCATCCCTGGAAAAAACTTTAGATTTCAATCCCATTTTGGTCTGATTTTAACACAAAAGAGGATAGGGGTACCGAGGTCATAATACCCTTCAATTTCAATCCCATTTTGGTCTGATTTTAACGAATGTACCCTGGGAATGCATCCTGGGAATGCATCCATTTCAATCCCATTTTGGTCTGATTTTAACTTCCACTCCATATTATCTACCTCCAATGTGTTTTTAATTTCAATCCCATTTTGGTCTGATTTTAACATAAATAACCACCTCAGAACCGCATTTATGGATTAACATTTCAATCCCATTTTGGTCTGATTTTAACTGAGGGCCTCATGGAGGTAAGGGAGGCGCATGACCGATTTCAATCCCATTTTGGTCTGATTTTAACAGAGATATTAGACATGATGGATATTGAGCTACCCACAATTTCAATCCCATTTTGGTCTGATTTTAACTAGAACTAAAGATGGAAGATGCAGTTGAGCTACTCTAATTTCAATCCCATTTTGGTCTGATTTTAACGATGCAGTTGAGCTACTCTATGACCTAATGCGGTCAATTTCAATCCCATTTTGGTCTGATTTTAACTTGGTCAGAGTGCGGGGACAATATCCTCCCTCAAAAATTTCAATCCCATTTTGGTCTGATTTTAACAGTCCCTACAGTATTCCATAGTCCCTACAGTATTCCATATTTCAATCCCATTTTGGTCTGATTTTAACTCAGACCTCAACAACAATGCATACCCTGTTGAGGACATTTCAATCCCATTTTGGTCTGATTTTAACGATAAGGTCTTAAAATCTCTTATCTCCAACGATAAGCATTTCAATCCCATTTTGGTCTGATTTTAACGTATAACAAAACTCTCAATATAAGTGAAGAGAATATAGATTTCAATCCCATTTTGGTCTGATTTTAACACTTCATTGACCTTGCTAATGTCATTATTGATATAGATTTCAATCCCATTTTGGTCTGATTTTAACAAGGATCAACACAGCCTAAATGAGGGGTGTTAATTGATTTCAATCCCATTTTGGTCTGATTTTAACACTCCACCTCAATCGCTTCAAAAATGGCGTTAATTAATTTCAATCCCATTTTGGTCTGATTTTAACATAAGGATAAGGATAAATTCAACTTAAATGACGCTCTCATTAATTTCAATCCCATTTTGGTCTGATTTTAACGTAACATACTATAATCAAGGACCGGGAGGGCAATACCATTTCAATCCCATTTTGGTCTGATTTTAACCATTTAACATACAACAATCAACATAATAGAAAAATTTCAATCCCATTTTGGTCTGATTTTAACTATTCAATACAGTAATACGTCATGCACTATCTAGATTTCAATCCCATTTTGGTCTGATTTTAACTCTCCATGAATTCACACTCCTCGACGCCACAGAAGTATTTCAATCCCATTTTGGTCTGATTTTAACCCCCCTCGAGCCCTGGACATAGTCCCCCTCGAGCCCATTTCAATCCCATTTTGGTCTGATTTTAACCATTTACCATTTTTTCACCTATTTTTTTATTGATTTCAATCCCATTTTGGTCTGATTTTAACGGTCAAGGAACCCCTCAAAGTTGAGGGTAGCAAAAGATTTCAATCCCATTTTGGTCTGATTTTAACATGGCCGACCTATAGGGATCAGGGATGATGAATTCCATTTCAATCCCATTTTGGTCTGATTTTAACTTATTAAAATATATTTAATTTTTCTCATATCTTCAGCATTTCAATCCCATTTTGGTCTGATTTTAACCAGCACTCCTCCTGATTATCATCCTCCTCATGTTGCAGATTTCAATCCCATTTTGGTCTGATTTTAACTCGCATACGAAGACTACGAACAGCACTTCCACAGAGAATTTCAATCCCATTTTGGTCTGATTTTAACATACGTTTCTCCAAATAAAATATTGTCAGAGAAAATATTTCAATCCCATTTTGGTCTGATTTTAACGCATAGAAAGATTTTTGGAAGATTTAGAGGAGGTAGAATTTCAATCCCATTTTGGTCTGATTTTAACTGAAGTGAGGGATATGAGGCAGACACTTAAGGAATAATTTCAATCCCATTTTGGTCTGATTTTAACTAATCACATCATCTGCAATACTTTCTAAGTATCGCATTTCAATCCCATTTTGGTCTGATTTTAACAAGTTATGGGATGGTTTCCTGAAGGGTCTCCTGAATTTCAATCCCATTTTGGTCTGATTTTAACGGAGGTAGATGGGTGTGGCGGTGGGTGACCTCATTTGATTTCAATCCCATTTTGGTCTGATTTTAACATATGGTTAAGGTGTACAATAAAAGTCTAAACATAACTGATTTCAATCCCATTTTGGTCTGATTTTAACACGCCCCTGGGTACGGGCTCACTTGGACCTAAACCCATTTCAATCCCATTTTGGTCTGATTTTAACAAAATAAACAATATCCACACCACACACCACGAAAAAATTGATTTCAATCCCATTTTGGTCTGATTTTAACTTTATTCACAATTCTATTTTTTGTCAGTGAATTCCAGCATTTCAATCCCATTTTGGTCTGATTTTAACATTTCCTCCGTGGAGTGTATGATACCTTCAAGTCAACATTTCAATCCCATTTTGGTCTGATTTTAACAAACCCCCAGGTTATGGTGATGGCTCAACCAGTATATTTCAATCCCATTTTGGTCTGATTTTAACACTTATGAATGGCTGGGGGATCATCCAGTTCCTGAAAATTTCAATCCCATTTTGGTCTGATTTTAACTGGTTAAGGTGTACAATAAAACTTTAAACGTAACTGAATTTCAATCCCATTTTGGTCTGATTTTAACATATGCAGAGGGTTTCAGGGAGGAGTTCGAGAAGAACAATTTCAATCCCATTTTGGTCTGATTTTAACGTAGTCCTCACGATCCAATACGAGAACCTGCCTGATCATTTCAATCCCATTTTGGTCTGATTTTAACATAGAACCCCTGAAACGTCGTCACCCTTAAATTTATTTCAATCCCATTTTGGTCTGATTTTAACCTCTCTCCTGAGACTGTATATCAAGTCCCTGTTCTCAGATTTCAATCCCATTTTGGTCTGATTTTAACATAGATGAATGGCGTGTAAGTCACATACTTCCCATCAATTTCAATCCCATTTTGGTCTGATTTTAACCGTGCAGGTTACCAACTGGGGGGGGATGACTCATTTCAATCCCATTTTGGTCTGATTTTAACAGGGCGGATTTTTTCTCTATTTGGCCTGTATCACCCTGAGATTTCTCCTCTCAGACTTATAAATTTGTCGATCCCCGATAATGCAGTTCATTTATATTGACAGACGACTTGTTTTAGGGCTTTATAATTAAAAAATAAAGATCATGGATAATTTAAAAAATTAAAATCAGAATTTTAGCGAGATAAAAAGTTAAAAATGAATTATTAGACATTTTAATGATAAAATAAGCTTAAAATAACATAGGGTTATTATAAAAGGCTGGCTGAAAAATGGTCAAAAACTTCTGGAGGATATCACTTCAATGGCCCGAAAAAATAATTTTATTTGATTAAAATCTTTAAAAATAATTTTTAATGTGATATACGACTATTGGAATCATTAAGACTGTTTTATGATTTCATAGAGTTTATTTGAATTTCCATCACTCAATCAAAATCTTTTAAATCATTATAATCTAAAAAAACAAAATTTAAGAAATCATATGGATCATTAACAGCCTTCTGTTGTGGATTGAGAAGGTGAAAAACCAATAATGAAGAGTCACCAGAAAGCCTCTTCATAACTATTTTTAAGTGGTCACTCCAACTATTTATCTAAAGTCAATGAATTAAGTTAACCGGGTGATACCATGCCATATAATGTTAAAGACATTTCACTTGCCCCTCAGGGCAAAAAGAAGATCCTGTGGGTTCAGGAACACATGCCTGTACTTGAAAGGATCAAAAGGGACTTCACAGAGGAAAAACCATTCGAAGGGATCACGGTGGCCTCATGCCTCCATATAGAACCAAAGACCATAAACCTGGGACTCACCCTCCTGGCGGGCGGTGCAGAGGTTGCAATGACAGGGTGCAACCCCCTATCAACCCAGGACGATGCAGCCGCCGCTGGAGCAAAAATGGGCCTCAACATGTACGGCTGGCGCGGTGAAACCAATGAGGAGTACTATGAAAACATACACCGTGTCCTGGACCATGAACCCGACATCCTCATAGACGACGGGGCAGACATGATATTCCTGGTCCACAGGGAAAGGAGGGAACTCCTGGATGGAATAATAGGTGCCTGTGAGGAGACAACAACAGGTATACACCGACTAAAAGCCATGGCAGCCGATGGTGCCCTTGAATTTCCAGTCATGGCCGTGAACGACGCCTACACAAAGTACCTCTTCGACAACCGCTACGGGACCGGCCAGTCCACATTTGACTCCATAATGGGGACCACCAACATGCTCATAGCAGGCAAAACTGTTGTGGTGTGTGGCTATGGATGGTGCGGGCGCGGAATAGCCCTTAGGGCCCAGGGTCTTGGCGCGAACGTCATAGTAACCGAAGTTAACCCCATAAGGGCACTCGAGGCCCGTATGGATGGATTCAGGGTTATGAGGGTATCAGAGGCCGTTAAACATGCGGATATACTCGTAACTGCAACAGGAAACACCGATGTGGTTGCGGGTGATGACTTCATGAACATGAAGGACGGCTGTGTGATGGCAAATGCAGGCCACTTCAACGTTGAAATAAACAGGGAGGACCTTGAAAGGTTATCGGAGGAGAAAAGAATGGTTAAGGAGGACATAGAGGTCTTCATCATGCCTGATGGGCGCAAATTATACCTCCTTGCCGAGGGGAGACTTGTGAACCTTGCCTCAGAGAGGGGTCAGGGCCATCCCGCAGAGATAATGGACATGAGCTTTGCAATGCAGGCACTATCAGCTAGACACCTCCTCACTGAAAAACCTGAACCCGGCGTCTACAGGGCCCCTGATGAGATAGACATGCGGGTTGCGGAGATGAAACTGGAGGCCATGGGAATCCAGATCGATGAACTGACAGAGAAACAGATAAGGTACCTTGAAAACTGGGAAGAGGGAACATAGGAGGAAGAACTTGGGTTTCTTCAGGATGATAGATAAGGGCAAAGGTCCTGTAAGGCTCTTTGTTGGTGGTGTGCATGGAAAGGAGGGCTTCACAGCTATAAGGGCCCTCACGAGGCTTGGTTTCAATGACATCAGGAGGGGAAAGCTGATAATATACAGCTGCGACCCCACAGAGTACCTGAGCACACTTGACCCCAATTATTACAGGAGCCAGCAGGGAATGGAGATAATCGGGCTCATAGAGAAGTACCGCCCATCAACATACCTGGAGGCCCACTGCTACAGGGAGGAAAGTTACGGCCGGTTAACGGATCCCTCAAGGAGGAGCAGGGATGGTGTCCCTCCCCTCATAGAACTGGAGAAGGGTGTCCTGATAGGGTCGGTATCACCCCACATACGCAAGAGACTCTTCAGACGCGAGGATATCTGCCTGACCATTGAGATGCCCTGTCTAAGGAGCCCCAGGGACGAAGCTGATGGACTTGAGGTTTACGTGAATTTCCTGAAGACCGTTGCCTCATCAGAGACCCGTGAAGAACTGGAAGAGCGCCTTGGCAGGAGATACCCTGAGCAGGTTGAAACCGCCAGGAGATACGCCAGGGAGTTCTTCGGGGAATACCCCCCCTTCTAGATGAATGGAAAATCATTTTAATGAAAATGAGGTACTGGATTACCTCAGGTGAAATCCGGGGTGGATACTATCAGTGTGAAATCATACATAAAGAGGCTTATTAAACTTGTTGAGATGGAGAGGGAGGCAGAGATAAACGCCATGATGAATGAGATAAGGAGGCTGTCCCCCCAGAAGCGTGAAAAGTTAGGAAGGGCCATAAATGGCCTCAACGGTAAGGTAACCGGGCGTGAACTTGGATTCCATCTCGTGAAATACGGGAGGAGGGAACCCATAGATACCCAGATATCAGTGGGTGACCTTGTCCTGATAAGCCGTGGAAACCCCCTCAGAAGTGACCTCACTGGTACCGTGGCGGCGAAGGGTAAACGATTCATTGTGGTGGCACTTGAAAATGTCCCCCGCTGGGCCCTGAGGAACGTCAGGGTGGACCTCTACGCCAATGACATAACCTTCCAGAGGATGATAGATAACCTCAGGGGTGCGGGAAGGAATGTGTTCAGGGTTTTAAGGTTTCTGCTGGGGGATGAAAAGCCATCTGGTCACCAGATTGTTGAATTTGAACCCGTGGACCCTGAACTCAACAGGTCCCAGAGGGAGGCCATAATGAGGGTCCTGGGGTCCGATGATTTCTTCCTTATACATGGGCCCTTCGGTACAGGGAAGACCCGTACACTCCATGAACTCATAAGGCAGGAGGTCAGGAGGGGTAACCGTGTCCTGGTGACGGCTGAGAGCAACGCTGCAGTTGATAACCTCCTTGAGGGAATCACAGGTCATCTGAGATGTGTCCGTCTCGGACACCCCCAGAGGGTCTCCAGGACCAACCTGCAGGAGACACTTGCATATAAACTTGAGAACCACCCCGACTACAGGAGGGTCCTCGAATACCAGGAGAGGATTGACAGGCTCATTGAGGAGCGTGAAAGGCACCATAAACCCACCCCCCAGCTGCGCAGGGGACTCACAGACAGTCAGATAATGATCAACGCAGCAAAGAGGAGGGGTGCCCGGGGAATATCCCCAAATGTGATGATATCCATGGCCCGCTGGATAGAGGTCAACCAGCAGATAGATGAACTCCACAGAAACATGCAGGAGATTGAAGTTGAAATCGTTGACAGGATAATCCGTAACAGCCAGGTTGTCCTTGCAACCAACTCATCTGCGGCCCTCGAGTACATAGATAATGTGAAGTTCGATGTTGCAATTGTCGACGAGGCATCCCAGGCCACAATCCCCAGCATACTCATACCACTCTCACGTGCACCAAGGTTCGTGCTGGCAGGGGACCACCGGCAGCTTCCACCAACCATACTGAACCCTGAGGCCTCTGAACTGGAGGTGACACTCTTTGAGGAGCTCATAGGTTCATACCCTGAGAATTCATGGATGCTGAACTGCCAGTACCGTATGAACCCTGCCATAATGGAGTTCCCGAACAGGGAGTTCTATGGGGGGAGGATAAGGGCCCATCCCTCCCTTGAGGAAATCTCAGTACTGGATGTTATATCCACTGAGATCCCTGACTCAATGCCACACAGAAAGCTTGCAGAAAGGGACCCTGTCCTCTTTATTGATACCTCAAAGGTTGGGAGGGGTGAGAGGAGGCTGAAGGGATCAACATCAATCCAGAACCCCCTTGAGGCTGACCTTGCAGTTATAATCGCTGGTGCGCTCATGGGGATGGGTGTGAAAGAAGAGGAGATCGGTATAATAACACCCTACGATGACCAGGTGGACCTGATATCCTCCATGACCGGTGTTGAGGTTAACAGTGTGGATGGTTTCCAGGGGCGTGAGAGGGAGGTCATCATCATCTCAATGGTTAGAAGTAACAGTGAAGGTAACATAGGTTTCCTCAGGGACCTCAGGAGACTCAATGTTTCACTTACACGGGCAAGGCGCAAGCTCATAATAATAGGTGATACCGGTACCCTCTCATCCCATCCCTCCTACCGGAGGCTGATTGAATTTTGCAGGGAACGGGGATTTCTCTATGAACCATCAGCCGATGATCTGAGGGAGTGGAGTCCATGATCCTCAGAACCAGTCCGGTGACAACCTCCACTATATACCTGCAGGACCAGTAGAGTCCATGATCCTCAGAACCAGTCCTCAAGGCTTTTCTGTGTGAATGAAGCCCCCTCAATTTTTTTAAGAGCAGCCATTACCCTTTCCTCTGAGAATCCATGCTCACCGCAGAGGAACTCTATGACCCCATCCCTATCGGGTTTCCTCCATTTCAGTTCATAGTCTTCGGTCACGTCAGGTTCAAGGAATATCCCCCTGAGGACCTCGGGGTCGCCTCCGATATCCCCATCCACCTCCTCAATTACACTGAATACGTCACCCTTTTCCTTTATGAGTTTGAGTCCCCTCCTGGCACCTATCCCCTTTATTCCATCATTGAAGTCTGTGCCAACGAGGAGTGCCAGGTCCACGAGCTGTTCATGGGTGATTGAAAGATTCCTGAGGGCAGATTCCAGTTCAATTATCTCTGGTTCCTCCAGTTTTCCGCTGAGTGTGAGGTTTCTCACGACCCTGGGGGCTCCGAAGAGGAGGCAGTCGTAGTCCTGGGATGCCACTGCCCAGGCATCACCCCTCCTAACAATGAATGATGCCTGTGCCTCGCCTTCGCCCGGTGCCTGAACGTATGGGATCCCTAGGAGCTCAAGAAGCCTTTTGGAGCTTTCAACTATATCCTGTGACATCCTTGAGGACCTCACAGCATACTTCCTCGCCCTCTCGATGTCCCCCTCCTCAAGGGCCCTCTTCCATTCCACTTCAGACTTCTTCCGGGTCTCAATACGCCTTGTCACTGTTTCGCCCTTCAGGTGATGGGATTTCCCATCAAAAACATAGGCCACCCTTATATCCCTCTCCATCACCGCCGCTGTCCTGTAGAGGATGCCGCTGAGGTGGGACGTCACCCGCCCCTCTGAGTCCATGAGGGGTGTTCCATCCCTCTGTCTTATGCTTGAGAGGAACTGGTATATGCTGTTGGCTGCATCAACTGCAACTGTGCGCCCCCTGAGATCATCAAGCCTTATCTTCTCCGCCGATATTATATCCTTTAATTTAACTCCCATGAAAACACCGTTACCGGAATTCTTCCCTGAACCAGTCAAATGGGAAGGTCTCCTTTATCCTTATGAGCACCTCGTCCTGGTGGATTATGTTGTAGGTCCTTGTGAGCATGGGGGAGTCTGTTTTGAATATTTCCCTGAGTTCTCTGCTGGGACTTTCTATGTCAAGGATCTCTATCTCCCTGCGGGATTCTATACTGTGCTTCTTCAGTATCCTCCCTATGGGTATATCCGCCCTTATGAGGTCCTCTCTGAATCCATCATCAAGCCTTGATAGTGGTATGTATGATACTGCGTGTATTAGCGGTTCATTATTCCCTATCACAACCACCCGGTGATTAACCATTTCGCCAGGGGATATCCTGAGTTTATCTGCGATTTCTGGAGTTGATGGTATGAATTCCTGTTTTATGGTCCTTATGGTCACTGTTCCCCTCAGCACGTCAAGTATCCTTGTTACCGAGCCGTCTGTTGATAGCAGTATCTTCTGGGTGTTTGAGAGCCTCCCTATTATCCTCTCGATGCGTTCAATCTCCTCCATGACATTGACATCCATTTCCTCCCTCCCTCATAATGCGGGTCTTCCCATTTTTATTCAGGTGCGCTGATCACATGGGTGATGGAATCATATCTCTTTAGGATTCACCGTATTTTCTATTCGGGTGCGCTGATCACCCCTTTAACTGCCGATTCCGCCACAACCGCCGGGTTGGCCAGGTAGACCTTTGATGATGGGTCCCCCATCCTTCCCCTGAAGTTCCTGTTGGTTGTGGCTATGCTAACCTCTCCTGGGGCCAGGACCCCCATGTGGGCCCCGAGACAGGGCCCGCAGCCAGGATTGCAGACTATGGCCCCTGCCCTTAGGAAGGTCTCTATTATCCCATCCTCCAGTGCCCTGAGGTAGATCTCCCTTGAGGCGGGTGAAACTATGAACCTCACATCATCATGGACCCTTCTATCCCCAAGAACATCTGCTGCCATTTTGAGGTCCTCGTAGCGGCCGTTTGTGCATGAACCAAGGAATGCCTCGTCTATGTGGGTTCCCTCAACCCTGTGAACAGGTGCCACGTTATCCACGTCATCAGGGCATGCAACCTGTGGTTCGAGGTCAGAGACATCGAAGTGGTGGTCCTCCACGTACTGGCTGTCCCTATCTGAACGGTAAACCATGAAGTCTCTCCCTGTCCTGGACTTTACATACTGGATTATCCTCCTGCTGGGCTCCATTATACCGTTTTTGGCCCCCATTTCAACTGCCATGTTGCATATGGTCATCCTTCCGGCAACGTCCATTTCATCAACCGTGCTTCCGGTGAACTCCACAGCCCGGTATGTTGCACCGTCAGCACCGATTTCCCCTATGATTTTCAGTATAACATCCTTTGCTGTGGTGAACCCCTGCAGTTGGCCTGTAACCTCTATGCGCATTGCCTCGGGCACCATGAACCAGGTTTTTCCTGTGGCGAATACCATTGCCATGTCTGTGGCGCCCATTCCAGTTGCGAATGCACCGAATGCCCCGTATGTGCAGGTGTGTGAGTCTGCACCCACTATGACCATTCCTGGGCGTACAAATCCCTTCTCTGGGAGGACCTGGTGGCATATTCCCTCAGCGTTCTTGAAGATATTGTTTATTCCCTGCTCAGAGGCGAATTCAGATGTTACCCTCTGGAACTCTGCTGCCCCGATTGTGTTGGGTGGTACGTTGTGGTCGAATACCATGACTATTCTTTCAGGGTCCCACACCCTGCTGGGGCCTCCCCTTGAGGCTATCTCTCTGAATGTGCGGATTGTTGGGGGTGATGTGCCGTCGTGGGTCATTGCAAGGTCAACCCGGGCCTCTATTATCTCGCCGGGTGTGACCTCAGCCACTCCGGCTGCATCTGCAAGGATCTTCTCTGTGATGTTCATTTTAACCACCTGAAAAACTATCCGAGGATACCTTCAATCCCTTCTCTTATGTTCATTCCAGCCACCTGAAAAACTATCCGAGGATACCTTCAATCCCTTCTCTTATGTTCATTCCAGCCACCTAGAAGTCAACAGGCCCCCTCACAGACCTTACGATCCTGTAGAAGAGTTCATCATTAATGTATTTCCCCTTCTCCCTGTTTTTCTTTACCTCCTCCACTATCCTGCAGAGTTCCTCCCTTGTAACCTCTATACCGTACTCCTCAAGTTTTGCCTTGACTGCCCTGCAACCTGAGTGTTTACCCAGTACTATCTTGCGCTGGTGACCTATCATCTCAGGGAGGAACGGTTCATATGTGAGGGGTTCCTCTATCACCGCATCCACGTGTATACCTGACTCGTGCCTGAAGACGTTCCTTCCAACTATGGGCTTGTTTTCAGGTACCTTCATGCGGGTGTGCTTCTCAACGAGCCTTGACAGCTCATAGAGGACGCTGATGTTGAATCCAAGGTCAATGTCATAGATTATCCTCAGGGCCATTATAAGCTCCTCAAGGGAGGTGTTCCCTGCCCTTTCACCTATACCGTTAACCGTGGTTGAAACTGCTGTTCCGCCCGCCAGGAGCCCTGCTATTGAATTTGAGAGGGCCATGCCAAAGTCATTGTGGCAGTGCATTGCTATGTCCACCTTTATATCCTTTCGAAGTTCCCTTACAAGGTAATCCATTCCCTGAGGACTTATGGCACCCACTGTATCCGCTATATGGACCCTGTCTGCCCCGTAACTCTCTGCCTTTCTGTATATCTGCCTGAGGAATTCCAGGTCAGTCCTTGTGGCGTCCTCTGCTGAGAACGCCAGGAAGAGGCCGTGTTCCTTTGCATACTCTATGGAGTTCATGCACACATTGAGGGCCTCCTCCCTTGTGAGTTTGAGTTTGTGTTTGAGGTGGAGGTCGGATGTGGCCATGAAGGTTATGACGCCATCAACGTCGCAGTCAATCGCAACGTCTATGTCCTCCTTCTTTGTCCTGCTCAGGGCCAGTATATCTGCATTGAGACCTTCATTGGCTATTGTCTTTACTGAAACCTTTTCCTGCTTTGATACAACTGGAAAACCGCTTTCTATCTGGTGTATGCCCAGTTCATCAAGTTTTCTGGCTATTTCAAGTTTTTCCTCGGTTCCAAGGCAAACTCCAGGGGTCTGCTCCCCGTCGCGGAGTGTTGTATCATAAATCGTGATCTTATCAGGAAATTCTAATTCAGCTTCCTTATTGAAGGGACTGACAAAGTATTTCAAGGGATTACCACCTTAACTGATTTATTAAAATGAAGACCATAGCATTTATTTAAATTTGATATCCAAGTATAAAAGGTTTGAGAGTACAGGCATCTTCCGGCCCTACATGTTTCATCTGTTGTGACCATACTGACGCTTTTCAGCCTCAGATAATAATGGAGTGACCTGATCCCTGGCCCTGGCGGTTATCTGGCCTTGGCTCCATGACTTTTGAGATCCCTCTCAGATTTTTTATGGGTCCCTGGCAGTGCCTATTCAGATTCAGCCTAAAAAAGTTCACATAACCCCCCAATTCTCAATCAACTATCCAGATTCAGCCTAAAAAAGTTCACATAACCCCCCAATTCTCAATCAACTATCCAGATTCAGCCTCAAGAAGTTCAAGGTAGGATTTTCTCTCGAATCCCCCGCTTACCCCCAGTTTTCTGTAGAGACCAAATATCTCGCTGAGGGCATCCCCGTAATCACTGCCATCAGGGAGGTCCCTCTCTATTTCAAGGTAGGTCCCGAGGCCCCTCACGGTGTCAATTGATAGGGTGAAGTCTCCGAGTGAGTAGGTCCTCCTCTCCTTGAAGACCTCCCTCACCCTTCGAAAGCCAAGGGACTCCAGTATTCCCGCTGCCGTTTCAGGGTCTGCAACCTCAACCTCCAGTTCCTTCCGGGTCTTACTCATATCATCAATTTTGGGACCCTTGTAGGTTATGAATGTCTTTTCGCCTGTTTTTCTTATTCTCAGCGCTTCATCGGTCTCTGCAAAGTCCCTGTGGGGTGCATTGAAGTATAGGTCAGTCTGTTCCTCATCTGAAACATGGCGCCCGCCAAGTGAGATTATGCGCTCTCTTAATTCATCCCCGCTGGAAATTTTAGCCTTAACCTCAACCTCTATCAAAGTCTACCACCCTTCAATACCGCTGGATACACCTGTATCCTCAAGGTCAGCGTATTCCCTTAAAAACTGTGCGGATTCATCCAGTTCATCAAGGAGGGCATCTATGATCCTGTCAACACCCTCATATGGACCCAGGAGATCATCTCTCTCATCCATGATACTCTTTCTCTTCCGGAGGTCATCCTTCACCCCCGGGTCCCTCATTTTCTCAAGGTACTGCATTCTGATGATCCTCATGTCCATATGGAGATTGTACCTTATCCTCTTAAGGTTTTTTATGTATTCTTCAACCTCCTCCAGAAGCTCAAGTGCCTCCTCTCTGGTTGAGGGATTTATTTCAAGCCCCTCAACTCCAAGTTCCTCAACCTGTTCCTTGTAGATTCTCGGATCGATAACCATATCATCCCCCCATCCAGGACCCCTAGTCCTAAAGAATTCTGTGTATGCTATCCCTATGGAAATCAGATTATTTAAATTCTGGTATAAAGGGTGCGTAATTTTACAGGGAAATGCCTGCAGGTGTGAATGATTTCAATGTACCGAATGGATTATTAAATATATTATTATCCATAATAACTAGTTTTTTACGTCAATATTAATATAGGTGCATTTAAATTTATATGTAGGTTTAAACTTCACCGGGAGGTATCTAGTTGACAGATGTGGATATCAAGATAGAAAATATTGTTGCTTCTGCAACCCTTGGGAAATCAATTGATCTTCAGACAGTTGCTGAAGCCCTTGAAAATGTTGATTTTAACCGGGAACAGTTTCCGGGTCTTGTATACAAATTAAAGGAGCCTAAAACCGCTGCTCTGATCTTTGGATCAGGTAAACTGGTATGTACAGGTGCAAAATCCATTGAGGATTCCAAGAGGGCCATAAAACTCACAGTTGATATGATGAGGACCATGGACCCCGATATACCCGAGGAATTTGAGATAAAGATCCAGAACATTGTTGCCTCGGCAAACCTAGGGAAACCTCTGAACCTTGAGGCTGTTGCCCTG